>CAVZLU010000007.1:0-209946 GCA_963776355.1 uncultured Chloroflexia bacterium | reverse complement strand
ACCACCCGCTTACCGTCGTTGACACACTGGTAGAGAAGCCTCACCAGGACAGTGTTGACACGACCGCCCAGTATCAGCGTGTCATCAAGATCCACAGTACACGGTTAAGTTAGGCCGTGCTGGTATCTGTTCACGAGTGCACGGTCGAGACGGATATCTGCGCCGTTCGTCATGATCGTGATAGGCGCGCGCTCCTCCTCGTAAATACCGAGCAGAGGGAAGTTCACCCCGTCACATCGATGGAGAGCCATCGTGCCGGCGATGCGGGCTCCGATCTCCAGCAGACAGAGGCTGCCGTCATCGGTCTCTGTCTGGAAGAACCACGGGCCCCTCATCGGCAACACGCTGCCAATGCTCTCTGCCATGGAAAGAACGCGGCCGTCGGACACACTTCGGCTGTCCATTGCTATCCCATTCCGTCCTGACGCGAAGCCGAGGCGCGCAATACTGCAATCCTTGATCCCGATCGGAGAAGCAGTCCACGGTGTATTCCCGCCCCGGCAGGTATTCCGTGACGATCATCGCTTCACTGGTGTCGAGTGCCCGCGCGAGTGCGTCGAATGTTTCAACGAGCTCTGCCGATCAGGGTCGCTCCCTGATCGGGCTTCACGAACACCGGGAATTTCAGGTTGTCGAACGGCGCCAGATATGTCGCCGGCACTCGCACAGTGTCCCCAAGAACCGCGTAGGTTTGCCGCTTCGAACGAGCGATCTCAACTGTCGTCGGAACTGGGGCAATCAGTGTTGCTCCCAGTTCTTCACGGCGTCGCGACAGCTCTAGCAAGACGTCTTCGTGCGCCCCAAAGATGTAGTCAATCGACCGCTGTTCGATGACCGACGTTAGAGCATCGAACCACGTCTCGTCGGTCATGCTCGGCACTTCGTCGTGAACGGAGTACACAAAAGGATGCATGATTTTGAGCCGGGCTCAGCCACAGAGAAAAGCCGGATTCCCTTGCAGGTCAGGAGCGCCTGGCGGATCTCCAGGCCAATCTCGGTGCCGCCAGGAAAGATCAGCACATTACGCTCTCGCGGTAGTGCGACCACGGCTGAAGCTCCTTGACTTCTCTCCCCAGGATCCCTCGTTAACCCTGCGGCCGTGTGTGCGTCCTGCATAATTATGCAACGAGACAACAACCCCCACCCACCGGCGGACAGTTCCCCCCCGGAGGGACGCGGAGTGGACCACGATCGGACCTTGCCGCCAGCCTCGGCGGGGAAGGCGCGGCGCGATCATCAGCCACCCGTGCCCGCGGCCGTCGCGGCTTCGCGCCTGAGCCGCGCGTTTGCCTGACGGCTACCGTATGCACGTCTTCCCCCGGGCTGGCTGACGGAGCTGATGACCGTCCGAGGCGAGCGTGTCTCAACAACCCCGAGAACCTCACCTAGGGCGTGACCGAGTTTCCTGTTGCGGTGAGGCCGGTGCTTAGGTTGCCATAGTCGTAATAGGGCTTGGCAGCGGTCGCGTTTGCCCTGCTTCCTCAGCCGGCGATGGTGTTCCCCGCGAACGTAACGCCGCTTACAGCGTACAGGGTGATTGGAATGAGGTTGAACGTAACCGGAGCGGCTCAGGAGCTGGTTGCCGATCACCACGATGTCGGTGGCATATGCCCCTGACGCGGGGGAGTTCGTGATGAATAGGCCACGCGAACATCGGCGCACGACGTTATTGCGAAATGTGATACGAAGGCCGCCGGGCGTCGAGACCGTGCCATGTCGGCACATCGGCGACGGTGTTGTAGCTGACCTCGACATCGGAGGAGCGCGGAGCGCCCTGGTCGGTCGACCATGATGTGGAGGTAACTGCTTCCCTCCGGTAGTTCGCTTGCCGGGACCGTGTACCCTTATCTGGCTGATCGTGTTGTGGCTGATCGAGCCCCCGGTGGCCGAGAAGACGATGATCCCTGCATAGACGACGTCCCTCATCGTGTTGTTAGAGATGATGGCGCCGGAGGCGTGGTTCGCCTCGATCCCTTCTCTGCCCGACTGAGGAGATGTGGTTGTTCCTGATGGCCCACGCCCGTGAGGGGACTACCCACACTGCCCTCGGCATAGATGGCGTAGTCGCTCGTCATGTGCGCGTATTGCGCACCGACGCAGCTGGGTGACGTGATCGATTGTCACGTTGCTGTGCGTGATGTAGAGGCCCTTCGTTCCGGCCGGAAACGGGAAGTGCTCTGGGCCGGTGAGACCTGGTTAGGGCTTTGTTGACGGTCGCCCCGGCGGAGTAGCTGCAGCCGGTCAGGTCGAGTGTCCCCCCCGGCGGCGTCGCGTCGACCCGTGCCTGGGAAGCGCGAGGAGCCGCACGGCGCAGGCGTCGGCGCGGCGGTCGCCGTCGGGACGGGCGTGGGCGTCGCCTGGGCGTGGCTTGGCGATGACATACCCCTTCTCAGGGCCCAGAAACGAGCCGACAGTGCCCAGGGCTACAGATCACCCACGACGATCGCGGCGATGCCCCAACGCTTCTTCCACCAGCGTCGTGCTGGATCGATCGGTGTCTTCAATCCGCCCCAACAAGCCTCATCAGCTAACGGACGAGTGGCTGTCGACCATGGAGGTCGACACACCCACTGGCACACCGCCAGACGGCCTCTTTGAGACCGTGAACGGCCCCGGGACCCCCGGCGAGCGTCCCATCCTCCGAACGGAACGGAGCGCCCGGTGCGGAGCCGGAGGCGCGTCCCATCCCGCGACAGCGCCGCTCCCCGCGGGAAGCGGCGGCCTCAACGACGGCGACCGTGTGCAGGTCTACCCCATAGGCGGGGCGGCTGCGCCGGGCGTCACCGTCGGTCGAACACCTCCGCGCTCGTGAGGCTAACCTCCACCACGATTCCCGAGAACCCCTACCGAGGGCGACGCCGCCCGCGAACAGGGCGCGGCCGTTCGGGAGCAGGGCAACAGACCGCCCGCGAGCGCGCTGATGCGAGCGGCGCGGCCGCCGTCCATCTCGCCTGCTTGATGTTGTAGAGCTCGGCTGAAGCGAGGTACCCAGTGGAGCCCAATCCGCCGGCGACGAGAACTCCGCCCGTCTTCGGGAGCAGGACCGCGCAGTGCGAGTACCGCGCGCCGCCGAGGCTGCCCGCGGCGCTCCAGGTGCCGGCAGCGGCGTCGTACACCTCGGCACTCGCGATTGGCTGGCCGGCCGGGGACTGCCCGCCCGTGACGAGCACTTGGGCGCCGGGGAGCAGGGTCGCCGTGTGGAAGGACCGCGCCTGCTGGAGCGGCGCCGGGCTCGCCCAGGTCCCCGTGGCCGGATCGTAGAGCTCGACCGAGCCGCTGCCGTCCTGCGCGCCCCCGGCCGCGAGGACCTTCCCCGTCGGCAGGAGCGTCAGCGTATGGTACGCCCGCGGTACGGACATCGAGCCCGTCACGGCCCAGGTGCCGGATGCGGGATCGTACACCTCTGCGCTGGTCCCTATCTCCGCCCGAGCCGCCCGCGACGAGGACCCGGCCGTCGGGCAGCGGCGCAGCGGCGAAGCCGGCTCGACCGACCGTCATCGAGCCCGTCGGGGCCCAGGTCCGCGAAACCGGGTCGTAGAGCTCGGCAGTCGCCCAGCCCACACCCTCCCCGGGTACGTCACCACCAGCGACGAGAACCTTGCCGGTCCGCAGCAGGACGGCGACGTGGCTGCGGCGCGGTACGACCATCGAGCCCGTCACAGTCCACGTGCCAGTGCCGGCGTCGTACGTCTCGGCCCCCGCGATTGAGATGTCGGCGCCGTAGTTGTAGCCGCCCGCGACCAGGAGCTGGCCGTTCGGCAGCAGGGTCGCGGTGGAGCTCGACCTGGGCGTCTGCCATCGACCCGGTGACGGTCCAGCCGCCCGGCGGACGCGGCCTCGCGGCGACGGGCAGCGTCGTTGCCAGCATGAGGACGGCCACGGCCAGAAGGGTCAAGCCAAGCGGCGGTGGCCGGCGAATTGTCCTGGTCATGGCGTGACTGCTCCACGTTGTTCCGGGGCGGTCTCGCCATTGGCTCCGCGCGGTCCCGGCGACCGGGATGTGGACCGCGTGTCAACGCCTCCCGCAGTCGGATCACGATGCCTGACGATGGCCAAGCTGGCGAGTGTCAAACGGCCCCCGGTCGCCCCGGTGCGTATCCCGGCCTCGCGGCTCCATCAGCCGGTGCGCGGACGCACTGCCAGAGCCGCCACCGTGAAGCAGCACCCGTCGGTTCGCGCGTCACCCTTCGGTTGGACCGTCGTTTCCGCCTCCTCCAGCGTCAATCGGGGCGCGATCGTCTTCCCTTCGACTGGCGTAGGAGCGTCGCACCGGCCGGCAACACGGTGGAGCGTGGCTCTACGAGATTCTCCTGTGAAGGCATCAGCGCCGACCCTTGACGGGTAGTCAACACGAGCGCATCACATTGACGCAGATGCCTGCCTCCGCGCCAGACGAGCCAACGTGGTCGCCTCCATCCAATGGGCACCGGGTCGGGGTGCTGCCCGTGCCGTGGCCGTGATTCTCCACCACCTGGAGCTCGACGGCGGGGATCGCGACGCGGATGGAGCTCCGCCTTGTCCTCGACCGGCTCCGGTGGGGGACAGGAAAGGCGCGCCGTCGCCTCGGTCTGCCCATATGACGAACGGGCACCGGGCGGAACGCCTTCCGGACCCGCGCCATCTGGGTTCGGACGTGGCGAATCTCGAGCTCGGCGAGGCTGCACTGGAAGCAGCTGTGCAGAACCGCGTCCCTGACGCGAGAGTCCGGAGTCAGGGTCCGTATGTCACGCCGATCACGATGTCCTGATCGAAGGTCACCGTCATCGTCGCCGTCGCGCCCGTTCACCGTAAGCGCCGGGCTCGCAGCCGTGATCCGGTACCCGCCCGGCACGCGGACCGTCAGGGTGAGCGCGCCCGGGAGCGCGCCCGGCTGCTTCTGGATCGTCAGGCGGTACTCGCCGCCCGAAGCGTCGACGTTCGCGGTGTATGGGCTCGTCCACGTGTACCGGAGGCTCGCCGCTGCCCAGGCGGGATCTTGAGGTAAGTCGCCGATAGCCATCCGGCCGGCCTCGTCCTCGACGACCGCCGGGTCCGTGACGGGCGCGAGGCCTCCCCCGGAGACCGCCTCGATGCGGCTCCGCTCGGGTACCAGGAGGCGGAAGTACATCCCGAGAATCCGGCCACCGACGTTGGTCATTGCCCGGTACGGGGCTCCATCGGGCGTGTCAACCTGGTTCTCCCACGTCACCGCCATCGTATTGCGCGCGTTGCCGACGGCGTCGATCTGGACGCTGAGATCGAGCGATCGTGCCGTCCATGCGTTCAGCTTCGTCGCCGGCGCCACGTTCGAGTCGACCGGGTAGAGATAGTCGCCCGGGTCCTGACGAACCGCTCCGCCGAAGCTGCTCCGGACGACGTTCTCCTGGTCTGCTGCGTCGCGGAACCAGGCCAGCAGCAGGTGGCCCTGGCCTAACGCGTCGGCTGTTCCGAGGAGATCGCCCCATTTCCGCGGCGGCAGGGCGAGGAGCGACGCGAGGAGCTGGTCCGCGAACACGGGGAGGAAGGCCTTGGCGTCCTCGCCCGGCTTAGGGCGGCCCGGGTCAGCTGGAGGACCTTCAGGGTTGTCTCGCCCGACGCGATCGTAACGTCATAGTCCGGGACGGTCATCGGCCCCGTCACCTTCAGCAGCTCGTCGATCGTGTACGTCGTGATCCCGAGCACGCCGTCGATCCGCGCGTCGCCGGACTCGTTGGTGTAGAGGCGTAAGGCGTCCTGCGCGCTGGTCGGGAAGTCCGGCGACCAGCCCGCGTCGGCGAGCTGCCAGGGCTGCTGGGGCCGAGCAGGTAGTCCGCGAGCTCCTGCGGCGGCTTGATGAACGGGTAGTCCGTACGTCCGTCCAGCGGAGACGACGCCTTGGAAGCGGCGCTCGGTGATTCGCCCGCGATCGAACGCGATGATGCCGTAGCTCCCGATGAGCCCTCCGCTGGGGCGGAGCTCTGCCGGGTCCTGGGTGAGGACCAGGTAGCGCCGAGGCCCGTCCCAGCCCAGCATCGCCGGCAAGCGAGCGCTGGCCGTCACGTACGAGTCCAGGAGCGGGCCGTACTTCTCGATCCGCGCGGCCATCGCTGTCGCGGACGCTCTCGACCTGGCCGACGAGGCCGTCGGGCACCCGCGCGAGCCGCTCGCGCGCTTGGGCGACGGCCGCCGACGCGGCGACGGCCTGATCACGAGACGTGGCCATCAGTTCCACGAGCTGCGAGAGCGCCGAGGCGTTCCCCGGATCCGCCGCCTGCTCCTGCCGGATCTCGACGAACCGGTGGCCGATCGCGAGGCCATTGTCGACAGCGATGAGGAGGTCTCCGGCCGCCGCGACCACGTCGTCCGCGCCATGCACGTTCGCCGACGTGGGCGGGAACCCCCGCGCCAGCCCGACGAGAGGATCTGTCGCCAGGAGGTCCCGGACATGGGCGAGCCTGCCGCTGGCGGAGGCCAGGTCCGCATCCAGCTGGTCCATCGTCGCCTGGTCGATCCCGAGGCCCGCCTCCTGGACGCGTCCGACCATCGTTTCGAGGTCGGTGCGCAGCCCACGTGCCTCGTCGAGCGCGGGCAGGTACCGGAAGGCCGCGAGCGCAGCGCCCGAGACGAGGAGGACCAGCACCGCGAGGGCCAGCCCGAGCACGACGGCCCGCCGGCGTCGTCGTACCCGCCTCCCCGGAGACGCGCCGGGCGAGGTCGCGTCGCTGGTCACGGCGTCGGCGCGGCGATGACGACGAAACGGGGCGCAGTGGGGTAGTACGAAGTCGAGGTCTGGACGGTCAGCTGCTCCGTCTTCGTCGGCTCGAGGTACGTCACCGCGTCCCACGGAACCTTCGGCAGGACCTTGATGACGGCGTAGGTCCGCGACGTCCCGTCCACGAGGTCAAGCTCGATCCGGTCGCCGACCCGGGCCTTCCAGAGCGTGATGAACATCCCCGTGCGGGCGTGGCCATAGATGTAGACGTTCGAGCCGTCGCCGGGCCACGCCGAGCCCGGGAAGTGAGCCGCCTTCCCGATCGGCGCGTCGATCCCGTCGCCTTCGATGATCGCGAGGTCGATGCCCAGGCGGGCGATCCGAATCCGATTCGCCCGGATCCCCTTCGCGGCGGCGGGGGTGGAGCTCGCGGATGGCGGCGTGGCCTCCGATCCAGCCGGCAACGCGCTTGCCGTCGTTCCCGGGGACGCTGCGGCCGCCGTGGGCGGGACCGTGACCATGGGCAGGTCGCTGAACGCGGGCTGCGCGGCCTGGCTGGCCGGCGGCGTGGCGGGTTCGGGCGCCGGGCTGGTATCGAGGCCGCACCCCGTCGCGATGACGATGACCACCGTGACCATCGCAACAAGAGAGGTGCGGCTGGCGGACAGGCTGACGCCGGGGCGCGGCTCGCGAACGTTCATGACGGTCGGGCCGCCCGGCCTCCTCACCAGATCGTGAGGGAGGCTGCTACCACCGGCGCTCTTCAGCGGGTCGTCGAAGCGAGGCGCCGCAGCGTTACTCCGGCACCAACCACGAACGCGAGGGCGACCAGGAAGATCGCCACGCTCGATCCCGCGGGGATCGACGGCCCACCTGCCGGAAGCGTCGAGGTGTTCGGCAGGCCGCTGACCGTCACGGTGAGGACGGCCTGGGCACTGACTTCGCCCGCCGTTGCCTGGAGCGGCCTGGGGCCGTTCACGCAGGCCAGGGTCACCGTGGTCGTGGCCACGCCGTGCGAGTTCGTGGTCGTCGGCGTCTTGTTGACCTTGTCCTGGGGAGACAGGGTCGTCACCAGCGCCCATGCCACCGACTCCGCGGCGAACGGCTTGCCCGCTGCGTCGAGGACGGTCGCGGTCACCGTGGTCGGCTCGCCACAGGCGCTCGAACCCTTGACGGCGATGGTGATCGAGCCGGCAACCTGTCCGGTATACCCGGCTGCTGTGGCGGCCACGCCAAGGGCGAGCAGGACGGCCGAGAATCCTGCGAGCCATCGAGTCCGGCGCTTCATGATGTGATCTCCTTACGCCGCGGGTCTGCCGCTCGATCGCTTGGAGACGCAGGCACCACTCGTCCGCGAGCGTCGACAAGAGTGGTGCATCGGCTGACCCAACGCTAGGGTCAATCGTACCGACCTCGCGTTGCGCGCCTGCACAGTTGTCGCTGGCCGAAATCCAGATCCCGGTGCGTAGATGCACCGGATCGACTCCGACCCCGGGGCACCGCCCGCGGCGAAGCCCGGTGGTTCGGAGAGGCCCGCAACCTCTGTCGTCGTCTCGCCACGCCCCGCCTGATCACCTGTTGGTAGCCGTGCGTAGCATACGCGTGCGAGGAGTTCCCTTGCGACCGCCCGGTAGTCCTGCGACGCCGCGCTCCAGGGCGCGTAGCGGATGATCGGCAGCCGAGCTGCAGAAGCCTCCGCCAGCCGGATCGTCTCGCGCACGGTCTGCGCCAGCACGGCCGAGCCGAACGTGGCGCGCAGCCTCGCCACCACCTCGCGGGTGTGGTGCGTGGCGTTCACGCGGCACACGACGATGCCCAGGAGCTCGAGGCGCGGGTTGACCTGCTCCCGGGCCCGCTCGATGGAGGCGACGACGCTGGCAACGCCGGGCAACGCGAGCGCATGGGCCTCCACGGGGATGAGCACGTAGTCGCTCGACACGAGAGGCGCCAGGGAGAGGTAGCCGACGGTGGGCGGCGTGTCAACGAGGATGATGTCCCAGTGCTCGGGCAGCCTGGCGAAGCCGCGGACGAGGGCCAGGCCCGTGTCGTTGGCGCTCCTCTCGCCGGAGGCGACGAGGCTTGGGCTGGTCGGGATGAGGTCCACGTTCGGCGCCGACGACGTCTGCACGAGCTGGGCGACCCGCACCCCGCCTGCCGCGAACTCGACCAGCCCGACGGAGGATTCCCGACCGCCGAGCCAGAACGTCGCCGATCCCTGGGGGTCAAGGTCGATGACGAGCACGCGCATGCCGGTCTCGGCGAATGCCGAGGCGAGGCTCACGGCCGTCGTCGTCTTGGCGCTGCCCCCCTTGTTGTTCGAGAGGGTGATCGTCCGCATCTCAGGGGCGGAGTGCCACCCTCCGGACCACGCCGCCGAAGAAGTCGTCGGCCGTGGTCGTGACATTCCCCGGGGCCTGCATCAGGTCGTCGACCGTTGCGGGATCGGGAGGTCGTGTGCCCACTTCGAGAGGCGAGCTCGCCGGCGGCACGCCGACAGGCGCGAATGCCGCGGGTCCCGACGCCGGTGCCGCGGGCTCTGCGACCGGCACCTTCGCGCTGGGCGACCGGCGTGCGCCGACGGGAGCGTGGGCGAATTTGCCGTGGCGCCGAGCCCGAGCGTGTCGACCCCTGGAGCATCGACCCCGTGCCTGGCCACCCCAGCCGTGACGGTCGTGGACGCAGTAGCGCCCGCGTCCGCGTCCGCGTCCGCGGGCGGAGTCTTCGGCAGGCCGAGCTTGTTGTCGGGTGGCGCCCAGGGAGCGGCCGTCGGCAGATACGCAGGCGTTGCCGGAGCGGCTGCGGCTGCTTCGCCTTCGGGGGTCGCCACGCGCGCGCTGGGTTCCGTCGTGTCGGCCTTCATTCCGGGCGTCTTCGGCTTGACCGGTCGCCGCCTGATCGTGGCCGGTCTGATCGAGTCTGCCGAGAGGAACGCCTGTCTCACGGCTTCCTGGTACGCGGCTGCCTCGCCAGTGGCGGTGCGCCCCGAGCCGCGGGCTGCGTCGCCGCCGGGAACGAGCCGCGCGAGGCGGGCAGTCAGGCCGAAGTGCGGGCGCCGCGGTTCCGGTTGGACCGGTTCCGGCAGCTCCCGAAGGTGGTCCCGTCCGGGGCTCATAGGCGAAGGACGCCGGCCACGTAGGGTTGGCGGGCGCAGTCAACGGTTCGCCCGATCGTCGCCCGTCGGGCCGCTTGCCCCCGGCTTGCCTTGGCAGTTTCACGTCCGAACGCCCCCGAGCGGGCCAACAGGTGGGGTGGTCACACTGCGAACTCTACCGCCTGCGGCTGCCCCCTCGGCATCGCCATCCATGGCGACCCGCCTGCGTGTATACGCATGTCTCCCGATTGACTCGCGATCGACCGGGCGACGATGGTTGGCAAGACTCCAGTCACGAGTGAGCAGCGCGAGGTCGCAGGCAAGTGATCGTTCCTCTCGAGGTTGCCGAGCTCGTCGGCCGCGTTCTCCTCGTCATCCTGACCGCGTTCGGCCTCAGCGTCGCGATCGGGGTGCTGCTCGGCCGCATGAGCGCTCGCGAACGGCGACGATCGGCGGCCACGGCCGAACCGGCCGAGATCGGGGTCGGACGACCGGCGTGGCCGATGCCGGCCTCGCGCGGCAGGTGGTACCTGGAGGCGTCCCGGCGCGGGCGACAAGCTGTCAGCGGAGCCAGGCAGCCCTGAGGCGGAGCGAGAGGCCCGGACGGGCGACCGGGGTCACGGCGCGCAGCCTGTAGCGGCCCGGACGGAGCGACGAGACCGCGATGACCGCCGTCCCGGTGCCGCGCGCCTCGGCGACGATCCGCCCGGATCGATCTACGAGGCGCAGCACGAGCCAGGCGCCGCTCGGGCCCGTTGAGCGGGCCACGAACGCGCTCCGCCGCGCCAGCGTCACGGCGCGGACGATCGACCGGACCCGCGACGGTCATCTTCGATGACGAGGCGATGACGATCGCCGTCCGATGGTTGGCGACCAGCACGCGCACGGGGGCCGAGCCGGCCAGGAGCCCCGAGTCGGTGGCAAAGGCGGACCAGGAGTGGAGCCCGTCCGCGACGCCGGCCGTGTTCCAGGCAATCGCCACGGTCGCGGTCCGCCGGACGTAGAGCAGGCGCCCGTCCCGGTAGATCCGCGTGGCGATGATCGGCGAGGCGTCTGCCGCCGCGGACCTGATCGTCAGTGCCCTGCGGACCACGGTTCCATCCGTCAGTCCAGACCAACTGACCGTGGGCGCGTGGCCGTCGGTGGGTGGGGCGGAGATGGAGGCGACGGCCGCGTCCGCGCGCAGGAGCCCGGTCGCCCGTCTCGGGATCCGGGCCGGGTGTGCCGATGTCCGCGGCCGTGCCGACGAGGGCCGCCTCTACCTGGGCGGCGGCCAGCGACGGGTCGCGCGAGAGGACGAGGGCGGCCGCGGCCGAGACGAAGGGAGTGGCCATGGACGTGCCGTCCAGGGAGGCGTACGAGCGGCCGCTGGCAACGGGCACGGTGGAGAGGACGCAGCTGCCGGGTGCGGCGATGTCCACCTCCGGGCCGACGTTGCTATAGGGCGCGTGGCGGTAGTCGCCCGGTCCGAATCGCGCCACCCCGCACCCGTCGCGCAGGCCGTCGTGGTTCGCGTCGAGGCTTGCCGGGCGGTCCTCGACCGCGGCCACCGCGAGCACCGGCCCGTAGGCCCCCGGCTGGCTGACGCCCGATCCGTTGTTGCCGGCCGCGGCCACCACGACGACGCCGTGGCCGCGGGCGTTGTCGACGGCCGCGTTGATCGCCGCGCTCGCCTTGTCGCCGCCCAGGCTCAGGTTGACGACCCGGGCACCCCGGGCCACCGCCCACGCGATGCCCTCGGCGACCGCGGTGTCCCAGATGTTGCCCTGCGAGTCCATGACCTTGACCGGCATGACCACCACCGCGGGCGCGGCGCCG
The DNA here is from genome assembly GCA_963776355.1 of uncultured Chloroflexia bacterium. GTDB lineage: Bacteria > Chloroflexota > Limnocylindria > Limnocylindrales > CSP1-4 > CTSoil-043. Next base: position 198,367 of record CAVZLU010000007.1, on the reverse strand, counting down.
GATACGCCTCGGGCGTTCCCGGAGGTGGCCGCGATGATCCCGGCGACGTGCGTCCCGTGTCCGCTCGACATCATTGGGATTGCTGTCGCCGTCCCCGATGTCCGTGCCCGGGATCAGCGGCCGGCGAGGTCCGGGTGCGTCGCGTCCACCCCGGTGTCGACGACCGCCACCACGATCTCCGGCCGGCCGCGGGTGATCGCCCACGCCGAGCGGATGCCGATGGCCTCGAGGCCCCACTGCGCCGCCCAGTAGGTGTCATTCGGCGGGGCGACGGGGGGCGGAACGTCGACCGGCGCCAACGTCGGCGTGGCGACGGGCGTGGGCGTCGGGACGGGCGCCGCCGCATCCGCGGCGCTCGCGGCCGCCGGCAGCGCGCCGGCCGCACCCGCGATGCCGGCCGGAGCCTCCGCCACCTTGAGCTGGACCGGGGCCGCGACGGCAACGACACCCCGGGCACCGCGCAGATCGCGGCCGAGGGCCAGGAGACGGGCGCGCGCGCCTCCGTCCACGCGACGGGCAACGAGCGCGGCGGTTGCGAGCGAGCCAGGGTCGGTCGACCCGGTGGTCGCCATGTATTGGGCGGTCCGCAGCGTCGGGTTCCAGGCGACGCGCACGAGCCCGTGCCCCGCGGCGATCGCGTCGGCGGCCTCCGGTCCCACCCCCGGCCGGAGCGTCACGAGGAGGCTGGTCGGAAGGTTGCGCAGGGGGCCGGCCCCATGCGACGACGCCTCCAGCACGGCCTGCGTCGATGCGATCCGCGCGTCGGGCCGCGGTATCGCCCCGGCCGGGGCGGCGATCGACGCAAGCAGCGCCGCGGCGAGGGCGACGCTGGTCAGGCCGGCACGGGCATGGCGGATCACGAGGGCAGCATGACACGCCGACGGCCGGGCGGCGCTGGACGATGGCCCGGCGGACGGCCGCCTCGGTGCCGCCCGGCACCGGCGGCCGGGTCAGGCAGTGATGGCGTCGCCGGGCGACCAGTCGTGGACGGCTACGCCGCCGAGGCCGCGGGCGTCGAGCTCGGTCCGCAGGGCCGCGGGCGTGCCGGCGAGGATCGGGAACGTACCCCAGTGGATGGGCGCGACGGCGCTCACGCCGAGCAGCTCGACGGCCAGCGCGGCCTCGCGCGGACCCATCGTGTAATGCCCGCCGATCGGCAGCAGGGCCACGTCCGGCCGGTACAGCTCGCCGATCAGGCGCATGTCGCCGAAGACGTTCGTGTCGCCCGCGTGGTAGAGGCTCCGCCCGTTCTCGAGGCGCACGATGAAGCCGGCCGGCTCGCCGAGGTAGAGGGTGGTCTCGGCGCCGGCGTTCCAGTCGCCGGAGGAGTGGTCCGCGCCGACCATCGTCACCGAGAGGTCGCCGACCGTGACCGTCCCGCCCTTGTTCATCGCGGTCAGGGAATCCGCGCCGCCGGACACGCGCCGGGCCAGCCAGAGGCTCATCTCGAGGATGCACGGCCAGGCGGGCCGGAGCCGGCTCGCGAGCGCCACCGCGTCGCCCATGTGGTCGCAGTGTCCGTGCGTCACCAGCAGCAGGTCGCAGGCCGTCACGCGGTCGGCCGGCTTCGGGCTCATCGGGTTCCCGAACCACGGGTCGATGAGGATCGTCTTCCCCCCCGACGTCCGGACCTCCACGCAGGCGTGGCCGAACCAGGTGATCGTGGCCGCAGCGTCCATTCCCATCGCGTCACCTCCGGCGCGCATCGTACGCGCGCTCGCGGACCGGGACCTACACTCGGCCCGATGCCCGCCGACCAGATCGCGCGCAACCTCGCGTTCATCAACTGGACGCTGCTCTCCGCCCTCGCGATCGGGTCGTTCGCCGCCGTGACCCTGCTTCGCCTGCGGACCGATGCCACCAGGGGCTACCTCGGCTTCACGGCCCTGTGCGCGGCGGGCTTCGGCGCCCTCGCCTGGCTTTCGGGCGCGGCGCTGCCGGCCGCGGCGGCTGCCGGGTCGCCCGTCGTCGTGGACCCCGCGTGGGACGCACCGCGGCAGACGCTGCTCGGCCTGTTCGCGGCCGGCGCCCTCCTCTACGCCGCGTTCGCGTTCCGCGGCCTGCGGGCGCGGCCGCTCGCACTGGCCGTCGCAGCCGCGGGTGCCGGCACGCTCGTCCTGGGCGGGCTGACCTGGGGCGGCGGACCCGTCGGCATCGGGGCCCTCGCCCTCCAGCTCCTGGTCCTGGCGGCGGCCACGGGCGGCATCTTCGGGGCCATGATCCTCGGCCACTGGTACCTGGTCACGCCGAAGCTCTCCACCCGCCCGGCGCTCCTCCTGACCCGCGTCATGCTGGGAGTCGTGGCCGTGCAGCTGGTCCTGTTCGGCCTTTGGGTCGGCCTGGGACTGGGGACGACGCAGGCGCCCCTGGAGCCGTTGACCGGCCCCTGGGCCCTCTTCGTGTGGCTCCGCCTCATCGTCTCCCTGATCTTCCCGCTCGTCGTCGGCTGGGCCGCCGTGGAGACGGTGAAGACGCGCTCGATGGAGTCGGCCACGGGGCTCATCTACATCAGCGTCGCGCTGATCGCCGCGGGCACGATCGACGCGGCCGGGCTCTTCTTCGGCGCCGGCCTGCTGGTCTGAAGGAGGAGCGCATGCAGGTACGGATCAGGCTCTTCGCCCGCCAGCGGGAGATCGCTGGCGCCCGCCAGGTCCTGGTCGAGGTCGCGGCGGGGGCCACCATCGAGGGGGCCTGGGCCGCGCTCGTCGCCCTCCAGCCGGCGCTGGCGGCGGGGCGCCCCTACGTTCGCTTCGCGCGCAACGGGGAGTATGCCGCTCCGGACGAGGTGCTCGCGGACGGGGACGAAGTGGCGTGCATCCCGCCGGTCAGCGGCGGGGCAGGGGAGGAGGCGGAGCCAGCCGCCGAGCGGGTCCTGGAGCTCGTTCCGGCTCCCCTGCCACCCGACCTCGGGCGCTCGCTGGCCGACCGGCTGGCGACCGCCGCCGACGGGGCCGTGTGATCTTCGAGGGGCGAACCCGCGAGACCCCGGGGACGCCGGCACCGGGCGAAGAGGCCGAGGCGGCGCGGCATGCCGGCGGGCACGTCCTTGCCCTGGAGTACGAGGCCTTCGAGCCGCTCGCCGTCCGCGTGCTCGGGGAGATTGCCGACGCGGTCGCCGTCCGCTTCGGCGTGGACCGGCTCGCCATCGTCCACGCCGTCGGCGACGTGCCGCTCGGCGCCGTCTCCGTGGTGATCGTCGCCTGCGCCCCGCACCGGGACGCCGCCTTCGAGGCCGCCCGATTCGCCATGGACGAGACGAAGGCCCGGGTCCCGATCTGGAAGGCCGAGCGCTTCGCCGACGGGCATGTCTGGATCGGCCGCCCGGCGACAACCGGCCTGCCCGGTGACGAAGGCGGGCCGCGGGCATGAGACCGGAGGCGAACCACTGCCCGTCGCTCCCGCATACTCCGGGACGATGAACGGCGCGGTCACGACGCCTGCCACCCGCCTCGAGGCCGTCCTCCGCCGGGCCGATGACCTCGCCGGGGCGTGGGGTGCCCGCGCCCGCGCGTCGACGACCGCGGCGCGCGAACGGGCCCTCCTTCGACTCTTCGGCGTGACCGGGCTCGATCATGGCCGGATCCCGCTCGCCTCGGCCGTCGTGGAGCGGCACGTGACCGGATCGCCCGACCGCCTCGCCGCCGGCATCGCCCTGCCCTTCGCCGTGGCCGCCCTCGAGTACGACGTGTCGCCACAGCAGCTGGCGCTGGACGTCGCCTCCGGCGCGATCGACCTCGCCTTCGAGAGCGAGCTCCTCGCGGAGCCCGACCGGAGGCAGGCCGCGGAGGCCATGGCGCGCCAGCTCGCGGGGCATGCCCTCGAGCGGATCGATGCCAACCGGACGGCTCGCCTGGAGCTCGTGGCCGTGCTCGGCGACGCGCCGCGGCCGTGGTTCGGGCTCTCCCTGGCCACGCCCATGCTCGAGTCGGCGCCCGACGACGCGGCCGCGCTTGTCGGGGCGGGTGCAGACCTGGTCCGCGTCCGGGTCCCGGCCGTGCGCGAGCTCGTCCTCAGCCTCCACGACCGGGGCCTGGAGCCCGGGTACTGGCACCCACGCGATGCCGCCCTCGGCGGGGACCAAGACGATCCGGCGACCGTGCCGGCGGGCAGCCAGCGAGCCCTCGCCGTCCTGCGGGCCCGCGTGGACGAGGCCGCGGCGGAGGCCGGCCGCTACGTCCGCCTCGGGACCTCGGCGACCGCCCTCGCGGCGCCCGAGCAGGCCATCGTGGCGGCGCTCGAGCGCATCGACATCGTGGAGGCCGACCCGATCGCCGAGATCGTGACCGACGGCGTGGAGCCGGACCGTGCCCTCGCCGACCATGCCTTCGGCGATCGGCTTCTTCGTCGAGCCGGGGCGATCGTGCTCGTCGGGCCGGGGCCCCTCATCGTGGCCCCCGACCTGGTGCGCGGCCTGCCCGCCGATCCGCCGACTCGCGCCGGCCGGGCGTTCGCGATGGAGGCCCTCGCCGTCGCCCTCGCCCGGGGGGACGGGCTGGGCTCCGGCCAGCTGGCGGCGGGTGCGCTCGTCCCCTGGCTGGCCGACGAGCGGCAGCCCGCCGTCCAGGCGCTCGCGGCCGTCGCCGTACGGCGGCTGGCGTGGCCTGACCTGGCCCTCGCCTTCGACGAGCCGGACCTGTCCGGACCGGCGGGTGCCCGGTGGCCGTTTCTCGTCGCCCTGGCCCTGGCCATCTCGGGGCCCGGACCCATCGTGCTCAGGAGGGCCCCGGGTCTCGTGGACGCCGCCGCCGCCGAGGAGGCGACCCGGGCGGCAGCGTCGCTCGCCGCCGACATCGCCGAACCTGCGGACGCGGTCCTGCGGCGCCCTGCCGTCGCGACCCACGTCGAACCGATGCTCGCGGCGGCCGAGGCGACGCTCGCCGGTCTGGCCGATGAGGGATGGCCGGCAGTCCTCGGGGCGTCGCTCGGCAACGCCCAGGCGCGGATCGGCGCCGACGCGGTCGTCGAGCGATCCGAGATGTTCGACCCCGTCGACGCCGTCCTCGGCGCCGGCCCCGACCGCTGACGGACCTTCGCGTCCGTGATGCCTCGCCTGAGCGCGAGCCCGATTGGCGCCTCCGCCGGAATCCGGGAGAATGCGCGACACCGTCCACGCTGGAGGTCGCGTCCATGCCGTCGCCGGCTCTTCGTCGCCCTGCGTCCCCGGGCACGGGTCCATCTCCGGAGCTCGAGCCACTGCTGCCCTTCATCGGGACCTGGCGCGGAGAGGGTCGCGGCACCTACCCGACCATCGCCGACTTTGCCTACGGCGAGGAGGTCAGCCTCCGGGACGCGGGGCGGGCCTTCCTCGTCTATGCGCAGCGCACGTGGTCGCTCGACGGGCTCCGGCCGCTGCACGAGGAGACCGGCTACTGGCGACCGAAGCCGGGCGGGCGAATCGAGCTCCTGGTGGCCGAGGCGACGGGCATGGTGGAGGTCGACGAGGGAGCGATCGAGGGCGGCCGGATCGCCGTCCGCTCGCGCTTCGTCGCGGCCGCGACCACCGGCCCGGACGTGACGTCCGTCGAGCGGGCGATCCACGTCGACGGCGACACGATGCGCTACGAGCTCCGCATGGCGGCCGTCGGCCAGCCGCTCCTCGTCCACCTGCTGGCCACGCTCCACCGCGTGGTCGGCTGACCGTGGGCGACGATTCCGGGGCGCGCTCCCCGGGCTCCGACGACGAGCGCGTCCAGCCCGCGGACCGTGCCGCGTGGCGGGCCTGGCTCGCCGCCAACCACTCCACGGCGAGCGGGGTCTGGGCGATCACCTACCGCAAGGCCGCCGGCAAGTCGACGGTCACGTACGACGAGCTGGTCGAGGAGGCGCTCTGCTTCGGCTGGATCGACAGCCGAGGCGCGGGCCTCGACGACGAGCGGACGATGCTCCGCTTCACCCCGCGCCGACGCGGGAGCGCCTGGTCGCGCTCGAACAAGGACAGGGTGGAGCGCCTCGTTGCCGAGGGACGGATGACCGAGGCCGGCCTCCGCCCGATCGACGAGGCCAAGGCGGACGGCTCGTGGGATGCGCTCAACGATGTCGACGCCCTCGTCATCCCGCCGGATCTCGCCGCCGCCCTCGAGGCCGACCCCGACGCGGCCCGCGGGTTCGAGGCCCTGAGCGCCTCGATGAAGCGGCCGCTGCTGTTCTGGGTCACGTCGGCGAAGCGGCCCGAGACGCGCGATCGACGGATCGCGGAGATCCGGCGCTACGTCGCCGTCGGCCGCAGCCCCCTGGAGTGGCCCCGTCGCCCGCTCGACGAGTGAGCCGCGCGGCCACCGGCCGGGCATGCCCTCGCGAGCGACCTCGCGCCGGGGCTCGCCCGGGCGCCCTCCCCGCACATCGCGTGCGCGGGCTCCGCGCGCATGGCACGATCGCCCTTCCTGAGATCCCGTGGAGATGGGAGGAACGGTGCGCACGATCCTGCTCTGGATGGCCCGCAACGCCTGGTTGAAGGAGCGGTTGCCGCGACTCCGCTTCGTGCGCAAGGCCGTCGGCAGGTTCATGCCGGGCGAGGACGCGGACGCCGCCTTCCGCGCGGCGGCAGCGCTCTCGGCCACGGGGCAGGGGATCCTCTTCACGAGGCTCGGGGAGAACCTGGTCACGATCGCCCAGGCCGACCAGGTGGCCGCGCACTATCACGCCGTCCTCGACCGGAGAACCGCGCTCGCCCGCCCGATCGAGCTGTCGGTCAAGCCGACCCAGCTCGGCCTCGACTTCGACGATGACGTCTGCCTGCGGCATCTCGACAGCCTGGCCGCGCGGGCCGACGTCACGGGGTCATGGCTGTGGCTCGACATGGAATCCTCTCCCTACGTCGAGCGGACGCTCCGCCTGTACGAGAGCCTCAGGGTCGACCACCACAATGTCGGCATCTGTCTCCAGGCCTACCTCAAGCGCACCCCCGCCGACCTCCATCGGCTCCTTCCGATCGAGCCGGCGGTGCGCCTGGTCAAGGGCGCCTACGACGAGCCGGCCGAGGTGGCGTGGCGCAGGCGCGCCGAGGTCGACGGCGCCTACCAGGCGGCGGCGCTCGTCCTTGCCGAAGCGGCCGGCCAGGGGCGGGCCCGCCTCGCGCTGGGCACCCACGACGGCGCCCTCGTGGAGCGGATCGCGGCCTTCGCCGCGGCCGCCGGCGTACCGCGCGATCGACTCGAGGTCCACATGCTGTACGGCATCCGGGCCGGCGAGCTCCGCCGGCTCCAGGCCGCGGGGTTCCCGTCCTTCACGCTCATCGCCTACGGCCCGCACTGGTACCCGTGGTACATGCGCCGCCTCGCCGAGCGCCCGGCGAACGTGGGCTTCGCGCTGCGCCAGCTCCTGCCCTGAGATCCGGCGCGGCCGGCGTCTACGTTCCCGCGGGCGTCGCGGCCGGCGTCTACGTTCCCGCGGGCGTCGCGGCCGGTGGGCGGCGTCGGGGCCGGAACGGTCGCCGGCGGAGCCGTCGCCTGGGGAGTTGCCCGCGGTCCGGGCACCGTCGCCGCCGGCGACGCGCCGAAGGCGGCGACCGCGAGCCCTGCCACCACGACCCAGGCAGCGCATGCCGCCAGGCCGATCCGGCCGGCCCGGCGGCGCGGGCCGCGCGCGGGTGCGAGATCGGTCGCCGCGGCCGCGGCTCGCCGCGCGTCAGGCCGGCTAGCGGCCCGTGATGCTGCGGCGGGGATCGCGCCCTTCGGCCGCTGGCGAGCGGTGCTGCGCGAGGCATTCCGCGAGTCGAGGGGCTTCGGGACGGTGCGCAGGTCCGCGTAGGGATCGGACCTCGACCCCGCGGCGGACCGGGCGGCGGCGATGACGATTCGGGGTCGGACGGTCTCCGCGGCCAGGCGGAACGGGGCGCAGACCAGGCACGCTCCGTCGACGAGATTCCAGCAATCGGCGCAGCAGGCGGCCGCGCACGTCGGGCACTCGTAGTAGGTGTTGCGGGCCGAGGCGTACGAATCCCGGTCCCGCCCGCACCGTTCGCAGAACTGGGTCCCGAGGTCCACCGATGCACTCCACGGCCGCGCGCAGTCCCCGGGGGATGCGCCACTCCCGACGATACGCGCGCGCCCCCGCGGCCGGGCACGCCGGAGGTACCGCCGGCGCGCGTCGTTGGTCTCGATCGGTGCCGGCCGGCACCGGGCCGGCCGGGCGACGCGGAGTACGCTGCCCGGATGACGCCCCCCGATCCCGGCACGTTCGCCGCCCTCGGGCTGGAGGCCGTCCTCCTCGAGACCCTCGCCGGCCTGGGCTACGAGGAGCCGACGCCGGTCCAGGAGGCGGCCATCCCGCCACTCCTGGCCGGGCGCGACCTGCTGGCCGAGGCGCCCACCGGCACCGGCAAGACGGCCGCGTTCGCCCTGCCCATCCTCCAGCGCCTCTCCGCGGGCGGCCTGGGACGAGCCGAGGCGGGCACGGCCCTCGCCCTCGTGCTCGTGCCCACGCGGGAGCTCGCGATGCAGGTCGCCGAGGCCGTCCACCGCTACGGCCGCGGCCTCGGGGCGCGGATCCTGCCCGTCTACGGCGGGCAGCCGATCGGCCAGCAGCTGCGCGGCCTGCGGCGCGGGCTGGACGTGGTCGTCGCCACGCCCGGCCGCGCGGTCGACCACCTGAACCGGGGCAGCCTGCGCCTCGACGCCGTGGAGGCCGTCGTCCTCGACGAGGCCGACGAGATGCTCGACATGGGCTTCGCGGAGGAGCTCGAGGCGATCCTCTCGGCGACGCCGTCCGAGCGCCAGACCGCCCTCTTCTCGGCCACCATCTCGCCCACGATCGCGCGCGTCGCGGCCCGCCACCTGCGCGACCCGATCCGCGTCTCCGTCCGACCCGAGCGCCCGTCGGACGAGGCGCCGGCCAAGGTTCGCCAGCTCGTCTACGTCGTCCGGCGGCCCGACAAGCTCGCCGCGCTGGGGAGGATCCTCGACGTCGAGGACCCGGCCGCCGCCCTCGTCTTCGCCCGCACCCGCGGCGAGGTCGACGACCTGGCCGAAGCCCTGAGCGGTCGCGGGCACGATGCCGCTGCCCTGCACGGCGGGCTTTCGCAGGAGCAGCGCGACCGGGTGATGGGTCGCTTCCGCGAGGGCGCGCTCGACGTGCTCGTGGCCACGGACGTCGCCGCCCGCGGCCTCGACATCGAGCACGTCTCCCACGTCGTCAACTTCGACGTTCCATCGTCACCCGACCTGTACGTGCACCGGATCGGCCGGACCGGGCGGGCAGGTCGCGAGGGGATGGCGATCACGCTGGTCGAGCCGCGCGAGCACCGGCTCCTGCTGAACATCGAGGCCGCGACCCGGACCCGGCTGGCGCGGGCCACGGTTCCCTCGATCGCCGACCTTCGCGAACGACGCCTCGAGCTCCTCCGGGCGAGCCTGCGCGAGCGCCTGTCCGACGGCGACGGGGACGGCACCCGGGACCTCGACCGATACCGGGCGGTGGTGGAGGCCCTTGCCGACGAATACGACGCCGTCGAGATCGCGCTCGGGGCGATCGCCCTGCTCGACGCGAGCGCGGCCCGCGACGAGGCCGAGGTCGAGATCGCGCCCGCGATCCTGCCCCAGGACCGCCCGCCGAGACCCGCGGCCGCCCGCGCCGTCCCCGGCCCCGCGGGGCGATCCCCGGAGCTCGCGCGGCCTCGGGCGCCGCGAGGGGCGTGGGCCCGGCCGGGCCCCGGGCAGGCCTCGGCCGCCGGGGGCGCACCGCGGCCGGGCCCGGGGCAGGCCGCGGCTGCCGGGCACGAACGCCGACCGGGTCCCCCACGCGACGGGGCGTGGGTCCGGCTCTTCGTGGGCGGCGGGCGGCGCGCCGGCGTGCGCCCGGCCGACCTCGTCGGGGCCATCACGGCCGAGGCGGGCGTCCCAGGGTCGGCGATCGGCGCGATCCAGATCACCGACGGCTTCTCCCTGGTGGACGTGTCGGGCGACGTGATCGAGCAGGTCGTCCGGGCCCTGCGGCGGGCGACGATTCGCGGCCGGACGTTCGTCGTCCGCCTCGACCGGGATGCGCCGTGACCGGGCCCCGCCCGGATCCGTCCCGACGCCGCTCGCTTCGCGCTGCTCTTCTTTTTTTATTACTTCTTATTCCTTTTTCTCTAATATTCCTTTTCTTTCGCTTTACCAATCTCCCTTATACCTTAACAACCACAGTGTCACGCAGAACAACGAGATACCCCACCGTGTCCTCCTCATCACAAAACGTAACCCCACCAACATACCCCGTGACATCATCCATCCCACCCACCAGCGTCCAAAAAAAAAACCAACCCTCCAACCAGTCGTCCCCCCTCCCATCCACCTGCACCAACAGCCCGACCAACCGTCGGGGGCGGGTCTCGACGGCCGTGGTTCACTACGAACAGCCGCGCAGGTCGTCGCGGCCGAGCGAGCGGGGAGGGATCGATGACCGTCGAGACGCGCGGCAGCGGGACGCGCGAGGATCCGTGGGTCCTCCAGACCGCGAGCGGGGGAGCCGAGTACCAGATGTGGCGCGACGACTCCGCCGACCCGCCGGCACTCGTCTGCCAGGTCGGATCGACCCAGCTGCGGTACCACCTCCGCTGCATCGATGACCTCCATGCCTGGCTGAAGGAGCGCGGCGACTGGGTTCCCCTGGGCGCCGCGGACGAGCAGAAGGCGGCAACCGAGGGCACCGTGGAGGCCTTCGGCCGGGCTGCCGACAACCCGGTCGGCGGCTGGTACGGCCTGCGCAAGGGCTACCGGGGCCGCTTCGGGATGTACGTGCCGCCGCTGCTCGAGGCCCTGGGTCTGGCCGAGCTGGAGCACCTCCCGAAGAACAACCGGGTCCGGGCGCGGTAGAGGCTCCCGGCCGCGGCCGGTAGCCCAGGCTGCCGTCCGCGATGCCGTCAGGCGCCGTCCGCCAGGGCGACGGGCTCGCCTTCGCGTGGCACCGGCTCGGGGCCGGCCAGCCGGCCCGCCACCACGACGGCCGCGCCGCTGGCGAAGATCAGCAGCGCCGCGCCCGCCATCCCCGCGCCGAGCCCCGCCACGCCGGCGATGAGACCCATGGCCCACGGGTACAGGATCGCCCCGACCGGTCCGGCCGCGGCCAGGATGCCGGCCACCGCCGCCGCACGGTAGGGGAACAGCGACCCGGCGACGGCCACGATCATCGGGTAGACGGGCCCGAACGCAAGGCCGGCAGCGAAGAAGAGCGGGATGCGGACCGAGCCCGAGGATCCGGCCACCGCGGCCAGGATCGCGATCCCGCCGGCGAGGGCGCAGGTCACGGTGAAACGGACGGGGTCGAACCGGTCCGCGATGCGGCTTGCGACCAGTCGCCCAATGGCCAGGCCGACCCAGAAGAGGCCGAGGCCCACCGTCGCGACGGTCATCGGCTCGTCGCCCAGGAAGCCCACCAGCCAGCTCGAGACGCCGGCTTCAGCGGCGACATAGCAGGCGATGGCGATGGCGAGGGTCGCGAGGGCCAGCCGAAGGGCCGACGAGATCACGGCGGCGCGCCGGGCGTCCGCCGCCGCACGTGACGGATCCTCGGCCGCACGTGACCCGTCTTCCACCGCGACCGACGAGCGCGCCCGCGGCGGCACCCTGCCCACCCGCGCCAGCGGGGCCGCCAGCGCGAGCCCGGCCACGGCCGTGGCGAGGGCGAGCAGGCGCCAGTCGAGGCCGATCCCGACGAGCGGTCCGATGACGAGGGGCGCCGCAAGGGCTCCGATGCTGTAGAAGAGGTGCAGGCGGTTGAGGCGGTTCCCGCTGCCGGCCGTGGACAGGTCCATGATCACGCTGCTGACGACGGCGTCGATCGCCCCGGCACCCGCCCCGGCGATCCCCGCGCCGGCCAGGAAGACCGCCCAGGACGGGGCGATGCCCTCCACGAGGTACCCGCCGCCGATGAGGAGCGACCCCGCGGGCAGGACGACGTGCCGCCCGACCCGCCCCGCGATGAGGCCGGACGACAGGGCGCCGGCGGCGAAGAGGAGGGCGCTCACCAGGTAGACGAGCCCGAATGAAGCGTCGGGCTGGTCGAAGGTCGACTGCAGGACCCGGAGCAGCGACGGGATGAAGAGGCCGTTCCAGCCGATGAGGATGAAGCTCGCGTACGAAGTGAGCATGACGGCGCGCGCCGGCCCGCCGGCAATCGATCGTGTCACCCGCCTATTGAACCGCGTCGCGCCGTCCGGGGTGAGGCGAGGCGGGAAGAAGGCAAGCCAGCGCGCCGGACGGTGCGCGCCTCAGCCCCGATGGCCGCCTGCCGCTATGCCGGGCCCGCGGGTCGCGGAACGGGCCGGGAGCGTCGCTCCCGGCCCGTCGACCACGCTGTCCTTCCGCCCGGCCGCCGACGAAGCCCGCTCGGCGTCGCGCGGCCGACCGGGATCACATCACGTCGAAGGTCTCGATCACCTCGATCGAGGCGCCGCCCGCGAGGACGGGGCAGCCCTTCGCCAGCTCGACGGCCGCGTCGAGGTTGTCCGCGCTCACGATCGTGTATCCGCTCAGGGACGCCGGGCCCTCGGCTCCCACCGAGCCGCCGGCGCTGATCGTGCGCGACTTCGACGAGGGGTTGCCGGGATCGGCGATCGCCGCGCCGGCGCTCTTGAACCACGCCTCCCATGCGCCCATCACCTGGGCCTGCGCCTCCTGGCCCTCCGGCATCGCGCCACCCTTGAACGCGAGCAGGTACTTCGCCACCGTGGAGCTCCTTCCTTGTCCGCACACGCAGCGATCCTCGCCGCTCTCACCCGGACGACGAACGGGCCCAGGCCGAATCGACAGGGTCGAGCGCCCGTCAGCGGCGATGTGCTCGCGGGTTGCCGGTCTCCGAGGACCGGACCGATCTCCGCTCTGAGCAGGGCCTAGTGGGGCGGGTCAACACAGGGTCGGGCCCCGGTCCGGGTGCCTGCGTCCCGCCGCTTCGGCGTCGACCCGGTCCGCGCCGGGCGTCGGCGTCGAGTTAGGCGCCGCGCGCCGTTGGCCCGCGGCGAAGTCGCCGCCGAACTGCGTCGGATCGGCCGGCTCCCGGCGCTGGCCCGAGGCGAAGTCGGCTCGAACGGCAACGCGCCCGAGCCGGGGTGTTGTCTCCTGTCCGGCCGCGAAGTCGCCCTGGAGCGTTCCGCGCCGGAGCATGCGCCGGGTCGGCCCGGCGTCGAATGTGCCAACTGTCTCGATGTGCGTCATGTCGATCGCCTCCGGTTCGTTTGCTCGGCACCTCCGCGCAGCGACCGGAGCCCCCGCACGGCGGGCCTGCCCCGAGGATGGGCCCTCGAGCCCCGGACGTCAGTGACCACGATCGTGCGCCGCAGTGATCCAGGTCACGCTGGCCGGGGCGGACCCCACCGTCCTGCCTCCGAAGCCCTTGCGATCCGCCCGAGCGGGGTCCAGTCTCACCTCGGGCGCGGGCACCGGACCGGCGCGCACGTCGAGAAGGATTCCCATGGGTAAGCGGCAGGACGCGGAGCCGGACCGACCCGGCTTCCTGGATCGCCTGCCCGCGGATGCCCGGTCTCGACTCATCGCCGGGGCGATCCGCATCGACCTCCCGGCGGGCGCGACCGTCTACCGCCAGGACGAGCCGCCGCGGACGATCGTCGTCGAGACCGGCGTCCTGCGCGCCTTCCTGCGCTCCGCCGACGGGCGCGAGGTCACGGTCCGCTACGCCCGGTCGGGGGACGCGATCGGCCTCGCCATGGCCACCGGCGGGCCCGCTCCGATCAGCGTCGAGGTGGCCCTCCCCGCCACCATCCTGGTGCTCCCCGTCGACGTCCTGCGGGCCCTGGTCGACGCGGATCCCGCCGTGGGACGGGTCGTCGCGGAGGAGCTCGGGCGCCAGCTCTTCGCGGCCTACGAGGAGGCGGCCGAAAGCCAGCTCCTCAGCGTCCGGGAGCGCGTCATCGATCGCCTCCTCGACCTCGCCGAGGACGAGGCGGACGGACGGCTCGTGGTTCGCCTTACGCAGCAGGAGCTCGCCGATGGCGTGTCCGCCGCCCGCGAGGTGGTCAGCCGGGCCCTGGCGGGGCTGCGGCGGGCCCGACTCATCGAGACCGGCCGCGACCGGATCACGATCCTGGATCCGGCCGGCCTCGCCCGCGAGCTCGCCCGCGGCCGGTCGGTGCCTGGCCCGGACGCGGATGCGCCGGGATCGCCCGAGGAGCGGCATCGACGCTGACTGGTCCCCGCCGCCCCGGCGATCAGCGCCCGGCCGCGCCAGCGCGCGATCAACCCAGCCGGGTGTCCGTCGCCGCGTCGGCGACGCCGTCGTAGAAGCGGTCGAGCACCCGCGCGAACACCGGTTCGTCCGGCGCGGCCCGGTGGAACAGGGTCATGCACGAGCGGAGCTTCATCGCGTCGACCGGCCCCAGGATGTCCTCGGCCGACGGCCCCCGGGCGGCGAGCACGAGCCCGGCGCACTCGCGCAGGCGCGCCCCCAGCACGGGGTGGGCGAGGTAGGCGCGTGCCTCGTCCAGCGAGGCGATGGCGAAGCGTCGGGACATCGGGCTGTGCCCGAGGCCCGCGACCTGGGGGAAGATGAACCAGATCCAGTGGCCGGTCTTGCGGCCGCTCCGGAGCTCCGCCAGCACGCCGTCGTAGACGTGCTCCTGCTCGCCGAGAAACCGCTCGAGGTCGTAGGCCATGAGCGCATTGTGCGACGGTGGTCGCCATGCCGGGGTCGCGACGTCCGAATGCGGAGGCTTCGGACGTGCGACTCCCGGGCGATCACCAGGCTCCGCTACCCGCCGATGCTGCCGGCGCAGTCGTAGAGAGTGCCGCTCGCCGACCCGGTGTCCACTGCCGTGCAGGCCGAGGTGATCCAGGCGTCGCGGGCGCTCGTCGAGGACGAGCCGGGGCCGCCCCCACCGCCGCCGGCCGCGCCCCCGTCGCCCCCGCCGCCGGTGCCCCCCAGCAGCACGTAGCGGAGCTCGCCCGAGGCCACGTAGGCCTGCAGCTGCTCGAGGGTCGGGGCGGCGTCGGAGCCGTTGAATCCGCCCATCGACATGACCGGAAGTCCGCTCGCCAGCTGGATCGCCGCGGCGGACCCGGAGCCCGACACGGCCACGATCCACCGCGCCCCACCCGCATGCTCCTGGAGGTAGGTGACGAGCGCGGCGTCGGCCGTCCCGGGGCCGGGATTGCCGTCCGCCGTCCCCATGCCGGGATTGCCGCCGGCCGGTCCGGCCGAGCCCGGCGCGGGCGCGAACCCGCCGGCCACCCCGTCGGGGGCCTGGGCCGTCGGCCCGCCGGGGCCGGCTCCGCCGCCGGGTCCCCCGGCAATGCCCTGCCCGGACGTCGTCGGCCCGGCTGCCGGGTCACCGCCGGAGAGGGCGGTGCCCATGGTCTCGGCCGCGTAGGCCGCAGGCCCGGCAAGGAGCGCGGCCAGGGCAACGGCGACAGCCGCGCCCGCCAGGCGTGACCGGCCGGGCAGCGGCACCGCGACCAGGATCGCGGCCGCGGTCGTGACGGCGAGCACCGCGATGCCCAGCCCCGGCGCGAAGTCCGGGGTCCGCTCGAGGAGCGCCCAGGCCCATGCCCCGCTCAGGACGAGCGCGGCCCCCAGGACGATTCCTCCGAGTGGCGAGCGGGCGCGGAGCCGCCACAGCTCGACCGTGCCGGCGCCGACGAGGGCCCCGATGGCGGGCGCCAGGATCACGCTGTAGTACGGGTGGATGACGCCCGACATGAAGCTGAAGACAAGGGCGTTGACGCCCAGCCAGCCTCCCCACAGGAGGTAGCCGACCAGGCGTCGGTCGGTGCGCCCGGCGCGCAGGCGCAGGGCAAGCCCGCTGGCGAGGCTCACGAGGGCGTACGGGATCAGCCACGAGACCTGGCCCCCGAACTGGGCGTTGAAGAGCCGAAGGAGGCCCGGGGTCCCGCCGAAGCCGGCCCCGGGGCCCGCCGCCCTGGCCGCCCTGCCCGCCGTTGCCCACGCCGCCGAAGATCCGGCCGAGCCCGTCGTAGCCCAGGAT
Organism: uncultured Chloroflexia bacterium; assembly: GCA_963776355.1. GTDB lineage: Bacteria > Chloroflexota > Limnocylindria > Limnocylindrales > CSP1-4 > CTSoil-043. The sequence goes on along the minus strand of CAVZLU010000007.1, from coordinate 182,457 downwards.
GAGGTCGAAGACCGAGTTGCCGCTGCTCCCGCCCACGAAGGGCCGCGAGGCGGCGGGGACCAGCTCAACGGCGAGGGGCCAGGCGAAGCTCGCGACGAGGACGGCGCCAGCCGAGACGGCGAGGCCGGCGATCCGACGCCGCCATCCGCCGGGGGCGGCGACCGCCCAGACGACGGCGAACACGGGCAGCACCAGCCATGCCTGCAGGAACTTCGTCATGAAGGCGAGGCCGACGAGCGTGCCGGCGAGGGCGAGCCAGCGCATCCGACCGGCATCGAGGGCCCGGAGCAGCGCCCACGCCGCGCTCACGAGGAGCAGGGTCAGGAGGGCGTCGGGGTTGTCGTAGCGGAAGATCAGGACCGCGGCCGGCGTGAGCGCCATCACGACGCCCGCGATCGTTGCGGCCGCCGTCCCGAACGAGCGCCGCACCGCGGCGAAGAGCACGGCGACCGAGGCAACCCCCATGAGGGCCTCGGGCAGCAGGATGCTCCACGACGAGAGGCCGAAGACCCGGACCGACAGCCCCATGACCATCGTCGAGAGAGCCGGCTTGTCGATCGTGATGAAGCCGGCGGCGTCGAGCGAGCCGAAGAACCAGGCCGACCAGCTCTGCGAAGCCGCCTGGGCGGCCATCGCGTAGTACGTGTTCGCGTACCCGCTGACGGTCAGGTCGGCGAGGTAGAGGAGCGCCGCGAGCGCCACGACCCCGGCCAGCGCCGGGCGGGCCCATCCGTCGGCGCGATCGCGCCCGGCGGCCCACGCGGAGAGGCGACGAAGGGTGGCCCCGTTTCCGGCGATGGAATTCGGCGACGGGCGGGCGATGGTGCTCATGCGGGTACTCCCGAGAGGTCGACCGGGGTCGCGCGGCGCGGGCCGGCGATCCAGCGGCGGAGGAGGAGGAATCGGCAGATCGTGGCCGCGACGTTCGCGGCGACCAGGAGGGCCAGCTCGGCGAGCCGCCCGGCCGAGGGAGCCAGCGCAGCCAGCGCTGCGACGGCCACCGTCGTGACGGCGAGGGCGACGCCGAGCGCGACGAGCCCGCCGACCTGGTCGCGGAGGGCGCCGGCGCCATCGCGGACGGCGAACGTGAGGCGCCGGTTGGCGGCCGTGTTCCCGACCGCGGTGACGAGGAGGGCGACGGCGTTGGCGAAGAGCGGCTCCATGGCCGTCCGGAGCGCGGCGTAGGCAACGACGTAGGCGGCCGTGCTCACGAGGCCGATGGCCATGAACGAGGTCAGCTGGCGGGTCGTCGTGTCGGCCGCCGGGACCCAGGAAGCCCGGCGGCCGGCGAGGGCGGTCATCACGACCCCCCGGTGGTGGCGTGGGCCGGGCCGGTCACGGGGACCGGGGCCGCCGCCCCGCCCAGGGTCGACGTGGTGCCCGACGTGGTCGCCGGGGTGTCGGTCGTCGTGGTGGTCGTCGTCGAGGTGCTCGCCGTGGTGCCGCTGTCCGATGCGGCGGCGAGCGCCCCGAAGCCGACGACGGCGACGGCCCCGGCGAGGGCGACGCCGGTGGTGAGCTGGTTGAGGCGCCGGGTCGCCCGGTTCCGGGCCGCGAGATCGAGGGGTGCGGGTCGGTTGGTATCCATGCCGGCAGTCTCGGCCGGCCACCCTTTCGATCCGGTTACGCCGGCGCGGCGCCGCCCCCGCGCGACTCGACGAGGCCTCGCGTCCAGCTGACGGCGAAGCTGGCGCCACCCAGGTCGCTCGTCCCGACGCGCCATCTCCCGTGGGTCGCGCGGACGATGCTGTCGGCGATCGCGAGGCCGAGGCCGGCCCCGGAGCCCGACGAGCTCGCCCGGTGGAAGCGATCGAACACCAGCTCCCGCTGGTCCGGCGGGATGCCGGGCCCGGCATCGTCCACCGCGAGGGTGACCCGGTTGCCGTCCGTCCCCACGGCGATGCGGACCGCGCCGCCGTCGGGCGAGAACTTGCAGGCGTTGTCGACGAGCACCCCGAGGAGCCGGTCGAGCCATTCCGGCGGGATCGTGACGATGTGCGTGCCCGGCCCCACGTCGACGGCCAGGCGGAGGTTCCGGGCCTCGGCCACGACGCCGAAGCGGTCGGCGGTCGCGGTGGCCATGACCCCGACGTCCACGGGCTCGGCGTCGGGCGCGCCGCGGAGGGCGTCGAAACGGGCGAGCCAGAGCAGGTCGTCGACCAGGCGCCGGATGCGGTGGCTCTCGCGGTCGATCCGCTCGAACGCCGCGCGGTCGGCCGCAGGCTCGCGCTGCCCGGCCAGGGCCAGGCTCGTCTGGGCCTCGATGACGGAGACCGGCGTCCGCAGCTCGTGCGAGGCGTCGGCGCTGAAGGCAAGCTGGCGCTGCCGGGCGCGCTCGATCGGGGCCGCCACCCTGCGCCCGATGACGACGGCGCCGATGAAGACGAGGAGCAGCAGGACCGGCCCGATGATCAGCTCGGCGAGGAGGAGGGTCGCCTGGGTCGCGGCCAGCTCCGCCGTCCGTTGCCCGACGATCACGTAGCGATCGCCGGCGCTGGCGCCGGTCACCCGGACGTCCACCCCGCCGACGGTGATCGTCTCGGGCGCGCTGACGGTGGTCGCGGCGGGCGGCAGGTCGGCTCCCGAGGTGTTCGAGATCACCGTCCCGTTCGGCAGCACCGTCCAGACGAGCTGGGTCGGGCCGAACGGGCGGTCTGGCGGGGGCGCGGTGAAGCCGCCACCGGGTCCCGGGTGGTCGGGCTGGGTCGTGATGTGGGCAAGGCTGTCGACCAGGCGCGCGTCGAGCTGCCGGGTCAGCGTGTTCGTGAGCAGGATGAACGCGCCGGCGGCGACCGCGAGGTAGATCGCCGCCACCACGAGCGTCGCGCCGGCGGCGACCCGGATCGACGCCGCCCGGACGTCCCGCCGGGGTCCGGTCACGCTTCCTCCAGCCGGTAGCCGGCACCGCGAACGGTGACGATGCGGATCCCGGCGCCGGGGAGCTTGGCCCGCAGGCGGCTCATCTGGACGTCGATCGCGTTCGAGCCGAGCGGGTCGGTCTCGTCGCGCCACGCGTGCTCGGCGATCGCCTTGCGGTCCACGACCGCGGGCGAGCGGCGCATGAGCAGCTCGAGGATGAGGAACTCGGTCGCGGTGAGGACCACCGGCCGGCCGTCGACCGCCACCTCGTGGCGGACGGGGTCGAGCGCGAGGCGCCCCCGATCGATCGTCTCGCCGTCGACGCCCCTCGGCCGGCGCTGGAGGGCGCGCACCCGGGCCAGCAGCTCCCCGAAGTCGAAGGGCTTCACCAGGTAGTCGTCGGCCCCGGTGTCGAGGCCCTCGATCCGGTCGCGCGGCGTGTCGCGGGCCGTGAGCATGAGGATCCCCGTGGGGCGCTTCTGGCGACGCGCCCAGCGCACGACCTCGATCCCTTCCGCGCCGGGCATGCGCCAGTCGAGGACGGCGACGTCGTACTCGTACCAGCGCAGCTGGTCGATCGCGTCGTCGCCGCGGTCGACGGCGTCCACGTGGTAGCCGGCCCCCTCGAGCCCCATGACGAGGAGCTCGCGGAGGCCGTCGTCGTCCTCGGCGACCAGGACGCGCATCGGGTCAGGGCCGGGAGGCAGGGCGGGGCGTGGCGCGCGCGGAGCCCTCCATGGAGGCCATTATCGGGCGTGCCGGGACCGCGCTCTTCTCCGCCGTGACCCGGACCAGGACGGCGGACCCCACGGCGGCGATGCAGGCCAGGTCGATCGCCAGCATCCACGGCGCGGCCGCGTCGGTCCCCGTGCCGATGCCGTGCAGCACGGCGAGCGGCCAGGCCCCGTAGGAGAGCCAGTGCACCGCCCGCCAGGTGCGCCGGCTCATGTGCTTCCTGAGCAGGCTGGTCACGAGCACGGCGAGCCCGAGGTCGAGGGCGAGCACCCCCAGGCCGAGCCACAGCGTCCGGTACCCGGAGGAGAAGGGGATCAGGGCGGCCAGCAGGCCCAGGTTGGCGTACGGGTCGACGACCGCGGTCACGATGTGGACGACGAGGAAGACGACCGACAGCAGGGCCAGGTTGCGGTGGAACCCGGTGGTCGCGAACCGTGGCCAGGCAGGGGTCTGCCACTTCAGGACCACGAGGATCCCGAGGTAGACGACGGCCGACAGGAGCAGGAGCGAGACGATCCCCGCCCCGCGCGTGGCGAACCACAGGATCTGGTCGTTCATGCTGGGACCTCCTGGCGAGCCGGCTCTGCGGCCGGCCGGGCCGCCGGCGATCCGGCGGGAACGGGCTCCGGCCAGCCGGCGACGCGGAGGACGCTTCCGTCGTCCGCGACGAGCCGGGCCGGCAGGCGATGGCGGGCGAGCCATGCGGGGGCGCGATCGCCCATCACGATGGCCGCCGTGGCTGCGGCATTGGCGTCGGCGCAGGTCGGGGCCACGACGGTCGCCGTGCGCCACGGCCCCGCGGCCGGGAGGCCGGTCGCCGGGTCGACGAGGTGGTGGCGGGTGACCCCGCCGCGGATCCAGCGACGGACGGTGGTGCTCGAGGTCGCGACGGCGCCGCCGTCGATCCGCACGACCTCGCCCGGCCCGTCCGGAGCAAGGGCGCTGTCGTCGGCGGCGAGGATCCGCCAGCCGCCGGCCGGGGCGGCGCCGTCGGTGGCGATGTCGCCGCCGAGGCTGACGAGCACGCCGGCTCCGTCCATGGCATCGAGCGCGGCCGCGGCGGCGAGGTCGGCGGCGAGGCCCTTGCCCGTCGCGCCCAGGTCGAGCTCGACCCCGACCGGGATGCGGACGTGGCGGGTCGCGGCGTCGAAGCGGATCGCCTGCCAGCCCGGCACCGACCCGATCGTGAGCACCGGCGCGGCGCCGGTCCGGGCGAGGCGGGAGAAGTCGTCGTCGTAGCCGAGGAGGCGGACCGCGCGGCCGATGGTCGGGTCCACCGCCCCGTCGGTGGCGCGGGCGGCGCGCAGGGCGGTGCCAAGGGCGAGGGCGAGCAACGGGCTCACGAGGCGGTCACGGCCCGCGTCCGCGGCCAGGACCCGCAGCTCGCTGTCGGCCCGGAAGCGGCTATAGGTGGCGTCCACGTCGGCGAGCACCTCGGCGACGGCCCGGCGGGCCACGCCGAGCCGTCCCGGGTCGGTCACGAGGACGTGGACGGTCGTCCCGAGGGCGCGCCAGGCGGCGCCGGCCGGCAGGGTCGTGGGGGAGAGGTCGAAGGTCGTCATGCCCGCCAGTCTCGCGGGCGGTTCCTTTCGGGCGGGTTACGCCCGCGGGGCCCCGGCCAGCGGTGGTGCCTCGCGGATCGCGTCCGAGCGCGGCCCAGGAATTGCGAGGCCCCGGCCGACAGCCGGGGCCTCGCAGGTCCCCTGGTGAGCGCTACGGCGCGGGGGGCGTGCCCGGGTAGATGATCCCCTGGACGTTGTTGATCTCCGTCCCGCCATACGTGTGGTGGAAGTAGTACGTGTAGCCCTTGTAGGCACCGCTGCCCACGAGCCAGCAGGTCCCGTCGGCGGCGTTGCCCGCGTTCCACGAAGCGCCGGTGCACGTGCCCTCCCAGGCGCCGCCGGCGTTCTCGACGCGGCCATCCATCCACTCGGGCGCGACGTTCGCGTGCGTGTCGAGGCTGACGTTGCTGTACGTCACCTTCCCGGTGACCCGGGGGTCGTTCATGGTCTGCGTGGCGGTGAGGACACCGCCGCGCATCTGGGTGGCGTCGCCCACCTTGGTCGAGGTGTACCCGGTCACGAGGACCATGCCCGTCTCCGTCCCGATGACGTACTGGTCGCCGGTCCCCGACGTGGACGGCACCGGCGTTGGGGTCGGCGCCGGCGTCGCGGTCGGCTCAGGGGCGGGCGTGGGGGTCTGCGCCGGCGTGGCTGCCGGCGCCGGCGCAGCCGTGGGAACGGGAGTCGGCGCGGGGGTCGGCGTGGCGGCCGCCGCGCAGCCCGCGACCAGGCCGCCGGCGAGTGTCAGCGAGGCGAGACTGCGAACAATGGAGCGCATATCGGCTGCCTTCCTCCCTATGGCGTGGGCGGCGAGCCCGGGAAGATGATCCCCTGGACGTTGAGGTCGTCCCCCAGCCCGTAGGTGTGGTGGAAGTAGTAGGTGAACCCCTTGTAGGAACCGCTGCCCACGAGCCAGCAGGTCCCGTCGGCCTTGTTGCCGCCATCCCACGACGCCCCGGTGCAGGGGCCCTCCCAGGTGCCGCCGGCATTCTCCAGGCGATACGTCCCCCACTCGGGCCCGACGTTGGTGTACGCGTCGACGCTGAAGGTGAAGGTCGCGTCCCCGGTGACTCGCCGGTCGTTCATGGTCTGGAGCGCCGTGATGACCCCGCCTCGCAGCTGGGTGACATCGCCGACCTTCGTCGAGGTGTAGGCCGTGGCGAGGACCACGCTCGTCTCGGTCCCGGCGACCAGCTGGTCGCCGGTCCCTGACGTGGACGGCAGGGGCGTCGGCTCCGGCGTCGCGGTCGGCGCGGGGGCGACGGTGGCGGTCGGAGTCGGGTCCGGGAGCAGGACGAATGACGGTCGATGATCCCATGGAGCCCCGACCTGCGCGGACCAGGCAAGCAGCGCGAGCAGCAGCCCGAGCGCAAGCAGACCGAGACGGGACGCGCACCTGCACCCCGAGCCAGGCAAAGGATCCGCGACGCCGGCGCCGGATCGCCCGCCCAGCCACGGCCATGGCATCCACGCGCGTCTCGGCCCGATCGGCGAACGTGCGTACCGACGCGCCCAGGCGGACCTCGAATCGATCGAGCCAGCCATCCGAGAGCTCCTGTCGCAGTCCGGCGAGCAGGCGGGCCAGCCGCCAGCGGACTGTCGACGCCGGCCGGCCGGTCAGGGCCCCGATCTCGGCCGAGTCCAGGCCCGCCTCGTAGCGCAGGGCGAGCAGCGCGCGCTCGTCAGCCGAGAGGTGATGGAGGGCGCGCTCGAGGTCGAGCTCGCCGGCGCGATCCGCCGGGTCGCGCCCGGCCGGGTCGATCGTCGCCGGGTCGATCTCCACCACGACGGCCCGCCCGGCGGCGACGGCACAGCTGCGGCCTCGTTGGCGGCGACCGACACGAGCCAGAGCTTCAGGCGTCCGGGTCCCGCAGCGAGCCCAGTCTTCCGCCACGCGATCGACCAGGCGGCCTGGACAGCATCGTCGGCGAGGTCCTGGTCGCCGCCGGCCACGACGTAGGCCACCCGGGTCATGTCGGCGTGGTGCGCGGCCACGATGCGCGCGAAGCCACGGTGTCCCCGGCCGCTGCCAGCCGGATCGTGGAGGTTGCCATCGCGGCGTCCCGCGCCAGACCCGTCATATCCAGTAGATGCCGCGCAGGGGCCGACTGTTGGAGACCGCGCGCGATCCCGCCGCAATTTGCGCCGAGCCCATCCATGGCCAGTGCCGGATGTCGCGTCAGCCGGGCGAGGCCCTGCCTCCGTGCGTCTTCGCCCGCTCCACCGGAGCCAGTCCCGAGTCGCACCGTGGCCGCGTGCATCCCCGTCGTCGTGACCGAGTCCCTGCGTCGGCCCTGCCGTGACCACGATAGGCCGCGAGCGCACGCCAACGACGCGCTCCTCGGTCGCCCCATCGCGGAGGCGCTGGTGTACCTGCCGGCTCACGCCTGGCTGCTGGCCTTCAGGCTGACCGTGCCGTCGAGGTCCCGATCGCGATGTGGCTGCTGCGCGGCCGCGAGCCCGGCGGCTGGCGACTCGCCGTCCTCGTCGTCTTCGCCAACCTGGCCACGCACCCCGCGGTGTGGTTCGTCTTCCCACAACTGCTCTACGCAGGGACGGTCGAGTACCTCGCCGCGGCGGAGACGTGGGCAATCGTCGCGGAGGCAGTGTTCTACGGCCTGACCGTCCGGCCGATGACGCCGCGGCGGGCGATCGGGATCGCCCTCGTGGCCAACGTCGCGTCGTTCCTCGTCGGGCTCGCGGTAACAGAGCTGTGGCCACGAGCGTTCTACTGATGCGCCGCAATCCGCCGCCACGCCCGAGCAGACGCCGGTGATCCCGCCGGTCCTCCGGCCCTTGCCACCTCGGGGTCCGCGTGGACGATGGAACGGCGACGACATACCGCAGCACGATCGCGTCCCGACCGGGACCATGCCAAATGATCGAGTCGCATCGAGCCCCAGGTTCTAGGAGTCCCCCGATCCCCGCCCGTCCGGGCACTTTGTCCGGCTCGCGATCGCCGTCTCCGTCGTCCTGGTTGGCTGCCAGTCGGCCGCGCCTGGCACCGGCCGCGCCGCCCACTGCCGCGCCGTCGCCCTCGGCTGCCACTTCTTCGGCCGAGGCACCGTCGCCGTCCACCGAGCCGACCGCGACAAGCCGGCCGGCGGCGCGCACCTGGGTCGCGGCCGGCGAATGACCTTCCCTCGCTAATCTCCCATCTCGTGCTCCTCGGCGACGGTCGCGTCCTCGCCGTCGGGAACGACGGAAGCTTCGACCCCGCCTCTTACGTCCCGTTCTGCCATGCGCCGGAGGACAGCGCTGCGGCGTAGCTGTCTCGATCTCTCTACCCAGCGCTGTACCACGACGAGTCGCTGAACAGCGCTCTCTCCCTCCTTGTCTCCGTACCGCTCTCCGATCGCCTCTCCCTCTTGACCCGTCTCTCGACTCTACCGAAGGCTATCGCCTACCCATGTACCATCTGCTCTACCAGTCCTACTCCAGCACCTCTATCTTCTACCCGCTCTCGTAGTCCTGTACGAAGTCCGTCCTGCTCTACACGCGCTCGCCAACTCGCTCTGTACCACCATGCCCTATGTACTAGTCATCATCGCCGTCATCTTCTTCGCTGACTTCTTCCGCTGTTCCTACTCTCTAGCGCTCCTCGAGCACAGTACAACCAGTGCGAACCGTCTCGCCGCGCGCTCAGCGGCGATGTCGTCACCGCGCGTATCGCCCCTCCAGCACCCTGCTCTACGTTGCCATGCCGCACCCTCTCTCCCCGCTGCTCCGCTCTGCCGAGGTCTTCTACCCAGCGAAGCGCACCTGTTCCTCTACCCTCTCCATGGCCTTGCCACTCGCTCGCTATCCGCCGTCCGCGCTCGCCGACCACTAGTGCTGGTGGCCTATTCCTTCTCCGCAGCTGTCCAGGACTTTTTACTACTCGCTCTCTCTCCACTAGCGTCCGAACGCGTCGCCGAGTTCTCTACCCTCCACCTCTCGTTTCCTCGTCACCGCTGAGTATCCTAGCCGCTAGTTCATGCCACTCTATCTCGTCTCGCTCTCCGACAGCTTGCCCTCCTCTTCTCGAACGCGCCGTAGTCTAGCCCTCTCAGCGAGTCTACTAGTATGTACCGCCGTTCTTCGCTACTACCCATCGTCTAACCAGTGTCTCTACGCCCTTAGCTGTCTATCACCCGCTAGCCGCCTACTATCTCTGTCCTCCTCTACTCTCTCATCCTCGTCGCTCTCCTCTCCTACCCGTACTCGCCTACTCTCACCACGAGTTCTACTATCCGTCGACTTCGACTACTACGCCTTTCTCTCCCATGCCTGAGCCTCTTGCTCTAGCCCTCGCCGTCTCGCTGCTCTACCGCTCCGTGCTGCCCGCCCGCTCGTACTCACTGCACACGTCTATGGCCGTTCTATACGTGCCAGTCACCGTACGAGTCTCCTCCCTCCACACCAGCCCATTCTCCGCTCCCGCCCGCCTCCCGGCCCGCGTCCGCGGCCAGGACCCGCAGCTCGCTGTCGGTCCGGAAGCGGCTATAGGTGGCGTCCACGTCGGCGAGCACCCCGGCGACGGCCCGGCGGGCCACGCCGAGCCGCCCCGGGTCGGTCACGAGGACGTGGACGGTCGTCCCGAGGGCCCGCCAGGCGGCGGCGGCCGGCACGATCGTGGGCGCGATGTCGAAGGTCGTCATGCCCGCCAGTCTCGCGGGCGGTTCCTTTCGGGCGGGTTACGACCACGCGATCGCGGCCGGGCGGCGGACCGGGACGCCGCCGAGGTCCCGGGCGGCCGGGCTCCCTGGACGGTCCACGACGTTGGACGCGCAGCGGCCGATCAGGCCGGTTCAGGCGTCGCGGCGGTAGGGGACGTCGAGGACGACGATCTCCCGGCGGCCCACGAGGGCAGCCCGGATCCGGTGGGCGTTCTGGTTGTAGAGCATCCGGTCCCACCAGTGGAGCGGCATGTGCTCGGGGATGAGGACGATCGTCACGCGCTCCGGGTCCTCGTCGGCGGCCACCTCGACGTAGCGGACGAACGGCTTCACCAGCGTGCGGTACGGCGACTCCACGATCACGACGCGAACCCCCGGCAGCTGCTGCTCTGCCCGTTCGCGGAACGCCTCGCCCTCGTCCGGGTCGGTCGTGACGTGGACGAGGTCGATCTCGTCGCTCATCGCTGCCGCGACCTTCACCGCCTGGACCACCGCGCGATTGATGGACGGGGCCGCGACCATCACCCGCTGGCGTCGGGTGGGGCCGCCGACGACCAGGTCCGGCCGGACCGCGAGGCCCTGTTCCTCGGCCCGGTACTCGCGACTCACGAAGAGCATGGCGGCGACGAGGACCGGCACGATGATCAGCACGATCCAGGCCCCGAGGCCGAACTTCGCGATCGCGAAGATCACGACGACCACGGCCGTGACCACGGCCCCCACGGCGTTGATGCTCATGCTCCGGCGCCAATCCGGCCCTCGCTCCGTCCACCAGTGCCGGACCATGCCGGACTGCGAGAGGGTGAACGACGTGAAGACGCCGATCGCGTAGAGCGGGATCAGGCGGTTCACGTCGCCGGCGAAGATGACGACGAGGACGATCGAGGCCAGGGCCAGGAAGACGATCCCGACGCTGAACGCCAGGCGATCGCCCCGGAAGCTGAACTGGCGGGGGAAGAAGCCGTCGCGGGCCAGGATCGACGAGAGCCGGGGGAAGTCGGCGAAGCTCGTGTTCGCGGCCAGCACGAGGATCCCCATCGTGGCGAAGATCAGGATGTAGTAGAGCGGGGTCCGGCCGTAGAACACGGCCGCGGCGATCTGGCTCAGGACCGAGTCGCCGTTCGCGGCCGGCACCGCGCCGGTGACGCCCACGAGGTAGCTCGTGCCCAGGAACATGATCGCGAGCAGGATCGCGACCGCGAGCATCGTCTGCTGGGCGTTCCTCCACTCGGTCGGCTTGAAGGCCGGCACCCCGTTGGCGACGGCCTCCGTGCCGGTCACCGCCGAGCAGCCGTCGGCAAAGGCGCGGGCGAGGATGAGGACGCTGAGGCCTTCGAGCGCCGGCTGGTACGGAGGGACGGGGGGCGCGACCGGCGCATCGCCCAGCGCCGTCCGCACGACCCCGAGGCCGATCATCAGGAGCATGCTCCCCAGGAAGAGGTAGGTCGGCGCCGCGAAGATCGTGCTGCTCTCGCGGAGTCCCCGCAGGTTGACGACCGTGATGAGACCGATCGATATCACGATCAGCTCCACCTCGAGGCCGCGGAGGGGAGGGAGCGCGGCGGCCATGTTGTAGATGCCGGCGGAGACGCTGACCGCGACCGTCAGGACGTAGTCGACGAGGAGCGAAGCGGCCGCGACCAGCCCGGGCAGGACGCCCAGGTTGGCGCGCGCGACGATGTAGCTGCCGCCGCCGTTCGGGTACGCCCGCATCGTCTGCCGGTAGCTGAAGGTCACGACGAAGAGCAGCAGGACGATGAGGATCGAGATCGGCATCAGGAAGCCGGATGCGGCCGCGCCGGCCGCCGCCAGCGTGAACATCGCGGCTTCACTGGCGTAGGCCACCGACGACATCACGTCGCTGGAGAAGACTGGCAGCGCCTTCCACTTCGGCAGCCGCTGGCCGAGCTCCTCGTCGGTCGCCAGCGGCCGGCCGAAGAGCGTGTGGCGGACCAGCTGGAGGCCGCGCCCGGACGCGGTCGTGGCCTCGTCGGCGGAGAGCTTCGCCTCCAGCACGCCCGGCCCGGCGTAGCGGAAGTAGCGCGCGTGGGGTCGGCCGACGCGGACCCGACGGTCGCCGACCTTGCGACCGCGAAGCTGGTTCGGGTCAGCCACTCTCCGCCTCGAGGCCCGTGATCACCAGACCGAGGGTACCACCTGCCTCGATCCGCACGAAGGCGCGACAGCGCGCCGCCCGGGCGACGGCGTCGGCCTCGCTGGCGAGCCTCCCGGGGATCGAGAAGCCCGAGAGCGACACCCGGGCGGCGAGCCCGCTCGCCACCAGGTGGATCGCGGCGAGGATGTCACCGGCAACGACCGGCAGGTCGTCCTCGTCCGGCGGCCTCCGCGGCCGCGCTCCCATCGCGCGCGCGGCTGCTCGCCGGAGCGGGCCACTGCGCCGCTCGAAGGCCGCGGCGCGGTCGCCGAACCTGCCCGGCCTGAAGGTCCGGGCGCTCGAAATTCCGTCGAGCGGCGCGAACGGACGGCGTGCACGTTCCACGGGCTCGACGATGCGCCCCTCATCCAAGGCGGACCGCCCGTCTGGCCGACGGCCGCGCTCAAGTTCCGCTCAAGATCGCGGCCGTCTCGGTCGTCAGGGCCGTCGCGGCCGTCGCGGCGGTCGCGAGTGCACGGGAGCCGAGGGCGATCCGGTCGAGCAGAGGTCATATTCACCAGCTGTCTATATTGACAAGTATCGATACTGGGAGTAGAGTCCCGACCATCGGAGCGCGTCCCAAGGCACGAGGTACAGGGCCGTGACGATCGTCGAGCTCATCGGGCTGGTGGCGGGCCAGGTCGCGTCCACGCTGCTGCACAACTGGCCCTTCCTGGCCATCGGGATCGTCAGCGCGGCCGCGCTCAAGGTCTATGTCGGCGTCGACCGCATCGCGGCCCTCTTCCGGCGGCGCACGGGCGTCGCCGTCGTGGGATCCGTGGCCGCGGCAGTGGCCACGCCGTTCTGCTCGTGCGGCACGACGGCCGTGGTCCTGTCGATGCTCGCCAGCGCGGTGCCCTGGGCGCCGGTGGTCGCGTTCATGGTCGCGTCGCCGCTCACGTCGCCCGACGAGCTCGTCCTCTCGGCGGGGCTGTTCGGCTGGCCGTTCGCGCTCCTCTTCTTCGCCGCCTCCATCGTCCTCGGCCTCGCCGGCGGCGCGGTGGCCTGGTCCGCGGAGCGGGCGGGGCTGCTGGCGAACCAGGCTCGCTTCGCCGAGCGCGCGCGGGCCGCGGCGCCCGCCCCGAGCGGGCCGTGCTCCGACGGGGCATGCGGATCGGGGGCGCTCGTCGCGGCGCCGGCCCCGAGCGGGCGGTGCTCCGACGTGACGTGCGGAGCACCGGCGCTGGCACCGGCCGGCATCGGCCCCGGCGCCGCAGCCGTGGCCGAGTTCACGCGGCGCGCCGACGACTGGCGCCTCCGCGACCTGGGCCGCGAGATCGCGTCGATGACCGGGCACATGCTGCCGCTCTTCATCGGCTTCGCCGCCATCGGCTACGCGGTCGTGGACCTCGTGCCGACGGCATGGCTGACGACGCTGCTCGGCGGCTCCGGGCCGCTCTCGATCGTCCTGGCGGCGACCCTCGGCGTCCCCTTCTACTTCAGCACCGAGGCCAGCCTGCCGCTCCTGGCGGGGCTCGTCCAGGGCGGAATGGGACAGGGGCCGGCGATGGCGTTCCTCGTCACCGGCGCCGGAACGAGCATCGGCGCGATCACGGGCGGCCTCCTCATCGCCCGCTGGCGCGTGCTGGCCATCGTGGTCGGCGTGCTGTGGGTCGGGGCGATCGTCGTGGGTCTCCTCGCGAGCGTGCTCCTGTAGGATCCCCGCGGGGCCCGGGCTGCAGCTCGCAGCGGGCCGGTCACCCGCGAAGCGGCAGGTCCCGGAACGCGCGGACGGTGTCGCGGACCGCTCCGAAGACGGGCGTCCGCTCGGCGCTCGAGCCGGTGGCGTAGCCGTCCGCACCGGTCGCGTGGAGGGCCGCGCCCACGGTGTCCGGATCGCCGAGTGGCCCACCGTGGAGGAGCACGAGTGCGTCCGGTCGCTCGCGGCGGGCCACGAGCACCATCGCGCCGAGCCGCTCGACCGCGTCGGCCGCCGACTCGGGACCCGCCCCCCCGGTGATCCCGGCCATGGCCCCGATGACGTCGACGCCCGCGCCCGCGAGGCGCCGGACCTCCTCGTTGTCGAAGGCCCAGCCCAGCGTCAGGAGCCCGGCCCGCCCGGCCATCTCGAGGAGCTCGACCTCTCGTCCGAAGCCGTAACCCGCCGCCTCGAGGTCCGCCCGGATCCCCGGCCCGTACATTCCCACGAACGGTTCATTCGTGAGTCCTGACGCACCATGATCGACGGCCTCGCCCACGAGCCAGTGGAGCGACCGCCGCGGGTCGTGGGCGCCGAGACCGGCGACGACGGGGGTGGCGCCGGCCCGCTCGACGATCGCGGGGAGCAGCTCGAGCGTGAGGACGTTCGCGTCGTCATAGGGCAGGAAGGCGAGGGCGGTTGGCACTCCGAGGATGCGGTAGACCGCGGTGCCGTAGCAGGCGAGGAGGTCGGCCCCGCCCGCCGCCGCCGCCGACGCCGTGAGCCCGCTGCCCACGCCGGCGACGATGATTGCGCCGCCGCCGTCCCGGCGGGCGTGGAGCTGCCCGACGATCTCGGTGCGCGTCACGAGCCCCTCCTTGCCGGCAGCGGGCGCCGGGCAGACCACAGCTCCAGGAACGTGTCGGCGACCGCGTCCGCGAAGCTGGCGTCGTTGACGTTCGCGTCGAGCTCACGGCAGGCAATGCCCGGCCGCACGGCCGCCCGGATCGCCTCGAACATCGCCGCGTCCGCGGCCGGGTCGACGTACGGGCCCCCGGCCTGCTCGTACATCGAGCAGCCGCGGAGGGGGAGCAGGACCGCCGTCGGGCCGCTCGCCGCGTTCACCTTCGCCGCCAGGATCCGGCCCAGCTCGGCCCCCTCGTCGGCGCTCACCCGAACCGCCGAGATCGAGGGGTTGTGGACGACGATCCGGCGCTCCGGGACGTCGTAGCGCGGCGGGATCGTCGCCCGCGGCCCGAAGTTGATCACCTCGAGCGCACCCGGCACGACGACCTGGGGGATCCCCATCCGGCCGGCCGCCTCGAGCCGGTGGGGTCCGGCCGAGAGGATCCCGCCGCACAGCTCGTCGGTAAGCTCGCTCGTCGTGAGGTCGACGACGCCGTCGATGAGACCGGCATCGATCATGTCCTCCATCGCCTGGCCACCGGATCCGACGGCGTGGAACACGATCGTCTCGAAGCCGGACGCCTCGAGCGTCGCCTGGATCCGTTGCACCGCCGGCGTGGTGATGCCCATCATCGTGAGGGCCACGAGCGGCACGTCGGCGAGGTCGATCGAGCCGAGGCCGGTCACCATGCCGGCCATCGCGTGAGCCGCGTTCGCCAGGACCCGCCGCGAGACGCGGTTGAGCCCCTGCACGTCCGTCACGGAGTAGACCAGGGTCACGTCGCTCGTTCCCACGAACGTGCGGACGTTGCCCGACGCCATCGTCGAGACGAGGAGCTTGGGGACGCCCACGGGAAGGGAGCGCAGGACGCCCGACACGACGGTCGAGCCGCCGCTGCCGCCGAGGCCCATCACGCCGGCGCAGCGCCCGGCCTCCCGCAGCCGGCCGACGATCGCGATCGCACCGCGGGTCATCGTCTCGAGGGCCACCGCGCGCGTGTCGCTGCCCTCGCGGGTGAAGCGCAGGTCCGCCAGCTCGGCGCCGGCCGCGCGCGCGACCTCGGCCGCGGTCACGTCGGGCACGAAGGCGGGCTCGCCCAGGACCCCGACGTCCACGACCGTGACCTCCGCCCCGGCCTCCCGGAGGCGATCGCGGACGAAGGCGTGCTCCCGTCCCTTCGTGTCGAGGGTGCCGACGAGGACGACGACCGGCGGCCCGGATGCCATCTCGACCTCCACCTGCGGAACGACCGGCCCGGCCGGTCCGCTCAGCCGGCCACGCGCGGCCGCAGGGCCTTGAACTCGCGAACGACACCCGAGACTGCCCGCTCCACCGGCAGGCGCTCGATCGACGAGGCCCCGAGGTAGCCGACGACGTCGGTCGTCTCGAAGACGCGGGCCACCGTGGCCGGGTCCTCGAACGGGCCACCGTGGGCCACCACGAGGACATCGTCGCGGCCGGCCCGGGCCGCCTCGAGCATCGCCTGGGTCGCGGCACAGGCCCCGTCGAGGTCGAGCGTCTCCTCGGCCCCGATCCAGCCGCCCGAGGTGAGGCCCACGTGGACGCCGATGATGTCCGCGCCCGCCTCGGCCATCGCCCGTGCCTCGTCCGGGGAGAAGGCATAGGCCAGCGTGAAGACATCGCGGGCCCGGCAGCGGGCGACGAGCTCCAGCTCCCGCGGGTAGCCCAGGCCGGTCGCATCGATGTGGCGACGGAAGAGGCCGCTGTAGAGCCCGGCCGTGGGCACGTTGGTGATGCCGGAGAAGCCGGCCGCGACCATGGCCTCGATCGTCTGGTCCATGTCCCGGAACGGGTCGGCTGCCCCGATGCCGCCGATCACCGGGGTGTCCTCGACGACGTTGAGGATCTCGCGGCCCAGCTCCATGGTCATCGCGTTCGAGTCGCCATAGGCGAGGTAGCCCGCGAGCGAGCCGTGGCCGGCCATCCGGAAGGGCCCCGTGTTGTAGACCATCAGGATGTCGATCCCGCCCCGCTCGGCGGCCTTCGCCACCAGGCCGATGCCGGCTCCGCCGATGATCAGGGGCTCGCCGCGGTCCATCGTGGCCCGCAGCCGGGCATGGACCTCGTGCCGTGCGAACTGGCGCATCCCTGGCCCTCCGTGGGGTGTTGCCGGGCTCGGCAGGATCATCGATGATAGATCATCGAGAACGCCCGGGGCATCGATGGCGGGCGCAGACCGGGGCCAGCTGGAGAAGGAACCTGACGAAAGAGCTCCCGCCGGGCGGCGATGGCCCTCGCCTCGCCATCGGCGCCGACGAGGTCGGCTTCCCGCTCAAGGTGGTCATCGCGGGGCTCCTTGACGAGCTCCGCGTGCCGTACGTCGACATGGGCGTCGGGTCGGCCGACCCGCAGACAGGCGACGAGGCGATCGACTACCCGGATGTCGCCGCGACCCTGGCCCTCGCCATCCGGGATGGCCGCTTCGATCGCGGGATCCTGTGCTGCGGAACCGGGATCGGGATGGCCATCGTCGCCAACAAGGTTCCGGGCGTCCGGGCCGCCCAGGCCCACGACGTCTATTCGGCGGAGCGCGCGCGTATGAGCAACGACGCCCAGGTCCTGACGATGGGCTCGCGGGTGATCGGGCCCGAGCTCGCGAAGTCGATCGTCCGCGCCTGGCTGGTCGCCGAGTTCGCCGGCGGTGGCTCCGCGCGCAAGGTCGAGAAGATCACCCGCTTCGAGAGCCGGCTCCGCGGCTGAGGGCAGCGGGTCGCGCGACGGTTCCGCGCACGGCCGCGGCCGAAGGCACGGTCGGACGCCCGCGATCAGGGATAGGTGTTGACCTCGACCCGCCCCGTGGAGGCGACGATGTCAGGCGCCGGGCGGCGCCGGTGGCTCGGCGGCGATGCGGTCGAGCGCCCGCCGCTGGTCCTCCGAGAGGTTCCCGTCGCGCGATTTCAGCTCGAGCTCGATCGGGCCGGTCCGGCCCGAGAGCTCAGCCCGCATCTTCCCGAACATGCTCCCGGTCAGGAGCCGGTAGGTGGCGAACAGGCCGACGCGCGGCCCGCGCAGCTCGGGGATGGCCCGGACGAAGTCGATCCAGGGCTGGTCGGGGTGCTGGAGCACGACGAAGAGACCGTTGGTCCAGCACCCGAGCAGCACGACGTCGGCCTCGGCAAGCGCCGCCGGATCGGCGTCACCGACCGACGCCACCACCACCTGCATCCCTCGTGTTCGCAGGTGGGCGCCGATCTCCTCCGCGAATCGGCGGGTGGTCCCCGTCCGGCTGCGGTAGACGATCGCGGCGGTCCTCATCGAGGCGCGCCAACCTCCGCGGGAGCGTCCTTGGGGTAGGCGCCGGTGAGCTTCCGGAAGAACCCGTGCACACCGTGGAAGAACGGGGTTCCCGGCAGGAACATGTACGGGCACTGCCCGGCGACGAGCTCGATCCCGTGCTCCTGGCAGATCGTGATCGCCGCGGCGTCCACCGCACCGGCGCCGCCGCCGGCGCCCTTGTGCATCCACACGTGGTGGACGCCGGCCTCGACACAGTCGCGGACGACCTGCTCGGTGGCGCTGGCCGGGGTCATCACGAGGACGCCCTCGACGGGCGGGACGATGTCCTGGACCCGCGCGTAGCAGCGCTGGCCGTCCAGCTCGGGCGCGTTCGGGTTGACCGGGATCGCCTCGTAGCGGCGCTGGCGCAGCTCCTGCCACAGCACGTACGAGAAATGCTTCGGGTCGCGCGAGACGCCGACGACCGCGAGGCGCTTGAGGGCCAGGAAGTCGTCGACCTGCTGCCTGGTGGTCACGGCGGTTGCCACGGTTCTCTCCTTTCCTGCGCTGGGTCCGGCCATGGAACCGCCTCGGGTCGAGACGGCGCCAGAGCCCTTCGTCACCGGGGCCGGGTCCGGAGGCACCGGGCCACGTCCGGTAGGGCCACCCGGCGGATCCTCTGTGGCGGGCGGATGCCACCCGACCGCGCCGGGATGTCACCCGACCGCGGCCGGGAGCTTCGCGATGGTCGCCTCGGCGAACGCACGGACGGGCGTGAGCTCCATCCCGAACGTGCGGGCGGTCTCCGCCATCGGGATCGCGTCGCCCTTCGCGTAGCAGCGCATCAGGCCGGCAAACGAGCGGCCCATGTCGTCGGTCGCGGCCTCCTGCTGTGCCTCCAGCGCCTGGACCGGCACGAGGCTCACGGTGAACGGCCGGCCGGCGACCTCCTCGAAGACGTGGACCACCTCGAGTGGGGTGAGCGGCTCGGGGCCGCCCATCTCGATCGTGGCGTTCCGGGCGGCCGGGTTGCGCAGGCAGCGAACGGCGAGCTCGGCCACGTCGCCGGTCGCGACCCAGCTGACCGGCCTGGTGCCGTCGCCGAAGATCGCGGCCGTGGCATTGGCCGCATCGAAGCCGACGGCCGGGCCAAGCCAGACCTCCATGAAGAAGGAGGGCCGGAGGATCGTGTACGTCAGCCCGCTCTCGCGCACCCGGGCCTCGACACGCCGCTTCGCGTTCCCGAGGGGAAAGTCGAGGTCGAGCTGGCGGGAGAACGACGTGTAGATGACGTGGGCGACACCGGCCGCCGACGCCGCCTGGAGAAGGCTCTGCACGCCGGCAAGGTCGGTGGTGTTGATGTCGTTGACGCCCGGGATGAAGGCAAACGGCATCGCGGCCGCGGTCTCGATGACGGCGGTCACGTCCGAGCACGCGGCGTCGAGCGAGGCGCGGTCGCGGAGGTCGCCGACCATCGTCTCGACACCGGCGTCCGTCAGCTCGCTGACCTTGGCCGGGTCCGAGGTCTCGCGCACGAGCGCCCGGACGGGATCGCCCCGGGCGACGAGCCGCCGACAGATGTCGCGCCCGACCAGCCCCGTGGCACCGACGACGAGGATCATGACCGCACTCCTCCGGCTCGGCAGGTCGGCGAGGCGGCTGTCCGCCCGGTCGAGAGCTGGGGCGCCCGGCCGAGGTGGTGCGGGCGGCCTCGCCGGAGCCCGCACCTCCCGGGAGCGTGGCTGGCGGGGAGCGGCGCGGCAAGGGCGAATCGGCCCCTCGCGGTCCCTCCTGTCGCGTCCAGCCGCGGTGGGGATCAGCCCGGCGCGGTTGCGGGAGCGTGATCGGGGGCCACGGCCGCCCCCTGCCCGCGGACCAGGCTGGTCACGATGCCGATGCTGCAGATGATCCCGGCGGCGATGAACGCGTCGTGGGCGGCCAGCACGAGCGCCTCCTGCTGGGCCTGGCCGGCCGGCAGGCCGGCCAGCGCGGCGGCGTGAACGGGCAGCCGCAGGGCCACGATCGCGGCGCTGACCACGATCCCGAGGGCCTGGCCCGCGATCCGCATCTGGGCGATCATCCCGGACGCCGTGCCCAGCCGCGGCCGCGGCACGGACCCCAGGATCGAGCTGCTGTTCGGCGACAGGAAGAGCCCCTGCCCGGCCCCGATGAGGACGAGGCGCCAGGTGAGGTCCGGGACGCTGAACGGCGACGGCAGGGTGGTCAGGCTGAAGAGGCCGATGGTCAGGATCGCGATCCCGATGCTCGCCGGCACGCGCTGGCCGACGCGGTCGGACAGGGCCCCGCTGAACGGGGCGACGACGGCCGAGGCGATCGGGATCGGCGTGAGGAGCAGCCCCGCCTGGAGGGGCGAATAGCCCGATCCTTCCTGCAGCAGGAACGGCAGGAGGAACGTGGCCGTGAAGATGCCGGCGAAGGCGACCACCACGCTCGCCAGTCCGGCGGAGAAGGCCCGGATCCGGAAGAGGCCCAGCTCCATCATCGGTGCGGCCGTCCGGCGCTCGACGACGATGAATGCCAGCGCGAGCCCCACCGCGAGCACGAGCAGGGCCACGATCGCGGGGCTCGTCCAGCCCCGGGACTCGCCCTGGTCGAGCGCCAGCAGCAGGGCGAAGAAGCTGGTCGCGGCCAGCACGGCGCCCGGGACGTCGAACCGCTGCCGCGGGCCGGGCGCTTCGAGCGGCAGCACCCGGGCCGCCCACAGGATCGCGAAGATCCCGACGGGGAGGTTGACGAAGAAGATCGCCCGCCAGGAGCCGAACTCCGTCAGGAGGCCGCCGAGGGCCGGCCCGAGGGTCAACCCGATCGACACGCTCACCGCGTTCAGGCCGAGAGCCCGGCCCCGCTCGCCGGGGCCGAACGTCCGGGCGATGATCGCCGGGCCCATCGCCTGGAGCATCGCCGCCCCGACGCCCTGGACCGCCCGGAACAGGACCAGTGCCGCCGCTCCCGGCGCCGCCCCGCAGAGGACGCTGGCCACCGTGAAGATGCCGAAGCCGACGAGGTAGACGCGGCGGAAGGAGAGGACCTCGCCCAGGCGGCCGAACGGGAGCAGCAGGCTGCCCACGACCAGGAGGTACGCGACCGGGACCCATTCGACGGCGCCGAGGTCGATCCCGAACGCCTGCCCGATGCTGGGCAGGGCGATGTTGACGATGCTGCCATCGAGGGTCGCCATGAACGTCCCCACGGAGACGGCCGAGAGGACGAGCCAACGGCGGCGATCCACGGGGGAACCGTACTCCGCGACGGCGGCGGAGTGGGGCTCGGGGCGCGGCTTGACTGCCCCCGGCTTGGGCGACGCCGTGGTCATGGCGCGGCGTCGTTCGCCCTGTTGTCCGTCCAGCCCGGCGCCGTGACGGCCGCGACGGCAGCAACGACCGCCAGCCCCGCGAGCCAGCCTCCCACCACGTCGCTCGGGTAGTGGACGCCGAGGGCGATGCGCGACAGCCCGACGAGGAACGGGATCGCGGCGAGGATCGCCACGGCGACCCGGCGCGCGGCAGGCGCCAGCCGGCTGCGCCATACGTACAGGGCAACGAGGCCGTACGTCGCGGTGCTGTTCAACGTGTGGCCGGACGGGAAGGCAAAGCCCGCGGCCGGGGCGAGCTGCTCGCCGGGAGGCCGCGGCCGAGCGATCATGTCCTTCACGGCATCGGTGAACAGGGTCGCACCGATCAGGGCCACGGCGACGACGGCCGCATCGACGAGCCGGCGCCGCCACAGCAGCCAGCCGACAAGCCCGACGCCGACAGGGACCAGGGCCACGCCGCCCAGCTCGGTGATGGCGCGCCACGCCTCGGGCGAGATGCGAAGCCCGGCGACGAAGGCGATGACCGGCTCGTCGAACCCGACCGAGCCCTGGCGGCTGACGACCGCTGCGAGGAGCACAAATCCCGCGGCGAAGGCGACCGCCAGCAGGGCCAGCGGAACGGAGACGCGGGCAGGCGAGGCTCGCACGCCCGGATCGTACCCACGTTCCGGGCACGCTGGGGCCCCGGGACCGGCGCCGGCCCCGGGGCCGGTCGCGACCCTGCGATCAGGATCCGACCGCCCCCTGCGCCGGCCCCCCGGGGCTCGCGGCATCGTCGAGGTCGCGGTCGATGCCGGCCCAGCGCATCACCCGCTCCGCCGTGGTGCCCTGGACGACGAGCGTGAAGAGCACGATGCCGAAGGTGATCCCCTGGAGCAGGGACCGGTCGGGCACGTCGGCGGGAAGCGAGAGCGCCAGCACCGTGGCGACCGCGCCGCGCAGGCCGGACCAGTTGAGGACGTGGAGCCACGCGATCGGCAGTCGGGGCAGCATGCCCGCCCGGCGCTCCAGCACTGCCACACCCCCGAGCAGGCCGTAGACGACGACGGCGCGGCCGGCCAGCACCGCGAGCACGCCCCAGGCGATGGGGACGAGGGCGGCCTGGAGGGTCGGGAGCGGGATCGCGATCCCGATCAGCAGGAAGGCGACGGCGCTGAGGACGAAGGCGAGGAACTCCCAGACAACGTCGACCGCCTCCTGGGCGCGCCTGCTCAGCGTCTCCCGGCGGGCATAGGAGCCCATCACGACCCCGGCGACGACGGCGGCGATGATCCCCGACTGGTGGAGGAGATCGGCCATGAGGTACGTCCCGTAGGCTGCCAGGAGGGTCAGGGTGAGCTCGATGAGGTGGTCATCGGTCAGGGCCGCGACCCGGGCGATGACGAAGCCGGCAACGGCGCCGATCGCCATGCTCGCGGCGAGGCCGACGACGAAGGCCAGCGCGTCGTTGGCGAGGTCCGCGGGCGCCGACAGCGTCCCGAGCGCGATCGAGAAGACCAGGATCCCGGTGCCGTCGTTGAGCAGGCTCTCGGCGTCGATGAGGGTGACCAGCCGCCGGGGAGCCTGGAGGCGGCGCATCGTCGCCACGACGGCCACCGGGTCCGTGGCCGACACCATCGCCCCCACGAGGAAGGCCTCGTTGGTGGGCAGGCCGGTGGCGAGGTGGAGGACGACCGCCACCACGGCCGCGGAGATGAGCACGCCTGGGCACGGCGAGCAGGGCCACGCCTCCGAACGTGTGGCGGAGCTCGTCGGCGTCGAGCCGGTAGGCAGCCTCGAACACGAGCCCGGGCAGCAGGAGCGTGACCGCGACGCCGGGCTCGACCGTGAGATCCTCCCGGAGCGGCAACGCCGAGACGGCCAGGCCGACGAGCACCAGCACGACCGTGTAGGGAAGGCGCAGCCGGCGCGACACGAACGCGACGATGGGCAGCGCGACCAGGAAGGCCACGATGAGGGCGAGGGGGGCCGTGGTCGGCAGTCCAGTCACGAGCACATCGTATGGGGCCGCACCCGGCCGCGGGCGCCACCCGGGAGCCGCCGCGCGAGGGATCGTCGTGGGCTCTCGGCGCGGTTCCGCAGTACAGTCGTACCGGGTGGATGGGTGGCAACACGACGCGCGCGGGCCGGCGGATACCGGCGCTCGCGCAACGCTGCCCCCGGCACCCGCCCATCACAGGTGCTCACTCGTCCCACGGGGGCCATCGTGACCGCTCCGACAACACCCGACCGCACGGGTTCGTACCCTGCCCCCGGGGCGCGCGATCGCCCCGACCGGAGGCCCCGGACCCTGGGCACCGGCGCTCGCCGGTGCGCTCGCGGGTGGGGTCGCGATCGTGGCGTCCGAGCTGGCGGCTGGCCTCGCGGGCACGCCCTCCGTCGTGATCGCGGTCGGCGACCTCGTGATCCGGCTCCAGCCGCCCGGCGCCAAGGACCTCGTGGTGTCGCTCTTCGGGACGAACGACAAGGTGGCCCTGAACGTCCTCGTCGTGGTGGTCGCGGCCGCGATCGCGGCCGCCGCGGGGATCCTCGCGGCCCGCCGGTTCTGGATGGGAGCCGCGATCTTCGTCGCGTTCGGGATCGTGGCCGCGATCGCCGCGGCCACGATGCCGCTCACGTCCGCGTCGCTCGCCGTCGTGAGCGCGGCCGTCGCCGTCATCGCCGGGCTCGCGGCGTTGTACTGGTTGCTGAGCCTGCTGCGACCGGCCGCAGGTGTCATGGTGCGGCCGTCGGGCGGCCGGCCCGGCGCCGCGCCGCCTGACCCGTCGCCGCCCGCGGGGGTCCAGGCGTCACCCGCGGACTGGCCGCGGCGCCGCTTCCTCATCGCCAGCGCGGGCACGCTCGGCGGCGTCATCGTGGCCGGCGCGGTCGGGCGCAACCTGCTCGACGCGCGGCACACCGAGGGGGTGATCACCTCCACGAAGCTCCCCGGGGCGCTGATCCCGGCGGCGGGGCCGGCGGGCGACCAGGTGCTCGACATGCCCGGCCTGACGCCGCTCGTGACTCCTGCCGGCGACTTCTACAAGATCGACACCACGCTGCTGGTGCCGCAGGTCGACCCGGCCTCCTGGCAGCTCCGGGTCACCGGCATGGTCGCCAACGAGCTGACCTTCACCTACGACGAGCTGCTCGGGATGCCGCTCTTCGAGCAGTACGTCACGATCGCCTGCGTCAGCAACCAGGTCGGCGATCACCTCGTGGGCAACGCCCTGTGGACCGGCGTCCGCCTCAAGGAGGTGTTCGAGGCGGCCGGGGTGCAGCCCGGCGCGACCCAGGTTGTGGGGCGGTCCGTCGACGGGTTCACGGTCGGCTTCCCGACGTCCTGGGCGACGGCGCCGGAGCGCGAGCCGATGATTGCCGTTGGGATGAACCGCGCGCCCCTCCCGGCCGCGCACGGCTTCCCGGCGCGGCTCATCGTTCCCGGCCTCTTTGGCTACGTGT
Organism: uncultured Chloroflexia bacterium; assembly: GCA_963776355.1. Taxonomy (GTDB): domain Bacteria; phylum Chloroflexota; class Limnocylindria; order Limnocylindrales; family CSP1-4; genus CTSoil-043. Next base: position 157,930 of record CAVZLU010000007.1, on the reverse strand, counting down.
CGGCCACGAAGTGGCTCTCGGAGATCCAGCTGACGACCCGCGAGGCGGTCAACGGCTACTGGATCCCGCTCGGCTGGGCCAAGGACGGCCCCATCCTCACCCAGTCCCGGATCGACCTCCCGACGAACGGCCAGAGCCTGGCGGCCGGTCCGGTCCAGATCGCCGGGGTGGCCTGGGCGCCCGATCGCGGGATCTCCGGCGTCGACGTCCGCATCGACAACGGGCAATGGCAGCCGGCGCGGATCTCGCGGCCGATCTCCAAGGCGACCTGGGTCCAGTGGGTCCTGCCATGGACCGCCCCGGCGGGCGCGCACAACGTGGAGGTCAGGGCCATCGACGGAACCGGCGAGATCCAGACCGACGCCACATCGCCGCCCGCGCCGGACGGGGCCCGGGGCCACCACAAGATCCTGTTCTTCGCCAGCTGACACCCCTGGGGTCGGGCCGCGTCCGGCCGCCGGTTCCGCCGGACCGCGAACCGGCCGCGCGCTCAGGCCAGCAGCCTGATCACCTCGCCCGCCATCGCGATCGCGTCGGGCGTGCGCAGCTGCTGGTTGCTGAAGGTGAAGCCGCCGAAGCGAGCCTCGGCCAGTCCGTGCAGCCGCTCGGCGGCTTGCGGCGGCGTCATCGGGCGCATCGATCCCCTTCGCTCCGGTGGGATGCGCGCCAGGGCCGCCTCCCCGTCCGCCTCGCTGGCCACCAGGAGCACGGGAGCCGACAGCGTCCGCGTCACCGAGGCCGGGTCGCGGCCGATCTCCTCGCAGTACCGATCGAGGAGGACGTGCTTGCGGGCGAGGTCGTCGGGCGCCAGGGGGAACCAGTGCGACCAGTCGGCGTGCTTCGCCACCAGCCGCAGCGTCCGCTGCTCGCCGCCGCCGCCGACGATGATCTTCGGGCCGCCAGGCTGGATGGGGCGTGGCCGGTTCAGGGCCCCCTCGATCCGGTAGTGGCGGCCGTGGAAGGTCGGCCGCTCCTCCGTGAACATCAGCCGGCAGATCGTCAGGGCCTCGTCGAGGCGGTCCATCCGCTCGCCGATCGGCGGGAAGTCGAAGCCATACCCGGCGTGCTCGTCCTCGTTCCAGGCAGCGCCGAGGCCCAGCATCGCCCGACCCTGCGAGATCACGTCCAGGGTCGTGACCGCCTTCGCCAGCAGGGCAGGGTTGCGATAGGTCACCCCGGTGACCAGGGCAGCCAGCCGCAGCGTGCTCGTGCGGGCCGCCAGGGCGGCGAGGGTCGAGTACGCCTCCAGCATCGGTTCCTCCTCGGGTCCGACGCCGCGGATCTGGTACACGTGGTCCATCACGGTCACGAAGTCGAAGCCGGCCTCCTCCGCGGCGCGGGCCTGGGCGACGACCCGCTCGAACAGGAGCTCCGGCGCGACCCCGGGAAACGTGTAGCTCGGGATGTGGAAGCCGAACAGCGGACGCACGCGGGTCCTCCCCATGCTCGAGACCCTGTCGGGCGGTCGGTGCCCCGCCCCATCGAACCCGTCGATGTCGATTGTCCCCCCGATGGATCGATGGCGCCGCCGGCGCCGGGTCGACTGATCCCGTAACGGGGTCGAAAGGTCGGCCATCCCCGGGGCGCGACCCCGCCCGCGCCCGCGGCGCCGGGTGGCACACTGGCGCGAACCCGTTGAGCCTGACGAGCCCGGGGGAGTCCGGCCCGTCGGCCCGGCCGCCCGAGGAGAGCGAGCATGAGCGATCGAACGGTTCGAGCCGCCGTCGTCCAGGCGGCGCCCGCCGCGTTCGAGCTCGAGCCCACGCTGGCGCGCGTCGCCGATCTGGCGGCAGAAGCGGCGGCCCAGGGGGCCGCCCTGGCCGTCTTTCCCGAGGCATTCGTCGGCGGCTATCCGAGAGGCCTCGACTTCGGCGCCCGCGTCGGTCGCCGGACCCCGGAGGGCCGGGAGTGGTTCCGCCGCTACCATGCCGGCGCGGTGGATGTCCCCGGGCCGGCAACGGAGCGCCTGGGCGCGATCGCGAGCGAGCACGGCCTCCACCTCGTGATCGGCGTGATCGAGCGAAGCGGCGGCACCCTCTACTGCACGGCGCTGACGATCGGACCCGACGGCGGACTCCTGGCGCGCCATCGGAAGCTCATGCCGACCGCCATGGAGCGCCTCATCTGGGGCCTGGGCGACGGCTCCACCCTGACGGTCGCGGACACGCCGGTCGGACGGATCGGGGCGGTCATCTGCTGGGAGAGCTACATGCCGCTCCTGCGGACGGCGATGTACGCGAAGGGCGTCCAGCTCTACTGCGCCCCGACCGTCGACGATCGCGAGACCTGGCTGCCGACGATGCGCCACATCGCCCTCGAGGGTCGCTGCTTCGTCCTGTCCGCGAACCAGTTCGCCCGGCGTCGCGACTATCCACCGGACTACCCGCTCGAGGACCCGCGCGGAGGCATGGCTGGCGACACGGTCCTCATCGGGGGCGGGAGCTGCATCGTCGACCCGCTCGGCTCGGTCCTCGCCGGGCCGGCCCGCGACGGCGAGGCGATCCTCGTGGCCGACCTCGACCTCGACGACATCGTGCGCGGCAACCTGGACCTCGACACGGTCGGTCACTACGCCCGCCCCGACGTGTTCCGGCTGACCGTCGACGAACGCCCGCGCTCGACCGTCATCTCGGCGGAGCGTTCGGCCGACGGCTGAGGGCCAGCCGCCCCCGCGCCTCGGTGCGGGACCCCGCGGAACCCGGCCGGGTCATGGCGGTCCCTCCTCCCCACGGCTTGGCGACGGCCATCGCGACCACGGCGAGCACGGCCAGCGCCGCGATCGCCAGGCAGCCGCGATCCCCCGGTCTCGATCCGGGCGGCGCGCGGCGGAGGGGGAGCCCCTTCAGGAGCGGGCTCGCCCACGATCGATCTCGGCCATTGGTCAGGGGGCCCGCAGGGCCGCGTCGAGCGCGGTGCCGAGCACCCGGGAGCCCAGGTAGTCGAGGGCGTCGTGGGCGCCGGCGGGGGCCGTGGGGCTCGCCGACCGCCCCCAGGTCTCGAGGTCCTGGACCCGTTGGGCGTTCGGGTCCGGCGCCGGGAAGCGCGCCGCCATGTCGCGATGTCCCGCGGTCCCGGGGTCGTCCTTCGTCCACACGTTGACCCACAGGCGGAGCTGCGGCGGGAACGGCGTCGGCGGCGTGATCCCGTCTGGGGCCGTCGCCTGGACGCGGCGGTAGATCGACGGCATCGCGAGCGGGGAGCCACAGGTGATGAGGCCAGCGACCGGCAGCGTGGGATCCGCCCGCAGCGTGTCGTACGCCACCAGGCTGCCCATGCTGAAGCCGATCACGACGAGACGCTCGCCGGCGGGCAGCCCGTCGCGGCAGGCCGCCACCAGGCGCGCGTTCGTGAGCTGTCGGAGCTCCGGCTCAGCGTAGTAGTCGTCCACGTCGCGGAGGAGCAGGTCGAGGAGGTTGTCCCCGATGCCGAGGTTCTGGTCCACCCACAGGGACACGTCGCTGAGTCCGGGAATCGCGAATTGGGGCACGGCCGGCCCGTGCTCGATCTCGGGGAGCGGCTGGCGCTCGTCGGGGCGCCACACGGAGCCGTAGAACGCGAGCCGGACGTCGATGTCGGCGGGCGGGATCTCCGAGCCGGCCCGCTCGAGACCGAATCGCACGGCCGCCTCCCAGTCATGGAGCATGATCGCGGGCACGGTCATCGCCGCCGCCCGCCCGTGGATGAGCACGACGCGCATCGGTTCCCCCTTCCACCGTTCGGTCCGTCGGGCGACGGACCTCTTCACTCCGGCCGGAAGCGCTCCGCTCGCCGGGCCCGGAGCGGCACGACCCTCGTCTTCGACCCCGCCGGCACTTCCAGCCCCTCCGGGAGCGTCGTTGGCGGATCATCCTCGAACCAGGCGACGACGGCGTATGCGCGCGGCTGCTTCCCGGCTGCATCCGGTTCATCGGTCGCCGGCGGCTCCTCCTCCACCGACACGGCATGCGCCCCGAGCCCGCGGAGGTACTCGGAGCTCCGCTCACGAGCCAGCTCGGCATCCTTCAGTGTCGCCATGTTCGCCTCACGCCTCGTTCATTGCGGCCAGGATCAGGCGTCCCCGGACCGCCCGCAGGATCGGGCGGATGGGGGAGAAGACGCTGCCGCCGCTCGCCCCGGCGAAGTGCAGGCCGATCGCCCGGCCCGTGCCTTCCTCGAGCACGAGCGATCCCGAATCGCCGCCGTCCGAGTAGCGCGTGCAGAGCACCTGGTCGGTGTAGCCGACCGAGCCCACCGGATCACCGTAGTCGAGGACGAACCGGAAGTTGACGTCCCGGACCTCGCCGTGCGTCAGCCCGGTCGTCCGGCCCACCTTCACGACCGCCATGCCGCGGCGAGCGACCCCCGTGCCGCTCGGCACGACCCCGAGGAGCCCGATCCGCGAGCGCAGGTCGGCGCGCCGCCCCGGGAGGACCGTGGCCACGGCGGCGTCCATCGTGTTGACGAACGCCCCGCCGGCCCGGAACGGGACGAACTGGGCCAGCGTGGCGATGGCGTCCGTCGCCAGGCCGCCGTCCATCGGTCCGGGGTAGACGACCGGATCGCCCACCGTGGCCAGGCCCCGGTTGGCCAGCACGTGGCTGTTGCTGAGGATTCGCGGGTTCGTGCGCGGACCGAGGACCGCGCCGAAGGTGCCGGCGGTGACATCCGGGTGGCCGATGCTGAACCCCGGCACGAGGGGCGTGCGCTGGGAGAGGACCTCCGGCACGATCCGCCCCAGCTCGATGACGTCGGTGGGCATGTCGCTGGAACCGAGGGCGGCGGGAATCGTCGGGGGAACGGCTTCGGTTGCCGGAACGTCCCGCTTCCGCTCGACGTAGAAGGCGAGGGCGAGCTGGCCCGTCATCCGGCCACCGGTCTCCTTCTCGGCGATGCCGACGGCCACCACGTTGGGCTGGGCGATGACCGTGCGCAGGTGCGACGCGGCCTCGACCGCCTCCGGCCGGGCGAGCGCCTCCGGCCGGGCGAGCGCCTCCGGCCGGGCGAGCGCCTCCGGCTCGAACCGTGGCGCGGGCAACGTGATGGCGTCGAGCGCAACCCGGATGCGCCGATGTCGAGCGGCTTCGCGGCGCTGTTGCGGATCCATGGCCTCCCCCGCACGTCCGGCCGGCGCGGCCGAATCGCCGCGCGTGTCGCGACGATCGTACAGGGCTGCTGCCCAACCCCTCTTCCGGCCGACGTGCCCGCGCCGCAGCCGCGGGGGGAGGTCACGGTCGGGTCGGGCACGCGGGAGCCGGCCGGACCAGGCCCGGGCGCGACACCCCGGGGTACGATCGCGGCGCGATGTCCCTGACCCTGCTCGACTGGCGCCGCACGGTCGCCGCGCTCTATGCCGACGTGCGCGCGAACGTCGAACGCGACCCGCACGGGACCCTCATGCGCTTTCGAGCCGGGCGCGACCGTCTCTTCCGCGAGCACCCGGACTCGCCGCTCGGGCAGGAGCAGCGGGCCATGTTCTCCGGCCTGCCCTACTGGCCGCACGACCCGCGGCTCCGGTTCGAGGCCGCCGTCGAGCCCCTCGCGCCGGAGGTCCGATCCGCGATCAGCCTCACCGGCGACGAGTTCCCGCTCGAGCGGATCGGCCGGGTTCGCCTCCCGGTCGGCGATCTCGAGGTCTACTGGATCGCGGTCTACGGTGGCGGGATCTTCGTGCCCTTCCGCGACGCAACCGCCGGGACGGAGACGTACGGGGCCGGTCGCTACCTGCTCGACACGGTGAAGGGCGCCGACCTCGGGGGCTCCGGCGATCGGCTCGTCCTCGACTTCAACTACGCCTATCACCCGTCCTGCGCGTACGACCCGCGCTGGAGCTGTCCGCTCGCGCCCCCGGCGAACCGACTCGCAGAGCCGATCCGGGCGGGGGAGCGCCTGCCGGGCTGACCGCGGCCGAGCCGGCCCGTCGCGCGGAGAGAGCCCGCGGCGCGCATCGGGGGAGCCCGTCTCTCGAGCGCCTCGATTCGGTGCTCGCGCGACCGGGGACCGCTTGTCGGGATGTCGCTCGGCCGGGCGGCGCGGAGGTGTCCCGCAGCGGCGGCTGAGCTCGCCCGGCGATGGCACCGGCGCGGCCTCCGCGAGCGGGTCGAAGGTCCTCCGCGTTCCGGTCCGGGCCGCCGACCGGACTTCCGTCATTCGGCCCTTGCGGGCACTCGGGCCCCCGCCAATCATCGCGGTGTCGGGCGCGCGGGTGCGCCGGGAGCGGGAGGAGCCGAGATGGCACCGGCTGAAGGTCAGGATCCCCGTCCGAGGGGATGGGCACGATATCGACGATTGATCCGCTACGGCGCCGCTGGCCTGTGCGCCGCCTGCGCCGTCGTCTACCTCCTCATCGGGGCGGGCGTCATCACGGCCACGGCACCGGCGGCCGACGGCTCGAGCCTGCTCCCCTTCGGGGTCGCGGCAGGCCTTGCCTTCGCCACGGGCGCGGTCCTTCTCGTCGCCGTCGATCGGCGCGTCCTGTGGGTCCTCGGGGCCGTGTTCCAGGCACTGGTGGTGATCGTCTACGTGGCCGTGTCGGAGAAGCGCGATCCGCCGTTCGAGGCCTGGGGGATCGCCCTCAAGGTCGCCGAGGTCCTGATCCTCGGCGCCCTCGTGTACCTCGCCGTCCAGCCCCGCCCGACGGGTGCCGGCCCGGGACCGGGCGGCACCCGGGGGACGATGTCCCCGGCCTGACGGTCGAACGGGAGGCTCGCGTCCGGCGGCGCGTGTCGGAGCGCGCTGCGATCGCCGTTCAGCCGGCGTCGACGCTCAGACCTGCGGGCGCGCCTTGCAGCTCGTGAGCCACCCCGGTGGCCCATGCCTCGATCTCGGGCCAGTCGCGGAAGTCGCCGTCGGGCAGCGCGTCCCTGGCGGCCGGCATGGCCCTGACAATCGCTCGGCGCGTTCGTCGCGCCCGGCATCGCCACCTGGTCCGAGGCCATGGCCGTGAAGGAACGGCTCGAGGCCACCATCGGCGACCCGATCGCCATCGGGGAGGCGACCGTCCGGGTCAAGGCGTCGATCGGGTGCGCGCTCCTCGCGCCCTCGTTCGACCTGCCGGATGCGATCCGCCGCGCGGACGACTCCATGTTCCGGGTGAAGCACGCGGACGACGCGGCCGCCTGACGCCGGCCGTCCAGGCCGCCCCTCGCGGCAGCGGCGGCAATTTCGGCCATGTCGGCGAGGCTGTCGATTCCGGGCTCCTCCGTTCGTTGAGCGAGTGAACACCGCACGCGCGACACGGAAGGAGAGACGTCATGGGCAACCCGATCGTCCACTTCGAGATCCGCTCGAGGGATCCGAACGCCACCCGCGCCTTCTACGGAGACCTGTTCGGCTGGTCGTATCCGCCGGGCGGGTTTCCGGACTACACGTACGTCGAGAGTGGCGTGCCCGAGGGCACGATCCCCGGCGGCATCAGCCCCACCCAGGGCGGCGAGCCCCTCGTCACGGTCTTTGCCGGCGTGCCCGACGTCGCGGCTGCGCTCGACAAGGCCGTCTCCCTCGGCGCCACGATCGTCCAGCCTGCCACGAAGGTGCCGGGCGTGACCTTCGGGCTCTTCGCCGATCCGCAGGGCCACGTGGTGGGCGTCGCCTCGGACGACCACGACGCCTGATCAACGTCTCGAGCCGGGCGGCGGAGTCCCGTCGCCCGGCCGTCGGTCGTGAGCAGCGCCGGTTAGTGCCGGGCAACGATCGGATACGGCGTCACCTCCGTTGGCCGTCCGTCGGTACGCAATGACGGTCAGTGGCGGACCACGATCGCGAGGATCTCCTCGCCGTACCGCTCGAGCCTGGCCGGCCCCATCCCCTTTACTCGACGCAGGAACGCTGCCGAGCCCGGGCGTTGCTCCACGATCGCCGCCAGGAGAGCGTCGTGGGCGACCACGTAGGCGGGCACGCCGTCAGCCCTGGCGCGCGTCGTCCGCCACGCCCGCAGGTCGGCCATGAGCTCCCCGTCGGTGGGCCGTCCGATGACCGGCACTGCGTCGGGAGCTCCCGGGACGACGGTCACGTGGAGCGCATGGGCAGTCCCCGCCGACGGGCCGAATGGCGAGCCGGCGGCGGCTCCCGTGCGAGCCGGTCTCGACGCGCCGAGGCCGCTCTCGAGCGCGCGGAGGAAGCGGCTCGGGCGTCGCCGCGTCTCGCGGTCGCCGGAGCCGACCCGTCGCTCCGCCCACGAGAGCGCCAGGTGGCGCCGCGCTCGCGTCAGGCCGACGTAGAGAAGCCGCCGCTCCTCCTCGAGCGCTTCGTCGTCATCGACCGCCTGGCGGATCGGCAGGGTGCCCTCTTCCAGCCCCGGCAGCAGGACGGCATCCCACTCGAGCCCCTTCGCCCGGTGGAGGGTGAGCAGGCTCACGCCGTCGGCCGATCCCGCCGCCTCGGCCGCGGCCCGGGCCTCGAGCTCGGTCAGGAGCGCGCCGGCGTCGATCTCGGGATGCCCGATCGCGGCCGCCCGGGCGATCTCGAGCACCAGGGCCAGCGCCGCCGCCCGCTCCCGGGCCTCCGGCGCCGAGGACCTCACCGTCGGCCGAGTACCCGAGATCCGCCCGCAGCCGCGACTCCAGCGCGTCCACCAGCTCCGACCCGCGCGCCGTCGCCGGCACCCTGCGCACCAGCCGCAGCGCCTGGCGCACCTCCGGTCGTTCGAAGAAGCGCTGGCCCCGGACGCGGAAGGCGACGCCGGCCTTCGTGAGGGCCGCTTCGAGCGGCGGGACCTGGGCATTCATCCGGACCAGGACCGCGATCTCCGCGGGCGCGGTCCGGGCCTCGATCAGGCGGCGGATCGTGGCCACCACGTGGTCGAGCTCGGCCTCGCCGTCGGCGCACCGCCGGATCGTCGGCCTCGGCCCGGAAGGCTGGGTGGCCACCAGTCGCTTGCGACGGCCCTCGGCGGCGAGCAGCCGGTTCGCGAGCCCGAGGATCTCAGGGCTGCTGCGGTAGTTGCGGTCAAGGGTGACCTCGGAAGCCGCCGGGAAACGAGCCGCGAAGCCCTCCAGGAAGGCCGGCGTCGCGCCGGTGAAGGCGTAGATCGCCTGGTCCACGTCGCCGACAACGCAGAGGTCGTCACGATCCCCGAGCCAGAGCTCGAGCAGGCGCTCCTGGAGCGGATTCGTGTCCTGGTATTCATCGACGCTGAACCAACCGTAGCGGGCCCGGACCGTCGCCGCGACCGAGGCGTCCGATTCCAGGAGGTCGACGGTGCGCGTGAGCATGTCGTCGAAGTCGAGCCTGCCTGCCCGATCTTTCTCCCGCTCGTAGGCGGCCCACAGGCGGACGAACAGCTCGATCGGGATCGGCGGCGAGCGGTCGGCGGCGTGCTCGGCGTAGGTCGCCGGCTGGAGGCGCCGACTCTTGGCCCACTCGATCTCGTCGGCGAGGTCCTTGGCAGCCGTGAAGCGATACCCGCCCGGCAGGGCGCGGGCGAGGCGGCCGACGATCGGGATCTTCGAGTCGAGGACGGCCGGCACCGGCTGGCCGTCGTGGCGGAGGGGCCAGAAGTGACGGAGCTGGGCCAGGGCCGCCGCGTGGAAGGTCCGGGCGGCGATGCCCGGGAGGCCGAGGCTCGCGAGGCGTTCGGCCATCTCGCCGGCAGCCTTGTCGGTGAAGGTGACGACCAGGACCCGTCGTGGATCGACCGCGCCCGTCGCGACGGCATACCCGACCCGATGGGTCACGGTGCGCGTCTTGCCCGACCCGGCGCCAGCATGGATGACAAGCGGCCCGCGCGTGATCCGCACGGCCTCGACCTGGGCCGCGTCGAGACCGACGAGCATCGCCTCGGGATCGATGGTCACCCGGGGCGCAGGCCTGCGGACGAGAGCCGCACGGGTGCCGGGCGCCGTCTCGTCGCCCCGGCGAAATGCCGAGTCGGCGCGTCGGGCCCAGCTGGTCGCGCGGGTTCCGGTGCTCCCGGACCAGGACGTCGCGGATCCGGCAGATCGTCATCGCGCAGGATCGTCATCGCGGAAGTCTGCCCAACGCAGGCCGGGGAGGCAAGGAGGGTGGACGGGCGGCCGTTCGAGCGGGCGGCTGCGCGACGGAAGTTGCATCGTCAACAATCTTGATAGGCTGGGCGCCAAACATCCACCTTCGCGAAGGGGGACCGACATGCCAACCCGAGCCGAGTACGAGGCCTGGACCAGCGCGCTGATCGCCGACTTCCGGGCCCACGATGGGCAGCTCACCATCGGGCCGATGGCCGGCCGCAGGCTCCTTCTCCTGGGGACGACCGGCGCGAAGTCGGGCCAGGCGAGGCTCACCCCGGTGGCGTACTCGCGGGACGGCGAGAAGTACGTCGTCGCCGCGTCCAACCAGGGCCTGCCAACGGATCCGGCCTGGCTGGCGAACCTGCGGGCCAATCCCGAGGTCACCGTCGAGGTCGGCCCCGAGACGTTCCGCGCGCGGGCCACGATCGCGACCGGCGCTGAGCACCGCCGGCTGTGGGATTCGCACGTGGCCGCGATGCCGGCGTTCGCCGAGTACGAGAAGACGACCCCGCGCGAGATCCCGGTCGTGAGCCTCGAGCGGATCCGCGAGGGCTGAACGGTCCTCGTGGGTACCGCCGTTCCAACGGCGATCTCGCGGGCGACAGCCGAGGCGCCGGCTGAAGGCCTGACGGCCGGCCGAGCGCGGCTCGAGGCGCCGGCGGATCCCGAGCGCAGGCGCCGGCCCCGGACCGTTGGTGCATCATCGGCGCGTGGACACGCAGCCCCTCCGCGTCGTGATCGCCGAAGATTTCAGCGCTGATCCGGGAAGGCCTCGCGCGGCTCATCGTCGACTCGGGGGGCTCGGTCCTGGCCAAGGTGGGCGACGGGCCGTCCTTCGTCGCTGCCGTCGTGGAGCTCCGACCCGACGTCTCCGTGGTCGACGTGCGGATGCCGCCCACCCAGCGCGACGAGGGACTGCGCGCGGCAATCGAGGCGCGGCGCCTCGTCCCCGGCACGCCGGTCCTCGTCCTCAGCCAGTATGTCGAGCGCCAGTACGCGACCGAGCTGCTCGCCGATCGCGCCGGCGGGGTCGGCTACCTGCTGAAGGACCGGGTCGCGGACATCCGCGAATTCATGGACGCGCTCCGACGGGTCGCTGGCGGCGGCACCGCGCTCGATCCCGAGGTCGTGGCCCAGCTCATGGTGGCGCGGCGGTCTGACGATCCGCTGCACGCGCTGACGCCGCGCGAGCGCGAGGTCCTGGCGGCGATGGCCGAGGGCCGCACGAACGTGGGGATCGCGGCGGTGCTCGGCATCACGGAGGGTGCCACCGAGAAGCACATCACGAACATCTTCGGCAAGCTGGAGCTGCCCGACTCGGAGAATGACCACCGGCGCGTCCTCGCGGTGCTGACCTACCTGGGCTCGTAGCCCGGCCGCGCAGTCCAGGACGGCCAGGCTCAGCAATTACGGTCCACGTCGCCGGCGGCCGACGCATCAGGGGCCACGTCGAAGGATCCGGAGGGAGGGCGGCGGAAGCGTCCCGCAGGGCTGCCCGAGGATCGCTCCTGACGAGAGGGCTGACCGCGTGGCAGCGGCCGTATTCCAAGAAGGCGTATCGGGGCCGGTGCGGATCATGGGCCACTGTCTGAGGTCGCGAACATGCCTTCTGTGCATCGGAGGATCCATGGCCCGGCCCGGTCGCGGCGGATCGGCCGCGGGGGAGCCCGGTAGGGCGCCAGATAAACCTACTCGGCATAGGAGGTCCACCAGGCTCTTCCAAGTCCGGCGCCGCCACGTGCCCGTCCCCTGGACGTGACCCGTCTCCCCAGCCACGGAGAGGGCGGCGTCAACGTCGCACGCCACGGAGCTGATAACCGCCGGCGGTCAGGGGCGCCGGATCATCCCTCCGGCGGCGGGGCCGGCACGACATCCGCCGCGGGCGGCGAGGCCGGCACGACACCCGCTGACGCGGGGTGTGCGACGTCACCCGGGGCCGGCAGAACGCCGGCCGGAGTCGGCACGACCTCCGCCGCGGGCGGCGAGGCCGGCACAACGGCCCCCGAGGCCGGCACCACACCGGCTGGCGGCGAGGCCGGGACGACATCCGCCCCGGGCGGCACGACGCGCGCCGGGGCCGGCGCCATCGCGACGGACCCCGCTGCGACCGGGAGCGTGGCACGGACGAGCGTGGGCCCGCCTGCTGGGCTGTCCACGGTGAGCGACCCATCGAGCGCCTCGACCCGCCCCGCGAGCCCGGCAAGCCCGCCGCCTGGCACGACCCGCGCGCCCCCGCCGCCATCGTCCCAGACCTCCACCACGAGCGCGGGTCCCTCGGCCCGGCAGCGGATCTCGCAATGCCCGGCGCTGGCGTGCTTGGCGACATTGGCGAGCGCCTCGGCGACGACGAAGTAGGCGGCCCGTTCGAGGGCGTCCGGGAGGCGAATGCCGTCGGGCAGCGTGCTCGCGACGACCGTCGGAACCGGGCAGCGCACCGCGATCGCGCTGAGGGCCGGGACCAGGCCGCGGTCGAGGAGGATCGCCGGGGCGATGCCGCGGACGAGGTCGCGCAGCTCGGCCAGCGCGAGGCGAGCCTGGTCGCGGGCCTCGACGACGAGCTCGCGCGCGGAGGCCGGGTCCGTGTCGATCCGCTCGGCGGCCAGGCTGAGGTCGATCGTGAGCATCACCAGGCGCTGCTGGGCACCGTCGTGCAGGTCGCGCTCGATGCGGCGGAGCTCGCTGGCCTCGACGTCCAGGACGGCCTTGCGGCTCCCCTCGAGCGTCTCCACGCGGCGTTCGAGCGCCTGTTGCTGCGAAGCGCAGAGCAAGCCGGCGACGACTGCGCGGTGGAGTGCCATCAGGCCACGAGACACGGACGCCGCCACGGGGGCCAGGACCAGGCCCGCGACCCCGGCGACGATCGCCAGCGCCGCCGGGCCACCCCCGGTGACCGTCAGGCCTCCCCCGGTGACCGCCAGGCTTCCGGATGCGTACCAGAGCGGCACCGAGAGCAGGACCAGGCTGGTGCTCCAGAGCGCGATCGCGACGACGAGCTCCAGCACGGCCAGGGGGAAGGCGACGAGGACATAGACCACGTCGCGCCAGCGGTTGACATCGAGGAACACCGCCAGGATCAGGTCGCGCAGCCCCCGACCGTAGGGGCGGTACGCGTGCGGCACGAGTGGCCGCGGATCCCCCATGGCGGCCCTCGAGCGCTCGATGCGGGCCACCAGGCGGCAGCTCTCGATGGCCACGCCGAGGATGACGAAGCCGACTCCAATGAACAGGAGCGAGGTCCCGCTCGAGAACAGTGCGATCACGACGGCGAACGCGAGCAGCTCCACCCAGAACCCGAGGATGATCGCCGCGGTGGCGTACCAGGTTGCCGGGTGGAGCGGAGAGAGGAAGAAGGCGGCGACGGCGCCGCGATCCCGCCCCCCGACCCGGGCGCCCCCGAGGGCGGCCAGGACGAGGAGGAGCCCCAGGAGGAGGAGCGGGACCCCGATCACCGGTTGTCGGCCGGTCTTCGGATCGCGCCGACGAGCAGGGCAGCCCCGAGGGCCACGACGAACGCGGGCCAGAGGAGGCCGCCGATCGCCCAGCCGGGGACCACCGCGTTGGCCAGGGCGATCGTGCCGAAGACCACGAGGAGGACCCCGAAGAAGAGGCCGGTCCGACCGGCGCGGCGGTCGTCGGGCCGCTGGTCAGCGCCCGTCCAGGCAGGACTCGATCCCGCCCAGGCCGGGTCCGGCGCCGGCCAGGCGGTCGCCTGCGCCGGGCCGGCCGCCGCGATCAGCCGTGGGATCGGCCGGTGCATCGGTCGAGGGCCCGGCGTCGCCAGACCCGGTGCCGGTGCCGGTCTCCGCGGCCGCACCGGCAGCCTGGGCCGGCGGGGTGCCCCATGCGGGCGCGGCCGGCTGGCGCGGCCCCGGTGCCTGCCACGGTCCGGGTGCCTGCCACGGCCCGGATGCGGGCGCGGTGCCGGGCTCGAGCGGGATGACGAACGCCAGGATGATGTAGAGCAGGATCGTGAAGCCCCCGAGGAACGCCGACAGGATCCAGAGGATCCGGACCAGGGTCGGGTCGATGTCGAGGTACTCGGCCATGCCGGAGGCCACGCCCGCCAGCTGGCGATCGTGACGGCTACGGTAGAGACGACGCGGGTTCACTTGCAGCCTCCCAGGGGATTGACGTCCACGCTACCAACGTTGACCGAGATGGTCACGTCCGCGCGGTGGCTTGCGGTTGCGTAGCCGGGGCTCTCCCAGGCGCTGCCGACGCGGACGAGGCCGGCGTACCTGGTTGATCCCAGCACGACCTGGTCGCGGACCCGCAGGCCCAGGTCGCTCGGGGCACAGATCTCGAGGGCGCCGGCGTTGACGGCGACGTCCGCGCCGAAGTCGGCGCCGGCCGGCAGGAACAGCGATTCCTTCGCCGCGTTCACGCTGGTCGAGAGGTGGCCCAGGGTCGCGCCGGCCAGGTCGACCCGTGTCTCGCCCGCGTTAACGGTAAGCCGCACGTTCCCGAGCCGGGCGCCGGCAAGGTCGAAGCGACCTCGTCCCGCGTTCACCTCGGCCGCGAGGTCGATCGTGGTCGCGGTGGGCAGCGCCAGCCGCCAGGCGTCAGTACCGCGCGCGAAGGCAAACATGCCTTCGCGGTTCGCCGAGGCGACCGAGAGCCGGTCGGGCGAGGCGTCGATCGATGCGACGGCGCCCCGTGAGTTGCCGGTTTCGAGGTGCCAGGCGTTGCCCGCCGTCGTCGTGACGGACACGTCGCCGCAAGCGAGCACGAGGTCCACCGAGGCGGGGCCGGCGAACGCTCCGTCCCGCGAGGCGGTCATTGCGGGCCGCGCGTGGCCACAGTCGGGCGTGATCAGCGGCGTTGCCACGACCAGCCCGCCGAGCAGGAGGCCCGGCATCGCCGCCGCGAGCATCCCGCCCGCCATGTCGAACCGCGTCCGCCGCAGGAGCAGGCCGACGCCGAGGGCGATGACGAGCACGGGCCACAGACCCAGGACCCGCGCCACCTGCCCGTCGTCGACCAGGTTGCTCGTCGCCAGCAGCATCACGCTGCCGGCGGCGACGAAGAAGACGCCCCCGTAGAGGAGCCTGCGATTGATCGTCATGAGGTCCTGCCTCCCGGCCCTTCGATCGGCTGTCCGGTCGGCGCGCGCCGGGCGTTTCCCCCGGGCTGACGGCGCGCCTCCCGGCCCGACCATCTGCCGGGTCCGATCGCGTCTCGATGTGCAGAACGCTACGGTCGCGGGCTGCCGCGAACCAGCCGGGCACCCGGCGTTTCCTTGGTAGGGCTAGCCCCACCACACGTCGCCGTGGCGGTCGTCCCGGCCTCGCTCGCCGGACCTTCGACCGCGGGACCAGGGGCTCGGAGCCAGCGGGCGTCGCCGGAGACGATCGCCCGGCTCGGCGGCACGCCGCCCCCAAGGACGGAGCGCACCGGAAGCGCTGCGGGTCCCCGCCGCGTGCGCGCCTAGGGCCGCACGCCCACGAAGACCTCGCGCTCCCAGGCATCGGTGGAGACGCTCGCCCGGAACCCGACGTCGGCCAGGAGGCGGAGCCAGGTGGCCCGCGGGAAGATCCCCTCGATGTGCCGGTCGTCGAGCGTTCGCGCCGACCCGTCGGCCTCGCGCAGGAGATAGGCGAACAGGGTCACGACGGTGGTATCGGCCGGATCCGGATCGAACGTCCACTCCAGGTAGCGGAGTGACCGGCCGTCGGGGCCGTCGTGTCCGCCGTGCTCGGTCGTCGGCCGGAAGGTCTCGGCCACGAAGTCGGGCACGACGACCGCCGCCCCTCCTGCCCGGAGGTGGACGTAGGCCGTCTCCATCGCCGCCCGGAGGTCGGCCTCGGTCGTCATGTACATCACCGCGTCGTGGAGGAGGACCGCGTCGAACGTACGGTCCAGGCGCAGCGTGCGCATGTCGCCCTCGACGTGCTCGCAGTCGGGGTTGAGCGTGGCCGAGAGCGCCAGCATGGCGGGGGCGACGTCGGTCAGCGTCAGGCGCGCGCGACGCTTGAGGTGGGAGGCGGCATTCCCGCCGCCGGAGCCAAGCTCGAGGATCGTGGCGTCGGGGTTCGCGGGGGCCAGCGCAACGTCGTGGTCGGCGAGCAGGCGGACGATTTCGGCGGCCTCGTCGGCGTAGTCGGCCGGCGCGGTCACGAGGTGGAACCAGGGCGCCAGCTCGTCGTACATGCGGGGGTGGTCCATCGCCCCGAGGATATCGCGGGGCGATTAACAATCGCGCGGAGCCGTGGCGCCGCGGCTCCGGCCGGCCCGTGGAAGAGCGGGAACCGACGACCCGCTCCTGAGCGATCTCACGATCCGGCGGCGCCCGGTCAGGGAGGCGTGACGGACAGCGTGCGCGGGAGTGCGGCATCGCGGCCGGCCGGGTCCGTCCCCCGCGCGAGGGCCGCGTCGAGCAGGGCGATGAAGGGAGCGGCCCCGAGGCGGACCAGGATCTCGCGGGCGGCCGCGGCGGCCGCCCCGACCTCCGGCTCCGCGGGGTCGATCAGGGTGGCCATCTCGATGGCCGTGAACGCCTCGTCCAACAGCACCCCGATCTCGCGGAACCGGCGGATGGCGTCACGGTAGAGGGAGAGGGCGTCGACGGGACGGCCGTCGAGCGCGGCCAGGCCGGCGCGGATCGACGTCCGGCGGGCCCCGAACCACGGGCCGTGGACTCCCGCCGCCTCCAGCGCCGCGAGGTCGGACGCGGCGGACTCCGCGTCGCGGGCCAGGAGCGATGACCGAGCCGCCATGACGAGGTAGTGCCGGGCGTTGGCGCTGTCGCTCCGGGCCAGCCGCCGGTAGGTCGCCGCGGCAGCGGGCTCGCCATGCGCGAACGCCCGGTGCGCGTCAGTCTCCACCACGTGCCGGACGTGCTGGGCATCGGGCGTCGCCCCCACCAGGCGCTCGAGCTCGTCGACATCCACGTCCGATGGATCGCCGCGCCAGATCCTGAAGACGATCAGGCGGGCCAGGACGAGGATACGATCCTCGCGGTCGAGCTCGCCCGCCAGCAGCTGCTCCAGCTCCAGCAGGAACCACTCCCAGTCGCCCGTCCATGCCGAGACCGCAGCCGCATTCGTGAGGAACAGCAATGCGAACCGGCGCTGCCCGACGCGACGCGCCTCGGCGAGGCCCGCTCGATCGCTTTCGACGGTCCCGCGAGGATCGACCTGGTTCTGCAGGACGCCGCGGTTGAGGCGGGCGCGGAGCCCAATCACCGTGAGGCCGTGCTGCTCGGCCAGGCGGAGGCCCGTCTCGATGGCGCCGGACCCCTCGTATCCGCGGCCGAGCGAACCGAGCGACGTGCCCTTCGTCACGAGGATGTCGGCAACGAGCGCCAGCAGGTCGGCTCGCTCTGCGGCCGGGAGCGCGAGGTCGGCGACCGCCACCGAGCGTTCGGGTTGCTCCGTGAGCATGTAGCCGCGGGCCAGCTGGCCGAGGATCGCGAGGAAGCTGGGATCGGCGCCGAGGTCGGCGAACTCGTCCGCCGCGGGCTCGAGGACGGCGAGCGCCTGCTCGGTCCGATACGGTGACAGGAGCGCCCGGCCGAGGGCCGCCGTTGCCCGCGCGATTCGCGCTCGGTCGCCCTGCTCGCGGTGGAGGTCAACTGCGCGCCGCAGGAGCCCCTCGGCCTCGTCATGGTGCGAGGCGGCGGAGGCGGATTCGCCGGCCCGCTCGTGGAGATCCGCCTCATCGGCCGGATCGGTCGTGACGGTGAGCGCCTGGCGAAGGAAGACGACCGCCTGCTCCTGCGAGCCGAGGGCCGCGGCGCGGTCGGCGGCTGCCACCAGGGCGATCCGAGCCTGCACGGCGAGGGCGTCGGCCTCGGGTCCCTCGCTGGCGTTCGCGTGGGCCGCGAGGTAGTGGCCGGCGAGGCCGCCCGCGAGCTCGTCGGTGCCGAGGCCCTCGAAGAAGCGCGCCGCGGCGACGTGGCGGCGTCGGCGCTCGGCCCGGGCCAGCGTGTTGTAGGCGACCTCGCGGATGAGGGCCTGGACGAACGCGTACTGACCGCGCTCGGGGCTCCGGGGATCCGTCTCGAGGGTCAGGAGCTCCCGACGGACGAGAGCCCGGAGGTGGGGCTCCAGCTCGGCCTCGGGGATGCCGGAGACTGCCGCCAGCCCGGCAAGGCTGAAGCTCTGCCCGAGCACGGCTGCGTCGGAGACGAGCGCCCGGTCGTCCGCGGCGAGCCCATCGAGGCGCGACGCGATGAGGGCCGTGAGGGTCCCAGGCACCGCGAGGTTGGCCAGGTCGCCGACCGGTCGGTAGGCTCCGTCGGCGAGGGCGAGCCGGCCGTCGGCGAGCAGCATTCTCACCGTCTCGACCGCGTACAGCGGGATCCCGTCCGCGCGGGCGACGATGGCACGGGCCGCCGCCGCTGGGAGTCCGGGCACGAGCCCGACGAGCAGCGCGCGCATCGCCTGCTCCGGCAGCGGCTCGAGGTAGACCGACGTGAAGTTGCGCTTGCCGGCGCCCCAGTCGGGCCGCTTCTCGAGAAGCTCCGGGCGAGCGAGGGTGACGACGTAGATCGGGAGGTTCCGGCTCCACTCGAGCAGGTGGTCCACGAAGTCGAGGAGGCCCGGATCGGCGTAGTGATGGTCCTCGAACACCATCACGACCGGGTCCGAGGCCGCCATCCGCTCGAAGAACGTCCGCCAGGCCCCGAACAGCTGCTCCGGGCCGACGCCCGACTCGACGCCCAGCAGGGCGAGGAGGGCCGGCTCGATCCAGCGGCGCTCGTCCGGGTCGGGGACATGGGTCGCGAGGGTCTCGGCGATCCGGGCCCGGGTCGTCGGCTCGTCGTCGGTCTCCACCAGCCCGGCCCGCCGACGGACCATCTCGCCCAACGCCCAGAAGGTGATCCCGTCGCCGTAGGCGGGCGAGCGGCCATCGTGGTAGCGGACCGTCTCCACGAGCCCATCGAGGTACTTGAGGAACTCCCAGGCGAGGCGGGTCTTGCCGATGCCCGCCGGGCCGATGACGGAGACGAGTCGCGCCCGCTTCTCACGGCCGGTCGAGTGGAAGAGCTCCTTGAGCAGCCGCAGCTCGTCGTCGCGTCCCACGAAGGGGGCCTCGAGCGTATCCGCCCGGCCGCGGCCGCCTCGCTCGGCGACCACGCGGAGGGCGCGCCACGCGGGGACCGGCGCCGCCTTGCCCTTGAGCAGCTGGTCGCCGACGGCCGAGAAGGCGATCGCCCGGGCAGCGGCCCGCTCGGTTGCCTCCCCGACCAGGACCGTCCCCGGCGCTGCGACCGCCTGAAGGCGCGCCGCCGTGTTCACGAGATCGCCGGCGACCATCCCCTGGTTCACCGCCCCGAGCGTGACCGCGGCCTCGCCGCCGAGGATCCCGCACCGCGCCTGGATCCCGGGGCCAAGGCCGCGGACCGCGTCGACCAGGTCCAGCCCGGCCCGGACCGCCCGCTCGGCGTCGTCCTCGTGGGCGACCGGTGCGCCCCAGACGGCCATGACCGCGTCCCCGATGAACTTCTCGATCGTGCCGCCGTAGCGCTCGACCACGGTCCTGGCGAGCTCGAAGTAGCGGCTGAGCGTCTCGCGGACCTCCTCGGCATCGCGCTCCTCGGCGAACGGCGTGAACCCGACCAGGTCGGCGAAGAGGACAGTGACCAGCCGCCGCTCGGCGACGGGCGCGGGGATCGGCGAGGCCGGGCCGGTTCGGCCGGCGTTGGGCGCCGGCACCCCGGCGACGAGCGTTGCGGCGCACTCGCCGCAGAACTTCTCGCCCGGCTCGTTCGCCGCGCCGCAGGCTGGACAGGCCGCGGCCAGCGGTGCGGCACATTCCGAGCAGTACTTGCGTCCTGGTCGATTCTCGGTCCCGCAGTTCGAGCAGACCACCCTGCTCCCCCCGTCGAAAGCGTTAGGTGGCCGAGGGTACCGCACGAGGCGGGCAACCGATAGTGGGTCGCGCCGCCCCCCGTCCTCGGCGCCGGTCTGCGGCTTCGACCACCGGCCCGCTGTCCGATCAGCCTTCCGGGGCGGGTTCGGAGAACAGGTCGGTGCTCAGGTACTTCAGGCCCGAGTCGGCCAGGACCACGGCGACCGTGCCCCCCGCGTGGGCTCCTTCCAGCAGCTGGATCGCCGCGGCGACGACGGCGCCCGAGGAGAAGCCGGCAAAGACGCCCTCCTCGCGGGCCAGCCGTCGGGCAACCCCGATCGCCTCGGCGTCGCCGACCTGGAGATAGCCGTCGACCGGGACGTCGCGGAGCATCGCGAGCTCGGTCATCCCGTAGCCGCCGCCCTGGACCTGGTGCCGGGGATCGCCGGCCGGCAGCCCGGCGAGGACGGCGGCGCCGGCCGGCTCGACGACGTAGCAGGCGATGGACGGGCGACGCGCCTTGAGCGCAACGGTGACGCCGGCGTACGTCCCGCCCGAGCCGACGAACTCGCAGAAGGCATCGATCTGCCCGTCGGCCTGCGCCCAGAGCTCGGGGCCCGTGTGGCGCTCGTGGGCCCGGCGGTTGGCGAGACGGGCGAACTGGTCGGCCCGGAACGCGCCCCGCTCGAGCGTAAGCATCCGCGCACGTTCATCGACCAGCGCGAGGTCGGCGCCGGTGACCTGGCCGGGCCGCGATCCACCCGCCTGCGGCACGAGGACCACCTCGGCGCCCAGCGCCCGCATCATCCGCGCTCGCTCGCGGCTGTTCCCCTCCGACATGACGGCCACGAACGGATGGCCGCGAACCGCGCAGACGATGGCGAGGCCGGTGCCCGTGTTCCCGCTCGTGAGCTCGATGACGGCCTGGCCCGGCCGCAGCTCGCCGGCCTCGAGCGCCTCGTCGATCATCTCCCGGGCGATCCGGTCCTTCTTCGAGAACCCGGGGTTCAGGTAGTCGAGCTTGGCCACGATGCGCCCGGGGAGGCCACGGGTCAGCCGGCTGAGCTCCACGACCGGGGTGTCGCCGATGACCTCGACGACGGAGGAGGCCAGGGGCCGAGGGACGCGGTCGTGGCCGGGTTGGCTCATGACGTCGCGGTCGGGGCTGGGCTGGCTCATGACGTTGCCCGGGCGAGGTCGAGCGCCGCCCGGACTCGATCGCCGAGCAGTCGGAGTCGCTCCACCGGCTCGTTGCTGAAGACGAAGCGCACGTGTCGCTCGGCGACCTCGCCGCCCCAGCCCCGCATCGGCGTCGCGGCGACCTTCCGGGCAAGCAGGCAGTCGGAGACGGCCTGGCAGTCCAGGCCGAGCGCGGCCGCGTCGAGGAGAAGGGACCAGGCACCGGCGGGCCGGACGACGGGGAGGCCGTCGAGCTGGCGGAGCGTCTCGTCGCGTCGCCGCTGCCACTCGGCGTTCGCCGCGGCCAGGTCCCCGGGCGGCTCGGCCAGGGCGGCGCGCACCCCGACCTGGGCGAACCCGCTGCTCACGAGGCCGTTGTAGATGTGGACGCGCGAGACGTCGTTCACCAGGTCGCCCGGGGCGACGACCCAGCCGACCCTCCAGGCAATCATGCGCTGCTCGAGCGACGGTGCCCCCACGATGACCGTCCGGTCGCGCATCCCGGGCAGCGCAGCCGGGTGGACAACCGACCGACCGTCGAAGAGCACGCCCTCGAAGCCGCCCCAGTACAGGAGCCGCAGGTCGCGGTCGCGGCAGAGCTCGGCGATCGCCGACCACTCCTCGTCGCTCGCCACCCAGCCCGTCGGGAACGAGGCGTTGTTGATGAACACGACCCGTGTCCGATCGCTCGCAGCCGCCCGCAGAGCGTCGAGGTCGAGCCGCCACTCATCGTGGATCACCTGCAGCCTGGCCAGGCGGGGCACGGCGCCGACCAGCCTCACGCGGTTGATCATCCCGGCGTAGGTCGGGTCGGTCAGGATGACCTCGTCGCCGGGATCCAGCAGGCAGAAGAGCGCGTCGAGCATCGCGTCACCCTCGCCGCAGGTGATCACGATCTCGCGCCGCCCGTCGTAGCGGGGTCCGCCACGGCGCTCGATGTAGGCGGCGATCGCATCCTTGAGGTCGTCGCGGCCGGTGAACGGCAGCCAGCTGTTCGCCTCATCCTCGTCGAGGGCGCGGCGCGTGGCGGCGATCGCCGCGGCGGGAGGTCGCAGGTCCGTGTCCAGGTTCTCCAGGCGCAGGACATCGGGGTCGTCACCGGCGGCCGCCGCCACCCGATCGATGTTGAATCCCGGGATCTCGCGGAGCCGCCGAACGCTCATGGCTGCCACCTCCTCGTCGTGGTACGGCGATCGCCGCGCGCGCTACGTCGCCGCGATCGGGTCCTGTCGCGCAGGTGTCGCCGGCGGTCTGCCCGGCGGCGCGGAGGGGCCTCGGGCGGGGCCGGCCGAGCCTGCCGCCGCCGCCCCTGCCGATGCCACCACCGCGGCCTCGAGCTGCTCCAGCAGGGGGCGTGCGCCCAGCCGCTCGAGGATCTCGCGCCCGGCGTCCACGGCGGCCCGGACCTCCGGCTCCGCCGGGTCGAGCAGCGTCGCCATCTCGATCGCCGTCAGGGCCTCGTCGAGGGGCAGCCCGGAATCACGGAAGCCGCGGATGGCGTCGCGATAGAGGGCGAGGGCATCCGCAACGCGGCCGTCGAGCGCCGCGAGGCCCGCCTGGATCGCCAGCCGGCGGGCATCGATGGCCGGCCCGCGCGCCCCCGTATCTTCGAGTCCGGCGAGGTCGGCGGCGGCCGACGCGGGATCGCCGGCGCGGAGGGCGGCACGCGCGGCGAAGTCGAGGGAGTCCGGCGTACCTCCCGTGGTGAACGCGGCGGCGCGCCGGTAGGCCTCGGCTGTCTCGAGGAGGTCTCCGCGGCTCAGGAACGACGCCGCGCCGGCGGTCATGACGTTGACCTGGATCTGGCGATCCGAGGCGTCCCTGGCGAGGCGTTCAACCTCGGCGAGGCTCTCGGCCACCGGGTCGCCCCTCAGGGCGCGGATCTGGATCGCCGCAGCGAGGCCGATGATCCGACCCTCGCGCTCGACGTCGCCGGCCAGCAGCTCTTCGAGCTCCTGGAGGGCCCAATCCCAGTCGCCCGTCCACCGGGCGTTCACGGCGGCGTTCGTGAGGAACACGACGGAGAAGCCGCGCTGGCCGAGGCGCCTCGCCTCGGCGAGGCCGACGCGGTCGTTCTCGAGCGCCTCGCGCGGATCGCCCGGGCTCAGGAGCCAGCCCCGGTTGATCCGGGCCCGTATCGAGGTGATCGCGAAGCCGTGCCGTTCGGCGAGGTGCATGCCCGTCTCGATCTCCCCCAGCCCCTCGTATCCGCGGCCGAGCCCCCCGAGCGCCGTCCCCTTCGTCACCAGCGCGTCCGCGACCAGGGCCACGAGGTCGGCCCGCTCGGCCGCGGCCAGGACGCGGTCTGCCACCTCGATCGCGCGTTCCGTCTCGCCAGTCATCATGCATGCCCGCGCGAGCTGGCCGAGGAGGGCCACGAACGCCGTGTCGGCGCCGAGATCGGCGAACTCGTCGGCCGCCGGTTCGAGGAGCGCGAGGGCCTGCTCGGTCCGGAACGGTCCCAGCCGCGCCCGGGCGAGGGCGGCGGTGACCCGGACCGTGGCCGGCCGATCGCCGCGTTCGCGCTGCAGCTCGATGGCGCGCCGGAGCAGCGCGTCGGCCTGGTCGTGGTGGGCGCCCGCGGAGGCCGATTCGCCGGCGCGCTCGAGGAGCTCGGCTTCCTCACCGGGGTCGTGCGTCACGGTGAGGGCCTGCTGCAGCAGGGCCAGGGCCTGGTCGTGGGAGCCCAGCGCGATCGCCCGCTCGGCCGCGGCGCGGAGGGCGATCCGGGCCTGGGCCGCGAGGGCGTCGGCCTCGGGCCCCTCGGCGGCATTCTGCTGGGCCGCGAGATAGTGGCCGGCGAGGCCGCCCGCGAGCTCGTCACTCTCGAGCGTGTCGAAGTACCGGGCGGCGGCGAGGTGAAGCCGCTTGCGGTCCGCCCGGGCGAGGGTGTTGTAGGCCACCTCGCGGATGAGCGCCTGGACGAAGGCGTACTGCCCGCGTTCGGGGCTCCGCGGGTCGGCCTCGAGGGCCAGGAGCTCGCGGCGGACGAACGCGCGCAGGCGGGGCTCGAGCTCGGCTTCGGCGATCCCCGCGACGGCCGCGAGGCCGGACAGGCTGAAGGACTGACCGAGGACGGCAGCATCGGAGACGAGGGCCCGCTCCTCGGGGGCGAGCCCGTCGAGGCGGGAGGCGATGAGCGCCGTCAGGGTCTCGGGCACCGCGAGGTGGGCCAGGTCGCCCACCGGGTGGTAGGCGCCATCCTCGAGGGCCAGCCGCCCGTCGGCCAGGAGCATCCGCACGGTCTCGACGGCGTAGAGCGGGACCCCGTCCGCGCGGGCGACGATCGCGACGACCGCGGACTCCGGCAGCCCCGGCACGAGGCCGGCCAGGAGGGCCCGCATCGCCGGCTCGGGCAGCGGCTCGAGGTAGATCGAGGTGAAGTTGCGCTTCCCGGCGCCCCAGTCGGGGCGCTTCTCCATGAGCTCGGGGCGGGAGAGGGTGACGACGTAGATCCGGTGGCTCCGGGACCATTCCGCCAGGTGGTCGACGAAGTCGATCAGGCCGGCGTCGGCATGGTGGAAGTCCTCGAAGACCATCACGACCGGGGCCGTCGCCGCCAGCCGCTCGAAGAAGGTCCGCCAGGCCCCGAACAGCTGCTCCGAGCTGATGCCCGATTCGATGCCGAGGAGGGCGAGCAGCGCCGTCTCGATCCAGCGCCGCTCCTCGGGGTCGGGGACGTGGGTCGCGAGGGTCTCGGCGATCCTCGCTCTTGTCGTGGGCTCGTCGTCCGTCTCGAGCAGACGCGCACGCTCGCGGACCATCTCGCCCAGGGCCCAGAAGCTGATCCCGTCGCCATAGGCCGGGCTGCGGCCGTCATGCCACCAGACGTTCTCGACCAGGCCGTCGAGGTACTTGGTGAACTCCCAGGCGAGGCGTGTCTTGCCGATGCCTCCCGGTCCGGTGATCGACACGAGGCGTGCTCGCCCCTCCCGGCTCGTGGCGTGGAAGAGGTCCTTGAGCAGGCGCAGCTCGTCGTCGCGACCGACGAAGGGAGCCTCCAGCGCCCCTGCCCGCCTGCGACCACCCCGCTCGGCCACGACACGGAGGGCCTGCCAGGCCGCGACGGGCGCGGCCTTCCCCTTCAGCGCCTGCTCGCCCGCGGGCTCGAAGGCGATCGCGGCGGCCGCGGCCCGCTGGGTCGCCTCTCCCACGAGCACGGTGCCCGCGACGGCCACGGACTGGAGACGGGACGCCGTGTTGACGAGGTCGCCGGCCACCATCCCCTGGTTCGTGGCCCCGATCGTGACCGCGGCCTCCCCGGTCAGGACGCCGGCGCGGGCCTCGATCGACGGCCCGAGCGTCGGCACGGCGGCGACGAGGTCGAGGGCCGCTCGAACGGCGCGCTCGGCGTCGTCCTCGTGGGCGACCGGCGCCCCCCACACGGCCATGACCGCGTCGCCGATGAACTTCTCCACCGTCCCGCCATAGCGGCCGATGATGTCGCGCGAGAGGTCGAAGTAGCGCGAGAGGAGCTCGCGGGTGTCCTCCGCGTCGCGGTCCTCGGCGAGCGTCGTGAACCCCACGAGGTCGGCGAAGAGGACCGTCACGAGGCGGCGTTCGGCGACGGGCGTCGCCCCCGCGCCCGCAGGGCCGGAGCGGGCGGTCACGGCGGGGGAGGGGGTGGACCCGGCCAGGAGCGGCGACGCGCACTCGCCGCAGAAGCGCATGTCCGGCTCGTTCGGGGCGCCGCACGACGGGCAGAGCAGCGCCAGCGGCGCCGCGCAGCCGCCACAGAACTTCCGTCCCGGTCGGTTCTCCGTCCCGCAGTTCGAGCAGACCACCCTGTGCTCCGATGCGACGTGAGGGGCGAGGGTACAGCAGGAGGCCCGTCGAGACATGAGTCGTCAACGCGGGCGGCGGATCGTCGCGGCGCACGGACCCTCCGCGGGACGTCAGGGCCGGGGCGCCTGCCGTCGCTGCATCGGACTCGGCCCGATGGCCTCGTTCAGGATCGTCGCACCCGGTTGCCCGCGGTTGCTGCCACCGCGACGGTCCCGACGGCGATGAGCGCGCCGGCGGCGTCGATGCCGACGTCGACCGGAGACGGATGGCGCGTGGCGACGAACGCCTGGTGCAGCTCGTCCGTGATCGCGTAGAGGACGGCGATGGCGACTGCCCAGGCCCATGGCCAGCGCCGCGCCGTCGTCGTCGCCACGGCTCGCCACAGCAGGAGGGCCAGGATGCCGTACACCGCCATGTGCCCGAGCTTGCGCACCACGAAGTCGAGCCCGTCGTCCGGCACGAACCGCAGTCCCGGCTGGGCAGAGAACGCGAAGATCAGCCCTGCCCAGGCGATCGCCGGAGCCCAGGCCGCCAGGCGCCGGAGGGAGCTCTGCCGCTGTGCGGACTGCCCGTCTTCCATGGCGGCGAGCATACCCACGGGCGGAGGCTCACGACCGGCTCGCGGCTCGCGCTCCCGCCGGCGCCAGGGCTCTCGCGCTCGTCCCTCCTTGGTGCGGTGCGGCAACAAGGCAGTACGAGCGTTCGTTGCCACGCCGAACCGCACCGCCCCGAGCCGCACGAGGATTTCGCGCGCCGCCTCCCGGCGGCCCGGACATCGGGATCCGTCGGACTGAGCGGCGGGCCGACCGCGTCGATCAGGAAGCGGAGACCGATGTGTCTGCCCCGGCCACCGGAGAGGTGGCGTTGGCGGCGGGGCTCGGGAGCCCCAGCACTCGCCTTTCCGGGCTGTGCGGGCTCCACCGGCCCGCTCGGCCAGCGCGGCGTCGAGGCGCTCCAGGAAGGGCCGCGCGCGCATCCGTTCGAGCGTCGCCCTCGCGACGGCCGCGGCGGCCACCACCTCCGGCTCGGCGGGACCGAGGAGCGTCGCCATCTCGACGGTCGCGAGAGCGTTGTCCCAGGCATAGCCGCGGTCGACCATCTCCCCGAGTACGTCACGGTAGCCGCGCGCGCTCTCCGGGGCACGTCCTTCGAGCGCGGCCAGCCCGGCGCGGATGCGGCGGCGCTGGAGCTCGAGGAACGGCGTATGGAACCCGCTCGCGTCCAGGGCCGCGAGGTCGGCCGCGGCGACCTCCGCCTGACCCTGCAGCAGCGCGATCCCGGCCGCCTGGTGGAGCCAGGCGGTGGCTGTCACCGGGTTCCGCGCGGCGCCCTCCCGCCAGCGCCGCCCCGCGTCGTCGAAGCGGCCCTCGCAGAACGCGCTCCAGGCCGGGGCGTCGACCGTCGTCCAGAGCACGTTCCAGTCGGTCATGCCCGCCGCGAGGCGCTCGAGCTCGGCGAGGAGGTCCGCGACCGGCTCGCCGCGGACGGCCCGGACGACGATGACACCGTCGAGGAGGATGAGAGCATCGGCCGGCTCTGGCTCGTCGGCCAGGCCAGCCTCGAACGAGGCGAGGGCACCGTCGAGATCGCCCGAGATCTGCTGCGCCCAGCCGAGGAGTGCCCGCATGCTGAAGAGCGCCGTGCGATCGCCAATTCGCCGGGCGAGGGCCATGCCGTCCCGACACAGGTCGATCGCGGCCTGCACGTCGAACTCGAACAGCGAACCGGCGCGGTTGTTGATCGCCCGCATCACCGTGTAGCTGAACCCGTTCGCCCGGGCGAGCCGCTCCCCGACCTCGATGACCCCAAGGCCCTCCTGAAGGCGCCCGAGAGAGGAGAGCGCGGACCCACGCGTGACGAGCGCGTCGGCGAGCACGTCCCGCAGGTCGGCGTGCTCGGCGGCCTCGAGGACGGGCTCCAGGACGTCGAGCGCGCGCCGGTTGTCCTCGTGCAGGAAGAACGCCCGGCTGAGCTGGGCCTCGAGGGCCACGAACGCCGGGTCGGGGGCCAGGTGCCGGAGCTCCTCGACGGCCGGCTCGAGAAGCTCGAGGGCGCGTTCGGGCAGGCGGGCCAGAAGCAGCGCCCGGGCGAGAAGGGTCAGCGTCCTCGCCGTGGCCCTCCCGTCACCGGCCGCCCGGCGCCGTTCGAGCGCCTGCCGCAGGAGGTCCTCGGCGGTTGCATAGTGCGCCGCAGCAGTGGCTTCCTCCCGGCCCGGTCCAGGAGCTCCGCCTCTTCGCCCGCGTCTGACGTCACCGTCAGGGCCTGCTCAAGGAACGTCACCGCCTGCTCGTGTGACCCGAGCGCGGCCGCCCGCTCGGCGGCGCCCCGGAGCGCCAGGCGCGCCTGGCCCGCGAGGGCGTCGGCCTCGGGTCCCTCGGCGGCGTTCGCATGAGCGGCGAGATAATGGCCCGCGAGCGCGCCGGCCAGCTCGTCCGAGCCCAGGCCCTCCAG
Organism: uncultured Chloroflexia bacterium; assembly: GCA_963776355.1. GTDB lineage: Bacteria > Chloroflexota > Limnocylindria > Limnocylindrales > CSP1-4 > CTSoil-043. Next base: position 129,758 of record CAVZLU010000007.1, on the reverse strand, counting down.
GTGGCGCGCCGCCGCGAGGTGGCGGGCCTTGCGCTCGCGCCGGGCGAGCGTGCCGTAGGCGACCTCGCGGATCAGCGCCTGGACGAACGCGTACTGGCCCCGCTCGGGGCTCCGCGGATCGCCGTCCACCACGAGCATCTCGCGGCGGACCAGGGTCCGGAGCTGCGGCGCCAGGGTCGCCTCGTCGAGCTCGCTCACCGCCGCCAGGGCTGCCGGTGCGAAGCTCTGGCCCAGGACGGCCGCCGTCTGGAGCAGCGCTCGCTCCGCGGGCTCCAGCGCGTCGAGGCGGCTGCCGATCAGCGCCGTCAGCGTCTCGGGGACCGCCAGGCGCGCCAGGTCGCCGGTCGGCTGGTAGACGTCACCCTCCAGCGCGAGGCGGCCCTCGGCCAGGAGCATCCGCACCGTCTCGACGGCGTAGAGGGGGATCCCGTCGGCGCGGGCGACGATCGCCTTCGCGGCCGGCTCGGGCAGGCCGGGGACGAGGCCCCGCAGCAGCTCCCGCATCGCCGGCCCGGGCAGGGGCTCCAGGCTCAGGCTGACGAAGTTGCGCTTGCCCGCGCCCCAGTCCGGGCGGCGCTCGAGGAGCTCGGGGCGGGCCAGCGTGAGGACGTAGATCGGCATCCCGCGGGACCATTCGAGCAGGTGGTCGACGAAGTCGAGGAGCCCCGTGTCGGCGAAGTGGAAGTCCTCGAAGACGAGGACCACCGGGAACGAGGCCGCCAGGCGCTCGAAGAAGGTGCGCCAGGCGCCGAAGAGCTCGTCGGCATCCGCCCGCGACTCGACGCCGAGCAGGGCGAGGAGGGCTTCGCCGAGCCAGCGCCGCTCCTCGGCGTCCGGGACGTGCTCGGCGAGCGTCGCCGCCACGCGGTCGCGGGTGGTGGCCTCGTCGTCGCCCTCGGCGAGGCCGCAGCGGCGTCGCACCATCTCGCCCAGCGCCCAGAAGCTGATCCCCTCGCCGTACGCGGGGGAGCGCCCCTCGTGCCACCAGACGTCCTCGGCCAGGCCGTCGACGTAGTGCAGGAACTCGCGGGCGAGGCGCGTCTTGCCGATCCCGGCCGGGCCGAAGACCGACACCAGCCGCGCCCGCCGCTCCCGCGAGGTCGCGTGGTACAGATCCTTCAGGAACCGGAGCTCGTCGTCGCGGCCTACGAACGGCGCCTCGAGGAGGTCGCCGCGGTCGCGTCCGCCCACCCGGGCGATGACGCGCCTGGCGCGCCAGGCCGGCACCGGCAGGGCCTTCCCGCGCAGCGACTGGTCGCCGGCGGACTCGAAGGCGACGGCGCGACTGGCCGCTCGCTGGGTCGCCTCGCCGACGAGGACGCTGCCCGGGGCGGCCGCCGCCTGGAGCCGGGAGGCCGTGTTCACCAGGTCCCCGGCGACGATCCCCTGGTCCGTTGCCCCCAGCGTCACGGCCGCCTCACCGGTGAGGACCCCCGCCCGCGCCTCGACGCCCGGTCCCAGGGCGTGGACGGCGTCGACCAGGTCGAGGGCAGCCCGGACCGCGCGCTCGGCGTCGTCCTCGCGGGCGACCGGCGCCCCCCAGACGGCCATCACCGCGTCCCCGATGAACTTCTCGACGGTGCCGCCGTGGCGCCGGACGACGTCCCTGGCCAGCTCGAAATAGCGGGCGAGGAGCTCGCGCGTCTCCTCCGCGTCGCGCCCCTCGGCGAGCGAGGTGAAGCCCACGAGGTCGGCGAAGACGATCGAGACGAGGCGCCGCTCGGCGATCGGCCCGGCATCGGGTGCCACTGGGCCGGCGGAGCCGGGCTGGACCCCGGCCTCCGGGCCGAGGCGGATCCCGCACGAGCCGCAGAACTTCTCGCCCGGCTCGACCGCGGCGCCGCACGAGGGGCAGGCGGCGGCGAGCGCCGCCCCGCATTCGACGCAGAAGCGCCGCCCGGCCTTGTTGTCGGTGCCGCAGCTCGCGCACACCACCGTCCCGCCCTCCAGCTTGGGTGTGCGCGGGAGCGTATCGGAACGGCGTCGATTCCGATAGGAGCGTCCCGCGGCTGCCAGTCCGTCAGCCCGCGGGCGAGAGGTCCGAAGCCGCGGCGGCGCCCACGAGGGCGAGGGGAGCCGTGCCCCGGCGGCGCACCCGCGGCGGCAGGGGGCCGCGGTGCCCCGGCGGCTCCCGCCGATAGACTGCCCGCATGCGCTTCCCAGACTGGCGCGGGAGCGCGAGAGTCCTCGGGACGAAGGAGCTCCATGCGAAGATTCACCTCCTCGCCCTGGCCGTCGCCGTGACGGTCGTCGTCGGGGCGTGCTCGAGCAGTGGTGGCAGCGGCGGCGGCTTGACGGGCAAGACCTGGCAGCTCACCGCGATCACCGAGAAGACCCCGGCGTTCCAGGGCGTCGTCCCTGCCGCGGACCAGTCCAAGTACACGATCGTCTTCAATAGCGACAGCACGTTCAACGCGACGGCCGACTGCAACGTAGTCGGCGGGTCGTACGCCACCAGCGGATCCAGCAGCATCACGATCACGCCGGGCCCGTCGACCCTGGTGTTCTGCGGCGAGGGCTCGCTCGGCGACCTCTACACCCATGCCTTGAGCACGGCCACGTCCTACGCGATCGCCAACGACACCCTCACGCTCACCCTCAAGGACGGCGGCACCCTGACGTTCGCCGCCGGGACGGCCCCCGCGGCGAGCGCCGCGGCCCCGTCCGCGACCACCGCGCCATCGACGGCGCCGGGCGCGAGCCCGGCCGCCGGCCTCACGGGCAAGGCCTGGCAGCTCACCGCCGTCACCGAGAAGGTTCCGGCGTTCCAGGGCGTCGTCCCCGACGCTGAGCAGGCCAACTACACGATCGAGTTCAAGACCGATGGGTCGTTCCAGGCCAAGGCCGACTGCAACCAGGTGGCGGGCACCTACTCGACGACCTCGTCGGGTGGCATGACGCTCGTCCTGGGACCGTCGACGATGGCCGCCTGCGCCGAGGGGTCGCTCGCGGACCTCTACGTCCTGGGCCTCAGCAACGCCTCGAGCTACGCCATCGAGGGCGGCCAGCTCACGATCACCCTCGCGGAGGGTGGGACGCTCGTCTTCAAGTAGGCGCGCGGACCGGATCGAGATCGAGCGCCCGGGCCGGGATCGGTCCGGGCGTTCCTCGCCCATGGGGGCGGGGCCCCGGGCGGGGAGGGCGACCGCTCCCGTCAGGGCGGGTCGGCTACGCGGGAACCCCGGCGATCACGCGTCGCCCCACGGGCCGACAGTGATGATCGTCCCCCCGCCGAACACGAGCGGCTCCGCGACCTGGTAGGCGTCGGCGCGCTTGTTCCACGCCTCGAAGCGCGGGTCGCTGTCGTGGAGGTGGTGGCCCTCGTCCGTCGCGAAGATCGCCACGACGAGGTACTGCGCCGCCCCGTCCCGCGCCTGGGTGCTGATCTCGAGCCGGGTGAGGGTTGCGCCGACGAGCACGCCCCGCGCGTGGAGGTCCGCCCAGACGGGAGCCTCCATCTCCCGGAACCCCCGCTCGAACTCGGCGACCTGGCCCTCCCCCACGTTGAGCACGATCCCGATGGTCTCCACGCCTGCCTCCTCCGATGGGTGCGGTGATGCCGGCGACAGTACGACAGGCAACGGGTTGGCGATCCGGGGGGCGCGCGTGGGATGATCGGCGGACCGATGGAAGCCGCGGCCTTCGTCCTGGGCATCTTCCTGCTGGCGCTGACGTTCTGGGACCTGTTCGAGACCGTCGTCGTGCCCCGCCCCACGCCGGGCTGGTTTCGCATCGGCCGCTACTTCGTCCGGGGTTCCTGGCGTGGTCTGCGGGCCATCCGGAGCAACGACGGGGGCCGTTCCAACGACCAGCTGCTCGGGCTCTTCGCGCCGGCGGCGACGATCGGCCTGCTCGCGGCCTGGCTCAGCGGCCTGATCCTTGGGTACGGGCTGCTCCTGTTCGCCCTGCGCGACGAGCTGCGACCGGTGCCGCCCGACCTCGGCAGCACCCTCTACTTCGCGGCCACATCGGTGCTGACCCTCGGGTTCGGGGACATCGTTGCCGAGGGGATGGCGGCCCGGATCATCGTCACCACCGCCGCCGCCAGCGGCCTAGGTGTCGTCGCCCTCGTGGTGACCTTCCTGTTCTCGCTCTACGGCTCCTACCAGCGCCGGGAGATCCAGGTCGTGGCCCTGCAGGCCGCGGCCGGCGCACCACCCTCGGCGGTCACCCTCCTCGAGACCTATGCCCAGCTCCATCTCGTCGGCCGGCTGCCGGAGCTGTTCATCGACTGGGAGCGCTGGGCGGTCGAGGTCCTCGACTCGCACGTTGCCTACCCGCTGCTCGGCTTCTTTCGCTCGAGCCACGACAACCTGTCCTGGCTCAGCGCCCTGGGGACCGTGCTCGATGCGGCCAGCCTGGTCCTCACCACGATCGAGGGACCCTCGACAGGCGAAGCCAAGCTCTTCAAGCGGGTCGGCACGCACCTGGTCGAGGACATCTTCAATCTCGGCTTCCGCAACGGGGAGCACGGGAGCCTTGAACGCTCGGACTTCGACGCGGCGTGCGATCGACTGGAGGAGGTGGGGTACACGCTCAGGGCCCGCGACGTCGCCTGGCCGGCATTCGAGGCGGCCCGGGCGACCTACGCGCAGCGCCTGGAGGCAATGGCGCGATACTGGGCCACGCCGGCCACCTCGTGGCTTGGCGACCCGGTGGCCCTTCGGTCGCCGGTGCACCGTACGGACGATCAATAGCCCGGGATCCTGGATGAGGTGAAGGCGATGGCGGATGCCCACGACATCGATCCCGAGGTCCCCCCGAGCGGTCCGGGCTGCGTCGAGTGCCTCGCCTCCGGTGGCTGGTGGTTCCACCTGCGTCGCTGCGCGCACTGCGGACATGTCGGTTGCTGCGACTCGTCGCCGTCGCAGCATGCGAGCCGGCACGCGGCCGCGGAGCGGCATCCGGTCATCCAGAGCTTCGAGCCGGGCGAGGACTGGTTCTGGGACTACGCGGCCGAGCAGGCCGTCGACGGCCCCGTCCTGACCCCGCCGCGCCACCACCCGACCGACCAGCCCGTGCCCGGACCGGCGGGCCGGGTGCCGGCGGGCTGGGAGCGGCACTTGCACTGAGCCCTGAAGAGGCCGCCACATGAGCGCCCCTGAGGTCTCGATGCCGGGCCGGCCTCCGGGCCATCCGTATGCCCGCGAGATCGAGGCCGAACGCAACGGCTGGTACGAGATCGCGGATCTCGTCCGTTCGCTGACCCCGGAGGAATGCCTCGAGCCGGGCTACCAGCGCGATCCGGACTGGACCGTCCGCGATGTCGTCGCCCACCTGGGAACGTGGCTCGCCGAGGCCGAGATCCAGTTCGAGCGGATCGCCGCCGGAACCTATGCCGGTCACGACATCGACATCGATGCCCTGAACGCGGACCTGCTGGCGGCCATGGACGGCCAGCCCTGGGACGTCGTCTGGGTCCAGGCAACCTCCGGTCGGTCGAGGATGGTCGCGGAGTGGCACCTCCTCGACTCCCCGACCGACGAAGCCGCCTGGTGGATTCGCAAGTCGGGCAGCGACCACTACGCCGAGCATCTCGATCGACTTCGAACCTGGGTCGCCGAGCTGATCGCGAGGCGAGTGCCGCCCGACGAGTTCGCGGGCTGATCAGCCGCCGACGGTCCGCGGGTCGGCGGCCACGACGTCCCGAAGCTGGGGCAGGACGTCGCGCCCGAGCAGCTCGATCGTGGCCGGGTCGTGGACCTCATCGCTGCTGATGATGACGTGCTGGACGCCCGCCTCGGCAAGGCGGCCGAACCGTTCGACGACCTGACCTGCCGACTCGGGGGGCGCGCCCCAGGCATTCGGCCGGGCCAGGCTGACCCCCTGGAGGTTCGACCGCTCGATCTCGGCGAAGTCGCGACCGACGGCCTCGCAGTGCTCCGCCAGGATCGCGTACTTCGGCAGGAGCTGGGCGGGACCGCCGAACATGTTCGAGGCGTCGGCGTACTGCGCCACGAGGCGCAGGGTCCGCTTCTCCCCGCCGCCCCCGATCATGATCGGGATGCGCGGCCGGGAGATCGACTGGGGGACGTTCAGGAGGCGGGTGGCATGGAACCGGCGGCCGCGGAGCTCCTCCTCCGAGCCGCGCTCGCCATGCCACATCCCGTTGGCCATCTGGAGGGTGTCTTCGAGCATCTCGAAGCGCTCGGCGAGCGGCGGGAACGGGAAGCCCAACCCTTCCGACTCGGCCTGGTTCCAGGCGGCGCCGATGCCGAGCCAGGCCCGTCCTCCGGAGAGGACGTCGAGCGTGGTCGCGGCCTTGATCCAGAGGCCCGGATTGCGGTAGTGGACGCCGCCCACCATCAACCCGAGCCGCGCGCGCCGGGAGTGGGCGGCGGCGAACCCGAGCGTGGTCCACCCCTCGAGCATGGGCTGGAGCTCGGATCCCGGCCCGCCGATCTGCCAGAAATGGTCCATGACCCAGATCGAGTCGAAGCCCACGTCGTCGGCTGCGCGGACCGCCCGGGCGAAGGTCGGGCCGATCTCCTCGGTTCCGCCGGGCCAGGTGAACGAGTAGATCTGGAGGCCGAACTTCATGCGGGACTCCTCTTGCGAGCTCGTGTCCGCTCGACGGACCTCGTTCGCGACGCGAGATACGCCTGCGCGCATACTCGGGTTTCCCATCGGGTCGGCGTCCCAGCCAGTCGGGGGACCAGCGTGGAGACGACATGAACTTGAACAGCATCCTGATCGGCACCGCGGATCCGCAGCGCCTGAAGGACTTTTACACGAAACTCTTCGGCGCGCCCGGCTGGAGCGACGGCGAGTTCAGCGGGTGGCAGATCGGCAGCGGCTTTGTCAGCGTCTTGCCGCATGATCAGGTCACCGGCAGCAACGCGCAGCCGGGCAGGCTGATCTGGAACATCGAGAGCCCCGACGTCAAGGCCGACTTCGAGCGCCTCAAGGCGGCCGGGGCGACGGTCGTCCGGGAGCCGTACCAGATGGGCGACTCGAGCGAAGGCTGGATCGCCACGTTCTCGGACCCCGACAACAACTACTTCCAGCTCGTCAGCCCGATGATGTAGCGCGTGCGCGCGGCCGGCGACACCGTCCGCGCGGGCTGCCGAGAGGTCCGGGTCGAGAGGGCGAGCGCTCGTGGAACCAGGCGGCGCGTGGGATACGGTCGAGCTCCTCGACGAGGACGGACGATCCATCGGCAGCCTCGGGAAGCGCGAGGCCCACGAAGCGCCGGGAAGGCTCCACCGCGGCTTCTCGGTGTTCCTCTTCGACGAGGCGGGACGCCTGCTCCTGCAGCGCCGGGCAGTCTCCAAGTATCACTTCGGCGGCCGCTGGTCGAACTCGTGCTGCAGCCACCCACCGCCCGGCGCCGACGCGGTGATCGCCGCCCAGCGCCGGGTCCAGCTCGAGCTCGGGGTCAACGCCACGCTGCAGGCGGTGGGGTCGTTCAGGTACATGGCGGCCGATGAGACCTCGCCGCTTGTCGAGCGCGAGGACGACACGGTGCTGGTCGGCTACGTCCGGGGTGATGTCACCATCGCAGCGGATCCGGATGAGGTCTCCGATGTCAGGTTCGTCGCGCTCGACGACCTGCGACGCGACCTGGACACGTCCCCGGGCGACTTCACGCCCTGGTTCGCCGTCGGCCTGGAGCATGTCCTGAGGGCCGGGCATCCGACGCAGGGCGACCGCACGGAAGGAGCACCGCCATGACCAGGATCGTCGCCTTCGAGAGCGTGACCCTCGACGGGGTCATGCAGGCCCCGGGACGTCCGGACGAGGATCGCCGCGACGGGTTCGCGCACGGCGGCTGGGCCGTGCCGTACTCCGATCCGGCGATCGGCAGGGCCGCCCAGGAGGGCATGGGCAATACCGGCGGCCTCCTGTTCGGTCGCCGGACCTACGAGGACTTCCACGCGTTCTGGCCCGGCCAGACGGGCAACCCCTTCACGGACGTCCTCGACAACAGCCTCAAGTACGTTGCGTCGCGGACGCTCGAGGAGCCGCTCGCCTGGAAGAACGCGGTGCTCCTTCCCGGTGATGCCGCGGAGGCCGTGGCCGAGCTCCGGCGGCGGCCGGGCAAGGACATCGTGATCCTCGGCAGCGGCGAGCTCGTCCAGGCGCTGATGCGCCACGACCTCATCGACGAGTACATCCTGCTCGTGCACCCGCTCGTCCTGGGTTCCGGGCGCCGCCTGTTCCGGGACGACGGGCCCGGCGCCAGCCTGCGACTCGTCGACTCGACGACGAGCACCACGGGTGTGGTCATCGCGACCTATCGACCGGCCGATCGACCGGCCGAGTCGACGACGGCCCAGCCCGCCTGACCCGCCCGAGCCGGGGACCGCTACGGCCGGCTGGCCGGCGTGTACTCGAGGATGACGATGCCCGAGCCGAGCCTCCGGGTCCCGGCCAGGTCGAGGGTGATCCCGCCGGGCCCATCGGCGAAGAGGCGCCGGCCCTTCCCGAGCACGATGGGATGGAGCATGAAGCGGTAGAGGTCGATCAGGTTCTCGCGCATGAGCGCGTTGAAGAGCCGGGCGCTTCCAGAGAGGAGGAGGTCCCTGCCGGGTGCTCCCTTCAGCACGCGGACCTCCTCTGCCGGGTCGCCCCTCATCAGCGTGGAGCCGGCCCAATCGACGCTCTCGAGCGTCGACGAGACGACGTACTTGGTCATGGTGTTCATGCGGACGCCGAAGTCGCCGGTGCCGGTCATGGTCGGCCACGCGGCCGCGAACCCCTCGTACGTCCTGCGGCCGAGCAGGAGGGCGTCGCTCGCCATCAGCTCGTCCCATTTGAACTTCCCGGCGTCGTCGTCGAAGAACGGGCCCGACCACTGCCCCGGCTCCTCGAAGACGCCGTCGAGTGACAGGTATTCCGTCGCGACCAGCCTCATGCCACCCTCCTGCTCGACGATGGGCCGACTCGCCCGTCTCGCGGCACGCGTCCTGCCCTCGCGGGCTAGCCTATCGTGGTCGCCCGCCGGAGGAGGATCCGCCCGCGGGGGCCTGCCCGCCGGTCGACGCATCACCGCGGGCCCTGGTGCAACCGCCCGGGAGACCATCGAGTGACCGGCAAGGAGGGCGCGCACGTGCTCAGCGACCATCCCGTGTTTCCGATCCTGCTCTCCACCGACCTGGAGGCGAGCCGGACCTTCTACCGCGACACCCTGGGGCTGGAGCTCCTGCGGGAGGATCCGGATCGGCTCGTCTTCCGCTGCGGCGGCGCGACGCAGCTGCTGATCTCGGAGAGCTCCGTCGGGACGTCCGACACCCAGACCCAGGCGGCGTGGCGCGTGCCGGACCTGCCGGCGGCCATCGCCGACCTCCGGGCGCGAGGCGTCCGCATCGAGGAGTACGAGGCCCCCGCGCCCGTGACGGTGGGCGGAATCGCCGACATGGGCCACTCGTGGGCGGCGTGGTTCCTGGACCCGCACCGGAACGTCCTGGCCCTCGTCCAGCCCAAGGGCTGACGGCGGCGCCCGACGAGCATTTCCGGGCGGCAGGAGCGGAACCACGCCACAGCACCCGCCCCGGCGGCGGATGACGCATCATCGGGCCCACGCGCCCCCGAGCGGATGGCCCGCGGTGACGGCGCGGTACCGCGAGGACTGACCCGTGGCCCGTCTCCAGGCGAAGTCGCTCGACAACCCCGACGAGGTCCGCCCCACGCCGTTCGGGCGGGTCGACATCTACAACCTCGACGACCTGGTCATCGGCCGGATGGTGTTCGAGCCCGGCTGGCACTGGCTGGAGCACGTCCAGCCGATCGCCGGCACGAGCCTGTGCCAGTACCACCATGTCGGCGTCTGCATCGCCGGGCGGCTCGTCAACCGGCTGGAGGACGGCACGACCACCGAGATCGGGCCGGGCATGGTCTTCGAGATCCCGCCCGGTCACGACGGCTGGGTGGTCGGCGACGAGGCGTTCGTGGCCTACGACGTGGCCGGCGTCCGCTCGTTCGCCAGGATCGACGAGAAGACGCAGCGCGTGCTCGGCGCCGTGCTGTTCACCGACATCGTCGACTCGACCGCGCTCGCCGCGTCGCTTGGTCCGGCCCGCTGGCGGGAGCTCGTCGCGGTCCACAACGAGCGCATCCAGTTCGAGCTCGACCGCTTCCGGGGGCGGCTCGTCAAGACGACGGGCGACGGCGTGCTCGCCCTGTTCGACGGCTCCGAGCGGGCAATCCGCGCGGCGGCGGCCATCTGCCTGGCGGCGAAGTCGCTGGGGCTGGCAATTCGGGCCGGGATCCATACCGGCGAAGTCGAGCTCGGCTCCGGCGACGTCCGCGGGCTGGCGGTCCACGTCGCCGCGCGGGTCATGGCGCTCGCCGGGCCGGGACAGGTCTACGTGTCGGCCACCACCCGGGAGCTCGTCGCCGACTCCGGGCTCGTGTTCGTCGATGCCGGGGCCCACGAGCTGAAGGGGGTCTCCGGGGCGCGGCAGCTGTACTGCCTTGCCGAGTCCGAGCAGGGCTGAGCAACGCCCCGGGTCGCGCGATCGTCAGGCCCGGATCTCCTGGCGCATGAACTTGATGTAGGCGATCGCGAAGCAGGCCGCGGTCAGGGCGACGAGGATCACCACGTGCGGCCAGACGAGGAGGACGCTCTGCTGGAGTGAGAGGAGCGTCGGGATCTGCTGCTGGTACTGCTGCAGCTGCTCCAGCGTCGCCGGGGTGGAGACGGTCGTCTGGGTCGGGTTGAGGAGCACGCGCGACCCTTCCTGGTAGAGCGTCAGGGGGACGATCCGGGTGATCGTGTCGGAGAGGTTCTTGAGCGCCACGGCATCCTCGGCTGTCGCCGCCGTGGCGTAGGGGGCAACCACCTGCGTGACCAGGCCCACGAGCAGCTGGCCGAAGATCTGGAGCAGGAGCCAGACACCGAACCCGGCGAGCGCGGCCGTCGCGGCGCGCCGGATGACGACCGAGAGCAGGAGGCCGAAGGACAGCCACAGCGAGACCCAGACGATGGTGAACAGGAGCCACGCGACCAGGCGCTCCACCTCGCTCGCGGCGGGGACGATCCCCAGGCGGGCGATGCCGAAGCCGGAGATCACCAGCACGACGGAGACGAGCACGAGCATGATCGCGGCCAGCCCGGCGACGAACTTTCCGGTGATGATCGCGTCGCGGTGGATGGGCTGGGCGACGAGGCGCGGGAGCGTGCCCTCGGATCGCTCGGCATTGATGGCGTCGAACGAGAAGGCGACGCCGAGGAGCGGGGCGACGATCCCGATGAAGCCGTAGACGGGCGGCACGCTCACGGTCTGCGGCGGCAGGACGAAGAGGGCGAGGAAGATGGCGCTGGCTCCCGACACCTGGGACGCGGCGGCGCGGATCGCGTCGGCGGCGAAGTAGAGGGGGACGATCGCGGCCGCCCCGAGGACGACGAGGAGGATCACGAACCGGACGCTGAGCAGGTGGTCGGCCAGCTCCTTGCGGGCGACGACGGCCCAGCCCGCCGGGTGTCGGGCGACGGGTGCGCCGCGCGCCGCCGGACGCTCGCGCTGGTGGCCTGCCGGCGGCATGGAGCGGGCCGGGTCGACGGTCGAGCGGCTCACGCCGCGGACCCAGTTCCGGCGGCCGGTCGGTCGCGCGGCGATCCCAGCCGGTCAGCCCTCTCCCGCTCCACCGCCCGCCGATAGATCGCCTCGAGCTCCAGGCGGCGGCGTCCGATCCTGACCAGAGGCCGGTCGCCGGTGGCCGCGAGGACGCCGCGGGTGATGGCATCGACGCTGCCCTCGGCATCCGTCCGGAGCAGCCACGCCCGCTCGTCGCGGATGCCGTGCTCGACGGTCACCTCGAGGACCCCCGGCACGGTCCGGAGGACGTCCGCGAACGGCTCCGCCTCCCCGGGCGCCACGTCGAGGGCGAGCTCGAGATCGTCCGCCGGGAAGCCGAACTGGCCGGCAAGCTCGACGACGGTGCCAATTCCGATCAGCCGCCCGGCGGCGAAGATCCCGACGCGGTCGCAGGTCGACTGGACCTGGTTAAGGAGGTGGCTCGAGAGGAGGATCGCGATGCCGCGCTCGTGGGCAAGCGATCGCAGGAGCTCGAGGATCTCGACCACGCCGAGCGGGTCGATGGCCGTCGTCGGCTCATCGAGGACGAGGACATCCGGCTCCTTGAGGAGCGCATCGGCGATCCCGAGCCGCTGCAGCATGCCGCGCGAATAGGTGTCGGCCCGGGTGTCGGCGCGGTCGAGCAGGTTGACCAGCTCCAGGACCTCGACGATCCGCCGCTCGGCCTCCCGACCCCCAGGTCGTTCAGGCGTGCCGTGTAACGGAGGTTCTGGCGGCCGGTCAGGTTGCCGTAGAACCCGACGGCGTCGGGGAGGTAGCCCACGCGTCGCTTCACCTCGAGCGGGTGGCGGGCCGGGTCGAACCCCATGACGCTGACTTCGCCCGACGTCGGCTCGGTCAGCCCGAGGAGCATCAGGATCGTGGTCGTCTTGCCGGCTCCGTTCTGGCCGAGCAGCCCGAAGATCTCGCCGCCCTGAACCTCGAGGTCGAGGTGGTCGACCGCGACGAGGTCGCCGTAGGCCTTCGTGAGCGCCCGCGTCAGGATGGAGGGCAGGCGTTCGCTGCCCTCCTCCGAGGCGGCGGTCCCATCGATCCCGTCCCCGCTCATCCCGCCGGCGCCCCCCTCAGCGACGCCCGAAGCGCCGGAAGACCCACCACAGGCCGACCACCACGATGGCGATCAGGGCGATCCCGATGATCGCCCATTCGAGCGAGGTGTTGACGGTGAAGCGGATGTCGACGCTGGCGCTCGTGGACTTGTCGCCGCTCGCCTTCATGGTCACGACGTAGTCGCCGGCCACGGCATCGCTGGAAGGGACGATGTGGGCCGTGACGGCCTGGGTCTTGCCCGGGTCCACGCTCGCGATCGTCGCCGGATCGAAGGTGACGGTCCACCCGTTCGGCGGAGTCGAGTCGAGCTTGACGTTGGTGATCGGCGCGGTCCCGTCGTTCGTCAGGCTCAGCGAGAGGTTCGCGGTCTGGCCCGCGACGCCGCTCGTGCTCAGGACCTGGTTCGGCGTGGACATCGTGAGGCTGTAGCTCCCGGTGATGACCACCTGGAGCGTTCCCGGGATCTGCTGCGCGCCCGCCGTGGCGACCACCTGGATCGGGTAGGTGCCGGCCGCGACTCCGCTGGGCGGCTGCGCCGATACCGTGACCCCGCTGGTCTGGCCCGCCTTGACCACAGCGCTGGCTGCCTGGGACTGTCCGGTGAGGGTTGCGGCCACGGTCCATCCGTCGGGACCCTGGGCGTTGACGGCGAACGTCACGTCCTGGGCCGACTGGTTGGAGAGCGTCAGGTTGAAGCTGAACGTCTGCGTCGCGGGCCCTTGCAGGCTTGGGAAGTCGGTGGTCAGCGTGATGTCCCCGGCGGCGGATGCCTCGGCCCGGATGTGGAGCGGCAGCTGGCGGGTGCCTTCGGTCGCCGTCGCGGTCAGGACGATCGTCGAGGTGCCCGTCGCGGTGGTCGCCGGCGTGACGTCCACCGTCACCGATGGCGGCGCCGACCCGCCCGTCTCCACCGCGTCGATCACGTTTCCGCCGCCGTGGATGAGCGCCTTCCAGCCCGCCGGCACGCCGGACAGGGCGAGACCGACCCGTTCCGGGGCGGGCGTCGTGACGGTGACCGCGAACGAGACGCTCGCGCCGGGCGCGATGACGACCGAAGGGTAGGGCGTGGAGATCGCGAACGGCGTAGCGGCCGAAGCCGGCGGGCCAGGAAGAAGGGCCGGCGCAAGGCCGACCAGGGCGACGGCGAGCGCCATCGCGGCGAATCCGCCGCGCGGCCCGACGCCGGTGCGAGGAGACATCGCGCTACCTCCGGAACGTGCGCTCTCGTCCTCGCATCCGAGCGCTGCGGTACGGCGTCTGATCGCGAGCGACGAGCGGAGTCTGCAACGCGGCGGCCCGGCCATCAACCGAACGGAGATGAAGGAACGGTTGACGTCGGTGAATCTTCGACGCCGGTGTCGACGTTCATCCACAGACGTTCACCCCACAGGTTGCCGAGGACGGGGGCGTCGTCTAGCATCAGGATCGAGCCTTGGCAAGGAGCGGTCAGGACTGAGGGGAGTCCCGCATGCAGCTGCCGCGGTCGCCCGGATCCGGCACCGGGGAAAGTCAGCCGGCAGATGCACCCCTTGCCCTCGTCGACGAGGACACCGGCCCCACGTTCGTCCTCGAGGGGCGCATCGTGACGATGACCCGGCGCGGCGTCATCGCGGGACGCCTGGCGGTGCGCGGCGGCCGGATCGCGGCCATCGTCGCTGCCGACGAGGCATTGCCCGCCAGGCTCCGGACCGCACCGGTCGTGCGCACCGAGGGGACGATCCTTCCCGGGGCTCATCGACCTCCACAACCACTACGTCTATGACATCGCCCCGCTCTGGCGGGTCCCGCCGCCAGTACCACGACCGGAGCCAGTGGGCGGACGTGGCCTCGAAGAAGGCCGAGGTCTCGCTGCCCGTCAAGCTCCTCGCCAGCTGGCCCCCGACAGCCAAGGCGATCGTCCGCTACGTGGAGGCCAAGGCGCTGGCCGGTGGGACGACCACGGGCCAGGGCATGAAGACGCAGGTCAAGGGTGGCTACGGCGCGTTCCGCGGCGCCATGCGCAACGTCGAGTCGACGGAGGACCCACGGTTGCCCGAGTCGGCCACGCTGGTGCCGACGCTGGGGCGGCGCGCCGAGGATCTTGCCGCGTTCCGGGCCGCGCTCGAGAAGCGCCAGCGTCTCGGCGGCGACTACTTCTACCATCTCGCGGAGGGTACGGGCGACCCTGCCCTGCAGACCTACACCGACCTCCGCGACAACGGCCTGCTGCAGCCGCCGCTCGTGGGCATCCACGGTCTCGGGCTCGGGCCGGGCGACCTGCGGGCGCTGCGCGAAGCCGGAGCCAAGCTCGTGTGGAGCCCGTTCAGCAACTTGCTCCTCTACGGGCAGACACTGCGCGTGAAGGACCTGGTTGCCTCGCGCGTGCCCTTCTGCCATCGGTTCCGACTGGTCTCCCTCGGGGAGCAAGAACCTGCTCGAGGAGCTCAAGGTCGCACGGTTCGTGGCGCGTGATCAGGGCGTCCCGCTGAGCGCGGAGCGGCTGGTGCGGGCGGTGACCTCGGATGCCTCGGCGATCCTGGGATGGGCCGCCCACGTCGGCAGCCTGCGGGTGGGCGCCTTCGCCGACCTGCTCGTGATCGGAGGCACGGATGGCGACCCGTTCGAGCGCCTGATCGGGGCCACAGAGCGAGACATCCGCCTCGTCACCGTCCACGGTGTCCCACGGTACGGAGCACGGGACCTGATGGAGAACCTCCACGCGGATCCGGGCCAGCCGCTGGAGCCCTGGACAGAGGGCGGCCTGGACACCTGCTTCCAGCTGGCGACGCCCTCCTCGACGATCAATGACGTGCGGCTTGCGGAGGCAACCAGCGCGCTGCGCGAGGCGCTCGGCGACCTGCCCGCCTTTCGGGACCGCGTGGAACATGGGATGCGGCGGTTGCAGGCCATGGGCGTCGGACCGGCCGACACGTTCGCCCTGGTGCTCGACAACGAGCCGCCGGAGGAGCACATGTCGGCCGCCGCGGCGGCGGCCGACCGGGCGCTGCTGCCGACGAGCGTTCCGCTCGACGAGCTCCTGGTGGGTGGCGGGGACTACTGGTCCCGTGTCGCGGACCAGCCCAATCTCGGCCAGGCGCTGAAGGACGAGCTCCGCGCCGCCTACCCGGCCTGATGGAGGAGAGCGAACGATGACCTCCCCGTTCGATCGCGGGTACGTCGACGAGCCCTTCGCCTCGCTGGTCGCCGACTGCCCCGGCCCCGAGACCTACCCGCCGGCCGACTTCCGGATCGAGTGGGGCCCCATCTTTCACCGCGGGCGTCTCGATGGAAGCGCGCGGGTGGTGGTCATCGGCCAGGACCCGGGAGCCCACGAGGCCATCGTCAGGCGCATCCTCGTGGGCGAGGCCGGCCAGCGGCTGCAGGGCTTCCTTGCCCGCCTCGGCATCGCGCGCAGCTACACCCTGATCAACGCCTTCGCGTACAGCGTGTACGGCCAGTTCGGCGGCGAGCGGCACCGCGACGATCCGGCGATCGCCGCGTATCGCAACCGCTGGCTGGACGCCCTGCTGGTGGGGACCGGCGTGCAGGCGGTGATCGCGCTCGGCAGCCTGGCTGATGCGGCGTTCACGGCCTGGAAGGCCACGCCCGCTGGCGCCGCGAGCGGCCTCTCCTGCCGCCGGATCTTCCACCCCACGTATCCCGAGGGTGCGTCGCGCGGCGGGAAGATCACGCGCAAGGCGGCGATGAGCCAGATGCTGGCCGACTGGAACGGCGCCCTCGACGAGCTGCGTCCGCTGATCACGAGCCCCGACGTGCCGCAGCCCGACGATCACTACGGCGAGGCGCTGCTTCCGGCCGACCGCGCGCCGATCTCCTGCCGAGGACCTGCCCGCGGGGCTGCCCGCCTGGATGCGCTCGCTCGATACGTGGGCTTCGCGCACGGGCGCCACTGCCGAGGACAAGCGGGCAACCCTCGTGGTCCAGGTGCCCCGGCGCCAGCGACCCTGGACCTGAGGTCACCCCGTGCGCCGCGGTCTCAGGGGCCGATCGTGGCCAGCGGGTCCGCGAAGACGGTGTACGCGAGCCAGGTGGGATCGCCCGGCTTGCGGATCGCGATGCGGGCGTCACGGACCGCCTGGCCGATCGCCGTCCCGGCGATGAGGCGCGCATAGAGCTCCTGGGCGAAGGCGAAGGCAGGCTCGTCGATGACGGACCAGTACGCCCCGATGAACGCACCCGCGCCGGCCTGCACGAAGCGGTTGGCCCAGCCGCCGATGCCGGTCAGGGCCATCCCCGAGCGTCCCACCTGGCAGGCGTTGATGAAGACGACCGGGTGCGGGAGCCCGACGTTGGCCGCCTGCGCCGCTGAGGCTGTCGGGCGTGAACGACTCGCCGCCGTCGAGCAGGATCGGCGAGCGGTCGGGGTCCTCGTCGCGCGCGGCGCCGTGGCCGGTGAAGTGCCAGC
Organism: uncultured Chloroflexia bacterium; assembly: GCA_963776355.1. Classification (GTDB taxonomy): domain Bacteria; phylum Chloroflexota; class Limnocylindria; order Limnocylindrales; family CSP1-4; genus CTSoil-043. The sequence continues at coordinate 112,763 of CAVZLU010000007.1, read as the reverse complement.
CGTCGTAGACGCCGGCGCCAAACGCGTCCTGCAGGCCGGCGAACGTGGCCGGCAGGGCCGTGACCTTGCGGGTCGCCGCGGCAAGGGAGAGGACGTAGTCGCGCTCGGCCGCGGCGAGCGGCAGGCCCGAATCTCGCGGGCACCACGAGGGCCAGGTTGCTGCAGGCTCAGCGGTCGCTTGAACCCCACGCCGGGGAGCCAGCGGGTGATCGGATAGGCCTCGCAGAGGAACGGACCCTCGACGATCCGGCCGTTCTCCCGCCCGACCAGCTTGCACAGCTCCCAGGGGATCCAGGGCTCTTCCGACTGCACGATGATCGAGCCGATCCGGTCGCGAACCTCCCACAGCTTCGCCTGCAGGCCGTCGGGCAGCAGCTGGTCGGCAGGTAGGCGCCTTTCGCGGCCAGGCGCCGGTCGGCCACGTCGCGCTGCGCATCGGTGTCCAGCGGGAGGTCGTCGATCTCCTTGAAGAAGTCCGCGAAGAACTGCTCCGGGTCAAGGTTCAGCGCCAGGGGCCCGAACGTCCGGAGGTTGAGGTCGAGCGCCGGGTCGGCGGCGCTGAGCAGGATGCGGTACTGGGTCGCGCCGCTGGCCTGCCACTCCTCGACGAACATGGTGAGGTCCGGCAGCGCGGGGCTGGGGGCTGCGAGCCGGTTGGAGCGCCGGGGCGCGGGCGCCGGCCCGCCTCGCAGGTGCGGAGCCGCGGCGGATTCGACGGTCGCCTCGAGCGTGATGGCGCCCAGCGGCTCGCCCTTGTGGAACGCCAGGATGCGGACCTCACCCGGACCTTCCGCCACGCCCTTCAGCTTGAACTGGAGCGGCAGGCTCTCGCCCGATGCCGGCACCGTCAGCGTGCCGCGATCGTCGTCGCCCTCGAGGGCGAACCCCGCACGGGGCTGGACCAGGACGTCGATCACCTCGCCGGGGCCGACGTCGAGGCCCAGTCCGTGCCCGGTGGCGGCCTGGGTGGTGATGTACACGAGGAGCCAGGCGACCGAGTCGACGCGGACCCGCTCTGGGAACTCGGCCTCAAGCGACCGCTTGGATGGGCCTGGCTTGCCATCGGCGGATCGTCGGGTGGCCACCCCGGGCGAAGGGCCGCGGCGAGCGGAGCGCGAAGGCGGTGGCTCGGCGCGACTCGTGGCAGCCTCCGCTGCCGCCGGCGCAACCACGCTCGGCTCTGCGGGAGCGGCCGCGGTCTCGGCGGCCATCGGCGGCTTCGCGTGCGAGCCGCGGGAGTCGATGTAGCCCGCGATGCGACCGTCCCGCGTGACGATCGCGACCGGCGGTGCGAAGACTGCCGGCAGGCTCCCGTCCACGACCAGGGTGGTCGGTCGGCGGCCGAGCGCAAGGCACTCCGCGACGGTCGCGTCGGGCGACGCCGCGCCGAGCAGGTCGCGAACCTCGGCGATCGGCAGGAGGTAGCAGTGCTGATCGTCGCCGCCGTCGACGATCACGCGCGACGCATCGCTCCCGACGACGACGTTGTGCGCCTCGACGGCCGATGCGTCCGCCCGAATCAGGACAAAAGCAGTCGAGGCAAGCTCATCGAGTCCCACCTGGCGATTCCCCCCTGCCGCGCGGTCCGCCTGCCGGGTGCACGGTCGGACCGGTTGCACAGTACAACACGGCAACTCCGCGACTGGCTGTCAGCGTCGACGTACGCACGTGGTCGGCACGGCAGCTGCGGCCCAGCGTCTCTGCTGCAAGGCCCCGTCTTGCGGGAGGGCGGTAGCGTTGCAGGCGACACTCGTGGGGAGGGAGTGGCGATGTTCGGAGCCCAGCGACGACGCGCGGCCCGGGTGGCCGCCTCGACGCTCGCCGTGGTGGCCTGCCTCGTCACGCCCGCATGGGTCGCGGCCCAGTCGGTCGGGCAGTGCGAGCTCGCCATCGGCGATGCGCTTCTGAGCCAGGCCAGTCGATGCTCGGCATGCGATCCAGCTCGATGCCGGATCGACCGTCGACGTGATCGCGGCATCGACCGTGCCCGGCCGGGTCGCCCTGGCGATCAGCTTCGGGCCGCTCAGCTGGCAGGTCGCGGAGGGGACGCTCGAGCCCGGGGACACGAACGTGTGGCGCTGGAGCGGCACGGTCGACGTCTCCACCTATGCCCGCGTCGGAGTCGGCCTGTACGAGCTGCGGGCGAGTGCCGGCGGGTGCGAGCTGAGCGGCGTCGTCGCCGTGACCGGCAAGCCGGTGTACGCGGCGCCCCTCGGTTGGGCAGCGTTCGCGGTCTTCTTCGCCGGGATCCTCCTCGCCGGCCGCGCGCTGCTCTCGATCCGGCGGCGAAAGGGCGGCCTCGTGCTCGCGGCGGCCGGTGGGGGAGCCATCGGGCTGGGCCTGCTGCTCCTCGCCCAGCAGGCGGGGATCGGCGAGGCGACGCCCTGGGCGGCGCTCACGTGGGTGGTCGTGCCGTCGCTGGTGGGGGTCGCGATCCACACGGTCGCCCGGGTCGTGGCCGGCGGAGTGGTCGTCGCGCAGCACCCACCCGGGGTCGGCGCCGGAGCAACGGTGTCCGCGAAGACGTCCCCCTCGCCCGTCGGCTCGGCGGGGCCCCTGCGATGGCCCGGATCGGGCGCTTCGACACCTCCCGCGCCATCCCAACGTCCGTCTCCCAGTCCAGCGCCGCCGCCGAGCGCGGCCGCCGGCCCGGTGGCGCGACCGCCGGAGATCACCCCGGCCGGCCCGGTGGCGCGACCGCCGGAGATCACCCCGGCCGGCCCGGTGGCGCGACCGCCGGAGATCACCCCGGACCGCCGCGCGCGACCGCCGCGGCAGCGACGACCCGGACCGCCGACCACGCGGCCGACGACCCGCCGCGCACGAGCTACGCCCGCGTCGACTGTCCGGAAGCCGTCGTGACCGGGATCGAGTTCGAGCTGACCGTCGGACTCGGCCGCTCACCGGATCGGCTCGTCGTGGGCGAGCCTCTGCGCCGGCCGCCGTCGAGCATCGGGCCGTACGTCGTCACGATCCAGGTCATCGCGGATGGGTTCTCGCTGCGCACTGACGAGCGATGGCGGGTCGACCTTCCGGTGACCGTCCTTGAGCCGTATCCATCGGCGACGCTCCACCTCACTGCGGCCGCCCGGTCGCACCCCGTCGCGCCGGCCTCCATCCGCGCCATGTACTCGGTGGAGGGCCACCCCATCGGCCTGGCGGTCCGGCCGCTGGCCGTGGTCCAGGCGGCCGAGCTCCTCGGACAGGCGCCTCCGCCAGCGGTCTCCCCGGCGGTGGATCTGAGCGTCCCGGCCGGCCTGGCGCCGCCGGACCTCACCGTCCGCATCGAGCGGGCGGAGTCGCAGGCGAGCGGCCGCCTCCTCATGCAGCTCCTGGCCGCCGACCCGGACGTGCTCGTACCGAGCGCGCCCATCCCCATCGACATCGGGGGCGACCCGGCCAACGACCTGCGCCGGATCGTCGACGAGATGAACGCGGCGGAGGGCAAGCCCACCCTGTTCGTGTCGCTGCGGGGCATCGGACTAGTCGATCTCCGAGCAGCTCCCGGACGCGTTCTGGGACGTCCTGCGGCAGATCGCAGTCCGGGTCAAGGGCCGACCGCCGATGATCCTCTTCCTCTCCGCCGAGCCCTACGTGCCCTGGGAGCTCGCGGTGGTCGAGCCGGCCCTCGACCCGTCCGCGCCGCCGTTCCTGTCGGCCCAGGCCAACGTCGGGCGCTGGGTGCTGGGGCAGCGGCGCCCCAAGCTCCCGCCGCCGTCGACGCTGTCGGTGCGATCGTTCGCGGTCGTGTCGGGCGTGTACGACCTGCCGGGCTGGGAGCGTCTCGTGGAGGCGGAGGGCGAGGCCAGCGACATCGTCGACGCGTACGGCGCCACCGCAGTCAACGCGACCGTCCAGGGTGTTCTCGACCTCCTGCGCGGGACGCCCGCGGCGGATCTTGTCCACTTCGCCGTCCACGGCACATTCGATCGTGACCACGACAAGTGAGGGCCTGGTCCTGGTGGACGGCAACGCGCTCGACCCTCTCGCCGTCCGCGGGACGTCCCTGAGCGGGACGCCCTTCGTCTTCCTGAACGCCTGCCAGGTCGGCCGCGGAGACCTAATCCTGGGCGATCATGCGGGCATGGCCGACGCGTTCCTCTTCGCCGGGGCGGCCGGCGTGGTGGCGCCGCTCTGGTCCATCGACGACCGACTCGCGCGCCAGATCGCGCTTCGCTTCTACGCGCGGGCGCTCAACGGCGACGCGGCCGCAGACATCCTCAGGACCGAGCGGGCCGCCTTCCGCGAATCGCCCGAGACGATCTCCTCGACGTACCTCGCCTACCAGTATTTCGGCCATCCGGCACTTCGGCTCGAGCGCGCCGGCGGGAGCCCGGGGTCGCCTCCGGGCCCCCTCGCACCACCGGGTCCGACCTAGCCGCAGCCGAGGAAGCCGACCCGGACGACCGTCGGCTCCCCGTCCACGATGCGGATCTCGTGACTCGGGGTGCGGTGCGGGCGATCGGCGGGCGGGAGCAGGGCTGCCGCTCCTCGCCTCGTTGCCCGCGGCGCGGTCCGGACCTGGCCGCTTGCGACGAGGGCCTGCACGAAGGCCCGGGCCTCACTATCGGCCGCGACATCGGCCGGGGTCACCTCGCCGAGCAAGCCTTCGATCGCTGCCCCGCGACGAGCCACCCGGGCTGCCGCGGGCACCATGACGCGGACGCCCTCGAGGCCCTGGCCGGAGAGCGCGACCGACCGGAAGGCGGCGACATGGGAGATCTCGCCATGCGTCCCCGAATCGACCGGCGTGAAGACGAGCTTCGCGTCCTGCGGGACTCCCATCCGTTCGCGCAGCTCTGCGCTGGCGCCGCGGCGCGTCCGGGTGGAGAGCGGCACCGCCAGCGATGCCGAGGGGGCGGCCAGCGTGATGCCGTGGGCCGCGAATGCGGCCGAGATGGCGGGGCAGTTGGCGCCCCCGTTCAGCGTGACGTCGGCCTGGAGCATGCGCTTGCCGACCCCTGCATAGATCTGCGGGGCCGCAGGCACGGTCTTGACGGCGGCGACAAGCAGCTTGCCCGCTGTGCGCCCGGCGCGCAGGAGCCCGGCCGACGTGTGCGGCCCGGAGAGGTAGATGTTGCGGATCACGTCGTAGAAGGCGCCGCTGAAGACGCGTGAAAAGCTGTGGACCTCGCCGCACAGCTTGTCCGGCGGCGCCGACGGCGGGAGCGCCGTCGGATCGGTCCAGCGGAACGTGTTCAGCGCGTGCCGGAGCGCACCCGACTCCACGCTCTGCGATCCGTACTCGCGCCGGATCGCGTCGCCCAGCTGCTCCGCCAGGCTCTCGATGAACTGCTTGGCCGAAAGGTCGGGCGAGGCGGCCAGCACCGCCTGGCGGCTGGCGGAGTCGGCGATCGCGTTCAGGATCGCCATGCAGTCTCCGAACGCCTCGTGCAGCGAGCCGACCTCGATGAACGGCACGTCGAAGAAGTCCGACCGGGTTGCGTCGAGGAGTCCGTGGCCCTGCTCGTGGGCGACGATGTCCACGCTCTCGGACGAGTTGACCGTTACGCCCCCGAAGGTGTGCGAGAAGAACTGCAGGCTCGAGCGATCGTAGAAGGCATTCAGGTCGTCGCCGTTGTTCGTGAGCACCGGGAGCGTCCGCTTGTTGCCGTACCAGCGGGCCAGGGCGCTGCCGTTGATGACCTTCCAGTTGCGAAGGCCCGCCGTGAGCGCGGTGAGCGTCTGCCAGTACTCGAAGCCCGGCGTGAGCGGCGCGTAGGTCCCGGCAGGGGCTGACGGCTGGATGCGGTGGTTGGCCACGTTGCCGCCTGGAAACCGTCCGGGGCGGACCTGGCGCTTGGGCGGGCCGCCGCTCGCAAGGGGATCATTGGGAATGTAGGCGACCGTTGGCATCTGGCGTCCCTCCCTGCCGGCGCTGAGCGCCGGCACCTCGCCGGCCGACGCACCCCGGGCGCCGTTGGCCCGCGAGGATCGGTCGCGTCACGCTAGCATCGGGGGCCGAACTGGTAAAGGGGACGGTGCCGGACGCCTATCCCGTCGTCGTGAAGCCCACTCGGCGGATCACCTTCGCGCCGTGCTCGTCGGTGGTCAGCTCATGGGTGGGGCGGACCGGCGGTCCCGCGGAGCGCCGCACCGGGCCGGAGGGGGCTAGTCCGCGGACAGCCCCGTTCGCAATGAGGGTGCGCGCGAAGGCACGCGCCTCGCGGGCGGAGGCGGCGTCGACCTGCGGCACGGCAACCTGCCCGACCGATCCATCGCGATCGAGACGCAGGCGCGCCGTGACAGGAACGGGGATCGAGACGTCGCGCAGGACAGGATCCTTGTCATCGACCGGCAGCAGCACGCTGGCCGAGACCTCGTAGGTCCGGCCGCCATCCGCCCCCGCGGTCGACGAGAGCACGCGCAGCGGGCCCGACAGGCGAGAGCCGCTGCTGTCGAGGTTCGTCCCGAGGGCGGCTTCCAGCACCGGGAGGTCCGCCGCTTGCTGGTCCGGCTGCGACGTCACATTGCCATGGTAGGACTGCCCGCCAACGCTGTCGCCGTGATACTGATGCCCGCGCCCGATGCCGGCGGATCGGCCGGCCCGGCACCACGGCAGCGAGCCAGGTGAGCGTTCGCGGACCTCGCGACGAGTCCAGCGAGCAGGGGGAGTGAGTCATGGCAGACGTCAGGAACTTCGTTGCGACCGTCCAGGAGCTGTACGGCATGCGGCCCGTCATCCCGTTCGAGCAGCCGATCGAGATCGGGGATGTCGGCACCCTCGGCTCGGATGGGTCCTGGAATCCGATCTCGACGACCAGCCGGCGGTTCAACGTGGCACCAGGGAGCATCCGGACGACGAAGGACGGAAGCGGCACCTGGAGCGCGTCGTCGGGCCACGACGTCTCGTTCAAGGCCTACGCGGAGGGCGCGGTCTCGCCGCTGCTGTCAAGCGTCGCCGACGCGAAGGCGCGCGCGGAGATCACCTTTGGATCGAGCTCCTCGTTCGTGTTCGCTGCGAAGAACGTCACGATCCGCAGCGCGACCGAGGTCGGGGCGGTGATCGAGGCGATCCGGCGCGCCTATCACGAGCGAGACAGGCGGCCCGAATCCGAGCGCTGGTACAAGGACTACCTGTTCGTCTTCGCCCTCGGGGACGCTGACAGGTTCACGGCAATGCTGGCAAACCACAAGGGCACGACGGTCGCGGTGACGGCGTCGGGCAAGGCTGGATCCATCCCGGTTACGCCGGCCGGCCTCGCCGCCGGCATCACCATCGGGATCTCGTCAACCGAGCTGATGAGGATCAACGAGACCAAGGCCAAGGGTCGCTTCTATCGCGCCTATCGGCTCATGCCGTCGATTCTCAAGCGCTGGGACCAGGAGGAGTGGGGCGAGGTCAAGGGGGTCGTCAGGGGCGAGGCCCCGCCCGTCCCGAGTTTCGCGGAGACGTTCGAGACGGCGCCGGCCCCAGCCCGGCCGCGATGATGCCTCGCGCTCGCCCGCCGCTTCACCCGTCAGCCGGCGGCCCGACGCGACGCCAGACGACCTGCCGGCCCGCATCCGCGCCGAAGATCGACATGCCGACGATCTGGGACTGGTCGAAGTAGGTGACCTGGATGATGTCCATCTCCGGTGCCACCTGGAATCCGTCCGACTTGCGACCCTGGAGCACGAACTGCGGAACCATCGGGTTGGCCTGCCAGATCCCGTCGATCATCATGGCGCCCATGGGGCCCTGCACCTGGCCACGGAACTGCCTGTTGGGCAAGAGCTCGAACCGTGCCTGGGCGATGCCCAATGGCGTCTGGAGCTGCTCTTCCCATGTGCCGGCCAGGGTCTCCTCAAGGGTCGGGGCGCGGCTCGGCGGCGCGGGCTGATCGATCGACGCTTCGACGGTCTCGTGCCCCTGGGCGGGTGGCGCCTCCCGCTCGCGGGGACGATTGACGCCGGAAAGCTCGTTCTCCTCCTCGGCCGCTCGCTCCACGAGGAAGACCCCGGCGGGATCGACCCCGACGCGGCTGTGGAGCGTCGGCGTGTGCTCCTCGGCGATCCCGGCGAGCATCAGGGCGGTCTTGCCCTGCTCGAAGGCCTCGGCGACCGAGTGGGCGTAGCCGATCGCACGGTAGAACGAGGCCGCGAACGCGATTGCAGCCTGGTCGCCGATCTCCTGCTTCATGCCGATCGCGCAGTCGATGACCTCGACGATCGCCTCGGCCTGCGGCCGCGAGTAGCAGGCGTTCAGCACGACGACCCGGATGTTGCCCTTCATGGCCGTGAACAGCTGCTTGAGCGCCGGAGCGGGCACGGGGATCGCGTGATGCGACTCATCGAGAAGGATGATCTCTTCCCGTTCCGTGCCGTGGCCGCTGAAGTGGACGATCTGCGGCGTGTACTCGTTCAGGTACTCGAGGAGGTCGTCCGGCCGCACTGCCCACTTCGTCACGAGCTCGAGCGAATCACGTTCATCTGCCGAGCGGATCCTGCCGGTCGATCGAGCGGCTCTCCTCGTCGAGCAGCAGGGGGTCCGTGCCGGTCGGATTGGCGGCGAGGAAGAGAATCGTGGACTTGGTCACGGCGAATCGCTCCCTGGCGACCGGCTCAAGCTGGGCGCCGATCGACCCGCTGACCAGCCTACAACACGCGATGTGCGGGTCACGATGGGTCGTCGATGAATTACCTGGCACTCCGGGGGGCCGCGAACGGCGCGCCACGAGCAGTGCGCTCCGCTACGGGACGCGATGCCCGAGCTGCGGATAGTCGACGACGAGCCCGTCGGCGTCGAAGGTGAGGACGGAGGTGAAGGTCCCATCGAGCGAGCGGTAGCGGATTCGGCGGAGGCCCCCCGCCGTGCGGCCGACCGTCGCGTACCCCTGCCGCGAGGGTCGCACGGCAAGTGAGGGCACCTCGACGAACGCCATCAGGAACCGCTGCTCGCCGTCAGCGACCAGCAGGCCGTTCCGCAGGACGGGCATCGAGTTGGTCAGCGGCGAGCCGCCGAGATCGCAGTCGAGGGCGCCAGCGAGGGCGGCGGTGGCGCCGCCCGCCGCGGCCAGTGCCGGCGCGCCGGCGCCACCTGCGGTCGCGACCCACGCGCCCGCAGGGGTCCGGCGCAGGTCGACCGACCGGTGCCAGCCGTCGCCCCGTGCCTCGGCCGACAGCCGCGCCGTCACCCACCCGGCCGTGGTATCGAGGGTGTAGTCCAGCCGGAACGGCAGCGAGCCGATGCCGATCGCGACGCCGCGGGCCGAGAACCGATCGGCGCCCAGGTCGACCTCCGCCCACTCGACCCCGGGCTCGTCGTCCTTTGCCCAGGCGACAGCTCGCCCCATCGTTGCCGACCCCCGTTTGGACGGCCAATGGTGAGGCGCGCCCGCCCCGGCGACAAGAGGGCGGCCGCCGTCGCGCGATCGTGCGTCGCCTGCTCGCGTGCTCACTGCGGCCGGGGGAGGGGAGGAGCGTTCGGTCAGCCCAGCCCGACGGCCGCGAGCACCTCGGCCGGGATCGTCGTGAAGTCGGTCGCGACGGCCAGGGCGCCCTCGCCCAGGAGCACGGCCGCGGGTTGGGAGGAGGCGATCCCGAGAACGGCACATCCCGCCGCCCGCGCCGCCTCCACTCCGTTCCGGGCGTCCTCGAACACGAGGCAGCGCGGGGCCGGCATCGCCAGCCGCTCGACGGCGCGCAGGAACGTCTCCGGGTGCGGCTTCTTGTGGGTGATGTCCTCCGCGGAGACCACGACCTCGAATGTCGACTCCGGGATGCCGACCGCAGAGAGGTTGCCGTCCAGCTTGGGCCGCCCGGAGCTCGTGGCGAGCGCCAGCCGGAGTCCGGCCGCGTGCGCGACGGCGAGGAACTCGCGCGCCCCCGCGATCGGCTGGAGCGAGCCCCGGATCAGCTCGAGGTAGATCTCGTAGGTGAGCGGCTTGTCGATCGCGAGGTCGACGACGACGCCATGGCGCTCCGCGACCCCGCTGATGAACCGATCCTCCCCGGCGCCAACGAACGGGAGGAACTCCTCGCGCGTCACGGCGACCCCGTAGCGCCGCCGGAGCATCTCGGCGGCGGCGGCGGCGATGAACGGCTCGGAGTCGCACAGGACACCGTCCATGTCGAAGATCAGGGCGTCGAAGGATCGGTCGGGCACGCCCCGAACCTACCACCGCGTTGAGTTCGCGGTGACCGACCCGCCCATGGAACCGGGCCGGTGGACGACACGGGCGACTGCGGGTATCGTCGGCTCCAACGGCGCCTTGGGTGGAGGCTCTGCGGCATGGCATACGATCCGACACTGACTTCGTTCATCATCGTCGGCGTGGTCGGCGGCCTGGCGGCGTTCCTGAACGTCTCGTCGGAATGGGAGCTCACCCGCGAGCTGGCGCGTGCCACCGACAGCTGGACCTCGCCCCTGGTCGTGCGCCGGTATCGCAACAACTCGACGACCCGCCAGACTCGGTCGAGGGAAGCCGCGGTGCTCCACGGACACGGCTACCGGTCATTGCCCCGCCCCGACGAGGGCGGCGGTCCGACGCCGGGTGGCGGCGCGGCGACCGGGGAGCGCGGCGAGCCCGAGACGCGCGCCCCAGAGGTGATCTTCGTCACCTATCACCTCGCGTAGGCCGCCCAGCCTTTCACGATCCTCGGCGAGGGTCGTGAAGCCGAGCAGGTCAGCGAAGACGGCGGCGGGACGGCCGGATGGGCCCGCGGCTATCCTTCAGCCGAACGCGGATCACCTCCGGGCACGTCCCAGCCACCCGTGAGGCATTCGACCCCCAGGCCCTCGACACCAATTGCCGGCGCCGGCCGGTGATCTCCGGAGAGGTGAATGACCGACTCCAGGCCGATCGACAGCGTGGTCCTGGCCAAGCAGGTGCCCGACACGCACAACCTCAGCGGCGACGTGATGACCAGGGACGGCACCATGAACCGCGCCCTCCTGTCGGCCATCTTCAACCCGGAGGACCTCAACGCGCTCGAGATGGCCGTCCAGATCCGGGAGCGCCACGGCGGCACCGTCACCGTGATCACCATGGGGCCACCCAAGGCGGCCAACATCCTCCGCGAGTCGCTCTGGCGCGGGGCCGACAGGGTCGTGCTGCTGACCGATCGCGCGTTCGCGGGGGCCGACACCCTGGCCACGTCCGTCGCCCTCCAGAAGGCGATCGAGAAGATCGGCCGCTACGACCTGATCCTGGCCGGGCGCCAGGCCATCGACGGCGATACGGCCCAGGTGGGACCGCAGACGGCGGAGAAGCTGGGCATCCCCCAGGTCACCTACGTGGAGTCCGTGCTGGACATCGCCGACGGCCGCATCACCGCCCAGCGTGCCCTGGACTCCGGCACGGAGATCGTCCGCTGCCAGATGCCGTGCCTGCTCACCGTCGTCGGCTCGGCCAACACGCCTCGCCCGCCCTCGGTCCGCCGCCAGATCGAGAGCAAGCTGGCCGCGACCCCCGGCGAGTACGACACGCTTCGACAGCGCTGGCCCGAGTTCGAGACCACGGAGGAGCTCGAGGCATACCTGGACGCCCACGACCTCAAGATCCCGGTCTGGACGGCGGACGATCTCGGCGCCACCGCTGAAGCCCTCGGCCTGGCCGGCTCGCCGACCCAGGTCCACAGGATCAACTTCGTGGTCCTGGAGAGCACCGAGAGCAAGACCGTCCAGCCTACGCCCGAGGCGATCGCGGCCATGGTGGCCGAGCTCGTCCACGAGTACATCGTCGGGTAGGGCGGCCATGATCGAGCGCAAGAGCATCTGGGTCTACATCGAGCACGTGGACGGCCGAATTGCCGACGTGAGCCTGGAGCTCATCGGAAAGGCGCGCGACCTGGCCGATCAGCTGGACCACGACGTGGTGGGCCTGCTCTGCGGGCACGGCGTGGAGGAGCTGGCCTGGGACGTCATCCGCCGTGGCGCCGACCGCGTCCTGCTGGCCGACCATCAGGAGCTGGCCTACTACCGCACCCTTCCCCACGCCCGCGTGGCGATCAGCGAGGCGCGCCGGCAACGGCCGGAGATCTTCCTGGTCGGCGGGACGCCGAACGGCCGGGACTTCGCGCCGCGGGTCGCCAGCGCCCTGCGCTGCGGTCTGACCGCCGACTGCACGGACCTGCAGATCGGCGACTACTACCTCAAGCGCGAAGACACCACCTACACGAACCTGCTGTACCAGATCCGGCCGGCCTTCGGCGGCAACCTGGTCGCCACCATCGTCAATCCGAAGACGCGGCCCCAGATGGCCACGGTTCGGGAGGGCGTCATGCGCATGCCGGCCGCTGATTCGAGCCGGCAGGGGGTCGTGGAGGCGGTGACGCCCGAATTCGAGCCGGGCGATTTCGCCCTCGAGGTCCTGAGCCGGCAGGTCCGCCACTCGACCGTCAAGCTCAAGGATGCGTCGGTGATCGTGTCCGGCGGCGCGGGCGTCTCGGGAGCCGACGAGTTCGCCCTGTTGCGCGAGCTGGCCAACCTCCTCGGCGGCGAGGTCGGCGCCTCCCGGGCGGCGGTGGACGCGGGGATGATCGGTCGCGAACACCAGGTCGGCCAGACCGGCACGACGGTCCGCCCCCGGCTGTACATCGCTGCGGGCATCTCGGGCGCCATCCAGCATCGGGCCGGCATGGACCAGTCGTCCAAGATCATCGCCATCAACACCGACCCCAACGCGCCGATGTTCCAGGTCGCCCACTACCGCATCGTGGGCGAGGTCGGCGAGGTGGTGCCGATGATGATCAAGGCCCTGCGCGAGCGTTCCATGGAGCCGCGAGAAGGCGAATGAGCGAGAACTTCTTCCTCGACAACCCGGACCTCCAGTTCCGCCTCGAGAATCTCGACCTGCGCGAGGTGCTGGAGCTCAAGGAGAAGGGCTACTCCGAGTCCGATGCCTACCCCACGGCCCCGCGCAACTACGCCGACGCGACGGACAACTACCGCATCGTGCTCGAGGTCATGGGCGAGATCTGCGGCGAGCGCGTGGCGCCCCGGGCCGCCGAGGCGGACGAGGAAGGTGCCCACTACGAAGACGGCGAGGTGACCTACGCCGCCGCGACCCGCGACGCCATCGACGTCCTGCGCCAGGCCGAGCTCTTCGGGGCCATGCTGTCACGCGAGTACGGCGGCCTGAACCTGCCCGAGTCGGTCTACCAGATGATGGTTGAGCTGGTGGCCCGCGCGGAGAGCGGCCTCATGACGGTCTACGGCCTCCAGGAGATCGCCTCGCTGGTCGAGGAGCACGGCGATCCCGAGACCAAGGCCCGGGTCCTGCCCCGTTTCTCGCGTGGCGAGGTCTCCGGGGCGATGGTCCTGACCGAGGCCGACGCCGGCTCGGACCTGGGCGCCGTGGCGACCCGGGCCACCCTGGACGAGGCCACCGGCGCGTGGCACCTCAACGGCGTCAAGCGCTTCATCACCAACGGGCTGGCGGACGTGTCGCTGGTCCTGGCCCGGAGCGAGGAAGGCTCCACCGACGCCCGCGGCCTCTCCATGTTCCTGGTCGAGCGCGACGACACCGTCAAGATCCGGCGCATCGAGAACAAGATGGGAATCCACGCGTCCCCGACGTGCGAGATCCAGTACAGCAACACCCCCGCCATCCTGATCGGCAAGCGCCGCTTCGGGCTGATGCGCTACGCCATGAACCTGATGAACGGCGCCCGGCTCGCCGTGGCCGCCCAGGCCCTGGGCATCGCCGAGGCCGCCTACCGGGAGGCCGACGAGTACTCTCGCGAGCGCATCCAGTTCGGCAAGCCCATCCGTGCCCTGCCGGCGGTGGGTCGGCTGCTCCTGTCGATGAAGGTTGACCTGGAGGCCACGCGGGCCCTGCTGGCCGAGACCGGTCGATGGGTGGATCTCTGGAAGGTCTACGAGCGGGCGCTGGGCGAGGGCGGCTCGGAGACCGACCCTTCCATGCGCGCCCGCCACAAGCAGGCCGCGGCGCTGGCGGAGACGCTGACCCCGATGGTGAAGTACTGCGCCACGGAGATGGGCAACCGGGTCTGCTACCAGGCCATGCAGGTCCACGGCGGCGTGGGCTACATGCGCGAGTTCAACATCGAGCGCCTCTTCCGGGATGTCCGGATCACCAACATCTACGAGGGCACGAGCCAGCTCCAGGTGGTCGCGGCCATCGGCAAGCTGCTCAACCGATCGCTGGATCCGCTCCTCGCCGAGTGGCAGGCCGCCGAGTACCCGCCCGACATGGCCACCGAGCAGGCGCTCCTGGTCGAGCTGACCGGCCTCTTCGACCGGGCCGTGGGCGGGCTCAAGGCGCTGGCCGAGCGCGACCGCGTGGACTACTACGCCGTCGACCTCGTGGAGATGGCCATCGGGATCGTCGGCGGCTGGCTGCTGCTGCGTGACACCAACGTCGCCGAGCACAAGAAGCCGGTCGCCCGGGCGTACGTGGCATCGCTCGCCCCGAAGGCTCGGGCCGCGGCCGAGGTGGTCCTCGCTTCCAACCCTGTTCCGCTCGAGGCGATCCCGATCCTGCTGCCGTAACCGACGCGCCCTCGCTCCGGGCGGGGCAGGTCAGTCGTCGCGAGGTGACGCGGGCGACGGGTCGGGCCGCGTCGAGTCGCGCCGCGTCGCTGTCAGTCGAGCCGCTCGAGCATCATCTGCCAGGGCTCGACGATCGCCGTCGCCGTGTCCCCGCGGACCACGGAGCCCATCATCTCGGCAGCGGCACCCGCCTCGACGGCGAAGAGCACCGGGCGACTGCCGACGCTGCCCCAGACGAGCCATTCGCCGTCAGCCTCGGCGGCCACTTCCTCGACCGAGGCGATGAGGGACGTCGACGAGAGTCCCGCGAGCCGGCGCGGATGCCGCCGATTCGACGCCGCCGCCCCCGTTCGGGGGCTGGCGGCGACGCACGGGATCCCTGGAGGGTCGAACCCGACGGGCATGTCGGGCGCGGGCCGATGGGTGAGCTTGTGGCCGCGTTGCATGTCGATCACTCCCCGAGAGCCGTTGTCCGCTTCGTCCCCCTGCGCTGGCCCGAGGATGCACTGGCGCCCGACGGGTTCCAGAGGCGTTTGTCATGAACTGGCCGTGACTGCTGCCTCGCCCCGGCCCCGCCCCGGCCCCGCGCGGACCGCGGTGACTTCCTGCCGGAGGTCTGGCGGGGGCGCGGGCAGGAGCGGTGTCTCCCGCCGGCCGGTCGAGCCGGCGCCAGGACCTGCAGAGCGGTCACCGCCCGCATACTCTCGGGCGATCAAGAGAGGAGCGAGCCGTGGCAGGCGAGTCGACCGACGTCCTGGTTGCCGGGTGCCGACGACGCCCGGGCTCCCGTGAGCGCGCCTGACGCGCTTCGAGCGCCTGGCCGCCCTCGGCCGGACATCCTCCGACCAGGAGCTGCTGGGCCGCGCGCTCCGCGAGCTCGATGCCCGGCACGGTCTCGCGTCGAAGATCGCGGGCGAGCCGAACCTGGCGGCGATCATGGCGGAGTTCGTGAGCCGCCTGATGCAGACGCCTTCGGCCCCCTGTCGGCGATCCGCGGACAGACCGTCCTCGACATCGCCTGCGGGTCGAGCACGAGCCGGTCGCCGGTCACCGGCCGGCAGACCGCGGAGTTCGAGCCGTGGATGTGCCGGCTGCTCGTGGAGCTCGGGGCGCGGCCGGTCGGGATCGACATCGGGGACCTCAGCCGACGAGGCGTTCGAGCACCATCGGGTCGACCTGGGTGTCCCGGGCGCCCTCGACTTCCTGCCGACCGGATCGTTCGACGCCGTCCACGAGAGCCGCCTGTTCGGCTCGCCCGAGTTCCGGGCGCAGCACGGGCGCGCCACGGAGCGCATCCGCCGCGAGATCCATCGCCAGGAGCGACGGCTCCTGCGGCCGGGCGGGATCCTGATCCACAGCGACGGCCGACCCGGACCGCGGTGACACGAGCGCACCGGGTGACGGCGCCTCTCCGCGTCGCACTGCCTCTGCCTGGCTGCGGCGAACGCCACCCGGCGTCTCGCCGCGGCCGAGGCGGCGCGCGGGTCGACCCGCTACGCCTCGGTGAGCCAGGCCGCGATGTCGCCGGGGGACGGAATGCGCCCGTAGCTGCGGATCCGCCCGTCGATGATCAGCCCGGGCGTGCTGAGGATGCCGTGGGCGACGATCTCGCGCGGGTCGGTCACGTGGACGACCTCGGCCTCGACGCCGGCCATGGCGACGGCCTCGCGGGCGTTCTTCTCGAGCCGGACGCAGTTGTTGCAGCCGGGTCCGAGGACCTCGATCGTCTTCATGCGGTTGGCCTCCTTGAGGCGCGACGGGCGCGCCGGCTCAGTAGATGAGGAAGTTGAAGAGGTAGCCGACGAACAGGATCCCGATCGTCACGATCGTGGCGAACGTGGCGATGAGCGGAGTCTTGATGACCTTCTTGAGGATCACGAACTCGGGCAGGCTGATCGCCGTGATCGCCATCATGAAGGCGAGGGTCGTGCCGAGGGCCATCCCCTTCCCGAGCAGGGCCTGGACGATGGGGATGGTCCCGGCGGCATTCGAGTAGAGCGGGATGGCGATCAGGACGACGAGCGGGACCGCGAGCGGGTTGCCGGGGCCGCCGATGGCCACGACGAGCTCGGTCGGCACGAACCCGTGGATGAACGCCCCGATCCCGATCCCGACCAGGACGTAGGGGAAGATCCGGCGGACCAGGTCCTTCGTGTACGCCCAGGCGTCGCGGACCCGGTCCTCCCACGTCAAGGTCATCTCGATCGCCGGGCTGCCGCTGCCCTGGAGCGCCCAGACGTAGTCCTCGACGTAGCGCTCCATGCGGAGCTTCCCGATGAGGAGCCCGCCGACGATGGCGACGGTGAGCCCGGCCGCCATGTAGACCAGGGCGATCCCGGGCCCGAACAGGCCCCACAGGAGGACGAGGGCGACCTCGTTGACCATCGGGCTGCTGATGAGGAAGGCGAAGACGACCCCGAGCGGGACGCCGGCCTCGACGAAGCCGATGAAGAGCGGGACGGCGGAGCACGAGCAGAACGGAGTGACGACCCCCAGGCCGGCCGCGCCGACGGTCCCCGCGAGCTCTCCGCGACCGACGAGCGCGCCACGGACCTTCTCGGGCGGGAAGAAGCCGCGGATGAGCGTGACGGCAGTCACGATCCCGAGCAGGAGGAGGAGCACCTTCGGCACGTCGAAGACGAAGAAGGCGACCGCCTCGCCGAGGTGCGACCCGGGCTCGAGGCCGAGGAGGTCGAAGGCGAACCAGGCGGCGAACGGGGCGGCGGCGAACCAGGCGACGAGCCAGCCGACGACCGCGAGGCCGACGACGAGCCAGAAGGGGACTCGAGCCGCACGAACGGCAATCGTCGTCATCCGAGGAGCCCATCCAGCAGGCGGGCCGCCGCCCGACACGCATCGTCGTCGCGCTCGTAGTAGACCCAGCGGGCATCCACGCGATGGCGGCTCGCGCGCACGAGTCCGGCCTCGCGCAGCCGCGCGAGGTGGTTTGACACGTTGTTCTGGCGCTCCCCGAGCGCAGCCGCCATCTCGCAGACGCAGTGGGGGCCGTCGGCCAGGAGGCGCAGGATGCCGGCGCGCGTCCGGTCCCCGATCAGTGAGGCGGCCGCGACGGCCTCATCGACATCGGGCGTCGCCAGATCGAGGCGCAGCTCGGGGAGGACAGGCAGCTCGCGTGGCTGGGCGGACATCTCAGCAACGAGTGTGTCAGCACAGACTGAGATATCACAGGGCCGTTCGTCATGCTCGTCGAGCGAATCCGCGCGCTCCAGGATTACCCCACGAGCGCCATCCCAACGGCACGCCCGTCCATGTTCGCCCTTGCGTCTGGTACGGTACCGACCGCCGATGGCCACCCAGTCCGCCTGTCTCCTGATCGCCGACATCTCCGGGTACACAGGCTACCTCGCCGGCGTCGAGCTCGATCATGCGCAGGACATCCTCGCGGACCTCATGGGCACCATCGTCACCGCGCTGCGGCCCGCCTTCCGGCTCGCCAAGCTCGAGGGCGACGCCGCGTTCACGTATGCGCTGACCGCGAAGATCGATGGATCGCTGCTCCTCGACACGATCGAGCGGTGCTACTTCGGCTTCCGACGGCGACGCCGCGACGTGCGCCAGGCGACATCGTGCGAGTGCAACGCGTGCGTGCGCATCCCCGACCTTAACTTGAAGTTCGTCGTCCACCACGGGACGATCCTGCGCCAGCGCGTCGCCGGCCACGAGGAGCTGCTCGGTGCGGACGTCATCGTCGTCCACCGCCTGCTCAAGAACGACGTCGTGGCATCCACGGGCATCGAGGCATACGCCCTGCTCAGCCAGCGGTGCGTCGACGCGATGGACGTGGACGTGTCCGCGCTCGGCATGCTGCCGATCAGCGAGACCTACGAGCACATCGGCGCCGTCCCTGCGTGGGTCCACGACCTGGAGCGGCGCTGGCAGGAGGAGGAGGCGCGCACGCGCGTGATCGTTGACGAGCGCCAGGCGGTGTACCAGTCGGACCTGCCCACCAAGGCTCCGCCCCAGGTCGCCTGGGAGTTCGTCACGACGCCGGGCCGACGACTCACCTGGCAGGTTGGGGTGACCGGGGTGGAGGTGATTGCGACGGGCAACCGCCGCGGTGTGGGGACGACCAACCACTGCATGCACGGCAAGGACGCGAGCATCGAGGAGCTCCTCGACTGGCGTCCCTACGACTACCTCACCTTGTGGAACACGATTTCCACGCCCATGGGCCCCGTTCGGCTGCTCCAGACGACCGAGTTCGAGCCAACGCCCGGCGGGACGATCATCCACCTGCGGTTCGCGGACCCCGAGACGCTCGAAGAGCGCGCCATCCTGGAGCAGATGGGGCCGCTGCTGAGTGAGGCGCTGCAGGCGAGCGGAGCCCGCCTGGCCGAGCAGGTCGACGCGGAGCTCGAACGCCGCGAGCAGGATGCCACCGAGGAGCCCGATCTGCCTCGACCTCGACCGGACGGGCTGCTCGCGGTCCGACCGCCGGACGCATAGCCGAACCTCTCGGAACCCAGGCGTCCGGGCGCCGGCGTGAGCCTGGCCGGGGCGGGACTCGTCTTCGGCTCGGTGATTGGTGGTCCGCCTCGCTGGGCCTGCGCGCACCGGGAACCTCTAGGACCGGCTGCCGTCGAGCTCCGACTCGCGGCGGCCGCTGTTGGCCGGCTGCGGCGTACGATGCGCCGATGGTGCGACTCGCGGACGGCCTCGATGTCGAAGGCCCGGTACAGGCGGAGCTGTTCGTGGTCTGGCTCCACGGCAACCAGCTCGAGCTGACCGGGCCGTGCGGCGCCGGCCCATGGCTGATCGAGCTCGGCGAGACGGATCACCCGGTGGAGGCCGTTACGCGGGTCGTCCGGGACGTCCTGGGCGAGCCACTCCTCGTCCATTCGACCTCTTGGCGGCGCGACCGGTCGGCGCTCGTCCTGAGCTTCGTGGTGGTGGTCGAGGCGGGCCTCGCCGGGACGATGGACAGCGTGCCGCTCGGGCGGAGCGACCTCGCACGTGGCGGCGCGACCGCAGCTCCACGCGAGATCGGCTTCGCGCAGGTGGTCGAGCACGGGCTGCGCCACATGGCGTGGCTCGCGAAGGACGACCCCGTGGTCGCGGCCGAGCTGCCCGCGGAGTGGCACGCGGTCCTGGCCGGCTACGTCCCTGAGCCGTTCCGGAACCTCGGTTGAAGGAGAACCCGATGACCGACGAGACCCTGACCGTCCGCTGTGCGTGCGGATGGGAGGCGACTGGCATTGAGGCCGACGTCGTGCCGGCGACGATCGAGCACGGCCGGCGGCTCCACAACATGGAGGCGACGCCCGAGCAGGTCCTCGCGATGGCGGTCCGGCCGGAGGTCGACGAGCCGGTGCCGGCGCCCGTCGACGCGCCCTGACCCTGGAGTGCATGCGATGCAGATCCCCAAGCCCACCGCTCTTGACGTCGAGCGGTTCCGGTCGGCGGTGCCCGACGATCCGCGCGTCGAAGTCAAGCCGATGTTCGGCAACCTCGGCGCGTTCGTGAACGGCAACATGTTCATGGGCCTCTTCGGCGCCGACATCGGCGTCAAGCTGGCGCCGCGTGATGCCGATACCCTGCTCGCCGTCGAGGGCGCGGGTCCGTTCGGACCAGCCGAGCGGCCGATGGGCGGGTACGTGACCCTGCCGCCTGCGCTCGTCGGGACCCCGGAAGGCGATCGTTGGACGTCCGCCGCGCTGGGGCACGTCGCGGCCCTGCCGCCGAAGGCGCCCAAGAAGTAGCCGCGGCGCGGATCGTGGCGCTGGTTCCTCGACGGCATGACGAGGTTACACGCCGTTGCTCGCCATCGGCTCATCGCCGCAGTCCAACACTGGTCCGCGGAAGGTGCTCCACCGCTGGATACTCGACAGATGGATGCGCGTCAACGGTCTCTCGAGCAGGTTGCATGGTGCCTGGCGGTGGGTCGGGCGGCCTGACCCCGGACGGTCGAGCATGGCGGGCGACGAGGATGGCCGCGGCCCCGGTGGCGGTGATCGCCGCGATGATTTGGGCGGTCGGCACGCCGAAGAAGAGCCAGTTGTCGGCCTTGAGCGACTCGACCACGAAGCGGACGGCGCCGTACCAGATGAAGAAGACCAGGAGCAGGTCGCCGGGCCGGAGCCGGCCGGCGAAGCGGCGCGACAGCCAGATCAGGAAGAGGGCCCCGATGAGGCCCGAGAGCGACTCGTAGAGGAACATCGGCTGGAAATGCTGCCCGAGCGTCGCCGCGGGGTCGGAGCCCGGCGGGCAGGCATAGCCCTGCGTCCGGTACTGGCACTGGATCGCGATCCCCCACGGCAGATTCGTCGGCGACCCGTAGAGCTCCTGGTTGAAGAAGTTGCCCCAGCGGGCGATCGCCTGCATGACGAACAGCCCCGGGTGCCACCGCGTCAGCCCAGCGCAGGAACGGCTGGTGCTTCCAGCGGGCGTAGAGGCACGGCGGCGACGGTGCCCGCGATGATCCCGCCATACACGCCGAGGCCCGAGTACGGCGGGAGGACGATCCTGAGCGGGTCGTCCTTGTAGAGCTGCCACTGGTCGATCACGTGATAGAGGCGACCGCCGACCAGGGCCGCGACGGCGACGACGATCATCGCGTTCGGGAGCAGCCGGACGTCGAGACCGCGCCAGCGCGCCTCGTGGCTGATCACGAGGTACACGGCCGCGAGTCCCACCGCGTAGGCGATGCCGTACCAGTGGATCGAGAGGGGACCGAGCGAGAACGCGATCGGGGACGGCGTCAGGTCGATCACGCCTGCAAGTGTGCGCATCGATCTCCGGTCCGCCTCGCGTGCCTCGGCAGGCTCGTCGCCGCGTCCGCAGCGGTTCAGGCGAAGAACGTCAGGCGCGCACCGACGACGAGGAGGAAGACCCCGAACGCGCGCTGCGCCACCACGGGGTCGAGCGACGTCCCGATCCGGGCCCCGACGTAGGCGCCGAGCAGGAGGCCGACCGCGATGATCGCCGCCGCGCGGACGTCGACCTGGCCGGCCGGTAGTACTCCAGCGCGCCGAAGAGGCCGACCGGAAGCAGGAGCGCCGCCAGCGACGTGCCCGCGGCCTGTCGCGATCGGGAAACCCCGCGAGGAGGATGAGCCCGGGCACGATGACCAGCCCCCCGCCGATGCCGAACAGGCCCGACAGGATGCCGCCCACGAGTCCGATGACGGCGATGAGCGCGAGAGCGGGCATGCGTCGGTCTCCCCCTGCCGGTCGTGGTCCTCGAGGGTCGTCGCACCGGCCACGCACCATCGCTGGTAGGCCGGTACGGCCCGGGCCCGGGGACGAACCGAGCTGTCACGTGATCGAATCCGTTCGCTCCTTCAGCCCTGAGGAGGGCCATCAGGCGGGTGCGTCGGTTCCCTTGCCGGGACCAGGTCGCAGGCGGCGCCCTTCGGGGGTCCGGCCCCAGCGGGCGGCGAGCTCGACGGTGACGGCGTCAGCCACCTCGTCCGCCGTACCATCCCGCTCGGTCTCCTCGGACCACGCGAACTCGGCGAGGTAGTCGTCCGTGCCCGCGAGGCCCTCCCGCATCGTGATCCGGCCGATCTCCTGCATGAACCAGCGCGGCATCGGCCGCTTCGCGACCGCGCCGCTCGTATCCGTGGCCTGCACCTGTGTCGGGATCTCGCGCCAGGCGAGGATGCGGTAGCGAGCCATGGGGGCCTCCTCCCGTGCGACCAACTACTCGAGCGGTCGACCGCCGCGGGCCCAGGCCCCGGTGCCGCCGCGAACCGAGACGGCGCCCTCGAATCCCTGTTCGACCAGGAACTCCGCCGCGGCCCGGCTCCGGCTCCCGGACTGGCAGATGACCGCGTAGCGCATGGTGCGGGGTAGCTTGCCGGCCCGGGCGGGCAGTTGCTTGAGCGGGACATGGATCGCCCCGGGCACGTGCCCGCGCTTGAACTCCCAGTCCTCACGGACATCGAGGACGCGGACGGCGCGGTCGCGGCGGATCTCGTCGAGCTCCTCGACGGTGATCTCGGGAGTGCTGGGGCGGCGCAGGAACGAGAACATCGGTACCTCGAGTGGTGGCGTCGCGCAGGATTGGGCGGACCTCTTGATCAGGTGTTGCTGCCGGTCACGAGCGGTTCCGCTGGACGATCGGGCCGCCCGCTTGACGTCCAGGCGTTCATCCCGCCGTCGAGGTTGTCGATGTTCGTGTAACCGAGGTCGATGAGCGCCTGGGCCGCGATCGCGCTCTCGTTGCCGGACCGGCAGTAGACGACGACCTTGGCCGCCTTATCCACCGGGAGCTCGCTGGCGCGGGCCTGGACCTGGGTATACGGGATGTAGAGGTCGGTCCCAGCGATCTCGCCGATGTAGGGGGTCTTCACGTTGAGGAGCGTGAAGTCCTTCGTCTTCATCATGGAGGCCAGGGTGTCGGGCGTGATGTTCGTCCAGTGCCCGCCATTCGCCTGGATCACCGTCCCGCGGGCGGCTACGGAGGCGCCGGGCTCGCCCCCGCCGCTGCCCGGCTGGCCGGAGAGCGCGGCCCAGCCGACGACGACCGCCACGAGCGCGATGACCAGCCCGGCCCCGATGAGCGCCCAGCGGCGCCGCGAGGGCGACTGGCCGCGCGCCGCGTGCCGAGGACGCAGGGCGCTTGCCCGCGCCGGTGTTCTGCGCGATTCGCGCCGGCAGCCCGGCCGCTCTTGCGCTTGCTGGACATCGTCGATCTCCTTCGAGGAATCAGGCCGCGGTCGCGACGCTCAGCCCGCGACGCCGGCGGGAACCCGGGGCTCTGCGGCCGTTCCAGCCGGATCCGCGCCCGGCCCCAGGACGAGCACCTCGCCGGAGGCTTCCCGCCCGCGCCGTCGCGAACCAGGTAGCGGTGGTGGATCTCGGTGACGCCGCTCGAGAGCGTGGCACCCACGCTGCAGTACTTCGTCGCCGAGAGCTCGATCGCCCTGCGCACGGCTTCGGGATCCGGCGCCGGCCCTTCGACGACGTGGACGACATCGATCCGGGTGAACGCATTCGGATGCTCGTCCATCTGGACGCCCTCGGCCCGGACCTCGTAGGCCGTGACGTCCTGGCGCTTCTTGCGCAGGATCGAGATCACGTCCAGGGCGGTACAGCCGGCGAGCGCGATCGGGATCAGCTCGGCCGGACGCGGACCGGTGTCGCCGCGACCGTCGTCGAGGACGAGCGAGTGGCCGCTGCCGGTCCGGGCGACGAACCGAAGGTCGGGGCCGTCGAGCGTGACGGTGGCTGTCTTGACTGCCATCTGGGAAGTGCTCCGTTCGGGGTGGGGGATTTCGCCGCCGCGCGGCGGGTCACGGACTGGATGGATGGGCCGCGGATCAAGCGGGGTCCTCGAGGGCCGCGATCACGCGCAGGAGGCGTGCCTTTGCCTCCTCCGCGACTGGCTGGATCTCCGGCGAGTCGACGATGCCGAGCGCGGCCATCGGGTCCATCGCCTCGACGATGGTGTCCGGGCCGTCCTCGCGGAGGACGACGTTGCAGGGAAGGAGCGCGCCCACCGACGGGTCGGCCTCGATCGCCCGGTGGGCGAGCGGCGGGTTGCACGCGCCGAGGATGACGTAGGGGGCCCGATCAACGCCGAGCTTGGCCTTCATCGTCGCCTGCACGTCGATCTCGGTCAGGACGCCGAACCCCTCGGCGCGGAGCGCAGCCTCGACGGCGGGCCGGACGCTGGCGACTGTCCCCGGCACGCGCGTTCCGAAGGTGAAGCTGGTGGAGACCGCCACCTTCATGACCCCCGGGTTGCGACGAGGGAGGGTTCGATCGATCGGTCGGGGACGAGCTGGGCCGGCCGGGCGGCCTGGGCGAGGCGGCGCGCGGCAATGGCGTGGATGATGTCGCAGGCCTCGACGATCGCCGGCTCCGCGAGCCGGTAGGTGACGGTCGTCCCGCTCCGCCGCCCCTCGACGAGCCCGGCGCCCCGCAGGACCGCCAGGTGCTGGCTCGCGTTCGGGAGCGCCACGCCGATGGCGACCGCGAGGTCGCCGACCGAGCGCTCGCCGCCCCGCAGCGTGTCGAGGAGCATGAGGCGCTTCGGGTCGGTCAGGACCTTGCAGACCTCCGCATGCAGGCGGTAGTGCTCCAGCGCGTCGGTGGTGAGATTCACGTTGCTGGCGTCCTCTATGGCGGTGCGCGGCATCGCGCAATGTCACTGTAGCACGATCTTGCGTACTTGCGCAAGTAACAGAACAATCGGAATGCGTGACCGCGCGCAGGATCGTCTCCCCTGTGTGTGGCTCAGCTGGCGGGATTTGGCAGGTCGATCCAGAAGCGCGCGCCCCCGGCCGGAGCATTAGCCGCCCCAACGGAGCCGCCGTGGGCCTCGGCGATCGCCTTCGCGATCGCCAGCCCGAGCCCGCTCGTCCCGGCCCCCCGGTCGCGCGACTCGTCGGCCTGGTAGAAGCGATCGAAGACGTGCGGCAGGTCGGCCCCTGGCGATCCCCCGCCCGCCGTCGCGGACCTCGATGCGGACGCCCTCCCTCTGGCGCGAACCCTCGAGCGCGATCACGGAGCCAGGTGCGTGCCGGACCGCGTTGTCGAGCAGCGCGGCGACCGCCTGGCGCAGGCGATCAGGGTCCGCGCGCACGGCGAGGCCGGGCAGGCATCATCTCGACGACCGAGCCTCCCGTCGCGGCCGCAGCCGCCCCAAACGCGGAGGCGAGCTCGGAGAGCAAGGGCTCGAGCGGAGCTGCCGTCAGGCGCAGGGGCAGCACGCCGGACTCGGCGAGACCGATCGTGCGCAGGTCGTCCACGATCCTCGACAGCTGGCGGGCCTGCCCGCGGATGGTCTCGAGGTGGCGGTCGTCGTGCTCATAGACGCCGTCGATCACGGCGCTTGTCGTCGCGTCGATCACCGCGAGCGGCGTCTTCAACTCATGGACGACGTCCTGGAAGAACCGCCGCCGCGCGTCCTCCGTGCCCTCGAGGGTTTCGGCAAGGGTGTCGAAGGAGCGGCCGAGCGAACCGATCTCGTCGGTCCGGTCGGCGAGACCCGACCGCCGCTCGAGGTCGCCCGCGGCGATGCCCGCCGCCGCAACCTCGAGCGTCCCGAGCGGTCGCGCGACGCTCCGCGCGATGAGGAACCCGAGCAACCAGGCGCACGGCCGCGGCGACGAGCGCTACGACGACCAGGGCGATCACCGTCTCCTGCTGCACCTGCTGGGCGTGGATCCCGGCCATGGGGCCCAGTCCGCGTCCAGCGCCGCCGCCCGGGCGCGCGCTCGCATCGGGCGCGCCGATCAGCGCGAATCCGCGACCCACGATCGCCGGCGTGGCGAGCGCGACCGCGCCTGCCGTCAGCAGGGCGACGAGCGCGAAGGCGGCGGTGAGGCGAAGCGCGAAGGCTCATGCCCGGGCTGCTCGGTAGCCCACGCCGCGAAGCGTCTCCACGTACCCTCCTCCGTCCGGTCGCGCGCCGAGCTTGCGACGCAGGTTCTTGACGTGGCTGTCGATCGTCCGGTCGTAGCTGTCGAAGGTCTCGCCGAACGCTGCCGCCCCGAGCTGGTCGCGGGTGAGCACGACGCCCCGATCCGTGACGAGGGCGTCGAGCAGGTCGAATTCCGCACGCGTGAGGTTGAGCGGCATCCCGTCCCGGCTGACCTCCCGTGCCGCCGTGTCGATGCGGAGGTCGAAGAAGGAGGCGCCGACCTGCCTCCGTGGTGGGCCGTCCGACCCGTCGCAGGACCGCGCCCACGCGGGCGACCAGCTCGCGCGGCTCGAATGGCTTGGTCACGTAGTCGTCGGCGCCCAGCTCCAGGCCGGCCACGCGGTCGATGACGTCGTCGCGGGCCGTGAGCATGATCACGGCCGAGCGGGCGCCCGCCGCGCGGAGCTGGCGGAGCACCTCGAAGCCGGAGCGCCGAGGCAGCATGACGTCGAGGATCACGAGGTCGGGGGCATTCGCGCCGGCGCTCTCGAGCGCAGCGTCGCCGTCGCTGGCCACGTCGACGGTGTGGCCCTCGCGGACGAGATAGGCCCGGACGACGTCGACGATGTGCGGCTCGTCGTCGACAACGAGGATGCGAGGCATGGCGTCAGGATGTCAGGACGGCCGAACCTTCGCTGGTCCGGCCGTCCTTGGCTGCCTGCGGCTACGGGCGGCCGGACCCGTTCGGGCCGCTGCCGTCGCACGCTCCGGTCCCCGTTCCTGTACCCCGCGGGCCCGCGCCCACGCGAGCGCCGGTACCACTGCCACCGGCGGCGCGGGCCTTCGGACCGGCCCCGACGGCGGCGCCCTGCATGCCGCCGAGGGTCACCTTGTTGATCATGTTCTTTGCCTGAGTCTGGACCTGGGCCTTGAGCGCCGTCGCCTCGTCGCCGGTCAGGGCGCCGTTGGCGACGCGGGCGTCGATCCGGCTCGTCCACCGAGCCGCCAGGGCGTCCACCAGCTTCTGCGGGTCGACCTTCTTCTTCTCGGCGATCTGGGCGAGCGAGAGGCCGTCATGCCGCAGCGCCTGGACCTCGGGCTGTGTCATCCCGAGCACGGCCGGGATGGTGTCCCGTGTCTGGACGGGCGTCGTGGACGGCGCCGGCGTCGGGTCGGCCGCCGCGACGGTCGCGGCGAGTACGAGGCTGGCGAGGCCGGCGCCGGCGAGCCCGAGGATCTTGCTCTTCATGCGATGACTCCATCGTGGAATGGCTGACCACCGCAGGGGATGCGGCAGCGGTGATGCTCGGCAATGCTCGGCGGCGAGCGAGGAGTCTTGATGGAGACGAGGTGAAGGCTCGATGGAGGCTTCCGAGGCTCCGGCAAACCCGCGAGGCCCCCACTTATTCGTGTTCGGGCGCGGCGCCGGCCATCCGGCAGGTCGGATTCGGGACGAATGGCTCCCGCATGATATATGCTATAGGCATATACCATTGCAAGCCATATAGAAGAGGCTCGCATCCCTCCTCGACCGCCACCACGGCGGACAGTCGGACACGACGACGGAACCTCCTAACTCGAACCGGTGACCCGCGACATGCTCAGCTCCGGACCCGACATCGACTCGATCCAGGCCTCGCTGCTGCGGGCGCTCTCAAGCGCGCACCGGCTGCGAATCATCCACCGGCTGGGGATCGCTCCCTGCGAGGTCAACGAGCTCGCGCGGGAGTTGGGTCTCAGCCAGGCGGCAGCGTCCCAGCACCTGGCCGCCATGCGGGCGGTAGGAATTGTGGAAGCCGTTCGCGACGGGCGCTCGGTGCACTACCAGCTGACCGACGAGGAGATCCTCGTCGCCTGCAGCCTGATGCGGGGCGCGCTGCTCCGGCGCCTCTCGCAGCTCGGTGACCTGGCCGCCGCGGCACGTCAGCCCGCTGATCCACCCATCCCGACCGTCGAAGTGAGCCACCCGTGAA
Organism: uncultured Chloroflexia bacterium; assembly: GCA_963776355.1. Classification (GTDB taxonomy): domain Bacteria; phylum Chloroflexota; class Limnocylindria; order Limnocylindrales; family CSP1-4; genus CTSoil-043. The sequence goes on along the minus strand of CAVZLU010000007.1, from coordinate 85,022 downwards.
CGATTCCCTCTCGATCGTCCTCTTCTCGGGTACCGCGGACAAGCTGCACGCGGCGGCGACGCTCGCGGCAGGCGCGGCCGCAATGGACCGCCCCGTCAACGTCCTGCTTCAGTACTGGGCACTCGACGCGTTCCGGGCCGACCGCATTGCGAACGACCACGGGCTGGCCTACGACGCCTCCCGCCCTCGGTTCAACGAGCCGGTGGAGCGGGTCGGCGAGATCCCGTGGCTCGAGACGTTCCGCATGGCCAAGGAGCTCGGTGAGGTCACCGTCCTCGCCTGCGCCGGGTCGCTGGAGGTCCTGGGCATCGACGTCACGACGCTCGATCCGCTGGTGGACTCGTCCGGTGGGATCGCCTCGTTCCTCCTGGCCGCCGAGGGCGGCCAGATCCTCTTCATCTGAGGGCGCGGAGACCGCGCCGAAAGGAGGCACTCACCGTGGCCGACACGGAGAAGCTCGTCTTCATGGTCCTGCACGGGCCGCACGAGCCAGAGCTCGCCACGATCCCGTTCGTCATGGCCGGGGCCGCCCTCGCGTCCGATGTCGAGGTGGTCATGGGCTTCCAGGCCGACGGGGTCGAGCTGGTGCGGATGGGTGGCGCGGACGGGATCGAGGCCCCGGCCTTCCCGCCCCTCGCCAAGCTCATGAGCGACGTCCGCGAGCTGGGCGGAAAGCTGCTCGTCTGCGGCCCCTGCATCAAGAGCCGCGGCATCGCCCCGGAAGACCTGGTGGAAGGCGCCGAGGTCGTCGCCGCCGGCCGCTTCGTCGCCGAGATCACGTCGGCCACCAACAGCCTCGTCTACTAGAAGGAGATCGTTCCCATGAGCGCCACCATGACCGAGCTCGAGGGCCTTACCGCCGCCAAGGTGGTCGACGCCCGCGGCGCCGCCTGCCCCGGCCCGCTCCTCGAGGCCAAGAAGGGCATGCCCGGCGTGCCGGTCGGCTCCGTCATCGAGATCTGGTCGAGCGACCCCGTGACGAAGAGTGACATCGGCGCCTGGTCCGCCAAGGTCGGCCACGAGTTCCTCGGCGTCATCGTCGCCGACGGCTACGACCGGGTCCTCGTCCGCCGCGGCAAGTAGTCCATCACCGGATCGACCCGGCGGAGCCCACACCCGCGGCCCCGCCGGTTCACCGAAACCCAGGAGCAACACGTCCGATGACCGCTCCCACCTTCACCGAGCCCGAGGCGCCCACCGGCGCGTTCGAGCCCCGGATCCTCGTCTTCTCGACGAACAACATCTCGGACCCGGGCATCGACCTGGCCGGCAGCGCCCACATGCACTACTCGCCGGGCGTGATGGTGATGAGCATGCCCTGCACGAGCGGGATCAAGCCCTCGTGGATCGCGTACGCGATCGAGCAGGGCTTCGACGGCGTGTTCGTCGCGTCGGACGGCGACGAGTGCGCCTATCTTCCCGACTGCGCCGAGCGAGCCTCCCACATCATGGCCCAGGCCCAGGCGCTCCTGAAGGCGGCCGGCCATTCGCCGCAGCGCCTGAAGATGGCGGCCATCTGCTCCGTCTGCGCGGAGCCCTTCACCAAGCACGTCACCCAGTTCGCGAGCGCCCTCGTCGAGCTCGGGTCGTCGCGGGCGGAGTGAGCCATGAACTATGACGTGCTCGTCGTCGGCAGCGGCATCGGGGGGATGGAGTCCGCCCTGAAGCTCGGCGACATGGGCTACAAGGTTCTCATCGTGGAGAAGGACGCCAGCGTCGGCGGGAAGATGATCCTGCTGAGCAAGGTCTTCCCCACGCTCGATTGTGCCAGCTGCATCTCGACCCCGAAGATGGCGGCGACGATCCACCACGACAACATCACGGCCTTCACGTACAGCGAGGTCGAGGCGATCGAAAGCAACGGCGACGGGCAGGTTCCACGCCCGGATCCGGCGCAAGGCCCGCTTCGTCGACGAGGCGGCCTGCACCGGCTGCCAGCAGTGCGAGACGGCCTGCACCGTCGCCGTGCCCGACCAGTTCAACGCCGACATGATCCCCCGGCGGGCCGCCTACATCGCCTTCCCCCAGGCTGTGCCCAAGAAGGCCGTCATCGATCGCGCCGGCAGCTCCCCCTGCTCGTTCGCCTGTCCGGCCGGCATCCAGGCGCACGGGTACGTCTCGCTGATCCGCAGCGGCGAGTACGAGAAGGCCTTCCAGCTCGTGCTGGAGGCGACGCCCCTCGCCGGCACCCTCGGGCGGGCCTGCTACGCGCCGTGCGAGGGCGAGTGCACCCGCGGTGAGCTGGAGGGAACGCTCCCGATCCGCCGGCTGAAGCGCTTCGCCGACGACTGGCACCACGAGCACTTCGATGGCCCCGGCGTGACGGTGGCGCCGCGCGAACGGCAAGCGGGTCGCGATCGTCGGCTCCGGCCCGGCCGGGCTGACGGCCGCCTGGCAGCTGGCGCGCTCCGGGTACGCGCGTTCGCATCCTCGAGGCCGCGCCCGAGCCGGGCGGCTTCCTGCGCCTCGCGATCCCCGCCTACCGGCTGCCGGCCGAGGTCGTGGCCCAGGACATCAAGCACGTCACCGACATCGGCGTGGAGATCGCTCACGAGCTCGCCGGTCCGCGACCTGGCCGCGCTCCACGCTGAGGGCTGGGACGCTATCCTTCGTCGCCACCGGCACCCCGCGCTCGACGGGCCTCGGAGTCCCGGGCGAGGACCGGCTGGGCGTGGTCGGCGGCGTCGAGTTCCTGCGCGACGTCCGCCTCGACCAGGCGGCCGATCTCGAGGGCAGGCGCGTCGTCGTGGTCGGTGGCGGCAACGTGGCGATGGATGCCGCGCGGACGGCGCGCCGCCTCGGAGCGGCCTCGGTGACCATCGCCTACCGGCGCGGCCGCGCGGAGATGCCGGCCCATACGGCCGAGGTGGACGACGCCGAGCGCGAAGGCGTCAGGTTTACCTTCCTCGTCGCCCCGGCCGAGGTGGTCGGCGACGAGCGCGGTGCCGTCAGCGGCCTGCGCTCGACCCGGATGGCGCTCGGAGCGCCCGACGCCTCGGGTCGCCGGCGGCCGGAGCCGATTCCCGGCAGCGAGCACGTGATCGGCTGCGACGTCGTGATCGCCGCCATCGGCATGGCGCCGGACACCCGGGCCTTCACGGCCCAGGTCGAGGCCGGCGCAACCGGGACGCTCGTCGCCGACCGGACCACGCTGCAGACGAGCGTGCCCTGGATCTTCGCGGCCGGCGACGTGGTCACCGGCCCCAGCGACATCACCCGCGCCGTCGGCGAGGGCCGCCGCGCGGCGTTCATGATCGACCGCTGGCTGCAGGGCAGAGAGATGGACGGCTTCGACGACCGCCTGCCCGTCGTCGACAAACAGCAGGTCGTGGCCCGCCAGCGCACCTATGCGCTGCGTACGGCCGCGCCGGTCCACGGTGCCTCCGACCCCGCGCCGCGCGACTTCGACGAGATCGAGCCGCCGATGACGGAGGCCGAGGCCCACGAGGGCGCCGCGCGCTGCATGGACTGTGCCGTCTGCTCCGAGTGCGAGGAGTGCGTGAAGGCCTGCCCTGTCCCGGGCTGCATCGACCTGCACGCGCGGGACGAGGAGCTCGAGGTGGACGTCGACGCAGTCGTCCTGGCGACCGGCTTCAACCTCTTCCCGGCCGACCTGAAGCCGGAGTACGGCTTCGGCGTCTTCAAGAACGTGATCACGGGGATGCAGATGGACCGCCTCCTGGCGCCCACCCGCCCCTACAACACGATCCTGCGCCCCGGCGACGGCAAGGTCCCCGACCGGATCGCCTACGTCATGTGCACCGGGTCGCGCGACGAGCAGGTCGGCAACCCGCTCTGCTCCCGCTTCTGCTGCATGTACTCGGTCAAGCAGAACCAGCTGATCATGGGGGCGCTTCCCCTCGCGGACGTCACGGTCCACTACATGGACATCCGCGCCGCCGGCAAGAAGTACGACGAGTTCTACGAGCAGGCCCGCGCGATGGGCGCGAGCTACGTCAAGGGTCGGGTCGCGAAGATCACCGAGCGGCCCGACGGCAACCTTGTCCTGTACTACGAGGACATCGAGAACGGCGGGACGCTCGTCGAGGCCGAGTACGACATGGTCGTCCTGGCGGTCGGTGTCCAGCCGAACAGCACGGCGACCGCGCTGTTCCCCGAAGGGGCCCTGTCGCTCGATGAGTTCCGCTACATCGCGGAGATGGACGAGGATGTCAACCCCGGGGTGACCAGCATCTCCGGCGTCTACGTCGCCGGGGCAGCTTCCGGGGCGAAGGACATCGCCGAGTCGATCGTGCACGCCGGTGCAACCGTGGCGCAGGTCGCCGCTCACCTGGAACGGGCGCGCCTCGAGAAGGTTGAGGTGCGGGCATGAGCGACCTGCCGCGCCAGGGCGAGACCGCCGCGGCTCCCGGGCGGCAGCTCGCGAACCGTCGCAGCGCAAGGTCGGCGTCTACGTCTGCCACTGCGGCGGCAACATCTCGGACTACGTCGATGTCGAGCGGGTCGCCTCGGAAGCGCTCGGTGAGGAGGCCGTCGTGGTCGCCCGTTCGCCGATGTTCGCCTGCTCCGAGGCCGGCCAGCAGGAGATCGCCGAGGACATCGCGACGTACGGCCTCGATGGCCTCGTCGTGGCGTCGTGCTCGCCGAAGCTCCACACCTACACGTTCCGGGGCGTGGCCGCCCGGGCGGGCGTCAACCCCTACGAGTACACCCAGGTCAACGTCCGCGAGCAGTGCTCATGGGTCCACACCGCCGACGAGGACGCTGCCACGGACAAGGCCCTCGGCCTCGTCCGCGCCGGGATCGCCCGTACGCGGCTCACCGCTCCGCTCGAGCCGCTCGTGGTCGAGACGACGCCGCGGACGCTCGTCATCGGCGGCGGGATCGCAGGCCTCCGGGCGGCGATCGGCCTGGCCGACATCGGCCTCCAGGTCGTCCTCGTGGAGCGCGAGCTGACACTCGGTGGCTGGGTCGGGCGCTTCGGCGAGATGTACCCCCACGGCAAGAACGGCCGCGAGATGATCGACCGCCTGGTGGTCGAGGTGAAGCGGCGCCCGGCGATCACGGTCCTCACCGGGGCCGAGGTGGTCGGCAAGTCCGGCTCCTTCGGCAACTACGTCGTCGACGTGCGCGTCGGCGGTCCCGGCGCCGAGGCCATCGAGGTTCTCGTCGGCTCGATCGTGGTCGCCACCGGCTTCGACTCCTACCTGCCGGATGCCGGGGAGCTCGGCTACGGCATCGATGGCGTGCTGACGCTGCCCGAGTTCAAGGAGCTGATCGACGGGTCCACCGGCCCGCTCGCGTACCGAGGGCGGCCCGTCCGGAGCATCGCCTACGTGTACTGCGTCGGCAGCCGCCAGCCGGCGGACGGGAACGGCGCCAACGAGTACTGCTCCCGTTTCTGCTGCACGGCCGCCGTCCACGCGTCGATCCAGGCGTCCCGCCTCGACGGGTCGGTCCGGCAGTTTCACCTCTACCGGGACATGCGGACGTACGGCAGGTACGAGACCCTCTACACCGCGTCGCGCGAGGCGGGCTCCGTCTACCTCCGGTTCCCGGACGACGAGCCGCCGGCCGTGGCCGAGGGCGACGACGGGAGCCTGGTGGTAACCGTCCGCGATCTCCTCACCGGCGGCGAGGAGATCGCCATCCCGGCGGACCTCGTGGTCCTGGTCACGGGCATGGTCCCGCGCAGGAACGAGGAGCTGATCGGCACGCTCAAGCTCCCGCTTGGCAGCGACGGCTTCTTCAACGAGATCCACCCCAAGCTGCGCCCGGTCGAGACGGTCGTCGACGGCGTCCTGATCGCCGGAGCCTGCCAGGGGCCGAAGAGCTCGGCCGAGAGCGTCGCGTCGGGGCTGGCGGCCGTCACCCAGAGCGCGGCCGTGCTCCGCAAGGGCTTCGCGGAGCTCAACCCGCTCGTCGCCGTCGTGAACGCCGACGCCTGCACCGCCTGCGGGAAATGCCTCACAGCATGCCCGTACGACGCCATCTCGATGGCCGTCAGTCGACGGACGCGACGTTGCCGTCGTCAGCCAGACCGGCTGCAAGAGCTGCGGCGGCTGCGTTCCGATCTGCCCCGACGACGCGATCGACCTGCTCGGCTACACGGACGCCCAGGTCCGGGCCCAGATCGACAGCCTGCTGGAGGTAGCGGTCGCATGAGCACCGCGAGTCGCGACGTCCGGGAAGTCGTCCGCGAGGAGATGGTCATGCGGGCCGCCATCCTCGAGGCCCTGAAGGAAGGGCCGCGCACGGTACCCGAGATTGCCGAGGCCATCGGCTGCCCCACCCACGAGGTCGTCTTCTGGGTCATGGGCATGCGCCGCTACGGGTGGCTCAGCGAGGTCAAGGGGTCGGCGGGCGACGGGTACTTCCGCTACCAGGCGCAGGAGCGGGCGCGATGAGCGACCCCCGGCTCTCCACCTCCCACCGGGCCGCCGGCCGGGGACGAAAGGATGTTCACCGATGACCGCGCTGGCCGACGTCGGCCTCTACCCGGAGCTGCAGCGGTACGGGGCGACCGACATGAGCGCCTGCTTCAGCTGCGGGAACTGCACCGCCATCTGCCCGCTGTCCGAGAACGACGCCACCTTCCCGCGGCGGATGATCCGCTACGCCCAGGTCGGGATGAAGGACGCCCTCGTCTCGAGCAAGGAGCTGTGGAGCTGCTACCACTGCGGCGAGTGCTCGGACAGCTGTCCGACCAAGGCCGATCCGGGCGAGTTCATGGCGGCTGCCCGCCGCTACGCGATCGCGAGCTACGACGCCACCGGGCTCGCGCGCCTCATGTACCTCTGGCCGGCCCTGGGCACGGCGTTCGCGCTTGCCCTGGCGGCCTTCTTCGCCCTCTTCATGTACACCGCCCACGGCCCCCAGAGCTCTGAGTCGCTGGCCATCTTCGACTTCATCCCGGAGCCACTGATCCACAACATGGGGATCGTGGTGATGATCCTCGTCTTTCTCGCCGGCCTCGTCGGCGTCGCCCGCATGGCTCGCGCGATCGGACGGCGCGAGGGCGTCGGCGTGCGGGCCGTCGCCGGGAGCCGAGCCGCCCTGGCCCGCTCGGGCCGGGCGCTCTGGAGCGCAATCGGGCGCGAATCGTTGGGGCAGGCCCGCTTCCGCACGGAGTGCGACGCCGAGAGGGAGGCGGTGCCCCTGCATCGCCGTCGCTGGTTCGTCCACGCGATGGTCCTGTGGGGCTTCCTGGGGCTGCTCGCCGCGACGGTGCTCGACTACGGGCTGGATATCCTGGGCGTGAAGGCGACCGGCACGCCCGTGCCGGTCTGGTACCCCGTTCGCCTCCTGGGGACCGTCGCCGGGCTCATGCTGGTCTACGGCACGTCGGTGATGATCCTCGACCGCCTGCGGGCCGCGAGCTCGTCCGTCGCCAGGTCGGCGACCGCCGACTGGACGCTCCTGGCCCTCCTGTGGATCACCGGGGTCACGGGTTTCGGGCTCGAGCTGGCCCTCTATCTGCCGCAGCCGCCCTCCTGGGGCTACTGGGTCTTCCTCTTCCACGTCGCGATCGCGATGGAGCTGGTGCTCCTGGCTCCGTTCATGAAGCTGGCGCACGCCGTCTACCGGCCGGTGGCGCTCTTCTTCGTGGCGCTGGCCAGGGATCCGCAGGGAGATGCAGGAGGCGCTCATGGCTGACGGCCACCCCTGCGGTCCCTGCCAGGTCCTGTTCCCACGAGCGGCATGCCGGAGGATCCGGCGCCCGCACCGCTCCCCTGGTCAGCCCGGCATCAAAGCCGGGCGGCCGAAGTCGGCCAACGGCCGAGGAGGTCTCCGATGACGCCCACCCTGCCGCGCGTGGCCCACGAGCATCACGAACGGCTGATCCACCACGTTGACGAGATGCCGGCCGTCGGGGCGATGATCCTGACCGCGCCGATCAAAGAGCTCCGCCCGCGTCTCACCGAGCTGAGCGACTTCCTGAACAACCTCCTGCTGCCACACCTCGAAGCGGCCGAGGCGACGCTCTACCCGGAGCTCGAGCGGATGCTCCAGAACCGTCACTCCATGGCCCCGATGCGGCGCGAGCATGCCGAGATCCGGCGCCTCGTGGCCGAGTTCACCCGCCTGGAGAAGGCTGTCGGCGACCAGCGACCCAGCATCGGCAAGACCGTCGCCCTGCGGCGCGTCCTCTTCACCCTCTACGCGTTGCTCGAGGTCCACCTCGTCGAGGAGGAGCTCTACATCCCGATCGTCAACCACGGCGTGACCGACGAGGCGGCCGAGGTGATGGCCGCCGCCCTCGACCACCCCGGCATCCCGCACGCCTGAGGCACGGCCCCGCCACTTCGCCCAGCCGCTCGTCGCGGCGGTCACGACCGTGGCGCACTATCCTGCCGGGCAGATGAATGCCTCGAGCAGACATGTGACAGCGGACATCGAGGAGACGGTCGGCGCCCCGACGGACGCACTCGCGTCCGACCGTGACGCCGCCGGAACCCCGGTCCATCGGGGCTGGGCGCCGCTCGGGGGTCGGCACCGCTGGATGGAGCCGTTCGTGCTCGCCGTGCTCGCGACGAGCGGGGCACACGGGTATGCGATCACCGCCGAGCTCGAGGAGATGGGCATCACCGGCGGCGCGGTCGACGTCGGCCAGGTCTACCGGACCCTGCGCGACCTCGAGCATGCCGGCCACGTCACGTCGAGCTGGTCGTCGGAGCCGGTGGGTCCGCAGCGCCGCGAGTACGCGCTGACCGCGACGGGATACGCGGCGCTCGACGAATGGGCCGCGGTGATGAAGGAGCGCGGTCGCCTGATCGGCGAGTTCGAGGCTCGCTACCTCGACGCAGTGGCCGATCCCCGGCACCCGCGGGCCTGAGCACGCTGCCGCATTCCGCGCGGCGGTTCGCCCTCGAGCTCCGCCGGCAGCGCTACATCGGCTCTGCGACCGCGTGCTCGATGCCCCGCGCGAGCTGGTCCTTCTCTTCGTCGGACAGGTGCCGGTTCAGCACCCGCAGGTACAGCTCCTCCTCGGCCAGGTGGACGCGGAGCATGGCGTGCAATCGATAGAGCGCGCGCCGGAGACCCATCGCCTCCGCGGATCCCAGCGTGCCGGCCGTGACCATCTCGTGGTACTGGCCCATCGACTCGATGAGCCGGCGCAGGTCCGCGTGCTCACGGCGCATGGGCGCCATCGAGTGGCGGCCCTCCATGAGCCGCTCGAGCTCGGCGTACAGCGTGGTCTCGATCGCCTCGATGTGGGGGAGCAGCTGGCCCTCGATGAAGCGGTGCTCGGCCTCGCAAGCCGCACCGAATTCGGGCGCCACCGTCTCGCCGAGCATCTCCGCGAGCTCGGCAAGACGGTCAACGTGAGGCATCAGCCGGTCATGGTGCTCGTGAGACGCGTCGGAGAGGGAGGACATGCGCATGCTCTCGTGACGGTGGGTCGGGCGGTTTGGGGCTCGCCGCGGCCGAGCCCGGCTGCCCGCGATTATCCGCCGAACGGACCGCCAGGCGCGACGGCCATCTCGGCGTGGAGTGCCCGACGAGCGTACCTACGTCAGCGGGTGGCTTCGACCGAGAACGACGCGGCCGACGCCTTCGGCACGACCTGGATGAATACCTGGCCGCGCGGGAAGACGATCTCGTGCCCGGCGGCGTCGAGGAACCGCGTCCTGTCGGACGGCGTCCTCTTGCGCCACGTGCCTTTCGTGACCCGCCCGTCACGGAACACCCAGGCGGTGTTCGTCCCCAGGGAGTCCGCCTCGAGCCGTCCGAGCGCCGGGCCCTCGATCGCCTTTGATCGACGGATCGGCACGACCATCACGACCACCGTCGTCGGCGCGATCGCGCGGTCCGGCCCCGATCGTTCCATTGCCCCGGTTCACGGTCGCCAGCGCGTCGTGCTGCTCGCGGCCATCGACCGAACGCAGCCAGGTGTTCGATGCCCGATCGTACCGATAGGTCACCTTCTCACTCGTGTAGGTGACCCGGATCGAGCCGCCGTTCGGACCGCGATCGGCCTCGAGCGCGCCGTTGGCGAAGGGCTGGAGACGGCCGGGCTGGACCGGGTCATAGGCGAGGTGGTCGCTGGTGGCATGCTTGCCCCGTTCGGCGAACCGCCGCAGGCGCACTCCATCCGTGTACAGGTTGTGGGGCGCGGCCCGGAACGAGAAGCGGCTCGTGGCCCGGCCGTTGACGTCGAGGACGAGCTTCTGGGACCCGGCGAGATAGGACCGCAGCGGCGGCGGGCCGCCGGAATGAAGGTAGATGGCTCTCCACTCGGCCGCCCAGCGGACGAAGTACAGGCGCGCGCTGCGCACCGGACCGATGCGCGGCGGTGTGCCCGACTGGAAGATCGCCATGTAGCGCGGGATGCCGCCCTCGGCTGGCGCCTGCCAGACGATGCTCGCGAACGACAGCCCGGCCTGCTGGCGAGCCGCCGGCGAGTCGTCGATCATGACCGCGATCGGGTATCGATGAGCAAGGTCGGCGGTCGTCGGGATGCCCGACAGGTCCTCGTACACCGCGGGTGCAGGGCTCGGGGAAGGCGACGAGCCGGGCGATGGGCTCGCGGACGCGCTCGCCGGCGCGCTGGCCGGCGGAGCGGTCGACGGCAGGGCGGACGCCTGCGGCGACTGGACGGCGGCGGCCTCGGCCGTGGTGGCGCTCGGGCCCGTCCCGAGAAGGAGCGCGCCGCCACCGAGGAGGAGGACGACGACGATGATGACGGCGGCGGCCGCCGGGATCCGCCGATCGGTGCGCAGGCGCTGGTTCACGCGGCGCAGTGTCCTACCTCACTCATGCCCTCACAAGCCCACCGGAAGTACCCCCCTCGGCCCCGGCGTCGCGGAGCACGGCGGGACCCGGACGTATAGTGGCGATCGCCGCGATCTCTCAGTGGTGAGGAGCGATGGTCAGCGCCGCGCAACCCACGTGCTTCCTGATCGCCGACATCTCGGGGTATACGGGCTACCTCGCCGACGTCGAGCTGGATCACGCGCAGGACATCCTCGCGGACCTCGTCGGCGCGATCGTCACGGCGCTGCGGCCCAACTTCCGGCTGGCCAAGCTCGAGGGAGATGCCGCCTTCACGTTCGCGACGGCCGAGAAGATCGACGGGTCGATGCTGCTCGACACGATCGAGCGCTGCTACTTCGGGTTCCGCCGCCGACGCCGCGACGTCCGCCAGGCGACGTCATGCGAGTGTGGTGCCTGCGTCCGGATTCCGGATCTCGACCTCAAGTTCGTCGTCCACCATGGCCTCGCCATCCACCAGACGGTCGCCGGCCGCAGGGAGCTCCTGGGCTCGGACGTGATCGTCGCCCACCGGTTGCTCAAGAACGAGGTCGTCGAGAAGCTGGGCGTCACGGCCTACGCCCTGATCAGCCAGGCCTGCATCGAGGCCGCCGACCTCGACCCCGCCGCCCTCGGCATGCGCGAGCACACCGAGACCTACGATCGGATCGGCGACGTGCCGGCGTGGGTGCACGACCTCGAGCGCCGCTGGCAGGACGAGGAGGCTCGCGGGCGCGTCTTCGTGGCCCCGCAGGATTCCATCCTCGTCGTCTCGGTGCCGACCAGCGTGCCGCCGCAGGTGGCCTGGGAATTCCTCACGAAGCCGGGGCAGCGGATGTCGTGGCAGCCGTGGGTGACGGAGGTCACGGTCAAGGGGACCACCGGCGGCCGGCGCGGCCCCGGCTCGGCCAACCATTGCATGCACGGCAAGGACGCCGTCATCGAGGAGATCCTCGACTGGCGCCCGTACGACTACGTGACGGACCGGACGGTCCTGGAGACGCCCACGGGGCCGGTGAAGCTGCTCCACACCGTGGAGCTGGAGCCGGTCACGACGGGCACCACGATCCACTTCCGGTACGGAGCACCCAGGACCCGACGGGAGAAGGTGCTGATGGAGGTGATCGGCACCGGCCTACGGGGCGGCCCTGCGGTCGGGCATCCCCAGTCTCACCGCCCAGCTGGACGCCGAGCTCGCTGCTCGTGTCGGCGACGGTGGCCCGGAGCCCGAGCTGAGCAGGCCCAGGCCGGACGGCCCGCTGTCCGGGCTTGCACCGCTGCTGATCGTCGGCTGACGGACGGCCCGCCCGAGCCCGAGCCGCCAGACGTCGCACGGTCGGTGTCCGGCCTCCGGCAGCCGGCCGTCCGCTCCGCTCAGGCTGGCTGGAACGCCGCGTGCAGGCGCAGGGTGCCCGACAGGCCCTTGAGCTCGACCGGGCCGATCTCCCGGAACGCCGCGTCCGCCCCGCCCGACGCGTCGACAACCTCCTGGCTCACGAGCACCTCGCCCTGTCTCGCGTATTCGGCGATGCGCGCGGCGATGTTCACCGTCTGGCCGTAGTAGTCGCCCTCCTGGAAGATCACCGGCCCGGCGTGAAGGCCCACGTGGGCCGGCGGCAGCCCGGCCGCGGCCACGCCCGCCACCATCTCCAGCGCCGCCACGACGCCCGGGCCCGGGTCCGGGAAGAACAGCATGACCCCGTCGCCCAGCCATTTGACGGGCCGGCCCCCGTGCTTGACCGATGTTCGCTGCACCAGCCGCCCGAGCTGCTCGGCCAGCTGGGCCGCCGCCGAATCCCCGCGTTCCTGGGTCAGCCGGGTGTAGCCGGTGATGTCCAGGAAGCACATCGCCGGGGGATGGTCGAGGCGGCTGTGCACGCCGGCCCCGGCCAGCATCATCTCCAGGCCGCCGATGATGGTGGTGGTCCAGGCCTGCATCTGCTGGAGGTGGTACATCCCGATCAGGGCCCGCTCGGCCAGGAGGCTCATCCGATTGCCAAAGCCAACCCCGAGGATCTCGTCCGGGCGCCTGCCCGCCTCGGTCGCCGGGGTGAGCACCTCGGATTGCCACCACGCCGTCTCGGTTTCCGCCATGCGGCGCAGGCTGTCGCCCTGGACCCGCAGCAGCTGGGCAGTGCCGGCCGGGCGGAACCCCGCCTTCACCTGGGCCTCGATGAACTCGGCGTACGCCAGCTCGTCTTCACGCAGGCGATCGTCAGGAAGCGGCGCGGGCCAGCCCGCGGCCTCGCGGATGAGCATCAGCAGCTGGACCGGCACGCCGGTCCGCTCGGCGAGCTCCGCGAACGTGACGCCGCTGAGTGCGGAGAAGCGCTCGTAGGCGGGCTCGTCGAGGAAGTCAAGCGAGACCTTCCCGCTCCGGATGGCCGCGCCCAGGCCGTCGAGCGGCACGCCGGCGGCGACGAGGCTGCGCACCATGCCGACGCGGCGAACGTCGCCCTGCGTGAACTGATCGTCCGCGCGCGGGGTGATGGCTCCGACCTCGACCAGCCGGCGCAGCTCGTCGACGCTGATGCCGCCTCGCTGGGCCGCCTCGGCCAGCTCGTACGTCTCCACGATCCGTACTGTAGCGGCCGTGCGCCTGCGGACGCCTCACGGCGGCGCCTCACGCCGGCGCCTCAGTGGCGCCTCAGGCCGGCGCCTCACACCGTGCGGCAGGCGTATTCGTCGGCAGAACGTCCACCCTCAGCCGGGCCGATGGGCAACGTGGAGGCGCATGGCCCCGGCCACGCCCTTGAGCTCGACGGGGCCGATCTCGCGGAAGGCGACCTCCGCTCCACCCGAGGCGTCGACCACCGCCTGGCTGACGAGCACCTCACCGGGCCTCGCGTAGTCGGCGATCCGCGAGGCGACGTTCACGGTCTGCCCGTAGTAGTCGCCTTCCTGGAAGATCACGGATCCGGCGTCCAGGCCGACGTGTGCTGGTGGCAGCCCGGCCCCGGTGACGCCGTCGACCATATCGAGGGCGGCCTCGACCCCCGGGCCGGGGTCCTTGAAGAAGAACATCACCCCGTCACCGAGCCACTTCACCGCTCGCCCGCCACGACGGACCGATGTGCGCTCAACCATCCGGGCGAGCCTTGTCGCGAGCTCAGCTGCCGCCGCATCCCCGCGCTCCTCTGTGAGTCGGGTGTAGCCGGTGATGTCCAGGAAGCACATGGCCGGCGGGTGGTCGAGACGGCTGCGCAGGCCTGCCGCCGCCAGGGCGCTCTCGATCCCACCGATGATGGTGGCCATCCAGACGTGCGCCTGCTGGGCCCGGTAGATCGCCAGCAGCGCCTGCTCGTCGAGCGCCCCCATCCCTCCTGTCACCTCGGCCGAGGCCGCCCCGATGTCGGCTCCCGTGTGGCCCGCGGCGAAGAGAGGCTCGAGCACCTCGGAGCGCCATGTGTCGCCTGACGTCTCGGCGATGCGGCGGAGGCTGTCGCCGATCACGCGCAGGTTGCGCTCCACGGTGATCGGCCGGAACCCGTGGGCGAGCTGGAACTGGAGGAGGGGCACGACCGCCATCTCGTCCTCGCGGACGCGATCGCCGGGGGCCGGCGCTGCCGAGCCGGTCGCCTCGCGGACGGCCGTCAGCAGCTGCAGCGGAACGCTCGTCCTGGCGCTCAGCTCCTGGAATGTCTCGCCCGTGAGCGCGGCGAAGAGGCTGTAGTCGGGGTAGTCCATGAAGTCAAGCGACAGGTCGCCGCGTCGCAGCGCAGCGGCCAGGAGCTCCTCGGGGATGGCGGCCGCCACCAGGCTGTGGACGACGGTCACCCGCCGGACGTCCCCCTCCGAGAACCGATCCTCGGCATCCGGCGTGAGGATGCCCAGCCCAACCAGCCGGCCCAGCTCCGCGACGCTGACCCCGGCTCGCTCGGCCGTCTCCGCTCTTGTGTACCTCTCCACGAACCTACTCTAGCGCCGGCCGGCTGGGCCACGCCCCCGCGAACATCCGCGGCGGAGGACCGCGAACCGTGCGCGGCCCGATGGCGGCCCTGACCCCGGGGCATCCGCAGCGCATCCCCGGGGCCCGGCTTCCGTCATCTCGGTCGCGGCGCGACCCCCTGCCTGGAGAACCGGCCCCCCGAACCTGCGGCGATGCGAAGGCCAGATGTGCCGTAGTCGCGACGAACGGCACTGATCGGGCACGCGCCGGCAGCCGTAGGCTGAGGTGCTCGCGGGCCGCTCAAGGCGACGACCCGCCCGCAGTCTGTCCAGGTCCGTTCCAGGCGCTCGACCATGGCCAGAGCGCGGCGCGTCCCAAGGTGCGTTCTACGCGATCCGACGACCTCCAGGAATCCGTCGCAGGGGTGTTCGCCCCGATCTGCACGCCATTCGCCGATGACGAGGCGGTCGACTACGGCGCCCTGGGCTCCAACGTCTCCCGCTACGCCGAGAGCGGGCTCCTCGGCTACCTGGCTCTCGGCTCGAACGGCGAGAACCGCAGCCTCTCCGAGGATGAGCGGTTGCGGGTGCTCGACGTGATCGTGCGCCGCAAAGGCCCGGGGCAGGTTGTTATGGCCGGGGCGACGTATGACGCCCAGCGCGACACAGAACGCTTCCTCGCCGCGGCCGCGGACCTGGGCGCCGACTTCGGGCTCGTGCTGTCCCCCGGCTACTTCCGGAAGCAGATGACCGACGACATCCTGTTCCGGTACTTCTCGTCCCTCGCCGACGGGGCTCGCCTCCCGGTCCTCGTGTACAACGCGCCGAGCTTCTGCGGGATCACGTTGAGCCCCGGGCTCGTCGGCCGACTGGCCGCCCAGCCCAACATCGTGGGGATGAAGGACAGCGCAGCCACCGGGATCGAGAGCTTCCTGCCGCTCGAGAGCCCGTCCTTCCACGTGTTGGCGGGTTCGGCCAACTTCCTGTTCCCGGCGATGATGGGCGGGTCGCTCGGCGGCACGGTCTCTCTCGCCAACGCGTTTCCCGGCCTCGCGATGAACCTGTTCGAGGCAGGCCGCGCCCGCGACGAGACCACCGGCGTCCCCCTGCAAGCCCGGGTACGGCGCATCAACCACGCCATCTCCGGGATCCACGGCGTCGCCGGGGTGAAGGCGGCCATGAACCTGGCGGGCTTCGTCGGTGGCATTCCCCGCCGGCCGCTTCTTCCGTTGGCGGCCCCAGAAGTAGCGATGCTGAGAGAGCTCCTCGCCACCGAGGGCCTGCTCTCGTGACAGGCGACGTCCTGGCCGTCGACGTCGGCACCAGCGCCCTCAAGCTTGCGGTCTTCGGGCCGGGCCTCGAGAAGAAGAGCGAGGCGCGGCGGGACTACGAACCCCACGTCCATGACCGGGGCCGGGCCGACATCGAGCCCGAGGCGTGGTGGGAGGCGCTGCGTGAATGCTGCGCGGAGGTCGCGGGCAGCCTTGCCGGCGTGGGGGTCGTCTCGCTGTCCGTCACGACCCCGGGCCTGACGCCGATGGCGGCCGACGGGACGGCACTGGCGCCGGCCGTCCTGTTCTTCGACGGACGATCGCACGCGCAGTCGGCCGTCATCCGCGCACTCGTTGGAGAGAGGAGGTTCCTGGCCGAGACCTGCAACCTTCCCGTGTCCGGCGGATCGTCGCTGTCGTCCATGCTCTGGTTCCGGGACGAGGAGCCGGAGGTCTGGGCGGCGACCGCGAAGTTCGGGCACTGCAACACCTACCTCGTCAGGCGGATGACGGGCCGTTGGGCGATCGATCCGTCGACGAGCTCGATCAGCGGCCTCTACAACACGGCCCGCAACGACCTCACCTGGAACCAGGCGGTCCTCGGCCTCGCCGGCATCCCGGAAGAGAAGCTGCCGCCCCTGATGCATTCCCACGAGCCGGCCGGTGGGCTGCTGCCCGCGATCGCCGGTGAGCTCGGCCTGCCCGCCGGCTGCGCGGTCCTTTGCGGGGGCAACGACGCGGTGCTCGCCGCCCTGTCCGGCGGCCTGACGGAGCCCGGCGACATCAACATCATCAGCGGGACGTGCGACATCGCCAACGTCTGCACCGACCGCCCAATCGCCTCGCCCAACTTCAACGTCCGGTGCCACGTCGTTCCCGACCGCTGGCTCACGTTCTTCGTCCTCAATGCCGGCGGGCAGGCGCTGGACTGGTTCCATCGGGTCGCCTGTCGCGAGCTGACCGACGACGAGTTCTTCGGGGAGTACGTGCCGCGCGTGCTCGACGCGTTCTTCGGGAGCCCGGACTGCGAGGCGCTCGAGGCGGAGCTCCCCGAATACGTGCCGTACCTCGGCGGCAGCCGGTACTCCCTTGATAGACTCAAGGCGGGCTTCGAAGGCCTCACCCTCGAGACGACGCGCGAGGACGTGCTGGTCAGCCTCGTCCGCGGCAACGCGGCCTACCTCGGCGGACACCTGCGGGAGGTCGCCGAGCTCATGCCCATCGGCCGCCGGGTCGGAATCTCCGGCGGCGGGGCAACGATTCAGGGAATGCTCGAAGCCAGGCGCCGCTGGACCGGCGACTTCGAGTACACGTTCCAGGACCAGTCCTCGCTGCTCGGCGCGGCGATCCTGGGCCAGGCCAGTCAGTCGGGACGGCTGCCCGGTTCCGGGCGGCCCCTTGCCAGAGCGTCACGGGAGGAAGTCTCATGAGCGCCATTGCCGCAGTTGGCACGATCAGCACCGGCAGCACGACACTCACCGACCCGAAGGCGGCGGCCGCCAACCTGGTCGACCAGGCGAAAGCCGGCCTCGAAGGCGTCCCGACGCTGGCGATCCTGTTCGCGACCACGCAGTACGACACCGAGAGCCTCGTGTCGTCGGTATCGGAGCTGCTGGACGGCGTGCCCCTCTGGGGTGGGTCGTCCTCCACCGGCGTGTTCCGGGACGCCGGCTGGATCACCAGCGGGGATGGCGCGGCCAGCCTCATGCTGATCGCCGACCGCCCGGCCGGGGTGGGGGTCGTCGCCGTCGGCGACGACGGCTTCGCCGCGGGAAGGACCGCCGCCCTGGAGGCCCTCGAGCACCTCGGTGGCGGGGCCAGCGTCCTTCTCACCATCGCCTTCATGGGACCGGAGGAGGAGATCCTGCGGGGGATCGCCGACGTCGCCCCGGGCGTGCCGGTCGTGGGCGGCTCAGCGTCGGATCACTCACCCGACGGCAAGTTCCAGCAGTTCGCGAACGGCCATGCGTACAAGAACCATTTCGCGATCGCCGCCCTGGGGGGCCCAATCGGCTACGCGTTCTCGAACGGCTACCGCCCGACGGGCAAGACGGTCACCGTCACCAAGGCCTCGGGGCGGACGGTGTACGAGCTCGGTGGCCGGCGAGCCATGGACGTCTACTCGGAGTGGGTGGGACGGCCCGAGGCCGAGATCGGCGGCGGGGCTCTCGTGTCGTTCAGCGTTCAGTATCCGCTGCTCTTCCACAAGGACGGGATCACGTACTCCGCCCACCCGGTCAACAGCAATGCGGATGGATCCATGGACTTCGGGGCGGCCATGAGCCCCGGCATGGTGCTCGAGCTGGGCGAAGGTTCCGTGAATGGCCTGATCGCCGAAGCGGGCCACGTCGTTCACAAGGCGGCCCTGGGCGTCAGCCAGCCCCGGGAAATCGTGCTCGCCCACTGCGGCGGCCGCGCCATCGCCCTGGGTGACCGGATCGGGGAGATCCCCGCCGAGCTCGAGCACACCGTCGGCAACCTTCCCATGATCGGCTACCTCGCGTTCGGCGAACAGGGCTGCTCGGTGGCAGGCATCCCCACGCACGCAGATCTGAGCCTGGCGGCACTCGTCCTCGGCTAGGCGCCCTGCCTTCCAGGTCCGGCGGCGGGCGCGAGGCCAGTCAACGGCAGGAGTGGCTTCGCGCCTTGCCCACCAACGTTGCCGCGCCACGGGTGCGGCCAGTCAACCCGGAGGATCACGATGGCTGTCGCAACGCGCACCTACCAGAACTACGTCAACGGTCAGCTCGTCGATGCTCAAGGGGGCAAGACCCTCACGGTAGAGAACCCGGCCACCGGACAGGTCGTGTCCGAGGTGCCGGACTCATCGGTGGAAGACGCTCGCGAGGCCATCGCCCTCGCCGACAAGGCCCAGCGCGGCTGGGAGAAGCTCGCGCCGATCGAGCGTGCCGGGTACCTGCACCGCATCGCGTCAGGAATCCGGGCGGATGCCGAACACCTGGCGCGGGTGCTGTCGGAGGAGCAGGGCAAGCCTCTCGACCAGGCCCGCGGCGAGGTCAACGGGACCGCGGATTACTTCGACTACACGGCTGAATGGGCGCGCCGCATCGAGGGCGAGGTCATCGCCAGCGACCAGCCCAACGACATGCAGCTGCTGCTCCGGCAGCCGATCGGCGTCATCGGCGGCATCGTGCCCTGGAACTTCCCCCTCTACGTGCTCGCCCGCAAGGTGGCGCCGGCGCTGTTGACGGGAAACGCGATCGTCGTGAAGCCGAGCGAGATCACGCCGAACAGCACGCTCGAGCTGGCCCGGATCTTCGCCGCGGCCGAGGTGCCGGCCGGCGTCGTGAACCTCGTCTGCGGCTACGGGCCGATCGTCGGCGAGGAGCTGGCCTCGAACCCGCTGGTCGGCATGGTGACCGTGACTGGCAGCATCAGGACGGGCTCCCGCGTCATGGAGCTCGCCGCGAAGAACATCACCAAGGTGAGCCTGGAGCTCGGCGGCAGCGCCCCGGTCATCGTGATGCCGGACGCCGACCTGGACCTGGCGGTCAAGTCGGTCAAGGCATCTCGTCTCCTCAACACGGGCCAGGTGTGTGGTGCGGCCGACCGGACCTACGTCCACAAGGGCGTCGGCGACGAGTTCACCGACCGGCTGGCCATGGCAATGGGCCAGGCGACGTACGGAAACGCGCTCGTTGACGAGGGCCGCGACCTGGGTCCCCTCGTGAGCACCCGGCAGCTCGAGGCAGTCAGCGGACGCGTGGAGCGGGCGGTCGCCGACGGCGGCCAGATCGTGACCGGGGGCAAACGCGCCGACGACAGGCCGGAGGGCAACTACTACCCGGCGACCGTCATCGCCAACTGCCGCCAGGACATGGCCATCGTCCGTGAGGAGATCTTCGGGCCGGTGATGCCGGTAGTCACGTTCCACGACCTGGACGAAGCGATCGCCTGGGCGAACGACTCGATCTACGGCCTCGCCTCGTCGATCTTCACGAAGGACGTCAACGTCGTCATGCGGGCGTGCAAGGAGCTCCGGTTCGGGGAGACGTACGTCAACCGCGAGAACATGATGGAGAACATGCAGGGGTTCCACGCCGGCTGGCGCAAGTCCGGGATCGGAGGTGCGGACGGCAAGTACGGCGTCCTCGAGTACACGCGCACGCACGTGGTCTACCTCGCGTACGACATGGCGGCCGGGGGGGTCTAGCCACCTCCACCGTCGGGACGTCGATCGGAGCTCAACTTCCGCCAGGAGGCCTCGCGGCATCGCCTCCTGGCGGCCGCGGGCGGCGGCGACTGCGCCGGCGGTCGCCCGCCGCGGACGACCGCTGCCTCCCGTGGGCGTGTCCGCCCAGACAGCGCGAGGCCTGCCTGGCGCCTAGGGGATCGTGACGCCCGTCAGCACCACCGGGTTGTGGAGCGTGTAGTCGACCTCGTCGGACTGCAGGATGCCCGGGGGCGTGATCACGTCGATCAGCTTCGGCACCGTGCCGGGGCTCGCGGTGCAGTGCGGGTCAGCGCTCGGCGCCG
Source organism: uncultured Chloroflexia bacterium (assembly GCA_963776355.1). GTDB lineage: Bacteria > Chloroflexota > Limnocylindria > Limnocylindrales > CSP1-4 > CTSoil-043. The sequence goes on along the minus strand of CAVZLU010000007.1, from coordinate 64,650 downwards.
CGCAGACGCCGAACTGGAAGTCCTGCGGCGTCGGCTGAAAGCCCCTCGCCTGGTCGGAGCTGAAGCCGTCCTGGCCAGTCAGGACCACGTTGAACCCCCATCCGGGGCCGGGGGTGCCGAGCGATGCCTTCGGGACCGAGAACGTGATGAACCGCGAGATGGCGTTCGCGCCGATCGAGACGGTCCCGAGCGTCGCGCCGCTGGCATCCACGTAGCGCTGGCCGAAGCCCTGCACCTGGATCAGCCGGCTCCACGCGAACGGGGCGGCGATGGCGAAGTTGCGGGACGGGTTGGCGGCCGCGGTCGAGGTCGTCGACGCCCCGGGCACGTGGACGTAGACGTCGACGAGCTGCGCGCCGAGCGGGCTGCCGAAGGTCTCGGTCAGGTCGCGGACCTTCAAGCGGAACGTGACGTTGGCCCCGGAGTCATACACCTGGAACTCCTGGATGTCGTAGGCGCCGGCCTTGAAGTTGTCGGACGTCGGGTAGGCGTAGTTGCCGGGACCGCTGTCGTCGCCGTTCGGGTCGGTGACGTCGAGGAGCAGCGTCCCCGGCACGAAGTCGAAGACCACGGTGCGCTTCGCATGCGCCGTGCCGCCGTCCGCGCTCACGGCCACGACGTTGAGCACGCTCGTCCCGCCCGTCACCGGGACGTCGACGCTGAACGAGCCGTCGGCGGCGGCGATGGTCGCGGTGAGCGTCGTGGCCGAGTTCGCGTCCGTGTTCGTGGCCGAGACGTAGACCTGGTTGCCCGGGGCCGTCGTGCCGGTGACCGTCACCGGAGAGCCGGCCACGGACGAGCTGTCGGCCGGGCTCGTGACCGTCAGCGTCGTCGTGCCCTGGGCGTGGGTCACGTAGCGCGAGCTCGTGACCGCCGGCAGCACGACGTTGCGCCCGGCGGCGAGATCTGCCGTGAGGCGCACGAACGAGGCCGCCGACCAGGTCAGCGGCGAGGCCGAGCCGGCCGCGCCGCCGTTCTTGAAGCCGATCGAGGCGAGTGTCGGGTCCGTGCCGTACGGCGACGCCGACAGGTCCGGGAGCTCCCAGTCCTGCTCCGGGATCAGGCCGACGCCCGAGGCAAAGGCGCCCATCCCCCGGAGCAGCGACGCCGCCCCGGCCCCGTCGCCCGACGCGAGGGCCTGCTCGGCGCGCTCGGCCGAGAGCGCGGGCCAGAGGTGACCCGTGCCCTGCCCGCTCGGCGCCCACGGCCGACCGTCGGACGCGCGATCGCCGTAGCCGTCGCCGTTGTAGCGATGCCAGCCGGGCCCGTGCGCCGTCTGTGACCGGATCGTCGCGTCGACCACCGGCAGCGACTGCACGATGTCCGCGTCGTTCGCGGGCAGCTCGCCGAGCCGCACGAGCTCGAGGAAGCCGGCGTCGATGACCCTGCGCTGGTCGAGCGTCGGGCCGCCGTTGCCGACGTTGTAGCTGACCGCGGCATTGGGATCGCCCGTCTTCGACAGGCGGATGAAGTACGGGTGCGCCGCGAGCGGCCCGTTCGTGGTCACCGACCAGCCCTTCACCGACCGCTGCCAGTCATCGGCGACGCCGAGCCACAGCGCCGCCGAGTCGGCATCGCCGTTCGCCCGCGCCAGGTCGGCCGCGGCGGCGAGACCCGCGATCTCGGCCGCGATCGTCGACGGCGAGTAGCCGCTCTGCTCCTCCCAGCGCTCGACCCCGAACGAGGGGCCGTGGGCGATCAGGAAGTTCGCGGCCGGCTTGACGTGGTTCGCGTAGAGCGAGGCGTCGGTGAGTCCGAGCTGCTGGGCCATCAGGATCGGGTAGGCGGTCTCGTCCAGCTGCGTCCCGAACGAGTCCGGTGCGGGCTTGCCGTTGACCAGGCTGTTGCGCGGCATCGAGCCGTCCGGCTGCTGCTGGCGCTGGAACAGGAAGAGCGTCGCGTCCCGCGCGGTCGCCAGGTCGCCGTCGGCCACGAGCCCGGTCCAGGTCTCGTAGAGGTCGCGCGCGAACACCTCGCGGTAGGATCCGAAGTAGGTGTTCGCCAGGTCGCCGGCCGAGATCGCCTGGCCCCATGGCGAGGCGAGGCTCGCCACGATCGCGCCGGGGAAGGTCTTGTCCTCCGACGCCTTGATCACGTTCGCGCTCAGGTAGTACACGTCTTCGACCCGGCTCCGCTCGGCCGGCGTGAGGCTGTCGAGCTTCTCCGTCCGAGGCTTGCTCAACGAGGCGTCGTAGCGGTTCCACCCCTGCTTGTAGGCAGCGAGCGTCGTGTCGAACGGCGAGCCGAGCGAGCCCTCGGCGGCGCCCACGGCCTTGTCCTGCGAGGGGCCGAAGCCGAGCGCGAGAACGGCCTCGCCGTCGGGTGCGACCGCCACCCGCGCGGCCTGGACGACATTGCCCCCGATCGCCTCGTCGTAGGTCTGCGTCAGGGCGTGCGACGCGTCGAGCTGCACCAGCCCGTCGCTGGACGCACCGGCGAAGCCGCTGGTGGCCTCCGTGAAGGCGCCGTCGAGCGCCGCGTAGACCGGTTGCGCGTAATCGCGGTTGGCCGCGTTGGTCGCGGTGTTCGGGTCGCCGGCGACGAGCACCGGGTGCCCGGTCGAGCGGTCGACGGTGGCCGAGTCGGCGCCGCCGTTGCCCCCGCCGCCGCCGCCGTTCCCGTTGACGGTCGGGTCGAAGCGCACGTACAGGTGGTAGCCCGCCTGCTTGGGCGTGAAGGTGACCCGCATCAGCACCGTGTTCCGGCGCGGGTCGGTGATGTACTCCGTCGCGATCCTGTACTTTCCGCTCTTCGCGGTCGCGGTCACCTTGCAGGCCATGCCGCCCGTCCCGGGGACCGGTTGAACGGCGTAGGTCATGTCGCGGGCCTGGAGGTCGGTGAACGTCGAGCCGTCGGTGACGACGTACTGCAGCGTCTCGACGTTCGTGGTGTCGACGGTCGGGTAGTAGACGTCGCTCAGGACGCCGTTGGCGACCGTGTACCAGACCCGGGAGGTCGGGTTGCGGGCGGTGCCCAGGCAGTCCTTGCGGGCAAGGTCGAAGTGCGAGAGCGCGCCCGGCCAGCCGGGGGCGCCGGCGGGGGTCGCGACGGTCACCGTCAGCACGTGCGTCGCGGCGTCGTAGGCGAAGGTCACCTTCGTGCCGTCGACCGGCACGTTGAACGAGACGTTCGACCCGCCCGGGACGCCCCCCGCGCCATAGTTCTCGTCCCAGCCTTCGTTGATCGCTACCTTGGTCTCGTACGAGCCCGCCGGCAGGGCCGTCGTCTCGAATGCGTAGGTCCCGTCGCCGTCAGGATCCTGGAGCCACGAGCGGAGGCAGCCGGGATCCCAGTCGCCCGGGCAGCCGAGCGCGGACTGGAAGCTCCCGGGCGCGACCGCGATGACCGAGCTCCGACTGTCGGTGATCCAGTGAGACTTGTGGTCGTAGTAGAACTTGACGCTCCCGGCTGCCGGGAGGCTCAGCGGGATGTTCGCCCCGCCGGGCTCGGCGTGGAGGCCGTAGTTCTCGTCCCAGGAGTCGTTGAGCGCTGCCTTGTAGTCGTAGGTGCCCGCGGGCAGGGAGAACGTCTGCTGCCAGACGTCGTCGCTCGCGTCGTACGCCAGGTGTGTCGCGGCGCAGGCCGGATCCCAGTCGCCGGGGCAACCGGCCGCTGTCTGGAGCGAGCCGGTGACGGTGACCGAGGTCGGATCCGGCGTGGCAACTGCCGCGGTGGGGAGCATGAAGCCGGCCGCCGCCAGTGCGACCAGCACAGCGCGAAGGATCTTCACCCCGCCCACCTCCATCGAGGCCCCGCGCCGCAACCCCCGTCGCCACACCCTCGCGCGGGACTCGGCGCGAGTATACGACCGGGTGTGACTGCGGAGCGCGGCTGGACGTGCCGGTCGGCCGGCCTACCTCGTCGGTCAACGGGTCTCCCGAGCGTCCGGGTCCTTGACGTTGATCACGCTGGACCCCATCCTTCCGGACATCCACGGCGGCATCCGGAGCCGGGTGGTCCGGAACGGTCGCGTGGGAGGGGAGGGGGGAACCGTGCGCGCGCGACGATGGCCTGGCGTGGTCGTTACGGCGGCCCTGCTGGCGAGCGCTGCGCTCCTCTCGGCGGCTTCGATGCCGGTCCGGGTGCTGGCTGCGCCGCCCGGCTGCAGCCTCGTCCCCCAGCTCCGATCCGTCACCGTCAACCAGGGCGTCGGCAGCTACGCGGCTCTGGGCCGGGGCAAGGAGACGCTCGTCCGGTTCTACCTCTCCCTGCCGACGTGCGCCGCCAGCGGCAACTCGATCGCGCTCACCGGGGGGAGCCTTGTCGTCCGCACGGGCCCGACGACGCTGGCGACGATCGCATCGCCGACGCCGGTGCCGGTGTCGCCGTTCCCGCTCCTCGCGCCGTACACGTCCGCGCCGGCGGCCGACTCACCGGCGGACCCCAAATTCGTCGTGCCGGCGAGCGCGCTGGCGCCGGCCGCCATCACGGGCCGGTACCTCGCCACGTTCAGCGCCACGATCAGCTACCAGGCGAAGACCAGCAAATCGGCGACGCCGACGAATGGCACGGTCACGTTCAGCACCATGCCAGGCACGACGAGCCAGATCAGCGCAACCGTCGAGCAGCGCACGAACGCGTTGCGCATCCTCGTGGTGCCGATGGGCGCGGCGAGCCTCTCGTTCGCGAGCCAGTTCCCGGCTGCCGCCGCGACCGCCGTGCAGAACGCGATGACCACCCTCTCGAGGACCTGGCCGCTGCCCGCGGGTGTCGCCGACCTGTCCGCGACGACCGGCGGGATCCGCTACACGATCAACCCGACGCTGCTCGACATCGGCGCGTACTTCACGACCGACGCCAGCGGCGCTCGCGCCTTCTGCGGCACGGCCGCCAACTTCAACTCGATCAAGGGCGTGCTCGCGCAGTACCTGCAGTCGTGGAACACGGCCAATCCTTCCCGGACCGCCGACGTCGTCCTGGGCGCCGTCTGGTCGGGCATCAGCTTCGGCAGCACGAACCCCTCCATCGCCTGTGCCGAGGGCATGGCCTCGGTCAACTCGCCGCAGGCCTGGATCCGGGCCATCCCCGATGTGACCGGCACCCCGTCGACGAGCGGCGCACTGGCCTCGATGGAGATCGCCCACACCCTGGGCGACGTCCCGCTCGCCCGCGACGACCCGTTCAGCGCGTACCACTCACCGAACCTCAAGGCCGACGGAACCGCCCCGAACACCGGCTACAACGTCACGATGCGCTCGTTCCTCGCCGATGACCGAACGGTGATGACGCTGTCCGGAACATGGAACAACAACACGACCACGTACGAGCCCGGTGACTTTGCGCTGCTGCTGTGTCGCCTGGGTGGCCAGACCACCCAGGACTGCACGGCATCTGGGACCGTCGGCACGTCCACCGGCGTCGGTGCCGGGCCGCGCTTCGTCATCGCCGGGACGACAGACGGCACCCTGGCCGGGACGATTGTCCAGGAGTCCTACTTCTCGACCAGTGTGGCGCCCACGGCCGTGGACTCGTCGAGCCCCTTGCACCTGCAGGAGCTCCAGAACGGGAGCCTCCTCGCCGACCTCGGGGTGCCGCTCGGCGAGCCAAGCGAGAGCGACCACGACTCGGTAGGGGGCCAGACCGAGCCGACCACGGCGCGGCCGTTCTCGGCGTCGCTGCCGTTCAACCTGCTGACGACCGACATCCGGCTCGTCGTGAACGGCGCCACCGTATACCAGCGAGGCCGAGGGGTGCCGGCGGTGCTGAGCACCACGAGCACGCTCGTCGGGGGCAGCCCGGTCAACCTCACCGCTGACCCTGCGTTCGACGACCTGGAGCCCTCGCTGTCGGCCGACGGCGCCTGGCTGGCCTGGTCGGCGCCGTGCACCAAGCCGCCCGGCACGACCGGCTGTCCGCTTGGCGATCCACGGCGCATCTACGTGGCGCCGACATCGGCGCCTGCGGCGATCAGCGAGGTGCCGACGGTGGTCGCGGCTGATACCGACGGGTACGAGACACCGGCCTTCGGCCCGGCCGACGGGACGGGCAGGCTCCGCCTCGCGTTCGCGGCCGGCGGCCACATCGTCTCGCTCCTGATGACGCCCGGCACGGCGCCGGACTACGTGCCGACATTTGGGGCCCCGGTCGTGGTCCACGCGACGGAGGAGGGGTATGCCAAGCACCCGAGCTGGTCGCCCGACGGGTCGCACCTGGCCTATGCCGAGAACGGGGACATCTACGTCGTCGCCAATGCCGCGGAATCGCCGGCGGCGCAGCTGACGACGAGCGGCGACGCGTCGAGCCCGAGCTGGTCGCGCACCACCGGCGACGCCCGGATCGCGTACGTTCGCCGGCCGCCTTCGTCCGACGAGATCAGCCTGAGTGCCGCCCCGACCGGGCCTGCCCAGGCCGGTGCCTCGGTGGCGGCACCGGCGATCGTGCTCGCAGCCGAGGGTCCACCGGACCTGGCCGTGACGGCATCGGGCGCGCCCGACCCGGTGACGTCCGGCGACGACCTCACCGAGTCCGTGGTGATCGACAATCTCGGCGGCTCGACCGCGACCGGGGTCAGCCTCCACATCTCGTTCTCGAACGACGCCGATCTGGCCTCGGCGACCGGAACGGCCGGGCCCTGTGTCGCGGGGGATGGCGACCTGGTCTGCCCGATGGCCGAAATCGCCGTTGGAGCGAGCGCGACCACCACGCTCACGGTCCGGAACCAGGAGCTCGGGTCGTTCGTTCACACGTTCTCGGTGGCCTCGGCCGTCGACGGCAACGAGACCAATGACACGGCGACGGTGAGCGGGACCGTCGCCAGCCCGTGCGGCGCGGCCATCGAGGCCTGCGTCTGGCGGATCGACCCGAACGCCGCGAATCCGACGTCGACCAGGGCCCTCGTCGTCGACGACGCCGACAACCCGTCGTGGGGATCCGGTGGTCGAATCGCGTTCGATCGGTTCAGTGACCTCAACGACGAGGTGTGGTCGGTGGGCCCGGATGGCTCGGGGCCGCTCCTGCTGACAACAGGCTCGATCGACTCCTCGCCCTGGCTCAACGATCAGGACTTGGCCTTCCGCCGCTATCTGGCGGCCGGCGAGTCCACGTTCCAGTCCGACATCTTCGTCCTCGACCTCGCCAGCCCGAGGCAGCTGGTCCAGTCCCAGGTGTCGGCTCCGCCAGGCGTCGAACCGGACCTGCTGCGGGCCGATGTCATCCTCGACTGCGGCGCCTCGGGTGGCCCGCGGTACCTCGTCGGGGTCGCGCTCCCGCCGGCGACCGTCGACCAGGTGCTCCGCATCGCGACCTTCCGGACGACGTTCGATCCGTCGCTCGCCTGCGCAGGCGGGACGATCAGCGTCGTCGCCACCGCCGGCATCGACCGGAGCCCTGGCGCGAATTCAACGACGACGGTCACCTCCCCGGACAAGCCGCCGGTGGCCGCGATCTACGGGCCCTCGCCGGGCTCGACCCGGCTCCAGTTCGACGTCATCACGCTGCGTGGCTCGGGCAAGGACGCGGAGGAAGGCGAGCTCACCGGCAGCCGGCTCACCTGGACCCTGACCGGGCCCGGCGGAGCGGTCTCCCCTGGCACCCCACACCGGGAACGCGATCGACGTTCCCGTCCCGGCAGGCGGTTGGGCGCCGGGCACCTACACCGCGGTGCTGACCGCCGCCGACTCGCTGGCCAGCGGAACGGCGTCGACCACGTTCACGATCCTGGCCGACGCCGACTATGACGGCATCCCGGCACCGCGTGACATCGTCTCCTGCGCAACGGGTGCGGCATCCGCCGACAACGACCCGTCGAACGCCTACGGTCGACCTCGACGGCGACGGGATCCCGAACATCAGCGATCCGCAGCCGTGCCAGGCGCCGGACCCGGCGGGCTTCGCGTACCCGGCGACGGCCAACTTCGACCCGAACACCCTGTACGTTCCGTCGTCCGGCAACACCGTGACGATGTACCTGAGCGTCGCGGGGAAGGACATGACGAAGGTCGGTCCGGGCACCGTCCGGCTGGCCCGCGTCAATGGCGTTGACCCGGCCGATGCACAACCGGGGGCAAGCGGCACCTGTGCCACCCGGAGCCTGGTCGCCACCTCGTACACGGCGAGCAGCGGCCAGGGCGTGGCGAAGTTCGACCGCCAGGCCCTGAACGGCTACCTCGCCTGCATGCACGTGATGAACCGCCTGATCGAGCTCCGCGTCGAGGGATCGTCCCGCAGCGGCGTCTCGCCGGCCTGGCGGTTCGAGGGCACCGGCGTCACCACCGTCAAGCCCGGCTGATCGGGGGAGGACTCATGAAACGCCTCAGGATCCTGGCATTCGGGGCGGCGATCGTCGTCGCCCTTGTCGTACCCGCGAGCGCGAGCGCATACGGGGACGTCAAGGGCCCGAAGTGCGCCGACCTCGTGGCCGGAGATTCGAGCAAGGCCAGCTACCAGGTGGGCGCCGCCGCCGGCACCTACATGGTGGACGTGCAGCTCCAGCTGTCGGCACCCTCCTGCTCGAACGTCGAATACACGTTCGAGGTCTACGCCGCGGATGGCACGACCCTGCTCGTGTCGGCGACCCGGGCCGGCGGCGACGGTGCGACGGATGCCCAGACGGGGCTGCCCGTCATCGTGCTGCACGTCGAGTTCGCGGGCGACGGCGCGCCGGTGAACACGGTCGCCACGACGAGCCGCAACGGCAAGGTCCTGGATCGTGGCCCGGACCTGGGGTTCGTGACGCTCGATCTCGGCAGTGCGGGGGCCGGTCGCGGCTACGGTTGAGCCGTCGCGAGACGCCGACCGATGACGCGGGCCCGCGATCGCCGATCGCGGGCCCGTCTCCGTTCCCCGACCGCCTCCCAGGCGTCGGCTGCAAGGCCCGCCTTCGCCGCGGCGAGCTCCCACTCCTCCACCGCCTCGTAGGCGCGCGAGGCCTCGTCATAGCGTTCGGCGGTCGAGCGCATGTCGCCCCCGGCGGCCGCGGCCTTGGCGAGCGTATCGAGGATGTCGGCCGCGACGGGCTCGTTGCCGAGCTGGCGGGCGAGGCCGAGGGCGTGCTCGGCGAGGGTCTGCCCCGAGGCCGGGTCGCCCGAGCCGACGAGCGCGTCCGCGAGCGCCGATTCGGCGAAGACGACGCCGTTCAGGTTGCCGCTCCGCCGGAACTCGGCGGCTGCCCGGCCCAGGGCCTCGATGGCGGCGTCGTAGCGGCCGCCATCGACCTCGACCATGCCCAGGTTGAGGAGGCTCGCGCCGAGCTCCTCGGAGCTGCCGATCCGCTCCGCGGCGGCCAGGCCCTCCAGCAGCCGGGCGCGGGCGTCATCGAGGCGGCCGATCTTGCGCAGCGCATCGCCGGCGACCCGGTCGGCGATTGCCAGGCCAAGGGGATCCCGGACCAGCCGGAAGACCGTTGCGGCCTCCGTCGCGTGCGCGAGCCCGTCGGCCGGTGAGCCGGCGACGATCTCGCCGCGCGCGAGCTGGACGAGCAGTCGGCCGCGGAGCCCGTCGGCAGCGTCGGCCGCCCCGAGGCCTGCCTGCAGCGCGATCCGCGAATCGGAGAGGCGGCCCACGAGGGAAAGGATCCAACCCCGCTCCAGCCACAGGCCCCGGAGGTCCTCGCTCGACGACGCCAGCTCGGCCGCCGCCCGGTCGAGCGTCGCGAGGGCCTCGTCGTATCGGCCGCGCTTGCGCAGCACGGCGGCCACGCCCTGCCAGGCGCGTGCGCTGCCGGCGGCCTCGGCCACCAGGCGGTACGTAGCGAGAGCGTCCTCGTAGGCGCCGGTCAGCTCCTGCACGTCGGCGAGGTCGAGGCGGATGGTGGAGAGGCGCGTGGCCATCGCCGGATCCTCCGCCGCCAGTGAGGCCGCAACCTCGGCCGCCCGCCCGAAGTCGAGGATCGCCTCCGCATTCGCGAAGAGGCGCCGGGCGCGATCGCCAGCACGGACGAGGTGGTCGACCGCCGTCGCGCCGGCCTCCCCAAGGTAGAGGTGGCGGGCCAGCAGGTCGATGTAGTCGTCACCCGCGCCGTAGAGGCCCCCGGCGACATCGGCCACGCGCCGATGGAGATCGCGTCGCTGACGCCGGAGCATCCGCCCGTAGGCGACATCCTGGATGAGCGCATGGTGGAAGGCGAGCAGCGACGCGCCCGCATCGTCGACGCGGTCGAGGAAGCCGGCGTCGACGAGGACGCCGATCGATCCATCCAGGTCGGGCTCGCCCGCGAGGACGCCGCGCAGAAGCCCATCGCGAATGCGCCGTCCGATGACCGCCGCGGCCTGGAGGACTTCCACACGCGTGCCGGCAGGAGGTCGATCCGCGCCGCCAGGACGCCCTCGATGGTGACCGGGACCCCGGAGGCATCCCAGCCGTCGTCCACCAGCCACCCGCCGTCCGACGGGCGCAGGACGCCGGTCTCCAGCAGGACGCGAACCACCTCGTCGACGAAGAAGGGGTTGCCGCCGGTTCGGTCGTGGAGCACGTCGCCGAGTCCGGGCGGCGGGACCGCCCCGCCGAGGCGACTGGCCACCAGCGCCTCGATCGAGACCCGGTCGAGCGGTGACAGCGAAACGGTCACGGATCGGCCATCCCCGGCTGCGCGCAGGGCTTCGATCCTCGGATCGAGCTCCGGACGCCTCGTCAGGACGAAGAGGCACGGGCCCGCACGATCCATCGCGATCAGCTCCTCGAGCAGCGCCAGCGACGAGCTGTCGGCCCAGTGGACGTCCTCGACGAGCACCACGAGCGGTGATTCGGCCGCCAGGGTCGCGAGCCAGCGGCCAAGGGCGCCATGCAGGCCGCGCTGAAAGGCCTCGGGCTCCATGTCGGCGACCGCGGCCATGGAGGCGGTCCCCGGCGTGCTCGTCGTCGTGGCGCCGAGGAGGCGAGCGAGGTATGGCAGGAGATCCACGAGCCCCACCGACCCGAGGCTGCCTTCGAGCGCCGGGCCCACGGTCTCCGGCGGGTCGGCCAGGCGCAGTCCGGCGAACGAGCGCAGCAGCTCCGCGATCGGTCGATACGCGATGGCCGATCCGTACGAGAGGCTGCGCGTCTCGAGCCAACGGGCACCGCGAGATGAGGCCCGCTCGTGGAGCACGCCGACGAGGGTTGACTTGCCGACGCCGGGCTCGCCCTCGATCACGACCACGCCGCCTGAGCCATCGAGCAATCGATCGAGTGACGCATCCAGGGCCATGAGCTCGCGGTCCCGACCCACGACCGCGTGTCGATCGAGGAAGGGCTCGCCGGCCCGCCCGGTGCGCTCGCTTACCAGCCGCCAGGCCGGCACGGTGCGCTCGAGGCCCTTGAGCGCCAGGTCCCCGACCGGCTCGAAGTCGAAGCGTTCGCGCGCGAGCGTGCGGGTCGTTTCGCCGACGTAGATGGCGCCGGCCGGGGCGGCCGCCTGGAGCCGCTGCGCCACGATGACCGAGTCGCCCAGGACGCCGTAGTCCAGCCGCGTGCCGCCGCCCATGACCCGGGCGATGCCGTGACCGGAGTTGACCCCGATATGAAGCGTCAGGCCCCCTGCCCCCGCCGGCAGCTCATCGCGCCCGCGGGCGATCTCGCGCTGCATCTCGAGGCCCGCATGGAGCGCCCGCACGGCGTCGTCCTCGTGGGCCACCGGCGCGCCGAAGAGCGCGAGCAGGGCGTCGCCGGCGAACTTCTCGACGTAGCCCTCGTAGCGACCGACGATGGCCGACAGGCGGGCCAGGATCGGGTCGATCACCTCCAGGAGGTCCTCGGCATCGACCCGTTCGGCGAGCGCGGTGAACCCCGAGATGTCGGCGAACAGGGCCGTGATCAGGCGGCGCTCCCCGGCGAGACGGCCGCCGGACTCGACGAGCCGGTCCGCGACCGACGCAGCGACGAACTTCCGGAGTGTTGCCTCTGCCGCCGCACCGTCGGGGGGTCGGGGCGCCGCGTCCCCTGCCCGGGCGCCGCAGTGCCCGCAGAACGACGTCCCCGCGGGGTTGTCGTGGCCGCACGAAGGACATGTCCAGGATGCCATGGCCGGTCAGTGCAGCTTCGGCTCGATCGGGTACGGCCAGAGATCTCGCCGCCCCCCGGCGTGACCCGGTAGACATCCTCGTGGCGCACGCCGCCGATGCCCGGGATCGCGAGGACCGTGTGCCCGATCGTCATCGTCATCCCGGCGCGCAGCGGCACGTTCCGATGCGGCGGGATGATGGTGGAGGCCGGCGTCTCCTCGAAGCGAAGGCCCAGCCCGTGCCCGATCCCGTCGACCTGGTAGGCAGCCAGGCCATAGCGCTCGAGCACGGTCCGAGCCGCGGCGTCGAGGACCGCGACGGTCGCTCCCGGGCGCATGGCGTCGCGAGCCGCGGTGATCATGTCGGGGTAGGCGTCGAGCAGGGCCCGCTGGCGATCGTCGGGCTCACCGAGGACGAACGTCCTGGCCAGGTTGGCGCAGTAGCCCTCGACCTGTGGCGTCAGGTCGATCACGGCCAGCTCGCCTTGCCGCAACGGCCGCGGGCTGAGGCGGCCGTGGAGCATGCAGGTCTCGATCCCGAACGTGATGTAGATCGGGGTGCTCGTGCGCTCGGCGCCGGCCCGCATCATCGCGTAGGTCGCCTCGGTGGCGATCGCGTGGGCGGTGATGCCGGGCCGCAGCATCTCGCGCGCCCGGTCCATCCCCAGTCCCGCGACGCGTTGCGCCTCGGCCATGAGGGCCAGCTCCCCCTCGTCCTTGACCATCCGGAGGGGATCCATCACCGGGTCCGACGAGACGACGTCGACGCCCGGGTTCACCTTGCGGAACAGCTCGACGAGGAATGCCGGGGTGTCGAACCACATCTGCATCCCGACCCGTGGCCGCGCAGGCGTTCGCCCGGAGGGCGCCGGGGCAGCGCCAGGCTCGCCGACGATCTCGCGGAGGATCGAGACGACCTCGTGGATCTGGCCCCCGACGGAGCCGAAGACGAGGACCTCGCCCTCGACAAGGCTCGCCCGGATCTCGGGCTCTTCGCCCGCGAAGGCGATGATCGTGGGGGCACCGACGGCGGGGATGATGGCGCGCGGCTGGGTCCGGTCGGTGCCGAAGAAGTAACGGTAGTCGTCGTGGTTGAGCACCACGATCGCGGCCATGCCGTCCGCGCGCATGCGCTCCTGGGCCCGGGAGATGCGGTCGTGGCGGATCTTCACGTCGACTGCCTGCCCACGGGAGGCATGGTGCCACAGCCCGGTCGCCGCAACGCGGGGAGCCCTGACCGCCTGCAATCAACGTCCGGGCCGGCCGACGGCGATCCGAGTCCGGGCCGTCCGGCGGCACGCTCGCACGGTCCAGGGCGGGCGCTCGTAGACTCTGGCCTCCATCCCCGTCGGTTCCCCTCGCCACCCGGAGGACGTCGCAGACGTGACCTGCCCGAGCTGCGGCACCGAGAGCCGTCCCGGCGCGAAGTTCTGCGCAGAGTGCGCGACGCCGTTGACGCCGACCTGCCCCTCGTGCGGGACGACGAACGCCCCCGGTGCGAAGTTCTGCTCGGAGTGCGCGACGCCGCTCGCCGCGGGTGCCCGGCCGGCGCAGGCGATCCAGCCGCAGGCGGGCGCGACCGCCGGCGCGAATGTTCCATCGGTGGCCCCGAGAGCCGACACGAACGCCGAGCGCCGCCTCGTCAGCGTCCTGTTCGCCGATCTCGTGGGCTTCACCCCGTTCGCGGCCGCGCACGACGCCGAGGAGGTCCGGGAGACTCTCACCCGGTATTTCGACCTCGCGAGCGACATCATCGGCCAGTACGGCGGCACGGTCGAGAAGTTCATCGGCGATGCGGTGATGGCCGTCTGGGGCGCCCCGGTCGCCCGCGAGGATGACGCCGAACGGGCCGTTCGTGCCGGCCTGGACCTGGTCGACGCGGTCCGGACGCTGGGTCCCGCCATCCAGGCGCGGGCCGGGGTCCTCACCGGCGAGGCGGCGGTCACGATCGGCGCGACGAACCAGGGCATGGTGGCGGGCGACATCGTCAACACCGCCTCGCGGCTGCAGGCGGCGGCGCGGCCGGGGACGGTGCTCGTCGGCGAGTCGACCGAGCGGTCCGCATCGGGCGCGATCGTGTTCGAGGACGCGGGCGAGCACGAGCTCAAGGGCAAGGACGGACCCGTGCGCGCATGGCGGGCCGTCCGCGTGGTCGCCCAGCGGGGCGGGAGGAACCGGAGCGACACGCTCGAGGCGCCGTTCGTCGGCCGGGACGAGGAGCTCCGCCAGCTCAAGGACCTGTTCCAGGCGACGAGCCGGGAGCGGCGGCCGCGCCTCGTGAGCGTGGTCGGTCCGGGCGGGATCGGGAAGTCGCGGCTCGCGTGGGAGTTCCTCAAGCACCTCGACGGGCTGCTGGACCGCGTCTGGTGGCACGCGGGCCGGAGCCCCGCCTATGGCGACGGCGTCACGTTCTGGGCCCTCGGCGAGATGGTCCGCGGGCGGGCCGGGCTCGTGGAGGCGGACGACGACGCGACGACGCGCGCCCGGATCGCCGAGTCCGTGCGCGAACACGTCCCGGACCCGTCGGAGCGCGCCTGGATCGAGCCGGCGCTCCTCGCCCTGCTCGGCATCGACGTCGCGATCGGGTCCGAACAGCTGTTCGCGGCCTGGCGTACGTTCTTCGAACGGCTCGCGGCGACCTCGCCGGTCGTGATGGTCTTCGAGGACCTCCACCACGCCGACCAGGGGCTCCTCGACTTCATCGACCACCTCATGGAATGGAGCCGCGGGGTCCCGATCACCATCGTCACCCTCGCCCGGCCGGAGCTCCTCGACCGCCGGCCGGACTGGGGCGCGGGCAAGCGTTCGTTCACCTCGATCTACCTCGAGCCGCTGCCCGCTGCCGAGATGGAGCGGCTGCTTGCCGGCCTCGTGCCGGGTCTCCCGGCGAAGGCCGTGGCGAGCATCGTCGCCCGGGCCGATGGCGTGCCGCTGTACGCGGTCGAGACGGTGCGGATGCTCCTCGCGCAGGGCCGCCTCGTGCTCGAGGACGGGTTCTACCGGCCGGTCGGGACGCTCGACGACGTCGCCGTCCCGGAGACGCTGACCGCGCTCATCGCCGCGCGCCTCGACGGGCTGGACCCGGCGGACCGCGATCTCGTCGCGGATGCCGCCGTCCTCGGGCAGAGCTTCAGCATCCCGGGGCTCGCGGCGGTATCCGGCGCCCCGGAGCCGGATCTGGAGCCGCGGCTGCGCGCGCTCGCCCGGCGCGAGCTGCTCGTCCACGACGTGGATCCCCGTTCCCCCGAGCGAGGCCAGTACGCGTTTGTCCAGGCTCTCATTCGGGAGGTCGCCTACAACACGCTCTCGAAGCGGGACCGCAAGGTGCGCCACCTCGCGGCGGCACGCTACTTCGAGAATCTCGACACGGACGAGCTCGCGGGCGGGCTCGCCGGGCACTACCTCGCGGCCCAGCGGCTGGCCGCGGACCCGGCCGAGGCCGATGCGCTCGCCGCCCAGGCGCGGGTCGCCCTCCGGGGCGCGGCCGAGCGGGCCTCCGCTCTCGGCTCGTACGAGCAGGCCATCACGTTCCTCGAGCAGTCCCTCGAGATCACCGCCGATCCGGGCGAGCGCGCCAGGCTCCACTCGAGCATCGTCGTCGCCGCGCGCCAGGGGCTCGATGCGGCACTCGTCGTCCGCCATGCCGAGGCCGCCGTCGTCGAGTGCCGGCGGACCGGGGACCGGGAGGCGACCGCCCTGGCTGTCGCCGAGCACGGGAGGGCCGTCCGGGCGACGATCGGCGATCCCGAGAGCGCGCTCGCGATCCTCGACGGGGCGTGGGAGGAGTTCTCGGACCTGGAGCACACCCCGGCCGGCGTCGAGCTGATGAGCGCGATCGCGTCGTCCCATTCGGGTCGCAATGACGTCGCCCGGGCGGCGACCTGGACCGACCGCTACCTTCCGATCGCCGAGCAGCTCGGGCTCCTCGCGCCGACGACGCGGGGGATGATCGCGCGGGGATCGGGCCTGCTCATGGTCGGCCGGCCGCGCGAGGGCATCGTCCTGCTGCGCGGGGCCCACCAGCTGGCACTCGCGAACGACCTGCGCGACCTCGAGCTCCAGGCGCGCGTCCTGATGACGTTCTTCGAACAGTGGGGGGAGCCGTCAGCCGGCCTCGCGCTCGCCCGCGAGGGCATCGAGATCGGGCAGCGTCTCGGGTCCCGCGCATACGGGTTCCAGATGGCGGGAACGGCGAGCATCTGCGCGCTCCGCACGGGCGATTGGGACTGGGCGGCCGCGCTCCTCGACGAGTGGCTGGCGATCGACACGGTCGTCAGCCAGCAGGCCGAGTTCTTCGTGGATCGGGCGCATCCTGCGGACGCTGCGGGGCGAGGACGCCACGGCCGATGTCGAGGAGGCGACGCGACTCCGCGTGACCGGAGGCATCACGGACCCGCAGTGGGAGTCATACGAGCACTGGGCGACGGCGTGGGCGGCATTCGTCGAGGGCCGCTACGACGAGGCCCGCCGGCTCGGGACGCACGCGGTCAGGCTCACGACCTACTTCGCCCCCCTCGTGTACCCCCTCGTCATCCGCAGCGCCCTCTATGCCGGCGATGCTCGGGGAGCGGCGGCGACGCTGGCGCTGATGGACGCGTCCGGCTACCGGGGACCGGCGCTCTCGGCCGACCGCCTCGTCGCGACGGCGGGGATCGACGCCCTCGAGGGTCGCGGCGCGAGCGCCGTCGCCGGGTACCGGGAGGCCCTTCGCGCGTACCGCCAGCTCGGCCTCGCCTTCGACGAGGCGACCGCCGCCGTCGACATCGCGACGCTCCTGCCGGCGAGCGAGCGCGACGCCCCGGACATCGTCGTGGCGATCGCGGCGGCCCGGGAGACGCTCGAGCGGCTGGGCTCGCGCCCGTTCCTCGAGCGCCTGGACCGGGTGCGGCCGAAGGAGCCCGCGGGCTGACCGCCGGCCACCTCGCGATCCCGGCTGACGGAGCCTGCGCCACGCTCCGCCCGGGCCGCGGGCCCGGGCGGGCGCAGGCATGCCGGGGCCGGCCCCGGCGCGGTGCAGCGCCGGCCCGGGGCAAGGTCAGGTGACCGCGAACTCCTTGGTGGTGTCCGTCCAGACCTTCACGAGGTCGGGATTGCAGCCCTCCATCTCGCCGATGGCCGGGCACATCACGAAGCCGCCGCCCTCGCCGACGACCTCGCAGACCTTGCGGGTCGTGGCCCGGACCTCCTCCGCGGTGCCCGCCTGCAGGAGCGAGTTGCGGATCCCGCCGATGATGGCCATCGTGTTCCCGACGACCTCCTTGACCTTGAAGATGTCGCTGAACTGGAACCAGCCGAGGCTCTTGGCGCGCGGAAGCGTTGCGAGGTGGTGGAGCCGCTCGTCCCAGATGCCCTCGTAGAACACGAGCGGCAGGATGTCCTTCTCGGCCAGGCCCTCGATCATGGCCTTGAGCTGCGGCCAGTAGAAGCGCTCGAACTGCGCGATCGACATGAACCCGTCCGACCCACGATGCAGGGGGATGAAGACGGTCTTGAGGCCGGTGGTGTTCGTGTAGTCGATGGCGAACTCGAGCTGGAACTTGAGGACGCGCTCCTCGGCCGCCAGCAGCTTGTCCGGGTGGCGCAGGACGTCGAGCATGATCCCGCGCATGCCGCGCAACGTGTCCGACATGAAGTCGAAGGGCGCCTCGACGATGGGGGCGAGCGGGGGGATGGGGATCGACGGGAAGCCGAGGGCCTGCAGTCGCCCCACGCCCTCCATGATCTTCGCGTCGGTCCCGAGCTGCGCCTTGGCGGCAAGCGCGAGGGCCTGGAACGCGGAGTTGACCGCCGGTGTCCGCAGCGAGAGGCCGAGGTTGAACCAGGCGTAGGTGCCGAACGCCAGCGTGCCCAGGGGCGGCAGCTGGGCCAGGCCTTCGAGCTCGGAGAACGCCCGCGGCAGGTACTTGCGGATCGTCCAGTCGGACGTGTCCTCGATGAAGGCGTCGTAGTCCTCCGCCTTCATGAACTCGTGCTCGACGAACTGGAAGGAGCCGTCGGGCGGGAGCCCGTGGCCGGGCCACCTCGTCATCCGGTCGCCGAGCGCGACCGCGTAGGCCGAGTGATTGGTGAGGCCCGCGATCGCGTCGGGCTGGTAGGTGAGCGCGACCCGCTCGAGCAGGTCGAGCTCCGTGTCGGGGTTCTCGGTCAGCTCCTGGCGGGTCACCCCACCCCACTGGGCCAGGAAGTGACCCGTCGGCATCAGCACCGGGATGCGGTCCGGCTTCTGGAGGGCATAGGACGTGAAGATGCGGTTCATCCGCTCGCCGAACGCCTGCTCGGGCGGCTTGCCCGCGTCCAGCCCGGTCGCCGCCGCCCCTGGAACATTGGTCGCCATCTCAGCTCGCCTCCGTCCACTGCTTCGCGAGCGCCACGGCCGCCATCGCGTCGGCGCCGAATGCGTCCGCCCCGGAGAAGACGCGGATCTGGTCGTCCACGGCACCTCCGCCGATCATCACCTTGACCCGGTCGCGCAGCCCGGCCTCCTGCAGGGCCCGGATCGTGTCCCGCATCGCGTCGTAGGAGAGGGTGAGGAAGCCGCTCAGCGCCACAACGTCGGGCTGGATCTCGCGGACCTTGTCGACGAACGTCTGGATCGGGACGTCGACGCCGAGGTCCGTCACCGCGAACCCGTTCACGTCCAGCATGAAGAAGACGATGTCCTTGCCGATGTCGTGGATGTCGCCCTGCACCGTGCCCAGGACGACCTTGCCGGCCTTGGAGCCATCGTCCAGGGCCGCTCCGGTGAGGTGGGGCCTCACGAGCGCCGAGATCTCGCGGAGCATCTCCCCCGCCAGGATCAGCTCGGGCACGAAGTATTCGCCGGCCTCGAACTGCTGGCCGACCCGGGTCATCGCCAGCCGGCAGTCCTCCAGGATCTCGAGCGGCGGCGTGCCGCGGTCGAGCGCCGCCTGGGCGAGGCTCAGCGCGTCGTCCTCGCGCATCTCGGCGATCGCATCCACAAGTGCCTGGGTCATCAGCGCGTCCTCCTGGGGTCCTCGCCTGTTCGCCGTTGCGACGTGGAGGGGGCCGGCGGCCCGGCGATTGCGCCGCCCGCCCCGGACCGTCAGGCCGTGGCCGGCGGGCCCGGTCCGGCATCGAGGAGGCCCGCCCGGTAGGCCCGGGTGTACCTCAGGCAATGGCGGTCCTGGCCCAGCAGGAGCTCGGTCGCGAGGAGCGCCGCCATGAGGTCCCGATCGAGGGGATCGAGGATGGCGGTGTCCAGCCCCGCCGACACCGCCAGGGCCAGGAACGTCCGGTTGATCAGGCCCCGGACCGGGAGCCCGAACGCCACGTTGCTCAGGCCGCACGAGATGTGGGCGGCCGGGAACTCGGCCCGCACCCGGCGAATCGTCTCGAGGGCGATGACCGCAGACTCGGTGTTGGTGGCGACGGTCATGATCAGCGGGTCCAGGTAGAGCCGCTCGTCCGCGATCCCGCCGGCCCGGGTGGCGGCGACGAGCTCACGCAGGACCGCCAGCCGGTCGTCGACCGTGGCCGGCATGCCCCGGGCGCCCATGGCAAGCACGATGACGTCCGCGCCGCTCTCGCGAACGAGCCGCAGGGTGCCGTCCAGGCGGGCGGGCTCACCCGTGATGGAGTTGATGAGCGGCGTCCGGCTGGTCAGGGCCAGGGCTGCCTCGAGCGCCCGCGGGTTCGGGCTGTCGAGGCAGAGGGGACGTTCGACGCTCGCCTGGACCGTCTCCACGAGCCAGGCGAGGTCCGCCAGCTCGCGGTCCGGGTGGGTGCCGGCGTTGAGATCGATCCAGTGCGCACCGGCCGCGGCCTGGCGCTCGGCCAGCGACGCGATGAACGGGGCGTCGCGGCTCTCGATGGCCGCGGCAACCCGCTTGCGGGTGCCGTTGATCTTCTCGCCGATGATCCGGAACATGGCGCCTCAGCTCCAACCCGGCGCCGTCGCCGGGAACAGCATGGATTGGGCGAACCGCCGCTGGAAGGCCGGGTACGTCGTGAGCTCCAGGTAGCTGGTCCGGTGCACGATCCGCTGCGCCCGGGAGCGCTCGCGCAGGGACACGAGGGCCGCCTTCGCGCCGACGCCGGCGGCGTTCCCGACCTGGCGCACCGCGGCCCGCGGCAGCCGCGGGAGCAGCCCGATCGCGAGCGCGCTCTCCAGGTTCAGGTAGGTGCCGAATGCGCCGGCGACGATGAGCTCGTCGACCGAATCGGCCGGCGTGCCCGTTGCCTCCAGGAGGAGGTCGATGCCCGCGGCGATCGCGCCCTTGGCCAGCTGGATCTCGTTCACGTCAGCCTGGCTGATCGCCACGTCCCGCTGCGTACCGGAGATCGCGGCCGGGGCGAGGACGAACTCCAGGCCGCGTGTGTCCTCGCGCACCCCCGGCGCCGCGCGCTGGAACCGGCCGCGCCCGTTGATCCGCCCGGTGCGGCGCAGCTCGGCGACGGCGTCCACGATCCCGGATCCGCAGATGCCGACGGGCGGCGTCCCCCCGATCGTGGTGACCTCGACGCCATCGTCGCTGAGCCGGACGGCCTCGATCGCTCCGCTGCCCGCTCGCATCCCGTCGCGGATGTGGGCGCCCTCGAACGCCGGACCGGAGGCGCACGAGGCGGTGGTGAGGTGATCCAGCCGCGGCGTGGCCAGGACGATCTCGGTGTTGGTCCCGATGTCCACGCCGACCACGACGCGCGCGCCGCCGTCGAGGCCGGCCGCCAGGATCATGGCCACGTGATCGGCACCGATGAAGCCGCCGATGCAGGGCGGCATGTGGACCCGGGCAGCGGGGGCCAGGCCCAGGCCGACGTCGCGGGCTCGAACGTCCATGGAGGCGCTGGCCGCCGCCACGAACGGCGCCACGGCAAGCTGGCCGGTGGGCAACCCCAGGAACAGGTGGTGCATGGCCGTGTTGCCGACGACGCAGGCCTCGACGATCTGGTCGCGCGTCACCCCGGCGTCGTTCGCGAGCGACTCGACCAGCCCGTCGATCGCGCCGCGGACCACCCCTGCGAGCTCGGCCGCCCCCCCGGCCGTCCGGGCCGCGTACGCCAGCCGGCTGATCACGTCCTCGCCGTACGCGATCTGCGGGTTCATGATCCCGGACGCGGCGAGCTCCTCGCCCGTCTCGAGATCCACGAGGAAGCCCGCGATCTTCGTCGTCCCGAGGTCGGCGGCGAAGCCGACCGGCCGGCGGCCCGGCTTGCCGACCCCGACGACGTCGTGGCCCCGGACGTAGGCCAGCATCCGCCAGCCGGTGCGGCGGCCGAGGGGCGACAGCTGGCGCACCACCTCGGGTTCAGCGGTCACCCGGCGCAGGCCGTGCGCGGTCTCGAGGGCGTGGCCCACCCGGTCGAGGTCGGAGCGAAGGTCGCGCAGGGACGGCGGGTCCGGCTGGACCTCGAAGGCGCGCACCGCGGCGTCGACCGTCACCGCGCGGGCCAGGCCGCCGACCTGGAGACGCTGGTCGGAGACGAGCGACATCCGCGGAACCGCGACCTTGACGTCGCCTCTCGCGTGCGCTCGGCAGGCCAGCCGCTCCCCGGCGTCGAGCTCGAGCTGCGAGAGGAACTCCCGTTCCACGGCCTGGTGGGGTGACACCGGCCCATTCATAACGACGACGCGGCAGCGCCCACAGGTCGCCTCGCCGCCGCAGATCGAGGAGATCCCGACACCGGCTCGGCGCGCCGCGTCGAGGAGCGACGTGCCGACCGCCACGTCGACGCGCTTGCCGACGGGCTCGAAGTCGACGCGGGCGAGGTCAGGCGCCGGCATGGGCTGCGCCGGCCACCGGGCCGATGAAGTCGTCGAGGACGATCGTCCCGCCGGCCGCCACGACCACGCACTCCTCGTCCCAGGGGCCGAAGAGGAGCTTCTGGACGAGTGATGGTGCGCCGGCGATCTCCTCGAAGCGCAGGCCGAAGCGCTCGGCGGTGGTGCGGGCGTAGTCGCGGTAGCGCTCGATGTCGGTCGCCCCCGTGTTGATGAGCGCCAGGCGCGTGTAGTTCCGCAGCATGAGCCGGACCATCCGGGCGGCGGTCGCTTCGCCGTAGCGCGCGGCCAGCCGCCGCTCCTCGTCGAAGGGGCTGTCACCGACCTCGATCCAGCCCTTGGTGAGGTAGTAGGTGCCGGGCTCCTGGCGGGCCTGGGCCCGGTACGCGTCGCACGATCCCAGGAAGATCGCGATGCAGTCGTCCACGCGCGGGATGACGAGCTGGGCCGTCGTCGCCCGCAGGCCCACGACCGCGTTCGAGCAGAGCCCGTACCCGAGAAGGACGGTGTCGTAGCCGATCGAGGCGTCAATCGCCGCCTGGAGGGCGGCGGTCAGCTCGCCGGGATGCAGGTGAAGCCCGAAGTCGAGCACCTCGCGGGCCAGCTCGGGCGGCATGAGCGGCGTCATTTCCTCGATGACCGTCGCGCAGGCGATGACCTTCACGCGGCCGGGGTCGTACGGGAGCACCCCCGCCGCTGGACCGGCCGATGGGACGGCCGATGCCGCGTCCCGTGGTTCCTCCCCGCGCCCGCCGGGGCCGGCACGGGAGCTCGCGCCGCTCGGGGGCGAGTCCTCGTGGACGAACGGGCGGACAGTCACCTGCCGAGCGCCGTTCGAGCTGGCCGCCGCGGCTTGCTGCACCCCGGCAACCCACGGCGAGGCCGGCCCGCCGTCTCGCGTTCGCCGTCGGGTCTTCGGCCACGCGGCCGGAACCGCTGGTCCATCACGCGCACGCCTTCCGAGGGACGCTGTGGATTCGGGAGGCGCCGCGGCGCCCCATCAAGGAGGCGACATTGAGCGCGGGATCGGCGCCGTGTCAAGCCCCCGCGAACCCCCTGTCCCGCACGCGGCCGGCGCGGGGCAGGCCTACACGACGAGGGGCACGACCCGTTCCATGAAGGTCGAGAGCTGGCTGACGGGTTGAGCCAGGGGCCAGATGAACACCCGTTGCGCTCCGGCGGCCGCGTATGTCGAGAGCCGCTCGGCACAGTCCTCCGGGGACCCGATCAGCAGGAGCGGCCCTAGGTCATCGGGATCGCGCTTGAGCATCGGCGCGAGGACGTCCCGCAGCAGGTGATCGGCCGCCGACCGGTCGTCGCTGACGAACGTCCACATCGTGGCGATGCCGTTGGGAAAGTCCGCGGTCGGCCTGCCCGCGGCAGCCAGGCGCTCACGGAGATCGGCCCAGGCGGTCGCGAAGGTTGCCGGGTTCGTGTTGTAACCGGAGGCCAGCCAGCCGTCACCCAGCCTGGCGACGCGCCCGAGGCCGGCCTTCGATCCCCAGCTGCCGATCCAGATGGGCGGTCCGCCCGGCCGTATCGGCCCTGGCTCCAGCTTGAGTCCATCGAGGGAGTAGAACCTGCCCGCGGGTGGATCTTCGCCGCGCAGGAGCGCTCGAAGGACAGCTGACCGCCTCGTCCAGGCGCTGCCAGCGCTCCGCATAGTCGATGCCGACCGCCGCGTAGTCCCCGGCGGACGAGCCTGGCCCCACGCCGATCGTGAGTCGGCCGCCCGAGAGGAGGTCGAGTGCTCCGAGGCTCTTGGCCAGCGCGACCGGGCCCCGGACGACCGGCAGCGCGACCGAGGTGCCGAGCTTGATGTCCCGGGTTTCACCAAGGACCGCGGCGAGAGCGGTCAGGCCGTCGAGCCAGGGCCGCGAGAAGACGAAGTGGTCGTTGACTGTCAGGGTCTCGTACCCGAGTCGCTCGGCGCTCCTCGCGTACTCCTTCAGGTCGGGGAGAGCGAAGGGGACGCCCGTGCCGAAGTCGAGCACGGGCAGATGGGCGCCGTACCGCATCGATCGTGATCTCCTTCGCAAGGTCGAGCGCCCAAGGATAGGGGGATCGCGCCGCGGCGTATCCCGGGCGCCGGCCGGAGGGCGCAGATCGCGGTCGCCCGCCGCGCCTCCGGGAGGGGGAGCGACCCTGCAGCTGCTCGTTTCGATTCCCGCTTGACATCCAGAGGCCTATACGTATACTCATGCGTGTATCACCTGCATACCCTGGAGGCTAGGATGTGGCCGTGCCGAACAAGACGATCTACGTGTCCGACGGGGACCTGCCCCTGTTCCAGCGCGCGCAGGAGCTCGCGGGCGACAACCTCTCCGCGGCGATCTCGAAAGCCCTCCGTCGATGGGTCGACGCGACCGAGGGTCTCAACGAGGGCTTCGACGACATCACGGTTCGCGTCGGGCTGGGTGGCGGGCGCAAGGTGCGCTTCACCGGCGTCCTCGTCGGCGAGTGGTTGGACACCCGGCCGAGCCGCGTCGAGCGCCACCGCGTCTTCCGCGGCCGCAGCGGCAAGTACGTGGTCCATGTCGAGCGGGGCCCCGAGTACTGGATGGTCGACGCCGAGGGGAAGCCGGCCGGATGGCGCGGCTACCTGGGCATCGGGAACGTCAAGTACGGCGAGGCGCCGCGCGAGTCGACGCTGGAGGTGGTCGGGACCCTCGAGGAGCTCCGCGACAAGGTCCCGCCCGAGCTGTTCGAGATGGTCGAACGCTCGGCGCGCCAGCCGACCATGGAGGAGCTGGACATCTGAGCCTCTGCGCCCGGTGCGCGCCGGCGCGGGAGCGGCACGATGACGGCGCAGCCGGCCGCCGCGATCCACGTGCGCGGCCTCCGCAAGTCGTATGGCTCGCAGGTCGTCCTTGACGGTGTTGATCTCGACGTCCCCGAGGGCACGGTGTTCGCGCTCCTCGGGCCGAACGGGGCCGGCAAGACCACGGTGGTCCACATCCTCTCGACGCTCGTAGCGGCCGACGCGGGCGAGATCCAGGTCGCGGGCTTCGACGCGATCCGCGAGCCCGATGCGGTGCGGCGGATGATCGGCCTGACCGGCCAGGTCTCGGCGGTGGACGGGCAGTTCACGGGCGAGGAGAACCTGCGCCTGATGGCCGACCTGCACCACCTCGGCCGCGAACGGGGCCGGCGCCGCGTGGCGGAGCTGCTCGAGCGGTTCGACCTGGTCGATGTGGCCGCCAAGCCGGCGATGACCTGGTCGGGCGGGATGCGCCGGCGTCTCGACCTGGCGATGACGCTCGTCGGCGAGCCGCGGATCATCTTCCTCGACGAGCCCACGACGGGCCTCGACCCGCGAAGCCGGCGGGTGATGTGGGACATCGTCCGCGACCTCGTCGCGCGCGGCGTCACGATCCTGCTGACGACGCAGTACCTGGAGGAGGCCGACCGACTCGCGACCGGGATCGCGCTGCTCGACGGCGGCCGCGTCGTCGCGCGGGGCACGCCCGCCGAGCTGAAGCGGCTCGTGCCCGGAGGCAGCGTCCGGCTCGAGTTCGCCGACGTGACGGCCCTCGACCGCGCCGAGCGGGTGCTGGTCGGCGGGTCGCGGGACGACCAGGGGCTCGCGCTCCAGCTCCCGGGCGACGGCGGCGTCCCATCGCTGCGCGGCCTGCTGGACCGGCTCGACGCGGCCTCGATCGAGGTCGAGGGCCTCTCCATCCGGTCCGCCGACCTCGACGATGTCTTCCTCTCGCTCACCGGCCGTCGCGACGGCGCGGAGGTGCCCACGCCATGACCGCCAGCACGCTCACCGACTCCGCCATCATGCTCCGGCGCAGCCTGCGCCGGATGCGCCGCTACCCTTCCCTGACGCTGTTCATCGCCGGGATCCCCGTCGTGCTCCTGCTCATGTTCGTCTACGTGTTCGGGGGAACGTTGGGTGCGGGGTTGGGCGCGCCGGGTGCGCCCCTGGCTCCCGGCGTGGCCGCCGCGGCGTCGTCGGGCCGCGACCAGTACGTCGCCTACGTCATGCCGGGCATCCTGCTCATCACCATCCTCGGCGCGGCGCAGGGGACCGCGATCTCGGTAGCCATGGACATGACCGCCGGGATCATCGCCCGCTTCCGGACGATGGCGATCGCGCGGGTCGCGGTCCTGGCCGGACACGTCATCGGCAGCGTGATCCAGGCCCTGCTCGCCACCGCGCTCGTCCTCGTCGTCGCCGTGATCATCGGCTTCCGGCCGACGACCAGTCCCGCCTCCTGGCTGGCGGCGGGCGGGCTGCTCGTGCTGGCAGCCTTCGCCGTGAGCTGGCTGTCCGTGGCGCTCGGGCTCGTGTCGGACAGCGTCGAGACGGCAAGCAACCTGCCCATGTTCCTGATCCTGCTGCCGTTCCTCGGCTCGGGGTTCGTGCCGACCGCGTCCATGCCGGGCCCGCTGCAGTGGTTCGCGGAGCACCAGCCGTTCACGCCGGTCATGGAGACGCTCCGCGGCCTGCTCCTCGGCACCGCGATCGGCGACAACGGGTGGATCGCCGTGGCCTGGTGCCTCGTGCTTTCGCTCGCCGGCTACCTGTGGGCACGGCGGCTCTACGAGCGCGTGCCGGCGCGCGCAGCGACATGACCCGATGGGAGGATCTTCGGCGCGTGCGAGAGCCCCGGCGAAGGCGCAGAGCTCGAGTGGTCAGAGTGTCGTGACAAGCACGAGCTGACGGTCTCTACGTCCGTCGGCGGCCGAGCGTACCGGAGGCTATCGAAACAAGGACGAACTTGGTCCGCGGCCCAGGAGAGCATAGAAGCCGGTGGTGCCAACCAGGCCCGCGACGAAGCCGACGATCGCCAGCGGACTCTCCATCCCGCCAGCCGCGACACCGCCGGCGGTTGCCAGCAGGCCCGCACCGCCGGCGACGCCGAACGCCGCCAGGCGCCGCGACCCCGGTTCCGACCGGGCGGCCAGGCCCGCCAGGACGACACGGCCGTCGCCCTGGTGTCCGACCTCCTGGCGACGTGGCTCGCCACGCGCACCGGCGAGACCTGAATCGGGGCGGGAGCGCGATGTGGAAGGCGAGGCGCCAACGGATCACGGCGCTCCAACGCGGAGGCTGACGACCTCCGTCAGGGATTCCTTGCCCTTGAGCGCAAGCGCGCGAGGCTCGAGCGCCGGGTCCAGGCCGGCGGCTCGGGCCGCCGCCACCGTGACGAGGATCTCGCCGGCGGCAGCGGCAGCCGCGAGCCGAGCGGCCGTGTTCACAGCATCCCCGAGGGCAGTGACTTCGGTGTGCGCCTCGTCGCCCACCGCGCCGACCCAGGCGAGACCCGTGTGGACGCCCGCACCGACGGGAGCCCACGGCCCTCCGGGATCCGCGTGCCCGGTGGCGCGCAGGAGCGCCTCGGCAGCGTGCACGGCCTGTGTCGCGTGTCGCGGGCCGGACACGAACGGGAAGAACATCGCCACGACCTCGTCACCCACGAACTTGTCGACGGCGCCGTCGTGATCGAACACCACGGCGGACGCAGTCGAGTAGAAGCGGTCGAGGAGGGCGTGGAACTGCGCCGCGGTCATGTGCTCGGCCAGGGCCGTGGACCCGCGGACGTCCGCGAACAGGAAGGTCGCCTCGACCTCCGCGCCGCCGTGGTGCTTCGCAATGAAGTTGAAGCACGACTGGCAGACCCGCGGATTCTTGTCCGCCGGCCGCTTCCCGAACGCCCGCATGATCGGCGCCGCCAGCCCCGCAAACGGCGCTGCGCACAGCTGGCAGCGCGGTGCGTGCGGGAGGACCCGGAAGACGCGGCGCACCCGGCGCTCCAGGGCGTCGCCGCGGGTCAGGTAATCGCGCCAGAACGCCTCGCGCTCGCTCTCGGTCGGCGGAACGTCCATCAGGCTCCCACACTAATCGTCCGCGCAAGGCGGCTCCGTCACACTGCTATGACAGGCGCTTCTCGAACCAGTGGTGGGCATACGGCTCATCATTGAAAGCCTCGACCTCCAGGAAGCCACTCCCGCGGTAGAGCGCGATCGCCTCGCTCAGGGCACGGTTCGTCTCGAGTCGAACGACCTGGGCACCGCCGTCCCGTGCCACACGCTCCAGCTCCTGGAGAATCCGACGTCCGAGCCCGATGCCGCGAGCCTCCGGCGCCACCCACATCCGTTTCAGCTCGGCTGGGGCGCCGGGATGGAGCTTGACGGCTCCGCAGCCGACGGCCCGCGCATGCAGCCGGGCAATGAGCAGCGCACCCGCAGGCGGGGTCAGCTCGTGCGCGTCCGCGGAGAGACTCAGCGACGGATTGAAGCCCGTCTCGAAGCGCGCGTCGAGCTCGGAGAAGTACTGCTCCAGGCACCATCGGGCATCATTCGAGCGCGGGTCCTCGATAGCGAACCGCACCGCGGATGCGCGTAGCAGGCGCTCGACCTCCGTCATCGCCCACACGAGCCGCGCTCGTTGGCTGGCGTCGAGGGGCTCGACGATGCTGCGGGCGACCTCGTCCGACCGTCGATCGAGCTCGGCGTGTTCGGCCAACCCAGCCTCGGTGAGCTGCACGCGGCGGACCCTTCCATCGTCCGGGCTCGGGCCGACGGCGACGAGCGACTGCTGCTCGAGGGACCGCAACACTCGACTCGTGTAGCCGGAATCGAGGGACAGTCGCGCTCGAAGCTTCCGTATCTCTGTGCCCTGCGGCCCGATCTCCCACAGGATGCGCGCCTCTCCCATGGGTCGACCGCGGCCCAGGAACTCGTCCGTCAGGGCGCCGATGCGCTCGGCGACCTCGCGGTTGAACCGGCGGACTCCCTGGATCTCGTCGTCGGTCATATCTCTGACTGTAGTCAGAGATATCCCGTCACGTCAAGCGTCGCCGAGCAGGATCCTCCGGTCAGACAGTGTCGCCTGCCGGCTCACGCAGCCCGCTGATGGACTCGACCATCGTCGTTGCCTCCGACGGACCCGCGCCGGCAGCGCCGGGGCCGTCAGTCCCAGTCGACGTTCACGACCTCGATCGGCCCGGAGAGACCCTTCAGGGCTGCGCTTCGGTGACCGGATGTCCGGTGCGACTCGCCGACCGTCGCGACGCTTGCGACGATATCGCCGGCGCCACCGAGCGCCGCAATCCGGGCCGCTTCATGAACGCCCTTGCCGTGGAAGTCGCCGTGGACCTGCGTGGCGTCGGAGGCATGGAGCCCAATGCGGACCTGGGGCGCGAAGCCTTGCGTCGAGCGATGCTCCGCGAGCCGCCGCTGGATCGCAACCGCGGCCGCCACCGCGAGGTCCGGCGAGTCGAAGCTGACGAAGAAGCCGTCGCCGGTCGTCGAGATCTCCTCGCCGCCGTGTGCCGCGAACACCTCCCGCAGCGCGGTGTTGTGCCAGCCGAGCATGGTCTCCCACGCCGCGTCGCCGAGCGCTTCGACCAGCTTCGTCGAGCCGACGATGTCGGTGAACATGAACGTCTTCATCACCCGTCGGGCTGGACCGGCCTTTCCGCGGAGCTGCCACGGCAGGAGCTCCGCGACGTCCTCGAGGACGATTGCGGCGGTCGGGCACGCGAACGCCGCGGCGCGGAGGACCTCCTCGTCGACGCTGTCGGGCCCAACGACGTCGCCCTTGCCGTAATCGCCCGCGAGCCAGTCGAACGCCGTCGGGGCAAGGGTGATGCAGTTGCCCGCGCCGATGCACTTGTGGCGGTCCACCCGCGCCCGGACAGCCATCAGCGGGACCCGACCGCGGCGAGCCCGCGGAATGCCAGCGACGTCGCCTCAGCGCGGCTCGAGGCGCCCAGCCGCGCCTGCAGATGGGCGAGCCGCTGGGCGACGTCGTCTTCGCCGAGGTCGAGCTCGGCGGCGATCTCGGCGTTCGTCCGGCCCTCGGTCAGGAGCTGGAGCAGGCGGCGATCCGCCTCGTCGAGGCTGGGCGCCCCGTCGGACGCGGCGACACCCGGCGCGGCGACGTCCGCGGCAGGTGCCTCGATGGGGCCGGCCAGCTCGACAAGCTGGCGCCCAATGGGACCCGTGAGCCACCGCACGCGGATCGCCTCGTCGGCCGTCCCCCGCGCGATCTTGGAGAGGGTTGTCTGGAGGAAGCCCCGAACGAACCCCTGGACTTCCGGCGGCGCCCCTGCGAAGAGGGCCCGAGCCGCCGGGATGACGATCTCAAGGCTGGTGTCCTCGTGGAGTCCGGCCTGGAGCGCCTGGAAGGCCGCGCCGCCGGCCATCACCGCAGCCCCGACGTCGCCACGCTCGAGGGCGACCGTGGCCAGCGCTGCGTCGGCCTGCGCCTGCCACGGGGCGTGTCCGGGGAGGAGCGTGAACAGCTCCTTCACCTGCGCCGCCGACCGCTCGACGACCTCCACCAGCGACAGATCAGGCGCGTCACCCTCGGCCGCTGCCGAGCCATCGGACGTGCCACCCGAGACGAACCCCGCCGCCGCGATCGCGAGACGGGCCAGGGACTCGCACCGCGCGGATGCCCGGCCTCCCTCGGTCGCCATCGCGACCGCGCGCTCGAGGTGGCGGAGCATGCCCTCCACGTCGCCTGCGCCCGCTCGGACCATCCCCCGCCACGTCTCGAGCTGGTGGGCGCGCATCCGCGACGGGGCCATCGACGCCGCGGCGGCGGCCAGGCCGAGCCACCGCTCGGCCGCGTCGACGTCGCCGAGCTCGAGCATGGCCAGCGCCACGCCGCCGGCGGCGAGGAACTCGATGTTCCGGTCGCCCTGCAGCTTCGCCGCCCGATAGGCCTCCTCGCCGCGGGACACCGCGAGGTCCGGCACCACCTTGGCGCGCGAGTACACGTGGACACCGAACAGCATCTGGAGGTCGAGGCGGTCCCGCTCGCTCTCGGTGACGAGCTCGGAGAGCCGCGATGTCACGCGCCGTATCTCCTCGAGATGCAGCGCGGAGTTCGACAGGTGCATGGTGGGCCCGTACCGAGCGTAGGCCATGGCGATGACGGTCGACATGACGCCGGTTCGGTCACCCAGGTGCTCGAAGATGCCGAGTGCGCGCTCCAGGACCTGCGCCGCTTCGATGAAGAGCGGGCCGATCGGTGAGGCGAGGATGAGAGCCTCCACGTCGGCGCCCGACGCCGCCGCCGCGACCATCTCGTTCGCGCGGCCGCCGAGGACCTCGCCAGCAAACCACGCGCGCCCGCGGGCGAAGTTGAGCATCCCGATCTCGCGAAGAGCGCCGGCGAGGCTGCGTTCGTCGCCAAGCTGCTCCGCGAGCTCGATGGCGCGGCGATAGGCCTCCTCGGCCCCGTCGAGGTCGACCTCGGTGGCGGCGCCGCCGAACGATTCGCCCAGCGGGCTCCGCAGCAGTGCCTGGCCGAGCTCGAGGGTCGCCCGGAGCTCGAGTGCGGCGTCCCTTCGCTCCTGGGCGCGAAGGCGGACGCGACGGGCAAGCTCAGCGGCGGCATCCTCCTCGTGGTTCATCCGCAGCGCCGACGCGCGCCGGAGCTGCACGTCGAGCTCGGCCTTCGGATCGCCCATCGCCTCGGCCAGGGCGGCAAGCTCCGTGAGGCCCTCGAGCCGCTCGCCAGTCCGCCGGAGGACACCGAACGCATCGTCGCGGGTCGCCAGGAGGACTCGCCGGTCGAGCGGCGTCGACACCACCGGAAGTGCCTGCTCCACGAGCCGGAGCGCCTCCTCGGCAGCGTTGGATGCGAGGGCAGCCGTGGCGGCATCGATCGAGAAGCGTGCGGCCCGCGCCGTGTCGCCGGCCGCGAGCGCGTGTTGGGCCAGCATCGGCAGGCCGGCGGGGACCGGATCGCCGCCCTCGAGCAGCAGGTCGACGACCGCGGCGTGGATCTGCCGGCGACGCGCTGCCGACAGCTGGCTCGCGGCGAACTGGCGGACCTGCTCGTGCGCGAAGGTATAGTCCGCGGGCTCGCCCTGCGCCTGCGGCAGCACGAGGCCTGCCCGGACGGCCGGCCGGAGGTCGTCGGCCAGCGGGTCGGCACCATCGCCCGGGCCCCACGCCTCGCCCGGCGCAGGTGTCAGGGCAGTCAGCGCGCCGTCGCGACGGACCTCTTCGGACGCAACCTCGCCGTCCCCCACACGAACCCGGATCGCCCGAAGGTCTCGAAGGCTGAAGCTGCGGCCAAGGATCGCCGCGTCGCCGAGGGCTCCTCGCGTCCGAAGCGGCAGTCGGGCCGCGCGGCGATCGATGAGCGTCCGGACGGCCGATGGCACGAGCCGGGCCGCGTTGCGGCCGAGCCGCCACACGCCGTCGATCTGCTGGAAGGTTCCGGCCTCACGGTGCGTCCGGGCCAGCTCCTCGACGATGAACGGCACGCCCTCCGATTGGACATGGATCGCAGCCGCGGACGCGGCCTCGACCGGCCCGCCGAGCACACGCTTGAGGAGCTCCGCCGTCTCGACCGAGCCGAACCGTCCGGGGTGCAGCCTTCGGACGAGACCCATCCGCTCCATGTCGGCGACGAAGTTCACCGCCTCGGTGACGGATGCGAACTCGTCCGGCCGGATCGTCAGGAACAGGAAGACCGGGCGCTCGGCGTCGCTCCGGACGACGTACCGCAGGAGCCGGAGGGTGTCATCGTCGGCCCACTGGACGTCGTCGATGAACAGCGCGAGCGGGCGGATCCCGGCGAGCGCCGAGATCGCCACGGCCGCCGAGGTCAAAGGCCCGCAGGAGCTTGGCGTCCGGCGACAGGGTCTCGAACCCGAGCTCGTCACGCCCGGAGATGGCCTCGACCGCCCGTCTGACCGCGGCCTCCGCCGGCGTCCCCGTGGCCGTGTCGCGGATGGCGGCCGACGCGAACAGGCTCCGCGCGACGAGGAATGGCCCGCGGATCTCCTCGTCGGCCGTGATCGCGACGCACGTGAAACCGCTCGCCGAGGCGAGCTCGGCGGCCGCGAGCAGCAGGCGCGTCTTGCCGATGCCCGGCTCGCCCTCGAGGGTCACGGCGGCGAGACGGCGAGAGGCCTCGTGCAGCTCCTGGGAGATCGCCTCGAGCTCGGCGCTGCGTCCGATCACCGCGCCCGTTGCCCGGCGCAGCTGGACAGCGAGCGAGCACTGGGGCCCGACGAGGGGGTCGAGCGCACCGCCGTCGGCTCGCGCGGAGGGCCGAGCCTGCTCACTGGACATCGTCTCGCCTGGCATGCGCGGATTATGGCGCCGGGCGCTCCCGCCGAGATCGGGCGAATGACGGTGCCGGAACGCGGCGAACCCCGGGGGTCTCGGCCTCAGGTCGCGGCCCCGAGCTGATCTGCGTACCGTTCGAGCGACCGGGCCACCTTGGCCAGCGGCTCCATCAGGGCGGGCGTGCACAGCTGGCCACAGCGGACGGCGAACGCCGCGGCATCCCGCAGCCGCTCCTCCATGAGGATCCACGCGGCCGCCCGGTGCGGCAGGAGGTAGTCCACCTGGTAGAAGAGCTCGAACCCCGGGCCCGCCGTGATGTCCGGCAGGTGGGGCCCCACGGGCAACGTGGTGACAACGGTGCCGAGCGGCTTGATCGCCGTGTACATCAGCCCGACCGACACGTCGGCCAGGACCTGGAGCTGCTCCGGCGACTCGTCCGTATGGGCGAAGTAGCGGGACAGCAGCTGGAGCAGCACCTCGTAGGCGACATTGAGCAGGTCCATGGCAGCGGGTGGTGCCCGGATCGGTGATCAGCGGCACCACGACCCCGCTCGGCTGCGGCCGGACGTTGGCCGCCACGACCGGCCGGGCGGGCTCGAAGCCCGGATCCGCATGCTTGAGCTCGACGTACTCGTCGAGGATGCCCAGGAGGCGCCCGAAGTGGGCGTCGCGCCACTCGCCGCGGGCTCCCTCGCCCTGCTCGACGATGGTGTCGATCGCCTGCCGCGCAGAGTCGAGGTCGGTGACGGCGACGAGCTCCGGCCACCGGAAGTGCTCTTCGGTCGCCTGGGCGTTCGGGGGCCCGACAAAGAGGCGCTCCGGGCCAAGCCGCTCGGCCAGGTATTCCAGGCCTGCCTGGATGGACCGGTAGAGCTGGCCGATGGTGTCGAACTCCTGCAGCTGCGGGACGATCTCGTCCGACCCGTCAGTGGGCAGCGCGACGGCCCGCGCGATCGCCTCGAAACCCTCGGCATCCTCGACGTCCATCCCGTCCGGCCGCTCGAGGAATGCGAAGTGGCGGAGGGCGGCCTCGCCGAACGGCACCAGCTCGATTCGGACTCCGGCCGGGTACGCGTAGGCGGGCATCGGGAAGTTCGGCCGGGCGAGGCGCGGGGCGGCGCCGACCGCCGTCAGCAGGTTCTGGACGAGCGCGAGGTGGAGCATCTCCTGCTGGCTGATCTCCAGGAGGGTCTTGCGCCAGCGCTGGGCGGCGGCGAGCGTCTGGGGCGTGAGCCCCTCCTCGACCTTCTGCTTGAGCGAGAAGGCCGCGAACAGGTACTGGAGCATCACGAGGTGCTCGAGCTCGGCCGCCTTGCCGAGCGTGTAGATCAGTGCCTCCCGGTGCTCGAGGCCCCCGGTGTGCGCATCATCCGGCCCCCTGCGGACGTCCAGGACGCTGGCGAGCGGACCGTGCGGGCCGGGGGTCACGTTCTCGTTCATTGGGGCGCCTCTCTTGCGGTTCGCGATCCTGTCGACGGCCTGCGGGTGATATCGCGTGCCGGGTCACATCGCGGCGCCCTCGTCGACCGTCGAGCCGGGCTGGTACAGGCGGTCGTCCGGATAGCACCACCGCCAGTCCTCACCGGGCTCGGCGGACCGGATCATCGGATGCCCCGTCTCGCGGAAGTGGGCCGTGGCGTGCCGGCTCGGGCTCAGGTCGCAGCAGCCCGTGCGCCCGCAGGTGAGGCATTGGCGGAGATGGACCCAGCTGCCGCCGATCTCGACGCACGCTGAGCAGACCCGGCGCGGCGGGTCGACGCGGAGGTCGGGCTCGAAGTGCTCGCAGAACGGTGTCACGTGGCAGCTCGTCCAATGTGCTCGCGGCCGGGCGAATCCCCCGTGGCGGGCCTTCTTCGCGCGGACACTACCATCGAGGGCGCGAGGACGCGAGTCGTGGCAGCGACATTTGACCGGGCTCGTGCAGCCCGTCGGTCCCGTGCCAGTGACGTGCACGCGGAGCCTCGGACGGTTCGAGCGTAGGCTGTTCCGATGCCTGATACGGGCGAAGCTCGAGCTCGGCTGACCCTCGGATTCCTCGACCCGGCGCTGGAGCGCGACTACCAGGCGGCGGTTGCCGTCTCGAACGGCCCGCAGCTTGGGATGGGGACGCTCGCCGGCGTGGCCGTGTGGCTCGTCGCGGCGGTGCTCATCCCGGTGACGCTCAGCGTCGACGCCGCGGCCGCAGAGGTCATCTGCATGGGCATGGCAGCGCTCTGGCTGGGTGGCTATTTCGCGATGCGCTGGGCGACGACGCTCGACCGCCAACAGGTCATCGGGCTCGCGCTGAATGGTCTGGCCGGACTGGCCGCGCTGGTCCTGTGCGAGATCCTGGGCGTGGACGAGACATTGGCGGCGCCGGCCATCCTGCTCGTGGCCGTCTTCGCCTTCGTCGTCCTTCGCCTGCGGTTCGTCGTCGCGCTCGTGGCCGCCAGCACGTACCTGGTCGGGTTCGTGGTGCTCGTCACGGCCCACCCGTACCCGACAGCGATCCTGCAGGTGTTCCTCGTCACAGCAGCCATCGTGGTCGGGTTGGCGGCGACCTACCTGCTCGAACG
The DNA here is from genome assembly GCA_963776355.1 of uncultured Chloroflexia bacterium. Lineage (GTDB taxonomy): Bacteria > Chloroflexota > Limnocylindria > Limnocylindrales > CSP1-4 > CTSoil-043. The sequence goes on along the minus strand of CAVZLU010000007.1, from coordinate 29,390 downwards.
GGGCGCTCGTGACGCGTACGCCCAGCGCCGGGTCATCGAGGACCAGGCGGCCGCCCTGGCCGAGGCGCAACAGACCTCGGAGCGACTGCTCCTCAACGTTCTCCCGGCGAAGATCGCCGAGCGCCTCGAGGCTGGCGAGACGACCATCGCCGATGCATTCGACGATGCCACCGTGCTCTTCGCCGACCTTGTCGGGTTCACCGAGCTGTCAGCCCGCCTGGGGCCGCGGGCGACGCGCGACCTGCTCGATCGCCTCTTCACCGGCTTCGATGCGCTGGCCGGCCGCCATGGCCTCGAGAAGATCAAGACCATCGGCGATGCCTACATGGTCGTGGGCGGGGTCCCGGAAGCCATCGACGGATCATCCCGATCGAGTGGTTGCCATGGGCCTCGACCTGGTCGACCACGCGGCGCTGGTCGCGGCCGACCTTGGCCTGCCGCTCGACCTGCGGATCGGGATCCACACGGGTCCGGTCGTGGCCGGCGTGATCGGGACGCACAAGTTCAGCTACGACCTGTGGGGGGACACGGTCAACGTGGCCAGCCGCCTGGAGTCGCAAGGCGTCGCGGGCTCGCTCCAGGTGAGCGAGGCGACCTGGCTCCGCGTCCATGGCGATGTCGTCGCGACCTCGCGCGGACCGATCGAATTGAAGGGGCGCGGCCAGATTCAGACATTCCTGGTGACTCGCCGGCCGGTCGCCCCGCCACCGGTCACGGCCGCTGTCCCCGACGGCCTCAGGGCCCCGCGGGAATGACCCTCGCGACGATGCCGGTAGATCCGGCGGCCGCAGCCACGCCGAGCGGCGCGGCGGTCAGCGGCCGGATGCGGCGAGCGCCTCCACCCGGGCCGCCTCCCAGCCCATCGTCCGGCCGTCTGCTTCCAGCGCCGTGGCCACCGGCTCGTCGAGCGCCTCGCGGGCGGCCCCGAGGTGGCGCTCCCTGAGCTCGCTCCACCAGGCCACTCCCGAGATGTCGAAGCCGAGGTCTGCCATCCGCGTCGCCGCGGCCGCACCCAGGCGGACCGCCTCCTCGCGCCGGCCCTGGGCAGCGAGGGCCATGGCCAGCGCCTCCAGCTCCAGCGCAGCCTCTGCGGCGTTCCCGTAGTCGAGCGCCGCCTCCATGCTCTGCTGGTACCAGCCGACGGCCTCGATCCCGTCGCCGCGGAGGAGCGCGTAATCGCCCAGGTAGTGGAGGCTGTAGTGGATGTCGCGCCGCGCGCCGAGCTCGCGACCGACGGCCAGCGTCTCCCTCGCGAGTGGCTCGCCCGTCTCTGCGTCAGCGAGCGGGACGAGGATCTGGCCCAGGCCCACCCTCGCCCGATTGATGAGTCGCCGGTCACCGATCCGGCGCATGCAGGCGACACTCTCCTCCATTGTTGGGAGGGCTCCCTCGATGTCACCGCTGAAGAACCGCGCCCAGCCGAGCGCCTCGAGCGCGAGCCCGAGCTCCAGCTCATCGCCGAGGCCGCGCCAGATGCCGATGGCGCGCTCGGCGAGGGCAGCCGCCTCCGTCGGATCGCCGGCCCAGTTCGCCGTCATCGCCGCGCCGGACAGCGCCCGGGCCAGGATGGCGGTCCGCTCGTGGCGACCGTCCAGCGCATGCGCCAGGCGCGCCCGACCCTCGGAGCCGTGCTCCGTGTGGAGGTACCACAGCCAGGACAGCGCCCCCGCGAGCCGGAGCTCAGCGTCCGGATCGACGGTGCGGGCACGATCGAGGGCCGCCCGAAGGTTGTCGAGATCGCGCTCCAGCCGGGCGAGCCACGCGGACTCGGAATCGATCCGACGGGCGTACGCGCGCTCGGCCAGGTCGAGGAACCAGCGCAGGTGGGCGTCGTCGACCGCGTCGGCCTCCCCCGCGGCCTCGAGCTTCTCGCGGCCGTACTGGCGAAGGGTGTCGAGGACGGAATAGCGCACGCGGCCCTGCGTGTCGGCCTCCGCGATCGCGAGCGACTTGTCGACAAGCCCGGCGAGGAGGTCCAGCACCTGCTCGCCGGCCAGGCGATCGGTCCCGCAGATCGCCTCGCAGGCGTCGAGGTCGAAGCCGCCGGCGAAGACGCTGAGCCGGCGAAAGAGGACTCGCTCCGCGTCCCCCAGGAGGTCGTGGCTCCAGTCGACCGTCGCGCGCAGCGTCTGCTGGCGGGGCAGCGCCGTCCGGCTCCCACCCGTCAGGACGCGGAAGCGGTCCTCGAGGCGGGCGAGGAGGTCGTCGGGGGCGAGCACCTTGACCCTTGCCGCGGCGAGCTCGATCGCCAGCGGCACGCCATCGAGCCGGCGACAGATGTGGCCGACCACGTCGGCGTTGTCGTCGGTCAGGACGAACCCCGGTCGCTGGGACTCGGCGCGGTCGCAGAACAGCTGGACCGCCTCGAAACGCCCGGCGGCCGCCGCGGTCTGCGCTGCGTTTGGATCTGGGGCCGAGAGCGATGGGACGCGCCACACCAGCTCGCCGGGCACGCCGAGCCCCTCGCGGCTCGTGGCGAGGACGCGCAGTCCCACGCCTCGACGCAGGAGCTGGTCGGCGAGCTTCGACGCGGCGTCGACGAGATGCTCGCAGTTGTCCAGGATCACGAGCGTTGTCTGCGTCGCGAGGTGCTCGGCGAGCGTGTCCGCGAGCGCTCGACCCGGAACCTCGCCGACGCCGACGGCCGTCGCCACGGCCGCCGGGACGAGGGACGGGTCGGTGAGCGGCGCGAGATCGACAAACCAGACTCCGTCGCTGAAGTCCTCCAGGAGGTCCGCGCCGGCCTGCAGGGCCAGTCGCGTCTTTCCTGCGCCGCCGGCCCCGATGAGGGTGACGAGGCGGTGCTCGTCCACGAGGTTGGTGACGATCGCCAGGTCGGCTGCCCGGCCGACGAAGCTCGTCAGCTGGACCGGGAGGTTGTGGCGGAATGCGTCGAGCGAGGCGAGGGGAGGGAACGAGGACGGCAGGCCCGGGTGGTCGAGCTGGAAGACGCGCTCGGGAATCGTCAGGTCCCGCAGCCGGTGTTGACCGAGGTCCTGCAACGAGGCACCGTCCGGCAGCCCGCCACGCACGAGTGCGGCGGTGGTCGCCGAGACGAGAACCTGCCCGCCGTGGGCCAATGCCCTCAGGCGGGCACACCGGTTGACGTCAGGGCCGCGGTGATCCTGGCCCGCCTCGCCCGTATGGAGGGCGACACGGACCTTGATCGGAGCGCGCTCCGGCCAGGGCTCGCTGCCGATCGCCAGCTGGATGTCGAGACCGGCCGCCAACGCGCCGCTTGCCGTTGGGAACACCGCGAAGAAGCTATCGCCCTCGCCACGCTCGGTGAGCGCCGTGCCGCCGTGCTCGCGAATGTGCACGGCCAGCAGCTCGTCGTGGCGGACGAGGGCTGCGCGCATGTCCGCCTCGCTGGCTTCCCAGTTGCGCGTCGACCCTTCGATGTCGGTGAGCAGGAACGTGACGTTGCCGGTCGGGACGGCCATCGCGGCAGTATGGCCGAAGGTCGCTGCGGCGAACCACGTGCGAGGCCGAGCCAGGTCGCGAGCGGGATGAAGCCCTTGTGCGCCGTAGAGGGAAGGAGGAGGACCGCGATCAGGAGCGCAGGGCCAGGTTCGCGGCGCAGCGATCCATGCGGCGCCCTCCCGACGACTGATGCCCTTACCCCGACACACCGTCCCGATCCTGCTGATCCCGGCGACGAACGTGCCGAGCCGCGTCCATCCCCGCCCCGGCCGCAAGATCGTCGGTGCGCCGAAGCACCGCCCGCGAAAGCCAACCCCCTATGCAAGACATAGCGGCGGGCGCATGATCCCCGAACCGCGCAGGGGGGCAGCGGGATGTGGGTTCCCAGAGCACGTGTCTCGGTAGAGCGGTCGCCTTCGACACGTGCCGGATGCCAGTGGCGAGACCGACCCCGGCGCGCGAGGAGGTCTTTGCCGATGCTTCGTCGGTTGTCCAGCGCGATGTGCGCGGCCCTACTCGTGTTCGCCCTCGGCGCGGGCACGGTGCTCGCTGGCGAGGTGAAGGGGCCGCCCAATCAGATCAACAACACGAACGAGACCGGTGCACTGGGGCACGCGAATTCCGCCTGCGCCGCCAGCGGCCTGAACGACTTTGACCTGTCCGACCCGATTGGACAGCTCAGCTCACAGGTCCAGACTGCCGCGGACTCGTGGAAGTTCTACGGGTTGCCAAAGGGATCCCCCGGAACGTTGGGCCTCTGCCGCGGGGGAACCGGCGAGAGGTGAGAACCGCCAAGAGGTGAGCATCTGGCCCCGGCATCAAGCCGGGGCCAGATCTCTGTGATGGTTCGCGTACCGCGGGCCGCCGGAGACCCCACCGGGCGAGCGCCGCCACCAGCGCGAGCGTGGAAGGGCGAGCGAAAGGCTGTTGGCTATGGTGTGGTGAGAGCCGCTCGCGAAGCCTGGCAGCCCGGCCCGATGGGCAGCGCCGTCGCGAGGACCACGCGTCAGGGTCGGGCCGCCCGAGGCCGCGCCACCCGTCCTAGCGCCATTCGACAGCCTGGGCCTCGACTGGCTCGCGGACGCCCTTGAGCGTGAGCGAGCGCGGTTCGGACAGGCCGAACCGGATCGCGCCGGCACCGCTCAGGACGGCGCTCGACGCGAGGATCTCCTCCTTGGCCGCAGCCGCGCCGACGCGGGCGGCAACGTGCACGCCCCGGCCGGTGAAGTTGCGGCCCTGCCGCGTCGCCTCGGCGGCATGCAAGCCGATGCGGACCCATGGCGCGAAGCCGTGCTCACGGCGATGGCGTGCCAGCCGGCGCTGGATGTCGACGGCGCACTCGATACCGTCGGCGGGGCGATCGAAGGCCACGAAGAAGCCATCGCCGGTGTGGGTCACCTCCTCGCCGCCGTGCTGGGCGAAGCACGAGCGGAGCTCGCGATCGTGCCAGCCCAGGACCTCGCTCCACGCCTCGTCACCGATCACCCCGACGAGATCGGTGGAGGTCACGATGTCCGTGAACATGAACGTCTTGGTCACCCGACTGGCCTCGCTGGCCGGCCCCGCCGCGCCCGTCGCGCCGCCCTCGCCCAACAACGCGTCGACCCGCTCCAGGTCGAGCGTCGCGCCGAGGCGCTCGAAGGCCGATCGGGCGGCCAGGAGGTCACGGCGGGCCATCGCCGCGTCGCCCTCGGCGGCCAGCGCCTGGGCGTAGCGCAGGCGAGCCCGGGCGCTCTCGTAGGGCAGGTCCGAGGTCTGCCAGAGACGCCACGACTGCCCCAGGACGGGTGACGCCTCCGATGCCTTGTCCTGCCCGAGGAGCAGCTCGCCGCGAGCGGTGAGCGCGCCGGCCTGGAAGATCGGCCGTTCGTAGTCGGCGGCGATCGATTCGAGCTCCTCGACGGCCTGCCTGGCCGCCTCGAGGTCGCCGGCAGCGAGGGCGATGTCGACCTGCGCCGGTAGCAATCGGCCGCGCGTCGTACGGTCGGCGACGCCATGCGCGCCCGCGGCGGCCGTGAGCGCCCGATCGATGGATCGGCGAGCATCTGCCACCTCGCCGCGCGCGAGCTGCAGGAGGGCGAGACCCGGCTGCGCGTCGTGCCCGTATTCGTAGGCGCGGTCGAACGCCTCCGCCGCCGCGTCGAGGTCGCCCATTCGGAGCCGAATCTCGCCGACCTGGTAGTGAGCGGACCCGACGACATCCAGGAGCCGGTAGCGCTGGAGCTCCTCGCCGGCCTGACGCGCCTCGTGCTCCGCCTCCGCCCACTGGCCATGGAGCATCTTCATTTCGGCGCGATGGACGCGGCAGACGCCCGGATAGCCCCCGACCGCTTCACGATTCATGAACCGCTCGCCCTCCGCGGCCCACTGGAACGCTCGACCAAGGTCGCCGACGTTCCGGCAGGCCGCGATGGTGTTGCAGTAGATGTCGCTTGCGGTGCGCAGGTCAAGCTGGCCAGACGAGGCGGCCGCCGCCGCCTCGTCGATGAGCGCCTGGCCGGCCGGCAGGTTGCCCTTGAAGAGCTCGCCCATGCCCTTGAGGCTCATCGCAAGGTACATCGCGTCCAGGTTCTCCTGGCGACGAGCCACGTCCATGGCCTCGCCGGCGAGCTCGATGCCCTCGTCCAGCCGGGTTGCCATGAGTTCCGCCAGCGCGTGGAAGACGCCGAGCCATGCGTGGGCGGGTGACTCCGGTTCCCCTGCGAGCAGCCGCTCGGCGCGCGCCAGCCAGCCGCCGCCGATCGGGCTGGCAAGGCGGCGGAACGCCTCGTAGGCGAGGGTTATCGCGACCCGCGCCGCGTCGATGCTCCGGCCGCCGCTGGCGTAGGTCGCGAACGCCCGCTCGAGCGCGTCGGTCGCCTCGTCCGGATGTCCTGTCCACCACGAGGCGGCGCCGAGCAACTCGAGGTCCGCCGGCGCCAGGCCGCCGTCGCGGTCGGCCGCGGTAAATGCCTCGATCGCCTCGGTCCAGGCGTGGCGCCTGACGGCGTCCCTGCCGCCTTCGAGTGTCTCCATCACGTGCGGACGCTCACATGTTGGTGGTCGCGGCTCGGGCCATTTCCGATTATGGGCACGTCCGCAACTCCGGCAAGGAGACGGTGCTGTGGGTCGCGGTAGATGCGCCGCTACTCGGCATGACGGCACCAAGAGTCCGAGGCGACCTGTCGCGGCGGGCGACCCCTCGCCAGGCGGAGGTACTCGAAGGGTACGTCGCGGTTGGCGGTTCGGCCGCTGGCTAATAGGTCTGAGCGAGCTGTTTGACCGCGGGGAGGCTGCGATCGCGGCCGCTATGCGACGACGACAACGACGTTCCCCAGCTTCTGGCCGGTCTCGGCGTACCTGTGAGCCTCGACCATCTGCTCGAGCGGGAAGCGCCGGTCGATGACCGGGTGCAGCCGTCCCGCTTCGACGAGGCCTCGCAAGTAGGCCAGGTCCTCGCTCGTCACGCCCGATGCCGCGAACGACACCCGCTTCTTGCTCCCCCTCGACGCCCACCTGGCGCGAACGATCTGCAGGAAGCCCGGATTGGCCATGAGCAGCCATCCGTTCTCGGTCAGCAACCTCACCATGCGACCAGACGGTGTGTTGCGGACGACGTCGAAGATGACGTCGTAGGTCTCGGGGCTGTCGGTGAAGTCCTCCTGGGCGTAGTCGATGACGCGGTCCGCACCGATCGTGCGCAGCATCGCCAGCTTCGGCGCGCTGTCCACCGCCGTCACGTGGGCCCCGAGGTCCTTGGCGAGCTGGACCGCGAACGTGCCGAAGCTCCCTCCCGCGCCGTTGACCAGGACCCGCTGTCCGCTCCGGACGTCCGCCTTCCGCAGGAACTGCAAGGCCTCGCCTCCGCCGTAGGGGACGGCCGCCGCCTCCTCGTAGCCCAGGTTCGCCGGCATCGTCGTGATCGCCCCGGTCTTGGGGTTCTCGCCCAGGCAGATGTACTCCGCGTAGGCTCCCAGCCCGATGCCCGTTGCCGCGAAGACCCGGTCGCCCTTCCGGAGCGACCTGACATCGTTGCCCACCGACTCGACGTCACCGGCAAGCTCCTGCCCGAGCACGGGTTGTCGTGGTCTGCGGATGCCGAAGGCCAGCCGGATGGGCACCCAGATCCAGGGGGCGAAGTCGAAGCGCCGCAGCTCGCAATCGGCCGCGCTGACCGTCGTGGCGCGGATTCGAACCAGCACTTCGTTGTCCTTCGGAACGGGCTTCCGCACGTCTCTGAGTTGAAGAACATCAGGTGGTCCGTAGTCCGTGCACACGACTGCTCTCATGGGCCTACCGTTCGCGAGTTCGCAGAGGTCCGAATCCGTCCGTCCAACGTCGGGCGGATGAGCTGCCGGGCGCAACGCTCCGCCACCGACGTCACAACGCGGTATATCAGCCTGGGCAAGGTGCAGAGGGACGACCTCCTCGGACCGTGGGGTCGCACGCAGACCAACGCCTACCTGGTCAGCGACGCCTCCCCCCGGCCGACACCCGGCCGGCGAGCGGAACCACGGAAGGGGACGGCCCGGCATCGAGCGGTCCAGAGTCAAACGGCCTCCCTCGCCCGCAGACCGGGACGATCACGATTGCGAGTCCTGACGCCTTGACGCTGCTCAGAACCCCGCCCACACTCGCGCTCCGGCACTGGGTCGGCGTCCTCGCCAGTCAGGCTTCGGGGCGCGCTTCCCGAAGGAGACGGCATGCCGAAGATAGTGGTTACTGCGGCGGTCAAGGATGTCGAGGCGTGGCTGAAGTTCAAGCCGGAGCTCATCGCCCAGATGTCAGCGGTGGCGTCCGACGGGACCAGCTACGTCGCCATGGATGGCAGCAGCCGCGTCGCCACCACGTGGGACGTCCCCGACATGGAGGCCTTCCAGGCGGCCCAGACCGCAGCCTCTCCCGAGATGGCAGCGGCGATGGAGCGGTACGGAATGATCCCGCCAGTGACTATCTACATCGAGAAGTAGCCGGACGCCGGCCGGTCCGGCGCCCCGACGCGCGGACGGCCCGTCTTGCGAGCCACGACTAACGGCCGCTCGTGGCCTCCGCAACGGCCCGCTGCCAGGGTGACCTGGCGCGCCGTCGTCTCGTGCGACGCGGCGCCGGACGGACGTCCTCGGGGCGTACGTTGCCGAACTCGGCATCAGGTCAAGCGCGGAGAAACGGCACCTGGCCGACCGCCGGGGCGACTCGGTGGCGCATCGGGACGCCACCGAGCGCGTCCTCAGCCCGCGACGGCCTGGGCGTAGAACACGCAGCCCGCGGCGCCGGCATGCGCCATCACCGTGACCGTCGCCACGCGGCCGTCGGGCAGGGCCTCGGTCACGGTCACGACGCGGTCCGTCGCCTGGTCGAGCGGGGCCACGTAGAAGCCACTGTTCGCCGCGATCGACGCGTACGTGGTGCCGCCAACCGCGTCGGTGTGCCACCCGTCCGCCACCCCGCCCGACCCGTTGCGCCAGAACAGCCGGTAGTTCGGGACCCCGCCGGTTCCACAGCTCCCTTCGATCGACCCGAAGCCGGGGACCGAGAGGATCGCGCCGTTCCCGCTGTTGAGGGGCTCGGTGAGCGTGCCGCGGAGGACCACCTGGGTGATGCCCGCCGGGGCCTGGACGAAGCCGGACTTCGCGACGCCCCCCAGCGTGGCCGCGTCGACCGGGTCGGCCGCCAGGCGGAAGGCTGTGGAGTCGAGGCCGTCGAGGCGGTCGACGTTCAGGTTCCCGACCTTGGTCGACGAAGTGACCACCATCGGGGCGGTGCCGGCCCTGGTGGCCAGCCGGAGGGCCGGGCCCGTGCCTCGGTTCGTGACCTGGAGCAGGCTCGACGAGACGGTCCCCCGGAAGACCGTCGCGTGGTTGACCGTGTTCGTCCTGCCGAGGTTGAACACCGCCCCGATACCCGTGCCGGCGATCGTGGTGGCCGGCCCCGCGAGGGCAACCAGGACGGCACCGACGACGACACCGCGCAGGAACTGGACTCGCATCGGATGCCCTCCTTGGACCGACGATCCGGACGCGGCCACGCCCGGTTGGCTGCGGATCATGGGCACCGTCGATGCGGGCGTCAATGACCACTTCCGCGGCCGGGGAACGGGCGCCCGTCGGCCCGGTGGCACCCATGCCGCCGTCCCGCGGCAAGAGTCGGCGCGGCTCGAACGGCCCGCTCTCAGCGGACTACGGTGAACGAGTTCTGCCTGGGGCGGCGACCCTCGCCGACCCAGGACCCGAGCGGGTCCGCCGAGCCATGGCAGGACTGGCTCCTGTGTGGCCGCCTCGCGCGGACGACCAGGGTTGGAGCCTGATGGGCGTTCCGCCGTCGATCAGCCCGCGCTGTCGAGTTCCGATGACCAGGAGTGGAGCCTCGCCGCGATCGCCGGGACATCGCGAAGCGATCCGTCCGCGATCTCGACCATCAGGTCGAACGCGTCGTCGATCGGAGCGCGCAGGTCCCTCTCGTTCAATCGGTAGAACAGGCGAACCGCCACCCAGCCGAGCCGCTTGTTGCCATCGACCAGGGCGTGGCCGGTGACGATCGAGTGGAGCAGTGCAGCCGCCTTGGCGTCCAGGTCTGGATAGGCATCCTCGCCGTAGACGGTGGCACGGGTCCTGGCCACCGCGGCCTCCAGGATCCCGACGTCCCTGATGTCGGGTCGCCGTCCAAGTGCCGCTTCGGCCGCTGCCAGCAGGTCGTCGAGATCGAGGTGCTCGGTCACAGGCTCCCGAGTCGGCGAAGGAGCTCGGCATCCTGCAGCACGATCGTCGCGAGGTGCTCATCGCGACGTCGCGTTCGGCGTGTCACGTACTCGTCGATCGCGGTGCGCGCGACGTCCTGCATGGATCGATGCTCGCGATGGGCGGTCGCACGCAGCGCTTCGGTCTCGGCGGCGGTCAGGCGAAGGGTCATCGGCATGGGCGGATGATACCGCCTGGTATCTTCGGAGTCAACTCCGTCCAGGTGCCTGCAAGCGCTCCCGGTTCCCCATGACCGTCGCCGCGTCCCCTCCAGGGACCCCGAAAGGTCAGAGCTGCCAGGTGATCGGTGCGCGCGGGTCGGGCGTGTAGGAGCAGAACGTTCCCGTGTGGATCGTTGCGTCCAGGTGGGCGCTCAGCGTGGCGCTGTGTTCGCCGATTCGCCCCAGCGCTGATCGTATTGCCCGCGTGACACTGACCCTGGCCCGCTCGGCCGCGGAGATAGCTGAGCGGTCATGACCGCCGAGTCCGACTGCGGCCTTCAGCTCGTGGGTCAGGGCGTCGGCTTCGGCCCGCAGGCGAGCGACGCGCTCGGGGTCGTTCCAGGCCTCCGCTTCAGCGAGCTCTTCCTGAAGCTCGTGGAGCCTCATCCGGTAGGCGGCCTTCGCCTCTGCGTCGAGCATCGGCCCGGCGTCGCCGAATCCGTCCGCCGAGATGACCGGATCTCCAACCGGACTCACCTCGGACGTCGACGACTCCAACCGTACGAGCTCGAGGGCGTGCAGTTCGCGACCGGGCGCCCGAAGCAGACACGCCAGGTGACGCATGCCCTTGGCGTCCCGGACCCGAAATGCCTCTCGTCCGAACTCGATCGTCCAGTACTCGCCCTCGCGGCGGAACGTGCCGGAGGTGAGCGGTGATCCTGGCGCGACCGCTGACATTGGCTCCTCGGCACCGGTGGCGATCTGCTGCGCCAGCACCATGCCGAGTTTGTCTGCGGTGGCCCGCGCCGCGGTGTCGAGCTGTCGGGCCCGTTCCCTGTCGCCTGGGATGTCGCGTCGCACAAGGACCAGGGCGAGATCGTGCTGGCTATGGGCCGTCCAGGGACGTGCGCCCATGCGCTCGTTGAACTGGATCGCTGCCGTCAGGTGACGCTCCGCGTCATCGAGCCGGCCGAGCGTGGCCGCAAGCAGTCCGAGGTAGCGGTCTACCGCCCCTACGCTTCCCTCAGCATGCCCAACCGCGTGCCGACCGGCGAACGGCTCCAGCTGCGCGTACAGCGTCGAGGCAGCCGAAGCATCGCCGAGCCTTGCGGACGCCTCGCTGGCGAGGCTCATCCCGAGGAGCCATTCGTTGTCCCGGTACAGCGCCTTGAAATCGTGCTCTGCGAGATCGGCCAGCAGGACGCCCGCCTCCGCCTCCCGGCCCAGATCGAGGAGGAGGCATGCCAGCGCGGCCCGATGAAACGGGTACCACGGGAAGTCGTCGATCGAGGCCCGCACCGTTGCCTCTTCCTCGGCGATCCGGCCCTGCTCGCGACGGAGCAGGAAGCGATGCATCCGCGCAGCCGAGACGTCGTCGCGACCGGGCGTGACCCGATGGCGCGACGCCATCTCCCAGGCGATGAGCTCCTCCGCCAGGGCGAATTCCCCCTCGAGCAGGGCCAGCTCAGCGCGGTTGACGGGTTCCAGCCAGAGGTGCGCCGGCTGACGTAGCTCGGCGACGGCGCGGCTGAGGGTGTCCGACTCGCTTCTCGCCTCCGCCATCCTGCCGAGCTCGCTGAGGCTGAGGAACAGCATCAGGTGGGCGGTGATGCGTTCGCCGTCCGCGAGCGCGTCCGCGATCCCGACCATTTCCTGCGCGATCGGCAGCCGCTCGGCCGGGTTCTCGGGCCACCACGTCGCCCAGAAGCGACCGGTGAGGGCGTAGCTGAGGCTCGCGGGATCATCCAACCCGCGCGCGATCTCGACGGCCTGCCGGCTCAGTGCCGCGCTGTCGTTCCGCCGCTCGGGCGTGCTGCGCCAGGCGCAGGCGAGTCGGGTCAGCAGGCGAACGCGGAGGTGGTCGTCCGTGCCGCCGAGCATGACCAGCGCGTCCTGCAAGAGCGGAATGAGCCGCGTGTCCTTGCCGGGGCGCGCCCATGGGTGACGACCACCGAAGCCGAGCGCGGCCCGGGCCAGGTGCTGCCCGGTGCCCGTCCGCCGGGCGATTTCCGCCGCCTCGAGGAAGGTCGTGCGTGCATCGTCGAGCTCGCCCGCTCGGGCCTGGACGTCGCCCAGCGCCAGCAGGGTCTCGGCCCGGGTGTGGTCATCCGCCACGCCATCGGCGTCGAGCACGGCCAGCGCCATGCGGTAGAGCCGGGCTGCCTCCTCGTACGCCAGCGACCTGGCTGCATCGTCCCCGGCCCGCCTCGCATAGTCGATGGCCTTTCGTCCATCGCGTTCGACGTCGCTCGCCGGCTGGCCTGCCTCCCCGCTCTGCGCAGCTTCGACGTAGTGGAAGGCAAGCTCGGCAAGATGTGCGTCGGTCGATACCGCATAGATCTCCTCGAGGGTATGTGCGATGTGCCGATGGAGGCGTGCTCGCCGGCCAGGCGACAGCTCATCGTCGAGGGTCTCGCGCACGAGGTCGTGGGAGAAGCGGTATCGACCGGGCACGCCCGCGACCGGCATGAGGAGGCCCGACTCGACCGCCTCATCGACGAGTTCGAGTGCCTGGTCGATGCCGAAGTCGCCGATCCGGCGCAGGACCTCGAGGCTGAATTCGGGACCGAGCGCAGCCCCGAGTCCGAGAGCCCGGATGGTCTCCTCGTTGAGGTGCCCGATCCGACGACCGATGACCGCCCGAACGCCCGCCGGGACAGCCACCCTCAGCGACGGAAGGTCCGCCACCTCGCTGAGGCGTCCCTCGGCGGACAGCAGACGGATCGCCTCTCCGACGAATAGCGGATTACCGGTGGTCTCTCGCCATACCGCTCCGACGAGGTGGTCGTGAGGCGTGACGTTCGCCGTCGCCTCGATGAACTTTCCGACGGCATCTGACGCCAAGCCGGCAAGCACGAGAATGCGGGTTAGTGGCTCTCGAGCCACCTCGGCGATCGCCATCGTCAGCGGGTGTCCCGGCGTCAGCTCGACGTCGCGATACGTCGCCACGAGGAGCAGCGGCATCTCGCTCAGCTGGCTGGCCAGGAAGCGGAGAAAGAGGATCGAGGGCGTGTCCGCGGCCTGCAGGTCGTCGAGGACGACGAGCATGGGCCGGACGCGCGCGGCGTTGCGGAGGAATGTCGCGGTCGAGTCGAACAGTTGGAACCGCGCCGACTCCGAGTTCGGATCGGGCGCGGGCGGAAGGTCCGGGAACAGGTCGCGCAGCTCCGGCAGCATCTGGGCGACGTCGCCCGCTCCGGATCCCATCTGTCGCCGGACATCGTCAGCTTCGGTCGATCGCAAGTAGGACCGAAGCGCCTGGACCCAGGGCCAGTATGGAGGTGCCCCTGCATCCTCCCAGCCGCGACCCCAGAGGACCTGGTGTCCGCGCTCTCGGGCACGCGTTGCCAGCTCGTCCGCCAGGCGGCTCTTGCCGATGCCTGGCTCGCCGCCGAGCAGGATGATGCGCCCTCGGCCGGATCCGGCTTCATCGAGCGCCTCGAGCAGCTCGAGCAGCTCGCGCTCACGACCGACGAAGAACCCGCCTGACTGCAGCTGAACCACGAGTTGGCTGCCTCTGCTCCCCCACGTCGAGGAAGCATACCGACCCCCACCGGCTGCGACATCGGATCCGCTCGGCGCGACCGTACATGCGTTCCGCGGGATATGCGACCAGAGCCGCGATTCGTGCCGCGGGATCGAACGCTCGTGCCGTCAGATCTCACGCCTCAGAGGTAGAAGCACCCGCCGGGTGCCGAACTTGGAGGCATGGCAATGGATCTGCTCCAGCAGGGCACAAGTGCACAGGAAGCGGTCCGGCGGACACGCGTCCTCGGGCCGGCGCTTCCCATCGCGGTGGTCATCGTGGCAGTCGTTTCGGCCGGGATCCTCGCCACGTCCCTGAACCCATGGTCGTCTGCCCGGATCGGCGTCGGCTCCCAGGTCGATCCGCTCGCCGCGCCGGCGCTCATCGAGTTCCGCCGGAGCGAGCACGCCGGGGCCGCGACGCAGGTCGATCCGCTCGCCGCGCCGGCGCTCATCGAGTTCCGCCGGAGCGAGCACGCCGGGGCCGCGACGCAGGTCGATCCGCTCGCCGCGCCGGCGCTCATCGAGTTCCGCCGGAGCGAGCACGCCGGGGCCGCGACGCAGGTCGATCCGCTCGCCGCGCCGGCGCTCATCGAGTTCCGCCGGAGCGAGCACGCCGGGGCCGCGACGCAGGTCGATCCGCTCGCCGCGCCGGCGCTCATCGAGTTCCGCCGGAGCGAGCACGCGGGGGCCGCGACGCAGGTCGATCCGCTCGCCGCGCCGGCGCTCATCGAGTTCCGCCGGAGCGAGCACGCGGGGGCCGCGACGCAGGTCGATCCGCTCGCCGCGCCGGCGCTCATCGAGTTCCGCCAGAGCGAGCACGCCGGGGACAGTGGTCCCTAACAGAGGTGTACCGACCGTAAGGCGGATCGGCCGGCCGGGCGGGCTGGCCGATCCGCCGATTCCTGGAAGGCGGACGGTGAGCACAGAGCAGGGTGCTCGACACATGGAGACAGCGACGGCAGGGGCCGCCTTCTTCGCTGGCCAGACGATCACGACGTTGGCCGGCAGCGACATCGCCGATCAGATAGGCCCGCGGCCCGCGGGAGCGCTCGGCTTCCTGCTCGTGACGATCGGCGGCCTCCGTGCCGGTCTGCTGGCATCGAGCGTCCCTTCCATGCTCGGCTGGCGCAGCCTGCGCGTCCTCGGATCCGGGTTCGCCTTCGCCGCCCGCGCCTCGGGCGACCGACCCCCATCGGCTGCGACATCGGGTCCGCTCGGCGCCACCCGCTAGGGCATCGAGATGCTGAGCCAATATGAGTCGTTGCACTCAATGAGGTTCCCCGGTGGAGATGAGACTGGTTCATGCGGCCAGGATCGCGTCGAGTAGATCGGCCTCGCCGGCGAAGGACTGGACGCTGCCGCCGCCGCGGTCGGTGAAGAGCGTTCCGTTGAACCGCTCGGCCCGTGTCTGCCAGTCCGGCTCGACGTGAAGGCGGTCGTAGTTGTCGTAGCCGGCGTAGGCGGTGACGGCCGCCTCGGCTGCAGCGACGTCGGCGAGCTCATGGCAGTCAAGCGGACCTGCTTCTTCACTCGGCCAGTAGAGTGTCGCCGAGCATCGTGGCGTGAACGACCCACGAGATTCGAATCGGGACTGGCCGTGAATTGTCGAGCCCCTCAGTAAGAGGGGCTCGACACGAGGGAATCAGGGGTTGGAGCGGGAGACGGGATTCGAACCCGCGACATTCTGCTTGGGAAGTCCTGAGTTCGTGAGCGTTGTAGCACGAGCGTGGAAGGGCGAGCGAAACTCGCGTAGTTATGGTGTCGCTGTCGGGCCGCGCACCGATCGGGCAGCGGGCAGTCCGCCCCGCTCGACCGGCCCGCGAGGCGGCGTGCAGGCGCACCGCGCCCGAAACCCCCTTGAGCTCGACCGGCCCGATATCGCGGAAAGCGACCTCCGCTCCGCCCGAGGCGTCGACCACCTCCTGGCTGACGAGCACTTCGCCCGGTCGCGCGTACTCGGCGATCCGCGAGGCGACGTTCACCGTCTGCCCGTAGAAGTCGCCCTCCTGGAAGATCACTGGACCGGCGTGCAGGCCGACGTGCGCCGGCGGCAGCCCGGCCTCGGCCACCCCGGCGACCATCTCGAGCGCCGCCACGACCCCCGGGCCGGGATCCTTGAAGAAGAACATCACCCCGTCGCCGAGCCACTTCACCGGCCGGCCATCGTGCCTGATCGACGTCCGCTGCACGAGCCGGCCGAGCTGCTCGGCCAGGTCGGCGGCCGCGGCGTCGCCGCGTTCCTGGGTGAGCCGGGTGTAGCCGGTGATGTCGAGGAAGCACATCGCCGGGGGATGCTCAAGACGGCTGTGCAACCCGGCCCCGGCCAGCGTCGTCTCGAGGCCGTCGATGATATCCGCCGTCCAGGCGTTCGTCTGTTCCACGCGGTACATGTCGATGACGGCCCGTTGCGAAAGGACGGTCATGCGGGTGACGAAGTCCGCCCCAGCCACGACGTCTGGCCGCTCTCCCGCCCTCGTGCCCGGCAACATCACCTCGGTGTTCCACCAGGCGGACTCCGACTCGGCCAGGCGCCGCAGGCTGTCGCCCGTCGCACGCAGTAATCGCTGGATGGCGATGGGGTCGAAGCCTGCAGCGACCTGGAACTAGATGAACTCGGCGTAAGAGAGCTCGCCGTCGCGAACGCGATCTTCGGGCAGTGGCAGGCTTGATCCGGTAGCTTCGCGGATGAGCATCAGGAGCTCGACAGGCACCCCGGTCCGCTCGGCGAGCTGCGCGAAGGTGAACCCGCCAAGCGCCGAGAACCGCTCGAAGGCGGGCGCATCGAGGAAGGCGAGCGAGACCTGCCCGCTGCGCATCGGGCGCCCAGGCCGTCCGGCGAGATCCCCGCAGCAACGAGGCTTTCGACCAGCCCGCACGGCGCACGTCACCCGGCGTAAAGCGTCCTGTGGCCTCCGGCGTGAGGATGCCAAGCTCGACGAGCCGGCACGGCTGGGTTACGCGGATTGGCCCGGCGTCAGCCGATGTGCCAGTGCCACGGCCTCGCTCTCGGTCAGCTCGCGGCCCTGGGCAAGCCATCGGTCGACAGCATCGCGCGAGACACCGGCTTGGACGGCGAGCTCATCGGCTCGGACCTCAGGGATGAGCGCACTTGGAGCCTCGCCACCGAGTCGCTCCACGACGGAGCGTGATGCCCCCTCCAGGCTCAGGGCCCGCTCGAAGTCCCCAACCTGGGCTGCCACCGAGGCAAGGATGCGCAGGGCCAGGGCCGTCAGGGTCCCGTCGCCGAGCTCGATCGAGCCGTCCAGCTGCTCCAACGCGGCTGTACGAGCCTCTCCGTGCTCACCGAGATGTTGGAGCACTCTGCCCATGATGCCCTGCGCGTTGAGATACAGCCACCGATCTCCCGCGGCCTTGAAGACAGGGAGGGCTTGCGCCATCCCGTCGCGGGCTTCGAGGTACCGGCCATCCAGCAGGTCGATGAGAGCCACCCCTCCCATCGCATTCGCCTCGCCCAGTCGATCACCGATCAGGCCCGCCACACGCCCACTCTCGCGGTAGGCAGCGCGGGCGCCCTCGTTGTCGTGTTCGATGCCCCGGATGTACCCAAGCGAGTAGTTCGCCTCGGCCACACTCGCGCGATCACCAATCGACCGAGCAGCGTCGAGCATCGCCTCGTAGGCGGAGCCCGACGACGCATAGTCGCCAAGCCAGTATGCGAGGCCACCGAGCGCGTTGAGCGCTCGGACCCGACCGTGGGTCGCGCCCTTCGGTGCATTCTCTAGTACCTCCCTTGCCCAGCGCTCACCCTCGCGCAGGTGACCACGGAGGTGCCAGAAGCGCCACATGGCGCCGACCGCTTCCTTCGCCGGCTCGAACTCGCCGTGGTCGATCGACCACCGCAGCGCTGCCCGGATGTTGTCGTGCTGCCGCGCCGCTCGATCGAGAGCGTCGACCGACGCCGTGAAGCCGGGTGCCAGCTCGATCGACAGCTCGCAGAACCGCTGTGCGTGGGCGCGGCCGATCGCTTCGAGCTCGCCAGTCCGGGTGAGCCGGTCGAGGCCGTACTCCCGGATCGTCTCGAGCATTCCGAAGCGGGGCTCGCCCGCCCGTGCCTCCTGAACGATCAGGCTGTGGTCGACGAGCCGCCCGAGCAGGTCCAGCTGGTCCCCTACATCGGCCGGGGCGACCGCCTCGGCGTCCCCGAGATCCCAGCCGCCCACGAAGACCGCCAGGCGGCGGAAGGCGACCTGCTCGACCTCGTCGAGGAGGTCGTAGCTCCAGTCGATGGCCCCTCGCAGCGTCCGCTGGCGGTCTGGCCGGTCGGTCGAGCGTGATTGGAGCAGGTCGAGGCGTCGTACCAGGCGCGACAGCATGGCTTCCGGCGGCAGAAGTCCGATGCGCGCCGCGGCGAGCTCGATGGCGAGCGGCAGGCCGTCGAGCCGAGCACAGATCTCGCTGATCGGGATCGCATTCGAGCGATCCAGGACGAAGTCCGGCCTCGCCGCCACCGCCCGCTGGGTGAAGAGCGAAACGGCGTCCGATTTCCTGAAGGCCTCCAGATCGCCTGCGTCGCGGGCGATCGGCAACCGGAGGGGCGGGACGGGGAACTCCTGTTCTCCCTCGTGGTGCAGCGGCGATCGGCTCGTGACGAGGATCGTCAGCTCGCGTGTCCGTTCCAGCAGGCTCGCGACGATCCCCGTGGCTGGGAGAACCTGCTCGAAGTTGTCGAGGATCAGCAACATCCGGCTGCCGCGGATGCGGTCCGCGATCGTGTCGAGTGAGCTGCGCCCCGGCTCTTCCGGGAGGCCGAGCGTCTCGCGGATCGTGCCGCTGACGAGCTGCGGATCCGATATCGGCGCCAGTGCTACGAATGCGACGCCATCGGGGAAGGCATCCGCCATCGCCTGAGCCGCCTGGATAGCCAAGCGCGTCTTGCCCGTCCCACCCGGCCCGGTCAGGGTCAGGAACCGTGTCCCGTCGATCAGGCCACGGATGCGTTCGACCTCCGACTCCCGACCGATGAACCCCGACAACTGAGGCGGCAGGATGGCGAAGTGCATCGAGACGGACCGGATCGGCGGGAAGTCCGCAGGCAGGTCGTCGATCACGAGTTCGTACAGGTGTTCCGGACGATCGAGGTCCTTGAGCCTGTGCTCGCCCTTGTCCGCCAGGCGGACTCCGCCGGGCAGCGCGCCCGCCGCGAGATGGCTGGTCGAATCCGAGACGAGCACCTGGCCGCCGTGCGCGGCGGCCGCGATACGCGCGGCCCGATGGACGTCGAGCCCGACGTACTCGGAGCCCGCTCGGCTCGCCGCCCCGGTGTGGACACCCATCCGAACGCGGACTGTGACGCCGACCGGCCACGATGCCGCCGCCAGGGCGTGCTGGGCCATGACCGCCGCTCGGACGCCATCGGCGGCCGAACGGAAGGCGATGAAGAAGGCGTCTCCTTCCGTCTTCACCTCGACACCGCCGGAGGTCTCGACGGCAGCGCGGATCAGCCGGTTGTGGAGGGCCAGGATCTCGGGGTAGGCGTTGCCCACATCCTGGAGCAGGCGCGTCGAGCCTTCGATATCGGTGAACAGGAAGGTAACCGTGCCGCTGCGGGGAGTGCCTCGGGAACGGTCGGGCATGCCCCCGATTATCTGTCCTGTCCCGACCCGGCAACAGCCTTGTCGGATGGCGTCTCGGCGGCCCGTCCGCGACCGTGATGAGGCCCAGCAACGAGAGAAGGCACCCAGTTAGCGTGTCTTCCTGAGATCAGAACCGAGGTTGTGGAGCGGGAGACGGGATTCGAACCCGCGACATTCTGCTTGGGAAGTCCTGAGCTCATGAGCGTAGTAGCACGAGGGTGGAAGGGCGAGCGAAACACCGATAGTTATGGTGTCGCGGTCGGTGGCCTGTCGGTGGCTGGCTTCGTTCGGCGGCGACGTCAGGCCCTGCGAGCCTGAAGTTCCGCAGAGCCTGACGAGGAGATCTTGCCGATGGGCGTCGTAGCCGGGCGACGCCGAGGCGGTGCCGGTCAAACGATCGAGGGGCGCGCCTCCAGCGTCTTCTTCGCGGTGGTCTCGACGAAGCGATCACGAGCTTGCCGATCCCATGCGATGTCGAGGGCGAGGAGGACCAGGTTCGCACCGACGGTCGCTCCGACGATCGTCGTGATGAGGGCGTGGAGTCCCACCGTCGCGTGGCCCAGCAGGCGCCGACGAGGGCGCCTGCCGTTGCCGCCGCCAACCCCGTGGCCTTCGTCGGGACGGTCCAGTCGCGGTTCACCCCAGGGACCTTGACCTGTCGATGGTGCAACGGGCCGCGGGCGGCGAGCTCGCGGAACACGCGGCGCGCCTTGGAACGAGTGGTTGGCCTGCTCGGCGGGTGAACGCCACGATCCACCACTGCGAAGTTCGCCGCCCATAGCCGTATCGAGGACCGCGAGTCGATCGACGGGGGTCCGCGGTGCCGTGACCGTTGGGCACAGCTCTGGGGACGCTACCCAGCAGGCAGCGGCGTCGGCTCGATGAGCTCCGCCGTCCGGCGGAGGATCGCGGCCACGACCTCGCGCGTGCGCCTGTGGGGGCGCCGAGATCGATCGGGCCGCGGGTCCGCTTTCGACCCGCGGTCGCCCTGGCGGCGAATCGTCTCGAGCCCAATCAATGCGGTGCCGAGTGCAGCGGGGTCCATGTCATCTCTCCTGAAGATCGAAGGGTCGTCATCCATCTCCACCCTCCACCCTGGCTGCGGCCGAGTCCAACACCTATCCGTGCTCGACTAACATCGTCTGTGCGTGAATGTGCAGTCGTCCCTCACCGACACCGATCTCGATATCCGGTCGTTGCGCGCCTTCGTCGCGGTGGCCGAGGAGCTCCATTTCACGCGGGCTGCCACGCGCCTGTTCGTCGCGCAGCAGGTGCTGTCGCGCGAGATCCAGAGGCTCGAGGAGCGTCTCGGGACGCAGCTCTTCGTCCGGACGACCCGCCGAGTGACGCTCACGCCCGAAGGACGGCGGCTCCTGGACAGGGCCCGACCCCTCCTCAGGCTCCACGATGAGATCGTCGTCGAGCTCCTTCAGCCCGCCAGGCCCGTCCTGGTCGACCTGATGTCGGAGGGCCGGCGCACCGCCGCTCGCATCCTCGAGGCTGCCCGACGGGTCGCGCCGACCGTGGAGTTTCGTGGGCGGTACCGAGGCGGGATGGGCGAATCGATCCGACTCCTGCAGTCTGCCGAGCTCGACGTCGCATTCGGCCGCGCGGACTGGCGAGGTCAGGTCGGGGGTGGCGCGATCGAACGCGAGCTCGTGCGCTTCGAACCGCTCGCAGTCCTGGTGCCCCTCGGGCATCCGTTCGCGAGCGCCGAAGCCGTCCGCGTCGAGGCGCTTGCCGGGGTCGAGATCGACGTCAATCCCGGCAATCCCGACGCACCGGAATGGACGGACCTTGTGAGCCAGTTCCTCGTCCTGTCCGGGGCCCGAGCGACGCCGGATCACGTGCCGGCCGTCGGGCTCGACGACCAGGCTCATCACCTCGTCCAGCAGGGCCTTCCTATCCTCACGTCGCTCGACCACGTCAACGTGCCGGGCGGCGTCCTGCGCCCGGTCATCGACCCGGTGCCGACCTACCCGTGGTCGATGGCCTGGCGCAGGGGGTCGCACCCGGCGGGGCTCGCGGCCATCCGTCAGGCGGCGAGCACGCTCAGCCGCGAGAACCGGTGGCTCGAGCTTCCCGAGGACGCCTGGCTCCCGGAGCCCGAGGCTGCCGCACCGCGAGCGACAGGTGGACGCGCGGTCTGAACGGAATGAGGGAAGTGGAGCGGGAGACGGGATTCGAACCCGCGACATTCTGCTTGGGAAGCAGACACTCTGCCAGCTGAGTTACTCCCGCTCGGTTTCACGCTCAGCCACAGCGTCTGCCTGAGCGCGAAGGCCATTCTAGGCCATCGACCAACCCTACAGCGCTCCGACAGCGTCTGCTTGACGACTCGCAACCGCGGCTTGGGTGGCCCGGTCGAACGCCGAGCATCTCCACTCCGCCCGTGGCGGCATCCCGTCGGTCGATTGCGAGGCGGCCTACCATCACCCGAGACCGAGGTCCTGCGCACAGCGGGCGCCGGGCTTACAACGGGCGAGATCGCGAGTGAGCTCCATTGACACCGGCCACGGTCCGGATTACCTGTCAAATGCGATCGTCGAGGTGCGGCGCTTGGGATCGACTCGATGCGATCCGGTCCGCCCGCGACGCCGGTGGGTGTAGGGAGGGCCGACCGTCCCGCAAGGCCCACGATGCCAGGGCGCCCGGGGCGGCTAGCGTTTGCAGACGCAACCAGTGTTGCTGCCCCTAGGTGAACTGATGACCGCTTCCGTCCCCGAAGCGATGCGCGACCTGTTCGACGAGCCGGCGCTGGCACATGTCTCCTATCTCAATGACGCGGGGCAGATCGTGACCTTCCCGATGTGGGTGGACTTCGACGGCACGAATCTCACCGTCAGCTCGCCCGTGGGCTCGCGGAAGGGATAGGCCGTTCGTCATCGTCCGCAGGTATCGGTGTCGATCGTTAGTTCGGGGCAGCCGGCGATCCGTCTCCGGTGCCTTCCCTGGCGGAGAGCGCCGGCCCGTCAGGCGATGCTCATCGGCATCGCGTCGCGTCAGACGCCCGACTCGGTAAGCCGCGAAGGACTCGCCCCTCCAACCAGTTGATTGCAGTCGCCCATGACAACGCCCAAGAGGAAGGAGACGGCGAGCTCGACGCCGCTCATCGAGCCTTCGCGGAGTTGACGGCGCGGACATACCCGGTGGGGGACCCGCGAGCCGGCGTGGATCGGGCCAACGCGCCGTCATGCCCTCAAGGTTGCGGGCAGTTGGCCTCGGTTTCTAATCGGTCGATTGGGCCATGCCTACCCGTTCCGGCGTGCGTTGCGGCGTACGAAGCGGCCGAACGGATTGGAGAGGTGACGCGAGCATCACCGGAGCCATCCGAGGTCGATGCCGAGGTCGAGGAGCCAGCGCGCATATCGAGCGCGCTCGGTGAGGAGCCGAGGCGATGCCTCGGCGAACGGGCGACGGAGCTCCGTAAACGGGAGTGCGGTGAACGCGGAGCGCAGGAGCATCCCGCCGACGAAGGCGCGTCGGACGACGGCGGCGTCGAGGCTCCTGTCCCTCGTCGCTCAGGCCGCGCCGGTATGCGTCGAGGACGATATCGTGGAGTGCGCCCAGCTCAGCGATGTCGAGTTTGCCGCGCTCGGCCCGGCCGACCAGCAGCTGGCCGAGGTCGTAGCCAACGGGCGCGAGCGCTGTGAAGCCCCAGTCGATCAGGACGAAGTCGCCCGCTCGGCCGGGCTCAGCGAGGAGGTTCTGCGGGCAGGCATCGCCGTGGGCGAGCGCGGACGGTAGCGCCTCCAGTTCGTCGATCATCGCGGGTGCCGCGTCGGCGAGCCGCTGCAGGTCCTCGCGGAGGGCCCGGTCCGCCGAGAGCACCATAGCCATCGCGGGGTGGCGCCAGGACTCAGGGTCGCGGATGGCGGGGATGTCGGACGAGGCGGTCCGTCCCGTGAAGATGAACCGGAGGCCGGTGAACAACGTGGGCGTGCGTTCAGGGAGCCCGTCACGGAGCGTCCGGCCCGCCATGCGGCCGAGGAGTCGGGCCGCCGCGGTGTACCGAGCCGCGTCCCAGTTCGCATCGGAGGGCGGCACGTCCTCCATCCACACTCGCGCCCGCTCGTCCCCCAACTCCTCGACAAGATAGACACGCGGTCCGCGCAATCCGGTAGGCAGGATCTCAAGAAGCTGCGAGGCGTACACGTCGGCCTCGACGCGCCACGGGAAGCGCGCGATCATCGACTCTCGCAGGTGCTCGGGCAGGCCCGTGATGGGCGGCCAGTGCCGGAGCGAGCGGAGCGTCTTGACGAAGATGCCGACTGTCCCGCCGCCCGTCATCGCGACCACCCGGTCGAGCGCCTCCGTCGACGGCGTCCTCGCGGGGTACGCATCGGCCGCGACGGTCCACGAGGTTACGTCGGCCGATGGCACTGCCACGCGGACAGCGCGCTGGACGGTCTCCGCGGGGAAGGCGACGCTCACGGCGGGCTCCGGCAAGGGCGGCCGAGCGGCGGCGGGCGTCCTCGCCAGCTGTCCGGCCACGCCGCGCAGCCTAGCCCTTCGCATCGGGAGATGCACACGTCGGGTCAAGGGTGGTCGGGAAGACCTAATAGGTAAGTCGTCCGGCTGAGCCTTAGCCTCGGGTTGGGGCAGACGCGGGGCCAGGATCCACACGAGTTGCGCCGTCGTCGCCACCCCCACCTTGGAGCGGGCGTTCGCCACGTGGTGCTTCACGGTCGAGTGCGACAAGCCGAGGCGGTGGGCGGCCGCCTTCTCCGAGCCGGCGACCAGCACGGCTGCGACGACGCCGATCTCACGGTCGGTGGCGCGACCGGAGGGGTGGCGAGCGCGCCGGCGCGTCATGCGCTGCGGACCAAGTCGCAAGGCTCTGGCGGCTCCGCGAGCCGCCTTGTGATCGGAGGTCGGCGGCGGCGGGGCTATCCCGCTTGCCCCGACCAAAAACGTGTTTGCGCGGTCCAACCCTACGCCTCTGCCGCGACATCCCGACAAGGGTTCCCCATCACGGCAGGAGACCACCTGGACGTCCTGGCCCGACTGCTCGCAAAGATGCTGGCGCCTTTGGCTGATACGAGTCGTCGTTTCGTCACGCGAATGCTGGTCGCGTCCGGCATGTCAAGGCACGAGCACCAGCTTTCCGCTTACGCCGCCGTTCCCGAGCAACTCCTGCGCGGCCCTTGCCTCGGCAAGAGGAAACCGCTGCGCGATGAGGGGCTTGATCTTCGTCTGCTGGAGAAGGTCGAACAGGGCGATCACGTCCTGGCGAAACTGTTCCGGCTTCGCCCGCTTGAGCGTCTGGATGCTGTAGGGGACCACCCGTTTGCGGCCCGGGAGAAGCCAGCTTCCGGCGATGTACAGGCCGAAGGTGGCGGCTCCACCAAAGCGTTGACGACGACCTGGGCGGCCGGAAGTCAACCCCTCTCCCCGCAACGAGGAGCGAAGGCCGTAGCCCACCACCCTCCCGCCAGGACGGAGAGCCTTGCGGGACTGCCAGAGGTGGGGACCGCCGATGGGGTCGAAGACGACGTCCACACCGTCGCCGGTGAGCCGGTGGATCTCCTTCACGAAGTCCTGCTGCTGGTAGTCGATGGGGATTCCGCCCAGTTCGGAGACGGCCCGCGCCCCTCGCCGCGAGCAGGTTCCGTACATCTCCAGCCCGGCGAGACGCCCCAGCTGCAGGAGGGCCGTGCCAACCCCGCCTGACGCGCCGTGGATCAGCATGCGTTGGCCCTTCCCGACCCTGGCGGAACGATGCAACATCGGGTACGCGGTGACGTAGTTCAGCACGAGACTGACGGCCTCGGCGGCGTCCAGCCCGGCCGGCACGGGGATCAGCTCACGGACCGATAGGCAGACGAACTCCGCGTACGCACCGTGGATCGGCAGGGCGGCCACGATCTGGCCCGCTTCTATCCCGGCCACATCGGCGCCGAGCTGATCCACCACGCCAACGAGATCCATCCCGGCGTGAAGGGCACCGGAGGCGTCTCGGGATGGATGCCCTCGCGCGCCAGGACGTCGGGCAGGGAGACGCCTGCCGCCAGCACCCTTACCCGCACTTCACCGCGCTGCGGCTCGGGCCGCTCTTCCTCGATCACCCGGAGGGTGTCCGGGCCGCCGTAGCGAGTGACGACGACGCGGGTGTGCCTCTTCATGTGGATCACCGTCCCTCCAGGTGCTGGGGACTGGATGAGCTCGCTGCGTGGCCGGCGCCGGCGGCCAGTATCCACGCGCCGACTCCCGTCGGCGGCCTGGCATCCAGGCTGAACAGGGTGCCCATGCGCAGGAACAGGCGCAGGTCGCCGCTCAGCCTCATGTCCCCGCCGATCAACGACTTCGGGAGATTCAGCCGGCCGGTCAGCATCCGGCAGAACACGGCCGTCTCGCGCAGGCGGATCACCAGCCCGGGGTGTCGACGACGCCCTCGCCCGAAGTCGGCCCCGTCGGGCGACACGTCCACGTACCATTCGCCGCCGCCGGGGCCGCCGACCCGGAAGGCGAGCGTAGCTCCGCAGCGGGCCGCCAATGTCGAGGCGGTACAGCAGGCTGAAGGCACGCATCACCCGCCCGATCACGCGATGGCGGATCTCGGGTGAGAGCTGCATCCACAGCGGCGGCTGCCCGGCGGGCTCGGCCACCTGGGCCGAGTGGAACAGACCGGCATGGACCATGATGATGCTGAGCGCCTCGACGATCCTGACGGGCCGGTTGTAGATCGGCATCTGCGCGGTCAGCTCAGCCTGGTCCGGCCGCAGGTTACGGGCGATGCTGGCGGCCTCGTCGAGTATGCCCAGCAGCTCGGCGCCGAGCCTGTCCTGCCGGCATGCCCAGGTGCTCGTCGATCCCCTTGCGGTTGTAGGCGTTGAATTCGTAGCGGCTATCCAGACCGACGAAGGTGTACGTCTCGCCGCGCAGGGCGTGCTTGACGCTCTCGAGCCCCGCCCCGTTCAGGGCGCACAGGTGGGCAACCGTCTCGTGCAGCGTCCATTCCTTGGAGCCGCCCTTTACCGGCCTGTCCCACCTGGTCGTCATCCAGGGTGGCGAAGAACCCGGCATAGATGCGACGCACCTCGAGCAGATCGTCTGCCAGAGCCTGAGGGTCGAAGATGCCGTCCGACGTGCTTGCGTTCACCGCTGCTCCTCCCGTCACTTGCAGGTCAATCGGTGGCCTTCGCCTGCAGCCGCTGACGGCGGGGCAGACGGAGCGTCGAGGCAAGGCCGAGAACGATCGCGACGCCGATGGTGAGCAACGACCCGCCCAGATCCGGTTGGACCGTCTTGAGCAGGACGATGCCCAGGGCGATGGCTACCCGGGTCCGGATCGAGATCGAAAGCAGTGTGTGGCGAGCGACCGCGCGGGATCCTCCTCGTCGGGAATCGAAGACCAACGAGGAGGTTTGCCATGACGTCCACCATCGCTAGTTTCGGAGGCCTGGTCCTTGGACGGGCAAAAAGGTGCTGAAGGGCTCCTGCAGGCCTTGTAATACAATCGAGTGCGACTCCTGTAGACTCCGCCGCCACGGCAGGGGGGCACGGAACGGGGGGTTCCACAAGCGCGGCGACCTAACTCGGTCGCCAGAACCGTCGCGCTGGGCCAATGGCGAGACTGACCCGACTCCGTCCACGGGCGCGCAAGGCGCCCCAGGAGGTCACGGTCCCATGCGCATCAGTCCGTTCCATCGGCCGAGCATCGCTGCTCTCGGTCGCCCTGGCGCTCGTGCTCGTCACGTCCGTCTTCGCCCACGAGTGCTACAACGCCAGCGCCTCCGCGCAGGGCGCCCTGAGCAAGGCCGAGCACTCGCAGACCTGGGTCTTGGCCGCCGACGTCCGCGAGATCATCTCGACCGGCGGCTCGGGCTTCTTCCCGCAGGGCAGCTTCCCCGTCCTCGACGCCTGCCAGCAGGAGGTCTTCCTCGGCTCCCTACGCTCAGTCGGGCCTCCCCGCTCGTCTTCACGACCGCCACCAGGCAGGCCGTCGGCCAGGGCGGCGTCATCGCCGAGAACAACCCGAACACTGGACACCACGCTCGGGGGCAACAACAAGGGGATTGACCACTTCGGGGTCACCGGCGACGCGATCCTCGCCGCCGTCGGTGCCGGCTACAACGCCGCCTACGCGAGCGCCTGCCAGGAGCTCGAGGCCCCCGCAGCCCCGCCTACCGCGATGCGTCCTCGGGATGCCCACCCTTGCGGGTGGGCCGCCCTCGCGGAGGGGATCCCGGGCACAGGACGCTTCGTCTCCTCGGATGGTAGCACGCGCACCGGGCGTTCCACACCTCGGCCGCCGGGACCGCGCCGAGCCACTGGCGAGACCGACCCGCTGCAGAGCGTCTCAGGAGGCCACGTATGGCAAGGCGACTCTGCGTCCTCCTCGCCCCTGTCGGGCTGGTTCTGATGCTCGTGCCGTCGGTTTCAGCTGCCGCTCGAGCTCGAGCGACTTGAATGCCACGAGCGTGCAGGCGGCGTAGCGGCTCAGGGTGTGGTCGGCGTCGGCGGTGTCGATGCCAGCGCAGTCGTACACAGTTTCGAAGTTGACCTTGCCTCGGCGCGCGCGCACGCTGGGTCAGGGCAAGGGGACCTTGGGCGTGGGCCGCCTCGGGTGCCCGAAGGGACTCAACAGGGGGTGTGGGCCCTCGCGCGCACGACGCCACCGTCCGCGACCACTCAGCCGCCCGAAAGCTACAGCGGATACCTGAGGTGATTTGGTGGTACCGCCACACGGGAGCCCACAGCGCTGAGCCGCTCAGGCTTGGGAAGCAGACACTCTGCCAGCTGAGTTACTCCCGCTGAGCTTCACGCTCAACGACAGCGTCTGCCTGAGCGCGAAGGCCATCCGAGCGGGCACCGGCACGTACCACAAATGCTCGTTCTCGATGCCACAGCGCTCGCACAGCGTCTGCCTGCGCACCGAGTCTGCTGGTATCCGTGCCTACCTGCCTGTCTCGCTGGATCGTGATCGCGGCTCCGTGGCCGGGCTCACGCTCGACGATGTCATCCGCGTTCGTGCGGCAAAGCGCAAGGTCGAGGGCCTCGTCGCTCGCCTTGTTCATCACGAGGTCATCGACGAGGTCGGCGGCGACCTTCCGCGCGGCGTCCTCTCCTATAGGCCTCCCGGCCTTCTGCTCGGGCCAGCGTCGATGCTCACTGCTGCGTCTCAGGGGCCCCCGTCCGGACCGCGGCGACCGCGTCAAGGATCGCCTTCGTGGAAGCGGCGGCACCGCTCTCGCTCGTGATAAAGCGCCTCGTGGGTCATGCCCTGGAGAACCCGGTGCGCGCTGTTCGTCGAGAGCGGCCATCGTGTCCCGGGCGGGCAGCCATGCCGCTCTGCGCCGCCGCGCCTGCGGTCACCACTACGAGCCTCACTCCCCAGGATCCGCCCTCCAACCGACTGTTGCGACCTGCTGATTTCTGGACGGTTGCACGCGGACGCGGAGAGCACGCTGGCGTCGTCGCGATACGGCCAGCAACTCACGAATTGCGACACTAGCGGGCGTGCCCTTCCAGCGGCCCACCAGCCGCATCGTCGGCATGCCTGGGCAGGAGCACGTGGTCGGCCACCTCGGCTGCGGGCCCTCGGTCATCGCGGCGTTCCTCAGCGCCGGGACGCCGAACGGCCTCGACACGTCCTATCTGGGAGGGTGCCGCTCCGAGTTCGACGTTCCGGATCAAGTGATACCAAGATCCTCAACGCCATGCGGCTGCCTGCCGTCTCCCCCAGCCTCGTGCCCGCCCGAGGCACGGCCGATCGGCCCATACGTGCCGCCCGGATGGGCCCTGTGCGCCGACCGGTCCCGCGTCTAGGATCAGCCGGAACCCGGCCCCGGGAGGGCCAGCGCCGAGCACGGGAAGCCCGCGCAACCGCTGAAACCTTTCCGACGCAGAGTGACCCAGACAGGCAGGCGGCCTCACCGCTCCGGAGCGTCCCCGTTGGAGACCGAGGCCGTCGCCGAACCTTTCTCCAGGCGCCCGGATGTTCTGCGCGGCAGCCGAACTGACATCCG
>CAVZLU010000006.1:0-1152039 GCA_963776355.1 uncultured Chloroflexia bacterium | reverse complement strand
CGTCCAGCGCCGCCTGGATCGAGGACCACAATCCCGGGTTGGCCGAGAGGCTCGAGTCGCCGGAACACCCGAAGGACTTTCGCGCGTACCACGGCTTCGTGAAGCGCTGCAGGCCCTGTTGGAGCGCGCGCGCGACCTTCTCGTCGACCCCGCGGCTATAGGAGACGAACGCGTCGTACGAGTCACGCTTGCTCGTCGCCGGGCTCGTCTTTGCCGGCCGTCGGCGGCCACCTGGCCGCCCAAGTCGACGCCCTCGGTTGCCGCTGGCACTGCTGGTCGCCGCCGGGCTGACCGATCCGCCGCCATCGCATGGCGCTCACCGCCTCACGGGATCGGTCCTGGTCTCCTCTGCGGCCGCACCGTGCTGCCGACGTTAACGGTCCGGCCCGCGGCCGGGAACTGGCGGTAGACCCAGGCCCCGAAGTCTGCGGCGCCGACGTCGGCAAGACTGGCTACACCTGCTATCGCGATGAGGCTCGCGCGGCCGTCATGCGCACAATCGCGGCCCTGCCGTCGCCCTGCCCGCCCGCCCCAACCCTCTCCCCCACGGCCCCCTCGCTGTGCTGCAAGCTGTTCACCGTCCAGTGCGTCGTCTCGGGCTTGAAACGGCCTCTTGACGCCGACAGGTCCGGCCGGTTCCGTTCATGCGGCTGGCGTCGACGGCGGGATCGCAGGACAGCACCGTGCTTGGTGCAGATCAACGATAAGGACGTGATCTTCTGGAACCCGGCAGGTGGGCGCCTGTCGGGGGTGCCCGCCCTTCAGGTTGCCTCGGCGAGGAAGCAGTAGCGGTTGACGCTGAACAGGTAGTCGTCGTCTTCGCTGCGCGATCGCAGGTCGTGGAGCCAGCTGTCGATGTCCTCGCGGTTGAGGTTCTGGCGTCCGCTGACGAACTCCGCGATGACGTCCATGATCATGGCGCTGTAGGTGTTCGGCTCATAGGTCGGGTTGAACAGCGGGATGAGGGAGCGACCGGTGACGGCGAATCCGGCGCGGCGGAGGTGCCCGGGCAGGGCGGGCGGCAGGTGGGGGTGGACCAGGTGTTCCTCCCAGGCGGCCATGATGCGCTGGTGTCGTTCACGGTCGGTGGCGTGCCAGACCACGGAGTCCCAGTCGGTGTCGAGGATGAGGGTCCGCCCGCCCGGTTTCAGGACCCGGTGTAGCTCGGTGAGGGCGGTGGGGATGTCGGCGACGTATTCGTAGACCTGTGTCGAGACCGCGGCGTCGAAGGTGGCGTCGGGGTAGGGCAGCGCCAGTGCGTCACCGGTGTCGATGGTCACCCAGGGCCGCGACTCGGCCAGCTCGCGGGCTACGGCGTTCATCGGCGTACTCGGGTCCAGCCCGTGCACGGCGCCGCGGTCGCCGACGGCGTCGGCCATGGAGGCCACCAGGAATCCGGGACCGGACCCGACGTCGAGAATCCGCTCGCCGGGTTGGGGCGACAGGAGCGCGAGGACCCGCTCGCGTTGCTGGACGACGTCCGGCGTGGAGTAGAGGCGCTGGATCTGGCGGGTCGCATGTTCGTCGAACTCGAGCATCGCCATCTGTGGATCTCCGACTCGGTTTTCGGGCTCATCAGAGTATCGCCGGACTCATACCTCGAGCCGCCGCCGGAGTGAGCGTGCGGCCCGTGCAGGCGACCTCACTGGGCCACCGCCGCGGGGACCCGTGCCGCCCCGCGTCCCGACGCCGACCTGGGACACCTCCGACGTGACAGGCCTCCCGTCGGGCGGGTGCCGGGTCGGCTGCGCCGGTTGGGTCGGCTCGACGACAGCCGGTCGCCTGACGCAGCACCTCCGTCCCGGTGATCTCCCCAGCGCGCTTAACGGCACGTCGCCTCGTGCAGACGCGCAGGGCATGACCCCTCGGCACGGCGCAAGCTCATGACATGGTCACAAGTGCCCGTGAACACGAGGGCTCTCCCGATGAGGCAGAACCCGCAGGTCAGCCTGGTGGCCGCGAGGGATCATTTTAACCCGCTGATTATGAGGTCGAAGGTCATCCAGGAGAGTAGTCCTACCTGGGCACGTGTGGCCTCAAGTTGAGCGCCGCTGTACCCGGTGGGCAGGGCGCAACCCATGTTCGTGGGACAGCGCTTGGACACTGCATGTTGCTGAAGCGGATCCGCAACTGGCGCGATTTGGGTTCGCCACCGCGACGCCGCGCGCCGCGCGGGGGCCCTGATCAGAGGTCACTCTCGGCTGCGACTGGGACCGGCCATCGCGCGTCGTGTAGATCAAAGAGTTCGTGCCCGGCGACCCACAGCTGCCCGTCCGCTGCGGCTCTGGCCCCGCAGGGCCGGACGCTGATGATGACTGCCAGCGTGCGGCTGAACACCGGCACCCAACCTACTTATCAGCGTCTCGCGAAGAACTACTTCATCTACTCTCGAATCTGCGACTCTCAATTCGGTCATCATCGCGTCCAGGTCGCCCTTCAAGCGCTCGAACGCCGTGCTGTGCGTGGACCCCTTGATCCCAACCGGTCGTAGCAATTGATCATGCATGATCGTCGGTGAGGGTGTGTCGACGAGGAGTGCAGGTGGCAGGGATCGGGGCCGGCGAGGTCGCGGTGTTGGAGGGGTCGGGCGGGGACGGTGGGCGCCCGAGCGGGCAGGCCGTGGTTGGCCTGCCCGTGGTGGTGGCTGGCAGGGGCTGCGGAGGCTCGCCGGTCCAGGGCGGCGACGCAGGAGCCGTCGCGTGCGACGCCGCAGGCGCCCTGGAGGGGGGAGGGCAGCCCCGTACGCTGCCCGCCGTCCCCGCCCGACCCCGGACCGAAGCCCGACGTCGGATCATGGTGTCCGGGGCGGACCGGGAGGAGATCTCCCGGGGGATCGCCGAGGGCGTCGAGGGTGTGGTGATCGCGGCGCGGATCGGGCGGAACCCCAGCGTGGTGAGTCGGGAGATCGCCCGTCATGGTGGTCGGGAGCGCTACCGGGCGACCCGGGCCGCCCGGGTGGCCGCCCGCGCGCGGTGTCGGCCCAAGGCCCGCAAGCTCGACGCCGATCCGGTGCTGCGCGCGCAGGTGATCGCGCGGCTACGGGCGGGGCACTCCCCGGATCAGGTCGCGGGCCGGTTGCGCCACGAACACCGCGGTCAGCACGCTGAGCGGGTGGCCGACACGGTGTCGCACGAGGCGATCTACACCTGGATCTACGCGCTGCCCAAGGGGGAGCTCGCGCGCCAGGGGATCCTGCTGCGTTCCGGGCGGACCCGGCGTCGTCCCCGCGGACGCAGCTCCAGCCCGGGGGCCCGGATCGTGGGTATGACCAGCATCGACGCCCGCCCCGCCGAGGCCAGCGACCGGGCCGTGCCCGGCGCCTGGGAGGGCGACCTGGTGATCGGCAAGGCCGGTCGGTCGGCGATGGCGACCCTGGTCGAGCGGACCTCCCGCTACACGGTGCCGGTCGCGCTGCCCGCCGGCCGCCGGGACGCCGCCACCACCTGCGATGCCCTCATCGCGGCCGTGTCCGGCATGCCCTCACAGCTGGTCAAGACCCTCACCTGGGACCAGGGCAGCGAGATGGCCGGCCACGCCGCGTTCAGCCTCGCGACCGCTGTGGACGTCTACTTCGCGCACCCGCACTCGCCGTGGGAACGCGGCACCAACGAGAACACCAACGGGCTGCTGCGCGAGTACTTCCCCAAGGGCACCGAGATCACCGACGACCAGGCCTACCTCGACCTTGTCGCCCGCGAGCTCAACAACCGACCCCGGCGTATCCTCGGCTACCGAACCCCAGCAGAAGTCTTCACCGACCTCCTGGCCAGCTCAATTGCTTCCACCGGTTGAGACCACCCCCGTCTTGCCTAGATGCCGGTTTCTTGCCAGGCCTCAAGTACTCATCCTCAAGCTCTCCGGAAACGGCTTGGAAATCACCGTACACATTGACAAGTGCATTCAGTGTAGGCTTGAATCCGCCACTATCGAGAAAAGTGTTTAGTTGTGTTACTAAGTCTGAGTGGATGAGCTGTGCGCCGTCCTCGACTTGCGCAGTGAATCCGCCAATTCCTCTACTTTGTGAGCGAAGAGCTGTCGAATCTGTTGAACATGGGACGGGGCGGCCATGGATTGCCATATATGTGCACGATCCTGCCGAGTTCGGCAGAGCGCATCGATATCGCGCTTAGTATAAGCGGGATGTCCTCGGGTTTAGCTAGGGCGACGAGCCTGCTAACGGACTCACGCGGCCCGACCAACGGTGCGCGGGCGTACGTAGAGCCCGGGAGCGGAGAGGGGCACTCGGTACCCCGCGCCCGCCCAACCGGACGTCGAGTCAAGCGGGAGCATTTGCTCGACTGTGACGGGTTGTGACGGCTATCGGAGACCCGTCACAGGTGTCACAGATCCTATCGGCCCAGGTGGGCGCCCTATGAACCCGTCACGTCGGGACGTGACGGGTTCCGCGTGGGTGTGACGGGTTCGATTGCCGGCACGGAGAGGCGCAGACGATCTATAACCGCGCGGCCGACCTCTGTCACGTCCTCGAGCGCGCCGGAGGAGGCGAGCCGGACGGCTCGCTGAGCCTGATGCGGGAGACGCCCGGCCTCCGCACCGTGGAGGCCGGCCAGGAGAGCCGCGGTTGCGCCGTCGCGGTCGCCAGCCGCGAGGAGGACGTCACCAGTGGTGATCCGCTCGATGACGGCCCACTGCGGGGCCATTGGCGCGATAGGCGGGTGCTCTTGGTCGAGCAGTCGGGCAGCAAGAGCGGCGCGCCCGGTCGCGGTGAGCCCGCGCAGGAGGATCTCCCGGAAGCTGTGCTCGTTGGTGAGCATTCCGGCGCCGGCCGTCCGGTCCAAGGCGACTCGGTATCCGGTGATGGCCTGGTCGAACAACGCCGCGTCGCCGGCTTCGCCGGCCGCCCGGGCGAGCATGGCGTACGCGGTCGCCGCTTCCTCGTCGTCGGATGCTTGTGCCACTGCGGCGCGCAGGCGGACGACCGCTACGCGGGTGCGCCCGGCCTTGCGCAGCTCGTTGCCGTGCATGGTCAACGCTCGGGTGGACAACGCCGAATCGTCGAGGCGTTGCGCGATCTGTAGCGCTTGTCCGGTCCATCGGGCTGCGGTCGACAGATGTTCGTCCGGCAGGATCGTGCCCAACGCGATACCGAGGCTGAGCCGGGCGCGTGCGAGCAGGAGGAGCGAGTCACGCTCCAGAAGTCCTTCCGCGGCGCGGCTTCGAGGCGGGCGACGAGCGGCCACAGCTCGTTGATTGCGTCGGTGACCCGTCCGGCTTTGCGGGCGATGCCCGAGAGCGTGAGAACGGACTCGGCGAATTGGAGCATTGCGGCAAAGGTGGCGTCGTCCGCTTCGGTGACTCCCACAGCGTGGGCGGGTACGCCGAGCGGTGTGGGCGATGTGGCGCAGGGTGCCGGCGTCGGAGATGATGCGACGGCGGGTCTCGATCATCGAGATGTAGGTCTTGTCGTAGCCCAGGATGCCGGCCAGCCGTTCCTGGCTCAGCCCGTTGAGCCGCCGGTAGGTCCGCAGGATCTCCGCGAGGTCCCTCGTCCGCAGGGCGCGGCTCGCCTCCGTGCTCGACCACAGCCAGAGAGCCGAGGGTCGGAAACGCTGCGGCTGAATTGGCACCGCGTCACCCTGGGTCGGCTTGACAGCTTCGCAGCGGGTGGGCGAGCCAGGCCGTAATCGACCGCCGATACCCCTCGGGCATCCTCAGATGGGCAACTTCGGACGCGCTGAACAGGCCGATTTCGCGGTGCTCGTCCGACAGAACCGGGTTGATGTCGGACTGCGGGTGGCAGCCGTAGGTCACGATGAAGACGTGCCGCTCGACCGCATTGATGTAGTACATCCAGGTATCGAGGATGGGCCCGGTCGCGACCTTCCACTGCGTCTCCTCGGCGATCTCTCGAGCGACGCACTCCTCGGGCGACTCGCCGATCTCGATGCGACCGCCGGGCAGCTCCCATTCGTCCCGCTCGTTCTTGAGCAGCAGCACCCGATCTCGCGAGTCGGCAACAACACCCTTGATCGAGATGGCGAACGTCGACGGAGAGATCGGCACGTCGTGAATCTAGCAGCGACGTGCGGCGAGCGAGGTTGACAAACCGTCAGTGGACCGCGCGGCCGGCGATCGGGTGCACTCGGACAGGACAGGCAACAGGAGGTCGGTTCCCTTGCTCTCGCTGACAACGCCCGCGCACCGGACGGCACCGCCTGAGGTGCTCGCCGACCTGTCCCGCGTCGGGCTGGCCCTCATCGAGATCGAGCCGAGGGCCGGCCGGTTGACCGAGCTGGCGCATGCGCTGGACGCGCGGATCGTGCTGCACCCAGACAGCGGCCTGGACGGCGTCACGGTGATCGAGGATCGCGGCCAGCGGGTGGCCGCCCTCGCCGGCTTCAGTCGTGCGGCCCTCGCGCTGCACACCGATCGGTCCGGCGTCGCGGATCCACCGGACCTGCTCCTGACGGTCTGCGGCGCAGGTCCTTCCTCCGGCGGCGAATTGTTGTTGGCCGACGGTCGTACCGTCTACCTCGACCTGGCCCGGGAGGCGCCCGCCGCGCTCGCCGCCCTGGCCACTCCTCGATCAGCGCTGTTCGGTGGCGCCGACGGGCACCTCGGATCGGTGTTCGCGCCGCATGGCGCACGAGTAGCGGTTCGGCTGCGGCTCGACTCGCTCGTCCGGTTCAGCCCGGCCGTTGCGCCGCACATTCCGACCCTGCGCGCCGCGATCGACCGGCACACGATCACCGTCCCGGCCCGCGCCGGCATCGGCTACGTGCTCGACAACCGGCGGTGGCTGCACGGTCGCCGCCGCTACACCGGTGGGCGGCTGATGTTCCGCGTGACCGCCACGGCGCGCAGCGGCACGATCTGCGGCGGGTTCACCACGTCCGGTGCTGATGCCCCAGCTGCCCTGGGCGGCACCCGATGAGCCGACTTCGAAGCGGCGCGCCGAGCCGGCTCACGGCGCCCGCAACCGTCCCGCCGTCCACCATGACGTGCGCGGTCGACGGACGTGCGCACCTCGTCGCCGATCCGGAGCTCGGATCTGGCCTGTCGCGGGGCGACGGCACCTACCGGGCGGTGTGCGGCCGGCGGGTCGTCGCCGTCTCGCTGAGCACGCCGCCGGGCCCGGCCTGCCCCCGCTGCAGCGACCGGTGAACAGCGATCCCGGTGCCGCGCTCACGTCGTTCCTGGCCGCGCGGCCGGACGCCCTCGCACGTCTGCTCGCCGATCACATCGATGACGGGACCGGGCACTGCCGGACGTGCTCCGTGGGTGGTCAGCGTGGCGACCACTCGTGACCGTGCTCCATCGGCGTCGCAGCACACCTCGCTAATCGACGCGTAGTTAGGGCTCACAGATCAATTACTCCTGCCGATTCGGGTGTGTCGTGTTGTCGGCAGGCGTGCCCGTCACGGTGTAGTTCTGAGCAGCCCCGCGTTTTTCGGACCGGGTTCCTATTGGTCTTATGCTACTTCTTGGCTGTTCAACCAAGCGTCGTGAACTTCTTGCGGTGTGCGGTATCCGAGTCCTGAGTGGATTCTCCTGGTGTTGTAGCGGAGCTCGATGTACTGGGCGATGTCGGCCCGGGCGTGCTGCCGTGTCGGGTAGACGGTGCGGTGAACACGCTCGTTCTTCAACGTGCCGAAGAACGATTCGGCCATGGCGTTATCGTAGCATATCCCGGTTCGACCTACCGACTGCCGGGCCCCGTGTTCCGCGAGGGCCGCGGAGAAGCTGCTGGAGGTGTAGTTGCTGCCCCGATCGGAGTGGAAGATCGCGTCGTCGGCGAACGTCACGTTACGTGCAGCCATGCGGACGGCATCGACGATGAGCGGTGTCTTGTAGTTATCGTCCATCGCGTAGCCGACGACCTTCTTGGTGTGGCAGTCGATGACGGTGGCCAGGTACAGCCACCCTTCCCATGTCGGGATATAGGTGATGTCTCCGACCATTTTCTCGCCCGGCGCGTCGGCCGTGAAGTCGCGGTTGACGAGGTCGGGGATCGACCCAGCGGTGCCGTCGTTCTCGGTCAGGCTCGCCCGCCACGGCCGAGGCTGGCACGGCACCAGGCCCTGGTCACGCATGATGGCGCGGATCAGCTCGAGCCCGGCTGGGACACCCCGACGGCCCAGCTCGGCATGTACCCGACGGTAGCCGTAGGTCTCGTCGGAATCGGTGAAGATCTCCACGACCAACGCCGTCAGCTCCGCCCGCCGTCGGGCGGTCGCCGACATTTCGCGGCGTTTCCAGGCGAAAAATCCTGATGGGGATACGGTAAGCCACTGACACATCTTCTTCACGGGGTAGGCGTACTTCGCCGAATCAATCTTGCAGGATTCGATGAACTGATACTTCTCGGTTACCGGGGATCCCGGGCGAAGTACGCTGCGGCTTTTTTCAGGAATTCGTTTTCCATCTTGAGTTCCCGAACCAGTCGCTCGGCCTCGCGTAGTCGAGCTCGCTCGTTGATGTCGAGCGCCGGCTCCTCGTCAGCATGATCACGCCGGTAAGCGGCGACCCAGTTCCCGAGAGTTCCTTCGTTTACGGCGATCTCTCGAGCGACCTGGGCGATCGGACGTGAGTTCATGATGACCGCCTTCACGGCTTCATCTTTGAACTCCGGGGAGAACTTCCGTCGATTCCGAGGCACGCGCCCTCACTTTCTCGCTGAATGATCCTAGTGGATCTCCAGTCCGAGAAGCTCGGGGCACCTCATTCCAGTTGCCGTGGAACGTGTGTCGTTGCAGGTGGGCGGCCTCGAAGCTTTCATCTGTCGCCTGCCACCGTCATGGGACCGGTCTGAGCCGTTCCTTGCCACGTTCATGGGACCACCCGGGTTGCCAGTCATGGGACCACCGGCGTGTCGAGCGCTGGGGTTTGCGGCGACCGCTTCCGATTCGTCCAGGTCGACGGGTCTGGAGGGGTCAGGTGGCGTTCCGGGAGGTGGCGGTGATCGAGATTCGGGAAGTGCTGCGTTGCTGGCTGGGCGGTTTGGGGTTGCGCACGGCCGGGCAGCGGGCGGGGGTGGATCGTAAGACCGCGCGCCGGTACGTCGAGGCGGCGGTGGCCGCGGGTCTGGTCCGCGATGACGGCGAGGACCAACTGAGCGATGAGCTGCTCGGGGCGGTGGTGGCCGCGGTCCGCCCGGCCCGGGCCGGCGGGCACGGCGCGGCGTGGGAGGCGCTGCTGGCCGAGGAGGCGCGGATCCGGGACTGGATCGAGCGCGACGAGCTGCAGTTGACCAACGTCCACGGCAAGCTGGCCCGCCGCGGGATCGCGGTGCCGTACCGGACGTTGCACCGGTTCGCGGTCGCCCGCTGCGGGTTCGGCCGCCGTCAGCCCACGGTGCGGGTCGCCGATGGTGAGCCGGGGGTGGAGTGTCAGCTGGGCCGAGGTCAAGACCCAGCTCAGGCGTCGCATGCATGATCCCATCCCGGTGCAGGGACGGTGGTTGGCCCGGGTGCTGCAAGGGCACGTCGCCTACTACGCCGTACCGGGCAATTCCAACGCGGTATCGGCTTTCCGGTACCAGGTCAGCCTGCACTGGCGGCGTACGCTACGGCGGCGCAGCCAGCGCGGCCGGATCACCTGGGCGCGGATGGGCAGATACGCAACTCGGTGGCTCCCGCAAGTCCGTGTGATGCATCCCTACCCGAACGTGCGCTTCGCAGCCAGAACCTGAGGTAGGAGCCCGATGCGGTAGTTCCGCACGTCGGGATCCGTGCGGGGGGCCGCCCGTGAGGGCAATGTCCTTGCGTTAAGCACCCCTACGCCGCCTTTACCTGCGGAAACAGTCGAACAGCGACGCGCCGACCGGCCTAACGCAAGGCCATTGGCCCGTGAGGGCGGTCCCTACCGCGACCCATATCAGGAATTCCGGCCGCCTTCTCGACTTCCGAAGGTCAATGTACCGGAGAGGGTTAATGGGTTAGCTGCTGCACGGCATCGATTGCCTTAGTTGCTGCTTCGATGCCACTGCTTACAGATTTGGTTCCCTCAGCCGCTAGTCCGACGGCCGCCCAAAGTCGTTGCCACCAACCGACTGCTTTTTCAGCCTTGGCGGCTTCAGGCTCTCGGGCGATGGTGCCGAGCAGCCTGTCCATTGCAGCTTCAACACCACCGAAGCCGGCCGTTCGGATATGAAGAAGCGCATCTCAACCTCATTCAATCTCGACAGCATGAGAATCCGGAGGGGCGCCGGAAGGTCGTCCGCAGCGCTGATAGCGTCGGTCGCTTCCCTAACGAGAGTTATTAATTCGGGAACCTTTTCGGAGGGGATGGTAACCTCCGGTTCATTCCGATGGAGCATATCGGCGCAATATTCGAGCGAAAGCAGGTCTGCGTCGGTGATATAGCGTTGGAGCCGCTCCACCTGCTCGTTCCCAGTGGCGAGAAGCGGAATCAGGCTGTTAAAATGCTCCTGCCAGCGAAGCAGTAGGTCGTGATTTATACCTGTAAGGCGTTTGACAGCCTCGCTTGTTTGCGTCGCAAGGTCAATGAAGGCTGCGATCTCTCGGAAGAGAACCGTATCATCTTCGTATACTTCAAATAAGTTGCGAAGCGCGTCAGAAATCGGTGGACCAGGCGCGTAACTTCTGATGCTCCCCAGCATCGAGTGTAGACGCCCAGCAGGATTGTCAACGTACGCTTCGCTCACAG
This sequence comes from uncultured Chloroflexia bacterium, assembly GCA_963776355.1. Classification (GTDB taxonomy): domain Bacteria; phylum Chloroflexota; class Limnocylindria; order Limnocylindrales; family CSP1-4; genus CTSoil-043. The sequence continues at coordinate 1,141,410 of CAVZLU010000006.1, read as the reverse complement.
AACGATGTTCTCATCGCTGCCGTTCAGACGACGGGTGACCCCCCCAGAGCGATGGCTGATTCTGCTGCCCGTCGTCGTTGACGGTCGAGACGACCAGGGCCGAGTGATCACTCGGGTGACCCGTACGCACAGTGCCGCCGACGTAGCCGACGCCCTGGGCGTCGATACCGGCGACGTCGTCACCGTGTTCTTCGGTGGTACGCCGTCGATGACGACGGCGTACTCGACGCGGACGAGTTGCCCCTGTGGGCCGTTGTGGAGCTTCACTCCGTGCTAGTGCGCTGACCTCGAAGATTCACCGGGTGGAAGTCGGCGACACGCCGTCATCCGGGAATCGGTCGGCACGGTGGAGGACGCGCGTGGCTCGCTTGCGCCGGACGTCCTCGCCGGGCTCACGGGCCAGGCGCGCGTCCGCCTGCTGATCGAGCAGCTCTCCTCCGTGGAGCACGCGACCGTCCTCGGCGTGCCGGTCGCCACGGCCGATGGCCGGGTCGCGCTCACGGCCGGGACCGGACGGCCGCTGGTGATCTGCACCCTCGAGCAGGACGAGGCGATGCGCGTGCTGGCGGGCGGGGGACGGGCTCGGCCGGTCGCGGCAGCCGCCGCCCTCGGGGGCGGCCTCCTGACGCTGACCCTTGGGCTCGCCTGGGCCCTTCTCGCCGGGGGGCTCGCATGAGGGGCATACACGGGCGGGCCGCTCAGCCTGGATCGGGACCCTCGTGATGCGGAGAGGTTCGGGAGGTCCGCGGCCCGCAGTGGTTCGGGCGCTGTCGGGGGCCCGCCTGCCCGCCCTGGCGACCGTCCTCGCGGCGGTCGCCCTTCTCTGCTCGTCGGCCATCGCCGCGTCGGCCCTCGCGGCGGATCCGACCGCGAGCCCGGCGGGCGGCGACGTGCGCACAAATCCGGCCGCCCCCGGACTCGTCGGCGACCCCCTGTTCGCCATCGCCGGCGTCGCGATCGTGGCCCTCCTCGCCGTCGTCCTGACTCTGCTCGCCGTCCGCATCGCCGATCGGCGCCGGGAAGGCGGTCCGGCCGCGAGGCGCTGATCCAGGCGGGTCGCTGACTCGGCGCGCGACGGATCGGGCAGGCCACGCGGCCGCGCCGCGGGATCGCCCGTGCCGGGACCGCCCAGCGATGGCTGCGGGCCGCACCGGGGCGCACCGGACCTTCGGCCTATTGGCAAGAACTGTGAAGTCGTCGAGACTCGGCGCGACGACCTCACCGATCCTCCATCTGCGTCGCCGGCGCGCGACGCCCCGCGGGGAGGATCATGGCATTCGGGGGATCCGGCCACGCAGCTCGCGCCTCGCCCGTCCGACGCGACCCTGACCGTCACGAAGGCGGCCCGCCTCCTCGGCGTTCACCCCAACACCGTCCGGGCGTGGAGCGACCAGGGAAGGCTTCGCTTCTACCGCATCAACGACCGGGGTGACCGGCGATATCGCCTCGGCGACCTCCAGCGCTTCCTCGCGGCCGCCGAGCAGCCGGCCCCGGCGGGCCGGCCAGGGCGCGGCCTGGGCGCCACGCCCCGCCCGATCCCGTCGATTGGCGCCGAGCAGGTCGAGCTCCGGACGCGGCCGTCCGAGCGACCAACGACGCTCCCCGAGGCGTCGCCCGCGGACGGCCGGGGCCGCGGCGCTGCCGGCGCCGGCCTGGACACGACCGACGAAGCAGCGCGGGTGGCCAGTGCAGGTGGGGCCGTTGCCGGCTTCCGCCTGCCCGACACCGTCCGGCCGGCGGGCGAGCCGCCGTCGGCCCTCCCCCTCTCGTCCCCGCTCGACGTCGAGCGGCGCCTGGTCGAGATCGACATCCTGGGCCGTCTCGCCGACCTCATCGCCTCGGGGCGCAGCCTCGAGGAGACGGCGACTGCGGCGGCCGACCTCCTCCACGGTCGCGCCGGCCATGACCTCGCCGTCGTCCTCGTGCGCCGGGACGGGCGTCTTGCACCCGTCGCCGGTCGCGGGCAGGGCGCCGATCAGGTGAGCTGGATCGCCAAATCCGCGGGACTTCCCGGGCGCGCGCTGACGGCGCCGGGACCGGTCAGCGAGGTGGCCGCCGTCGGCCACGACTGGCTGGCCATCGGCCACCGCCTGCCGTCCCGCATCGCTGTGGCCGTCCCGGGCGGCGGGGGTCGGCCGTGGGGCGTCCTCGTCACCGCCGACGAGACCCCGCCGGCGACGATCGCCGAGCTGGAGACCTTCCTCGTCGCGATCGCCCGCCAACTGGGCGTTGCCGTCCACGCCGAGCGCCTCCGGGCCGAGACGTCCGTGTAGCTCCATCGGGCCGAGGCGCTGCGGCGCATCGCCACCGACATCGGCAGCAAGCTCGACCTGCAGCAGATCCTCTCCGGGGTCGTCGATCACGCCCGGGTCCTCTTCGGGGGCGACCGGGCCGCGGTGTTCCTGCGCCGCCCTGACGGGCACGTGACCGCCGAGGTTGCCCGCGGGCTCTCCGACGGCTACCTCTCCGCCGTGCGCGACTTCCCGGTCCCCTCGCTGCCGGCCGAGGCGGCCGCCGTACGACGCCCCCTCTTCGCGATCCACTATCGCGACGACCCGCGCGCCCTCGAAATGCGCCCGGCGATCGTCCAGGAAGGCTTCGACACGATCTGTGCCGCACCCCTCTTCGACGGCGCTGAGCTGCTCGGCCTGCTGATCGTGTACCACGACCGCTCCCACGAGTGGGCGGACGAGGAGCTGGCGACGCTGGCCGGGTTCGCGGCCCAGGCGGCGACGGCGATCAAGAACGCCCAGAACTACGAGCGCATGGCGACCTGGGCCGCCCACCTTCAGTCCATCCAGCAGCTGGGAGCGCGGGTAGCCCGCCTGACGACCGAGCGCGACATCGGCGCGGCCATCGCCAACGAGCTCGATCAGCTGATCGAGTATCACAACGTCCGTGTCTACCGGCTGCGGGACGACGACTGGCTCGTCCCCGTGGCCATGCGAGGGCTGGTCGGCGAGTTCCACGACGAAACCCCGGACCAGCTCCGGATCCGCCTCGGCGAGGGGATCACCGGCTGGGTCGCCAGGAACCGCCAGCCCCAGAACCTGCCGGACGCGGCCCACGATTCGCGGGCGATGACGATCCCCGGCACCGACGACGATCTCGAGGAGTCGATGCTGCTGGCCCCGCTCGAGTTCGAGGACCGCGTCCTGGGCGTGATCGTCCTTTCCAAGCTCGGCCTGCGCCAGTTCAGCGACGACGACCTACGGCTCCTCGTCATCTACGCCAGCCTGGCCGCCCAGGCGATGGCGAATGCGGACGCCACCGAGCGGCTCCGCGAGCAGTCGATCCGCCTCGAGCGTCGCCTCGCCGGGCAGCGGGCCCTGCTCGAGATCACGAGCTCGATCCTCGGGACGCTCGACCTCCCCGCATCCTCGACGAGGTCGCCGACCGGCTGGCCGCCATCGTCCGCTGGGACAACATCTCCATCGAGTGGGTCGATTCGGCGACAGGGATCCTGACCCCACTCATGGCCCGCGGCGTCCACGCCGACGAGTACATCAAGCCCTGGGAGGCCGGCGAGGAGGGCCTCGCCACCTGGGTCATCGAGCACGGCGATCCGCAGCTCGTCCGGGATGAGCTCCTCGACCCGCGCGTTCAGCAGTTCCCCTCGACCGGGGACGTCGAGGGCAGCCTGATCTGCGTTCCCCTGCGCGGCCGTGAGGGAGTACGGGGGGTGGTCTCACTCGAGCGACTCGGGGCCGCTGACCAATTCGACGACGACGACTTCGAGCTCGTCCAGCTCTTCTCCGCGCAGGTCTCGATCGCGATCGGCAACGCCGAGGCCTACCGGGAGAAGGAGATCGAGGCCCAGACGGACGACCTCACCGGCCTCATGAACCAGCGCACGTTCGACGAGTGGCTGACCCGGAGCGTGGAGACGGGGGAGCAATTCGGCCTCCTGATGCTCGACCTCGACGAGTTCAAGCGGGTGAACGACCGCCTGGGTCACCAGGCGGGTGACGATCTCCTGCGCGCCGTCGCGCGCGCCATTCGTGGCGCCTGCCGCGAGTCGGATCGGGTCTTCCGCTACGGCGGCGACGAGTTCACGGTGATCTGCCCGGCCACCGACGCGGTCGGAACGGGCGCCCTGGCCGAGCGCATCCGCCGCGAGCTCGCCCGGATCGCCGTCGACTGGGCCGACCGGCGAGCGGTGGGCCCGATCTCGGCGTCCATCGGGATCGCCACCTTCCCCGAGCACGGCCCGAGCGCCGCCGAGATGCTCCTGGCCGCCGATCGGGCCTGCTTCGTGGCGAAGCGCCGCGGGCAAGGGCAGATCGCGACGGCCGAGGAAGGCCTCGCCCTGGCCGGCGAGCTCACCCTCCAGGCCCCCACGCCGTTCGATCCGCCCGACCCGATCCCCGGCGAGCCGCCGGCGTAGGCGGCGCGGTCGCCGACCGCCTAGCATCGGGGCGTGAACCGCCGCGGACCGGGCCGGTCTCTCTTCGACATCGTCCCCGTGCTCGTCGCCGCCCTGCTCGTCGGCGCCTGCACGATCGCGGGGACGAGCGGCGGGCCCGGCGCCCCGCCCACCGAGCCGCAGCCCACCGGGCCCGAGGTCGTGTCCCCGATCGCCTCGGCTCCAACGCGGCCCTTTCGCCCGACACCGGCGCCTGCTCCGACCTTCGCCACCTACGTCGTGCGGCCCGGCGACACGCTCATCGGGCTGGCGAAGCGCTTCGCCACGACTCCCGAGAGCCTGGCCTACTGGAATCGCGCCCGCTACCCCTCGCTCGACCCCGACTCGAGCACGTACCGGCCCGGGCGCATCGAGATCGGCTGGCAGCTCCTCTACCTGCCCGACGAGGTCGTCGATCCGGAGAGCCTGCCTCCGCCCAGCCCGTCCCCGCCCGTCCCGGCCGGGCCCGTCGGCCCCTACCCCACGCTGCCGCCGGACGGGAGCGCCGCCCTCGTGGTCCACGGCCCGACCGGCCTCGACGGCGTGGCCCTGACCTTCGAGTACTCCGGCGGCCCGGGCGAGGGTCCCGGGGGCCCCGAGGCGATCGTCCAGTGGCTGCAGGCCAACCAGGTCCCGGCGACCGTGTTCGTCGACGCGCGCGCGGCCGCGGACCCGACCGGGAAGGCGGTCCTCGCCCGCCTGGCCGGGGCCCCGGCGATCCGGACCGGCCTGCTCGCCAGCGCCGCCACGCCGGCGGGGCTCCCGGCCGCGCTCAAGGCGGCCGACGCCCCCGTCGCCGGCCTGCTCGGCCGCACCACGGCTCCCTGGCTCCGCCCCGTCGGCGGCGAGGCGTCGAGCGCGGCCCGCGCAGCCGCGGGGTCGGCCGGCTGGAGGTGGGCGATCGCGTGGGATGTCGACCCGGGTGACGGAGTGGCGCCCGACGCCGGCGGGCCGATCGCGACGGATATCGTGGCCCGGGTCGTGTCGCGGTCGACGGGCGGCGCCATCGTCCGCCTCCAGCTCGGCGGCGCGCGAACCCTGGAGGCCCTGCCGGGCCTCCTGGAGGACCTCGGCGGGGCCGGCCTTCGCATCGTCTCGCTCGACGAGATGCTCGGCCTGGCGGGCCCGTAGGCCGCTGCGACCCGGCGACAGAGCCGGCGCTGCGGCTGCGACCCGGCGACACCGCCGGCGCTGCGGCAGCCCCGTAGTTACAGCAACCCTTTCAAGCGGCAGCCTGCCCTTGAGGCGCGCCCGGTCGCTACAGCCGGCCGGCCTCGATGATGCGCCGCAGGAACTGCCGCGTCCGCTCCTCGCGCGGCGCGCTGAAGATCTGCGTCGCGGCGGCCCCTCCTCGAGGATCCGGCCGCGCGTCGAGGAAGCAGACGCGGTTGGCGATGTCGCGCGCGAAGCCCATCTCGTGGGTCGCGATGAGCATCGTCATGCCGCCCGCGGCCAGCTCGCGGATGACGTCGAGCACCTCGGCCACCAGCTCCGGGTCGAGGGCGCTGGTGACCTCGTCGAGCAGCAGCAGGTCCGGGCTGCATCGCCAGCGCCCGCACGATCGCGACGCGCTGCTGCTGGCCGCCCGACAGCCGGTCGGGATACTCGTCGCGCTTCTCGGCGAGGCCGAACCGCTCGAGCAGCGCCGTCGGCCTCGCGCCTCGGCCTCCGCGCGGCCGCAGTGCGAGCACCTTGCGCGGCGCCGAGCGTCACGTTGTCGAGCACGGTCATGTGCGGGAACAGGTTGAAGGCCTGGAACACGATGCCGATGCGCCGCCGGATCCGGTCGACGTCGACGCCGCGCGCCGGTGATCTCGTCGCCCTCGACGACGATCCGCCCGGCGTCGATCGGCTCGAGCAGGTTGATGCAGCGCAGCAGCGTGGACTTGCCGCGACCCCGACGCGCCGATCAGGCAGACGACCTCGTGCTCGGCGACCGTCGAGGTCGATGCCGCGCAGGACCTCCAGCTTGCCGAACGACTTGTGGAGGCCCTCGATCCGCAGGGCACGGCGCGCCGGTCGTCGCGGTCACCTCGGCGGCCGCTCATCGGCGCCCGCCGCGGCGGCGCCGGTCGCGCGCGACCAGCCAGTCGGTGAGCCGGGCCAGCGGGATCGTGACGAGGAGGAACAGGAGCGCGGTGACGAGGTACGGCGTGAAGTTGAAGTCGCCGGCTGCTTGATCTGCGACGGCCGGAAGACCTCGACGACCCCGATGAACGACACCAGCGCCGTGTCCTTCTGGAGCCCGATGAAGTCGTTGAGCAGCGGCGGGATGACCCGCCGGACCGCCTGCGGCAGGACGACGATAGCGCAGCGCCTGGAGCGGCTGACAGCCCGAGCGACCGGGCCGCCGCCTCCTGGCTCGGGATGGACCGACTCGATGCCCGCCCGGTAGACCTCGGAGACGTAGGCCGAGTAGACGAGCGTGAGGGCGACGACCGCGCCCAGAAGAACGGGTCGGTGGGCACGCCCGGGCATGCCCAGGCCCGGGATCCCGAAGCCGAGGATGTAGATGACCAGGACGCCCGGGCACGCCGCGGAAGACGTCCGAGTAGACGGTCGCCAGCACCGCGGAACGGGAAGAAACCGGGCCCGGGCAGGCTGCGCATCACCGCGATCACCAGGCGCGAACGACCAGGATCAGCACCTCGGCGATCAGGAAGAGCTGCGACGTTGACCCAGAACGCGCGGACGATGTCGGGCAACGACGCGGCGAAGACCTCCGGGTTGAAGAACGCCTGCTGGACGCTCGCCAGCCCGGCGCGTTGACGATGATCCAGCGCAAGCACGCCGAAGACGACGACCGTGCTGACGAGGGCGACGATCGACGAGCGCAGCCGCCGCGGCCGCTCGCGCGCTCGACGGCAGGCGGCGCGCGCGTCCCGGCGGTCAGCTCGGCCGGAGTCGCGCGGGCCCGCCCGATACGCATGCCACGTGCCGGCCGGCTGCGGCATCGCTAGGGCGTGAAGACCGGCGCGTTCGCCTTGTCGGCGAGCCACTCCTTGGTGATGTCGTCCAGCGTGCCGTCGGCCTTCAGGGCCGCGATCGCCTGCGTTGACGCAGGCGGTGAGCGGGCTGCCCTTGGCGATCACCGACGCTGAAATGCTCGGCGTCGGCGCCCTGCTGGCTGCGAACTGGCCGACGATCGACGGTGCCCTTGATCGACGTCTGCGCCGCCGGTCATGAAGAAGGCCGTCGGCAGGTCCACCACGATGCCGTCGATCTGCTTGGCCTTCAGGGCCGAGATCGCGGCGTCGTTCGTGTAGTAGACCGAGGGCGCCTTGTCGCGGCTTGATCGTTCTGGATCGTGTCGTAGGCTCGTCGTCGCCGACTGGGCGCCGAACTGGTACTTCTTGAGGTCGGTCATCGTCTTCGCCTGGGCCATGCGATTCGTCTTGAGCGGCGACGACGGCCTGGCTGACGTTGTAAGTAGCCGTCCGACATGTCGACCGCGCTGGCACGCTCGGGCGTGAACGAGACCTGGTTGATGTCGAGGTCGAAGTCCTTGGGCCCGGGCGCGATAGGCGTTGTCGAACGGGACGGCGATCCAGGCGACCTTGTCCTTGGCGAAGCCCAGCTTCTCGGCGATGGCGTAGGCGAAGGCGGTCTCGAAGCCCTTGCCGGTCGTCGGGTCGCCCAGCTGCCAGGGCTCGGTGGCGGCGCCCGGGCGGCGGCTGGAACTACGGCGGGAACGCCGGGTTGTCGGTCCCGATCGTCAGCGTGCCGGGCGCCACCGTCGTGAGGGACGCGCAGGCGCTCGGGCTCTGCGTCGGCGCAGGGGATGCGGAGGGGGCGGCCGACGCGGATGGCGCCGCGGTCGGGGCCGGGCCGTCGGAGCGGCCGTGGGAGGCGGCGTCGGGGTCGCGCCGCCGGTGCAGGCCGCCACGAACGCACCGGTGAGGGCCAGGATGGCCGCGAAGCGGAACGTGGATCGCATCGGCTGCACTCTCCTCCTCTGGGAACCGGCGAGAGTGTACCCCGGCGCCCACGCGGCCAGCGCGGGCGCGGCCGCTGCCCGCGTCCCCGGGCGGGGGCGGGCCGGAGGACGACGGCGCTGCACCGAGCCCGCCGGCATGGCGGCTAGACTTGGAGCATGCGCGTGCGGCTGCTCGAGCTCGTCTCCTTGCCGTGGCCCTCGCGATCCTGTGGGCGACGGTGGCGGTCCTCCTGCTCGCCGGCTATCGGCCGGGCGGTCCGGCCGATCTCCTCGTCGGCGTCGCCGCACTGGCCCCGCTCGCGGTCGCCGTTACGGCCGTCGCCTGGCCCCCGGCGGCGCGGGGCGGCCAGGCGTTCCGGGCCATCGCCGCCCTCGGCCTGGCGACGGTCATCGTGCTGCTCCCGACGCTGGGCTCTCTCGCCCACGACCTCCTGGACCAGGGACTCCAGACGCTGCTCCCCTCGCCCGAGACCGCCTATCCGTGGATCCTCGCGATCCTCGGGACGTCGCTCTTCGCCGGCCTCGGGCTTGCCCGCCGCCTGCTCGGCACGGAAAGCGGGCGGCGGCGGCGCCTGGTGGCCGCGTTCGGGATCGGCCTGACGTTCGCCGTGGTCTCCGCGTTCGCACTGGCCGGGGCCACGATCGCCAACGAGCTGGCGCTGCGAGACCACCCGGCGGCAGCATCGCGCTACGGGCCCACCGACGGGACCCGCATCCCGCCGCTCTGCGACGCGCCGATCCTGGCCGGCAGCACGGCGGCCCTGACGCTCGACCTGGGGGGCAACGTGGACGGCGGCTCGCTCGGGGTCGCCCGCGTTCGGGGCGAGCGCAGCGGGCGGGACTTCCGTTGGCTGGCCGAGGTGACGACGACCTGCGACGTCGGCCTAGCCGGAGCGGCCGCCCTCGACGGCCGCGGCTGGAGGCGCGAGACCGGGACGCGCTGGGCTCGAAGTCCCGGTCGCGGTGGCCGACCGGGAATCCTGGACCTGGCCGCGGTCCGGCGGCACTCGATCCCGGCCAGCGGGCGGCGGCCGAGGACCTCGGCCTCGTGTACGTCGAGGGCGCCGCGCGCGGCGCTGCTGGGTTGTCGTCGACGGGACGGTGTTCCGGGCCGCATTCCCGCAGATCGGCTGGCTGGTCGGGGACACCGACCTCGCGGACTGGCGCGGCAAGCTCGATGTCTGGGTCTTCTCCGACGGCCAGCTCGGTCGCGTCGAGGGGACGCTCGGCGGACCCGGCTTCTCCATCGTCCCGGGTGCCATTCGCGGCGGGCTCACTGCCACCCGTGACGGCCACCAACCGGGGCGCGCCGCTCGTCGTGACCAGGCCGACCGACTGAGCAGGGAGGCCGCATGGACCGCTGGGACCTGCCCGGGAGCGACACGCTGGCCGGGCGCAAGCGTGACCGGGTCGCCCGCTTCTACCGGGTCGCGACCTACCTGTCCGCGCATCCGGACGGGGTCACGCTGGACGAGCTGGCCGCTTCCTCGGCATGTCGAGGCGCAATGCCTATCGCGACCTGCGGGCGCTCGACGACGAGCTCGGGATGCCGGTCTGGGCCCTCGACGGGCGCTGGGGCCTCGAGCGCTCGGCGTTGCTGCCGGCCTTCCGGCTCACGCAGGGCGAGGCGATGGCCGTCTTCCTGGCCGCCCGCCTCATGGCGAAGTACGCGGACGCCGACGACCCGGAGCTCGCGGCGGCGTTCCAGAAGCCTCGGCGAGGCCCTACCCGAGGTCCTGGGGCGCCATGTCCACCGCACCCTCGACGTGATGGCCCGCCGGCCGCCCGATCCCGAGGGGACGAACGGGCTGAATCTGCTGACCCGGGCGTGGCCGAGCGCCGGGTCGTCGAGCTGACGTACGACCCGAGACGTACGACCCGGGGCGGGTCGCCCGGACGCGACGGGTGCGGCCGTACCTCATCGAGCCCTCGACCGAGACCCGACGCCCTCTACCTGATCGGCTGGGACGAGACGCGAGCGGCGCTCCGCACCTTCAGCTCGAGCGCATCCGGAGCCTCGCGATCACGGCCCAGGTCTTCGAGGCGCCGCCCGACGGGGTGATCGAGGAGGCCCTCGAGCGTGCCTGGGGGATCATCGCCGACCAGGGCCCGGTCCTCGTGGCCCTCCGCTTCGCGCCCGCGGTCGCCCCGCGGGTCGCGGAGACCACGTGGCACCCCGAGCCAGGTGGTCGTTGGCGAGCCCGACGGCTCGCTCACCTGGAGGGCCACGGGTCTCGGGGACGATCGAGATCCGGAGCTGGATCCTGTCCGTGGGACCGGACGTCCAGGTCCTCGAGCCGCCCGCGCTCCGGGCCGAGGTTGCCAGTCTCCTGAGGCTGCTGCGGCCCACTATCGGTGATCGGCGAGGGACATCGCGGGCGCCGGCGTGACGCGACAGACGGCGGCTTCGAATCCCGGTAAGGTGCCCGCGCCAGCGATCCCCACTGCCAGGTCCCGTCGCGCGGTTCGCGCGGCTGGACTGTTCGTGTCAACCCTCGTCCCTCGCGCTCTCGGGAACCCTGTCCGCGCCCCCGCCGGCGGCCGCTGCCACGACGACCACCACGACGGTCGCGACCGCCCTGCTGCGCCTGACCAACCATCACCGGGTGGCCGCGGCCTGCGCCCCCTGCGCCGAGATGGGCGCTCGCGCTCATCGCCGCGACCGCGCGGTCAGGCTGTCGAAGGCCTCCATGTTCAGCCACGCGGCGGCGGGCGGCAGCCTGACGACGCCCTCGCCCGGGCGGGTGTGCAGTGGTACGCCTGGGCCGAGGACATCGCCGCCGTCTCGGGCGGCCTCCGAAGCGTGACGGCAGCGGCGATCTACTCCCTGTCGGCGGCAACAGCCCGTCCCACTGGGCGATCCTGATGAGCCGGCAACCCTCAACCTACGTCGGCCTCGGGATCGCGGTGCGATCGTCCGGGCGCGTGTTCGGCGTCGCGGACTTTACGGAGTCGCGCGACCACTCCGTCCCCACCTCGAAGGTCGACAGCGCCACCCGCAGCGGGACGACGATCTGCTTCACCTGGCATGGCTACGACGCCCCTCCAGACCCACTGGGCGGGCCTACGCGACCTCGACGTCTGGTACCGGGTGGATGCCGGCACCTGGAGGCTGATCCGCGACAACACGACCACGACCTCGATCGTCCTGGCGTCGCGGGCGCACGGCCACCGCTACTGGCTGCGGTTCCGGCCGCGGGACCGGTTCGGGAACATCGACGTGTTCAGCGCCGCATTGTCGGTGTGGGTTCCCTGACGGCCGCCCCTTCACGGCGACCGCCGGACGCCCCGATGGGACGATGCGACCGGCCCGCTTCGCCGCCGTCAACCTGATCGAGCGACACCGATCCACGGCGATACCGAGCTGACGAAACGGCTCGCCCCGGGCGAGGCGCGCAGTGCCGGGCTTGCGTCCGAGGAGGCAGCCGAGGAGGACATCCTCGACAGCGCCTGGCTGCAGCGGCTCCGCCGCATCAGCCAGCTCCAGACGCCCGCTGGGTCTTCCCTACCGCCGAGCACTCGCGCTCGACCCATGGCCTCGGGGTGATGCACGAGGCCGGGCTCTGGGGCCGCCAGCTCTACCCGTCGCTCGTCGAGGCCCTGGCCGCGACCGAGCCTGGCCTGCACCCGCCCTCGGAGGGCCTGGTGGTCGAGACGCTCTCGGATCGCCGGGCTCCTCCACGACGTGGGCCAGTGGCCCGTTCGCCCACTTCTTCGACGAACAGGCCCTGGCGGCCTTCTCCGCCCGGCCCACCGGCGCCGGCCGGCGAAAGGCGCTCACCCGACCAGGACCTCTCCCAGCTCGATCATCGAGCGCGAGCTGGGACCTCATCGGGCGGCTGCGGCGCGCGCCGGGCCATGGGCAATCCCGCGCGTGACGCCCTCGCCGAGGGCGAAGCGATCGATCCCGGCCGGGTCGGGTACCTCGTATCCAAGCCGCCGCTCGACGATCCGTCGATGCCGCGCTGGGTACGCTGGCTCCAGCCGCTCCTGTCCGGCGTCTTCACCGTGGACAACCTCTAACTACGTGCGCCGCGACGCCTACTTCACGGGCGTCTCGACGGGGCCCGTCGACGCGGAGCGGCTGCGCCGCTACGCCTTCGTCTCGGAGCGCGGGCTGACCCTGTACGAGCCGGGCCTCGCGGCCCTCGAGATGTTCCTGACGGCGCGACTCTTCATGTACCAGCAGGTGCATCTTCCACCGCACCGTGCGCGGGATCGACCTCGATCTCGCCGCGGTGTTCGCGCCCTCGATCCGGGCGATCTTCGGCGACGTGTCACCGGCCGACGACCTCGACAGGTACGCCGACCTCGACGAGTACGCGCTCCTCCACCAGGCCGCCCGCTGGGGACGGGGCGAGGATGCTCGCCCCTGACCCCGGCAGCAGCCGACGGTCTGGTGACTCCCCAGACGGCCGCCGTCTGGCGCCGGATCCTCCTCCGCCGGCCCGGCTGGCGGGCCGAGGCCGAGATCCGGACGGAGTACAGGTCGGGACCCCGCCCGAGGCGGTGGTGGCGACGCTCGGCGAGGCCGAGCCGGGCCGCGTGATCATCGACTCTCGCGATCGTCGACGTGCGTCCCGACGGCCGCCGAGGCGGACGCGCTGCTTGCGGTGGCCGGCCGCGACGGGAGGCCGCCACGACCGCTCCGGGAGGCGCTCGGACGCCTGCCCGCCTTCGCCCTGATCGGGGCGCCGCTACGTGCGGGTCGATGAGTAGCCGCGTCGGCCCGACCCGCATGGCCCGCGAGATCGCGGAGATCCGGCCGTGGTCGAGCGGGTGCTCGGCGAAGGCGGGGCGGATCTCGACGCGCGCCGCCGCGGCGATCGCCCGGCGCGCCGCCGCGGTTCGCGCTCGTCGCCGCCCGGGGCACCTCCGACCACGCGGCCCTCTATGCCCAGTACCTGGTCGAGACGACCCTCGGGATCCCGGTCGGCCTGGCCGCGGCCTCGGTCACGACCATCTACGACGCCCCGCTGAAGTGGGACGACGTCCTGCTCCATCGCGATCTCCCAGTCCGGCGCCGGCCCGGACGTCGCCGCCGTGCTGGCGGCCGCCCGCGACGCCGGGGCCCTGACCCTGGCCGTCACGAACGGAGCCGGCCTCGCTGCTCGGCTCGACGGCCGAGTTCGTGCTGCCGCTGCGCGCGGGCGAGGAGCGCGCCGTCGCGGCCACGAAGACGTACGTCGCCTTCGCTCGCGGTCGTTGCCGGCCTGGTCGCCCGCCTGGCACCGGCGGCACCGTGGGCCGGCGGCCTCGACGGCCTGCCCGATGGGCCGCGAACGTGCTCGAGACGGCCGGCGCCTGGATCCGCGGCCCGGGCGGCGCCTGCGTGGCCGCGTTCGCGCGGGCGAAGGAGGCCCTCGTCGTGTCGCGCGGCCACAACTCTCGCGACGGCCCAGGAGCTGGCCCTCAAGCTGCGGGAGACGAGCCGCATCTTCGCCGACGGCTACTCCACCGCGGACCTCCTCCACGGGCCCGTCGCGGTCGCGGGCCCGGACGTGCCCATCCTCGCGGTTCGTCCTGACGGGCCGGCCGGCGGCGCCGTCGACGAAGCGCTGGCGGTCGCCCGGCGACGGGGCGCGGTGCCCTGGCTCGTCGGGGGCCATGGCGCGGCCCGGGATTCCCTGGGCCTCGCGGTCGCCCTCGACCTGGTCGAGCCGCTCACGCCCCTCGCCTACGTCCTGCCGGGCTACGTGCTGGCCGAGGCGGTCGCCCGTGCCCGCGGTCGCGACCCGGACGCTCCGCCGGGCCTGACCAAGGTGACGCGGACCCGCTGACCTGCGGGCGCGGCCGCGCAGCCCGACGGGGAGCGTGCCCGCGCCGGGCGGCCGCGGCTGCCATCCTGTGCTCGTGCGCATCGCCGACTTCGCGCTGGAACGCTTCTTCGCGCGCTGGGAGTTCGCCGTCGCGCACCTCCTCTGCGCCTCGGACGTCGAGGGCTGGCCGATGGCCGACCTGCTCGCCCTCGCCGACGACGAGGCGCCGGCGCTCTGGGCGGACCTCCGCCTCGGCTACGCGGAGTCGCCCGGCCACCCGCTGCTCCGCGCCGAGATCGCCGGCGCTGTACGACCGCTCGAGCCCGACGACATCCTCGTCTTCGCCGGCGCCGAGGAGGCGATCTTCTGCCTGTCTCGCGTCCTCGCTCGGCCCGGGCGACCACGCCGTCGTGACCTGGCCCGGCTACCAGAGCCTGTACGAGGTCGGCCGGGCGGCCGGCGCCGAGGTCACCCTCCACGAGCTGCGCGAGGCCGACGGCTGGGCGCTCGACGCCGAGCGCCTGTCGCCGCGTTCCGGCCCGAGACGCGCCTCGTCGTCGTCAACGCGCCGCACAACCCGACGGGCATGCTGCCCGAGCCCGGCGGAGTGGCGCGCCTCGGCGACGCCTGTGCCGATCGCGGCGTTCCACCTCCTGGCCGACGAGGTCTATCGCTTCCTCGAGCACGACGGCGGCGAGCCGCTGCCCGCGGCGCCGACCTCTTCGAGCTCGGCATCTCGATGGGCGTGATGTCGAAGTCGTTCGCGCTGGCCGGCCTCCGGATCGGCTGGCTCGCGACGCGCGATCGCGACCTGCTCGCCCGCTGCGCGCGCGTCAAGGACTACACGACGATCTGCTCCGTCGGCGCCCTCCGAGATCCTCGGCCCTCATCGCCCTCCGGGCGCGGGACACGCGTCCTCGCCCGCTCGCGCGCGATCGTCGCCGCCAACCTCGCCCGCTTCGACGACCTTCCTCGCAGCGCGCGGCCCGGGTCCGCCTCTCGTGGGTCCGGCCGCGCGGCCGGCTCGATCGGGTTCCCGACGGCTGCCGGCCGGCCTCGACGCATCGACGCGTTCGCCGCGCGGCTCGTCGACGCGGAGGGCGTGCTCCTCCTGCCCGGCACGCACCTTCGGCCACCCGGGAAACCACTTGCGGGTCGGGCTCGGTCGGGAGAACCTGCCGGCTGCCCTCGAACGGCTCGCGGCGTTCCTCCAGGCGCGGCGGATCGCCTGACGGCGCGGTCGGTCCGCGGGCATCGGCGCGGCATTCGGGCGAGGGCCGGCGATCGGGTCGCCCGGCGGCAGCCGGCCCGGCGCCAGGTCAGTGGACCGCGGGCGGGCCCCCAGGCTCGGCCGGCGGGTGCGCGGGGTCGTCGTCGGGCGGGCGCCCATGCTCGTCGGCCGGCTCGTCGTCGGCCACGTCGATCGCGACCAGGCGGAGGTCGGTCGGCGTGTCGACCTCGGTGAAGTGGAGCACCGCCCCCTCGGCGGGCGTCCCGGCGGCATGCTGCTCCCAGTGGAAGCGCAGCGAATCCTCGGAGACGGCGGCCAGCGCCCCGGCCTCGAGGTGGATCGCCGTGATCCGCGGCGCCCCGGCCTCATGGGCCCGCGCGACGACGATGTCGAGGATGCGATCGGCGATGCCCGCTTCGTGCACGCGTGCCTCCGGTCCGGGCAGGTCGCCCGGTCGAGGGTGGTCCGTTCGATGATCGGTGGCCGGCGGCTGCCCCGAGACCTCGCCCCGGCCTGCCCAGGCGTCGGCCGGCGCCCGATCGCCTCCATGCGGTGTCGACCGTCAGGGACCAGTCTCGCCGATCGCGGCCAGGACCGCCTCGACCGCTTCCGGGATCGCGGCCTCGACCCCGGCCGTCAACTGCTCGCTGAACATGTCGACCCGCACGGCCTCGACCGCGATGATCGCGATGTCCGCGGGCAGGTCGGCGCCCAGGGCGCGGCCGGCGGCAAGGGCCGTCGCGAGCGATGCGTCGTGGGCCGAGTCGAGATGGGTCGCCTCGCGGCCCGGGATGTCGGCGATCGAGAAGCGCCTGACGGTCCCCGGGAGATGCGTCCCGGTCACCATCGCGTCCACGAGCACCGCCCGGCGGTAGCCGACGAGCCGCTCCATGAGCGCCAGGCCTCCCACCGCGAGGTGGTCGACCTCGACATCGGCGAACGCCGGGTCGGCGGCCAGGGCAGGATCAGCCGCCAGGCGGGCCGCGACCGCCCGGGCGACCCGCCAGCCGATCCCGTCGTCCGCCAGCAGCGGGTTGCCCAGCCCGACCACGAGCGTGACGCCGGTGGGCACCGGCGTCACGGCACGGCCGTCAGCAGAACTGGCGGCGGACATCGACGAGCCCGCCGGCCGCGTCGCGGATCACGACCTCGAGCGGCATCTGGCCGGGAAGCGAGTGGGTCGCGCACCCGAAGCACGGGTCGTAGGCGCGGAACGCCATCTCGATCCGGTTCAGGAGTCCCTCGCTCACCACCTCGCCGCCGTGGATCAGGCTGCGGGCGGCCCGCTCCACGGACATCGCGATGGGGGCGTAGTTGTTCGTCGTCCCGACGACGAGGTTGACCTTCGTCAGGATCCCCTTCTCGTCGGTCCAGTAGTGATGGGTCAGGGTGCCGCGCGGCGCCTCGACGGTGCCGACGCCCTCGGTCGGGCGCTCGGTCGGGACGGTGCGCACGTTGTCGGACGTGATCTCCGGGTCGGTGACCAGCTCCAGCATCCGCTCGGCGGCGAACATCAGCTCGACGAGGCGGGCCCAGTGCGTGGCCAGCCGGCCGTGGACCATCCGCTTGCCGCCCGGGCCGGCGCCGGGGCCCGGGGCCAGGGTCGCGTAGAAGCGCTCGAAGGCCTCCTGGGCCAGCGGCGTCGCCATCGCATCGGCGACGTTGAGCCGGGACAGCGGCGTGGCCGCGTAGACGCCGGAGTCGGGGCCGTCGGTGAAGCCGTTCCAGCCCACCTTCCGCAGGTAGGGGAACTTCAGGTAGGTCCAGGGCTCCACCCGCTCGGCGATCCAGTCGCGGTAGTCCTGCGGCGCGTACTCGCCGTGAAGCGCTGCCGTCGGGCCCGACGACGCGGACCCGGCCGTCGTAGAAGTTCACCCGGCCGGCGGCGTCGACGAGGCCCATCGAGTACGTCTCGTGCCGGTAGGTCGGCCCGGTGATCATCTCGACGTAGCCCGCGTTGCCGAGGATGAGGTCGTCGAAGAGCCCGAGGCTGAACGCGCCGAAGTCGATCATCCGGCGGGCGGTCGACTCGATCTCGTCGCGCTCCTCGGCCGTGATCCCCTTGGTCAGGCCGCCGGGCACGCTCGTGCAGGGGTGGATCGCCCGGCCGCCGACGATCTCGACGACGCGGTGGCAGCGGCGGCGGGCCTCGATGACCCGGCCGCCGGCGTCGCTGCCGACCTTCTTCAGGACGCCGAGGAGGTTGCGCTCCGCGACCGGCGCGTCGGGCCCGACCACGAAGTCGGGCCCCGAGAGGGCATAGAAGTGGGTCGTGTGGTCGGCCACGTAGAAGGCCGAGTAGAGGAGCTCCCGGAGGAGCTTCGCGGGCCGTGGCGGATCGACCTTGTAGACGGCGTCGGCCGCCTTGGCCGCGGCCATGTGGTGGGCCTCGGGGCAGACGCCGCAGATGCGGTTCACGAGGGTCGGCATGTCCTCGACCGGCCGGCCGACGCAGAACTGCTCGAAGCCGCGCAGCTCCGGGACCTGGAAGTAGGTGCGCTCCACCTCGCCGGCGTCGTCGAGGAAGATCTCGATCTTGCCGTGGCCCTCGAGGCGGGTGATCGGGTCGATGGTGATGCGGGTCATGGTGCGTTGCCTCAGCGCGCGCCGGCGAGGGCCGGCTCCGGGACGCCGCGCCGGCGAGGGCCGGCTCGGGGACGCCGCGCCGGCGGGCTCCGCCGGGACGGGTGGCAGCTCCGCCTCCACGACCGCGCGGCTGCCCCGGAGGAGCGAGCGGGCGAGGCTGAAGCGGTAGACCTGGCCGACCGGGTCCGGGATCCCGTCGAGGATCCGGTCGATGTCATCGGGCTCGTCCGCCTCGACGACCGAGGCGAAGGCGGACATCAGCCGGGCCCCGTAGTCGATGACGCCGTCGGCCGCGCCGTAGCAGCCGATGCACTGGGCGCCGGCGGCCGGGCACAGGGCCCCGCAGCCGTCGCGGGTGGCCGGTCCGTTGCAGGGGATCCCCTGCTCGAGCAGGCACAGCGTCGGGTCGAGGCGGGCCACCTCCTGGATGCGGACGAACTGCGAGATCTTCTTGACGTCGCGGGCCCGGGCGCACTCGTCGCAGACGGTGGAGACGCCGGCGCCCACGACGCTGCCCTTCGGGGGCAGCGGCCCCGTCCCCGCCAGCCCCGCGAGCAGGGCCGTGATCGCCTCGGCGACCCGCGGCGACTCCGGCGGACAACCGGGCACCGAGTAGTCGACCGGGACCACCTGGTCGAGGGTCCGCAGGAAGGGCAGGAAGACCGGGATGCGCAGCTCGCCCTCCGGGGCCGTCCACGAGGGGCGCGGCACGACGCCATCGGGGTTGACCGTCGACGTGCCGTCGCCGTAGGAAGCGGCGAAGATCTCGGGGACCGTGGAGAGGTTGGCGAGGCCGGGGATGCAGCCCTCGTTGGCGCACGAGCCGAAGGCCACGAGGACCTTCGACTTGCGGCGCAGGAGGTGGGCCAGCTCCTCGTTCTCGCTGCTGCGGATGCCTCCCGAGAAGAGGCAGACGTCGATGTGGCCGTCCGGCATGGCCTCGACGTCCCGGTACTTGGCGTCCATGACGGCCGGCCAGAAGCACGATCTCCACCGCCGCCGCGACGTCGAGGATCTTCTCGTGGAGGTTGATCACGGCGATGTCGCAGCCGCCGCACGACGCGGCCCAGTACATCGCCAGGCGGGCCTTGCCGCTCATGCCGGCACCTCCTCGAGCTCGCGGTCGCCCGGCGGCGGGGCGGCGCCCGCGTGCGGGGCCGCCTCGGTCGCGGGCGGCGGGGCCTCGGCGAACCCGTTGCCGCCCCAGCGGAGCGGCCCGAGCGCCCGGACCTCCTCGGTGACCCGGCCGATCTCGTTGGCCAGGCGTTGACCCTCGGCCGCGCTCGCCCAGACGAGCTGGAGCCGCGCCGGCTCGATGCCGAGCCCGGCCACGACCCGGCGGAGGAGCTGGAAGCGCCGGAGCGCCTTGAGGTTCTGGACCTGGTAATGGCACTCCCCGGGCCAGCAGCCCGAGACGATGACGCCGTCCGCGCCGCGGGCGAACGCGCTCAGGACGAAGGCGGGGTCGAGCCGGCCGGAGCACATGAGGCGCACGAGGCGGACGTTGGGTGGGTACTTCATGCGGGCCGTGCCGGCCAGGTCGGCCGCCCGGTAGCTGCACCAGTTGCAGGTGAAGCCGAGGATCACGGGCTCGAAGGCGCCCTCGACGGGCGCCGCCGCGGGCTGGGCGCTCATGCCGGCACCCCCTCGAGGATCGGGTGGGGCCCGCGTGGCTCGCCGGTCGCTCCGACCGACAGGAGGCCTTCGATCTGGGCCAGGACCTGGGCATCGGAGAAGCCGGTGCCGCTCATCGCGCCGGCGGGACACGCCGCGACGCAGGTGCCGCAGCCCTGGCACAGGGCGGCGTTCACCTCGCTCACCATCCGGTCGGGGTGGAACAGGATCGCGTTGTAGGGACAGAGGTCGTTGCAGATCCGGCAGCCGGAGCAGCGGCCCTCCTCGACCGACGCGCGGACCGGCTCGAGGGCCATCTCCTTCTGCTGGATCCGCCCCAGGATCCGGGCCGCGGCCGCGGCCCCGTTGGCGACGCTGCTGGGGATGTCCCGCGGCCCGAGGGCGCAGCCCGCGGCGAAGATGCCCTCGGTCATGGTGGCGACCGGGTCGAGCTTCGGGTGCCGCTCGATGACCCAGCCGTCCGAGCTGCAGGAGATCCCGAAGCGGTGCGCGGTCTCCTTCGCGTCGTGCGGCGGCTCGAGGCCGGCGGAGAGGATCACCATGTCGACCGGGATCCGGCGCTGCATGCCGGCGAGCGAATCCTCGACCTGGACGATGAGGCGCCCGTCCTGGGCCGCCTCGTCGGGAAGCCGAAGGGCATCGGTGACCTCGGCCACCCGGCCGCGGACGAAGATCGTCCCCTCCTCCAGCACCCGCTGGTAGAACTCGTCGAACGCCTTTCCCGGCGCCCGGATGTCGATGTAGAAGTTGTGGACCGTGGCGTCGGTGTGCTCGCCGACGAGGTGGGCGAACTTGAGGCTCTGCATGCAGCAGATCGCCGAGCAGTAGCTGTTGTAGTTGCGGTCGCGGCTGCCGACGCAGTGGATGATCCCGACCGACTTCGGCTCGGTCACCCCGTCGCGGAGGACGATCCGGCCGTTCGTGGGACCGGCCGCGTTGGACATCCGCTCGAACTCGAGGCTCGTGAAGACGTTCGGCAGCCGGCCGTAGCCGTACTGCTCGACGCGCCGGCTGTCGAACAGCTCGAAGCCGGTGGCCACGACGACGTTGCCGACCTCGACCTTGACCTCGTCGTCCTGCTGGGTGAAGTCGATCGCGCCGGTCGGGCAGAACTTCTCGCAGGCCTTGCAGGTCCCCTTCGAGAAGAACGTGCAGTTCGGGCCGTCGATGACCGGGACCTTGGGGACGGCCTGCGGGAAGGGCATGTAGGCCGACTTGCGATAGCCGATCCCGGCCTCGTAGGCCTCGTCGACGATCTTGACCGGGCACTTCTCCTGGCAGATCCCGCAGCCGGTGCAGAGCTCGGCGTTGATGTAGCGCGCCCGGTGCCGGATGGTGGCGGTGAAGCTGCCGACGTATCCGGAGAGGTCGGTGACCTCGCTCCAGGTGTGGAGGGTCACGTTCGGGTGCATCCCGACCTCGTTCATCTTCGGGGTCAGGATGCAGGCCGCGCAGTCGAGGGTCGGGAAGGTCTTGTCGAACATCGCCATGTGGCCGCCGATGGACGGCTCGCGCTCCACCACGTGGACCGGGAAGCCGGCGTCGGCCAGCTCGAGGGCCGCGGTGATGCCCGCGATCCCGCCGCCGACGACGAGCGTGGCCGGGTTGATGGGAACCCGGATCGGCTCCAGCGGCGCGTGCTCCTCGACGCGGTAGACGCCGCCGGCGACCACCGCCTTGGCCTTGGCCGTGGCCGCGGCCCGGTCGGTGTGGACCCACGACACCTGCTCGCGGATGGAGACGAGCTCGCACAGGTAGGGGTTGAGGCCGGCCCGGGCGCAGGCGCCGCGGAACGTCTTCTCGTGCATGTGCGGCGAGCAGGCGGCCACGACGACGCGGGTGAGGCCCAGCTCCGCGATGTCCTTCTCGATCAGCTCCTGCCCGGTGGAGGAGCACATGAACTTGTTGTCGCGGGCGATCACGACGCCGTGCCCGGCGAGGCTCTCGGCCGCCCAGTCGCGGACCGCCTCCACGTCCACGGTGCCGGCGATGTTGCTGCCGCAGTGGCAGATGTAGACGCCCACCTTCTGGCGGGTCGCCAGGGGCGTGTCGCTCACAGTCCGACTCCCTCGTCACGGGGCATGCGCGGCATCGGCAGCTCCGGGCCCTTCTTCGCCCGCGGCACCCGGGGCCTGGCGGGCGCGGCACCGGCGGCGACCGGCGCGACCGCCTCGGGCTCCGGCACCTCGATGCCGATCTTCTCCAGGGCTCGCTTCGGCGCTGACGACCTCCGAGCCGATCCCGAGCGCCTTGGCCTCCATCCCGAAGGCGAGGCCGACGAGCTGGGTGAAGAAGAGGATGGGGATCCGGAAGTCGGTCTTGAAGCGCCGGTTCACCTCGGCCTGGTAGAGGTCGATGTTCATCTGGCACATCGGGCAGATCGTGGCCAGGACGTCCGCCCCCAGGCGCTCGGCCGAGTCGAGGAGCCGGCGGATCATCTCCAGGCCCATGCCCGGGCTGATCTGGGAGAGGTGGCCACCGCAGCAGTCGGTGCGGAGCGGGTAGTCGACGACCTCGGCGCCGAGCGCCTCCAGCAGGCGGTCGAACTCGCGCGGGTGCTCCTTGGCCTTCCAGCGCTTCTCGGGGTCCGGTCGCGTCACGAGGCACCCGAGGTAGGGGGCCACCTTGAGGCCGTTGAGCGGCCGGATCGACCTGCTCGCGGACGACGTCCGCGCCGACGTCGTGGATGACGATCTCGAAGAGGTGGCGGACCTCGATCGAGCCCGGCGTGTACGACATCCCGGCGGCGCCGAGGGCCTCGTTCACCTTGCCGGCGAGCGTCGGGTCCGTGCGCACGTACTTGTTGGTCTTGGCCAGGTTGACGTAGCACAGGCTGCACGGCGCCACGAGCGTCCGGCTTCCGTTCGCCTCGCGCTCGGCGATCGCCAGGTTGCGGGCGACCAGCGCGTAGCCGCGCAGGGGACCGATGCTGAAGTACTCGCTCGCGCCGCAGCAGCTCCAGTCGTCGACCTCGCGCAGGTCGATGCCGAGCGGCCCGGCGATCGCCTCCAGCGAGTCGTTGTACCCCTTGGCCGTGCCGCTCATGGAGCAGCCGGGGTAGTACAGGAACTCCTTCACGGCTGCGCCTCCAGCTCCTTGGCCCGGGCCAGGATCGCCTGCAGGCCCTTCACGTCACGGATGCGGTGCGGGCGGATGTCCATCCGGCCGCTGGCCAGCATGCCCATGCCCGCCGGCGCCATCCCCGGGATCCGCAGCGGGAAGTGGCGCAGGTAGTGGCGGGCGACGAGGCCCATCTCGTAGCTGCGACCGAAGCGGTGGACGTTCGACATGAAGGTCCGCGAGAAGTCCGGCGCGGCCGAGTGGGGCGAGCGGCCCTCGCGCGCGGCCATCGACTTGAGCCCGTACATGACGTCCGGGATGTGCACTTCCTGCGGACAGCGGACGGTGCAGTAGTAGCAGGACACGCACATCCAGGGCGTGTTGCTGTGGAGGACTCGCTCGCGGGCGCCGGCGCGGACCATCGCGAACAGCTGGCGTGGCGTGTGATCCATGTCGGCCGCGGACGGGCACGAGCCGCCGCAGGTGCCGCACTGGATGCACATCTGCAGGCGCGAGTCGCCCGGCACGGCCGCCATGACCTCGAGGATGAAGTCGTGGTCGAGCTCGCTCGCCGGGCCGTCGAGGACGTGGGCTGGTTCGGTCATCGCATGTTCGCTCCAGGGTGGTGCGGGCTCCGCGCAGGCGGGCCCAGCGCGCGATCAGTCGGCGACACCCACCTGCTCCACCACGGTCTGGTGGAGCGCGGCGTGCGCCTTCATCTCGTCGTCGACGCAGAAGACCATCTCGACGACCCCCGGTCGGTGGCCGACCATGACGCTCCCGCTGCGTTCACGCCGGCCTCGGAGCTGCCGGCTCGGCGAGGCCACCGGGCTGGACGGGCGCAACGAGGACGGGTGCGCCCTCGACATATCGTGCCCGAGCCCGTGCAGGACCTCGCGCGTCGCCCGTCGTCGGAGGTGGTCAGGATGGCGCAGCCGAGGTCCCCGCGCCGGCGCCGCCGATGCTGTGGATGTCGACGCCGCGCGCGGACAGGGCCCGGGCGAGGTGGGCGAGCTCACCCGGCTGGTTGTCGAGCTGGACGACGAACTGCCGTGCCACCGCAGCCTGACCTCCTCCGGCCCGTCGTCGGGCCGGCCGCCCTCGATCGACGCTCGGCTCCGCGGCCGAGCGCGGGACGCGACAGGCCCTCGAGGGAGAGGCGCCCGTGCAAGGATCGTGATCCTGCGTCCTCGGGCGCGGCCAGTGCCGGGAGGCCGAGCGGCCCGGGCCGAATGGGCGGCGCGGGGAGGGCGGATGGCCCGGTGCGCGAGCGCCCCGGGACCTGACGTAACCGGTGGCCGACGGTTCCAGCCGGGTCCCGCCCCGGGTGCCGGGCATCCCCGGGCCGTCGAGCCGGCCATCCTACCCGCCGATCGGGGCTCAGGCCGGTGGGCTTGCCTCGGAAATCGACGTCGGCCCCCTCGAACGCGACGATCGTGCGCCGGTAGTCGTCGGGCACCGGCAACGTGCGCCGGGTCGCCGCGTCGATCAGCACGACCGTCATCCGCATCGTGCACATGAGCCGATCGTCATCGACCCGGTAGGCGGCACCCTCGGAGGTGACGCTCGTGCGGCCGATCCGCGTCGTCCGCACGTACACCTCGAGCAGGTCGTCGAACTGGGCAGGTGCCTCATAGGTCACCTCGAGCGCACGCATGGCGAACTCGCGGCTGCCATGCCAGAACCCGGTAAGACCCAGGTGACGGAGATACTCCAGCCGGGCGTTGTCGAAGTAGGGCAGGTAGCGGCCGTAGTAGACGACGCCCTGCGCGTCCGTGTCGGAGAACGACACCCGCGACAGGGCTGCGTAGCGGTACGGGGGATGGCGGTCGGAGAGCCGCCCGGTCTCGAGGTTCGTCACCGCGCGATCGTACCGCCGCCGGTGGCGGGCCGGGACCCGGACGGGGGTCGGGCCGGGACCTCGACGGGGAGCGGGCGATGCGCGCAGTCCCCGGCCTTGACCAAAGGGCGGCGACGATCCGCGACAGTGTCGTGTCGCAGCGTGCCGGCCGGCCTGCGCTACCATGCGTGCCTGCGCGCCCGTAGCTCAGCGGACAGAGCATCTGACTTCGGATCAGATGGTCGGGGGTTCGAATCCCTCCGGGCGCGCCAGGTGCCTTGCGTCGTGCCGGCGCGGCGGCAGTGTGATGGGGCGGCGGACTGTCGGCATCGCCCTGATTTGCCAGGGAGGTCAAGGACAGCACGCGGCGCCGCGATCGCCCGGCGGACCCCGCCGCGTCGGTGTTGTCGCGACCGCCGACGGTCCTGACCGATGCGCCGCGGCGTTCATCGGGCTCCCTGCCGCGGCTATGCTCTCGCCCCGCCATGTACGCTGCGCCAGGCAAGGGAGCACCCATGTTCCGCATGGCAGTCGGTCACAGTGACGACATCGATGTCGAGCGCGCGCTCGACGCGGTTCTCCTCGAGTGCGACGCCGGCCTGCATGGCGCAACCCCCAAAGCTGGCCTCCTGCTGGCCTCCTGGGATTCCGACCAGAGGGCGCTGGTCGACCGAATTCGTGGCCGGTATCCGGGGATCGAGCTCGCCGGAGCCACGTCGGCCGGCGAGATGTCGTCTGTCCTGGGCTTCGCCGAGGACTCCGTGGCTCTCGCGCTTTTCGCCTCCGATGCCATCGACTTCACGGTGGGCATGGGCCGGGATCTCGCCACGGATCCCAGGGAGGCGTGTCGACGAGCCGTCGAAGAGGCTCGAGCCAAGTCCCGGCTCACACCGAGCCTGTGCATCGCGTTGCCGACGATCGGGCCCGTAGAGGCCTCGGTGGTCCTGGACGCCTTGCGCCGGGAACTCGGGCCCGACGTCCCGATCCTGGGCGGCGGCGCCGCTCCAAGGGATCCGTCCGTCAACCCGGCGAGCGGCGTCGGCGCGAGCCGTCAGGTCGCGGGGGACGTGGTCACGGATGACGCCATCGCCATCTTCCTGTTCTGCGGCCCGCTCGCCTCGTCGTTCGGCGTAGACACTGGATGGCGCGGCGTGGGACCGAGGGCAACCGTCACCGCCGTCTCGACCGACAGCGTCGCGGAGATCGACGGGCGGCCCGCCACCGAGTTCTACGAGCGGTACTTCGGGACGGTGGCACCGGCGGTCGCCAATCCACTCGCGGTGTTCGATACGCGGGACTCAGACCGCTTCTACCTCCGGACCCCGCTGGCGTACGATCGGGCCACGGGGCACGTGACGTTCTTCGGACAGGTCCCCGACGGCGCCACGGTGCAGCTCACGGTCGCCGCGACCGACGAGATCTTCAACGGCGCGCGGGCGTCGATCGCGAATGCGCTTGCGAGCTTCCCGGCTGGCCACACACCCGAAGCGGCGCTGGTGTTCTCGTGCGCCACGCGCCGCTACCTCCTGGGCACCCGCGCCGGACGCGAGATCGAGCTGGTGCGAGAGGCGCTCGGCGCAGCGACCCCGGTCGCGGGCGTCTACTGCATGGGCGAGATCGCGCCGATGGCGCTGGGCGACCCGTCCCGATTCCACAACGCCACCATGGTCTCAATCCTCCTCGGCTCGGTGTGACCCAGGGTGGCTGACGAAGGGGCGCGATCCGCGGCCGCCGGCGGTGCCCCGGACCCGGTTGGCGATTCCGCCGCCCTCGAGCGCGAGAACCGGATCCTCGGCCGCCCGCGATCCGCGGCCGCCGGCGGTGCCCCGGACCCGGTTGGCGATTCCGCCGCCCTCGAGCGCGAGAACCGGATCCTCGGCCGCCGGCTGCACCGACTGGAGGAGAACGTTCGCCGCCTGGAGGACTTCGGGGATTCGAACGCGCGCCTCCTGGCGCAGGTGGTCAAGGACCTCGAGGTGGAGCGCGCTCGGTCACAGCGCCTCCTGCTCAACGTGCTGCCCCAGCGGATCATCGATCGGCTCAATGCTGGCGAGACGCATATTGCCGACCGGCACGAGGACGTGACGGTCCTGTTCAGCGACTTCGTCGGGTTCACCCAGATCTCAGCCCGCTTGCCGACGAGCGACCTGATCGACGAGCTCAATGATCTCTTCTCGGGGTTCGACGCCATCTGCGAGGCGACCGGCGTCGAGAAGATCAAGACGATCGGCGACGCCTACCTGGCGATCGGGGGCCTTATCGCCGACGCCGGCGACCATCGCGCCGCGATCGCCGAGACCGCTCTCCAGATGGTCGAGCTCGTCGGCGCCCGCCCCATCTTCGGGACCAGATGGGAGGTACGGATCGGGCTCGACAGTGGCTCGGTCGCCGCCGGCGTCGTCGGCACGGCGAAGTTCGCCTACGACGTCTGGGGTGATGCCGTGAACGTTGCGAGCCGGCTCGAAGCCACGTCGCTGCCTGGCCGCATCCACGTCTCGGATGCCCTGGCCGCCGCCCTGTCCGATCGCTATCGACTCGAGCCTCGCGGTGCCCTGGAGATCAAGGGGAAAGGATCGCTGACGACCTGGTTCCTCGTCGGGACCCGGCAGGATGCAGATCGGCGCGGCTGACGAGGCGTCGTGCCGGTTGCCATCGGGAGGCGCCGCGCCGTCCATGGCGGGATTGACGCTCGCCCGTCCAAGTCAGCGACGGTCACCGATGAGCCCCCGTGCGATGCGCCATCGATGAGGCGCCCGAGGTCGCCGGGGCGACGACCCTCGGCAACCGCCCCGCGGCCTGATCCACGAGCGCAACCGGCGCGGCCACCCGCGCAGTAGGGGTGGCTGCGCGCTCGTGCGCCCGGACAAGCATGACCGCGGCGCCCGTGGCGACCGCCATCGTGCCGACGGCGATCGCGAGCGTCGACCCCAGTGCCGTCGCCGTCGGATGGCTGCCGCGATCGGACGCCATCGCCAGGAAGACGCTTCCCAACGTCGCCACGCCGACGACCTGACCGAGCTGGATCAGGGTCGTCATCAGCCCGCTCGCGTCGGGCGCATCGTGGGCGGCGACCGTTGAGAGGGCGACCGTCAGGATCGGGCTGAACGCGAGACCCATTCCGAGGCCTGCGACGAGGAGGGCGATCGACAGGGCGGATCCCCCCGAGCCCCCGTCCGACATCGAGAGAGCCGTGCCTGCGAAGCCCATGCCGGCCACCGCGTAACCGATGGGGATCGCCGAGTGGTGCCATTGGGCCGGCAGCCGCCGCCAGCTGAGGCTCGTCACGGCAAATCCGAGTGCCAGCGGCGCAAAGGTGAGACCGGCGACGAGCGGGGACTCGGCGAGGCCGACCTGGAGATGCTGGGCGAAGGAGAAGAGGAAGCCGGCATACGCGGCCATCCCGAGCGCGAGCGACGCGAGTGCCGGCAGCATGCCCGGTGCGCGCAGGATGCGGCCCGGGATGAGCGGCGCCCCGCCGCGTCGCGCGACCACCTGCTCGACGAGGACGAAGGCCGCTAGGGCGACGACCGAGCCTCCGATCGACGCGAACGCCCACACCGGCCACCCTTCCTCGCGGCCGAGGACGAGCGGGATGACGAGGAGCAGGACGGCCGCGGCGAGCGTGAGGAGCCCGGCCGGGTCGAGCCTGCTCATTCGCCGGCCGGCGTCTCGTGGCAGCAGCGCCGCCGAGGCGATGAGCAGCACCGCCCCGATCGGGACGTTCACGAGGAACACCGGCCTCCATCCAGTGCCGCCGATGTTCGCCGTCACGAGGACACCGCCGAGCACCTGGCCGGCGAGCACGCCAACGGCGATCACGGCTGCCCACAGGCTAAGCGCGCGCGCACGCGCCGGCCCCTCGAAGCTGCGCTGGATCAGGCTGAAGACCTGCGGCACCATGAGCGCCGCCCCCGCTCCCTGGATCCCGCGGAACAGGATCAACAGCTCGCCACTCGGCGCGATGCCGCACAGCAGGGAGGCCGCGGTGAACATGGCGAGACCGGTGACGAACGTCCGCCGGAACCCGAGCACCGGGCCGAGGCGGGCGCCGGTGATCAGGAGGACGGCGTAGGCGATCGTGTAGCCGGCGACGATGAGCTGGAGGGCCGCGCCGCTGGCGTGGAGGTCGAGCCGGATCGCCGGCGTCGCGACGTTGACGATCGAGACGTCCAGGATGGCCATCAACTGACCAGTAAGCAGCACCGCCAGGACCCACGGAGGACGGCTCGGCGAGGGCGTGGGTGGCATGGTGGGCGCGGCGGAGGGATCGCGATGAGCGGTCATCAGTCGACTCGGTAAGTGGCGATCCGAACGTGCTGCACGTGAGTGCTCCCTGTAGGGTCCCGTCGGTGTGTCGCGGGATCGAGGCCACCGTACGGGGGGGTCCCTGGTGCCCGGAATGACCCCCGAGGTGAGACCTCCATTGCCTTCGGGTAAGGTTCGGCCTAGGAGGGCCCACTCGGTGGAGCAAACCGGATCCGAGGCGAGGCCGATGCCAGAGCTCACGCGCCGGGAGCGTGATGTGTTGGCGGCACTGTGCCGCCCGCTGGCGACGGAGCGCCCTGTCGCGATGCCGGCGTCGACCCGCGAGATCGCCGCGGAGCTCGTGGTGACCGAGGCGGCCGTCAAGCAGCATCTCCTCAACCTCTATGACAAGTTCGACGTCCCGGAGGGCACGGAGAGCCGGCGCATCGCGCTTGCGCGCGAGGCGGTGCTGCGCGGCTTCGCGTCAGGGGTCGGCGCGGCGCGGCCGAGCACGGGGAGTTCACTCGAAACTGGGCGGGCTGCCGCCGCGCGACGTGCCTGGGGCGAGGCCTTCGCCGCTCTGTCGGAAGCCGCCCGCGAAGCCACCCTCGACGTCGACGACCTCGAGCTGCTCGGCGACGCCGCCATCTGGACGGGGCAGTTCGACGCGTCGACGACGGCCCGCGAGCAGGCATACGCGGCCTACCTCGCGCTCGGTGATCGGCGGGCGGCGGCGCGGGTCGCGCTGGGTCTCGGGTGGAACGCCGCGGTCACGCTCCGCTTCTCGGTCGTCGCCGGATGGATGGCATCTGCCGGTCGGCTGCTCGCGTCCGACGACGGCAAGGGCGCCGCGCCTGTCTGGCCCGAGCACGGCCTGATGCTCTCGCTGATGGCGCTGGGCGAGCTCGGGGCCGGGCAGCTCGACGCCGGCCTCGAGCACGCCCGCGCGGCCTTCGACGTCGGTCGCCGGACCGGTGACCGCGACATCCAGGCACTCGGCCTCGTGTTCGAGGGCTTCGGCTTGGTCCACCAGGGGAGGCTCGAAGACGGTCGCGCCCTGCTGGACGAGGCGATGGCGAACGCGACGGCCGGCCAGCTCGGGACCCTTGCCCAGGGGATGGTCTACTGTCGGATGCTCAGCGCCTGCCTTGACATGTTCGACTACAGGCGCGCGATCGAGTGGACCGAGACGATCGACCGGCGCGCGCCCGACCTCGGGACGGTAGGCTTTCCGGGCGACTGCCGGACCCACCGAGCCGCGGTCTGCGTGGTTCGCGGTGACTGGCAGCGTGGTGCCGAGGAGGCAACGGCGGCCGCCATCGAATTGCGCGGCTACGACCTCGGCCACACCGCCCAGGCCCTCGCGGCGCTCGGCGAGATCCGCCTGCGTCAGGGCGACCTCGCCGCCGCGCGCGAGGCGTTCGCCCGGGCCGGCGAATTCGGCTTGCCGCCGGGTCCGGGTCCGGCCCTGCTTCTCCTCGCGGGCGGCGACGTCGCCGCGGCGCGAGTCGCGATCGCGGGCTCCCTCGGTCCCGCCAGCGGAGACCCGCTGACCCGCGCCCGCTACCTGCCCGCGGCCGTCGAGATCGGCGTCGCGGCCGGCGACTTCGCCGGAGCGGAGGCGCTGCGCGACGAGCTCGCCTCGATCGCCGCGGCGTTCGCCGGACCCGCGCTCGCCGCTGCGGCGCTAGATGCCGCAGGCGTCGTCGCCATGGCCCGCGGCGACGCCGCGGCGGCTATCGCCAGCCTCCGAGATGCTGTACTCCAGTGGCGGTCCGCCGGCGCCCCATACGAGACGGCCAGGAGCCAGCTGCGGGTCGCGAGGGCGGGCGCCGTCCTCGGCGACTCTGTCGGCGCTGCCCGGGAGGCGCAGGCCGCGCTAGCGGCCTTCGACCGGCTCGGCGCGCGGCTCGAGGTGGAGGCGGCGACGCGACTCTTGGTAGAGATGGCGGCGCCGGCGTCCTGACGCTGAGCATCGGTTTCCGATGCGGTGAAGGTTACTCGTCATCTCGGCGGGAGCCGCCCTCCTTGTGGCCGCGTGTGCTACTGGCTCGGCCGATCCGAGCTCGACGCCAAAGGCATCCCCAGCGCCCACCGCCTCGTCCGGAGCCAGTCAACCGCAGCGCCGACCACGGCGCAGGCGACGGTGTCTCCGTCCGCTACGCCCGCCGCGACGCCCTCTCCCGTCCCCACGCCGTCCACACCCGGACAACACTCGTTTCACGTCTTGGGAAGCGGCACCTACCCTGTCTTCACCGTGGTGACGCCGGCCGACTGGGATACCTGGGACGGCGCGGTCGTCTTCGGGCCCGAAGGGAAGCTCGCCCTCAGCGTCTGGGACGTGGGCCAGGTTCCCCGCGACCCGTGCCACTGGAGCACGACGTTGCGTGACCCCGGGCCGGGCGTCGACGCGCTCGTTCGCGCGCTGACCTCGCAGGCGGGCCGCAGGGCGACTGCGTCGGCAAAGGTGACGCTCGCTAGCCAGTCCGGGCAGTACCTTGCCTGGTCCGTCCCGAAGTGGGTCGTGACCGGCGACGGGGAATTCGCGGGCTGCGACGACGCGGGGGTCGGGCGTCATGAGTGCGCGGGGGCGCTCGCCCAGTTGTTGTTCCTGCGCGCTTGACGCCCTCCGGGCGCGCCATGACAACCTGAGGCAGGGCGAGGGCCGGATCGCGTGGAGCAGGTCGGCTTTGGCCTCGGGGATGTCGGCGTTGACCCACGTGTCCACCAGCACCCGCAGCCACTCCACCGCCCGTTTCGCCGCCGACTCACCGCGCGGGGTCGTGTCCACCGTCGCAAGGTCCGCGCGGAATGCCCGAGGCGTTCGACGCAGGCCGAGTCGTCGATCGGCTCCAGACCGTGCACAGCTTCACCCGCGAATTGTCGATGGGGTGTCTGCGCGCTCTATTCGCCTGCGGTGCTGCGCCTGCGGGCGCCTCCGTCCGCAGACGCAGCATGTTCGAGCGGTCGGCCGTTGGGCTTCTCAGGCCGCGGCGGGCGCGTGATCGTCGAGCGTGGGGATCGCAGGCTTCGTCGCGGACACGTCGTCGGAGCGAACGGAAGACGGGCTGAATCCCTTGGCGATCAGCCAGGCGGCCAGGACCATCTCCTGCAGGAAGATGGGAAGCGCCAGCGGAACATACGAGGTCACGGGATCGTTGTTGAACAGGGCCAGCACGCCTGCCGTCGTCATCAGGATGATCGCCGCGATACCCCAGCCCGAGAGCCAACGCGGGATCAGTCGCGACTGGAAGAACGCGCCGTAGTACAGGAACGCACCCAGGCAGAAGGCGAACACCCCTGCCAGGGCCGCGTGTTCGCGCAGGCTCAGGAGCAGGCCGCCGACCGCCCCGAGCGAGGCACGTTCGGCGGTACCGGCGGAGACGAGCTGCTGGCCGAGGGTCAGCAAGGAGAGCAGGCTCACGACGGCGATCACGTACATGACCGCCTCCATGGTCCGGAAGACAACAGATCCAAGGGCCAGGCCCGCGTTCGCCTTCCTCAGGATCGGATACATCGAGACCGCGATCCCGGCACACGCGAACGCCGCGATCAGCAGGAGCAGCGCTCCCGCGGCCACGCGGTTCCCCTGCGCGGAGACCTGGGTGAGGTAGTCCGTGCCGGTCAGATCGGGTCTGACGGCCGCACCAAGGAGGTCTGCGACCGTCGCAATGATGAACAGCACTCCCGTGGCGACGGCGAGCGTTCGGTTCGGATTCATCCTTCTCTCTCCTGTCCTCGGGGCAGGCCCACCGGGCCTGGTCCTTCTCTCGCGATGGGATGGCCCTGAGACGCGCCGACACGCGAGCCGGCGGGCCCTCGACTCAACGGTCCCGAGCCGCTGGGTCGCCGACCTACGTCGCCGAGACAGTGCTCGGATTGGCGGTCTGCCACCTCGACGTCTCACCGGCAGACTCGGCAGCGATGGCAGTCGGAGTGAAGCCCTTGGCGATCAGCCAGACCGCCATGACCATCTCCTGCAGGGCGAGCGGGGCAACCAGGATGCCGAGCGAGAGCCCGAACATGCCCCCGAGAGGCGGCACGATGCCGAGCGCGGCCCCCACGAGCCCCCAGGTGGACAGCCACCGGGGCACGAGCCGCGACTGGTAGAGCAGGACGTAGAACATCAGCGCGCCGAGAACGAACGTGATGGCGCCCTGATCCCAGATCACGGTCTCGGTTGTCCGCACGAAGTCAGCGAGCGGTCCTGTATCCCCCGCCGTGCTCAGCGCGATCAGCACCAGCCACCCGAACGCGCCGACGATGTAGATGACCGTCTCGAGCCCGCCACGGAAGACGACGTAGCCCATGGCCAGCGTCTCGTTGTACCGCTTGCCGATCGGCCAGAACACGACCGGGACCATCGCGAGCGCGAAGCCCGCCAGCAGGACGAGCACGGCTCCGATGGCCAGCTGGTTCGGCTGCGCGGCGATGTGGGCCAGGAAGGCGGGGCCCGTCAGGACCCCATCCGTGACGACCACGCTGAGGACCAGGGCGACCGTTCCGATGATGTACAGCACGCCGATCCAGACGGCGGCCTTCCGATCCGCGCTCATGCCCGGCCTTCCCGGAGCTGCGGCGATCGTTCTGTTCGTGTTCATGATCTATCTCCCTGTTGTGGTTGACGTTGACGTGGGCGAGCCGCCCACGCGGGTTTCCGATTTGGCGTCTGACACACCTGTCTCGCCTGTCCCGAGCGTCGGGGAGCCGGGTTCGACAGGACCGACCGAGACCAGGGGCATTCCCAGATCACGCACTCTCTTGAGCAGCCCATGCAACGCGGCCTGGTCCACCACCGGCCCGCTGATGAGCGTGTCGCCACCGTCCTGCGTGATCGTCAGGCCCGCGAACCAGTCCGCCCACCGAGCGTCGAGCTGGCCCGTGATCCGGATCTGATAGACCATCGGTTGGCTCGAGTCGACGTGCGGTCCGAGTTCCTGGGACATCAGTTCGTGCCGGTCGCGGCCGATCATCGCCGGCTCACGCCGCGGCCTCGCCCACGTCGCCCGGAGTGGGCTCCGTGACAAGCGCCATGGCCTGGACGAGGCCGTCACGCATCCGGATGATCCGGTCGCAGGCCGCCCCGACCTCCGCGTCGTGGGTGACGAGCACGAACGTCTGGCCGTGCTCGCGGTTGAGCTTCCGGATCAGGCCGAGGAGCTCCACGGACCGGTGGGAGTCGAGGTTGCCGGTCGGCTCGTCGGCCAGGACGAGCGCCGGGTCGTTGACGAGCGCCCGGGCGATCGCGACGCGCTGCTGCTCGCCGCCGGACAGCTCGGACGGGCGGTGCGTCGCGCGCTCGGCCAGGCCGACCATGTCCAGCCGGGCGATCGCCCGCTCGCGTGCCTCGCGCCGGCCGAGACCCGCATATTCGCCGGCAAGCATGACGTTCTCGACCGCGGTGAGCGTCGGGACGAGGTTGAACTCCTGGAATACGAAGCCCATCTCGCGGGCCCGGATCCGGGTCCGCTCGCCGTCCGACATGCGCGTCGCGTCGCGCCCGCCGAACGACAGCTCCGGCGCCGGGCCGTGATTCTGGTCCGGGCTGTGGAGCAGCCCGAGCAGGTGCATCAGGGTGCTCTTACCGGATCCGGACGGGCCCATGATCGCGACCAGCTCGCCGGCATCGATCGACACGTCGACCCCGCGCAGCGCCTGGACCTCGTTTCTGCGGCTGAGCTTGTAGGTCTTGCGCAGGTTGCGCCCTTCGAGAAGTGCCATGGTCCGGTGCTCCTATTCGTAGCGGAGGGCCGCGACCGGGTCGAGGCGCGCCGCGTTCCAGGCGGGGATGATCCCGGCGACGACGCCGAGGATGGTCGAGAAGAGGACGGCGAAGATCGCGGTCTGCGGAGTGAGCTGGAAGAGAATCGTCCCCGAGCTCCGGCCGGCCTCGTTGGCGAGGTACACGACCACCGCACCGAGGCCCAGGCCGAGCAGGCCACCGAGCAGGCCGATCAGGCCGGCCTCGCTGACGAGCTCACGGATGACCCGCGCCCGCGAGCCGCCGATCGCGCGCTTGATCCCGATCTCCCGGGTCCGCTCGGCGACCGTCATGGCCATCGTGTTGATCACCGACAGGCCGCCGACGATCAGGCTGATCAGGGCCACGCCGACGATGATCGCGTTGAAGATCGCGACCGATGAGCCCACGACCCCGTCGAACTCCGTGCCGGTCATCGCCGATGCGTTCGGGATGTCGGCCTCGATCCGTGCGGCGAGGGCTTCGACGTCGGTTCCCTCGTCGGGATAGACCGTGATGTCGGTTGCGAGCTGGTCCGCCCGCACGTTCTGGCGGACGACCGGCGGCAGATCCTGGAAGAAGATGTCCTGGGCTGCCGCGAGCGGCACGATCGCGGTCGTGTCCGGCGCGGTCAGGGTCGGCTCGAGGATCCCGACGACGCCGAACGTCATGCCCCGGATCTCGAGCGTGTCGCCGATGCCCTTGCCGAGCTTGCGGGCGAGGTCCGAACCGAGGACGGCCACGAGGGAGTCGGCGTCTTCGGCGGTGAGCGCGCGGCCCTGGGCGACCTGGGCGTCATACATGTTGTTGCCGTGATCTGCGCCGGGCAGGTCTCCGACGATCATGTCGGGCATGCTGATCCCGCCGTTCGACGCGGGATCGAGGAGGGTGCTGACGCCCGGAACGGCCGCAGCCACCCCGTCGATCGCGGCGATGTCGTCGACCAGGGCGATCGCCATGGGGCTGTCTCCGGACAGCCCACCGGACTTGTCGGTCACGACGATCTTGCCCGCGTAGTAGTCGCTGCCGATGGCGACGATCGAGCTGATCTTGTTGGCCATCGAGCCGAACACGACGAGGGCCCAGATGCCGATCGTGATGCCGGTGACGGTCAGGGCGGTCCGAAGCCGCCGTCGGGCGAGGTTGCGAAGCAGGCTCATGCGAAGCTCTCCTTGATCGGAAGCGGCTGCTCCGAGCGCTCGGTCGGGCGCAGCATGGTGACCCCAAGCCACACGAACCAGCCGATCTGGGCGAGCCCGAAGAGGATCGCCAGGTCCGCGAGCGGCGGGATCACGGAGGCGAGCCCGATGGCGCCGACCACCACGCCGAACCAGCCCAAGGCCCGAGAGAGCCCGCCCACCCGAAGGCCCGCGATGCTCACCAGCAGGACCCACAGGCCCCCGAGGATCTCGCCATCGGCGCAGCTGAGGCCATCCGAGACCGGCTCGATCGCCTGCCACATGGACACCGCCTGGGCCGGGTTCGAGGTGTAGAGGGTCACGACCGCGCCCATGCCGGCATTCCACACGAGGCCGCTGGCGATGAGCAGCACCGCCCAGATCAGCCCGACCGCGGTCGCGGTCTGCATCAGGGCCGGAGCCGCCGGCTTCAGGCGCTCGTACAGGGCCAGCGCAAGGACGGCGAGGGCGATTCCGAAGACCACGTAGCTGATGAGGTACATGACCTGCATGGCGCCGTGGTTGGTCGCGAGCGAGGCGACCTTGGCGGCCGGGTCCACCGCGCTGGGTAGTCGACCACAGAAGGAAGAAGGGCATCGCCAGCAGGTAGGCGGCCGCCAGGAAGAGCGCCGCGAGACCGCCTACCTTCTGGTACCCGGTGATGCTCCGACCGATTGTCTTCACTGTTCTCACCGATCTCGCCGGCGTGGCCGGCCTCATCTCGAGACCGAGCGCATCTGCCGCGCCGTACCTGTCCTGGGCGATCGCCCTCATCGTGTCCTCCTGCCCGTCGTATCCGATCGTCGCCACCCACCCAGCGGTGGAGTGCACGGGCAGCGTCTTCCCGCGGTGGGATGAGCGTCATCGCTCCCAGGAGCTATTCGGGGGACTAATCGGAGGGCTATCGCGGGCGTCCTGGAGGGCGGACAGGGTCGAACCTGCGTACTGGGGGCGCGACCGGGCATCGTCGCCGACGCTGTCCAGCTCAGCCGTCGGGGCGGCGGTCCTCGGACAGGTAGCCCAGGGCTCGTCCCCTGGCGACGGCCTGCGTGCGGCTGCTGACGCCGAGCTTGGCGTAGATGCTGCGGGCGTGCGCCTTCACCGTGTGCAGGGACAGGTACAACCTGAGCGCGATCTCCTGGTTGGTCAGCCCCCTGGCGATGAGAGCGAGCACTTCGAGCTCGCGGCTGCTGAGAGGTTCGGCGAGACGGCTTCCGGCGACTCTCGTCGCGGGTGATGCGGCCCGTCCCGCGTCATCGACGGGGAACGCGGCCAGCAACCGCCGCACGTAAGCCGGATGAACCCCTCGCGACGCCGCCTCGCGGAGCAGTCGAGCCATCGGCGCACCTTCGTCGACGAAGATGCGGATGAAGCCGCCCGGCTCCGCCAGCGCCAGCGCTTCGTCCAGCACGCTCCACGGCCTTGGCCCGCTCGCCATGGGCATCGAAGGCAACGGCCAGCAGCACGAGGGCCTTGAGCTTCTCATCCGCCCAGGCCTTCTCCGCCATCCGCCGGCGATATGGCTCCAGCACCGCGAGCGCTCCGGTGGGATCTCCCTGGGCGAGGTGCACCCGGGCCTGGCTGAGCGGAAGATCGTGCGTCTGGGCCAGGTGCGCGGCCGCCGCCAGATTGCCCTGCTGCAGCAACGTCAGCACCTGGGCAGCAGCGACCTCAGGCATGCGACGAACGAAGCCATTCTGGCGCACAGACTGCTCGGTCTCCGCCAACATGGCGGCCGCGCCGGCCACATCTCTCCGGGCCAGTTTCAGGCGAGCCAGGAACACTTCACAGAGGATGAATCTGTCGATCGCGCCAACATACTGCCGCGCTAGTTGAAGGCTCTGCTGCCCGTACTGTTCAGCGGCATCCAGATCGTTCCATTCATAGAATATGCGAGCCAGGCCAATGAACTCTTGATCAGCATTCGAAGGTGCCTGATCACCAAGTAGTTGCAGGGAGCATCGGTAGGTTTCGGCCGCCTGATAGAGCTGGTTTTCAGATTCCTGCACATTGCCCAAGCCGGTTGTAGCTGACACGGTGAGGTTAATGTTCCCGGACGTTTGTCTGATCGCTTTGGCTTCGGTATAGGCCTGACGGGCCGCGGCACGGTCCCCCTGGAGCTGGTAGGCAAACCCCAGCGTCCGGAAAGCTCTACCGCGGGAAGGCAGGTTATCGGGGTGCAGGTACTCCAGGGCGCGGTGCGCACTGGTTGATCATGGCTTCGGGCTGGTAGTTGGCGAGCGCCAACGTGGCTCTTGCGGCGGCAATTTGCCCAATCAGGTCGCGGGTCTTGTCATCGAGATCGGCATCTTGCAGAGCCTTCTTCAGCCGCTTGCAGTTTCTCTTCCACACCGGTTGTCCGTCCCGCATTTAGCGCCACCGTGGCAGACCTCACCCACAACCAGGGCCTGGCATCCAATACGGTCCTTGGCAGCGAATCCAGCCAGTCGAATACGGCTGTCACAGCGGCGCGTGAGTGCTGGGGGATCCGCCCACCAATGATCAGCCGCTCGGCGCGTTCCATGTCATTGGCGGCAGCCGCATGGTGGAAGGCTTCGATCTCCAGGGCATTGTCTTCGTACCACTGGCTGGCACGGATGTGGTATTCGGCCATGCTCCTTCCTTCATCCCCTCCTGATGAAGCGAGGCTCTGGTGCAACCGCTGCCGCAGCAACTCGGCGAAGAGATGGTGATAGCGGTACCAGCGCCGCTCGTTGTCCAGGGGGACGATGAACAGGTTGGCTCGCTCGAGATACTCCAGGGTCTCCTGGCCGGAAGCTACGGATGTCGGACATCACGGCATCACAGAGCGGGCCGCAGAGCCGATCGAGGATGGACGTCCGCAGCAGGAAGGTCTGGACGGATTCGGGCTGCCGCTGGAGGACTTCTTCGACCAGGTAGTCGAGCACGAAGTGGTGGCTGCCGGCGAACGACGCGATGAAGCCTGCGACGTCTTCGCGGCCCTGCAGTGAGATCGCGGCCAGCTGCAGGCCCGCGATCCAACCTTCGGTACGAGTTTCCAGGGCGGCGATGTCGTCCGCCGTGAGGTTCAGGCCCATCACCTGGTTGAGAAAGTCGGCGGCCTCGGACGGGGTGAAGCGAAGGTCGGCGGCGCGCAGCTCGGTCAACTGGCCTCGGGCGCGCAATCGGGCGAGGGGCAGCGCGGGATCCTCACGGGTGGCGATGACCAGGTGCACCTGGGGCGGCAGGTGTTCGACCAGGAAGGCCAGACGCATCGTCGACCGGCTTGGCGTCGAGGACGTGGTAGTCGTCGAGAACGAGCACGACATCGCTCGGGATGGTGGTGATGTCGTTGAGCAGGGCCGTCAGCGTCGACTCGAGTGGCGGGGGCTCGCGGCGACTGGAGAACGGTCGATATCCCTTCGCCAATCCCGGGCGCAACCGTCTGCAGAGCCGCGATCAGATAGGTCAGAAAGCGGCTGGGGTCGCTGTCGCCTTCATCGAGCGATAGCCACGCCGCCGGTCGCCCGCAGCCCGCGACCCATTCGCCGACCAGCGTGGTCTTGCCAAAGCCGGCGGGAGCTGAGACCAGGGTCAGCTTGTTGCCGGCAGCGAGGCCTTCGTTCAGCCGCTCGACCAGTCGCGGGCGGAGGACGACCCGTTGCCGCGAGGGTGGGATGTAGAGCTTGGTGGCCAGGATCGCCGCGGGCACCGATCAACTATAGGGACGGGGGCGGCGGGTTTCGAGACGGGCGAGGGAACCAGAACCGCAGGACGAGCGCATGAACCAGCGCGGCGCCGGCGCGGGGTCAGCTGGGCTCCAGACCATCCGGCCGCTCGCCCGGCGTAGATCAGTTGCTTGGTGGTCAGACCCGACCGCGCCCGTAGGTCTGCGAGGTGACGCTTCACGGTGCCGCCGTACGCCCACGAGCTCGGCGGCGTCCTGGACGGAGCCGCCAGCAGCGAGGTAGGCGGCGAGAGTGTCCAGATGGCGCTGCGTCGCCTGCGGAGAGAGGGCGCCGCGCAGGTGTCCGTCCCTCATGCCCATCGCTCCGCCGCGGCAAGCCACTCATCGCGGCCCTCGATCGGGATCTCGTAGGTCGGAGACCGATGCAGCGACGGTCGCAGCCCTGCTCCGCGCCGAGGCTCTCAAGCTTCGCCTGACCCTCGTCCTCGCGTTCGTCGACGCGGCCGGTGGCGAGCCGGTACTCATACCGACGCTGAGCGGGAAATACCCGGACGTGCGCCCGACGCCGTGACGGTTGCCGACGAGGTGGATTCCTAGTCAGGCTCCAGGCTGGCCACAACAAGCCACCCCACCGCACGTCCCCGGTAGATCAGCTGCCCGGTGGTAAGGCCTGACCGCGCCCGCAGGTCGGCGAGGTGTACCCGGCCGGGGGACCCGGGAGTCGATGTGGATCGGTCCAGCACGCCGTCGTGCCCCAAGCGTGCGGGCGGCGGGCCGCGGTTTCTATTCGGCCGTTTGGGCCATGGGTTCCGCCCGCGTGCGGTCGAGCTCAGACCGGCGACTCGCCTCTCGCGAGCGTGTCGACGTAGGTTTCGATCTTGCGTGCTCGCGTCTCGGCGCGCTTGAGCGCGAGCAGCCGGAACACGATGCCGAAGCGCCCTTGCGCGCTCAGCGCGGCGAAGGTCGCCGCGGCCGCCGGGGATGCGTCGAGCGCTGCCTGCAGGTCGTCGGGAATCTGCGTGCCCTTCTGCCGATAGGCCGCCTCCCAGCGACCGTCGGCCTGCGCCCGCTGCACCTGCTCGATACCGAAGGCGCGCATGCGACCCTCGTCAGTCAGGCGGGCGATGATCTCGACATTGCGCTGCGACCACACCGACCGTGGGCGGCGCGGCGTGAACACCTGCAGAAAGTAGTCGGTGTCGAGGCCCTTGGCCTGACCATCGATCCAGCCGTAGCACAGCGCCGAATCGAGAGCCTCGTCGTAGGTGATGCCGGGCGCGTTCGACGCCTTCCTGCAAATCTGCAGTCGCACCCCGACGTGGTCGAGGTTCTCGCTCAGCCACGACTCCCACCGCTCGACCGTCTCGAACAGCATGATCGGCTTCTCGTCGTTGGACACCACAGGTTCAGGGTAGATGACTCGGGCCGGCGGCGACTACAACCGCTCCCCGTCGATTTGCGACTGGTTCGCGCGGTCCTGGCAGTGAGGCGCCGAGGCTCCACGCGCGCCCGCGGGCGTGCGCGGAACAGTCGCCGCAATCGGTCGAGCACGGCACTCACTCTATCCGGCCGGTTCATCGACCGCGGGTTCAGGCAGGCGCGATGCGCGATCTAATGAACGAGTGACGCGCACGATTCGCAGGGCCAGGGACGCGGTCCTCGATCAGGCACCCACACCTGAAATCAGCCCGTCGTCAGCACCCTCAATCGGTATCCGGATATCTCTGGCACCTGCGCGCTCGAATCCTGTCGGGCGCCCCCTCCACGCGTAGCGATCGGGCGCCTCCATATCCGCGCCGAAACCTGGACCAGCAGGCACGAAACCGGCCAAGCAGAACGGCGACTCTCGTCTACTGATCGTTCGTCGCTGCGGACATTTGCCAGAGATCTCCGCCCCAGTTGTCGTCGGCACCCGTGTGTTTGCCGCTGTAGATCCAGATCTTGTCCTGGAAGACGATCGAGATCGGGTCGCGCGGCGCCCACGGCGCGTGCTCGGCCTGGCGGTTCCAGGTGACGCCGTCGCTGGAGTACCAGACGTCGTTTAGGGCGTTGGTGGACTTGCCGGTCCAGCCGCCGAACACCCAGAGCTTCCCGTCGAAGACTGCCCGGGCGCTGTCATGGCGCGCCTTCCACGCGGCCTCCGGCGTGAGCTGCGTCCAGTCCTTGCCGTTCGCCGAGCGCCAGACGTCGGCCTGGCCCTGCCCGCCCACGATGTACAGCTCGTCGCGGAAGCCCATCACGCCGGCGTAGTCGCGAGGTAACCACGGCGCGCCGTCCGTCACCTCTGTCCACGCGAGACCATCGTCCGAGACCCAGACGTCGTTCAGGAACCCGTCGGTGGAGCGACCTTTCGCCACGTGGTTGGCGCCTCCGAAGAGCCAGAGTCTGTTCTCGTACACGACCATCGTGTGGCCACCACGCCTGGGCCAGTCGGCGGTGCCGACGTTGTCCCATGTGATCCCGTCGGGCGAGGACCAGATGTCGTTCAGGAAGAGGCGAGTCTGGTAGTCCATGCCGCCATACATCCAGAGCTTGCCCTTGAAGAAGACGATCGCCTGGTAGATCCGCTCGCCCCAGTCTGTCTTGTCGTGCTGCGTCCATGTGAGGCCGTCGCGTGACGAGTACGCGAGCGTCTGCGCTGTCATCCACAGCTCATCGTTGAAGGCGAGATGCGGCGCGAGCGTAAGGGGGAACTTGCCGGGCTCCCACAGCGGCCGATCATTCGAGCCCGGGCTAGCCGGGAACCCTCCGCTGCCCAGCGGCAGGATCAGGTCCCAGCACCCGGAGTGAGGCGTCGCGCCGAGCGAGGCGCAGGTTGCGCTGGAAGTTGTCGGCGCTGAGGTCGCGCGGCCTCCCCCGCATGCGACAGCAAGTGCTGTGAGCAGCGTGAGGAGTGTGGTCAGCGCGACTCGGATTCGCATGGCCTCCTCACGGACCGGCGATGGGATCGCCTAATGTCGCTACATATACCCCGTGCGCGACGATCAGGTTCCCGCCAGTAAGCCCGGATCCACCGAACCCTGACGGTTCAGTCAACGACGAGACGGGGCGCGATTGGTCGTCGAGGATCAAGGGTCCGCGGCCGAGAGCGACGCGTTCGGCGGCGGGGCGGACAGCGGCGCGGATCAGGCTCGCCCGGGCCGACGGGTAGCCGAGTTGCCGCGGCAGCGCATGATGGGCGGTCACAACGCCGCGTGATCGGCGGCCGAGTCGCGGGGGTGCCGTGGGGGACGGGGTCAAGCAGGGACTGGCGCCGGACCGCTCGTGCCCGAGCTGTGGGGCGTCGAGTCCGCCGGGTCAGCGGTTCTGTGGCGCCTGCGGGGCGGCACTTGGGCGGGACTGCCCGGCCTGCGGAACGCAGGCCCCGGCGACCTCCCGGTTCTGCGGCGCCTGTGGATCGCCACTCGATGCACCGGCCGCGGCTTTGGCGAGCGCGGCGAGCCCATCCGCTCCGGCGTCGGCCGGGCCGCTCGAGGAGCGTAAGGTCGTGACGGTCGTGTTCGCCGATCTGGCGGCCTCGACCGAGCTCGCGACCCGGCTCGACCCGGAGGAGCTGCGGGCCGTCCTGCAGCCGTTCTTCCGGGCGATGACGGACGAGGTCGAGCGCCACGGCGGCACGCTCGAGAAGTTCATCGGCGATGCCGTGGTGGCGGTCTTCGGCTACCCGGCCGCGCATGACGACGATCCCGAGCGAGCGGTGCGGGCTGCCCTGGCGATGCAGGCCCGTATGCCTGAGCTTCAGGCTGGACGAAGGGACGAAGCTGGCGCGTCGCTGACCCTGCGCGTCGCCGTCAACACCGGCGACGTCCTGGCCACCCATGGTGCGGCGCACGAGGGCTTCGTGACCGGCGACGTCGTGAGCCTCGCGAGCCGGCTCCAGGCCGCGGCGCCGGCGGGTTCTGTCGTCGTCGGGGACAGAACCCATCGCTCGACCCGCCACGCGATCGCGTACCACGCCCGGGAGGACGTCCTGGTCAAGGGCGTCGCGCAGCCCGTGCCGATGTGGGAGGTGGTCGCCGGCGCGCCGCAGCCCGCGGAGCCCTTCGGCGGCGATGCGCCGATC
Organism: uncultured Chloroflexia bacterium; assembly: GCA_963776355.1. Lineage (GTDB taxonomy): Bacteria > Chloroflexota > Limnocylindria > Limnocylindrales > CSP1-4 > CTSoil-043. Next base: position 1,098,082 of record CAVZLU010000006.1, on the reverse strand, counting down.
GTCGGCCGGGAGCACGAGCTGGCCCTCCTGTCCACCGTCCTCGGCCGGGCAGCCGAAGAGGGCTCGGCGGCGCTCGTGTCGATCGTCGGCCCGCCCGGGATGGGCAAGAGTCGGCTCGCGAACGAGTTCGCGACCAACGCCGCGACGTGGGTGAGGGTGGTCCGGGCGCGCTGCCAGCCATTCGGCGGCGGGATCGCCTACTCGCCCCTGGCTGCGGTCCTCTGGGACGATGCTGCGATCCTGGAAAGCGACCCGGCCTGGACCGTCGAGGCGAAAGCCCGTGCCATCGTCCAGCCGCGGTTCGGCGGAGTCGACGCTGAGCGGACGACCGACGTCCTCTTGTCGTCGATCGGCACGATGACGGGCACGGACCCGCTCAGCGGGCTCGAGGCGTCGGCCGCCAGGCGAGCGATCGCGGCGGCGTGGCGTCGGTACCTCGGATCGATCACGCGGACCGCGCCGCTCGTCGTCGTCCTCGAGGACATCCACTGGGCGGAGCCCAGCCTCCTGGAGCTGTTGGAGTCGCTCGCCGCGGGGGTGTCCGGCCCGCTCGTGCTGGTCTGTACGGCGCGACCCGAGATCTTCGAGCGCCGCACGAGCTGGGGTGGAGGTCTCGCGAACGCGAGCTCGATCTCCCTCCGCCGCCTGTCGACGACGGAGGGCGAGTCACTCATCGGGCACCTCCTCGGCGGGCCTCCCCCGCCCCTGGTCGTCGGGCCGCTGCTGGGACGCTCCGAGGGCAACCCCTTCTTCGTCGGCGAGCTGCTCCGGATGGTCGTGGAGGATGGGACGCTCCGCCGCGATCCGGGCGGCTGGACGCTCACCCGGGCGGTCCCGACCGAGCTGCCCGACACGGTCCAGGGCGTCATCGCCTCGCGGCTCGACCTCCTGCCGGCCGAGCAGAAGCGGGTGGTCCAGGACGCCGCCGTCGTCGGCCGGATCTTCTGGGCGGGCGCGATCGCGCGGCTCGGCGGTCCGGTCGCCCTGGCGGCCCTGGCCGAGCTTCTGGAGAAGGGGCTGATCCGGGAGCGCGACTCCTCGGCCGTCGAAGGCGAGCGAGAGCTGATCTTCAACCACATCCTCATCCGCGACGTCGCCTACGCCAGCGTCCCGCGGCGTCGCCGTCGGGAGGCTCACGGCGAGGTGGTCGCCTGGCTGGAGGCCGTCGCGAGCGGCCGCGACGAGACGCTCGCGGAGACCCTCTGGTACCAGGCATCCGAGGCGGGCGACGACCGGCGCTCGGCCCGATACGCGATGCTCGCCGGCCACCGCCATCGCCGTGTGTTCGCGGCCGACGATGCGGTCCGCTGGTACGACCGGGCGGTCGAAGCCCTCGAATCGATGCCGCCCGATGATGCGTCGCTCCCGCTCGTCGAGACGACGCTCTCGCGGGCCGAGGTCGCCGTCCAGCTCGGGCACCTCGAGGCCGCGCGAGCCGACTGCGAGCGCGCGCTCGCGGCCGCCAGGACGCGACCACCGGGCAGTCGCGAGTGGCTCGAAGGGCGGGCGCTGGCCGCCCTGGTCGAGGTCCTTTGGGCCGAGGAGCGCTACGACGACGCCGAGGCCCTGCTGCCCGAGGCCCTCCTGGCAGCGCGGGACCAACTCGCCGACGACCTCATCGGCCGGTTGCTGTGCGGGACCGGTCGCGTGGCCCTCGATCGCGGCCGCCCGACCGAGGCGCTGGCGCGCTTCGCGGAAGCGCTGGCCGTCGCGGAAGACGCCGAAGATCGCGAAGGCGAAGCGCTCGCGCGGATGGGTCTGATGGAGGTCCGGCTGGCCGTCGGGCCGTTCGAGGACGGGCTCGACCAGGGACGCCGGGCCGAGGCCTTGCTGCGAGCCCTCGGACAGCGACCACTCGTCCATCGAGCTGAACGAACGATGGCCGCCCTCCACTGGCTCGAGGGGCGGTTCGCCGAGGCGCGAGACCTCGCCGAAGCCGCCGTGATCGGGGGCCGCGACGTCGGGACCCGAGCCGACCTCTCCGGGGCCCTGTCGGTCCTCGGCCTCGCCGACCTCGCGCTCGGCGATTTCGAGGGGGCCAGACGATCGGCGGACGAGGCGGTCGCGATCGCGATCGAGCTGGGTTCGTCACGGCTCGAGCTCACGGTGCGGGCCGCTCGGGTCGTCGTCCTGGCTGAGCTCGGGGCGCGCGACCCGCTCGCCCTGGACGTCGAGGCCGGGCTGGCGGCCAGCGCCACGCTCGGTCGGCCGGCGATGGCTCGGCCATTCTTTGCCGGGCGTGCCTGGATCGAGGCCTGCGACAACGATGCAGGGGTCGCCCGCGTGACCCTCGCGGCGGCCGCGGAACTCGCATCCGAGGACCGGATGTCCGACGCCCTGGCCGACCGGGTCGCGGCCCTGTCCCTGGGCGCCTCCGCCACGCCGGAGGAGCCCTCTCAGGCGTAGCTGATCGTCTTCGCGCCCGCGACGACCTCTTCGATGACCTTGGCCGCGCCGACGATCTTGGCACCCTCGGCGAGCAGCTCGTCGGTGATCGACCTGGGCCGGGTGCAGGTCCCGCAGAGCCACACCTCGCCGCCGTTCTCGATGTAGGCGGCGTACAACTCCGTCAGCAGGGTGAACCCTTCCTTCTCCACGCCATCGGTCCCGCCCTTCGTCCCGAGCCAGACGCCCTCGATCGTGCACATGACGGCCGTCTCCTGGCCGCCCATCGCGGCGACGTTGGCGGCCGTGAACACGAGGATCGCGCGCTCCGGGTCCTCCTTGCCGTGGCTGCAGACGAAGATCAATCGGTTGCTCATCGGGTGGCCTCCCTCAGCGCATGCGCTCGACGCCGATGCGAAGCGCGCCGTCATCCTGGGGCTTGATCCAGCGCACCCGGTGGCCGAGCATCCGCGCGAATGGCGCGACGTCCTCCTTCGAGGATGGGTCGTAGACGACGAACTCGACGACGTCGCCCACCTCGACCGCCTGGAGCTGGCGGCGCTGGATCATCGGCAGCCGATCGCAGCCCATCCAGCCGGCGTCGAACCGGACCACCCGACCGATCGGCTCGCCGTCCTCGCCGATGATCGCGGGGAGGGCGTCCAGGCCTGGGCTTCCGGTGGCTTCGTGGGATGTGTCCATGTCACCCCCTGCCCTCGGTTCCGTTACGGGCGCGCGGGATCATCGCCCCGGCGCGGACCGGTCTCGACTATACCGCGCCGGCGTCCACATCCGGCCATTCGGCAAAGCCGGCGACGTGTGCGCGCCCGACCCCTGACCCGCGACGGTCACGCGCGTGCCTCGTGCGGCGGTCGCAGCCGATGAACGAGCACCTCGCCCGACACGCCCTTCAGGCTCACCTGGTCCTCGCGTACCTCGCATGCGGCCAGGAAGGGGGGCACCGCGCTGCCCTGGCGCACGGCGTCGCTCATGACGATCTCACCGGGGTTGGCGATGGCGCCGATGCGGGAGGCGATGTTCACCGTCTGTCCGAAGTAGTCGGTGCCATGGCGGCCCGACACCACGACCGCGTCACCGCGGTGGATGCCCACCTTCAGGACCAGGTGGGTCGCGTTCAGGCGGTTGAAGGCGTCGAGGCGCTCGAACATCTCGAGCGCAGCCTGAACGGCATCGGCCGGATCGAGGAAGCGCGCCATGAGTGCGTCTCCGATGGTCTTCACGATCGCGCCCCTGCGCCGCCGTGCGACCGCCGTGAGCGTGTCGAAGTGCAGGCGGACGAGGTCGAAGGCGAACATGTCGCCGATGCTGGCGTACATGGCGGTCGAGTCCTGCAGATCGGTGAACAGGAAGGTCAGGTCAAAGGTCTCCTGCCCCTGCGAGGCCGTGACGGTGGCGAACCGGAACATGGCGAGCGGCAGGAGCGCCGCCCCGACGGCGGCAGTGAACGCCAGGCGCTCACCCTGCGAGCCGGCGACCGTCCCGGCGTAGCGACCGATGTAGAAGAGGGCGACCGAGCCGGCCATGGCAGTCGCTCCGACCGCGACCCAGGCAAGCAGGCGGCGCTGCCTGACGCTTCCGTTCCGGTATCGCCAGATCAGGCAGCCCGCAGCAAGGGCAAGTGACCCGACGAAGGCGCCGACACCCACCAGCGACAACAGGCCGATGAGGCTGGCGAACGACGCGGGCACCGCCACCGGGTTGGGCAGGGTGGGATACCACAGGATTCCCTCGGGACGGAGCGCCGACCCGACGGCGAGGAGCGTGGTGCCGACGACGGCCAGCGCGAGGGTCTGCCGCCCGAAGCGCCAGTCGAGGTGGCCGGTGGGGAACAGGAGCGTCACGAGGACGACCGCGGCACCCGAGGCCGGCATGTGAACCGCGGTCAGCGCCCACGCGGTCACGAGCGTCACCGGCGGCACGGGGCGAAAGGCATGGATCGAGCCTTCCACGACCTGGTCGAGCGGGAGGATGACGGCCATGCCGATCCCGATGCCGAGCAGGGCCCATCCGATGCGGTCGCGCGGACGCCGACGCAGGAGGAACGCACCGATGGACGAGTACAGCAGGCCGGTCATGGCGATGGCCGACACGCCAAGCGGGCCCTGGACGAAGCCCGTGGGCTGGGAGGAGACGCCGCGCGCGGCGTAGATCGCGAGCGTGGCCACGATTGCGACGACGGCGATCAGCCAGGCGATGGTCGCCGTCCACCTCAGCGCCATCCCGGGATCGACCCGCGCGCGCCTGGTGCTCTCCATCATTCCTGCTTGTACGCCACGGCCTGGACGGCGTCGAGCTGGGCGAGGATCTGGTCGAGCCGGGACTCGTCGGCGGTGAAGTCGAGGATCGCCTGCCAGAACGCTTCGTTCATCACGTCCGGCATGGCGTCGGAGGCATCGAACCGGAGGATCGTGGCGTTCGCGAGCAGCTCGGCCTGGCGACGGGCCAGCTCGTTTGGATAGTCGGTCACTTTGAGGTTCCCCGACAGCGCGCCGCCATGCTCGACGAGCAGCTGCTGGGCCTCCTGGCTGACGAGGTAGCGGATGAGGTCGCGCCCCGCGGGCGTGTCGTTCGATAGCGCGAACAGGTCACCGGCGCCGATGAGGGCTCCGCTGAAGCGCGGCTCGATGTCCGGGAACGGGATGAAGTCGTAGCGACCTCCGTCCTTCGCCACGGCCTCGTCGAGGAAGGTCGACATGAATGTGGCCTGGTGGGCGAACAGGCACTTGGCCGGGTTGGTGAAGAGCCCGTCGCCGGCACGGCTGAAGTGCGTGCGCAGGACCCCCTGGACGCCGCCTTCGACGACCGCGTCGTCGATGACGGTGCCGAAGCTCCGGAAGGCGCGGCGGATCTCCGGGGACGTCCAGCGAATCCGGCCCGCGACCCAGTCGTCGTAGACCTGGGGCCCGCTCTGGCGCAGGACGAAATCCTCCACCCAGTCCGTGCCCGGCCAGCCGGATGAGGCGTCGGACGCGAGCCCGATGCACCAGGGCGCGATCCCGCCGTGGCCGGTCATAGCGGTGTGCTGGAGGTCGTCCCATGACTCGGGCTCGCCCGGCTGGATGACCTCCGGGTCGTACCAGAAGAGGCCCTTCACCGTCGCCTTCATGAAGACGCCTGCGAGCTTGCCCTCCACGGTCCCGATAGCGACGAAGCCTGGTGCGGTCTCGGACAAGTACCTCCCGGTGTCGATAACGTCCGCGAGGTTGACGAGCATTCCCTTGCGGACCAGCTCGAGCATGTAGCCCGGTCCCGGCAGGCCGGCGAGATCGGGCGGATCTCCGACCTCGAAGCTGCGCTCCAAGTGCTCCCTTGAGGTCGCGCGTCGTGCTCACGACGATGCTGTAGCCGGTCCGCTCCTCGAACGGCTTGACCACGGCCCTGAAGGCGTCGATCTCGGGGCCTTCCCAGGACCCGAGGACGCGGATGACCGACGAGTGGGGGCTCGGGCTGGGCGAGCCCGCGCACGCGGCCAGTGCGACGACGGCGGCGACGAAGACCGCTGCCAGCCGGCCCGTCGTGGTCGACCTCTCCATCACCACCCCCAGGTCGGGCGCCGCGCCGTGAGACGGCAGACGCGATGGTTCCGAACCCCGGCCCAGGCCCCCCGGATCCCGGACGCGCACAGCGTATTCCATCCAGCTTCGCAATCACCAGTACCGTGCGGTTGTCCGTCCGCGCCAAAATCCCTCCGGGCGCGCCAGCACCTCGCCGGACAACGTATTCCAGCTGAACCAGAACATCCCGCCACGGGAGACGTGACGCGAGTTCGCTCGCAGCCGGACCCGCAGGGCCGGCAGCGGCGTCCTAGCCCGACCCCGGCCCCGGCCCGGACCGGATCAGCGCCTCGTAGCAGAGCGCGCTCGTGAGCAGCGTGCTCGAGTACCAGGTCACGGCGACCCCTCGGTTCGGAGCCGCCGCGAAGGGCTCCCCGACCCAGCTGCCATCAAAGCGCTGAGCCTTGAGGATTGTCGTCGTCCAATTGGGATCGAGCTTCTCCCGGCAGTCCAGGTCGAGACAGGCGATCGTGAGCAAGGCCGCCTGCTGCGCGCTCAGAAACCGCCTCGCGATCGCCCGGTCGAGCTCGTCCACGAGCACCCGCCGGGCCATCCTGGCCCGGCGCCTCACCTCGTCGCCGAAGCCCGGCCCGAGCCGCGGATCCTCGATCGCGGCGGTCAGGCGGCCGAACGTCGCCAGGGCAAACGCCGGCGGGTAGTTCACGTTGGCACCCAGGCCGACGTCGACGATGCGATCCAGCAGCTGGATCGACCCGCGACCGATCGTCTTCGCGTAGCGTTCGGGCTCGTAGGCCAACAGGCCCAGCAGCAGGTGGGCGCCCACGGTGCCGCAGCCCTCACCGAGATCCCGGATGAACGGCCGGTCCTCGGGGCTTCCCTCGCAGTTGGCGATCCAGACCGGGACTCGACCGATCCTCGCGACTTCTCGCTCGAGGCAGGCCAGGACGGCCGCTGCTGCCTCGCCGTGGCTGCTGCCGGAGGTGGCATAGCGAGCCAGGCGCAGGAACACGCCGATCGTGTCCGAGTCGACGTCCGACCAGGGATGATCGAAGTAGCGGAAGCGGTTGGCCGCGGTGAAAAGCCAGGAAGTCGTCGACCTGGGCGGACAGGCGCTGCCCCTGGGCGCAGAGGATCTCGAGGATCAGGCCGGCCGGAAACCGTGATGCGACGGCGGGGGCTCCGAACATCCCCTCCCGGTGGCACTCCCAACTCTCGCGGAAGGACAGATCCGACAGGAGGAATCCCTCGGCCATCGCGATAGCCTTCTTCAGTGGGGGATGCGCGATCGTCACCAGGGGGACGGTGGGCCGTCGCGGCTGACCTCGTTCGCCCGAGGCGCCGCGAGTCACAGGAAGGTCGGTGGAGGCGATGGCTGGCAGGCTCGCCTCGAAGCCTGCCTCGACATCGGCCAGGTATCCGGCGAACGTGCTCAGATCGAGATCGACGGCGAGCCGGCGGCCTTCTCGAACCCGGGCGAGCGCGCCGTCGAGGATGGTCCCGAGCGAGCTCGTCGCCACCATTGCCCCGAGCACGAGCGTCGCGCCCGGCCAGGGCTGCAGGGACAGGCCCGCGGCCTGGGCGATCACGGCGATCGGATAGGTTGGGCGGCCCTGCAGCAGGTCGGTGTGCATCGACGACAGGCTGGCCTTGATCTCGAATGCGGCCGCCACGGCGTCCAGCATGGCATTCACTGCGGGCACGCTCTCGTGCCGTTGGCCGAGCTCGAGGGCCGCGAGACCGATCAGCCTGCCCAGGGAAGACCAGCGAGGGGCCAGGTACGCGTCGGGTTCGTCGGGCACGTCGAGGGCCCGCCGCCTCTGCGGCTCGTCCAGCATCGCCTCGAGGCCGTCGAGGGCGACGATCTCCCGCATGCCCCAGGACCTCGACGACGAAGGAGCGACACGGGCGAGCTCCGCGAAGGAGCGCTCCGAGAGGAGCTGCACGAGGGCGAGATGCTCGGCGTCGTAGAACGACGATCGGTCGAGTACGCACGCGATCGTGTGGGAACGCGCCGCGATGAGGACCGCCGCGAGGAAGAGGTGTCGCACGGCCCGTTCCGCGCCTCGCGCCGACCGCCAGGGAGAGGTCGTCGATCAGCCAGATGCCGATCGACAGGGCGGGAAACTGGTCGGCGCCCAGGAAGATGTCTCTGAACTGACCGCTCGTGGAATACCGGAGCGCGAGGTCGTACTCGAGGAGCTTGGCCTGGTTGAAGAGTCGCGGTGGCAGACCGCTCAGGAACCGCTCGACGTCCGGCCAGAGGCGTTCCCGCTCACGCGACTGCGCATCGCGCCACACGACACGCGGCTCGCGAGCGCCGCGGTTCGCGATTGTGGTCGACGTTCGCGGGTCAGGCTCCGGCTACGCGGCGCCGACGCCCTCGCCGAATGAGCCGTGCAGGTCCTGGAGCGCGTCGATCGCCTTGTCGAGTGCCTCGGTCTGCACCTTGGTCGGTGCCTTGCCAGTGATCTCCTTCACCGCGGCGAGCCGCGTCTTTGCATTCAGGAGCCGCTTACGGAAGTCGTCATCGATAAGCGCCCGTCCGAGGAGCTCGTTGAACTGGTCCGAGGCCATCGCGCGCCACCTCCCTGCCCGCTTCCGTTCCCTGTGCGCGGCGAGTATAGGTCTCGCCTCGACCCTCGGCCGAACCATTCCGGGAGGTAACCGACCCGATTCGCTCGGACGGATCGCCCGAGGACCTCGTCGCCAGCGACGAGCAGGCGAGATCACGCGGCGCCGTCTTCAGATCTCGATCACGCGTGAACCAGCCGCGCCATGAAGGCGACCGTGTAGATGTGCACGTCGATACTCTCCCAGAGCGTCACCCCGGTGGTGGGCGGCGAAGGGTCGTAGACGAGGTAGCCGCGAGACGTACTCAGGTGGTGAGGTAGCGGACGAGTCTCCGTGTATCCGGCGATCGTGCGCGCGTGACCCGGCAAGAAGGCGACAACCGGCCGGTTGGCGGCGATCTCGCGACGGAAGTCGGTCCACGTGGGGTTGCGCTTCATCGTCACCTCGAGGGCATTGCCCGAGAGCGACTTGACGACGTCGCAGATCTTCGCCGCATGGAAGTCGGCCAGTTCCGCCGGCTTCCTGTTCGTGCCCAGGCCAAGCTTCGCTGCGAGCTGATCCTGCGTGTATTCGTACCGGTAGAAGTCGAGCAGCATCTTCACGCTTGCTGCGACGCACCAGTGCGAGTTCCGCTGTCCCTGGCGCTCGTAGCAGACATGGTGGTCAATGCTGTGTCTCGAAAAGTGCACCTCGCGCCGGTCGAGGACCTCTTCCGGGGGCTTCACCCCGACGTGATCGGCAAAGGGCCGTACGGCGACCCGGTCGTGCGAGACTTCATGTCGATTCGGGATCGTCAGGAGCTCGTCCGCGCGCCTCTTGAAGCGCCTCCGTCGGCGCGCCCTCGCCTCGTCTGTCTGGCTATCGAGAAATGACGAACGCTCAAAGAACGTGGGCAGCTCGCCCGGCATGCGCTGCCGTCCGCGCGGGACCTGTCGCCAGGTCTTCCACTCGAGCATGGCGATTTCCTGGTCCCCTGCCAGGAACTGCACGGCGAGCTTGGGGTAGCAGAAGGCCACGAAGCGCATCGCATCAGGCTTGGGCCGCCCCACCTCGCCGCCCTGACGAGCCAGCTCGGTGCGCGCCTCCTTCAGGATGGCGTTCGCGTCCCACTTGCTCCCGTGGGAGACGGCCATCAGCACGCCGCCCATCGCGGGGTGAAAGGCGATGTCGGCGTAGCCCGCGCCGCGCCTGCCCGACAGCGGGATGCGTTCGTATAGCAGCTCGCCATTCAGGTCATAGATCGGCGTCCCGGTGCCGATGCGGGCAGCCTCGAGTGCGTCGCCGATTGCGCCAGTCGAATGCAGCGCGTTCAGCTCGAGCGCGACCCGGATGCGGTGTTCATCGTCGAGCATGACTGCCAGTGTAGTCGCGCCTCGAGGCAGTCCTCATCGCATCGCCCAGGCCAGGCGCCGGAGCGCCGCGAGGCTTGGCTGCAGCGCCCGCCACTCGGTGGCGAGAAGCCTTCCTCGCTCCTCGAGATACGTCGTCAGTGGCGGACTGCCCAGCCCGTCGGCCAGCTCGAGCAGCGCGCTCATCCATTCGTCGAGCTGCGCCGCGCCCCAGGCCAGGCCGTCGCCGATCACCCACTCGGCGATGGAGCCGTCCGGGCCGACGCTCAGCCGCTGCCTGGGACAGGAAATACGTCGGTCGGCCGCCGTCGAGGTCGCGGCTCCAGCCCCGGATGTCGTTGAGCATCTGGTGCCAGCGGCCGAGCAGGTCGACCAATGCGAACCACGGGTCGACAAGGTCGGTTCGCTCATAGCGATGGCAGACCGCGGCGATGGGCACCCTGGCCCCGGCGATCTTCCGGGCGCTGACCTCGAGGAAGCGCGTCCGATCGATCGTGGCCAGCGCGGCATCGCGCGAGGCCATCTCCGCCGATGCCAGCGTGGCACTCGTGACACGCCTCCCAGAACGGATGGCCGAGCGGGAAATAGCGGTAGTACGTCTGCTGGAACTCGGCGTGAAGGAACGTCAGCACGGGCAGGACCTGCGCCCCGGGCGGCCGTTCCCCGTCCATGACGTCGTCGATCATCCGTACGAAGTAGTAGCCGCTGACCGTCGAGTAGACGACGTCTCGCTGGAATCCTCGTGCCGGCGCACGCCGGATCGTCGACTCCAACCACCACGGCAGGAGCAACATCGGAAAGGCCTCGGGATGAACGAAGTAGGCCTCCGGGTCGGTGCCGCCGGCCAGCCTGCGCATCCACACGAGGGAGTGCCCGGCGAGCGTGGGCGCCTCGAGGTGAAGGCGCCGCTGGCTCCGCAGGATCGCTCGCCGGACGAGGTTCCTGAGCTCGGGCGGGTAATGGTCGGCCATGATCTCAGCCGACTTGCCCACCGCCGCCTTCGATCCTGCCCACCCTGGCCAGGTCGCGCGTGGCGTGCAGCGGACCGAAGATGTCGCAGGAAGCAGCCAGATGGCCGGCCCGGGCGCCATGGCTCGGGTCCAGGTGACGCGCGATCTCATAGTGGGCCAGGCCCTGTTCGTAGGGCATCGAGAGCCGTTCGGCGAGCTCGAGGGCCCGATCCCACGATCGCATCGCCGCATCGCGCCTGCCGCGCAGCCAGTCGTGACGCCCCTCGAGCAGGGCCGAGCGCGGCCGTCCGACAGGGAAGACGCCGGCGTACCCGCGGAGTCGACCCAGGGCGTCGGCGGCTCGCTGTCGCCCATCGGCGCCCGCCTGGCCGGCCTCCCAGAGCGACAGGTACACGTCGGCGGGGCCGGCATAGCCCAGGAACGTCCCGAAGTAGGTTGGCCGCTGGTGGGCGGTGAGCTCCATCGCCTGGTCGGCCGCGGCCCTGGCAGCCTGCCAGTCCGCGCGGTCGGCGTGGATGAGCGCCCTGAGTCCGCCGATCCTGATCCTGAGCTCGTCGGTGAGCTCGAGGCCGCCGGCCATGAGCGGCTCCAGAGCGCCGAGTGAACGGAGCGCGGTCTCCGCCTCGCCCAGCTGCCACGAGCTGTTGGCCTGCTCGGCCAGGGCCTCCGCCCGGTAGCGATCGTCGTTCCGGGCGGTCGCGTTGCCGATCAGCTCGTCGGCCAGGGCCGCCGCGGCAGCGAAGGATCCCCGGAACGATTCGAGCTCCGCGAGGTTGCCGATCGCGTCGTCCAGCCGGCGGCGGTCGCCCAGCCGCTGAGCGTTCTGGCGGACCGCCTCGAGCCGCTCGCGAGCGAGATCCCACTTGCCGACACCGATGTCATAGAAGGCGACGACGATCTCGACGATCTCGTGGGTCGTCAGATCGTCCACCTCGCTCAGATCGCTCGAGTGCGCGTCGCAGATACCACTCGGCCACCCTCGGCAGCGGCACGACGCCGAACAGGGCGCCCGTGCCGGCGAACCCCCGGGCGATCTCGGCCGGGATGCCGGAGGCTTCGGCCTCGTTCAGGATGCGGATCACGCAGTAGAGCGGCAGCAGCGTCTCGCGGCTGTAGTACGACGCCTCGGCGAGCCGCTCGTACCCACGGCAGACAGCCACGAATTCGTCCTCTTCGGCCGAGCTCAAGCTGGCGGCTGCGCCGCACGAGGCCCGCTCGCCGGACGAGCTGGCGCAGCACGGCCCACAGGACCGCCGCGGCCTGCCCTGGTCGCGTCGATGGCGCCGCGCGCTCCATGAGCCGCAGGCCCGGCCTCGAGGTGCTCCCGGCCCTCGCGATAGCGCGACATGTTCACGTAGGCGTCGCCGAGCTGGAGGCGCAACCGAGCCCGCCTCGAGGAGTCGATCTCCAGCCCGGCCTGTGCCTCGAGGGACAACGCCTCCTCGAGAGCGACGATCGTTTCCTCGTTGGCGAAGGTCCGCAGCGCCTGCGCCCCGGCCAGCTCGAGGTGATCGATCGCGCGGGACGGGTCGCCAGCCTTCCTCCAGTGATGCGCCAGGAACACGTGGTAGGGAGAGAGGTCCGCCGCGTACGTCCGCTCGTACCACTCCGCCAGGCTGCGGTGGAGCTCGCTGTGACTGCGAGGCGAGCATCAGGTTGTACGCGACCTCCTGGGTGATCACGTGCCCGAACTCCCAGGTTGGTTCGGCCGCCGAAGGGCTCGGCGCGACCAGATCCAGGCGGCTCAGCGTGTCGAGGTGGCCGAGCAGGGTGCTCGCCTCGGTCGGCAGGGGGTAGATCTCGGTCAGCGTCCGCAGGGCGAACCTTGGACCGATCACGCTGGCGACCTTCATCGTCATCGCCTCGCCCGGCGGGAGTTGATCGAGCCGCGAGGTGATCACGCGCTGGACGGTGTCGGGAGTGATCGATGTCTCGAGATCGGCGACGCCCGGGGCCACCCGGACCTGCCCGCTGTCGACGACGATCTGGCCCGCGTCCCGCATTGCGAAGGTGAGCTGCTCGATGAACAGTGGATTGCCCTCGGCGCGCTCCCGGACGATCGCGGCGACCGGCGCGCTGATCCGGGCGGCCCCGGTCCGCTCGCCGACCAGGGCGATCGCGTCATCGGCCGACAGCGGACGGAGATGCAGCGTCGTCGTCTCGCCGCGCAAGGCTGCCCACGGGGTCGGCTGCCGGGTCGACGTTGGGCCGCATCGTGAGCACGACGAGCAGCGGCGGGATCACCCTCCGCACCTGGAGAACCAACGACCACGAGGCCGAGTCGAGCCAGTGGGCATCCTCCAGGACGACCATCGTCGGCCGCGTCGCGGCGTCCCTGCCGAGCACCCGGATGAGGAGGTCGTTCGTGTTGTCCGCCCGCACGGCCCCGCTGAGCTGGGAGGTCACCTCGTTGTCCTCGAGGTCGATCGACAGGATCGGGTTGAGCAGGGGCGCCAGCATCGTCATCGATTCGTCCGGCAGCAAGGTCTCGAGGACGATGCGTCGGCGAGCAGCGAGGTCGGGGGCGGCGTCGAGACCGAGCAAGCCCTCGAATACCGTCCGCCAGGCGTGATAGGGAGTCGATGCCTCGATCTCGGCGGCCAGCCCCACGAGCGGGCGCACCGCAGCCGACCGCGCGTGGCGCACGAGCTCCTCGACGAGGCGCGACTTGCCGATCCCCGGCTCGCCCTCGATCACGAGCAGGCCTCCGGTCCCGGTCCGGGCTGCGTCGAGTGCCGAGACGGCGGTAGCAGCTCGCCGGTGCGGTCGACGATCGCCGACGAGCGATCGGGCGGCTGCTGGGCGGAGCTAACGCGGTACACGTCGATCGGTGCCGCGAGCCCTTCAGCACGAAGGCCGGCAGCCGCTCGAAGAGCTCGACCGGCAGGCGTCGAGTCGTGCGTCGCGGCATCACACAGGACCCAGTCGTCGCCCGATGCCTGCGTGAGCCGTGCGGCGAGATTGACGTGCCCGCCCAACACGGCGAAGTCACGCCGCGTGGCATTGCCCACCGGGCCGCACAGCGCCAGGCCGGTGGCCATCCCGACGCCGGCACTGAGGCCCAGCTCGCGGATCTCCGCCTGCAGGGCCAGCGCCACCTGAACGGCCCTGGCCGGGTCGTCCTCGTGGGTGAAGGGAGCGACTCCGAACACGGCGACGAGGGTCGTGCCCTTGTCGTCCATGGTGATCTCCTTGAGCCAGCCGTCGTAGCGCTTCAGGACGCGCTGCGCGGCCCTGGCCAGGCGGTGCAGCACGAGGCACGGTGTCGGGGGTCGTGTCGGCGACGCCCCGAACGCTGACGAAGACCACGGTCGTCCGGCGCAGCTCGGCGAGCCAGTCGGCCTGGCCGGCATCGAGTCGCGCCAGGCAGACCTCGGGGATGTAGGCCCGGACCGCTGCCTCCCGGTCAGGTCGGAGCGTCAGCGGTGTCGAGCGGCCGGGGCGCGAGTGCTTCCCGCGCCAAGTCGATCCGGACGCGGCCCCCGTCGAGCGCCCGGCCGACGAACCGATCGCCGACCGCGCCCCAGGCCTGCGGCGAGGCGATCGACGGCGCCCGTCGCAAGATGAGACTCGAGCTCGGACAGCTGGCCGACCCCGTCGCCCGTTATCAGGAACAGCCATCGACCGTCGAGTCCGCCGACGTGGGCGGCCGCGATCTCGCCGGCGCACAGGCCGACCTTCAGCGACAGCGGGAATCGCCCTCCAGCTCGAGCTCACCCAGCTCCGTCGCGATGGCCAGCCCGCACAGCGCCGCCCGCTGGGTGACCGTCGCCAGGTCTTCCGCGATCGCCGGCCACACCGGCAGGAGTGCGTCGCCGACGATCTTGGCGACGTCGCCGCCGTGATCGGCGACGATCTCGATGATCCGCGCGAGGAAGACGTTGAGTGATCGGGCGAGTCGCTCGGTGCCGGCAGCCCCGCCTCGAACGGCCGCGTCGGTCAGGGCCGTGAAGCCGGTGATGTCCACGAGCAGGAGCGCCGCCGGGAACGTCTCGGCGTGAGGTTCCTCGGGCAGCCCGCCCAGCGAGGCCACACGCTGGAGCACGCCGCGCGGCAGGTAGCTTGCGAAAGTCGCGATACGCGAGGGACCGTCGAGCATCACCGCGTATCAGGCTCCGTTCGGACCGCCCGCCAGGAGGAGACGGCTGGACCGGCCTCAAGTCCTCACAAGCGTGGTTGGCACGCGGAGTATAGGTTCGTCACACGGCTGCACGAATGCTCGAAGTGACAGAGGCGGTCGCGGCAGGCGATCCGCGCGCGGGCGCGCCAGGTGCTTCGGCTCCGCGGGGTCGGCACTCCCGGCGACCCGCCTATTCGAGGAGAGCGCGCAGGTCGGCTCGAAGCAGCTTGCCGACAGAGCTCCTCGGAAGCCGGTCCCGAAACGTGATCGAGGATGGCACCTCGTGCGGGGCGAGGCGCCGGCGAGCGAACTCGAGGAGCTCGGTCTCGGCGACCGAGCTCCCGTGCCGCAGGACGACGATCGCCGCCCCGACCACGTCGCCATCGGGGGTGGCAATCGGCACGACCCCGGCGTCGGCGACCGCGGGATGGGTCATGAGCTGGCGCTCGACATCGCCGGGATACACCGTTCGACCGCCGGCGACGAAGCTGGCGTCGACGCGATCGACGATCCAGACATCGCCGTCGTCGTCCATGCGTGCCGCGTCACCGGTGCGCAGCCAGCCATCTGCCATCAACACCGCGCCGGTCTCGGCCGGTCGACGCCAGTACCCGGACATGACGTTGGGGCCACGCGCCAGCAGCTCGCCGGTCTGGCCAGGCTCGACATCGTGCCCGTTGTGATCGACGATCCGGATATCGACGAGCAGGGGCGGTCGACCGGCCGACCCGACCTTGCGGAGCGAACGCTCGGCGTCGAGGAGCAGCACGAGGGGACCTGCCTCCGAGAGCCCGTAGCCCTGGACCAGGGCGACCCCGCGGTCGTGGTACGCGCGGATCAACCGGTCGGGCACCGGTGCGCCGCCGGTCAGGATGAACCGGATGCTGGACAGGTCGGCGATCGGCCATCGATCCGCGTGCACCAGCTCGTCAAGCACGTCCGGGTTGCCGAAGCCGACGCTGACACGATGCCGTTCGACGACCCCGAGAAGCCCGTCACCGGTGACGTCGTCGGGCACGATGACGGTGCCGCCGAGGAAGAGCACGGGCAGGACGTTGACGCCCGTGCCGCCGACCCGGAAGAACGGGGCGATCGCGATCGTGACGTCGTCGCCCCTGAAGTCGGCGCGCGACAGGAAGTTGACGACGTTCCAGGTGACGTTGCCGTGGCTCAGCATCACCCCTTTGGGAGACCCGGTGGTGCCCGAGGTGTGGGGCAGGAACAGCAGGTCGTCGAGGTCGATGCGCGCGTCGACCACGTGGTCCGGCGACCCCGCGACGAACGCCTCGTAGTCGATGGCGCCCGCCACGACGCCCGGGCCGACGACGAGGCGTTGGCGGACCGAGGCGGGCGCGCGGGTGGGCGACACGGCGCGATGCTCGATCAGCACCTTGGGCTCGGAGTCCTCCAGGACCAGGGCTCGCTCGTTCGACGCCAGACGGTGATTGACCGGGGCCAGGACGGCGCCCAGCGCGCCGGCCGCGAAGAACGCCTCGAGGAAGGCGCCGTGGTTCGGGCCAAGCCACGCGACCCGATCGCCGTGCACGACCCCGAGGCGATCGAGGCCGCACGCCAGCCGGCGGATCCGCTCGGCCAGCTTCCCGTAGGTCACCGATTGACCCCCGGCGATGAGCGCGGGGCGATCCGGATCGACCCGGGCTCGTCGTTCGATCCAGGAGCCGACGCCGACACCGGCCGGTGCTTGCGAAACTCACCGCTGCATGATGCCAAACGACCGGAAGTGGTCGATCGCACTCGGGCCCGCCTCGCCCGTTTTGCTGTTCCCGCGTGCTCGACGCGTGACGTCGGCGGTCAGGTCATCGGGGTCGGCCCGCAGGCGCTCGGGACCACCCCGCCGGCTGGGCATCAACGAGATCCTGGAGCGCGCCCAGCATCGCCGCGAAACGCTCGTCGCCGATCGTGCCGGCATACGCTGCCTCGATCTCGCGGACCGCCCGGAGTCCCTCCACGAGGAAGCGCCGGCCCTTGCGCGTCGGACGCACGAGCTTGGCGCGGCGGTCCGTCGGGTCGGGCCGCCGCTCCAGGTAGCCACCGCGCTGCAGATCGTCGACCAGCTCGCCCATCGCGGGCGCGGTCATGTTCGAGCGCGCGGCGAGGTCCGTCAGTCGCGTCCCCGTCCAGTCAATGGAGCCGAACACCTGGAGGTGGGCCTCGCGGATGTCGCCGTAGCCGCCCTCCTGTGCGCGCCGGTAGAGCTCCCGGCGAAACGATTGGAGGAGTCGCCCGAGCAGTTGGCCGATCGGAAGCCGGGGGGTTGCATTCATTACGCCACTATACTACGGTAACCTTATTAGGTTACCGCATCAAAGGAGCGTCCCATGTCCTCTCGGCCGCCCGAGAACACGTCGACAATCGTCAACTCACGGACCGGACAGCGGATGCACTTCGCCTCGTCTTCGCCGGAAGTGCTGCGCATCGAGTGCTGGAGCCCGCCAACCGGCGCCAAGGAGCCGGAGCACACGCATCCGAGGCAGGAGAGCCACATCGAGCTGTCTGCGGGCGAGCTCGTCTTCGAGGTGGACGGCGCTGCTCGAACGGTGGCCGCGCCGGGCACCATGACGATCCCCGCCGGGGTGCGCCACCGCTTCTGGAATGCCGGCGCCGAGGAGGCGCACTACATCCAGGAATTCCGGCCCGCGCTCGAGACTCGCGCCTTCTTCGAGCTGCTGTTCCATCTCGCCAACGAAGGACGGCTCGATGAGAAGGGGATGCCCGCGCTCCTCGATGTGCCGGCGATGCTCGACGCCTCCGCGGACGTCATCCGACCAACGTCGCCACCTTGGCTGGTGCTCCGGGTGGTCGCCGCGCTCGTACGCCCGGTCGCCGCCGCTCGGGGCAGGACCTGGTCTGCCGGCCGATAGGAGGCGCGGCTCAGCCGCAGGACCCGCGGCCGCGGTTCTGCGGCGCCGGCCCGCGTCTTGCGCGCAGAACGCGCGGCGGCTGTCACGCGATACCTCGGGACGAGCACGTTCCGTCCAGCCGTTGGACTGCTGAAGCGGCTCCGGTCCCGTCTGCGAGGTGAGTCGGCCAGGGCTCCGGATGACGGTCAGATCCCGACGCCAACCACCGTCAGGCGGCCTTCAGGGCTCGAACGAGCGCCGCCACGCCGCCGATAGGCGAGCCATCTTCGATGGCCCCGAAACCCGGGATCAGGCGGGCGCCGTTGCCGACCGGGTCGGCGTCCGGATCGTCCCGCGATACCAGAGCGCAAACGCGGCTGCGCTGATCGCCGCGACGACGAGGAACAACGGCGTTACGGCGGACGAGGCGACCGACGAGCCGGGATCGGCAGCCGCTCCGACCCATTGGTCGACCGCGATGGCGACCGATTCCAGGACGAGCATCAGCAGCATCGCGCCGCCCATCACGAGGCCCCACGGCGTCCGCCGCCAGAGGGCGCCGGCGACAACGATCGTGAACGGGAGGAAGAGCGCCATGTCGAGGACGTAGTTCGTGGGCGTCACCATGCCCGTGCCGGCCAGGAACGCCGGAGCCTCGCTGTCGAGCGAAGCAGGCACGACGTTCTTGAGCCACAGCGCGTAGAACGCCACGCACGACGCGATCATCCATCCCCCGAGCAGCCGTGCGGGCAGCGTCATTGCGAACGACGCTGCATAGGCCTCCGCGCGCAGGCCGATGAGCAGTGCGACGAACCCCCAGAAGCCAAACGCGAACATCGCGACGTAGACGAGGAACAGGCCGTTGAACGGGATGGCGAACAGGAACATCCATCCCTGGTAGGCGATGAACGCGACGCCTCCGATCCAGCCGATGACGCCCAGCAACCGGCCGTTGCGCGCAGATCTCATGGCCAGGATGACGATGGGCACAGCGAGGACGAGCACGACCAGGGCCGTGCCGCGCATCGAGCCCACCATCACCGCCGGGCCGTGGAGAAGCTCCGGCATCGCGAGCGCCGTGATCGCCGCCACGCCGGTAGCGACCAGCAGCAGCACCGACAGGACCCAGGGCGCCCGTCCAAGAAGCCCGCCGTCGATGGCTGTGCGTTGGTTCATCCGGACGTGCCTCCCTGACTCATGTCGTGCGTCCCCTGCGGGGTGAGTAGACAGTCGGTGCGAGCACGCTGACCGCCGGTCGTCGTCATGCCGCCGGGAGTTCGATCAGCGAGCCAGCGATCAGCAGGCCGATCGATGCGATCGCACCGACGAGGCCGATCGCCATCGGGATCCCGTAGGCGGCGCGAGATCGATCAGCGAGGACCCAGCCGAGGCTGTTCAGCGACGTGTAGGCGAGGGCGCCGAGCCCGATGGGCACGAGCCAGCTCCACGCGCCCGGCGCGGTCGCGAACACGAGCCCGATCCCTCCGGCCAGGAGCAGAAGAGCCGTCGCGTACTCCGCCATCCAGTGTGGAAGGAGGAGCGAACCGTTCGACCGGTCGCGGGCCCGCAAGAGGCCGCGGGTGCGGTCGACTTCAGGGCTACGGGCGATGTCGACCGCCCAGATCCCCGCGATCCCGGCGCCCATGACGAGCATGAACACCCCGACAAGCGAACTCATCGCGTTGGCACCTGCACTCCTCGCGGGACGACGCGAGCGACAGCTGCATTCTCGGAGGGCCTGCAGATCCGATCGCGGGCCGACGGATCGGTTGCAGGGCGCCATTGGTCACTTGGGTGACCCGACAGGCGCACGACGTACGGGACGGTCTACGTCGAGAACACGGGCGCACCCCACAGGTTCGACGTTGCGAAGGTCCAGCTGACCTACCGCTACGCGATCCTCCGCTGATCTGCCGCGCCCCGCAGGTGACCAGGGGCGAGCCGTCCGGCCAACGGGGGAGGCCCCGGAGTGCCCATGGTCACGCGGCGGGAAGGATCAGGGCGTCCGTGACAGCTGGCCGCGAGCCACGCCCGCCGGAAATTCCGCGTTGTGGGTGTTGACGTAATAGTCGGCGGGATGGCGGATGATATCGAGGGCGAGGCTGCGGGTGACACCGGTGGTGCAGCCCGTGCCGCTGGAGGGACCCGTGGGCGGGAGAGGTACCACGACCGCGCCCGCCACACCAGCGAGGGCATGGTGGATGTGCGCCGCCAGGATCGGTGTTGCGGCGTTGGTCACCGACCACGCGTAGCACACGGTCCCGGTCCCCGGGTTGACCCAGACGGTGGCCGTGCCCGTCGCGTCCGGATCGCCCGCGGGCACCTCGTTGGGCCCCGCGAGGGTCGTCGTGAACGGCCGACCACCCGCGAGGACGGGTGCGGTCACCAGCAGCGTCCCCACGAGCGCGAAGAGGACGACCAGGGAGAGCGCAAATCGACGCCGGTGCATGGGTTCTCCTCCTCATTGGGCCGACCGTCGTCAGCACGATTCGGCCGGCACACGTAACCCGGACAGCAGATGCTGACCTGGCTGTCATCGCATCGGCGACGCGGAGCTCGAGCTGCACCTTTCGAATGCCTTGCAACAACGGTCAGCCAGTCTCCTGTCTGCCCGGCGTGGGTTCGTGGCTACCCGTGGGTTTGACGTGATGGTCAGCCGCGCGTCGGGACCGGCCGCGTCTCCTTGTGCGCTGACAGGCATCGACCTCGCCGACCAGCGCGTCGCCGCTGGCGACCTCATCGGACGGCAGCAGGTCCGCCGTCAATGCCGCGGGGCGCGACGACGCACAGCGGCCTGATCGTCAGGTTCTGGGCGTTCTGGGGCTGGCCGCGACCCGGCCATGGCGATACGATCGGCGCCCTGGAGGCGGGGGTGTCGGACGCGACCACGAGATCGTTCCTGTTCACCGACATCGAGGGGAGCACGCGGCTCGTCGCGGAGCTGGCGGACGCCTACGGGCCCGTTCTCGACAGCCACCATCGGTTGGCCCGGCAGGCGATCGCCGCCCGCGGGGGCACGGAGGTGTCGACCAAGGGCGACTCGTTCTTCGTGCTGTTCAACGAGCCCCTCGACGCCGTGCTCGCGGCCACCGACTTTCAGAGGGCCCTCGCGGCTCACGCCTGGCCCGCGGGGGTCCAGGTCCATGTCCGGATGGGGATCCACAGCGGCCGCGCGATCCTGGCCGGCGGGGAGTACGTGGGGATCGACCTCAACCGTGCGTCGCGGATTACGGATGCCGCGAACGGTGGCCAGGTGCTCCTGTCCGACGCCGCCCGCAAGGCCGTGGCGGAGCGCCTGCCCGCTGACCTGACGCTCGTCGACGTGGGACGACACCGGCTGAAGGACGTCGGCACCGAGCACATCTGGCGCCTCCGCATCGACGGCCTCCGTGACGATCCCCGGCCGCCCCGATCGATCGAGACCGCCCCGACGAACCTCCCGGTCGAGCCCACGCGGCTCGTCGACCGGGCGGCCGAGGGCAACGACCTCCAGGCCCTCGTCACCTCCGTGCGCGTCGTGACGATCACCGGCCCCGGGGGCGTCGGCAAGTCGCGCGTCGCCGTCCGGGTGGCCCGGGAGACCGCCCCCGCCTTCCCCGACGGGGTCTTCTACCTCGACCTGGCCCTCGTGAACGACCTCGACCTGGCCCTGCAGCAGATGGCGGAGGTCCTCGGGCTGCGCCCGTCCCTCGCCGCGTCCCCGCTCGACCAGGTGATCGACGACCTCCGGCCTCGGCGCCTGCTCGTCCTGCTCGATACGGCCGACCGGGTGCCGGGGCTCGGCGCCGCGCTGGGTGCCATCACGGCCGCGACTCCGCTGACGTGCTTCCTCGTGACGAGCCGGTCGCCCCTGCGGATCGCCGCCGAGCACGAATACCCGCTCGGGCCGCTCGCTGCCCGAGATCCTGGCGCCGCGGAACCGCGACCCGCGGTGGCGCTGTTCCTGGAGCGAGCCCGCGCCGCCCGGCCCGGGCTCGAGGTCGCCGATGTCGACCTCGAGACGATCGCCGCCATCTGCGACCGCGTGGACCGGCTCCCGCTCGCGATCGAGCTCGCCGCGGCCCGCATGCGGACGCTCACGCCGGCGGCCATCCTGGCGCGCCTGACCCGTCTCCTGCCGGTCCTGACCGGTGGCGTCGCGGACGCCCCGGCCCGCCAGCGAACCCTCCGGGACACGATCGCCTGGAGCTATGGGCTGCTGGATGCCGCCGACCAGGACGTGCTCCAGCGGATCGCGGTCTTTGCCTCGTCGTTCGACCTGGACGCCGTCGAGGCGATCGCCGGCCCTCACCTGGACGTGCTCGACGCCCTCGAGCGGCTCGTCGATCGAAGCCTGCTCACCGCGGCACCGACGGCCGAGCCGCGGTTCCGGCTGCTCGGTGCCATCCGCGAGCTGGCGGTCGAGATGCTCGACGCGTCGGCGTCGGCGGTAGCCGTCCGCGAGGCGCACGCGCGCTACTGGCTCGACGCTGTTGGACGCTGGACGGCCGCGATCGGGAGCGCGGAGGAGGCCGCCGCCCTGGCTGCCCTCGAACAGGCCCAGGACGACACCCGCGCCGCCCTCGCCTGGGCGCTGCTGGAGCCCGTCGAGCCGAACCGGGCCGGCCTCGCCGTCGCGCTCGCCGCCCGGCTGGGCCGGTTCTGGTGGATCCGCGGACGGCTGCGGGAGGGGTCGGCGTGGCTGGAGCGGGCTCTCGCCCATGCGGATGGGGCGGCGCCCGACGTTCGGGCAGCGGCCCTCGGCTGGGCGGGTGTCCTCCTCGACGACCTGGGCGACCCGGCGGGCGCGGATCGGCGGCTCGAAGCGGCCCTCGCGATCCAGCAGTCCGCCGGCGACGAGGCCGGGGCTGCCGGGACGCTCAACAGCCTCGGCGTGGTCGCCTACTCGCTGGGCGACCTCGACCGGGCCGAGCAGCTCCTTCGGCGAGAGCCTGGCGTTGAAGACGCGGCTTGGCCTCGATCGGGTCCTCGCAACCACGTTGAGCAACCTGGCGGTCGTGGCGGCTGCCCGGCGGCGACTACGCGGAGGCCATCGCGCTCTACCAGGAGGCGCTCGAGCACGACGCACGGATCGGTTCCCACGGAGCTGAGTCGTTCACCCGGGCGGGCCTGGGGGCCGTGCACATCTGGGCGGGGGACGACCGGACGGGGGTGGCCGAGCTCCACTCGGCGCTTCCTCACCTCGCCGAGCTCGGTGCGGTTGACGCGCTGGCAGACGCCCTCGACGCGCTCGGCGAGGCCGCCGTGCACGCGGACCGGCCCGGGCGGGCCGCCCGGCTGCTGTTCGCCGCGCGGGAGCTGCGCGCGCGCGAATTTGTCGCGCAGCGCCCGGCCGAGGCCGAGCGGGCGACGCGGCTCCTCGCGGACGTCGTGAACAGCCTCGTGGCAACGGAGGCCGAGGCGGCTCGCGCGGACGCGCGGGCGATGGACGTGGCGGCGGCGGTCGCCTACGCCCTGGCCGACTGACCCTCGAACCTCGAGCGCCGGCAACGCGTTCCGAGCCGAGACCGCATGATGTGGCGGTCTCTGCCGTCTTCCCCTGGAGGCAGGCCGGAATGCCCCGACTGCAGGCCAAGAGCTTCGCGGCCCCCGACGACGTCCGCACGGCGCCGAGGGTTCGGTTCGAGACCGTCGACCTCGGCGACGCCACTGTCGGTCACTGCCGATTCGAGCCTGGCTGGCGCTGGTCCACCGATATCGGCCCGCTGATGGGCGCCACGTCGTGCCCGATCCGTCACCTCGGCTACTCGATGTCAGGTGTCGTGCGCGTCGTGATGGACGACGGCCGGACTCTCGACATCGGGCCGGACACGGTGTTCGACATCCCGCCGGGTCACGACCAGTGGGTGATCGGCGACGAGCCGTGGGTCGCCATCGAGTGGGGGGCCAGCGGCCGCGCCCTTGTCACGGCCCTCCACGAGGCAGACACACGGTCGCTCGCAACGGTCCTCTTCACCGACATCGTCGACTCAACGGCCAGGCTCCAGATGGTTGGAGACGCCGCCTGGCGCGACCTCCTCGCGGTCCACAATGCGCGCCTCCGGGAGCAGCTCAACATCTTCCGCGGGCGGGAAGTGAAGACCACCGGGGACGGCTTGCTGGCGATCTTCGACAGCCCGACCCGTGCCGCCGAATGCGCGGCGGAGATGGTGCGCTCGACCCGGGCCATCGGGATCGAGATCAGGGTCGGTCTGCACACCGGGGAGATCGAGGTTGTCGGGGACGATGTCCGCGGCCTCGCGGTCCACACAGCCGCGCGCGTGCTGGCGTTGGCCGGGGCCAGTGAGGTGCTGGTCTCGTCGACGACGAGCAGCCTGCTCGAGGGATCGCAGATCGTTCTACAAGATGCCGGCGTTCACGAGCTGAAGGGTCTGCCCGGGACGCGACAGCTGTTCCGACTTGCCCTGCCGCCGCCGTCGTAGCGTGCCTCCGTCGTGGCCTTAGTGCCCGAGTGCGCGATGGCTCGGGTCAGACACGCGCATCCCGTCGGGCCGCCCACTCGGCGCGCGTCAGGGCGTACTCGACGTCGCCGTGCTCCTCCCCCTCGATGCGGTCCGGCCACGGCTGATGGAACACCCGGACGAAACGTAGTCCGGCCTTCTCCATGACTCTCCGAGACGCCACGTTGACCACCATCGTCGTGGCGTACACGCGGCGGACGCCGAGATCTTCGAACGCCTTGCGGATCAGCGCCAGGCTCCCCTCGGTGGCGTACCCATGCCCCCAGGCGCGGGCCATCAGCCGGTAGCCAAGCTCCGGCTCATCCTCGGGATCTCCCTCCTGCGGGCGGAGGTGGAACCAGCCGAGGAACGCACTGGTGCGCTTCTCGATCGCCGCCCAGAAGCCGTACCGATCGCCGGCCTGGTAGTAGGCGATCCACGACGGCAGGTAGTCGTCGCGGATCTCCTCACGTGGCGTTGGCCGGCCGCCGTTGATGTACCGCATGACGGCCGGGTCGGCATCCAGAGCGGTGGCGAGGTCCACGTCGTCGGGTGTGAACCGGCGCAGGACCAGGCGCTCGGTCTCGAGGTAGACGTGCACCCGCGCGATGCTACCTTGGGGTCGATGCAAAGGCGGCACAGGCCCGTGGTTTCAGCCGGCAACTCGCGGCGGAGACAACCCGGCAACGGGTCATGATTGGGTGCGCCGCTGACGCGCGTGCGCTGCGACCTCGACGCGTGGAGGTCTTCGAATGATCTTGCCGCGTCGGTCCTTGCCGTCGGCTGTCTCGCCGGCGTGTTGGCGAGCAGGCTCCGAGCGATCGGCCGCCATGGTTGAGCGACCAGCCTTCGCTGCGATCCTCGGGGTCGTGCTCGGATGCAAACACGAGGTACGTCGATCGGGGCCGGTGAGCCCGGGGGGTCAGGCAGGCGGGATGTTCGCGTTGAAGCGGAACCGGTTTTCAGGGTCGTGGCGCCGCTTGATCTGCCGGAGCCGCGCGAACGACTCGGGGCCGAAGGCCGCCGCGACCCGCGCCGCCGGCTGGTCGGTCTCGGGGTAGTTTAGGTAGCTCGCGCCCGCGAGTGAGAACGGCTCGAACGCGGCGGCGGCGCCGCGGGCCCAGGCGACCCGTGGGTCGTCCTCGGCCGGATCCGCCCAGATCGCCAGACCAGTGACGTTCGCGACAGCACGGCGGCCCCCGAACGCCGCCGATTCGGCGGGGATCCGGTGCGCCGCCCCGTGGATGAGCTCTACGAGCACACCGTCCGTCGCGCCGGCCGTCGAACCGGCCTCGACGATCGCGGCCGCCAGCCCGGGGGTCGCCTCGCGCACGAGGTGGCCCTTCCAGTAGTGCCTGAGGCCGAACGGCATCGGCGTGCTGAGCGCCTGCAGCTGGAGCCAGGACAGGGGGTGGACGTCGTCCTCGGCCAGCGTCGGGTGGTCGCGCAGCGAACGGATCGCGGCGTCGCCGGAGGCCGCGTCCCCACGCCAGGCGAGGATCGCCGTCATCGCCGGCTCGCCCGAGTCGACCGCGCGCCCCACCACGGCCCCGGTGACGAGCTCGTCGGGAGCGTCGTGCTCGAGCTCGAACAGCCGCTGCAGGGCATCCTCGATCCCATCCCCACGGTAGCGGAGGAGTCCCCCGTACATCCGCGCCACCGTCGCCATGCGGTAGCGCAGCCGCGTGACGACCCCGAAGTTCCCGCCGCCGCCGCGCAGCGCCCACAGGAGATCTGGCTCGCGCTCCTCGTCGACCTCGACGATCGTCCCGTCGGCCGTGACGAGCTCGGCGCCGATGAGCGCGTCGCAGGCGAACCCCTCGGAGGCGACGAGGTAGCTGATCCCGCCGGTCAGGGTGAGGCCCGCGACGCCGGTGTCGAAGAACGTGCCCGATGGCACCGCGAAGCCGTGTGCGGACGTTGCGACATCGAGATCCATCAGCAGGCTGCCGCCGAGCGCCTCCGCGGTGCCCCGGACGGGGTCGACGCGGACGCCGCGCCAGCCCGAGAGGTCGATGACGACGGCGTCCTCGGGCATCGAGTGGCCGGCCACGCTGTGGCCACCGCCCCGCACGCCGATCGGGAGATCGACCTCGCCCGCCCAGCGCACGGCCTCGACGACATCGCGTGGATCGACGGGCCGAACGATGAACCGGGGCCGGCGGTCGATCATGCCGTTGAAGGTCGTCCGGGCCTCGTCATAGCCGGCGTCGGCCGCCGTGATGACCCGACCGCGGACGCGGGATGCCAGGGACTCCGCGAGATCCATCGTCATCCTCATCGCCCCCCGTCGGCTGCTGGCGTCGCGAGGCTGGCTCACCAGCCCGTCCGATCGGACACGGAATTGCGGCTGTGGCCCTTCCGGCGGAGTGTGCCTCGGACGCTCCCCGTGGACAAGGCCTCCGCGGCCACTGCTTCAGCCACTGCTGCCGCAGGCACCTCGCGTTCCCGGGCGTCACCGGGTCCGAGACCGCGTGCCTTCGCGCACCACATTTCGAGGCCGGATGCTCCCGGAGGGTGGAAATCCGTGCCGGCCGATGTACCGTCAGCGCACAACCGAAGATCGATCGTCGCCGGTGGCGCGGACACAGTCTCCCGCACTCATTCGTCCTTCATCGCTCGTTCATCTCCTCCGCGCCGGCAAGCCCCGCTTGGGGCGCCCGCGCCGTGGCGCGATCACTTCGGCTCGTGCGCAGCGTGCCGTGCGAGCACGCTCGCGTGTCGTCGACCCTCCGACATGCACGGGCTTGAATGATGAATTCGACAACGAAGCCGCCGATCCCTCGCCGGCGCCAACCGCCCTCGGCGCAGCCGGCCGATGCACGCCGCGAGAACGCTCGGCCCCACCCACAGCGGTCGTTCGAGTCCTGGAGCGGAAGAGACGGCTCTCGCGTTCCTCTCCGAGATCCTGGTCGGTGACCGCGCCTGGACAATGGCCGAGGTCCAGAGCCTGATCTCTATGCGGGAGTCCGCAGAGCTCGGCCGCTGGCGAGTCCCGACGTCCGACGATGACGGGGTGAGCGCCCGGTAGCTGGCGAGCACGCACGGTCGTCGGGGCCCGGCCCTCGGCCCTCACGAGGAATTGACCAGCCGCGCGGGGTCTCCGGCGCGCCCGCTGACGGGGTCCTCAGTGCAGCCGCTTGGGCGGCTCGTCGGTGATGCTGATCCAGTTCTTCTTCAGCGCGTACAGGACGGCCTGGGTGCGCCCGTTCACGGCGAGCTTTCGCAGGATGCTCGTCACGTGGTTCTTGACGGTTGCCTCGCTGATCGAGAACCGCTCGCCCACGCCCTTGTTCGTCAGTCCCTGCGCGATCGCCTCCAGGATCTCCGTCTCACGTGTCGAGAGCGGGGCGAATGCTGTGGTCGCGAGGTCGCCTGCCGCGACCTCGCCCAGGAACGAGGCATCCCAGAATGCTTCGAGGACGCGGCGCGCGACCTCAGGACGGGCAGCGACCACCTCGTCGATCAGGTATTCGCCGTGCGCCGCGGCGCGTATTGCCCGGAGCAGCTCGCTCGGTCGGGCATCCTCGAGCACGCGGGCAGCCACGCCTGCCTGGAGGGCCGCGAAGAGCTCGTCGTCGCCGCCGCGTTGATCCAGGAGGACGATCTGCGAGCCCGGGCACTCGCGCTTGAGACGCTGAACCGCCGGGACCATCAACGAGATTGGATACGCAGGATCGAGGAGGACGACGGCGGGCATCTCGTCCCGAATGATCGCGATCGCCTCGTCGAGATCGGCAGCTTCGGCGACGATGTCGATGTCGGGCTGGCTCCCGACGATCTCCCGCAGCAGCGCACGCACGAGGGCGAGCTGCTCGACGACGACCACTCGGATGGTGGGTTGTCGGGTTGCCGTTCTCCTCGGACGCTGGTTCGGCACTCCGGCCTCCCCTCGGCTCTGCGTGATCGTGGCACCGTACCGCGCCGAGGTGGCCGGTGGACAGATGACTGCTGACCCTCCTCCACGAGGAACAAGTACTGCCAGCCACCCCGAGGACGGACATGCCCGCTCGCGAGGGTGGTGGCACGTCTGCCCGGCATGACCAGACCGGTCAGGATTTCGAGAAGCGTGGGTTCCGGAGGTCACCTAGAGTGACCGCCATGGGCATCACGATCTCCGGGCTTCCCGCTCGTCGTTGGGGTCGAAGGACACGTCGGGTTCCGCGGGCCAGCACATGGGGCTCGTGCCGGGCGGTGACCGCAGTGCATGACCTCGCCGGTGGCCTACTGGCACGTGCCGGACATCGAGGCGAAGCTGGCCGAGGTGACGGCCGCGGGTGCCACCGTGAAGGAGCCCGCGCGCGACGTCGGTGGCGGCCGCCTCGTCGCCACGTTCACCGACCCAGATGTCAACACCCTCGGGCTCATCCAGGACCGGTAACGTTCAAACGTCGCTCGGCGGCGGCTCGCTAGCATGAGGGCTGCCGCCACCACGACCCGCTGGAGGAAACCTGCCATGACACCAACAAAGAGCACCACCGCGAAAGGCGGTGCCGGCCGCACCGCCGAAAATGTCTGGTCGGACGAAGAGCGAGCCGCGATGCAGACCGCCGCCCGAGAACGAAAGTCGTCCGCGCATCGCGACCCGGCCCGGGAACGGGCCGAGGGCGAAGCGGAGGTTCGCGCGAAGCTCGCCGACATGCCGACGACCGATCGCGTCATGGGCGAGCGGATCCACGAGCTGGTCACGACGACGGCGCCGTCGCTCGCGCCGAAGACGTACTACGGTATGCCGGCGTACGCGAAGGACGGCAAGGTGATCTGCTTCTACAAGCCGGCGTCGAAGTTCAAGGTTCGATACTCGACGTTCGAATTCCAGCCGGACGCCCGCCTCGACGACGGCGGGATGTGGCCGGTGTCATTCGCCGTGACCGAGCTGACTCCTCGCACGGAGGCGCGGATCGCCGAGCTCGTGAAGAAGGCGATCGGCTGAGCACCTGGCCCGCCGCCGGATACCTGGCCTGGCGAGACGGCGTACATCCATCATGAGCACGGTCGCTCGGACGGACGGGCCGAGACTGCACGTTGCCGATCGCCACGGCTTGATCCGCGTGCAGCGTGCGCGCGTGAACAATCTCAAGGACGTCAGCATCGAGATCCCGAAGCGCCGGCTGACGGTGTTCACCGGCGTCTCGGGCTCGGGCAAGAGCTCGCTGGTCTTCGACACGATCGCCGCGGAGTCGCGACGGCTGATCGACGAGACTTATTCGACGTTCGTCCAGGTCTTCATGCCGACGCTGGCGCGGCCGGACGTCGATGTGCTCGACGGCCTGACGACCGCGATCATTGTCGACCAGGAGCGGCTCGGTGCGAACCCGCGCTCGACGCTCGGGACTGTCACCGATGCCCACGCCATGCTGAGGAGCCTGTTCAGCCGTCTCGGCAAGCCCTACATCGGCGGGCCGACGGCATTCTCGTTCAACATCCCGACCATGCGGGCGAGCGGCGTCATGACCGGCCCCAAGGGCGAGAAGACGATCGTCAAGGACGCCATCTACCTCGGCGGGATGTGTGCCGAGTGCGAGGGGCGCGGGACCGTCTCCGACCTCGACCTGTCCGTGATCATCGACGAATCGAAGTCTTTGGCCGAGGGTGCGATCCTCGTGCCGGGCTACACCGCGGACGGCTGGATGGTGGCGACCTTCATCGAGTCCGGCTTCTTCGACCCGAGGAAGCCGATCAGGGACTACTCCGAGAAGGAGCGCCACGACCTGCTCTACAAGCAGACGACCAAGATCAAGGCCAAGGGCATCAACGTCTCCTATGACGGGCTGATCCCGAAGATCCGCAAGTCGATGTTCAGCAAGGACGTCGACTCGCTGCAGCCCCACATCAAGGCGTTCGTCGAGCGGGCCGCGGTCTTCAAGACCTGTCCGGCCTGTGATGGCAGCCGGCTCAACGAGTCGGCGCGCTCCTCGAAGATCAACGGCCTCAGCATCGCCGACGTGTGCGCCCTGCAGGTCACCGACGCGGCCGGATGGCTGCGCGGCATCGACGACAAGGGCGTAGCGCCGCTGGTCGCCAACCTGCTGCGCCTCTTCGACTCGTTCGTTGAGATCGGCCTGGGCTACCTCTCGCTCGACCGCCCCTCGGGCACGCTGTCCGGGGGAGAGGCGCAGCGCACGAAGATGGTCCGCCATATCGGCTCCGCGCTGACCGACGTCACCTACGTCTTCGACGAGCCGACGATCGGGCTCCACCCGCACGACATCCAGCGGATGAACAACCTGCTCCTCGAGTTGCGCGACAAGGGCAACACCGTGCTCGTCGTCGAGCACAAGCCGGAGACGATCGTGATCGCCGACCACGTCGTCGACCTCGGCCCCGGGGCGGGCACCGGCGGCGGGACCGTCTGCTTCGAGGGGACCGTCGAGGGGCTGAAAGCATCCGACACCCTGACCGGACGTCACCTCGACCACCGGACGGCGCTCAAGCACACGCTCCGGACGCCGACCGGCACGCTCGAGATCCGCGGCGCGGACGCGCACAACCTGCAGGACGTCGACGTCGACGTCCCGCTCGGCGTGCTCTGCGTGGTGACCGGGGTTGCCGGGTCCGGCAAGTCGTCGCTCGTGCACGGGTCGATCCCGGCCGGGGCGGGCGTAGTGTCGATCGATCAAGGCGCGATCCACGGCTCACGCCGGAGCAATCCCGCGACGTACACGGGATTGCTCGACCCGATCCGCACCGCGTTCGCGAAGGCCAACGATGTCAAGCCGGCTCTGTTCTCCTCGAACTCCGAGGGCGCCTGCCCGACCTGCAACGGCAACGGAATGATCTACACCGAGCTCGGGTTCATGGAGACGGTGGCCTCGCCATGCGAGGACTGCGGCGGCAAGCGGTTCCAGGCCTCGGTGCTGGAGCTGCGGTTCGGCGGGCTCAACATCGCCGAGGTGCTCGACCTGCCGGTCACCGAGGCGCACGCCTTCTTCGCCGAGGGCGACGCGAAGACGCCGGCGGCCGCGTCGATCCTGGCGCGCCTCGAGGACGTGGGGCTCGGCTACCTCAAGCTCGGCCAGCCGCTCCCGACCCTGTCCGGCGGCGAGCGCCAGCGGCTGAAGCTGGCGACCCGGATGGCCGAGAAGGGCGGCATCTACGTGCTCGACGAGCCGACCAGCGGCCTCCACCTGGCCGACGTCGAGCAGCTCCTCGGCCTGCTCGACCGGCTCGTCGACTCCGGCAAGTCGGTCATTGTCATTGCCCACCACCAGGCGGTGATGGCGCACGCCGACTGGATCATCGACCTCGGCCCCGGCGCCGGCCACGACGGCGGCCGGATCGTCTTCGAGGGCACACCCGCCGACCTCGTCGCCGCCCGCTCCACCCTCACCGGCGAGCATCTCGCGGCCTACGTCGGCACCTGACAGGCGCCGTGGCGGACACCGCGGGTCGTCTGTGGCACGATCCGGCAGGTGACCACTACACCCGTCGCGTCGCAGCACCTGCGCGACCTCGCGTGGCTGCGCCGCGTCCGCGACCGGATCGACCGGGGCACGCTAACCGCGAGCCCGCCGCACTGCGGTTGGCAGCCGCCGAGAGAGACCCGCCCTACATCGCGCGCGTCTCGGCAACCGGCATGATGAACGCAAGGGCGATGTACACCAATCCGAAGATGCCGGCCGTGATGACCGTCCCGAAGATGAACCCGGTGCGCACCCAGTCGACCGGCAGGTCGGCATAGGCGGCGAGGCCGTTGCACACGCCGGCGAGCTGCTGCCCTTTGCGGATGCGCTGGAGGCGGCGCGTACGAGCCGGTGCGGCGGTCTCCGCGGGCGGAGGCTCCTGGCCGGTGTCGACTGTGCCGATCTCCTCGAGGATGCCGTCGATATCGGCCGCGGTGACCAGGCGGTCGTCGGATCCGAGCAACGCCGCGAGCTTGTCGCCCACGGACCGCTCGAGGTCGCCGAGGACCTCAGCCCGGTCGGGATCGTCCCGCAGGCGCGAGGCGGCCCGGTCCAGGTATCGCTCCAGCCGATCGTAGGCCTCCTCGTCGAGCCGAAACCGGTCGGCGCGCCCACCCAGCCCGATGACGATGGTCTTGTCCATGGTTACCCCCCTAATTCGTCGATGAGCGAGGTCAGCGATGCCCAATACGCTCGAAACTCGGCGAGATGATCCCGTCCCAGCTCTGTCAGGCGGTAGTACTTGCGCGGCGGTCCCGCGGTCGACTCGCGCCAGTGGTAGTCGAGGAGGTCCTCGCTACGCATCTTGCTGAGCAGCGGATAGAGCGTGCCCTCGCGGGTGGCGAAGTCGGTCGTGGCAAGGCGCCCCAGGATGTCCGCGACGTAGACGTCGCCCGAGGAGACGATGTCGAGGATCAGGAATTCGAGGAGCCCCTTGCGCAGCGGGCTGAGCTTCGACGGATGCATGTACCACGCTACCTTTCTGCGACAAGGTAGCAGCCCACTACAAGGTCGTCAAGTCCTATCTGGGTGTCCTCGAGCGGGTGGTCTTGCCGCCCACGAAGTGGTCTGTGATAGTCGGCCGATGTCGGCGCTTCCGCGGGAGCCTGCAGCCCGAACGTCGGTCCTTCGATCTGGGGCGGCGCAGCTGTATGTCCGCGAGGTCGGACGTGGGCTGCCGATCGTCGTCCTCCATGGCGGTCCGGACTTCGATCACGAGTACCTGCTGCCCGATCTGGATCGCCTGGCCGGGCTGTACCGACTCGTCTACTACGACCAGCGGGGACGCGGCAGGTCGTTCACGGGCGAGGGGCCTGGCGACGTCACCATCGCCACCGAGATGAACGACCTCGAGCGGGTGCGCACGGCCTTCGGATCGGGCCCGGTCACGCTGCTCGGGCACTCATGGGGCGGATTGCTGGCGATAGAATTCGCGATCCGACATCCGGGTCGGGTTTCGCACCTGATCCTGATGAACACGGCGCCGGTGTCGCATGCCGGCGCAGCGACCCTGCGGCAGGAGCTCGCGGCCCGGCGATCGCCGGGGTTGACCAGGCGGAGGTCCGCGCTGCTTGCCGACCCCGCATACCGGGCGGGGAACATTGCGGCAGACGCCGAGTATTACCGCATCCATTTCGGCACGGCGGTGCGGCGGCCCGAGCATCTCGACCTCGTGATCCGGCAGCTCCGGGTGGGGTTCACCGCGGAAGGCATCGTCGCGGCACGTCAGATCGAGGACGCGCTGTACGCGCAGACATGGTCCCGGGCGGACTACGACCTTACCCCCGACCTGGGTCGACTCGAGGTCCCAACGCTGGTGATCCACGGCGAGGACGACTTCGTTCCGGTGGATATCGCGCGCCGAATTGCGAGCGCGATCCCCGGGTCGCGCCTGGTCCTGCTCGCCGACTGCGGCCACTTCGCCTACCTCGAGCAGCCCGAGCGGGTCCGTTCCGCCATGACGGAGTTCCTGACGCCCCTGTAAGCGCGAGCGGCTCGGCGGCGACCCCCAGCCCGGGACGTCGGGCGACGACGAGGCCGCCCCCACCTCGACGTCGGGGTACGATGGGGACGCCAGCCCCGACCATCCGAACCTGGAGGCGCCCCATGGCCGAGGTCCTGCTCTTCCACCACGCCCAGGGTCTGACACCCGGCGTCCGTGCCTTCGCCGACGAGCTGCGGGCCGCGGGGCACACCGTCCACACGCCGGACCTGTACGACGGACGAACCTTCCCGACACTGGACGATGGCATGGCCCACGCGCGCGAGACCGGCTTCGAGAACATCCTCGAGCGCGGCGTCCGCGCGGCCGACGACCTGCCCGCCGACCTCGTGTACGCCGGGTTCTCGCTCGGCGAGATGCCGGCGCAGAAGCTGGCCCAGACCCGGCCCGGTGCCCGCGGAGCGCTCCTCTTCTACTCCTGCATCCCGATCAGCGGCGAGTGGGCCTTCGGACCCTGGCCGGCCGGCGTCCCCGTCCAGATCCACGGCATGGACGCCGACCCGATCTTCGTCGGCGAGGGCGACATCGAGGCCGCCCGCGAGATCGTCGAGAAGGTCGAGGACGCGGAGCTCTTCCTCTACCCGGGCGACCAGCATTACTTCGCCGACAGCTCCCTCCCCTCGTACGACGCGGACGCCACCGCGCTGCTCACCCAGCGGGTTCTCGAGTTCCTGGACCGCGTCTGAAGCGGCGCCATGGATCGTGCTCTCGAGCTTCCGCTCCTGAGCAATCGGCCCAGGGGTACCCGTCAGACGTAGGGCGCGACGCCCTCGGCGAGCTGCTGCATCAGGTCGACCTGCGCGTCGTGCTCGAGGAGGGGGAAGTAGCTCCGGGCGACGAAGTCGAGGGGCACCCCCGCCCGCGTTCGGAGGTCGAGCAGGCCCTCGACGAGCTCGGCGGGGGTCCCGGCGTAGGTCGCCCGCCCCTTCACCAGCTCATCATCCGGGCGCCTCAACGGTGGCGGGGACGGCGCCGGGAGGGGCCGGGTTGCCGAGGCCCCCATGTCGGAGTACTTCCACTGCATCGCCCACAGCGGGCCGCGGTAGCGGGCGAGCGCCTCCTCGCGCGAGGCGCCGGGCAGCAGCACCGAGTAGTGGATGAACCGGAAGCTCGACGGGTCGCGCCCGATGCGCTCGCACTCGTCGCGCGCCCAGCGCACCTGCTCCACGAGCTTCTCGGCCGGGGCGTTCGCGAACAGGCCGTCGGCGAGGCGCGCGGCGCGGCGGATCGCGGGCTCCGCGCCACCGCCGACGAGCACCGGGATCCGCCTCGGGGGCGCCGGCCGGACGGCGAGCGTCGGGAGATCGTAGACCGTGCCGCGGTGGGTGAACGGCTCGCCCGTCCACGCCTGCGGGAGGATCCGGAGGATCTCGTCCATGGCCGCGCCGCGGCGGCGCGCGTCGGCGCCGAGCCCGGCGTACTCGACCTCGGACCAGCCGAGCCCGAGCCCGAGGAGGAGCCGGCCGTGGCTGAGGAGCTGGACCGTCGCCGCATCCTCGGCCAGGCGGAGGGGCTGGTGCATCGGCGCGAGGACGACGCCCGTGCCGATCTCGATCCGCGACGTTGCCTGGGCGAGGGCCGCGCTGACGACGAGGAGCGAGGGCATGTACCCGTCATCGACGAAGTGGTGTTCGGTCGTCCAGACGGACGAGAAGCCGAGCCGCTCCGCCTCGACGGCCAGGCGGACCGTCTCGTCGTAGGTCCGGGTCCAGTCGGTCTCGCCCGGCCGAAGCTGCGCGCTGAGAAGTCCGAAGCCGAGTCCCATGCATGGCGACGATAGCAGCCAACGCGCCTCCGCGGCGCACCTCCGTCCTGCCGGTCGCACTCACGGTTCCGGCGCGCGGACAACCCATCCACGCGAACCGCGGCGCCGGAGGAGGCGCCTCCTCAGTCGACCGTGAGCGTCTTCGAGAGGTTCCGCGGGAAGTCCGGGTCGAAGCCCCGGAGCACGCTCATGTGGTACGAGAGCAGCTGCAGCGGCAGGACCCCGAGCAGGGCGCTGACCTGCGGGTCCGACCTCGGAAGGGCCACGAGGACGTCCCCGTTGGCGCGCAGGCGCGGATCCTCCTCGGCGATCGTGATGGTCCGGGCCCCGCGCACCCTGACCTCGTTGATCCCGCTGATGATGAGCGGGATGTCCTCCGGCCCCGCCACGAAGACGATCGGGAAGCCGGCGGTCACCGCGGACAGCGGGCCGTGCTTGAACTCGGTCGAGAGCATCCCCTCGCAGTGCGCGTACGTGATCTCCTTGAGCTTGAGGGCACCCTCGAGGGCGATCGGGTAGGTCGCGCCGTAGCCGAGGCAGTACAGGTCGTTCCAGGCGTTGATCTCGTCGGCGATCGCCTCGATCGGGCCGGCCGTAGCCGCGAGCGTCTCCTCCATGAGGTCCGGCACGTGCGCCAGGAGACCCGTGTCCCTCCCCGCCAGGCGGTAGGCGAGATAGAGGAACGTCAGGACCTGGTTCGTGAACGTCTTGGTGGCCGGCACGCTGATCTCGTAGCCACAGCCGAGCGGCAGGCAGAGCCGGGCGGCGCGGGTCAGGGTGGAGCCGACCACGTTGGCCAGGCCGAAGCAGGAGAGCCCCCGACGTTCGGCCGCCTCGAGGGCGTTGAGCACGTCCTTGGTCTCACCCGACTGGCTGACGAAGATCCCCACGTCCTCGGGACCCACCGCCGGCGCGTACTGGGCGATGAACTGCGGCGCCAGCACGGGGATCGCGGCGCGCCCGGCGAGCTGGGCCAGGTAGACGGAACCGACGGAGGCGGCGTGGAAGCTCGTGCCGCAGCCGATCAGGTAGAGATGCCGGGCGCTCCGCATCTGCTCCACCAGGGGCGCCACGTCCGTGCTCGCGTCCAGGAGGTGCAGGAGCTCGCGGGCAACCTGCGGCTGCTCGTGGATCTCCTTGAGCATGAAGTGGGCGTAGCCGCCCTTGCGCACCGCGTCCATCGACGCGCTGACGACCTCGACGGGGCGGTCGACGAGGCTGCCGTCCTCGACCGCGCGAACCTCGGCCCGGTCGGCCCACAGCGTCACGATCTCCCCGTCGTGCGGCCGGATCACGTTCCGCGTCAGCGGCAGGATGGAGGGCAGGTCCGACGAGACGCAGGTGAAGCCATCGCCGATCCCGACGACGAGGCCAGACCCCTTCTTGAACGCGTACAGCCGGTCGTCGTCCGCCCGCCCGATCACGAATGCGTAGTCGCCCCGCAGGTCCCCGTAGGCGAGACGGATCGCGTCGACGAACTCGTGGCCCCGCCGGATGTATCGCTCCACGGCATGGACGCAGGTCTCGCCGTCGTTCTGCGAGCGGACCGTCATGCCCTCGGCCAGGAACTGGAGGCGAAGCTCGGCGTTGTTGACGACGTTGCCGTTGTGCGCCCCGACCATCGCGCCGTCCGAGTCGAGGTGCGGCTGGGCGTTGACCTGCGACGGCTCGCCGAACGTCGCCCAGCGCAGCTGCGCGAGCCCGCGACTGCCGCGCATCTCGGCGAAGTTGTGGCGCGCGGCGACCGCGTCTACCTTGCCGACGTCCTTGCGCAGGTCGATCGCGCCGTCCCGGAAGGTCGCCGCCCCAACGGAGTCGTAGCCGCGGTAGGTGAGCCGCCGCGCGGCCTCGATCAGGATCGGCCCGAGGGCCTCATCCCGGTCGGTGACGTAGCCAAAGACGCCGCACATCCGTGCCGATCTCCCGGTGCAGCGGCCTCGCGATCGAGCGCCTCATTGACCGCTGCCCGCCATCGTGACGGCTCTCGCGTGTGGCTGCTTCGCCCGGGCGACGTCGGCCCCGGTGCCGCCGCCCGGCGTCTCGCCGACATCCATGAGGTCTCGCGGGCTGGCGGGTACACTCGCGCCACCAATGTCAGGAGCCATCGAATCGTATCCGCCGTCACCCTTCCCAAGAACCAGCTGATGCTCATCGCCGGCCTTGTCTGGTGCGCGGCGGGCGCGATGGTGTGCATGATCGGACTGCCGCTGGAGCTCAGCCTGGCGCCGTCGCAGCTGATCCTGGTTCCGCTCGCCGTGGTGATCTTCCTCGCGTTCTACTTCCTGGTCTTCTCCCGACTCGTCCGCAAGCACACCGGTCGAATCCGCGCGCAAACGGAGGATCGACTCCCCTTCTGGCACTTCTTCAACGCCTCGTCCTGGGTGGTGATGGCGGTGATGATGGGCGGCGGCATGGCCCTCCGTCTCTCGCACCTGGTGCCGGACTGGATGATCGCCTTCTTCTACAGCGGGCTCGGCCTGGCGCTGTTCCTCTGCGGCGTTCGCTTCCTGGGCGTCTTCGCGCGCAAGGACGTGCTGGCCCTCACACCCGAGCGGCTCCCCTAGCGGGAAGGCCGTCACTCGGGCGGCTCCCTCGACCGCAGCGTGCCCGGCGGCACCTCGAAGATGCGGGATTGCGAACACCGCCCGGCATCCCGTCGGGTCCGGGAGCCCGCCGTTCAGGAGTCCTTGAGACGGCCCCCCGCCGGGGGGTACGCTCTGGCCATGTCAGCGTGCCCGGTCTGTTTCGAGGAGAACCCGGGCCGCGCCCGTTTCTGCCTCGCGTGTGGCTCTCCTCTTGGCGCGGAGCGCGAAGAGGGCCGCGAGGAGCGCAAGCTCGTGTCGGTCCTGTTCTGCGACCTGGTCGGGTTCACGGCCCGCTCTGACAACGCCGACCCGGAGGACGTGCGCGCGACCCTGCGCCCGTATCACGCGCGCCTGCGCGCCGACATCGAGCGCTTCGGCGGCACCGTCGAGAAGTTCATCGGCGACGCCGTGATGGCCGTCTTCGGAGCACCCGTCGCGCACGAGGACGACGCCGAGCGGGCCGTCCGCGCCGCAATCAGGATCATGGGCTCGATCGTCGAGATGAACGAGGAGCGACCGGGGCTCGACCTCTCGGTCCGGATCGGGGTCAACACCGGAGAGGCCGTCGTCATGCTCGGGGCGCATCCCGAGCGGGGCGAGGGCATGGTCACCGGCGACGTCGTCAACACGGCCGCGCGGCTGCAGACGGCGGCGCCGGTGAACAGCGTGGTCGTGGGGCAGATGACGTTTCGATCGACCAAGGACTGGGTCGAGTACGAACCCCTCGGGACGGTCACGGTCAAGGGCAAGGGGGAAGCTGTCCCCATGTGGCGCGCACTCTCCGCCCGCAGTCGCTTCGGCATCGATGTCGACCAGGGGAATCGGACTCCCTTCGTCGGCAGGGACAACGAGTTCGCGCTTCTCACCCAGACGTTTGCCCGGGCCGTCGCCGAACCCTCGGTCCAGCTCGTCACGATCACCGGTGAACCCGGGGTCGGCAAGACTCGCCTCCTGTGGGAGTTCCGCCGCCACCTCGACGATCGCCCGGATCTCGTGTTCTGGCGGCAGGGACGATGCCTGCCCTACGGGGAGGGGGTGACGTACTGGGCGCTCGGCGAGATGGTCAAGGCCCAGGCGGGGGTTCTCGAGTCGGATCCTCCCGGGCTCGCCCTCGAGAAGCTGCGGACGGCCGTGGCCGCCGTGAGCGAGGACGAGGCCGAGCGCGACTGGCTCCGAGGCCGCCTCGCCCCACTCGTCGGGGTGGCGGGGGCCGAGGCCCAGCGGGACAGTCGCGACGAGGCGTTCACCGCGTGGGTGCGGTTCCTGGAGTCCATTGCCGCGCACAAGCCGCTCGTCCTCGTGTTCGAGGACCTGCACTGGGCCGACGGTCCGTTGGTCGAATTCGTCGAGCACCTCGTCGAGTGGTCGAGCGGGGTTCCCCTGTTCGTCGTCTGTACCGCGCGCCCGGAGCTCTACGAGCGCCACCCTGGATGGGCCGGCGGGAAGCGCAACTCGACAACGATCTCGCTCTCTCCGCTCTCAGAGCCTGATACCGCCCGGTTGCTGTCGGCGCTCCTGGAGCAGGCGGTGCTGCCGCCCGGGGTCGTGGCCGAGCTTCTCGAGCGGGCCGGGGGGAATCCGCTCTACGCGGAGGAGTTCATCCGGATGCTCACCGACCGGGGAATCCTCGAGCGCGACGGATCGGCGCTCCGAACGGTCGCCGACGAGGGCGGCGTGCCCGTCCCCGAGACGGTGCAGGCGCTCATCGGCGCGCGTCTGGACACCCTGTCGGTCGATCGCAAGACCCTCCTGCAGAACGCCTCGGTGGTGGGGAAGGTCTTCTGGTCGGGCACGGTCGCCTCGATGGGGGGCGTCGCGGAGGGCCCGGCCCGCGAGGCGCTCCACGATCTCGCGAGGAAGGAGCTGGTACGCACGGTCCGCACGAGCTCGGTCCAGGACCAGGGCGAGTACGCGTTCTGGCATGTCCTGGTGCGCGACGTGGCCTACGGACAGATTCCCCGGGCGGAGCGGGCAGCCAAGCACCTGGCGGTGGCGGCGTGGATCGAGTCGACGGTCGGCGAGCGGATCTCCGACCAGGCGGAGTTCCTCGCCTACCACTACGAGAATGCGCTCCTGCTGGCCACGGCCGCGGGCCGCGACCCGGGCGACGAGCTTCGGACCCGCACGGCCCGCGCCCTCCGGATGGCCGGCGAGCGCGCCCAGCGCCTGGACGTGGCCAAGGCGCTCGACTTCTACAGGCGCGCGGAGGCGTTCTTGCCGCACGACGATCCGGAGCTCCCGACGCTCCACGTCAAGACGCTCGCCGCGGCGAGCGACCTCGGCGAAGGGTCCAGCACCGAGTTGGCGTTGGCCTATGGGACGGCGATCGACGACCTGCGGCGGCGCGGCGATGCCGTCGGCGCGGGGGTGATGCTGCGCGAGTACGCGGCGTTCCTGAAGACCGTCGGGTCGACCGAGCGCGCCGAGCGGGCCACCGACGAGGCGATCGAGCTGCTGGAGCCCCTCGGTCCGAGCCGGGAGCTCGCCGCCGCCTACTCCAGCCGGGCGGGAAACCACATGATGGCCGGACGGTACGCCGAGTGGGTGAGATGGACACAGGCGCTGCTCGACCTCGCCGACAGCCTCGACCTCCCGGAATATCGCATGCGCGCCCTCCAGTACCGGGGGATCCACCGGGTGATGTCCGGCGACCTCGAGGGCCGGGCAGATCTCGAGGAGGCACGAAGCATCGGCCTGGAGCTGGGGCTCGGAACGGAGACCGCGGTCGCCTACATCAATCTCGCGGACTGGGTCTCCGCCCTCGAAGGGACCGCGGCGAGCCTGGCGCTGACCGAGGAAGGCATCCGTTTCGCCGAGCGCCGCGGGCTCGGCTCGAACGCGATGTGGTTGCGCGCCGAGAGCACCTGGCGCCTCTTTGACCTCGGGCGCTGGGACGACGTCATCGAGGTGTCGGCGGAGATCCGGCGCTGGCACGGGGACCGCGGCCGGGCCCAGCCCGTGGTCATCGCCGGCATCCAGGAGGCGGCGGTGCGGCTGTACCGCGGCGACCTGGACGGGGCGGCAGTGCAGATGGACGAGCTGCTGCCCGCAGCCAGGGAGATCAAGGACGTCCAGACCTACCGGCCGGCCCTCGCGACCGCGGCCTTGATCGCGGTGCGGCAGGGCCGGCTCGACGACGCGGCCGCCCTCCTCGAGGAGCTCGAGCACAACCTCGACTCCGGCACCTTCGATCGCGTCTACGGGATGCTCGAGGGGACGCGTCTCGCGCGGGCACTCGGGGACGTGGACCGCGCAGAGCGCATCGCGCGGGTCAGCGCCGGCTTCGTGCCCGCCTACCCGGTCGGGACAGCGATCATGCTGGCCAGCCGGGCCGAGGTGTCCGAGGCGAAGGGTCAGCACGCCGAGGCCCTGGCCGCCTTCGACCGGGTCGAGCAGGCCTGGGACCCGCTGGGCCACGTGGTTCACCGCGCATTCGCCCTGCTCGGTGCCGCGCGGTGCCTGGTCGCCCTCGGGCGCCCCGGCGAGGCCGCGCCCCGGGCGCGCGCGGCCCAGCGCATCTTCGACGCCCTGGGGGCCGGGTGGCTCGCGGAGGAGGCCGCCACCCTCGCGCCGTAGACGGACGCCGCCGGGAGAGCTGGCGGACCAGCGCCGCGCCTCTGCGCGAGATGATCATCGGCGTGGGGGGTCTGGCGCCCAACACCCCCGGCCAACCTTCCGATCCTTGCACCGTGGTTGGGGCAGGTGCGACCGTTCATGGTCAAGTCGTCGACGCAACTCAGCCCGCACGGCCCCCCCGCATTGACCTCGGACACGGACAACTATGAGTGGGCGTCGCAGCTGACCAGCGACGGCGTCGACGGCCGGATCTGGTCGGGGATCCACTTCCGGACCGCCGATGTGGCCGCGCTCAAGATGGGCCGGAGGGTCGCGGATTACGCGCTCCGTCACGACTTCAAGCCCAATCGCCAGGGGCGCGACTGACCGATCCGTGTCGGCGGGCTGAACGCGAGGGCACAATCCTCGGGTCCGGCGCTCAGCTCGCCGACCGTCCTCATCCGTCCTTGTCTCGCGACCGACCTAGTCGAGCCCACCACATCGCTTGACGGGCCACGATCACGCCTGCAGAGTGCAGCCCGTCAGGGGGGCACCGTGCGCGGAACCAGCGCCGCGCCCGGCTTGTGATGAGCCTGCCTCGCGCGAGTCGGGTCCCCCGCGCTTTTGCAGCAGAGGGGGCCTGCGATGCCAGATCATCTCGTTCGTCGCCAGTCCGTGCAGCCCACGGTCGCCAACGTTGGCCGTCACCGGTCGTCAAGCCGTTTCCTCCGGTCGAGCGGGGGCACGCGTCTCGGGCGGCAGGCGGCGGCTGCCTGCGCGGCCGTCGCTGTTGTGCTCGCGCTCACCCCAGTCGCGTTCGCATCGCCCACGACCTTTGCGCTCGGCGCGCCGGTCCTCGTGAGCGGTCCGAGCCCCTTCGCCGCCTGCACCGTCGGCGCGGCCGACGCCAGCAGCGTCAACTACCTCGACACGGAGCTGGAGCCGTTTGTCGCGGTCAACCCGACGAACCCGGCGAACATCATCGGCGTGTTCCAGCAGGACCGCTGGAACGATGGCGCCGCCCACGCCACCGGCGCCGCGGCGTCGCTCGACGGGGGCGCCACCTGGACCCGAACCTACACGCCGTTCAGCGCGTGCGCTGGCGGCAACCCCGACTACCTGCGGGCGACCGACCCCTGGGTGAGCTTCGACAAGGCCGGTCGCGCGTACCAGATCGCGCAGTTCGTGGACAACGGGAACCTGACCCGCTCGGGACAGGAGGTCGCGACATCGGCCGATGGCGGCCTCACGTGGAGCGCGCCGGTCGTCCTGATCGACGACCATGACCCACTCCATTTCAACGACAAGGTCTCGATCACGGGTGATCCCACGCGCGCCGGGTTCGCCTACGCAACATGGCTGCGCGGCAACATCCCGGGCACCGACCAGAGTGACAGCCGGCTCATCCACGCCTTCTCCTTCCGGGGTCAGCCGATGATCAGCAGCACGAGGGACGGCGGCGCGACCTGGTCGACTCCCGTGGCCATGACCAACGCCAACGTCTTCGCCCAGGGCAACCAGATCGCCGTGCTCCCGGACGGCACGTTGCTCGACATTGCAGCCACTTTCCAGGGTTCCGGCATCCAGCCCAACGACAACCATGCCGACTACGTGGTCCAGCGCTCGCAGGATGCCGGCCGCAGCTGGTCACGCCCGGTGCAGATCGGGACCGTGGACGCGGCCCTGCTGACGAACCCGGATATCCCCGACCCGACCTCGCTCGACGAGACCGTGCGGGCGGGCGACTTCATCCCCGATGTCGCGGTCGACCCGAACGACGGGACCGTCTATGCCGTGTGGGCCTCCGGGCGGGGCACGCCCTGGAACCACGTCGTGCTCGTGAAGTCGACCGATGGGGGCAGGCACTGGTCCTCCCCGCAGACGATCGGCAACACGCCGGCCGGCACGCACTCGTTCAACGGGACCGTGGAGGTCGCCGCCGACGGGACCGTGGCGGTGATGTTCTACGACTTCCGCAACAACACGCCCGCGCCGGGTCTGCCCACCGACGTGTGGCTCTCGCATTCGCACGACCACGGCGCGACATGGAGCGAGCAGCACGTGACCGGGCCGTTCGACATGGAGGCAGCGCCGGTATCGAGGGGCTGGTTCCTCGGCGACTACCAGGGAATGGCCGCCGCCGGCAAGGATCTGCTCCTCTTCATCGCGACCTCGCAGGGCGACTCCGCGAACGTCTGGGCGATTCGCGCGACCCAGTAGAGGGCGAACCCGCCAGCGCCCCGGCACAAACGCGCCGGGGCGCTGGTGCCTCTCACCCAGCGAGACGGAGCCTGGCGCCGCGCCGGCTCGAAGCCGACGAGCACCCGGCCACGTCGCGGCGCGTCAGGGCGCCGCCACCCCAGCCGAGAAGATGTCGAGCTGGTGGAGCATGCCGTCCGGGTTGTTGCCGGTGCTGTTCGAGTTGTCCGACCAGGCGGGATGGGCGATCCCACCGTAGAACGACAGCCCCGAGTAGTCGCCATAGTCGATGCCGTTTCCGGAGTCGTGGGAATTCGATGTGCCGGCGCTGATCCGGATGTTGGGTCCAAAGGTCACGCCGTCGCTGCTGAACGCACCGAATACCTGGGCGTCGTCGTTGACGATGCCGTTGGTGTCCCCCGGACCGCCCGTCCCGAGATCATGCCGGGAGTCGTACCAGGTCACGGCGACCTGCCCGGTCGTGGGGTCGAGCGAGATCTTCGGCAGGAACTGGCTGTTCACCGTGGTGTCGTCGTTGACCCTCGTCGGGCCGCTCCAGGTCGTGCCCGCGTCGTCCGAGTAGCGGACCGACACGTCGGTGTTATCGCTCTCGTTCTTCACCTCGTTCGTGGACACGAGATAGACCCGCCCCTTGTGCGTCCCGCCGGTCCGATCCCACGCGAGTCCGGGCTCCGCGTCGACCGACCGATCCGGCTGGGCCGCGATGAAGTCGAAGCCGCCGACATGGGTCGTGGTCACGAAGACCCGATTGCCGAACCCTGCCGGACCGAGGCCGTCGGGGTCGACGTTGACGAACAGCTTGCCGCTCCCCTGCCCGCTCTCCGTCAGAGTGCAGACATTCATGACCTGCCCCCGCGGCCCGATCGCGACATCGCCGTAGGTGCAGTTGTTGGTCCCCGGAACGATCTCCGCCGGGATGAAGGTCCCCACGTGGCCGAGACCCGTGACCGGCGCGCCCGTCGCGACCATCGGTCCGCCGC
Source organism: uncultured Chloroflexia bacterium (assembly GCA_963776355.1). Taxonomy (GTDB): domain Bacteria; phylum Chloroflexota; class Limnocylindria; order Limnocylindrales; family CSP1-4; genus CTSoil-043. The sequence continues at coordinate 1,053,339 of CAVZLU010000006.1, read as the reverse complement.
CATTGACCACGAGCCAGACCATCCCCGCACCAGTGACGATCGTCTCCTGGTCGACGAACCGGAAGGTGCCCTGGCGCTCGCCCGTGCCCGTCGTCTTCTGCGGCTTGGCGATGTTGGCGATGATGTTGAAGGTCAAGCCGCCGTCCGTGCTCAAGGCGATCGGCACGTTGATCTCGACGTTGAACAGGTAGGACAGGAAGAGGTTTCCGTACTGGTCGAAAGAGAGGCTCGGGTCGCAACACGAGTCACCGAGCGGGTCGGCCGGGTTGTGCTCCGTGTCGGCGATGATCTCGCGCGACCACGTCTGGCCACCGTCGAACGTGACGGCCTTGAACAGGCCCGTCGCCCCCTCGCCGATGTTCGTCACGATCACGATGTTGTCGGGATTCGTCGGGTTGACCGCGATCGCCTCTTCCGACTCGTTGCCGGCGCGTTGGCTGACGTCCACGTTCGCCGGGACCGACACGGCGGCCACCGGGCTCGCTGTCAGCGCAACGACCGAGAGAGTCGCGACGAGAGCAGTGAAGCGACGCATGAAGCTCCCCCCTTTGACGGCGAAACGCTGGCCATCCTCGCATGCGTGCCGTAACCGTGCCCTTGCGGGCCCCTGCGATGGCCGGCCGGTTCATACTCCGCTCCGTGCCGGAGGGGCGTCACATGGGGCAGCAGTCCGACCAGGGGGACTGGGGACCGGGCGAAGAGCGGCGAGCCCCGGTCGCGGCTGTTCGACCCCGGATGCGTGGTCGGAGCGTCCCCGTGTTCCCGCGGACCCTCGTTGCGGCGGTCGTCGTCGGCCTGGTTGCGTTCGTGGCCGGCGCCCAGCTCGGACCGCCCCGACAGGACAGTCCGACGACCGTTGTGGCGCCGAGCACGTCCGATCGGGTCCCACCGACGCCGATCGCCGTCCCGAGCGTGGTGGCAGGGGAGAGCCCGTTCGCCAATACCTTCTACCCGGGCCTGGTGCTCGACGAGGCCGGGCTCGTCTGCACGAGCAGTGGCCTCAGCGGGGGCGCTGGCGCGGGCCGGGCGTTCTTCGTCGAGTCGGAACGCTGTGCGGTCCCGACAGCCCGGCAAGGGCCGCTGATCCTGGCGCTGGAGGGAGTGATCTCGGGCGCGATCCGGCGGACGGCCATCACTCGGGGCGAGGGGTTCTCGGTCGCGAGCGGCCCCGAGGTGCCGCGCGTCACGAGCTGGGACTACCGCTCGGACGGTTTCGACGGGAGCCTCACCCTCGTCGCCACCAGCGCCGGGCCGGTGCTGGAGCTCGTGTTCATTCTCATGGAGCAGGTCACGACCTGATCGACCGTCAAGCTCCGTGACCAGTCAAGGGCTGGCGGTGGGCGGATCTCGTCTCCGCACGAGCCGAGCTGCGCCGCCCCTCGTGCTCAGTCGCGCTCCGACGGCGTGGCGACGGAGGCGGGCGGCTCAACACGACGAGCATCGGGTCCGTCACCCCCGCGAGCCATCGGGACTGCGACCCAGGCGGAGTGGTCGCCCGGGTCCGAGCCCCGGCTGGCTGGCTGCTTCGGGGCCGCCAGCATCTCGCCGAACTCCTCGGCCGGCATCGGGCGCGCGAACAGGAAGCCCTGGACCAGGTCGCACCCGACGGAGCGCAGGTAGCTGTGTTGCCCGGCCGTCTCGATCCCTTCGCCGGTGACGCTCAGGTTGAGCGTCTTGGCCAGCGCAACCACGCTCCGGATGATCGCCTCGTCCTGCCCTCCGCCACTCTCCAGGCCGCTGATGAAGGAGCGATCGATCTTGAGCGTATCGATCGGGAATCGCTTCAGGTAGCCCAGTGACGAGAAGCCCGTGCCGAAGTCGTCGATCGCGAGCTGGACGCCGAGCTCCTTCAGGGCGTTCATCGTGTACGCGGTCGCCTCGGCATCGTGCATGGCGACGCTCTCCGTGATCTCGAGCTTCAGGAGCCGCGGCTCGAGCCGGCTGGCCTCGAGCGCGTGGCGGACGTCCTCGACGAGCCGCTCGTGCTGGAGCTGGCGACCTGACAGGTTGACGCCCATGACCAGCGGGTGCCCGATGCGCTGCCAGGCTGAGGCCTGCCGGCAGGCCTCCTCGAGGACCCACTGGCCCAGCGGCACGATCAGGCCCGTCTCCTCGGCCGCCGGGATGAACGCCTCCGGGGCCACGAGCCCGTGACCCGGCCGCTCCCAGCGCACGAGCGCTTCGACCTCGACGACCCTGGTGCCGTCCAGGAGGACGATGGGCTGGTAGAAGACCCGGAGCTCGTCACGCGACAGGGCATGCCGGAGGTCGGTCTCGAGCTCGAGCCGCTCGCGGGCCGGTCCTTCCATGGTCTCGTCGAAGAGCCGGTGGCTGGCTCGCCCGCCGGCCTTCACCCGGTACATCGCGAGGTCCGCGTTGCGCAGGAGCGCCTCCCCGTTCGACCGACCGGGGGTGCTCATCGCGATCCCGATGCTGACGCTGGTGAAGACCTCGTGCCCGTTGACGACGATCGGGGATCGCAGCGCTCCGGCGATCCGCTCGGCGACCTCGATCGCGGAGACAGCCTGCGTCTCCTCCAGGAGCACGGTGAACTCATCCCCGCCGATGCGGGCGACGGTGTCCTCCTCGCGGATGCACGCCCCGAGGCGCTCGGCGACGGCCCGGAGGAGCAGGTCGCCGCTCGGGTGGCCCAGGCTGTCGTTGACGACCTTGAAGTTGTCGAGGTCGAGGAAGAGGACCGCAACGTCGACGGCCCGGCGCGAGGCGCGGGAGATCGCGTGGTCGAGGCGGTCCAGGAAGAGCGCCCGGTTCGGCAGGCCGGTCAGGGGGTCATGGTAGGCGAGATGCTCGAGCTGGCGCTCGAACTCCTTCCGCTCGGTCACGTCGTGGCAGGTGAGGACGACACCGCCCACGGCAGGCTGCCGGGCCAGGTTGGAGGCCTCGACCTCGAAGTCGGCCCAGGTCCCGTCGGCCCTCGTGAGCCGCATCGGCGCCGGGATGGATGCGCCCGGCTGCGACCACGCCTGTTCCAGCTGCGCCCGCGCGGCGGGGATGTCGTCCGGGTGGACCATCGCCAGGGCATTCGTGCCCACGACCAGGCTTGGATCCCGACCCAGGACCCGCTCGGAGCTCGGGCTCGCGTACGTGACCACCGAGCTCCCGTCGATGATGAAGGTCGCATCGGATGAGTTCTGGACCAGCGCCCGGAAGCGCTCCTCGCTGCCGCGGAGCTGGCCCTGGAAGGCCCGCAGCACGAGCCAGAAAGACCCCAGCAGCACGAGGCCCACGATCACCGCGACCGGCGTCGCCGCGCGCACGCCGTCCTGGGTGGTCCTGAGGTCCTCCAGGGCGGCCGCGGCCGTCGACCGGTGCCACACGGCGGCCGCCTGGACGGCACCCTCAAGGCGGGCGAAGATCGGGTCCACGGCTGCGCTGTCGATGCGGTTGGCCTCCGCCATGTCGCCGCCATCCACCGCCGCGAACATCTGGTCGACGGCCGCCACGTACCTGTCGTGGTCGGCCAGGATGGACTGGATCGTGCCGTCCTCGACCGAGTTCAGATCGGCTGCGTTCCGGGACAGGAGCGAGGTCAGCGAGGCCACGAAGTCGACCCCGGCTTCGTGGTAGCGGAGGCGGACCCCCGGGCCCGCCTGGAGGCGGTACTCGCGCTCCAGCGACTCCTCGGCCTCGATCTCATAGCGCGCCGACTGGAACGCGTCGCTCTCGGTCGCCGCGCGGCGCGCTTGCTCGGATGCGTCGGCCGACGCCTTCGTGGTCCAGGCGTCGAAGAGGACCAGGACGAGAAAGACGCAGACCAGCCCGATCGAGGCGAGCCTCCCGCCGACCGCGGCCCGGTCGCTGCTCACCAGGTGCGAGTGGAGCCTGTGCATCCTGAGTCCCATGGGGGCGCCTCGGCTCGGTGCAAGCCGGATGTTCGCCGGGCATGGGGCGTCCGGTCACCACCCAAACGTCCGGACCCCCCGGTACGATCGTACTGGGTCCGCAGGCGGCCATCCGACCTCCGGTCGCGCCACGGCGCGCGGGATTCCGGTGTCGCTGCGCGACCAGCGGCTTCCCTTGCCGCACGGGCCTACGATCAGCGAACGGGCATGCATGCGATCGGGAGGATGTCGATGAGCCGCGGATCGACGCAGATCGAACCCACCGAGGCCAGTCGCGGGCCGGCAGGCGTGCGCGCCTCGCCTCCGTCACGAGCGGCTCGCGAGTCCGTCGGCCCGCCCGCCCAGCCGGCGACCGCCGCCCGTCGCCGGGCGCTGTCGCGCGCGATCGTCGAGCTCCTGCGGGCGGCGATCGTCGACCCGGGGGCAATCGACATCCTCCTCGACGAGGGGAGCGCCGCCGGCGAGACGGCGGAGGACGCCACCGGGCTCGCGACCTCGACAGCCGCGACCGCGATGACCGGCTCCGGCCGCCGGGCCACGGTGATCATCCGGGGCCCCGACGCGCTGGGCCGCCTGATCTTCCCTCCGAGCCCTGACGGGTTCGCGGAAGGGTTCCTGCGGGGCGACCTCGATATCGAGGGCGACGTCGTGGCAGCCGTGGATGCTGGCCAGGCATTGGACCTCCGGCGCCTGGGGGCCTCGAAGGCGCGGCGCCTCGCGCGGTGGGGCTGGGAGCTGCGCCGGGGAACGCCCGGCGCGGTGCCGCTCCAGCGGGCCTCCCGGATGGTGGGCAAGCTCCACTCGCCGGCGCGAGACATGGCCGCCGTCCGCTTCCATTACGACGTCGGCAACGCCTTCTACCGGTTGTGGCTGGATCGTCGCCTGACCTACTCGTGCGCCTACTTCCCGGACGGGACCGTCGCCGAGGACGCCGCCGATCTCCTCGACGAGGCCCAGGAGGCGAAGCTCGACCTCATTGCCGGCAAGCTGCGCCTGGTGCCCGGCACGCGCCTCATCGACATCGGCTGCGGATGGGGCTCCCTGATCAACTTCGTCGGCGAGCGCCACGGGTGCGAAGCGGTCGGCGTCACCCTGAGCGAGCAACAGGCCGACGAGGCAAATGCGCGGGCCCGGGCGGCCGGCCTCGGCGCCCGCGTTCGCGCCGAGGTTCGCGACTACCGCGACCTGGCGGAGCTGGGCCTGGTCGACGCGATCGCCTCCGTTGGCATGGTCGAGCACGTCGGGCGCGTCAACATGCCTTCCTATTTCCGCGCGGCCTACGCCGCGCTCCGCCCGGGTGGCCTGTTTCTCAACCACGGGATCGCCCAGGCCGGGGTGCCCGGCCGATCGCCTGGGCCGGACCTGCGGCCGCGCAGGAGCCAGTTCGTCGACCGTTACGTGTTTCCCGATGGGGAGCTCATCCCGGTGGAGGAGACCATCCGCCTCGCCCGCGCAGCCGGGTTCGGGGTGATCGACGTGCAGTCGCTGCGCCCGCATTACGCCCTGACCCTTGCCGCGTGGACCGCCCGCCTGGAGGCCGGCTGGACCACGGCAATCGCCGTCGCCGGCGACGAGGTCGCCCGGACGTGGCGTCTCTACATGTCGGCTGCCCGGCGCGGGTTCGAGCGAGGTGACCTGGACGTCTTCCAGCTCCTCCTCGCCAAGCCGGCCGAGGATGGCCCGGCCGAGCTCCCGCTCCGCCCCTGGTGGTGAACGGCGGGTTGCCGACGGGCAGGTGCCGGGATGCCGAGACACGACGCATCCCGGTGGAGAACGGACGGCCGCAACGCGGCCGGTAGACTCTGGCCCGACATGGCCGCCTCGTCGACGCGTACCGCCGCCGCGCTCCTCGTCGAGTGCCTCGCGGCCGAGGAGTGCGAGTTCGTCTTCTCGGTGCCGGGCGAGGAGACGATGGACATCCTCGACGCCCTGAGCCGCCAGGACTCCGTGCGCCACATCACGACGCGCCACGAGCAGGGCGCGGCGTTCATGGCCGACGTCTACGGCCGGCTGACCGGCCGGGCGGCGGTGGCCATGTCCACCCTTGGCCCGGGCGCGACCAACCTGGTCACCGGGATCGCCGACGCCTTTCTCGACCGCGCGCCGATGGTGGCCCTGACCGGCCAGGTCGGCTCGGACAAGGTCCACAAGGAAGCCCATCAGTTCGTCGACATCGTCCGGATGCTCGAGCCGGTCACGAAATGGAACCAGCGGATCGAGCAGCCGGGCGCGATCCCGGAGGTGATGCGCAAGGCTTTCCGGGTGGCGAACCTGGCGAAGCCGGGCCCGACCCACGTGGAGCTGCCCGAGGATATCGCGGCGATCGAGGTCGACGCCGCGCTCCGACCGATCGAACCGTCGCAGGCCTACTTCCCGGAGCCGACCGACGAGGCGATCGCTCATGCCGCCCGACTGCTGGCCGGATCGAGCCGGCCGCTCGTCCTGGCCGGCAACGGAGTGCTCCGTCGCCACGCCGCCCCGGAGCTGCGGGCGTTCGCCCGCGGGCTCCACGTCCCGGTGGCGGTCACCTTCATGGGCAAGGGCGCGATCGACGACCGGAGCCACCTCTCGCTCATGGCCGTCGGGCTGCAGGCGCGCGATCACGTCCTCTCGGGCTTCGATCGGGCCGACGTCGTGGTGTCGGTGGGCTATGACCTCGTCGAATACGCGCCGTCTCGCTGGAACCCGGACGGCCACAAGCGGATCATCCATGTCGACACGCAACCAGCGGAGGTGGACGCGTCCTATCAACCCGAGGTCGAGCTCGTCGGCGACATCGGAGGGACGCTCCGCCGGCTGCTCGCGGCGATCGTGCCGCATGGCATCGGGGGGCTCGACGCGGGCCAGCGCCATGCGGCCCGCGAGACGCTCGTTCACCAGGACCTGCGCACGGCGATGCTCGCGGAGCTGGGTGCCTACGAGCACGATGACGGCTGGCCGGTGCGGCCACAGAAGGCGATCGCGGATCTGCGGCGGGCGCTCGAGCCCGGGGACATCGTGGTCAGTGACGTGGGGGCCCACAAGATCTGGGTCGCGCGGCTCTACCAGGCGTACGAGCCCAACACGGTCATCATCTCCAATGGCTTCGCCGCCATGGGGATCTCGCTGCCGGGCGCCATCGCCGCGAAGCTCGTCCACCCGGACCGTCGCGTGGTCGCCCTCTGTGGCGATGGTGGGTTCCTCATGAACTCGCAGGAGCTCGAGACGGCCCGTCGGATCGGCGCCAACATCACGGTGGTCGTCTGGCGCGACGACGGCTACGGGCTGATCGACTGGAAGCAGCGAACGGTGTTCGGGCACCCATTCGGAGTGGACTTCACGAACCCCGATCTCGTGGCCTATGCCGAGTCATTCGGGCTGGCCGCCTTCCGGCCGGCGTCCGCCGAGGACCTCTATCCCACGCTGATGCGGGCCCTTGACCACGCCGGCCCAACGCTCGTGGAAGTCCCCATCGACTACCGCGAGAACCTGCGCCTCACCGAGCGCCTTGGGGCCCTCGCGCACCACGGGTGACGGATTCCCCAGAGGGGATGCCGGGCATCGAAGAGTGCTACGCGGCGACGGCCGCGAGCAGCGGCATCGCCTGGCGAAGCGCGACGTCGCGGGGATCCCCATCGTGCTTGGTGCCGATCCGGTTCGTGACGTACCCGTATCCGATGCCCGTCGCCGGGTCCGCGTACCCGAGCGAGCCGCCGGCCCCCGGAGCGCCGAACGCTCCGGAGTGACCGAACGGCCAGGCCGGCGTGGGCTTCATGAAGCCGAGCGAGAACTGCACCTCGCCCCGCAGGCACTCGTCGCGGAAGCCGAGCCGCGGCGGGACGGCCGGCGCCCGGAGCGCCGCGAGCGTGTCGGGACGGAGGCCGAGCTCGTGCCCGCCGGTGGCGAACGACGCCGTAGGCCCGGGCGATGGCGCGGGCCGTGCCGACGCCGCCTCCCGACGGGATCTCGAGGTCGCGGGCGTAGATCCGCTCGCGGTCGATCGGGACCAGGGTCCCGGGGTTGGAGATGAGCGAGCGGTAGAGGACCGAGCGCGGGTTCATCGAGTCCAGGAGGAGCGGGAACGGCAGGCCGGTCAGCAGCCGGATCATGCTCGGCTGGGTGAGCGGCGCGAGCCGGGCGTCGGGGATCGATTCCGGCAGCCGGATGTAGAACTCGAGCCCGAGCGGAGCGGCGATCTCGTCGGCGAAGCACCTGGCCGAGGCTGCGGTGGCGGGGGTCGACCCGCCGCAGGATCTCGCTCTCGTAGAAGCCCAGGCTGATCGCGTGATACGCCTGTCGCTCGCCGGGCTCCCAGGCGGGCCGCTGCCGGGCCATGATCGCGGCGAGCCGGTCGAGGTCGGCGATCGCCGCACGGTCGACCGGCTCGTCGAAGCCGAAGAGGCCCGCCTGGTGGGCGAGCAGCTGGCGGACGGTGATCCGCTCCTTGCCGTGCTGGGCGAACTCGGGCCAGTAGGTGGCGACCCGCTCCTCGTAGTCGAGCCAGCCGCGCGAATGGGCCAGCGCCATGGTCATCGCGGCCAGGCCCTTCGTCGACGAGAAGACGAGGACCATCGTGTCCTCCCGCCACGGCTCCCGGGTGGCCGGTCTCCCGGACGCCGCCCCACAGGTCGACGACCTTCTCCCCGTGCTGGTAGATGCAGCACGCGGCGCCGATCTCCCCGCGCCGGCTGAAGTTCTCGGCGAAGGCCGCACGCACGGGCTCGAAGCCCCTGGCGACGGTTCCCTCGATCGTGACCCGGTCGATCGCGCTGGCTGCCATCTTCGTCACGCCCTTCCCGATGCCATCGGCCGGCCCGGCCGGCGCTGCTGGACCTCACCTTGCGTCTCAACCGGCCTCCGGCGCATCCATCGTTGGAGGGACGACGTGGTTGGTTCCTGCAACCGGGAGGGCTGGCGGCGCCACGAGCGCGTCAGCCGAGCAGGCCGAGCTCACGCCCGCGGGCGACCGCCTCGACGCGGTTGACGGCCCCGAGCTTCCCCGAGATCGAGTGAACGTGCGACTTGACCGTGCCCACGGTCACGAAGAGCTCGCCCGCGATCTGGGCATTGGAGCGGCCGAGGGCGACCAGGCGCAGGACCTCCAGCTCGCGCGCGGTGAGGGACTCGACGGGGCCGTCCTGGGCCGTGACTGCGCGCTGGCGCCCGCCGGCGGCGCCGTTGGCGGGCAGCGCTCCGACGCGGGCGAGCGTCGACCGGGCTGACCGGGCGCTCGGCGCATCGCCGGCCCGGGTGGCGAGCTCCAGGCTCCGCTGCGCGGCAGCCTCGGCGGGCTCGGCCCGACCGAGCTCGGCCTGCGCCCGGGCGAGGGCCGCCCAGACCGCGCCGCTCTCGGTGGCCGCCGATTCCGCCGGTGTCCGCGCCAGCTCTGCCTCGCACAGCCGCACGGCACCCGCTGGGTCGCCGCGCCTGATGGCGATCGACGCCAGGTCGGCGATCGTGCGTCCGACGGCCAGTGCGTTGCCGGCGACCCGCAGGTCGGGCAGCGCCTCTGCGTACGCCTTCTCGGCGGCGTCGAGATCCCCGGCGCGAACGAGGGCCACCCCGAGCAGCGCGGCGGCCGTGCCCCGCAGCGTCGCCTCGGCCTCGGCCGGAAGCCCCGCTGGGACTGTGGCGCCGGCGAGACGCGCCTGCGCGATGGCGGCGGCGCTGTCCCCTTCGAGCCCGGCGAGCTGCGAGCGGAGGAGCGCGAGCTGGGTCGGGATGGTGGCCTGCATCATCGGTCCGCCGTCGCGACGGTCGGCGAATGCCCGGTCGGCGTCGCCCAGCCGTTCGGCGACTCCCTCGGTCTCGCCGGCGAGGAGGAGGACCCACGCGTACGACGCGCTGAGCTGCGCATGCTCGCGCACGAGCTCGGGCGGCAACGAGTCGAGCCAGCGCCGGACCGTGCCCAGCTCGCCCGCGTTGATGTAGCGGCCCGAGGCGACGGCGACGAGCCGGCTCACGCGCTCGAGGTCGCCCGCGCGGAGCGCATGGCCGATCGCCTCGTCGTCATTGCCCCGTGCCTCGTGCCAGGCCGACGCCCGGGCGTGGAGCTCGGGAACCCCTTCGGGATGGAGCACGCCGAGCCGGGCCCGGAGCACCTCCGCGAACAGGGCGTGGTAGCGGTACCAGCACCGCTCGTCGTCGAGCGGGATGATCAGCAGGTTGGCGCGCTCGAGCTCCTCGAGCCGCAGCTGGCCGTCCGCCCCGCCCGTCACCGCCTCGCACAGCGGCCCGCACAGGCGGTCGAGGATCGAGGTCCGCAGCAGGAAGTCCTGTGTCCCCGGCGTCCAGCCCGGCGAGAACCTCCTCGACGATGTAGTCGAGGACGAAGCGGTGGGTCGCCCCGAACCGTCGCACGAGCTCGGCGTGGTTGGCGCGGCCGCGCAGGGAGACAGCGGCCAGGCGCAGCGCCGCCGCCCAGCCCTCGGTTCGCTCGGTGAGCTCCTCGACCTCGGCCGGCGTGAGCTCGACGGCGGCCGAGCGCAGGAGCTCGCCGGCTTCGGACGCCGTGAAGCGGAGGTCCTCCGCGCGGACTTCCAGGAGCTCTCCCCGCGCACGCAGCCGGGCCAGCGGGAGCGGCGGATCGGCGCGCGTGGCGATCGCCAGCCGGGCCCCCGCGGGGAGCCGCTCGACGAGGGACGTGACAAGCCGGTGGATGGCGGGCTCACCGATCACGTGGTAGTCGTCGAGCACCAGCATCGCCCCGCCGGCCGGCCCATCCCTCGTGGCCTCCTCGACCAGGGTGATGACACGGGCCAGGGCGAGCTCCGGATCGAACGCCTGGCCGGGGTCACGTCCGGTCACACCCTCGGTCGGGCCCCCCAGCTGTGCCGCCGCAGCCTCGAGGTAGCGGGCGAAGCGGGTGATGTCGTTGTCGCGCGAATCGAGCGTCAGCCACGCGCTGCAGACGTCCGCCTCGGCGACCCAGGCGGAGAGCAGGGTGCTCTTGCCGAAGCCGGCCGGCGCCGCGACGAGCACGAGACGAGCCTCCGCCACGCTCTCGAGCCGGGCGCGCAGCCGTTCGCGATCGACCGAGCGCGCGACCCGCGCCTGGACGCCGAGCTTCGTCGAGAGAAGGGCATCTGGTCCTGGCTGTGGCATCGCGACCGTGGGCTTCCAGCAGGGACGCGGGAGATGAACCGGGCTCAGCGAGTGTCGGCCGGGAGCATGGCGTCGGACAGTGCCGTTCGACGCGAGTTCAGCCGACCTCGAGTCCCAGCCGGCTCCGCGCCCGAATCAACCCCGCGACTCCATCCGGGGATGGATGTGCGGGTCGGGGGTTGAGCCCCAGGCTGGCCCCGAAGTCTCCGGCCACCCCGTGCCGGAGCAGGCGGAGGAACGCATGGACCGCTCGACCCGCTTCCAGGTCCGGGTGCGCGTGCAGGGCGAGCTGGCTTCGAGCTGGTCGATCCTGCTGGGCGATCTCGCAGTCGCCACGGAGCCCGACGGGACCACGCTCGTCAGCGGCGAGGTGGCCGACCAGGCCGCCGTCCACGGGCTCCTCGCCGCGATCCGCGATCTCGGCCTGTCGCTGGTCTCGATCGAGACCGTCGCCATCCCCCGATCGACCATCCCTCCAGGAGGCTGAGTCATGTCGCTCGTGCTCGCGCTGTTCCTCGTCGTCCACGCCAGCATCCACATTGGCTACATCTGCGGCCCGGCCTGGCCCTTCGTCGCCACCGACCCCTGGCTGGTCACCACGCTCGGAGCCGCACCCGCCAGCGTCCATGACGTCGGCGTCGTCCTGGTGCTGGTGACGTTCTTCGCCTTCGTCCTGGCCGCGCTGACGGCCGTGGGGATCCTCCCGTCGCGCCTCTGGGCACCGTTGATCGCGGTGGGCTCAGTCGGCTCGGCGATCGTCCTCGTCCTCTTCGTCACCCCGTGGACCCTGCCCGGCCTGGCGATCGACGCCGCACTCGCCTGGGCAGTGCTCGGCAGGCACTGGCGCCCGACCCCGTTGATCGGCCGCAGGACACGGTCCGTTCGACCCGTGACTTCCTGACCGACAAGACAGGATCATGCCGACGGTCGAGCATGGAGGGCACGGGATGGCCACGGCGAGCACGATGTACGTCCACGAGTGCGGCGCACCCGGCTCCCCGGCCGTCGTGTTCCTCCACGGGGCCGGCGCGAGCGGGCGGATGTGGCGCGCGCACATGACCAAGCTCGCCGGCTTCCACTGCCTGGCCCCGGACCTGCCGGGATTCGGCCGCAGCAACCACCTCGCGCCGGTCTCACGCCCGGAGACGGCGGACCGCATCGCCGAGCTCATCGAATCTCGCGTTCCTGGGCGGCGCGCGCACGTGGTCGGCCTCTCATGGGGTGGCGGGATCGCCCATACCCTGCTCGACCGCAATCCCGACCTCGTCGACCGCGTGGTGATCGACGGCGCGGGCGTCCTGACGTGGTGGGGCGGGGGGCTCGTCCTTCTCGGGATCAGCGTGGTGTCACCGTTCCTCCACACCCGACCGGTGATCGCCTTCTTCGGCGGCATCATCGGAATGGACGAGGCGGGCAGGGCGGACCTGCGCGCGTCGTCACGCCGGGCGTTCCGGCGGGCATTCGTGGAGGGCTTCAGGTCCGGGGTCTCGCCCGTCGAGATGGGCTCGGCGAGTCCGACGCTGCTGGTGGCCGGGGAGAGCGAGACCGCCGTTCGACCGTCCAACGCGGCGCAGGCGGCCCTGATGCCGCACGCGATCGCGAGGTTCGCGCCCGGAGTCGGGCATGGCTGGGTGGCGAGGCGGACCGACCTGCACGTGCGCATGGTCGAGGCGTGGCTCACCGGGCAGGACCTCCCGTCCGAGCTCAGGCCCGAAGTGCCGTCCCCGGCAACCGTGGAGCGGCTTCTCCGCGAGCTCGGAGCGGAGGCACCCGCGCGACCGATCGGGCCGTAGCGGCGTGTCGCGGGATCGTCCACGCGCGCGACATGAAGTGACGACTCGTGATGTAGCCTCGTGCCGGCCGCGAGACGGGGCAGCCCTGCCATCTCGCATCGCGGCTTTGCGCCGCCTGGTCACGACGGATCGCTGCCATGCACTCGACCTTCATGCGCACGTCCCGGCTCGGGTTCAGCACCTGGTCAGAGGCGGACCTTGCCCTGGCGATCGCGCTGTGGGGAGATTCCCGGGTCACGCGCCTGATCGGCGGTCCGTTCCCGGAGGGTCGCATCCGGGAGCGGCTGGCCGAGGAGATCGCGACGCAGGCGAGGTTCGGATACCAGTACTGGCCGTTGTTTCGCCTCGCCGACGACGCGCACGTCGGATGCGCCGGCCTGCGCCCGGTTCACGGCACCGAGGGCGTCCTCGAGCTCGGCTTCCACCTCCGTCCCGAGCACTGGGGCCAGGGTCTCGCGACGGAAGCCGCTCGAGCGGTGATCCAGTACGCATTCACGACCATCGGGGTGGGCGCGCTCGTCGCCGGGCACCATCCCCGGAATGACGCCTCTCGCCGCGTGCTGCGCCGACTCGGCTTCCGCTACACCCACGACGAGCACTACCCTCCGACCGGCCTCGACCACCCGTCCTATGCGCTCACCGCCGCCGAGTTCGCCCTCGCCTCGTCGCCGCCTGGGTGACGTCCCTCGATCAGGGCACCGCGCCGGGCCGGCTGGCGCGCATAGCACCGGAGGAGCTCGAGCCGCCGCGCACCAGGGTGCTCCGGCCGCCCGATCGACTAGAAGTCCGCGCTCGCCGGCGTGCGTGGGAACGGGATGACGTCGCGGATGTTCGCCATGCCCGTGGCGTAGGCCACCGCCCGATCGAACCCGAGCCCGAACCCGGCGTGGGGCACGGTGCCGTACCGGCGCAGGTCGCGATACCACCAGTAGGCCGCCGGATCGAGTCCCACCTCGCGAATCCGCGCGTCGAGCACGTCGAGGCGCTCTTCGCGCTGGCTGCCGCCGACGATCTCGCCCATGCCGGGGGCGAGCACGTCCATCGCGGCGACGGTCCGCCCGTCGTCGTTGACGCGCATGTAGAACGCCTTGATCCCCTTCGGGTAGTTCACGACCACGACCGGGCGCTTCGCGTACTCCTCGCAGAGGTAGCGCTCGTGCTCGGCCTGCAGGGCGACCCCCCACTCCACCGGGAACTCCCAAGACCGGCCCGCCCGCGTGAGAACGTCGATCGCCTCCGTGTACTCCATGCGCACGAAGCTGGAGTTGACGAGGCCCTCGAGGCGGCTGATCGCCCCCTTGTCGATCCGGTCGACGAAGAACGCCATGTCGTCGGGGCGCTCCTCGAGGATGGCGCGGAAGCTGGACTTGAGCAGGTCCTCGGCCAGGTCGGCGTTGTCCGAGATGTCGGCGAAGGCGATCTCCGGCTCCACCATCCAGAACTCGGACAGGTGCCGGCTGGTGTTGGAGTTCTCGGCGCGAAACGTCGGCCCGAACGTGTACACGTTGGTGAGCGCCAGGCAGTACGACTCGATGTTCAGCTGGCCGGAGACGGTCAGGAAGGCGGGCTTGCCGAAGAAGTCCTGGGCGTAGTCGACCCCGCCCTCCGGAGTGCGCGGGAGGTTGGCCAGGTCGAGCGTGGAGACGCGGAAGAGCTCGCCCGCGCCCTCGGCATCGCTGGCGGTCAGGATCGGCGTGTGCACCCAGTAGAAGCCGTGCTCGTCGAAGTAGCGGTGCATGGCCATGGCGAGGCAGTGCCGGACGCGGGCGACCGCACCGAACGTGTTCGTGCGCACCCGCAGGTGGGCGACCTCTCGGAGGTACTCGAACGAGTGCCGCTTGGGCGAGATCGGGTACGTGTCCGGATCGTCGACCCAGCCGACCACGACGACCGACTCGGCGAGGAGCTCGACCGCCTGCCCGCTGCCCTGCGAGGCGTTGACGGTCCCCGTCACGGCGACCGCGCAGCCGGCGGTCAGGTGCAGGACCTCGTCGTCGGTAGTTGGGGAGCGCCGCCGGGGCCACGACCTGGAGGGCCTCGAAGCAGGACCCGTCGTGGACCGCCAGGAAGGAGAGGCCCGCCTTCGAATCGCGCCGTGTCCGGATCCATCCCCGGACCGTCGCGCGCGCGCCGACCGCCGTCCGGCCGGCAAGGATGTCGACGATTCGGTCTGACTGCGGCACGAGGGCTCTCCTTGCGGCCTCGAGAAGCACGCGCCGTCGGGGCCGTCAGCATGAAGTCAGGGTTGGCGTTGTGACGCGCTCAGGATGAACCAAGTCCCGCGGGCGGTGCTGGCTCGGGCGCCGATCGAAGCGTACGTCGGGCCCGACCGACGCCGGTCGAGGTCCCGCGCCGAGGCGTCAGTCTCGGCCCGTCGCGGTGATCTCGACTTCTGAGGTGTCGCCGATCCCGATCCCTGCGGCGGTCATCATCGCCTTGCTTACGCTCAACGCAAGCCGGCCACCGCCCGCCGGCATGACGTTCGAGGCGAACTCGGCGCCTCCGATCCGGCCCCGCACGTGGACCTGCTTCAGCCCGCCGAGCGCCGCGATGAACGGCCCGGGGATGTCGATCACCGCCAGCCCGCTTGATCGCTCGGGGTTCCAGTAGCGGACCTGGCCGGCGAACCGAATTGGTTCCATGGCGATAGCCAACCGTGGCCGGCCCCGGTTGTCAACCGCCACCGGCCGGCCGCGCCCCGGGCGATCGTCCCGGTGGCTCGGCGGCCTCGCCGCACACCTTCGGGCGAGGCTCCTCGGGCGCTCGTCCTCTCTCAGCCGCCCGCTGCCGCCTCTCGTCCCACCGTGAGGACCTCGTCGACAAGAGCGTCGGCGTCGGCGAGCGTGCTGCGGGGGTTGATGAAGCAGGGTCGAATCGCGAGTCGGCCGTTGACCCGGGTGCTGGAGGTCACGACCCGTCCGCGGGCGCGGATCCCGTGCAGCACGACGTCGTTCAGCGCGTCCAGGCGAGCGGCGTCGTCCCAGCCCGCCGGCCGGAAGCGGAAGCAGCAGATCGACAGCACCGGCTCGGCGAGCAGCTCCAGCTCATCCGACGCGCGGGCGCGCTCCGCGACCCGGCGGGCGCAGTCGTCGTGCCGCATGACCCGCTCGCGCATCCCGTCGGCGCCGATCTCGCGCAGGATCGCCCACACGGCGAGCCCGCGAGCCGGCGTGGAGAAGTCCACGCCCCAGTCCGGCGTCCCGAGGCCCAGCTCATCGAAGGGCGACCCGGGGTCGACATCCCCCGCCGGGACGTGGCGTTCGCGGTCGTAGTCGCCGGTCTCCACGGTGAACGCGCGGCCGAGGATCCCCTCGTCGCGGACGATGGCGGCGCCGGTTCCCACCGGGGCCGCGAGCCATTTGTGGGGGTCGATCGCGAACGAGTCGTACGACGCCACGTCGCCGTAGCGCTCGCGGACGCGGTCGTCGAGCAGCCCGAAACCACCGTAGGCACCGTCAACGTGGAGCCAGACGTCCCGCTCGTGGGCGATCCGCGCGAGGTCGGCGAGGGGATCCACGCGACCCATGTTCACGTCGCCGGCGCAGCCCACGATGGCGACCTGCGTGCGCCCCGCGGCCAGGTCCTCGTCGAGCGCGGCCTGGAGGAGGTCCAGGTCGATCGTGCCCGAGCCATCGAGCGGGATCGCGCGAAGGTTGCGCCGCCCCATCCCCAGCACGCCCAGGGCGCGCCCGACTACATGATGCGTCTCCGTGCTCGCGTAGACCCTCGGCTCCACCATGCCTTCGATGCCGTCCAGCGATGGCCGCAGGCCGAGTCGCTCGCCCGCGTGCTGGCGGGCCGCGCCCATGCCCACCAGGTTCGCGGTCGAGCCGCCGGACGTGAATGTCCCGACTGACGACGCAGGAAATCCGAGCAGGTCGATGAGCCAGCGCATTGCCAGGTGGTCCACGAAGTTGCCCGGTGTGGTCCACCAGCGCTGCGGCACGGCGACCGCCTGGGCCAGGTCCGCGGCCGCCCCCACGTCGGTCGGCCCGGTGGTCACCCAGCCGGAGAAGCCGGGGTGCCCGACGCGCAGCCCGTTCGCGACCACGAGGTCGGCCAGCTCCGCCAGCGTCCCGTCGCGGCCGATGCCCGCGGCCGGCAGCGGCCGGTCGAGCGCCGGCCGCCAGCGCGATCGCTCGGCCGCCGGATCTGGTCCCTCGTACCGGAGGAACTGCTCCAGGGCGGGCAGGATCGTTCTGATCGCGCGCCCGAGCGAATCGGTGGTGGCGGCATCTCGGCGGGGGTCCATGACGGCGCAGTGTAGCGGCCCGGCCTCGGCCGCCCGCTCGACTGGGTCGGCGGCATGGCGACCGTCCCCTTTGCTGCACGGCGTTCGCGAGCCGGCCGCGTCGCCGTGGGGTCAGGCGAACCGCTCGAAGCGGACCACCTCGTCGAGTGACTTCCTGGCGGTGCCGGGCGCGGCCTTCGGGCGCGCGGCCGCCTCGGTCGGATAGCCAAGGGAGACGAGCGTCCGGACGCGTCCGCCCTCGGGAACCGCGAGCAGGGCCGCGACCGCGGGAGCCCCCGCCGCCATCACCCAGCCGATCGCCGAGGCCAGGCCCAACGCGGTTGCGGAGATGAGGATCCGCTCCGCGACACGCCCCTCGTCGAACGTGTCGATCCCGGGCGAGTCACCGCTCATGACGATGACGATGGCGGCGGCCGCGCCGGCCACGTGCCGGGTGTTCGGGGAGGCCTCGGCGATCGCCCGCAGGGACGAGCGTTCCCGGACCACGATGAAGGTCCACGGCTGCCGGTTCATCCCGCTCCCCGTCCAGCGCGCCACGTCGAGGATCTCGGTCAGCACGTCGTCCGGGATGGGATCCGGACGAAACGCGCGCACGGCGCGGACGCGCCGCATGACGTCGAGCAGCGCCGGGGTGCGCTCGTCGTCGATCATGCGGGGATCCCGTCGCGCCGGAGCGATCCGCCGCGCGGACCTCTCACGCGCCGCGCACGCCGAGCTCCGGGCGGTCGATCGCGCACGTTCGGCAGGTGGGTGGGGATGGACGTCGGCATGTCCCTCACTCCTTCGAACGAATGGTTGCCGACGCAACTATATCGATCGGGGCGGGCCGTGGTCAAGGCAGGGCGGCGGCCCAGGCCGATGCGGCGCCGCCCTGTGGGGCGTGCCACGACCGACTCGCGTATGGCCGGCTCGTCGCGCCTGGGCCGTCGGCCCGGCCTGCGCCGGCACCGAGGTGGTGCTCCTTAGCGCCTCACGCCGACCAGGGTCAGGCCGTCCACGCGAGCGTAGTGGGAGACCCAGGTGTCCCGGTGGATCACCTTCCCGCTCTCCCAGACCGAGCGGTTGGCCGTGACGTCGAACCCGTTGTCGGGGTACTCCACGACCTTTGATCGACCGGGCGGCAGCGATGTCGTGCGCTGGACGCTGCTCGTCGCGACCCGGTAGTTGCGCTTCGCCGACGTCGAGAAGGAGACGGTGCGCCCGTTTGCCACGCGGTAGGTGAGGTTGGTGGAGCCCGGGATCCGCGAGCCGCCGCCGACGGCCGGGCGATTGTTGACGGCGACCGTGTACACCGAGAACGAGACCACGCCCGGTCGCGCCGACGAGCGGATGAGGACCGGGTACTTCGAGTCGTTCTTCCACGACATGGTCGTCACGTAGCCATCGCTGATGGCCACCGTCGCGTCGAGGCCCACCGGGTAGCGGGTGATGTAGTAGTAGTGATTGTGACGGGTCATCATCTGGTATCCGGCCCGGGCGACCGCGTTGAACAGCGTCGTCGACGTCGAGCAGATCCCGCCCCCCAGGGCGCCGGTTGGCTGGGAGTGGCCGTTGATGATCGCGCCGCCGCTGCGGTAGCCGCGAGCGGCCGTGACGGGGCCGATCGACTGCCAGAAGTCAAAGACCGCGCCCGGAGCCACCACCGTTCCATCGAGGTCACGGGCCGGGATCGTGATGTTGTTGCTGAAGCCGTTGCGCTCACTGACCTCGTAGTACGTCGTCCACGACGAGACCTTCCGCATGAGCGGGGCGAGCTTCGTGGCCTCCTCGGTCGAGAGCTTCGGCTTGACGACGGTCATCACGAGGGCCACGGACGGCGGCGTTGCCGTCGAGGCACCGGCGGCCCGGTCGGCGATCGCCCGGGCAACGAGCGGCGCGGATGTCGCGACGTCGAGCGTTCGGCCGTTCCGGCCGGCCGCCACCCCCGCGATCCCGGCGCCGCGCCCCACGAGGAACGTGGCGTCCTTCGGCAAGGTGTTGATCTTCTTGGCGAGGGTGGCCAGGGCCTTCGTCGGCGCGGTCGGGGCAACGATCGGGCGGTACGCGTCCGCGCTGGCCTCGAAACCGACCCAGCCCCGGACGGTCGCGGCCTTGATCGCCCAGTTCTCCTTGCCGGCCGTCAGCACGAGGTCTCTCGCCATGCGGTTCGCGGACGCGATCGCCTCGGCGACCTGCGCATCGTCGATGGACGGCGCGACGGGGACGGCCCCGTAGCTGACCGTGAGCGTGTCGGGGGCGGCGGGGTCCGCCAGCCGGGCGAGGAGCGCCGCGGTGACTTCAGCGCTCGGGATCGCCTTCCCGGGGACGGCCGGCGTAGCGACAAACCCCGTCGCGGTCGACGTCGCGGAGGCGCTGACGGCCGCGCGGTTGAAGCCGAGCGCTGCATCGGCAACGGCACGACCGACGGCCGCGCGGTCCAGGACGACGATCGGGTCGATGTGGGTGCCGTCTCGCAGGCTGCGGACGCCCTGGGCCGCGAGCCCGAGCGGGTCGCCACCCGTGCGTCCGACCGACCACGCAAGCTCAAGGAGCGTGTCGACGTCGGCGCGGCGGCCGAGGGCGGCGTACGGGATGCTGACCTGGTCCTGGTCGATCGCGACGACGGCGGTGCCGGCCCCGTACCGGGCCAGCTGCTCCTGCAGCCGGGCCGTCGCCGCCGCCCGGGTGAGGCCGGACACGTCCACGCCATCGACGCTCACGCCCGGGTAGATCCGGTCCGCGTACTGCCCCTGGTAGGCCAGGAGTGCACCGGCTCCGAAGGCGAGGGCGAGGGCAAACCCGGCGAGGACGCCCAGGATGACCTTCCCGAACGGAAGGCGTCGCCTGCTGGGCGGGGTACCTGGCGTGGTCGTCATGGGGCGGGATCACCTTGGTGGCTCAACGCATGTTGCGTCTTCGGCCGTACGTGCTGAGACGGTCTGGTGCAGCAACCTGTTGCGGTGGATCGACTCCTGTTACGGCCTCGAGCCGGACTGCCGCCCTGCTTCACGCAGGGTACTCCGACTGCCAAGAGCCGGCCACGTTGGAATGCCGACCGTCGGGGATCGCGCCCGGAGACCGTCACCACATCCGGCGTGACTACCTGAACGTCATGGAGCCGCCGGTGGCGAGGTTGATCGTAAGGACCCCGCTCACGATCGCGTAGCTCGCGGCCGCGTCCAGGCCGAGCACGTAGGCGTCGGACAGGGAGTCCTGGCCGCAGGCGACGAGCGTGCTGGGACCCGGGGTGATCGAGAGGCTTGTCAGCGGGCTGACCCGTCCCGGCGGGACCCTGCGGAAGGTGCCCGACACGGTGTTGCAGTCGGCCTGCGCCTGGAACGTCCGATCGGAGGAGAACTTGACCGTGTACCGGGATGGATCGGGAACCGGGGACGGCTCCGCGCCCCTCGCGGTCGTGCTGGCGGTCCATTCCCACGTGGTCCCGATCAGGCCGTCGCTCGACGGCGTCGATGTGGCGAGGAGGACCGCCGCCAGGACGGCGATCAGGAAGAACGCGATGGCGGGGATGAGCGCGCGCATGATCCTCGCCGGAGTATGCGCGGCATCGCGCCGACCCACCAGAAGACGCTCCTGTTCGCGCGCCCAGGCGGCGCCGATCGGGGCGCGCGGTTACCGCCCCGCTCCCGGCGCCAGTCCGTGCGGTCGGCGGGGAGTCTCAGGATCAGCCGGCGTCGAGGAGCTCCAGCACGGGGGCCATTGCCTCGAGGGCCGCCATCGAGATGGGGAACAGCCCGCACTCGAGCTGGGTGTACCCGACCGCATGAAGGGACCGGAGCGCGTCGGCGACCTCCTCCGCCGTGCCCCTGATCGCGCCCTTCGGTACGCCGGGGGCACCGGGCCCAGACCCGGGTGCCACGTCGATTCCGGCGGAACGCCCGATCGTCGCCGGATCCCGTCCGACCTCGGCGCAGGCGGCCTCGAGCTCGGCGATCCGGGGCCCGAGCTCCTCGACGTTGCTGCGCTCCTCCGCGTAGCAGCTCCAGGTGTCCGCGAGGCGGGCAGCGTGGCGAAGCCCCTTCTGGCCGTGCCCAGCGATCATGATCGGGATCCGGCCCGGTCGCGGGCCGACCGGCCGCTGCTCCAGGTCGCGGGCGGCGTGATACGTGCCTTCGAAGTCCGCGTGGCCGCCGCGGAGCAGCGGGACGATGATCTCGAGAGCCTCCTCGAACCGCGCATAGACGTGGTCCTCCGGAAGCCCGAACGCCCGGGCCTGGCCGGGCCACGCGTGCCCGGCTCCGAGCCCGAACACGAACCGGCCCCCGCTGATCTCGTCGAGGGTCTCGGCTGCCTTTGCCGTGATCCCGGGGTTGCGGTGGAGGGCCGAGATGACCCACGTCCCGACCTTGATCCGCGACGTGACGGCGGCCACTGCGCCGGCCATGGCGATGCCGTCCCAGAAGCCGGTCTGCGGCCGGTCGGCTGGTCGCCACAGCAGCTCGTCGGGCATCCAGACCGTGTCGAAGCCAATGGCCTCGGCGCGCAGGGCTAGGTCGCGGAGCTCGGTCCATCGCGCGGTCGTGCGCTCCGGTCCGAATTGTCCCGTGATGAGCACCATCCCGATCTCGAACGATCGCACCGCGTCCTCCCGCTTGTGAGCTGACGGCGAGTCTAGATGTCGCCGATGGCGGCGCGCGACGGTGTCGCGACGGCGCGGGTGGCCAGGCGAGGGATCGCCGTTCGTTGATCAGCCGGGCCAAGGCTGGAATCATCACGGCCGGCCGTCGCTCGCCGGGACGATCGCGATGTGGGACCGCGTGGACGTCATCGGTACACTCGGCGCATGAACGTCCAACGACTCGCCCCGATTGTCGCCGCGATCCTGCTGGCCGGCACGCTCGGCGTCGGATCGCCCGGCGTCGCCCGGACCGACGCCGCCGCCGCCTTGCCCCTGTCCGGAATCGTGATCGCGATCGATCCCGGGCACAACGGCGGCAACGCCGCCCACGCCAGGCAGATCTCGCGGCTGGTCTGGTCCGGCACGGTGTGGAGACCCTGCGCCACGGTCGGGACGACGACGGTCGACGGCTATCCCGAGCACAGGTTCAACTTCGCCGTCGCCCTCCGCGTCAAGGCCCGCCTGGAGGCCCTCGGGGCAACGGTCTACCTCACGCGGCCGAGCGACACCGGCGTCGGCCCGTGCGTCGACGTCCGGGGGAGATTCGGCACGAAGATGCACGCACAGCTGACCGTGGCCATCCATGCCGACGGCTCGGGCTCGTCCCATCGTGGCTTCTACGTCATGCGGCCGGGGCTGGTGCGGGGCTTCACCGACGACATCTACGCGCGCTCGGCAACGCTCGCCCGGGCGGTGCGAACGGGGCTGCTCCGGGCCGGATTGCCGATCGCCAACTACTACGCCACCACGGGGCTCAAGACCCGGACCGACTTCGCGACCTTCAACTTCTCGGACATCCCGACGGTCATGGTGGAGCTGGGCAACATGAAGAATGCCGGCGATGCGCGGCGCATGAAGACCACGACTGGTCGCGACCGCTATGCGGCCGGGCTCGTGGCCGGGATCCGCGTCTACCTGAACCGGTAGGCGCGCGACCCGCCCGTCCCGGGCGCGCCGGCAGGTCGATCCGATCCAGGTTCCCGATGGCTCGGTCCCGGTCCGGGACCCAACATCGGCGAGGGGCGCGCGCCGTCCCGCCTCTCCGGCGCCGGGGCGGGGGGCGCCACGCTCCGCTCACCTCAACTCCACCTGCGCCTCGAACAGCTCGCCGATCGGGCCGAAGGCGGGCTCGACCGCTGCCAGGAGCGTGCGGGCGTCACGGGCGCCGGCGTCGAACGGGGCGATCGTGACCTCCATCCGCGCACCCGTGAGGCGGTGCCCCCAGCTCGCGACGGCCCGGCCCCGGCGCAGCAGCAGGGGCAGGCCGTCGCCCGCCGTCGCGCCGATCCGCGTGGCCGCCGTGGAGTAGGCAAGCGGCAGGTGCTGGTCCGCGACGAGCCGACTCCGGCCATCGGGCGCGTAGGCCATCGTGTACGAGTCCCACTTGGGAAGCACGTCGATCGTCTCCGGGTCGAGGGGTTCGGTCGCCTCCCAGGCGGCCCGCAGCTCGACCGGGAGGAGCAGCCCTTCGGCGACGGCAACCGTCGATACGGTGCCGATCGCGATCTCTGCCCGCCGACGGGGGACGCCCGCCCACCAGGCGAAGTCAGCGACTCGGGCCGGTCCGAAGCTGCGCAGGTACACGTCTGCCAGGCGAGCCAGCGCAGCGTCGCGATCGACGTCGCGGAGTGGCCGGCCAAGCCAGGCCTCCGTCGCGACCCAGCGCAGGTCGTCGGTCCGGACACGCCCGGTGCCGACGCGGATGATCGTGCCCTCACGCGCCATCAGGCGCATCGCGAAGTACGGGCGCTCGTCGTCTCGCTCGGCGCCGAGCGCCTCCCGCAACCCGGCCGGGCTCAGCGGCTCGCGCGCGGCGTCGAGGATGCGTGGCTTGAGCGCGGCGTATGTCGCCGGATCCAGGCCCCGGCTGCGCAGGATCGCGGGGTGATCGTCGAGCGCCAGGCGGGTCGCGCCGAAGACGTCGTCGGCGAGCTCGAGCGGCACGAGGAAGCCCGAGCCCCGCATCCCGACCACCCGGACTGCCCGGCGCGAAGCCTCGAGTTCCGCGAAGGCCTGGCGAGTGAGCCCCGGGACCCGCGCGGCCAGCGCGAGCGGCGCGGTCGGATGGGCGCTGTAGACGCCGGCCACATCGCGCAGGGCCGGCAGC
Organism: uncultured Chloroflexia bacterium; assembly: GCA_963776355.1. Taxonomy (GTDB): domain Bacteria; phylum Chloroflexota; class Limnocylindria; order Limnocylindrales; family CSP1-4; genus CTSoil-043. The sequence continues at coordinate 1,029,626 of CAVZLU010000006.1, read as the reverse complement.
GCACCGTGGCGCGGCGCCGCCGAGTCGCTGGCGGGCGTGGCTCCAGGCCGCGAGGCGATCGACCTCGATCACGGGCTCGGCGGCCGGCATCGTCCGGAAGAGCCGGCGGCGGGCACGCCGCGCCCGCCGGCCCGACGTCGATCGCACCTCACGCGCGCAGGATAGACGCTTCGTGAGGGGCACCCCGGGCTGGGAGCCCGGGACCGTCCCGCCGGAAGGAGGCATGGTCAAGGTGTTCACCAGGCATTCCGCGGACGGCTACCGGGCCGTGGCGCCCGGCATCGAGCTGCGCACGCTGTCCCATGGCGAGGCGACCCTGATGGCCGAGTTCCGGCTCGCGGCCGGCAACCAGCTGCCGACGCACCGCCACCCGCACGAGCAGACCGGCTACCTGGTGCGCGGCCGGATCCAGCTCCGCATCGGCGACGATGCGCACGAAGTGGCGCCGGGCGACAGCTGGTGCATCCCCGGCGGGACCGAGCACGGCGCGACGATCCTCGAGGACGCGATCGCGCTGGAGGTCTTTTCGCCGGTCCGGGACGACCTCCTGCCGGGCGTGGGCGAGCGGTGACGAACGGCTGCCGGGCCGCTCGCGGGTGACGGGCCGCTGCCCGCGGCACCGAATCCCGAAGCGCGAGGCCGTGTCCGGCGGGTGTCGGCTGGAAGGTCGGCGCGATGACAGCCGGCGCGTCCTCCGCCTGACCGGCCGGCGAGCCGCCGGGGTGGCAGACTCCCGGGCACGGGCAGCCGCCCGGGCACCCCGCGAGGAGTCGACCGATGGCCAACGATGAGACGGGGCAGGAGCAGCAGCCGGGGGAGCCGCCGGTCGAGATCAGCCAGGTCGAAGAGGTCCCAACGGCCGACGATGACACCGAGGGTCACTCGCTGCTGACCATCGAGCTCGGCGGGACGATCGAACGGGATCGCGTGCGCGAGACGGAGAAGGCCGGCCGCGACCGCGCCCGTGCCCGCGAGGCGCGATCCAAGGATGATGGCGGCTTCCTGAAGCGGTTCCGGCGGGGCTGACCGCGACCCTTGACGCCGTAGGACTCGCCGCCTGACGGGGCTCCGGCTGGTGGCGTGGGCCTCGCCGTCGTGCCGCGCCCAGGGTGATTGCCGCGCTCGACGCGCCGTCCGCGCTAGCGGCCGTCCCGCTCTCGGCCTGCGTCGCGCGCCTCCGCGCTGCTTGCGACTCCACTCCAGAACTCGACCGCCGCCCGCTCGTAGAGGAGTCCCATGGGCAGCGTGGCCCCTCGCCAGTGGTCGACCGTTCGCGAGCCCGCTGCCGAGGGAGGCCAGCGCCGCTCGATGCGGGCGTCCTCCTCGTAGGCCGACAGCTTCGCCCGGTGGGTGGCGAGCTGCGCGTCGGCGAGGCCGCGGAGGGCCTCGTCGGACGCCAGGTCCATGAAGAAGAGCTGCAGCAGGCCGAGGTCGCGCAGCTCCGTCGGCGCGCGCACGGGGCGTCCGAGCCAGGCGGTCAGGGCGTCGAGCCCCGCCGGCGTGATCGCGAAGGTGCGGCGACGGCGGCCCTCCGACTCTCGCGTCTCCGTCACCAGCCCGAGGGCGTCGAGGCGCGCCGGCTCGCTGTAGAGGAGCGTGTGCGGGAACGACCAGAAGTTGCCGAGGGTCGCCCGGACCTGCCGCTCCAGCCCATAGGGGGTCGACGGCCCTTCGCGCGCCAGCAAGCCCAGGCAGAGGTATGAGGTCGGGGTCAGCTGTCCGGTTGACATCCTGCGAAGAGTACCATACAGTTCGAACTGTAAGTACTGTCTTGGAACCAGCGCGAGACGCCGGAGGTCAACTACCGGCAGGCGGCCAGGAAGGTCGCCGCCGGGCCACCGTCGCGGCAGTGCCGACCAGCGAAAGGTGGCTACCCGATGACCACGATCCTCAAGACGACCTTCGAGCGCATCCCGCTCGAGATCCTCAGCCAGGGCAAGACGGACCTCATCGATGAGCTGTTCGCGCCCGAGTACGTCGATCGAACTCCGCAGCCCGGCGTCGCTCCGACCCGCGAGGGCTTCAAGCAGTGGGTCAAGGCCCTGCGGACCGCCTTCCCGGACATCCGCTACCACGTCGAGGACACGATCAACGAGGGCGACAAGTGGGTGGGCCGGCTCAAGGTGAGCGGCACGATGAGCGGTGACTTCGCGGGCATGCCGGCCACCGGCAAGTACGCGACGTGGACCGAGATCCACATCCTGCGCGTCGCGAACGAGCGCGTGCTCGAGCACTGGGGCCTCGTCCAGGAGCTCGGCATGTTGGTCCAGCTTGGCGTCATCCCCGCCCCGGGGCGGGCAACCGTCACGGTCTAGTCCCGCTGGACCGTCAGGCCTGAAACGAAGCCCCTCGCGGCAACGCGAGGGGCTTCATGCTGCCCTCGACGGGGCGCGGCCGCAGCCCGCGATCGCCGTCGCATCGAGGTTGACCCTTCGGGTCGCGGACGACTACTCGCGAGGCCGCCAGGCATAGCCCACGTCGGGTTGCCCCTCCTCGTTGCCGGACCCGTCGCCCCGGGAGATCTCGACGAAGCCGTGCCGCTCGTAGAACCGGCGGGCGCCCGAGTTGACCTGGAACGTGTAGAGGTCGAGCCCATCGGGCCGGCGCGCCTTCGCCAGCCCGAGGAGACGACTCCCGATGCCGCGGCCCGTCCACCCGGGTGCCACGTAGAGCTGGTCGAGCATCCCGGGGGTCAGGGCCATCAGCGCCACGACGGCTCCGCCCGGGGCGATCGCGACCCAGACCTCCTCGGTCGGGATGAGCACGGTCCGGATCCATGCGCGGACCTGCCCGTCGGGATGAGCGGGCGGGAAGTCGTACGTGGCGCCGAACGACGCCAGGTACACGTCGGCAACCGCATCCGCGTCGCCGGGCGCGGCGCGCCGGAGCTCGACCTCGGCCAGGTGCGACGGGGACGAAGCCGGGCCTGGCGCACGTTGCGCATCCGAACGGGGGCGCCGGCCGGGCGCCCGCGCGGCGAGTCGCTCCAGCTCCTCCCTGGCCCGGAGGTCCTTCGGCCGGCGGGCACCGATCTTGGACGCGAGCAGGTGCGCGGCCGAGGCCACCGCGATCGCCATCCCCTCGACGCGGATCGTGACCGCGTCGGCGACCAGCTCCGGGTACTCGATGAAGCCACGCCCGCCGGGGCCCAGCACGGCGGCCAGGATGTCGAGATCCCCGAACGGAGTCTCGTAGAGCAGCTCGAGCGCCTGCAGGTCAGGCGTCGGCCGCCACGCGGCAGCCTCCTCCTCCGTGACCCAGCCCGGAAACGCGACCCGCGGCCGCGCATCAATGGCGGCAAGGGCGTCCGCGAGGCGGCGGAGGTTGTCCGGATCGGGCGCCGGGCAGATGTCAAGGTCGCCCGGCACGAGGTTCGCGCCCAGCAGGGCCGCGCCGCTCGAGCCGACGACGAGGAAGGTGACACCCGCCCCGGAGAGACGAGCCAGGAGTGCCGGCATGTCCGGCGGACGGCGCAGGTCCGGCCGCTCGATGGGGAGGAAGGCGCCGCCCGCGTCACGCTCGATGGGCCGGACTTCCGTGATGGCGCGCCGGTCGAGCGGGCCGTAGACATGCGGGTACCGCTCGTCACCGTCATAGCGCCACGGGGCGCCGAGCCAGCGCAGCGCGATCGTCAGGACGAGGTGCGGGCCGGGCTCGTCGCGGTAGAGGGCGTTGGCCACGTCGACCAGGTCGGCCATCCGGTGGGTGAGGTGGACGAAGCCCTCCGTCTCGAGCGACGGCGGGCGAAATGGCGCGGCGGCCGGGGCCATCGCCCACGTCGTCTCGGCGACGAGGTGGTAGGCCATCGGATCCTGGGTGGCCGGCACGTCAGCGTGTCCAGCTCGGGAAGTTGCCGGACCCGATCTCGAGCATGCCCGTCCCGACGGCCCGCGCAACCACGAGCTCGCCGTGCCGAGCCCCAACCGGTGCGGCCGTCGGCGCGCGACCCGGCGTGGCCTCCGGACCCGGTGGCCCGCCGCGGGCCGCGACCAGCAGGACGGCAGGCAGCAGGCCCGTGAGCCTCAGGCGCGGGTGTTGCTGAACACTCTGCGTGGGCACGGTCGGACTACGCGGGGCGCCGGGCGACGAACACGACCGAGCCGTCGTCCGGGCTGGCCGGGGCACCGGTGTGCGGACCCTCGACCTGGATGTCGCGGAACCCGGCGACCTCGAGCATCAACAGGAGCTCCTGGGCGAAGTAGAGGTTCTCGGCAAGCCGGCGTGGCTCCTCCTCGACGACGATCGTGTCGCCGTCCCACAGGCGGGCCCGAACCTCGTAGACCAACCGCTGGTCGAGTGGATCGAAGTCGGCCAGGCGGATCAGGAGCTCGAGCTCGTCCCCGTCCCTATGGTCGACGTTGCGGCGGTCGCCCCTCGCCGGCCAGTCGCGCGGCAGGGATCCGCGGTGGCCCGGCAGCCAGCGCGCCCAGCGGGCCGGGTCGACGCCGCCCCCGTACGGGAGCTCGTGATCAATGACGAGGGCTCCCCCGGGCTCCAGGTGCTCGAAGACCCGGCGAAGACCTTCCCGATCCTGCTCGCGGGATCCGCCGATCCCGACCGCCCCGCAAGCGAAGATGGTGCGGTAGCGCCGCGGCAGCTCGAGCTCGTGGATGGCCTGGGCGTGCAGGGCCGGGGCGAATCCTCGCCGGGCGGAGAGCAGATCGGCCTGGGCCAGCATGTCCGCCGAGATGTCGGCACCGTCCACGTCGAGCCCAGCGGCCAGGAGGGGGACGAGGAGCCGGCCGGTGCCGCAGCCGAGGTCCAGCGCCGGCTGTCCGAAGCGCTCGATCGCACCCCGGAAGTACGCCAGCTCCTCGGGCTCGGGCGGGTCGGACGCGGCCCACCAGCGGGCGATCAACCCGTAGTGCCACGTCTGCGGCCGCTCGTCCACGCCACCCTCCCAAGCCTGTCCGCTGCCGAGCATCGGGGTGCCCCCGGGACCCTCGGTCGCGCGGTAGCATCGCACGGTGGCGATCGGGAGATGATCGAGGCTGACGTCCTGATCGAGGGCGGAACGATCGTGGACGGGACGGGGGCGCCGGGCTTCCCGGGCTCAGTTGCCGTCGTCGGCGACCGGCTACGCGTGCTGCGGAGCGGCGCGGGAGGGCGAGCTTCCGGGCGCGAGCCGCGCGGGAGTGACGCGCCCGAGGTCCTGGCGGGCCGGCGGATCGACGCGCGCGGCCTCGTCGTCGCGCCCGGCTTCATCGACCTCCACAGCCATGGAGGCCTGGTGATGCTCGCCGAGCCCCGCAACGAGCCGAAGGTCCGGCAGGGGGTCACGACCGAGCTCATCGGCGTGGACGGCAACGCCTACGCCCCGTTCCCCTCGCGCCGGGACCTCGACGACTACGTGGTCCTCAACGGCGGTCTGGACGGGCGGCCGGAGATCGCCTGCGACTGGTCGACGGTCGCCGAGTACCTCGCCCGGTTCGACCGGCGGACCTCGGTGAACGTCGCCTATGTCGTCGGCAACTCCGCCGCTCCGGATCGCCTCCGTCGGCTGGGACGAGGTCGAGGCGGATCCCGCCGCGATGGCCGACCAGCGGGCCCGGCTTCGGGAAGCTCTCGAGGCGGGGGCCTTCGGCCTCTCGACCGGCCTTGACTACCCACCGGGGTCCTACGCCACGACGGCGGAGCTCGCCGCGCTCGCGGTGGAGGCGGCCCGGCTCGGGGGGATCTACCACACCCACGTGCGCTATCCCCTCGGCGACGGGTTCCTCGACCCCTACCGCGAGGCGATCGAGATCGGGCGGCGGTCGGGCTGTCCCGTCCACATCACGCACTTCTACCACCGGCCCACCTTCCCGGGCCCGCCCGAGGTGATGCTGGCGCTGGTCGACGACGCCCGGGCGGCGGGGCTCGACGTCACCTTCGACCTCTACCCTTCCGATTGGGCGAGCACGCGCCTCCTGATCATGCTGCCGAACTGGATCCAGGCCGGCGGCCTTGGTCCCCTGCGCGAGCGCCTCGCCGACCGGCAGGTCCGGGCCCGCATTCGCGACGAGTCCGGGGCGCGGGGGCGCCTGTTCGCCGGCGACCGGTCCTGGTCCGAGGTCCGGCTCGGCTATTTCGCCCGCCCGGAGAACGCCGCCTGGGAGGGGCGCACGCTCGGCGACTACCTCGAGGCGACGGGCCTCGACCCGACGGACGCCATCTGCGACCTCCTGCTCGCGGAGGACCTCCGGATCAACCAGGTGACGCCCGGGCCGCATCGGGCCGGGATCGTCCCGTTCATTCGGCATCCCCAGGCGATGATCGGCACGGACGGGGTGATGATCGGGGCGAAGCCGGCCCCGCGCACGTACGGCACGTACCCGCGCATCCTCGGCCAGCTGGTCCGGGAGGAGCGCGTGCTCGGCCTCGACGAGGCGGTGCGGAAGATGACCGGCGCGTCGGCAGCGCGGCTGGGCCTCGCCGACCGGGGCCTCGTCGCGGACGACTTCAAGGCGGACCTGGTCCTGTTCGACCCGGCCCGGGTGCGCGAGCTCGCGACGTACGAGGAGCCGCGGCAGTACCCGGAGGGCATCCCCTACGTGCTCGTGAACGGGGTGCTCGTCGTCGACGACGGCGAGCACACCGGGGCGACTCCCGGCCGGGCCCTCCGGCGAGGGCACCCGGGCTGATCGAACGTGCCCCGGTCGCGGTCGCGGACCGGCCCTTGCCCTGGCCCGGGGTCTGCGCCATGCGGCGGACGGCACCGGGCCCCGCCCCCTCGACGGGGTCGGCGACGGAACGCGGTCAGCGGCGGAGGCGGCGTACAAGTTGCGCTTCGCGCGCCTGGACGGCCACGAAGTTCGGGCCGAAGAAGTTCTCGTCCTCGAGCCGGTACGGGGCGAACGCCACGCCGTCGCGGCCGAGACGCCCGATCACATAACCGAGCGGCTCGAGCAGGCGGTAGAAGTCGGCGAGCAGCGCATGTGAGTAGACGGCCGCGTATCCATACTCGAACTGGATGGCCCGGATGGCATGCCGCTGGAGGGCGCCGCCGAATCCTCGCAGCACGGCCATCTCGGCACCCTCGGTGTCGATCTTGAGGAGGTCCACCCCGGGAAGGTCGAGCTCATCGAGAACCATGTCGCCCGTGGCGACTTCCTCCTCGATCCAGGTCCCGGGAACGTCGTGAGGGAAGTCGTGGATCGAGGTCCAGCCCGGCCGTGACGGATAGTGCCTGACCCTGACAGTCCCCGGTCGATCTGCAAGGCCGCCCGCCATCACCCGGACACGGGCCGTGGCCGCGAACCTCTCAAGGAGCCTCTGGCGGGTGGGCGTGGCGATCTCGAAGGCGTACACGGTCGCCGTCGGGCAGCGCGTCACGGCCTCGACAGTCCAGTCGCCGACGCATGCCCCGACGTCAAGGATCGTCCCGGCATCGCCACCGAGACGTCCGAGGAGAGCCGCCTCCCCGTTCGTCGCGATGTCGTGGTTCTCCGCGTGGGCGAACGGGGTCGCTGCGTGAACGATCGTCCGCAGCCCGCGGACAGCCCGCGTGTCACTGTGATCGGCGCACCACCTCCAGGCGCGCCCCCGCAGGCCGGTCGCCGGCGGATCGCTCCGGATCGGCCGGCTCATGCGCTCGCGCGGTCGCCGGCCGCCGCGACGGTCCGATAGCGGGCCAGCATCATCGCGGCGTAGGCGCGCCCGTCGAACTCGTCCTCGACGCGCCTTCGCCCCGCCGCCCCCATCCGACGTCGCAGTCCGGGGTCTCGGGCGAGCGCCTCCACCCGGTCGGCCAGGGCCAGGACGTCGTGGCGATCCACGAGGAAGCCGGTGACGCCGTCGACCACCGTCTCCGTGATCCCCCCCGACCGGCTGGCGACCACTGGACGAGCGCAGCTCATGGCCTCGAGCGGAACGAGACCGTACGGCTCCTCACCGACGGTGGGGTAGACGACGACATCGGCCGAGGCGTAGAGGGCCGGCATCTCGCCGAGGCGAGGGGTCACGAACTCGATCCGATCGAGCACTCGACGCTCGATCGCCAGGTCGACCACCTGGCGTCTGTAGGCGTCGAGCTCGCCGTTCCAGTCGGCGATCCGCTGCGTGTCCGTGATCACGAGTCGCGCCTGGATCCCGCGATCGCGGAGCAGCCCCAGCATCGCCACGGACAGGTCGACGCCCTTCCAGGGGAGCACGCGAGCCGGATGGAGGATCCGCAGCGGGCCGCGCGACCTCCGCTCGACTGGCGTGAAACGAGCAAGGTCGACGCCCAGGCGCGCGAGCGAAGGGACGAAGCCCAGGAGGCTCGCGCATTGGCTCTGCACGTGCGCGGAGACGGCAAAGTTGCCTTCCCAGCCTGCATACACCGGGTTCGAGGCGAGCACGTCGGGCCACGTCTCGTGGAACGTGTGGAACAGCCGGACCCCGTGGGTCGCCCTCAGGCTATCGAGCGCGAGAGCCGGCCCCGCACTGAAGTGGTGCAGGTTGTGGCCGTGCACGACGGTCACCCGCCGCGACTCGAGGATGCCCTGCAGCGCGGGCAGATAGTGGCTGGCCGCAGCCGGACCGCGGAGCTCCGGCTCGGCGCGGACCCGGCCCAGGTCGAGCTCGGGGACGCGCACGACCTCTCCATCCTCGACCGGCTCGGGCCTGCCCTCGCCGGTGATGACCGTGACGCGTGCGCCGAGGCCGGCAAGGAACCGGGCGAGATCGAAGACGTGGGTCTCCACGCCGCCGGTCGTTGGCGGCCAGGTCCAGTGCAGGAGCGCCACGCCGACCTCGGATTCCGGGCTCACCGTTCAAGTCCTCTTCAACGGATCCAGCCGACCGGGATTGAGCATGAAGATGAGCCACAGCGTCGACTGCACGACCGTGAGGAGCACGCCGAATGCCCACACGATCCACGCCCAGGGGGCGTCCAGGCTGGGGACGGCAAAGACGAGAGCCGCAAGCGGCAGGACGGAGAAGAAGAGGGAGAGGGGAAGGCCAAGCGGGACCAGGCGGAGGAAGCGGTGTTCCTCGTATTGGTCGATGACCTCCTCGTACCCGAGGATCTGCGTCGAGCCGGAGGCTTCCACCAGGAGCGGCCGGATGCGCTTGTTGATGTAGCTTCCGAGGTTGTTGATGTTGTAGGCGTGGTCGATGAACAGGAGGCCGAGGGCCGGCGCGAAGAGCGGCAGCGCGAGGAGGAGCTTGGGGTCCGCGTTCTTCGACAGGAGGAATCCGAGCACGGCGGTCGTCCCCGTGACGTCGAGGGCGACGAGCGCCCAGGCCGAGCTCGATCGGTCCTTGATCTCGGATCGCAGGGCCGAGAACTCGGCCAGCGAGACCTGGAGGATCGCGGGCTTGTTGGCCTCGTCCATCGGGAGATTATTCCGCCCCTGTCACTCCCGAGACAAGGGGGCCAACGCGTCATTTCATGCCGATGATTGCGGCCGGCAGCACTCATCCGTGGGCACCATTGAGGTCCACGGCCATGGCTCCCACTCTGAGCGCGTCCAGATACGTCCGTGACACCGGGCCCTGGGTGCGTCGGGCGGGGTGACCGGTCGAAGGACAGGGTGAGAGCCCCCGCTACGCTGGTGGTGTCAGGACATCAGCAGCAGGAGGGCTCCCATGCCCAAGTCTACCCGCTGGCGGCGTGCCGCCCGGCAGGCCGGCGGCACCCACCGGCTCCGGCGCCAGGGACCGCGACCGGCCCCAGCGCCGCCGCCCGAGCTGTCGCGGCGGGCCACGGTCCGGCTCGAGATGCTCGACTGGCATGACCGTCACGGCCGCAGCGTCAGCCTGACGGCCCGCCACTTCGGCTTCAGTCGGCCGACGGTGTACCGCTGGCTCGGGCGGTACGACCGGCATCGGCTCGAGGCGCTCGAGGACCGGCCGTCGCGGCCGATCCGACGGCGCCGGCCGACCTGGACCCTGGCCGAGCTCGTCGCGGTCCGCCGGCTGCGCGCCCGGTACCCGCGCTGGGGCAAGGACAAGCTCCGCGTCCTGCTCCGGCGCGAGGGGATCGTCCTCTCGACGTCCATGGTCGGGCGGATCCTCGATCGGCTGCGGGCGACGGGCGAGCTGGCTGAGCCGCGCCGGCGGGCGATCAGCGCCCGCAAGCGCTCGTGGCGCCGCCCGCACGCGGTCCGCAAGCCGGCCGGCTGGCTGACAGCGCGTCCCGGCGACCTCGTCCAGGTCGACACCCTCGACATCCGGCCGGTCCCGGGCGCGGCGCTCAAGCAGTTCACGGCCCGCGATGTCATCAGCCGCTGGGATGTCCTCGAGCTCCGGGCGAGGGCGAGCTCGCGCGCGGCGGTCGGGATCCTCGATGCCCTCACGGCCCGGATGCCGTTCGGGGTCCGCGCCATCAGCGTCGACAACGGCTCGGAGTTCATGGCCGAGTTCGAGGCCACCTGTGCCGAGCGGGGGATCGCCCTGCTCACCCTGCCGCCCCGGAGCCCCAAGCTCAACGGCGCGGTCGAGCGGGCGAACCGGACCCACACCGAGGAGTTCTACGAGGTCACCGACGCCGAGCCCGACCTCGCCAGCCTCCAGGTGGCCCTGCTCGACTGGGAGACGACGTACAACACCGTCCGGCCGCACCAGGCCCTCGGGTACCTCACCCCCGCCGAGTACCTGGCCTCGCTGGGGGTCGATGTGTAACGGACGTACCGAACGAGTACACACTCTTGACACGTCGCGCCGGGGAACGGCACCCTTGCCCGACTCCAGAGGCAGCCAGGAGATCCGCGTGATCGAGCTCGGCGCGAACCGGTACGGCAAGCAGGCGATCCGGCTCGTCAAGGTGGTCCGGGATCCCGCCGCCCACCGGGTGCGCGACCTCACCGTCGACATCGCGCTCGAGGGCGAGTTCGCGGCCGCCCACACCGCCGGCGACAACGCCCTGGTGGTCGCGACCGACACCATGAAGAACACCGTCTACGCCCTGGCCGCGGACCAGCTCACCGGCGCGATCGAGGCGTTCGGGACGGTCCTCGCGGCCCACTTCGCGGCCTTCCCGCAGGTGCAGCGGGCGACGGTGGGCCTCCGCGAGCATCGGTGGACGCCGATCGCGGGTCAGGCGGGGCCGGCCTCCGACGCCTTCCGGCGTGCCGGCGACGCCACCCGGACCGCATCCGTCACCGCATCCGCGGGGTCAACCGTCGTGGAGTCGGGCGTCGAGGACCTCGTCGTGATGAAGACGGCGGGATCGGCGTTCACCGGCTTCGCCCGCGACGGCTTCACGACGCTGTCGGAGGCGGGTGACCGGATCATGGCAACCAGGGTGACCGCCACCTGGCGCCATACCGGCCCGGCCGTCGACTGGGACGCGAGCCACGAGGCCATCTCGGCCACGCTGCTGGAGGTCTTCGCCGAGCACGAGAGCGAGTCGGTCCAGCACTCGATCTGGGTCATCGCCCGGGCGATGCTCGAACGCCATGCGGAGATCGACGAGGTCCGGATGACGCTGCCCAACCTCCACCACTGGGCGGTGGACCTTGCCCCGCTCGGCGGCGAGAACCGCGGCGAGATCTTCGTCGCGACCACCGAGCCGCACGGCCTCATCGAGGCCACCGTCGGGCGATCGCACCCATGACCCGGGTCGCGCCGGGCGTCGAGGTCATCGGGCCGGCGGTCGCCGGCGGGGAGCAGGTCCTCACGTCGGAGGCGATCGCGTTCGTGGCCGACCTCGAGCGCCGCTTCCGGGACGAGCGGCAGGCGCTGCTCCGGCGCCGCGCGCTCCGCCACGCCGAGATCGCGGCCGGGGAGCTGCCCGGCTTCCTGCCCGAGACGGCGGAGGTGCGCGCCGGGGCGTGGCGGGTGGCGGCGGCGCCGGCCGACCTCGACGACCGGCGGGTCGAGATCACCGGCCCGGCCGAGCCGAAGATGATGATCAACGCCCTCAACTCCGGCGCCCGGGTCTTCATGGCCGACTTCGAGGATGCCCTCAGCCCGACCTGGGCGAACGTCGTGGGCGGCCAGCTCGCGGTGCGAGAGGCGGTCCGCCGCGCCCTCGTCTTCGAGACCCCCGACAAGGCGTACCGCCTGGATGAACGGATCGCGACCCTGCTCGTCCGGCCCCGCGGCTGGCACCTCGAGGAGCGTCACCTGCTCGTGGACGGCCGGCCCGTCTCGGCGAGCCTGTTCGATGCCGGCCTCCACCTGTTCCACAACGCCGCCGCGGCGCTGGGCCGCGGGTCCGGCCCGTACTTCTACCTGCCGAAGCTCGAGAGCCACCTCGAGGCGCGCCTCTGGAACGACGTCTTCGTGCACGCCCAGGCGGCAGCCGGCGTCCCGCGCGGCAGCGTCCGGGCGACCGTGCTCATCGAGACGATCCTGGCGGCGTTCGAGATGGACGAGATCCTGTTCGAGCTGCGCGAGCACGCCGCGGGCCTGAATGCCGGGCGGTGGGACTACATCTTCAGCCTGATCAAGCGCTTCCGCGAGCGCCCCGAGTTCGTCCTGCCCGACCGCGGCCAGGTGACGATGGCGGTCCCGTTCATGCGTTCGTACACGCGCCTGCTCGTCGCCACCTGCCACCGGCGCGGGGCGCACGCGATCGGCGGCATGTCCGCCTTCATCCCGAACCGGCGCGAGCCCGAGGTGACGGCCAACGCGCTGGCGCGGGTCCGCGAGGACAAGGAGCGCGAGGCCGGGGACGGGTTCGACGGCACGTGGGTGGCCCATCCGGACCTCGTCCCGGTGGCCGGCGAGATCTTCGACCGCGTCCTTGGGGAGCGGCCGAACCAGAAGGATGCTCCCGGCGTGGGAGACGTCGCGGCGGCCGCGCTCCTCGACGTGACGGTGCCCGGGGGTCGCGTCACCGAGGCGGGCGTCCGCCAGGACATCAGCGTCGCCGTCCGCTACCTCGATGCCTGGCTGCGCGGGAACGGCGCAGCCGCGCTCGACAACCTCATGGAGGACGCCGCGACCGCGGAGATCTCCCGTTCCCAGCTGTGGCAGTGGCGCCGGCACGCGACGCCGCTGGAGGACGGGGCGCCGTTCACCGCGGATCGCTACCGTCGCATCCGGGACGAGGAGCTCGACCGGATCGGCCGCGACACGGGGCGGGTGGCGGAGTCCGCCGCCCTCCTCGACGACCTCGTCCTCGCCGACGACTTCGCCGAGTTCCTCACCCTGGAGGCCTACGGCCGCCTCGACTGACCGGCAGGCCCGGGCGCACGTTCACGGACGCTCCCCGATCGCCCGCTCCACGAAGCGGCCGTATCCGCGGCGCCCGACGAAGGCTCCGTCGCGGACGACGAACGACCCGCGGACGATCGTGGAGCGGACGGCGCCGCGAACCTCGCGACCCTCGAAGGGCGTGTAGTCGCTCGAGTGGTGGAGGTCGGCGCCCCGGATCGTGCGGCGGGCAGCCGGGTCGAAGAGGACGATGTCCGCGTCGAGGCCGACCGCAAGGGCCCCCTTCCGGGTGAAGCCGAACAGGCGCGCGGGCACCGTGGAGAGCAGGTCCACCATCCGCTCCACGGTGATGCGCCCGGCGGCGACGCCCTCGTCATAGGTGATCGCGAGCAGGGTCTCGATCCCCGGGGCCCCGTTCGAGACGCGGTCGAACGACGCCCGCCAGCTCTGCTTCTCGACCGCCGCCCGGTCGGGAACGTGGTCGGTGGCGACGATCGACAGGTCGCCGGCGGCGAGGCCGGCCCACAGGGCGTCCGCATGGTCGGGCGAACGGAGCGGCGGCGAGATCACGTACCGGGCGGCCGCCTCCGGGTCGCCCTCGTAGCGGTCATCGGACAGCGTGAGGTAGGCCGGGCAGGTCTCGGCGAACACCGGGAGCCCCTCGGCGCGGGCGGCCCGGACCTCGGCCAGCGCGTCGGCGGAGGAGAGATGGACGACGTACAGCGGCGCCCGGGCGGCACGGGCGAGGGCGATCGCCCGACCCGTCGCCTCGGCCTCGACGTACGGCGGCCGCGACGACGCGTGATAGCGGGGTCCGACCTCGCCCGCCGCCAGGTGGCGGGCCGTGAGGGCCTCCAGGATCGCCCGGTTCTCGCAGTGGACCTGCAGCATCCCGCCCGCCCGGCCGGCGGCGTCGAGGGCGCCGAGGATCGCGGCGTCGTCGAGGCCGAAGTCGTAGACCATGAAGGCCTTGAACGTCGGGACGCCGGCGGCGATCGCGGCCGGGATCTCCGCGGCCAGGTCCCGGTGGGACGCGGTGACGACCAGGCTGGGGGCGACATCGACCGCGGCATCGGCGGCGGTCGCGGCCCGCCACTCGCGGAGGCCGGTCAGCAGCGAGCGCGTCGCGGCCTCGGACGACCCGGTGCCGGGGTTGTTGAACGCGAGGAACGACGTCGTGCCGCCGAAGGCCGCGGCCACCGAGTCGTCGAAGAATCGGTCGGGGCGCTCGTCGGTGGCGACCCGCACGTGGGTGTGGACGTCCACGACCCCGGGGAGCACGAGGAGCCCGGTCGCGTCCACCACCTCCCGCGCGGACGCCGCCAGCCCACCGAGGTCCGGCTCCACGGCCGTGATCGTGCCCCCGTCGACCGCGACGTCCGCTCGCGCGGATCCATCCGTCGTGACGACGGTGCCACCCCGGACGAGGAGGTCGGTCACGGGGCTACGCCCCCTCGAGGATCTCGATCTCCTGGGCGCCTTCCCACAGGCAGCGCCGCCCGACCTCCCGGAGGCGGTCCGCCCAGCCCTCGTCCGACTCGATCGTGGCGAAGTGGTTCGCCGCCAGCTGGCCGACCTTCGACGACGTGGTGCAGGCCCCGTACGGGAGGAAGATCTCGCACTCGCTGATCCCGCCGGGATACAGCGCCAGCTGACCTGGAGCGGGGTGCGAGGTGTGGTGCTCCCAGCCGACGTCGGGCCGCAGGTCGCCGTAGGGGATCCAGGTCGACTCGCCGCTCCAGCGACAGTGGATCAGCCGCGCCCGCAACGGAAGCAGGGCCCGCACGGCCGCGATCGTGCCCGGCGCCTCCGGCTCCCAGCGGGCGCTAAAGTGCAGGTCACGAACCCGGATCGACAGATCGCTCATCGGCGGAGGATAGCGCGTGTCGCAGGACCGGCCGACGATCTCCACCCACGTCCTGGACACGGCCGCGGGCACCCCGCGCGCCGGCGTCCACGTCCGGCTGCGGCGACCGGCCGCCGACGGCAGCGCCCCGATCGTGGGCGAAGGCATCACCGACGCCGACGGCCGGATCCGGGACCTCCTCGCCGGCGACGTCCTCGTCCCCGGCGCCTACCGGCTCGAGTTCGACCTCGGCACCGAGGGGTTCTTCTCGGGGCTCGCCGTGGACCTCCGGGTCGCCGACGCCGCTCGCAGCTGGCACGTGCCCCTGCTGCTCGCACCGTTCGGCCTCACGACCTACCGCGGCTCGTGACGGGACGGCCGCCGACGATCGGGGAGCTCGACGCCCTCGACGCGGAGGCGTGCCGAGCGGCCCTCGCGCCGCTGTTCGAGGGCGCGCCGCGGTTCCTTGCCCGGCTCTGCGCGCAGCGGCCGTTCGGCGACGAGGCCCGCCTGTTCGCGCTCGCGCGCGAGATCGCGCGGCGGATGCCGGAGCCGGAGCGGCTCGAGCTGATCGACGCCCATCCCCGGCTGGGCGCTCCCCGGGATTCGGTCTCCGCCCTGTCCTTCGTCGAGCAGGGCTACGAGAGCGAGGCCGCGGCCGACCGCGAGCGGGCGAGGGTTGCGGGCGAGCTGGAGCGCCTCAACGCGGCCTACGAGGCGCAGTTCGGGTTCCGCTACTGCGTCTTCGTCGCCGGGCGGCCGCGGGCGGCCCTGCTGCCCGAGTTCGAGGCGGCGCTCGGCGCCGGGCGCGACGACGAGATCGCCCGGGCACTCGACGCGGTCGTCGACATCGCGGCCGACCGGTACCGGAAGCTCATGGCGGCCGCACGGGGGCTGACCCGACCCGGCGACACCGGTCGCGGCCCGCGTCGACCGCGCGCGTGGCGGGGGCCCGTCACCCGACGAGCGCCCGAGATCGGCGCGCCCCCCGGTGCCCCCAGCGGAATCGCTACTATCCCCGGCACGGCAGGACCGCCCCCCGCACGCGGTCGCCACTGATCTGGAGGGGAGCCTTGCACGCCGACAGCCGCGCGCCGTCCCGCGCCTTCCGGCCCCGCCCGGGGATCGTCGCGCGCGGCCGGCGTGCCTGAGGTGGTGCGGGCCGGCACGTCGGTCCGGCCGCGGTCCCGGCGAGCGCCGGACGCGCTCTATCGCGTGGCCGACGCAGCCGCCTCGATCCACGGGATCGCCGAGCTGTGCGCGGCCCTCGATGCGATCGTCGGCGAGGTCATGGATGCCCGGGTCTTCGAGGTCGCCCTTCACGACGGGTCGCGGGGGCTGGTGAGCTTCCCCTACGTGCGCGATGCCGGCGCCGCGGACGTGCCGGACACGACCGGCGGGGAGCCCCTGGGACACGGCCGGGCGAGCGGCACGATCGCCGACGTGATCCGCACCGGACGGCCCGCTGCGGCAGCGCGGACGGAGACGGCTGCTGGCTGGGCGTGCCGCTCGTGGCCGATCGCCAGACGCTCGGCGCCCTGGTCGTCCGCAATGAGGAACCCGGGCGGCCGTACGGCGACGCGGACCGGGCCTTCCTTGCCTTCGTCGCGCAGCAGCTCGCGAATGCGCTCGGCCGGGGACGCGCTGTCGAGGAGGCCCGCCAGCGCAACGCCGAGCTGGCCGTCGTCAACGAGATCGGTGCTGCCCTCGCCCGGCAGCTCGACTTCCAGGCCGTCATCGACCTGGTGGGCGAGAAGGTCCGCCAGATCTTCGACGTCCAGACCGCCTCGATCGCCCTCTACGACGAGGCGACGGAAACAATCAGCTTTCCCTACTCCCTCGACGAGGGGGCCCGCGTGGCGCCGCCACCGCTGCGTCGCCTCGGCGAGGGCCTTACCTCGATCATCATCCGCGACCGCCGGCCGCTGCTGTTCGGGGTCGGCACGGACGCCGACGCGGCCGGTGCGATCACGTACGGCACGGCCACGGAGTCGTGGCTGGGCGTGCCGATCCTCGCCGGCGATCGTGTCGTCGGGGTGATCAGCATCGAGGCTGTCCGCAGCAACGCCTTCGACGAATTGGACCTGCGCTTCCTGTCCACGGTCGCGGCGAGCCTCGGTGTGGCTCTCGAGAACGCCCGCCTGTTCGACGAGACCAGGCGCCTCCTCACCGAGACGAACCAGCGGGCCGCCGAGCTCGCCCTCGTGAACGAGATCGGCCTCGCGCTGGCCAGGCAGCTCGACTTCGCGGCCATCGTGGAGCTCGTCGGCGATCGCCTGACGAAGATCTTCAGCGCGCACAGCCAGGACTTCTACGTCGCCTTCCACGATCGGGCAACGAACCTGATCTCCTTTCCCTACGAGTTCGACGGGGGCGTGCGGGTGCACAACGACCCCATCGAGCTCGGCCAGGGCCTCTCCTCGATCGTCATCAACACCCGGCGGCCCCTGCGCCTCGGCTCGATCGCGGAGCAGGCGGCCCGCGGAGGATTCCTGATCGAGGCCGCCACCGTCACGGGCGCGACCGAGTCGTGGCTCGGGGTCCCGATCCCGGCGGGCGCGGACGTCATGGGTCTCATCGCCCTCGGCAACAGGGCCCCGAACGCGTTCAGCGAGGTCGACGAGCGCCTCGTCTCGACGGTCGCCTCCAGCATGGGCGTGGCCCTCGAGAACGCCCGCCTCTTCGCCGAGACGAAGCGCCTGCTCACGGAGACGGACCAGCGCAATGCCGAGCTGGCCCTCGTGAACGAGATCGGCGGCGCCCTCGCCGCCCAGCTCGACTTCCAGGCGATCACCGAGCTCGTCGGCGAACGGGTGCGCCTGCTGTTCGACGCCCAGTCGATGTTCATCGCCCTCTACGACCCGGCGGCGAACCAGATCAGCTTCCCCTACGAGGTCGAGGAAGGCGAGCGGTACCACTCGGCCACCATGCCCTTGGGGGAGGGCCTCACCTCGATCGTGATCCGGACTCGCGAGCCGCTCCTGATCGGCACCGGCGACGAAGCCGAGCGCCACGGGGCCATCGTGGTGGGGCTCCGGACCGAGTCGTGGCTCGGCGTACCCATCCTGGCCGGCGACCGCGTCCTCGGGGTGATGGCCCTCGAGAGCCTGGAGACAGATGCGTTCAGCGAGGCCGACGCCCGTCTCCTGGGCACGCTGGCCTCGAGCATGGGTGTCGCCCTCGAGAACGCCCGCCTCTTCGACGAGACCCGCCAGCGGGCCGCCGAGCTGGCCATCGTCAACAGTGTCGGCCAGGCGTTGGCCGGCCAGCTCGACCTCGACGCTCTCATCCGCCACCTCGGCGACCAGCTTCGGGATACCTTCGACGCGGACATCGTCTACGTGGCCCTCCACGACGCGGAGGCGGACATGATCGAGTTCGCCTACTACAACGAGGGCGGGGTGCTGGCGCCCCAGCCGCCGATGCGCTTCGGCGAGGGCCTGACGTCGCACATCCTCGAGACCCGGCAGCCGCTCCTTCTCAACCAGCGGGGCCAGTTCGAGGGGATCGCCCGGATCGGCACGCCCGCAAGCTCGTACCTTGGCGTGCCCATCGTCGCCGGCGACGCCGCCATCGGCGTCATCAGCGTCCAGAGCACGACCGAGCAGGGTCGCTTCGGCGAGGCGGACCAGCGCCTCCTAACCACCCTGGCGGCAAACGTCGGCGTGGCCATCCAGAACGCCCGGCTCTACCGCGACGCGCAGCGCCAGGCCGCCGAGATGGCCGCGCTTGCGGAGGTCGCGGCCGAGATCTCGGCCATGCTGGACCTCGGCTCGGTGCTGCTCCGCATCGCCGAGCGTGCCCAGGCGCTGCTCGCAGGCGACACGAGCGCCGTCTTCCTGGCCGAGGAAGACGGCCGCATCTTCCGCCCGATCGTGGCCCTCGGAGGCTTCGCCGACGCGGTGCTGGCCGACACGATCCAGCTCGGCGAGGGGATCATCGGCGACCTCGCGCGGCGCGGCGTGGCCGAAGTTGTGAACGATGTCGCCGGCGACAGCCGGACGGTGACGATCCCCGGGACCGAGGAGGACGACGTCGAGTACCGGATCATGGCCGCACCCCTGCGGGCGCTGGGCGTTGTCACGGGCATGATGGCCATCTGGCGCTCGGCCCCCGGCGACGCCTTCACCCCGGCCGACCTCGACTTCCTGGTGGGCCTGGCCCAGCAGGCCGCGATCGCCATCCAGAACGCCCGCCTCTTCGAGGAGGGGCGCACGGCCCGCGAGGCGGCCGAGCAGGCCAACCAGGCGAAGTCGACCTTCCTCGCCGCCATGAGCCACGAGATCCGGACCCCGATGAACGCGATCATCGGCATGGGCGGCCTCCTGCTCGAGACACCGCTGAGCGACGAGCAGCGGGACTTCGCGGAGACGATCGACACCTCCGCCGAGGCGCTCCTCACGATCATCAACGACATCCTCGACTTCTCGAAGATCGAGGCTGGCAAGATCGAGCTGGAGTCGCGCCCGTTCGCCCTCGGCCCGTGCATCGAGGGCGCCCTCGACGTGCTCGCACCGGCCGCCGCGGCCAAGGGTGTCGAGCTCGCCTATGCCCTCGACGGGGACCTGCCGCGGGCGATCGGCGGGGACGCCGGGCGACTTCGCCAGATCGTCCTCAACCTGCTGTCCAATGCGGTCAAGTTCACCGAGCGGGGCGAGGTTGTGCTGCGCGTCAGTGGCCAGCGCCTGGCCGGGCGCGCCCGCGGGTCCGGCCAGCCGCAGTGGGAGATCGTGGCCGAGGTGCGGGACACCGGCATCGGCATCCCGCCGGCGCGAATGCATCGCCTGTTCCAGTCGTTCAACCAGGGCGACCTCTCGGTCTCCCGACGCTACGGCGGCACGGGGCTGGGGCTGGCCATCAGCCGCCGCCTGGCGGAGCTGATGGACGGCACGATCGTGGCCGAGAGCAGCGGCGTCGACGGCGAGGGCAGCACCTTCCGGCTGACGATCCGCGCCTTCGAGGCGCCCGACAGCGACCTCCCGCCGGCTCGCGGCGGCCCCTTGCCGGAGCTCGTGGGGCGCCGCGCCGTGGTCGTCGACGACAACGCGACCAACCGCCAGATCCTCGTCACCCAGATCGCTCGCTGGGGCATGACGGCTCGCCAGACGGCCTTGCCGAGCGAGGCCCTCGGGTGGGTCGCGGCCGGGGAGCCGTTCGACGTCGCCCTCATCGACATCGCCATGCCCGAGATGGACGGTTACACGCTCGCGGAACGGCTGCATGCCACTCCCCCGGCCGCCTCGCTGCCCATCGTCGTCCTCTCGTCCGTCGGCCACCGGGATCGCGAGGCGCCCGACATCGCCGCCTTCCTGACCAAGCCGGTGAAGCCGTCCGCGCTCCACGATGCCCTGGTGACCGTCTTCGTCGGGGCGGAGCCGGCGGCCCCCGCGCGCGCGGTCGAGAGGCCGGCGATCGACGGCGAGCTCGCTGCTCGGCATCCCCTGCGCGTCCTGCTGGCCGAGGACAACCCGGTCAACCAGAAGCTCGCCATCCGCCTGCTCGCGCAGATGGGCTACACGGCGGACGTGGCCGGCAACGGCCTCGAGGCGATCGCGGCCCTTGGCCGCGCGCCATACGACGTGATCCTCATGGACGTCCAGATGCCGGAGCTCGACGGCCTCGAGGCCACCCGGCGGATCCGCGCCGGCCGGTCCGCGGACGCGCGGCCGTGGATCGTCGCGATGACCGCCAACGCCCTCGCCGGCGACCGCGAGGCCTGCCTCGCGGCAGGGATGAACGACTACGTCTCGAAGCCGATCCGGCCGGCAGCCCTCGCCGCCGCCCTGGCCGCCGCGCCGTCGAGCAGCCGGATCCCCGCGGGCCCGCCCGCCCCCACGCCGTCCCCCGGAGGTCCCGATGCCTGACGAGCCCATCGATGCCGCCGTCCTCGCCGAGCTCCTCGAGACCGTGGGGGGCGACCGCGACTTCCTCGCGGAGCTGGTCGAAACGTACCGGGCCGACTGCCCTGGCCTCCTGGCCGAGCTGCGGGCGGCGGTGGGTCGCGGTGACGCGCCGGCCGCGCGGCGGGCGGCCCACACGCTGAAGTCGACGAGCGGGAGCCTGGGGGCGGTCGGCCTGGCGGCGCAGTGCCGCGAGATCGAAGCCGCGGCGGCGGCCGGAGACCTCGCCGGCCTCGGCGAGCGCGTCGAGCGGGCCGCCGAGATGTACAACGAGGTCGAGGCCGCCCTGCGGGGTGCGCTGGTCGCGGGCGAGGCATCGTGACCGACGAGCGCGGGCGGATCCTCGTCGTCGACGACACCCGCCTCAACCGGCTCATCCTGGCGCGCGCCCTCGCGACCCGGGGCCACGAGGCGATCGAGGCCGCCAACGGCCGGGAGGCCATGGACCTGCTGGAGGCGCCCGGCGCCTCGGGCATCGACGTCATCCTGCTGGATCTCGAGATGCCGGAGATGGACGGCTACGAGACGCTCCGCCGGATCAAGGCCTCGGATGCCATCGCCCACCTTCCGGTCATCGTGATCTCGGCCGTGGACGACCTCGACAGCGTCGTTCGCTGCATCGAGATGGGGGCGGCCGACTACCTCCCGAAGCCGTTCAACGCGGCCGTCCTCCAGGCCCGCCTCTCGACCTCCCTGGCCGCCAAGCGCCTGCGCGACCTCGAGCGCGACTACCTGCGCACGATCGACCGCCAGCGCTCCGAGCTGGCGCGCTTCCTCTCGCCCCAGGTCGCCGAGCTGGTTTCCAGCGCCGACGGCGAAGCGCTCCTGGGAGGTCACCGGCGGATCATCACCGCCGTCTTCAGCGACCTGCGCGGCTTCACCGCCTTTGCCGAGACGGCCGAGCCCGAGGAGCTGCTCGACATGCTCCGCGACTACCATGCGGCGATGGGTGCCCTCGTCGTGGAGTTCGGCGGCACCCTCGAGCATTTCGCGGGCGACGGCATCCTCGTCTTCTTCAACGACCCGGTGCCCCAGCCCGACCACGAGGCCCGTGCGGTGCGGATGGCGATCGCCATGCGGGCGCGCTTCGAGGCCATGAACGTGGCCTGGCGCAAGCGTGGCCACGATCTCGGGTTCGGGGTCGGGATGGCCGTGGGCCATGCCACCCTGGGGCGGATCGGCTTCGACGGCCGCTACGACTACGCGGCCATCGGAACCGTGGTGATCATGGCCTCGCGCCTCTGCAGCGAGGCCCGCGCGGGCCAGATCCTCGTCAACCAGCGGGGCTACTCGGCGGTCGAGGAGCTGGTCTACGGTGAGCCCGTCGGGGAGCTGACCCTCAAGGGATTCAGCCGCCCCGTCGCCGCCTTCAACGTCGTGGGCCTCGCCCCGGGATCGTGATCGCTGCCGCCCGCCACCACATTGCGTGCCGGCTCGTCGCCCCACGCCGCACGGGGCTGGACGGGTGGGGTCCGGCTACGGCATGGGCTCGCCGGCGGCGAAGCGGGCGATCAGCTCGGTGTAGCCGGGCAGGCCACGCTCGTAGCCGATCGCCCAGAACCCGGCGCCCGCGAGGCCCCGCCCGGTGGCGAGGGCGAGCTTGGCCGCCAGCGTCTCGGGCGAATTCGACGTAGATCGCC
This sequence comes from uncultured Chloroflexia bacterium, assembly GCA_963776355.1. Classification (GTDB taxonomy): domain Bacteria; phylum Chloroflexota; class Limnocylindria; order Limnocylindrales; family CSP1-4; genus CTSoil-043. The sequence continues at coordinate 1,007,172 of CAVZLU010000006.1, read as the reverse complement.
CGCCAGGGTCCGGCCTGCGCCGGCGGCGTCGGTGACGGGGCCGGCGACGCCGCGGCCGAGGCCACGGCCCGACCGGCGGCGCAGCGCCCGGTCCGGCCGGCGACGCGGCCGCCGAGCCAGCCGACGCGCTGGCGCTCGCTGGTGGAGATGACGGCCGGAGCGGAGCTCCCTTCCCGTCGAGCACGTAGAGCTCGACCATCTCGACCTCGTCGCGGACGGGCACGATCGCCGGGTCGAGGAGCACGTCGAGGTGCTGGCGCAGGATCCAGGCCTCCCCGCGGCCGGTCTGGGGCGCCCCGAGCTCCGGACCGCTGACGGGCCAGCTCATCCCGTACAGGGGCAGGCCAAGGATGGTCCGCTCGACCGGGACGCCGAGCGCCCCGTACAGGTCGAGCGACCAGGCCAGGTCCTTGTCCTCGCCGTCGCGGCGGTCGATCGGCGCCGTGGCACCCGGCGCCGAGCCGGCGACCCGGTAGTCGTAGCCCATGAGGAAGATCCGGTCCGCGCCGGCCCCCGCGGCCGCCGCGGCCAGCGCGGCTCCAACGAGGTTCGCCGTGGTCGCGACCGACACGTGGTCGGACGCATCCGCCGCGATGACGGCGCCGCGCAGCCGCCCCACGAACGCCCCGTAGGCGGGCACGAGGTCGGGATCGAGCGCCTCGACGTCCACGTTGACGCCGTCGAGCCCGAGCGTCCCGACGAGCGCCACGAGGGAGGCGATGGTCGCGTCCTGGAGGTCCTCCCGGGTGAAGAAGGCCGTGTTCCGCTCGAGGCCGAAGCTCGAGAACACGAGCTCGACGCGCGTGCCGCGCGCGTGGGCTTCGCGGATCATCTGTTGGCCGACCGCACCCGTGATCCGGCGGTAGCCGGTCTGCGTCGTGTCGATGGCCCCGGCGCGGGTGTTCGTGACGCTGAAGAGGGCGAGCGTCGTGAGCATCGTCGTCCGGAGGTGGGCGGTGATCCCGGCATCCATCTCCCAGTACGGCACGAAGCCGAAGACCTCGTGGCCCGCCGCGGGTGGCGGCGTCGATGCGGGCGCCCCGGAGGGACTCGGGCCCGCCGTCGTCGAGGAAGGCTCGGGGCTGCGATCGGGCGACGGCGCGCAGGCCGTCGCGGTCGCGAGCAGCAGCGCGACGACGGGCCACTTCAGGGCGAACGATCGGCGCGGCACCCGGGAAGCCTGAGCGCACCCGGACGGCCGGTCAAACGCCCGGGCCTCGGCACGCGGCTGGACACCGTCGTCCGGCGCCGCTGTCGCAGGGCTAGGGCGCGGCCGGAACCCGCCTACGGCTTCAGCCGCTCGAGCAGGGTCGCGAGGTAGCGCGACCTGACCTGCTCCATCGCCAGCACCTGCCGCGTCGGCGGCAGGCGAAGGATCACACCCAGGATCGCGGCCATCGCGCGGTGGCTGAAGAGGGCCCGGTTGTCGAAGATGCAGTCCGCGAGCCGCCCGCGTTCGATCGCCATCAGGACGGTGCGATGGAGCGTGTCGACGGGCGTCAGCACGCGCTCGGGGCGCGCCTCGAGCCAGAGTCCATTGGTGGGACAGACGCGGGTGCACACGCCGCAGCCCAGGCAGATCTCGGCGTCGACGGCGGCGCGTCGCTTCCGCGCCTTCTGCGGGTCGTGGGCCGACACGAGCGTCATCGCCTCGACGGGGCACGCGTCGACGCAGCGGCCGCAGCCGTTGCAGAGCTCGGCAGCGACATGGGGCAAGAAGCCGGTGGTGTGAACCGGATGGAGCATCCCGAAGCGTCGGGCCGCGATCATCGCCTCGCAGCAGCAGCCGCAGCAGTTGCAGATGAAGTTGACGCCTCGCTGGACGTTCTCGCCGAACTGGACGAGGTTGGCCGCCTGGGCCTCGGCGAGCAGGTCCATCCCTTCGGCGCGGTCGACACGGCGGGCGTACCCGTGACGGATGAGGGAGTCGGCCGTCCCGCCGAAGGTCATGCAGATGTTCAGCGGGGCAGCCGCACGCCCGCCCGAGGTGCTCCGCCTTGTGGCGGCAGTAGCAGGCGCCGACACCCATGTGGTCGGCGGTCTCGATCACGTTGCTGGCGCGCTGATGATCCAGGACGTGCAAGGCGGGTGCCGCCCGCGCGCCGCGCGCCGCGAGTGCCGGCTCGTTGGCGAAGACACGTCCCAGCTGCGTCTCCCCGTTGGTGAACAGGTTGAGGATGAACTCGTCCTCGACCGTGATGTACTCGTGGAACAGCTCGCTCAGCAGCCGCTGGTCGATGTCGTCGCGGACGCGCATCATCGAGAACTCGAAGAAGCCCGCCATGGGAGGCGGCAGCACGAACACCGTGCCCTCTGGGCCTTCCATGTCGAGCAGGATCGCCCGCGACGCCAGGGCGTCGAGCGCCGCCTGCGCGTCCGCCGGCCGCATCTGCCACGTCCGCGCCGCCTGTCGCGCGGTGAACGGCCGGATCGGCAGCTGCGCCACCAGGCCGGCCTCGCGCTCGCTGACGAGCATCTCCAGGATCCGGTACAGCAGCTCGGACGGTGGAGCGCCCTGGGGAAAGCGGTTCAGTCGCTCGACCAGTGCTGGTACGAGCCGCGGGACGTGACATGGGCCATGGGGTCCTCCGCCCCCACCTTCGACTGGACGACCGGTCAGCTCCAAGGGCGATTCCGACTGTTCTGCGGGCCCGCGCCGCCCCGAGGGCAGAAACCGCGGAGACTGTAATCCGGACGTCGCGGCAGAACCCGACCTTGGGCCTTTGACGGAATCCCCGCCATTGGCCACACTCGGGTTCCCGCCGCTCGCCCCGACACGGCGAGCATCGCGGCGGCGTCAGGGAGGACCGATGACCAGCGAGGTGAACCGCCGCCGGCTCATCCCGCCGATCGGGTGGGAGACGGTCGGGCTGGCGACGGCCGCCGTGTTCCTCGCCCTGATCGTGGCCCTCGCCGGCCCGGCCGGGCGGCCCCTGCAGACGGGCATGGAGGCCTTCTGCTACTGGGTGCCCGGTCTCGCCAACCCCTACGTGGCCTCGAACTGGACGGCGTCCCTCGCCTACGTCTACTCGCCGGCCTTCCTCCAGGTGCTGGGGCCGTTCAAGGTGCTGCCGTGGCCGGAGTTCCTGGCCATCTGGACGGCGGTCCTCCTGCTGGCGATCCGCTGGCTGTCCGGGCCGCGCCTCTATGCGGCTGCCATCCTCTTCGCCGGGCTCGAGCTGGCGGGCGGGAACATCCATCTCCTGCTGGCCGGGCGCGATCGTCGCCGGCTTCCGCTGGCCGGCTGCGTGGGCGATCGTCCTCCTGACCAAGGTGACGCCGGGGATCGGGCTGCTCTGGTTCGCGGTCCGGCGAGAGTGGCGCCAGCTCGGCATCGCCATGGGGGCGACGGCCGGTGTCGTCGCCGTCTCGTTCGTCGTTGCCCCCGCGGCCTGGGCGGACTGGATCGGGGTGCTGACCGCAAGCGCGGCCAAGGCGAGCGGCACGTGGGCGGCGGTTCCCGTGCCGCTGGCGCTGCGGCTCCCGGCCGCCGTCGCCATCGTGGTCTGGGGCGCCCGCACCGACCGGCGCTGGGCGGTTCCCGTCGCAGCCATGGTGGCCCTGCCCGCGCTGTGGTTCGGGGGCCTGTGCATGCTCCTTGCCACCATCCCGCTGCGGAAGCCGGCGGAGACCGGCCCTCGTGCGGCCCCGCCCGTGGTCGTGGAGAGGCGCCGACCCGGCCTCGGGGCGGCTCGCGAGGCGATCGGCGCGGGCTGAGCAGGTTCGGGTACGCCCCGGGTCACCGGACCGATGAAGGCTAGCGGGCGGCCATGCGCGCGGCCGTCCGGCGGGCGAGGGCCATGATCGAGAGCATCGGGTTCACCCCGCTGGCAGTTGGGAACGCGCTCGCATCGGTCACGTAGAGGCCGTCGACACCCCAGACCTGCCCGTCCGCGTCCGCGACGCTGTCGCGGGCGCTCGTCCCGATTCGGCAGCTCGACATCTGGTGGGCGGTGAACAGGAGCACGCGGTTCGGGCTGATCGAGCGCCGGCCGAGGGCGCCGAGGTAGGGGTCGAAGGCAGCACCTTCCACCCAGTCGAGCGGTGGCGTGACCAGGGGGATGATCCGCCGCGCGCCGGCGGCGCGATGAAGGCGGGCCAGCTCGAGCATCCCGAGCTGGAGGAGGGCCCTCTCGGCCCCGCCGGGCGCATAGCGCACGGTGATCCCGCCGTCGCGGGCGAGATCGACGCGGCCCGTGCTCCGGTCGCGCACGATGGCGATGAAGGCCGCGGTGCGGTCGCTCGCGGCCATCAGCGCCCGGTGGCCGGCGCTCGACCACCAGGGCAAGGCGCTCGCGATCAGGCCCGGGTGCGTCGGAGCGGCCTCGAGCCGGAAGCCCCACGTCCCGTCCACCTCCGCATGGGCTTCGCTCATCACGCCCTGCGGCACCCCTGCCCAGGGGGCGAGGGGCTCCGGGTAGATGCCCGCGACCCCGACGACCGGGTGGAGATGGAGGGATCGGCCCGCCGTCGCAGTCGCGATTCCAGACCGCAGGAGCACCGCCGGCGAGAGGATGCTGCCGCCGGCGAGCGCCACAAGCGGCGCCCGGACGGTGACATCCCCGCCCGGAACGGCCGCCATCACGCCCGCGGCCCGGCCCCCGCGGACGTCGATCCGGCGGACCTCGGCCCGGTCGAGGATCGTCGCCCCGTCGCGACAGGCGGCCGCGAGGTAGGTCCGCAACGCCGACCGCTTGGCGCCCCTTCGGCAGCCGACCGCGCATGGCCCACAGTCGCCGCACCCGCGGACGTTGCGGGGCACGACCGTCGCTGTCAGGCCCAGGGCGGCGAGACCGGCGGCGAGCATCGCGTTCGGCCCGTTGGGCGTGCTCTCGTCCGTTGTGACGTCGATCTCGGTCTCCACCGCCGCGTAGTGCTCGTCGAGGTCGTCGCCGACGCCGGCTGCCCGCCACTCGTCGCGCACGGCCGCCGGCGCCCGCAGCGACGTGCTCCAGTTGACGACCGTGCCGCCGCCGACGGCGCTTCCGGCCCGGATCGCGATCCAGCGGTCGGAGGTCGCCGCCAGCCCGCGGTCGAGGAAGAGGCTGGCCAGGCCCTCGAGCTCCGGGCCGCCGAATCGATCCTCCGCCACCATGGCCGCCCGCTCGAGCACCACCACCCGCCGGCCGGCCGCCGCCAGCACGGCCGCGGTGATCGCGCCGCCCGCGCCCGAGCCGATGACGACGGCGTCGGCCTCGATCTCCTCGCCCGGCAGCGGGGTACGGACGTCGAGGGGCGTCAGGCGCGGCGGGTCCGCCGGCGGCGCCACGTAGCCCGTCATCGCCCGCCACGGGGAGTCCTCCATGCCGTAGGTCAGCAGCAGGGCGAGGCGCTTGAAGTCCTGGAAGGCGGTCCGCTTGAGGGGGATGGGACTGGCCGCGAGGCGCCGCAGGAAGGCTTCGCGATCAGCCTGATCCAGGTCGGTGAAGCGGATCGGGCGCCCCGCCAGGACGAGGTTGCCGAGGCGCGAGTCGACGAGGCGCAGCAGCATGCCGAGCTCGCGGCTGAACGAGGGCCGTCCCAGCGCCTCCACCTCGGCGAGCAGTCGCCGATGCACGCCGAGCGCGCTCGCCGCGGGGAGACCGTCGCCCCCCGGGGCGAAGGCATCGACGATGGCGGCAAGGGTGCGTTCGGGCACGGACATGCGGAGCGAGCGTAGCGCGAGTTCCACGCTCCGCGATCGCTGGGATTGCGCATCATGGCGGGCAGAGGAGGCGCACGCGTGAGAGCCCGGCCCAGGACCCTCGCCCGCGACATTGCGGCGCTCGTTCTCGTCGCCGCCGCCTGTCCGGTCGCGCTCTTCGGGGGTGCGCTGCTTGGGTGCGCGGCCCAGGGGCTCAGCACCTCATGCGCGCTCAACGGCGTCCTCGTCTCGCCCGTCCTGCTCGTCGCGGCGGGGATCGCCGCGGCCCTGCTGACGCGCGGATGGGCCGGGCTCGGGATCGTCGCCGTCGGGGTCCTGGCGGGAATGATCGCCATCCCGCTCGTCGCGACGGCCGCCGGCAACCCCGTGCCGATCGACCCCGTCCAGGGGGTCATCGCGACGATCTGGTTCCTGCCCCCGGTGGCCCTCGGGTACGGGATCGGCCGCGGCATCGCCCGCTTCGGGGAGCGCCCGTCGGCGGGCTGATCCCACGCCGACCCCCGACGATGGCCGTCGCGAAGTCGACCACCGTTGTCCTAAATCCGACGGCCGTTGCCGTGATTCCGACGACGATCATCGGCATCCCACCGACGGTTGGCCATCTTCAGGACCATCGTCGGCTGAGAACCACCTTTCGATGTCCTTCTTCGACGGCGCTGACTGGATCAGATTCAACGGGCATCGGGCAGGCCTTGCCCACGCACATCGGGACACGAAGGGACGGACATGGACAGCCTCGCGGTGCTGCTGGCAATCCTGTTCTGGCTCCTGGTCCTGGGCGCCGCCCTGATGCGGGTGCCGGGTGGCGGAATCCGCTCGATGATCGCGCCCTGGCTCGCGCTCACCCTCCTCACGGTCGCCTGCGAGTTCATCGCCCTCTTCATCATCACCTACGGCCTGCTGTTCACCCTCGGGACGGGAGCGGCGACGTTCGGCGTCGTGATCAGCGTGCTGATCCTCGCCGCCACCCCGATCGCCTGGGCGCTCCTGTTCCGGCGTCGGGCTCACGCCTCTGCGGCCCACGGCTGAGCCGGCCGGCTCGGAGTCGGGACGATGACAGCGAGCGACCGGATCCCCGCCGGGGACGTCGGCCCGAGGCTGGGCGTCCTGCTCGCCATCTTCGACTTTCCGGCCCTCGTCGCCGGTTACCGGGCGCTGATCGGCAGCCAGCCCGACATGGCGGTGGTCGACGTCATCGACGACCGCGACACCCTGCGCGAGCGAGCGGCGCGGACCGCCGCCGACCTCGCGATCACCGAGTGTCACCCCTACCCCAGCAGTGGCTGCGCCTCGTTCCAGTCCATCGAAACCGTGCGGGCGGGGAACCCGGCGATCAAGGTCCTGGCCATCGAGTCCCGGCCGGGCAGCGAGCAGTTCTCGCTGGCGATCAAGGCCGGGGCCAGCGGGTTCCTCAACCGCGAGGCGGAGCCCGTCGACGTGCTCGACGCCATCCACTGCGTGGCCCGCGGCGACATGTACGTCAGCCCCGTGATCGTCACCCGGATGGTGAACGCGTTCGTCCTGCGCGCCCCGGACGCGGACGGGGACGCGTACGACACGCTCAGCGAACGGGCCCGCGAGGTCCTCCGCCTGGCGGCCTACGGCCACAGCAACCGCGAGATCGCCCGCACGCTGCACATCTCGGAGCAGACCGTCCACAACCACCGGGCAACGATCATGGAGCGGCTCGGCTTCCACGACCGGGTCGAGCTCCTGCGGTTCGCCCTCCGCCGCGGCGTGATCGAGGCTGCCGAGCTATGAGCCGGCTGCGTGCCGCCCTCGCGAGCGACCGTGCGCGCCGCTTGCGCGCGGCTTCTCGACGGCTCCGCCCGACCAGTCGCAGGGGCCTTGCCCTGGGCATGGCCAAGGTCGGCGTCCTGGTGGCCGTCGTCGCCGTCGGTCTCGTCGCCGCCGGCGCGGCCTTCGCCATCGTCTACGACGAGTACGGGTACCACCCGGCCGAGAATGCCCGATCGTGGGCGGCACTCACCCCGTCGTACGCGGACTCGAGCGTCTGCCGGCGCTGCCACGAGACCGAGTACGCGCCGTGGCAGGCCGGGAAGCACGTCCCGGTCGTCTGCGAGAGCTGCCACGGCCCGTTGGCCCAGCACGCGGCAACGGCCCCCGAGAGCGCCCCGAGCGGGTCGCTCGGCGTGGCGAAGCCGGCGGAGGGACTCTGCGCCACCTGCCACCAGGAGGTGGCCGGGCGGCCCGCGACCTTCCCCAGGTCGACCTCAGCGCGCATTTCGCGCAGGCGCCGTGCCTCGGCTGCCACAATCCCCACGTGGCGACCGCCGTCGTCCCGCCGACGATCCCCCATCCCCTGGACAGCCTGCCCGCGTGCATCACCTGCCATGCGCCGGCCGGCCTCAAGCCCGTGCCGGCGGGGCACGTTCCGTCCACCGACGCGGTCTGCCGGCGCTGCCACGTGCCGCAGACGGCCGGCGACTAGGAGCCGGCCGTGAGCGAGAGGGACGTGAAGGACCAGGGCAGCACCGCGGCCTCGCCGGGGACGATCTCGCGACGGCGTCTCCTCCAGTGCGGCCTGGCCGCCCTGCCGGCGGCCATCGGCGCGCAGCTGTTCCTGGGGACAGGTTCGCGGGACGACGGCGGCGCCGCACGGGCCGCCGCTGCGACACCGCCGCACCTGCCGCCGCCGCCTACGACCCTTCCGGCCACCAGTGGGCGTTCGTCGTCGACACCACCACCTGCATCGGGTGCGGGCGCTGCGTCGAGGCCTGCAAGCAGGAGAACCACGTCCCCGAGGACCCCGAGCTCAACCGGACGTGGGTGGAGCTTCACCTCCTCGCAGAAGACGGCACCGTGACGATCGAGTCGCCGGACGGCGGGCGCTACGGCTTCCCGGCCGAGGAGGCTCCCGTCACCGGGGCCCCGGTCCGGGATGCCTACTTCGTGCCGCGCCTGTGCATGCAGTGCGAGAACCCGCCGTGCACGTGGGTCTGCCCGGTGAGCGCCACCTATCGGACCGTGGACGGGGTGGTCCTCGTCGACCAGGACCGCTGCATCGGCTGCGGCTACTGCCTCCAGGCCTGCCCCTACGGCGCCCGCTACATGGTCCCGGCCGGGACCACCTCGCCGAGGGGCGTCGCCGGCGTCGTCGACAAGTGCACGTTCTGCTACCACCGCATCACCAGGGGCATGCAGCCGGCCTGTGCCGAGGTATGCCCGGCCGGCGCGCGGATCTTCGGCGATCTCAAGGACGCGACGAGCAACGTCAGCGTGGCGCTCGACGAGAAGCGGGTTCGGGCCATGAAGCCCGCCCTCGGCACGAAGCCGCACGTCTACTACGCCGGCCTCGAGGGCGAGGTCGAGTGATGACCGTGACGGTCGGCGGCCGCGCCCTCAGCGTGCGCCCACGCGAAGCGTGGCGGGCGGTCCGGGACGATGTCCTGGGCATGTCCCGCGGGCTCAAGGCGTGGTTCGCCTTCCTCCTCGTCCTGTGCCTCATCGGCGGCGTCGCGGCCCTGCTGCCCTGCCGCCCGGCTGGGAGGTCCTCGGGACGAGCCCCAGCTACGAATGGGGGATCCTGATCACGGCGTACGTCTTCTTCGCCATCACGACCAGCGGCCTGTGCCTCGCCTCGTCGCTCGGCACCGTGTTCGGCATCGAGATGTTCCTCCCGCTCGAGAAGCGGCACGCCGTGCTGGCCCTCCTCTGTCTCGTCACGGCGTTCGGGATCATCGCCCTCGACCTGCACTACCCCATCCGGATGGTCTTCGGGGCCGTCCTGAGCCCGTCACCGTTCTCCCCGATGTGGTGGATGGGCGTGTTCTACGGCATCTACCTGGTCTTCCTCGCGGTCGAGGTGTGGAGCATCTTCTTCGGTCACTGGAGCGTCCACCGCGTCGCCTGCATGCTGTCGTCGATGACCGCCGTGGTGGCCCCGACCACGCTCGGCGCGGTGTTCGCCGTCCTCGGCGCCCGGCCGTACTGGCACGGCGCCTTCACCCCGCCGGCAATGGTCACGATGGCCGTCCTGTCGGGGACGGCCCTCCTCGGGATCGTGTTCTACTTCGTCCAGCGACTCAGGCTCGCGGGCCACGAGCGGGCCCTCACCGTGGCGATCCCGGCGATCCGGCTCCTCCTGACGATCACCCTCGCCGTGGCTGCGCTCGTCGTGACCTGGCAGATGCTGTTCAACCTGTACGGGGTCATCCCCGGCCTGGCGGACGCCACGAAGGCCGTCCTCGTCGGACCACTCGCCCTGCCGTTCTGGGTGATCAGGGTCGGCGCGGGACTTGCTGCCCCGCTCACCCTGCTGATCCTGCCCTCGCACGCGCACGCCGCAGGGCCTGTTCGCCGCCTGCTGCCTCGTGTTCGTCGGGATCCTCGCCGACCGGGCCATCTTCGTGGCCGCCGGTCAGATCGTCCCCGGGACCGCCGTCGCGGGTGTCGTGTCCACGCCGTATGCCGACTACGTCCCGACGCTCGTGGAGATCGGCATCGTGCTGGGGGCGTTCGGGTTCCTCGGTCTCGCCTACACCCTCGCCGAGCGGTACCTGCCCATGGGCGAGCACCTCGGCCACGCCCGGCCCGAGGTCGGCGTCCCGGCTCCCGAGACCACCGCTGCGTCCCCGCTCGACGCTCCCGGAGTCGTGGCGTGACCCCGGGGCGGCTCGGACGGATCATCGCGGGCCTGGGAGCCGCGCTCGTCACGGTGGCGATCGGCGTCGGCGTCGGGCTCGCCATCATCGGCGCCGGCATCGTCCACCCGGGCATCGGCCAGGCGCCCGTGGCGACAGCGACGCCGGCCGAGACCGACCAGCCCGGCCGGCTCGACTCTTCCGCCGGTCACGGCCGCCCCGTCGCTGCCGATCCCGTCGCTGCCTGCCGCGACCCCCTCGTCCTCCGGACCTCCGGCCGGCGGCGCGATCCAGATGCCCGTCGGCGGCAACTGCCTCGCCTGCCACACGACGGCCGCGGGCGGTGTCGGCACCGCCATCGTGCCTCCGATCGGCCATCCGCTGGAGGGCTGGACGAGCTGCACCTCGTGCCACTCCAACGATCGGCTCGTGAAGACGGCGCCCGGCCACGTCGGGATCCATGCCGAGCAGTGCCTGCTCTGCCACACGGCAACGACGCCGGCCGCCGAGGACCGCCCGCACTCGCTGACCAAGAACACCAACTGCCTGTCCTGCCACGGGTCGCTGGCGCCGCTGCCGGCGAGCATGCGCAACCGCTCCGGCACCACCTGCTGGCTGTGCCACCAGGGCTCGGGCGTCCAGGCCCCGGCCTACGAGCACCGGACGCCGACCGACGGCAAGTGCCTGATCTGCCACGTGGCCGGCAAGGTCGGGGCCCTGCCGGCGGACCACCGCACGCGCACCGACCCGATGTGCCTGGCCTGCCACAACCAGTCCGGGACGGCCGCCCCGAGCGCGCCGCACTCCCTCGCCGACCGGGTGGGGATGTGCGAGTTCTGCCACGGGCAGGCGACCCCGAAGCCGTAGCGGGGGCTCGTCGTCCCCTCAGCCGGGGGCCAGTGGGTCCCGGGGACGGGACCGATGGCCCTACTCGCTCACCCCCGTCGTCGGCGGATAGTGGTACGGGCGTCCCGCGACGCTCGTGTCGGCGCGGGCCAGGACGACGAGGTGATGGTGAGCTCCAACGGGCACGCACCGGGAAACGGAACGAAGCTTGGCGTGCTCCTTGCCATCTTCGACTTCCCGATGCTCAACGTGGGCCTGCGCGAGGTCATCGGCGCGGAGCCCGACATGCAGGTCATCGGCGAGGTCGAGGACCGCGAGGCGATGCGGGACCAGATCGCCCGGACCACGGCCGACGTCATCATCACCGAGTGCCTCCCCTACGATCGCTCGGGCTGCGCCTCGTACCAGACGATCGAGTCGATCCGGGCGACGAAGCCGGCCGTCAAGATCCTCGCCCTGGAGTGCCGTTGCAGCAGCGAGCAGTTCTCGCTCGCGATCAAGGCCGGGGCCGACGGGTACCTGACGCGCGAGGCGCAGGGGGCCGATTTCGTCACGGCGCTGCGCTCGATCAGCCGGGGCCAGACGTACGTCAGCCCGGCGATCGTGACCCGGATGGTCAACACGTACGTCCTCAAGACTCCGCAGGGCATGCTCGAGGATCCGTACGACACCCTGAGCGAGCATGAACGCGAGGTGATGCTCCTGGCGGCGGTCGGGCATACCAACCGCGAGATCACCCAGACGCTCCACCTGTCCGAGCAGACGCTACCGTCCGGCCAGCGTGATCGAGAAGCTCGGGTTCCACGACCGGGTGGAGCTCCTCATACCCCATCCGGCGCGGCCTGATCGACGTCGCCGACCTGTCAGCATCGCCCGGACAGGCGGAACACGGGCCCCGGCACGAAGCCGAGACCCCGCGGGCGCGCGCCGCGATGACGCCTGATCAGCGGTCGACCCGGACCGCTCCGCGCGAGCGCCTGGACGCCGACCGCGCGATCGTGGACCGGCGAATCGGCGACGCTGATCGAGCGTCGGGCCGGAATGAGGAGCGCGACCGCGCCCCGACGGCAACGAGCGCCGCCCCGACCCACAGGGCAGGCGCCGAGGCCGTCGACGAACGCCTGCGGCAAGGCGTAGCCGCCGAACGCCGAGAAGACCGACGCCAGGACGGCCACCCCGAACACGCCGCCGACCTCGCGGATCGTGTTGTTCGCGCCCGAAGCCCGCCCCTCCTCGTCGCGGCGGACGGCCGAGAGGACAAGGTTCGCGGTCGGGGCGAAGAAGAGGGCCATCCCCGTGCCGGCGACGATGAACGCGGGACGAGGGTCAGGTAGGGCACCGTCGGCGAGACCATCGCCGCCATCCAGGCGAGTCCGGCTCCCATCAGGGCCATGCCGGCGACCAGGAACAGGCGCGGATCGATCCGGTCCGAGAGCGCCCCGGCGATGGGCGCCACGATGATCGGCATCGCCGTCCAGGGCAGGGTCCGCAGTCCGGCCTCGAAGGGCGAGTAGCCCTGGACGACCTGGAAGAACTGGGCCAGCAGGAAGATCGAGCCGAACATCCCAAAGGACATCAGGAAGCTGACGCCGTTCGCGGCGCTGAACTGGCGGTTGCGGAAGAAGCGCGGCGGGAGCATCGGGCTGGCCGTGCGCCGCTCCCAGGCCACGAACCCCGTAAGAAGTGCGGCGGCGGCGGCGAACGCGGCGACGATCGGAGCCGTGGTCCAGCCGTCGTGTTGCCGTTGATCAGGGCCCAGACGAGGGCCAGGACCCGCCCGACGCGAGCGCGAGGCCCGGGACGTCGAGGGGCGTGTCGGGGCCGCGGCTCTCGACGAGCAGGATCGCGGCCAGCGGGATCGTGAGCAGGCCGATCGGCACGTTGATCCAGAAGATCCACTGCCGGCTCACGCCCTCGACGATGGCGCCGCCCACCAGCGGCCCGAGGGCGATGGCGAGGCCGGAGACGCCGCCCCACGCTCCAAGGGCGAGGCCGCGGCGCTCCGCCGGCACCGCCGCCGAGAGGAGGGTCAGGGTCAGCGGGGCGACGATCGCGGCGCCAAGACCCTGCACGGCGCGCGCCGGCACGAGGCTCTCGCCCGAGCTCGAGAGAGCGGCCAGGGCCGAGCCGAAGGTGAAGATCGTGATGCCGGCGATGAACACCCGCTTGCGGCCGAAGCGGTCGCCGAGGGCGGCGCCGGTGAGCAGCAGCACGGCAAACGTCAGGGTGTAGGCGTTGACGGTCCACTCGAGCTGCGCGAGCGACAGGCCGAGCTCGGCCTTGATGACGGGCAGGGCGGTCGTCACGACGAGGTTGTCGAGCGAGACCATGAACAGGGCGAGCGACGTGATCACGAACGTGCTCAGGGCGATCCTGCGGTTCACGGTGAGTTTCCCCTCCAGGCCTTTCGGCCTGCCTTGTGAGTTATCAACCACTACCTACTGGAGCGAAAAAGGGGGACGCACGGCGATCTACGCGGGCCCCTCCTCGCAGATGCGCTGCCAGGCGACGTCCGCCTCGTCGAGCTCCATGGCCGCGGCGACGTTGAGGAGCATCCCCTCGGCAAAGAAGGCTCGAAGGGTCGCGGCGGGCACCCCCGACAGCTCCGCGACGCGGGCCACCAGGTGCGCGAACCGGCGACGAACGAATGTCACGGATCTCCGGGTCGGCACAGGCGGCGAAGGCGTGAAGCTGGAGCCGCAGGAGCGCGTGGTCGCCGAGCAGGTCGCCGTACGACCGGCCGATGGCGATCAGGGTGCCGTTGTACCCCCCGGGAGGTCCGCTAGGGGTTTGCGGGCCGCGTCCTCGAACGCGATCTCGATCCGGTCGTAGGTTCGCCCGACGGCGGCAAGGAACATCTCGCGTTTCGAGCCGTAGAGCCGGAAGAGGTAGGGCTGCGAGACACCGGCACGACGGGCGATCTCCTCGGTGGACGTCCCGGCGTAGCCACCTGCCCCAAATGCCTGGATGGCCGCCTCGACCACCAGCACGCGCCGGTCATCGGCGCTCATGCGAGGCGACGTGGCAGCGCGGTGGAGGGTCGCGTGATGCAGGGCAAGGTTCATGGACGACATGGTAGTGACCACTAACTACCATGTCAACCCCTGTACTCGTCCGGCACCTCCGGTACACATCGACCCCGAGGGAGGCCGGTATTCGGCGGGGGTCAGGTAGGCCAGGGCCTGGTGGCGCCGGACGGTGTTACGGCGAGTTCGAAAGCCCTGCGCCTCCCGGTCCGGGGGGCCGCCGTCTGGACGCTGCCCGGCGGCACCGAGCACGCATACATCGAGGCGGAGCTCACTGAGGTGGAGTACGACCCGCCGCTGCCGGCGCGAGGTGACCCCGGGGTCGGGTCGGCCCGGCCCCGGCCGCCGGCCCCGCCGCGACATGTGCGTCCCGTGGTGCCTCCGAGCTCGTCCACCGCGTTTGACAGCCGCCTCCGGATCGGCGACAAACAGGGCATGGCCAGCCACCGCGTGGTGATCGTGGGCGGCGGGTTCGGGGGGCTCAACGCGGCGCGCCGGCTCGGCCGCGAGCAGCGGGCGACCGTGACCCTCGTCGACCGGCGCAACTTCCACCTGTTCCAGCCGCTGCTCTACCAGGTCGCGACGGGGGCGCTGTCTCCGGGCGACATCGCCCAGCCGCTGCGCTCGATCCTGCGCCGCAACCGGAACACGACCGTCCTGCTCGGGGAGGCCGTGGGGATCGACGTCGAGCGCCGGGAAGTGCAGCTGTCCGACGGCGGGCCGATCCCCTATGACACGCTGGTCGTCGCCACGGGGGCCCGCTTCTCGTATTTCGGGCACGACGACTGGGCGCCGAACGCGCCGGGCCTGAAGTCGGTCGACGACGCCCTCGACATCCGCCGCCGGATCCTCATCGCCTTCGAGGCGGCCGAACGCGAGCAGAACGTCGAGCGCCGGCGCGCGTGGATGACGTTCGTGGTCGTCGGCGGCGGGCCCACGGGCGTGGAGCTCGCCGGGGCGCTGGGTGAGATCGCGAACGACACCCTGCGCCGCGACTTTCGCTCGATCAACCCGCCCGACGCCCGGATCGTCCTCGTCGAGGCGCTGGAGCGGGTCCTGCCGCCCTACCCGCCCGATCGCTCGGCGTCAGCCCGACGGCAGCTCGAGCGGCTCGGCGTCGAGGTGCGGACCGGGGCGCGGGTCGTGCACGTCGACGAGGGCCGCGTCCGGGTGCAGGTCGACGACGCGGTCGAGGAGCTCCCGGCCCGGACGGTCCTCTGGGCGGCCGGCGTGCAGGCGTCGAGCTTCGCCCGTGCCGTGGCTGCGGCCACCGGAGCCGAGACCGACCGCGCCGGTCGCATCGTCGTCCGGCCCGACCTCACGATCCCGGGTCACCCGGAGATCTTCGCCCTCGGCGATGACGCGGTGCAGCCGTGGCGGAAGGGCCGTCCGGTTCCGGGCGTTGCCCAGGGGGCGATCCAGCCCGGGAAGTACGTGGGAGACGCGATCCGGCGCCGCCTCGCCGGCGAACCCGTCGTCGCCTTCCGCTACCGCGACCGGGGGGATGTCGCGGTCATCGGGCGCCTCGCGGGCGTGACCAACATCGCCTGGCTCGGGCCGTTCGGGCAGCAATCCGGCTTCGCGGCCTGGCTCCTGTGGCTGGGGATCCACATCTTCTACCTCATCGGCTTCGCCAATCGGATCGTCGTGATCGTGCGCTGGGCCTGGAGCTTCTTCACCAGCGGCCGCGGAACCCGTCTCATCACCGGCGCCCCTCTCCTGCCGCCGATCGACCAGCCGGCCCCGCCGGGCTGGGAGGAGGAGAGCACGGCGACGCCCGGCGGCGAAGCCGGAGATCCCTCCCGGTGACGGCGCGCTCCCGCCCAGCGGCGGCGGCGGAGGGGCAACTCCCGTTTGGTCCGGGTACGCTCCGCTTGTGAGCTTCGATCCCGCCACCGACGCGGTCCCGGCCGCCGATCCGGCCACGGACACGCCCGCGCTGCGGGCCATGGCGGGCTCGGGCGTGCCGTTCAGCGTCGTCCGCACCGTTCCCGCTCGCAACGCCGAGGAGAGCGCCGCCCTCCAGGGCATCGCTCCGGCCTCGCTGCTGCGGACGATCGTCGTTCGGCGAGGCGCCGGTGACTATGTCTTCGTGCTCATCCCGGCGGGACGCCGTTTCGACTGGCCGAAGCTCCGCGCCCACCTGGGCGTGAGCCGCCTCTCCCTGCCCGACGCGGAGGAGGCCCGGGCGGTCACGGGCTACGAGCGGGGGGCGATCACCCCGTTCGGGGCCAGCCGCGCCTGGCCGGTGATCGCCGACGCCTCGATCATCGCCCTGGAGCAGGTCGCCATCGGCGGCGGAGCGCGGGGCGTGAACGTGCACCTCGCGCCCGCCGACCTGGTGTCGGCGCTCACGGCCGCCATCGCCGACGTGAGCACGGCCGAGGCCCCTGCTCCCGGCTGATCTTCCGTGCTCGCGCCCGGATCGGCTACCCTCGTGCCGCCATGACGACGAGGACGCCCGCTTGACCTGTCCCGCCTGCGGCCGGCAGAACCCGGCCGGCATCGAAGTTCTGCGGGGAGTGCGGCGCGCGCCTCGGCCAGGGCTGCCCCGCCTGCGGGTTCCAGAACCCCGCGGGGATCGAAGTTCTGCGGGGAGTGCCGGAACGCTGCTCGGAGCCCCCGACCGGGGCAGGTCGCGGAGGGTCCGCCGCCGGTCCGGCGACGCCCGATCGACCCCAGCCGTCCGGGACTGCGGGCGCCGTCCAGCCACCGGCCCGCGGGCCGCAGACCGAGCGGCGCCTGGTCAGCGTCCTCTTCGCCGACCTCGTCGGCTTCACGGCCGCTGTCCGAGGACCGCGATCCGGAGGCCGTCCGCGAGTTCCTCACCGCGCTACTTCGACACCGCGCGCGAGATCGTCGAGCGCTACGGCGGCACGATCGAGAAGTTCATCGGCGACGCCGTCATGGCCGTCTGGGGCACGCCGGTCGCCCACGAGGACGACGCCGAGCGGGCCGTTCGCGCGGCCCTGGAGCTCGTCGGTGTCCATCCGCGGCCTCGGCAAGGGCGCCGGCGCGGGCCTGCGAGCTGCGCGCCGGCGTCCTCACCGGCGAGGCCGCCGTCACGCTCGGCGCGACGGGCCAGGGCATGGTCGCCGGCGACCTCGTCAATACCGCGTCCCGCCTCCAGTCGGTCGCCGCCGCCGGGCACCGTGCTCGTCGGCGAGGCGACTCGGCGGGCCGCGGCCGGCGCGATCGCGTTCGAGGAGGCCGGCGACGCACGTGCTCAAGGGCAAGGCCGCGCCCGTCGCCTGCGTGGCGCGCCCTGCGGGTGGTCGCCGAGCGCGGCGGCGCGGGCCGCGCGGAGGCGCTCGAGGCGCCGTTCGTCGGCCGCGACGACGAGCTCCGCCTGCTGCAAGGACTTTCCACGCGACGTCCGCGAGCGCGAGGCGCGGCTCGTCTCCCTCGTCCGGCCAGGCCGGCATCGGCAAGAGTCGCCTCGCCTGGGAGTTCCTCAAGTACATCGACGGCGTCCGTCGAGACCGTCTACTGGCACCAGGGGCGGTCGCCCGCCTACGGCCAGGGGATGACGCTTCTGGGCGCTCGGCGAGATGGTGCGCCGGCGTGCCGGGCCTTGCCGAGGGCGACGACGAGCCGACGACCAGCGTCGGCGATTGCCGGCGGCCCTCGCGAAGTACGTGCCCGACGAGGCCGAGCGCCGTCTGGCTGGAGCCGCGCCTCCTCTCCCTGCTCGGCTTCGGCGAGCCCCGGCCGGCGGGCGCGAGCGAGCTGTTCGCGGCGCTGGCGGACGTTCTTCGAGCGGATCTCCGTGCGCGGCACGACGGTCCTCGTGTTCGAGGACCTCCAGTGGGCCGACGCGGGCCTCCTCGAGTTCATCGACCACCTGCTCGAATGGTCGATCGGCTACCCGATCCTCGTCGTCACGCTCGCCCGGCCCGAGCTCCTGGAGCGCCGCCCCGACTGGGGCGCCGGCCGGCGCAACTTCGTCGCCCTCGCCCTTGGGCCGCTCGCCGGAGCGGCGATGCGCGAGATGCTCGGCGGGCCTCGTGCCGGGGCTGCCCGACACGCCGTCGCGGGCGATCCTCGCAACGGGCGGACGGGGTCCCGCTGTATGCCGTCGAGACCATCCGGATGCTCCTCGAGGACGGCCGGCTGGAGGAGCCGGACGGGATCTACCGGCCGATCGGGCGACCTCGGGACGCTCGACGTCCCGGACACGCTGCACGCGCTCATCGCGGCCCGCCTGGATGCGGCTCGACCCGGCCGACCGGGCGCTCCTCCAGGATGGCGCGGTCCTCGGGCAGATCGTTCAGCGCTCGCGGCCCTGACGGCGCTCACGCGGCGAGCCCGCAGGATGCCCTGGAGGCGCGGCTCCGGGGCCTCGTCCACCGCGAGATCCTCGCTGCTCGACACCGACCCCACGATCGCCCGAGCGCGGCCAGTTCGGCTTCACCCAGGCGCTCGTCCGCGAGGTCGCCTACGCGACGCTCTCGAGGCGCGACCGCCGGGCGCAGCACCTCGGCGGCCGCGCGCTTCTTCGAGTCGCTGGGCGACGAGGAGGTCGCCGGGGTCCTGGCGACGCACTACGTCGACGCCTACGAGGCGGTGCCCGACGGGCCGGAAGGGGCGGCGGTCGGCGGCCCAGGCCCGGATCGCCCTGCTGGCCGCTGCCGAGCGGGCGACGGCCCTCGGATCCCACGAAGGAGCCATCACCTACTGGGAGCGCGCCCGAACGGTCACCACGGACCCGGCCGAGTCGGCCGAGCTCAGCGCGAAGATCGGGCTGGCGAACCGTAACATTGGCCGCTTCGTCGCCGCCGAGTCCGCCTTCCGCGACGCCCTCGCGCGGTACCGGGAGCTCGGGGACCGGGTCGGTGCCGCCGCGGCGGCGCTCGGGATCGGCCGCGTCCTCGCCACCACCGGGCGGATGGACGAGGCCATGGCGCTCGGCGAGTCGGCGGCGGCGGAGATCGTCGACCTGGCGCCCCATCGTGTGCTCGTCGAGCTGTGGATCGCGCTCTCGAACGGCTACTCCCAGCTCGGGGAGCCGGCGCGCGCGATTGCGCTCGCCGATCGGAGCCCTGGTCGACGCCGAGCGGCTCCGCCTGCCGGACCTCGTCGTCGAGGGCATGAATGCAAAAGGCCACCGGTTCATCCTCACGGGCCGGTCGATCGAGGGCCGCGCCCTGGTCGAATTGTCGCTGCGGCTCGCCGAGGGCACCGGCTCCCGGGCGCTCGCCGCCCGTTCGGCGTTCACCCTCGCCCTCGCGATCATCGACGAGGACCCCCGGGCATCGGTCGAGGTCGGGCGCCAGGCCATCGAGCTGGCGCGCCGCGCGGGGCTGGGACCGCTCCGCCTCACGACGCTGATGAACACCGCCGAGGCGTCGCTCGCGGTCGGCGACTGGTCGTGGATCGAGGCGGAGCTCGACGCGGTCGACCGCGAGGAGCTGGAGCCGTCCGACCAGGTGACGCTGGACGTTGCGCGGGCCGAGATCGCGGCGATCCGGGGGCGCGACACGACGTCGATGGTGGACTCGATCGCGGCCTACGCGTCGGCTGCCTCCGATCCCCAGGTGATCGGAGGCACCGGGATCGGCCTCGGCCTCGTCGCCTTCGCGGAGGGCCGTTTCGAGGATGCCATGCGGGCCGCGCGAGGCGGCCGAGGTCGACGACCTGAACGCGCCCGCCGCCCGGGTCATCGGCGCCCGGGCGGCAATCCGCCGGGGCGATCGCGAGCGGGCCCGGCGACGCTCGAGAGGCTCGATTCGGGCGGCTGGCGGGGGACGGCGATCAGCGTCCATCGAGCCGGGCTCGCGGCCGCCCTGGCCGCGCTCGATGGGAGCTGGCCCGAGGCGGCCGCCGGCTTCTCCGAGGCGTGGCGCCGGTATCGTGACCTGCGCCTCGACGTGGCGCTCGCGGTGAGCGCCCTCGACTGCCTGGCCGTCGCGCCCGCCGGCGACGCGCTGGCCGAGCTCGCGGCGCGCGAGGCGCGGTCGATCCTCGAGCGCGAGGGGGCGGCGGCGTACCTGGTCCAGCTCGAGCGGCTCGTCGAGGAGCGCAGCGCAACCCCCGCCGGGACCACCGCCGGGGCCACCGCCCGGCCGGCGGCAACGCCGGCGGCCGTCCGGGGCCACTCGCCCTCATCCTCGACGCTGCCGGCCGGCCCGGGCCCCGCTTGAGCTAGGCGACGGCTCCGGGCCCCGGGCCACGGGCGAGACGTAGCGGCGCAGCTCGGGGAAGCGCCGCACGACCTCCGACGAGCCCCACGAGGCAGAGAATCCCGCCCGAGATCACGGAGAGCTGGGGACCCACGATCGCGGCCACCGCGGCCGCCTCCGCGTCGCCGATGCGCGGGCCGCTGGTGACCACGAGGACGTGGATCGACGCGACGCGGCCGCGCAGCGCGTCGGGGGTCTCGAGCTGCCAGATGGATGATCGGAGCACCGCGCTGATCACGTCCGCGGCCCCCGGCCAGGGCGAGGAAGAAGAGCGCGAGCGGAAAGCTGCCGGAGGAGAGGCCGAAGGCGGTGATCGCAAGGCCCCAGCCGGCGACGGCGACGATCACCCAGCGCCCGGGGTGGACGGCCCGGCCCACCCAGCCGGTCAGGGCGGCGCCGACGAGGGCTCCGGCCGCCGGGGCGGCGGCCATGAGCCCAACCCCGGCGGGCCCCACGCCGAAGACGTCGAGCGCCAGCGCCGGGAAGAGCGAGGCCGGCATCCCGAACACCATTGCCACCATGTCGATGACGAAGGTCGACAGGACGATCCGCTTGCCCCGGGCGAATCGCAGCCCCTCCTTCACGGTCTCGAGGCTCGGCCGGGCGGCGTCGGGGAGGGGCGGGATGGGCGCGATCACGAGCAGGGCGACGATCGCCGCCGCGAACGTGACGGTGTCGAAGAGGAAGGCCGAGGCCACGCCGACCGTGGCCAGCAACAGCCCGCCGAGCACGGGCCCCGCGACGGCCATGGCCTGGAAGCCGAGCTGGTTGAGGGCGATGGCGGCCGGCAGCCGCTCGCGGGGGACGAGGCGCGGGATGGCCGACGATCGAGCCGGCTGGTCGACGGCACCCAGGCCCGCAGCCACGAAGGCCACGACGTAGTAGCCGGCAATGGGCGCGCCGGGGCTCAATGCGAGCCCGAACAGGACGGCACTGCAGGCCGCCAGCCCGAGCTGGGTGAGGACGAGGAGCCGACGGCGATCCACCGCGTCGGCGACCGCCCCACCGCCAAGGGAGAAGACGAGGATCGGCACGAGCTGGACGAGGGCGAGGAGCCCGACGGCAAGGGTGTTGTGCGTGAGGACGTACAGCTGGTACGGGAGGGCCACGACCGTGACCTGCCGGCCGGCCCCGCTGATGACCTGGCCCAGCCACAGGAACCGGTAGTCGCGATCGCTGCGGAGCGGGGTGAGGTCCAGGAGGATCCCACGGAGGCGCCCGCGCCCGGCCGCGGGCTGGGTGGACATGGCCCCAAGGATAGGCGGGGCGCGGGGTCTCGAGCCGCCGGTGGCGCCGCTTCCCGTGCCGGCGCACCCTGCGAGACGCCGGGGCCCTGGGGCCCGGCCGGCGCACGGGGCGCGGGCGGAGTGGCGTCTCCGGGGCCGGACACACGAGCCCCGCGGCGAGAGCGGGCCCGCGCCGGCGCAGCGCGCGCGACGACCCGTCAGCGACCGAACGGCTCGCCTACCCTACCTCCCGTGGAGTCCTACGCCGGCGTCTCGTTCTGGCTCGAGACGGCCGGCGACCTCACGCCCCGACCACGGCTGGACGGGTCCGTGGACTGCGACGTGGCCATCCTGGGTGCCGGCTACACCGGCCTCTGGACCGCCTACTACCTGCTGAAGCAGCAGCCCGGCCTGCGCGTCGTGGTGGTCGAGGGTGAGATCGCCGGCTTCGGCGCGTCGGGGCGCAATGGTGCCTGGTGTGCTCCCGACCTGAACATCTCGATGCGCCGCCTCGCCCGGCTCCACGGGCATGAGGCCGCCCGCCGGATCCAGCAGGCCACCTACGACGCGGTCGACGAGGTCGGCCGGGTGGCCGCGGCCGAGGGGATCGACGCCGGCTTCCACAAGGGCGGGGAGCTGCTGGTCGCCCGCGGACCGCACCACGTACCGGCGATCGAGGATGCCCTCCGCGAATACGAGGCGTTCGGCTTCGGCGACCGCTACCGGCTGCTCGACGCGGCGGGCGTGACCGGGAAGATCCGGATCGCGGGCGCCGTGGCCGGCCTCTGGTCGGACGCCGCCGCGGTGATCCACCCCGGCCGCCTGGCGCGCGGCCTGGCGGCCCTCGTCGAACGGATGGGAGCCCGGATCGTCGAGCGCACTCCGGTCTCGGACGTGCGCCCGGCGGCCGGCGGCGCGCCCGCGGCGCTGATCACGCCGCGGGGCGAGGTCCGGGCGCCGATCGTGGTCCTGGCCGGAGAGGCCTACCTTACCCGGCTCGCGATGCTGCATCGCCAGCTCGTCCCGATGTACTCGCTGATCGTCCTCACGGATCCGCTCACCGACGCCCAGTGGGACGAGATCGGCTGGGCAGGCCGCGAGGTGGTGGCGTCGGCTCGCCTCTCGATCGACTATCTCTCCCGGACGGCGGACGGCCGGATCCTGTTCGGCGGGCGCGGCGCGCCGTACCGCCTCGGGTCGCCCATCAGGGACGCCTATGACCGTCACGCCCCGACCCACGCGATGCTGCGGGACTTCGCCCGGGCCTGGTTCCCGGTGTTGCGCGGTGTCGGCTTCAGCCATGCCTGGGGCGGGCCGCTGGGGATGCCCCGCGACTGGCACCCGACGATCGCCTTCGACCCGCGCAGCGGGATCGCCACCGGTCGCGGGTACGTGGGCCACGGCGTGTCCACGGCCAACCTCGCCGGGCGCACGCTCGCGGACCTCATCAGCGGGGAGCGGACGCCGCTCACCGAGCTGCCCCTGGTGAACCACCGCAGCCCGAGCTGGGAGATCGAGCCCTTCCGCTGGCTTGGCATCCGCTACACGCAGGGTGCGATCGCCCGCCTCGATCGCCGGTCGGAGGCGACCGGGCGGCCTCCGGACGGGCGATCGATCGCCGAGCGCCTCGCGAGTCACTGACCGCTGAGCCGGTTCCGGCGCGCGGCCGGCCCGCGGGCGTCGGGGCGGCCCGTGAGGCTGCCTCGGAACGTCAGGCGGTGGGACTTCCCCTGGAGTCAACGGGCGCCGATACTGGGGACGGAGGGGCTGGAGGGCGAGGCGATGGAGATCATCCGCGAGATCCTCGCGTCGCACCGGTCGGGCATCTCCCGCGACGGGCTGCTCGCCTGGGCGCGCCTGCGGGGCGATCCCGGGATGACCGATGCCCAGCTCGAGGCGGCGCTCTCGGAGCTGGGCGCAGCGGTCGTCGACGACCAGGGGTTCCTGTACCTCCGCGAGTTCGCGCCGTCGGCCGCCCGCGAGGCCGGTGACGCGGCGAGGATCTCGGCCCACCCGAGTGAGCCGGCCTCTCCGGTGGTCCCAGAGCCGACCGGCTCCGGCGCATGGCTCGCTGCCGAGCAACCGGGCATGGCGGTGGACGGCAACGCCTGGGTCGCTCCAGACGGCCGGGCCTGGCCCGCCCCGCCGGCATCGAACCGACGGCTGATGCTGGGATCGACGATCGGGGTGATCATCTTCCTGGTCGTCGCCGGGCTGGGCGCCTCCATCCTCCGCCAGGGCGTCACGACGGAGTCGACGGGTCCGTCCGCGCCGGCCCCGGCCACGCCCACGGGGGGATCCGTGGTCGGGGCAACCGACCTCGCCGTCGGCGACTGCATCGTCCTGCCCTCGGAGGACCAGTTCAACGAGCTGCGCCGCCTTCCCTGCACCGACCCCCATGGAGGCGAGGTCTTCTTCATCGCGGACGACCCGGCGACGGCCTACCCGACCGACGACGAGTTCCAGGCCTGGGTGCAGGAGCAGTGCATGCCGGCGTTCGCCACGTATACCGGCAGCGCCTACGACAGCCAGGATGCCCTGGACGTCGGCTGGTTCACGCCGACAAGCGATTCGTGGGATGGCGGCGACCGGGGAGTCACCTGCTACGTGACGCCGAGCGGCGGGACACTGACCACCCAATCGTTCAGGGACGCCACGCCGTAACGGCCCGGCAGTACCCGGGCGGGTCAGGCGAGCGCCGCCGCGAGCCCCGGAAGCTGATCGTGGAGCCCGAACGGGACGCCGGCCGAGCGGACGAGGGCGATCATCGCCGCCTCGACCGCTGGCTCGAGCGCGGGCCGCACGTAGGCAGCCAGCAGCTCGTCGACCCGGGACCGCGCCCGGGAGGCAGCGTCGGGCCGTCCCGCCTCCTCCCACGCCCGCAGCGAGGCGCGGTCGATGACCGACGACGGCAGCGCCTGCTCCGAGCGGAAGAGGCGCCGCGTCTCGACGAGCTCCAGGAAGCGCGCCTCGGGCCCGGCCGCCCGGACCGCCGCGGTGGCCAGGGTCTCGGTGGGGGTCGCCACGCCGCGGACCAGCCGCTGCGCCATCGCGATCCCCTCCGCATCGAGGACGAGCTTCTCGGCACTCTGGCAGCGGAGCGAGTCGAGCATTCCCGAGCCCGAGATCATGTCGATCCCGGCCAGGGCGCCGACGAGGGCGCCCATGCCGCTCTCGAGGCCGGCCTGGTGGTCGATCACCTTGCCGTCCGTCGCTCCCAGGTACCCGTGCGTGGGGAGGTCGAGGTCCTTCCCGACCTGCGTGTAGGCGGCGTCGAGCATGGCCGTCTCGATGGCGCCCATGGGGGTCACGCCCGTCCGCATGTCCACGATCGCGGGTGCGCCGCCCCACACGATCGGCGCACCGGGGCTCGCGAGCTGGTGGATGGCGATCCCCGCCAGGCACTCGGCAGCGTGCTGCACGACGGAGCCCACGAGGGTCACCGGGGCGGCCCCGCCGGCGAGCGGCATCGAGACCATCTCGGCCGGGACGCGCGCCCGGGCGAGGTCGATGAGGTTCCGCGCACCGAACGCCGTCCAGGTGAGCGGTGGCGACGGGCACACGTCGAAGACGGCCCGCGGCCGTGCCGCCAGCGCGTCGCGGCCCCCCGCGTCAAGCGCGAGGAGGTCGATCATCGCCGCCGTGCCCTCGGGGCTGAAGGCCCCGGTGACGATCGGCTTGGCCGAGCCAAGGAGCACGAGGAAGAGCCGGTAGAGATCGCCGATCTCGGCCGGCGCGTCGCCGCACACGACGGCCGTCGACTGGGCGGCGTAGGCGGGCAGCATCTCGGCGACCCGGACGAGGCGGACGAGGTCGTCGGCCTGCGACGGCCGGTGATCGCCGCTGATCGGGTCGAGGACGTTGACACCCGATGAGCCCGGGTCGAACTGGACGACCCCGGCACCGTAGCGGACCGCCGGCGTCCCCCCGCGGTCGAAGAGCGCGAACGACGAGGGCACGGTTGCCAGGGCTCGCTCGACCAGCGTCGCCGGGATCCCGACGGTGCTGCCGTCGACGTCGGCGCCCGCCGCGGCCAGGAGGCGCACCGCCTCGGCGTCCTGGACCCGCACGCCCGGATCGAGCAGGAGCTGGTGCGCCTCGTCGAGGATCCGCTCGACAAGCTCGGGCCCCAGCAGCCGCAGCGTCGGGCGGAGCGGATCCCCGATTGCGACCGGGCTCATCGGCCGCGGCCGGCGGCGACCAGGTCGTCGACGACGGTTGGGGCGGGCTCCTCGCCGGCGGCTCGCTCGACGGACCCGACGACCCCGGCCAGCTCGGCGGCGAGGGCGGCGTCGAGGGGCTCCGGGACGTGCGTGGCCAGGATCTCCCGCGCCTTCGCGTTGGCCCATGCCCGCGGACCGCCGCCCTCGGCCTCGACCACGCCCATCGGGCGGCGATCGAAGAACCTCGGCCGCCACAGGGACCGCATGTGCCGCCGCGTGTGGGGCGCGGTCAGGTAGTCGCCCGCCGGGCCGACCTCGGCGATCGTCGCCAGGGCGAGCGACTCGTCGTCGACCGGGATGCCCTTGAGCGTCGCCCGGATGACCGAGTAGATCTCGGCGTCGAGGAGCAGCTGCTCGTGGGAGAAGATGCGGCTGCCGTTGAGAAGGCCGAGACCGAGGAGCATGTCCGAGCCGGACGCCGAAGCCACGAAGGCCGCCAGGGCGTTCTCGACGCCAGCCTGCCAGTCGGGCGCCTTGGCGCCGGTGGCGAACGCGCCCATGGAGAGCGGGACCCGGTAGAAGTCGGCCAGGGCGTTCGTGGCCGCGCCGAACAGGAAGTCCTCGGGACCACCGCCGGTGTAGGCACCGGAGCGCAGGTCGATGGCGGTCTGGGCGGCCGCGTAGTAGACCGGCGAGCCGGGATAGGCGATCTGCATGAGGGCCAGGGCCGAGATGACCTCGGCATTCCCGACAACGAGGGATCCGGCCACCGTGGCCGGCCCCGTGAACGCCGCCGACGCCATCGTCATGTAGCCGACGGGGATGCCGGCCTCGGCGGCGACCAGGCCGGCGTCGAGGCTGCCGCCGTCGTGCCCGAGCGGGCTCGTGGTGCACTGCATCATCGAGAGGACCGGGCGGACCCGCAATGCGTCGCGGCCGCCGGCGATCGCCGCCGCCATCTCCACCGCGGCCCGGGCCTCGCGCTCGGTGACGATCGACTCGGTCTGGACGTGCTTCGTGCTGTTGGCCCAGCAGGCGAGGAGCTCGTGCAGGGACCGGGAGGAGGCCGGGCGGTCCTGGGCCGAGACCGGGATCCAGTGGAAGGCAACCTCGTCGAGGGCGTCGGCGAGCCGGGCGATCTCGGCCACGTCAGCCAGCCGGGACGGGCGCCGCTCGCCGGTCTCGAGGTCGGCGACCTCGATCCCGCAGCCATCGGTGGCCGCGTAGACATGCTCGCCGTCGAGCGAGAGGTCGAGGGCGGGGTCCCGGGCCGCGAGCGGATAGACCGGGGGTGCGGTCGCGAGGGCGGCCTCGATCATCGCCGGGGGCGCCTTCACGACGCTGGTCGCGCGATCGACGTCGGCACCGGCGGCCGCCCACGTGTCCAGCGCGCGCTCCGAGGGGAAGCGGACGCCGACATGCTCGATGACGTGCAGCGTGGCCTCGTGGATGCGCGCGACCGCGTCGGCGTCGAGGACCTCGATTCGCAGGCCGCGCGTGGAGATCGGGTTCAGCGGCGCGCTCACCGGTTCGCTCCTTCCGCGGCGGCCATCAGCCGCTTCGCCAGGTCGACCGCGCCCATGGCATCCTCGGAGTAGCCGTCGGCGCCGATCTCGTTCGCCCACGTGCCGGTGACCGGCGCGCCGCCCACGATCACCTTGAGGGGCGGGCGCAGACCGGCTTCGGCGAGGGCGGCGATGACAGCCCGTTGGCCGGTCATGGTGGTGGTCAGGAGGGCCGACAGGCCGACGATGTCAGCACGGTGCTCGCGGGCGGCCTCCACGAAACGCTCGGGAGCGACGTTGACGCCGAGGTCGTGGACCTCGAAGCCGGACGTCGAGAGCAGCATCCCCACGAGGTTCTTCCCGATCTCGTGGATGTCGCCGGCGACCGTGCCGATGACGATGCGGCCGGCGACAGTCCGCTCCGTGGCGGCCGCCTTGAGCTCCGGCTCGAGGACGGCGAGAGCGCGCTGCATTGCCCGGGCGGCCAGCATCATGTCGGGGAGGAAGAGGTCGCCGGCGGCGAATCCCGCGCCGACTTCCTTCATGCCCGGCATGAAGCCCTCGTCGATCGCCGCGAGCGGCGGAATGCCGGCCGCGATCGCGGCCGTCGCGGCGGCCTCGGCCGCCTCCGGATCGCCGTCGACGATCGCCTGGTGCATGGCCAGGAACTCGGTGCTGGTCATCGGGAGTGCTCCTCGGTGCATCGGGGTGCTTGGGAGAAGAGGATCGAACGGGGTTGCGCGCGGGGACCGGAAGGTCGACCGGCGACCGTCAGAGGCCGGCGGTCGCCTCGGCCCGGTCGACAACCGCCCGCACGGCACGCTCGACGTCGGGATCGAGCGGGGCGGAGGCACCGCCCTGCAGCAGCTCCTCGACGCGGGCCGCGGCCCGCCTGGCCATGCGCCTCGATGCAGCCTGCGAACGCGCCACGGATCCCCGGCTGGACGAGCGAGCCCGCATGGCCGTCGTGCGCGCGTACTCCATCGTGCCTCCTGATCGTGCCCCTGCCCCCTCGGGCCGGGGGCACAGAGCCCCACCGTGCGAGCGTGGACGCCGGCATCCCGGGCACGACAGTGACGTTCGGCCCGTTTCCGGCCCGGGGCACCTACGGCGCGGCCGCGCCCGACCCTCCTCGGCGTGCGTGGTGCGCCCAGCAGCTCGACGATCTCGGCAGCCGGTCGATGGACGCCGACGAGGATGGGCGTGTCGCGGACCGTGGACCGGCGCGACTCCGTCGCCCGCAGATCCCGAACCAGGGCGGAGAACGCCGGCAGGTCGTCGGTCTCGTACGCCACGACGAACTCCTGGTCGTCGAGGCCGAACGAATAGGCCAGCAGCTGGCGGACCTGGGGGTACCCGTGTCCCACCCGCATGTGCTCGTTCATCGAGCCCTGGCGGACCTCCCGGGAAGTGAGGTACCACTCGGTCGACTTCGTGAACGGGTAGACGATGAGGTAGCGGGCTCGCTCGCCTTCGAAGAGCGATTGCTCCTGGCTCGTCGGACGCGCCACGTACTGGGAGGCACCGATCAGGCCGGTGAAGCTCTCGCGGACGGCGAGCCATTGGCCGAGACCCGATCGGAAGAGGCGCGCGGCCTCCTCCTCGAGCCGCTCGACCGACGGCGCGAGCTGCCACAGCAGGAGATCGATTCCCGGCTTGAACCCGATGAGCGAGTAGGTCTCGGTCACGACGCCCTCACCCGGTGCGAGCGACGCGAGGAACGCATCCGCCGACTCACGACGTCGAGAGTCCTCGAGCCGGCGCCACGCGGGGTCGAGCCCAAGGGCGAGCGCGCGGACGTACTGGGCGCTCACGGCGCGCCCCGGCCGAGGAGGGACGCGAGCTCCATCCCCGAACGAGCCAATGAGAGCCCTCCAAGTGCGGGCGGTGAACCCTTCGCGCGGGGTCTTGCCCGTGACCTCCCGGCCGTCGCTAGAATGCCCGAAACCACGAACCGTCGCGACGCCGGGGCGATCTCCGCACCGACCGCGACACCGACGGGTCGACCGCCCCTGGCGCGTTGACCTGTATCGATCGATACACGAGGGCCAGCGCGACCGGACCGTCCAGCAGGGTCCAGCGCAGCGCATCTGTGACCGGGGACGGATGGGCACGAACTCGGTTGCCGGGCGAGAATGCGCCAAGGTGTTGCGCCACGTGCAGGAACGTGGCAACGAGGGATCCAGAGCCGCCGCCCCGCAGGGGCACGGCTCCGGCCGGGCTCCGGGACGGAGATATGAGCGAATTGAGCAGGTTCGAGCGTTACGAGCAGCCGGCGGTCCGGCGGTGAGCACGGGGCGCGTCGCGCGCGGTCCGGCCGCGGCGGACTGGATCTCCATTCGCGAGGCGAGCTCGATGCTCGGCGTCGCTCCGGCGACCCTCCGCCGCTGGGCCGAGGCCGGCGAGATCTCCACCTTCACGACGCCCGGCGGCCATCGGCGCTTCTCCCGGGCCGCGATCGCCGCGCGACTCCCCGGGTCGCCATCGTCACGGCCCGATCTCGCGGGCCTCAGCGCAACGACCGACGGCATCACGGCCAGGTACCGGATGAACGCGGGGGGTCGGGCCGCCGCCGCTCCCTGGCTGGGCTCGGTGCCCGAGTCCGCGCGGGCGAGCCTGCGCGACCACGGCCGCGTCATCGCGGCGTCCCTCATCGGCTTCATCGAGACATCCGGCGAGCGCGAGCGGATCTCGGCGCTGACGACCGGGATCGATGCCGCGCGCGATTACGGACGCATCGCCGGGTCGCTCGGCGCCTCGATGCGCCAGGTCGTGGCCACCTTCCTCCAGTTCCGACGCCCCTTCGTCGACGAGATGGCCGCGGTCGCCCGCCGCCGGCAGCTCGACGCGGACGGGACCGCCGCCCTGCTCGGCGCCTCCGCCGAGGCCATCGATCGCCTGCTCGATGCGACCCTCGAGGGCTACGAGCAGGCCATGACACCGCGTTCCCCGCGAACACGGGGCGAGGAAGCCCACCAATGACCGTCATCACAGCCCGGGCCGACACGATCCCCGCCGTCGCCTCGGGACACCCGACCATCTCGGCCGTCGTCCTCCATGCGCGGTCGGTTCCCAGCCTGACCCGCGAGGCGTTCGCCGAGGCCCTTGCGGCCATGCCCATCGACGAGCGACGGATCGTCGTCCACACGTGCCACCGGGTCGAGGTCTACCTCGCTCCGGGCACGCGCGGCACTCCCGCCCTCCCGCCGGTCCCCGCCGGGGCGGAGCACATGGCCGACGCCGAGGCGGTCGGCCACCTCGTAACGGTGGCCTGCGGGCTCGACAGCGCCGTCTTCGGCGAGGACCAGATCCTCCATCAGCTTCGCACCTGCCTCGCCGAGCGCCGGGGGACCGCGCCCCTCGATCCCGTGCTCGATCGCCTGTTCCAGGCGGCGCTGCGGGCCGGGCGCCGGGCCCACACCTGGTTCGACGGCTCGCCGCGCTCGCTCGCGGACGTCGCCCTCGACCACATCGCCCGGACGGTCGGACCACTGGAAGGCCGGACGGTCCTCGTCGCCGGCGTGGGCCGCATGGGCCGCCTGGCGGCGTTTGCCGCTCATCGCCGCGGCGCCCGCGTCCTGGTGACGAACCGGACGGACGCGGCGGCGGCGGCGCTGGCCGGCGAGGTCGGGGGCGATTGGGTGCCGTTCGGTCACGACGGCGTGCTGCCGCCCGTCGCCGGTGCCGTGGTCGCCCTTGCGGGGCCGTGGCGACCCGGGCCGTCGGACGCTGCCGCCCTCGCCGCGTCGCCAGCGGAGATTGTCGACCTGTCGTCGCCGCCCTCGGTGCCGGCGGACCTCCGGGCTGCGCTCGGCGCGCGCCACACATCGGTCGACGACCTGACGGTCGGACCCGAGCTCGAGCCCCAGGACCGGCTCCGCCGGCGCCTGGAGAAGCTCGTCTCGGAGACCGGACGCGAGTACTGCGCCTGGCTTCGCGGTCGCAACATGGTGCCGGTCATCCAGGCCGTCGCCGACGGCGCCGAAGGCCTTCGCCGGGCCGAGGTCGAGTGGCTCCTCCACCGCCTTCCCGACCTCGAGGCCGACGAGCGGGCCGTGGTGGAGCAGATGACGCATCGCCTCGTGGCAGCGATCCTCCACGCACCGCTGGCCGCCCTCCACGACGACGATGCCGGGTCGCTCGAGCACGCTGCCCGCGACCTGTTCGGGATCTGAGCGATGACGGCGCCCGGCGGCCCTGCCCTCCGCCTCGGGACGCGCGGCAGCGCGCTCGCGCTCGCCCAGTCCGGGATGGTCGCGGACGCCTTGCGCGCCCTCGGCGCGGACGTGGACATGGTCATCATCCGCACCGCCGGCGACGAACGGCCCCCCAACACGGTGTGGGGCGAGGGCGCCTTCGTGGTGGCGCTCGAGAAGGCCCTCCTCGAGGGACGCGTCGACGTGGCCGTCCACAGCGCCAAGGACGTCCCCATCGCCGGTGATCCGCGCCTGGCCATCGCGGCCTACCCGCCGCGCGAGGATCCGCGGGACGCGCTCATCTGCCGGGTGCCGGGCCAGACGCTGGCCACGCTGCCGGCCGGCTCCGTCGTCGGGACCGACAGCCCCCGTCGCGTCGCCTTCCTGCGCGCCCGGCGGCCCGACCTCCGCACGCGTCCGCTCCACGGCAACGTCGACACCCGGCTCCGCAAGCTCGCCGCCGGCGAGGCGGACGCCCTCGTGCTCGCCTCGGCGGGGCTCATCCGCCTGGGCCTCGCGGGCCGGGTGACCGAGCCGCTCGCCGGCGATGTGGCCCTGCCCGCCCCCGGCCAGGGGGCCCTCGCCATCGAGGTCCGGGCCGACGATCCGGTCGCGCGACCGCTCGTCGCCCGGCTCGACGACCCGCACACGCGGGCGGCCGTGGAGACGGAGCGGGCCTTCCTGCGCGCGAGCGGGGGTGGATGTCGCGCCCCGCTGGGTGCGCTGGCGACGGTCGTTGGGGAGGAGATCGTCATCCACGCGGCCGTGGCCTCCGAGGGGGCGGTCCCCGAGGGTGACGCCCCGCCGACGCTCGCGGCCGAGGCCCCGGGCACCACGTTCACGGGCGCGTCCGAGCCGTCGCTGCCGGCACCGTTCGTGGCCCGGGGCGAGCGGCGCGGCCCGCTTGCCGACCGCCTCGCCCTCGCCGCCGACCTGGCGGCCGAGCTTGCCGCGGCCCTTGCCGCGGCCCTCGCCGTCAACGGCGGCGACACCCCGCCGGGGCCTCGCGGCGGTGCGCCGCGGGTGCTCGTCACCCGCGAACCAGGCGCACCGGGCGCGCTCGCGGAGGCGCTGGACGCCCGCGGCTTCGTGGCGCTCGTCGTGCCCACGATCGAGATTCGTCCGATCCTTCCCGGCGGCCCGCTCGATGCCGCCGCCGGCGACCTGTCCGCCTTCTCCTGGGTCGTCGTGACCAGCGCGGCGGGCGCCGCCGCGGTCGCGGCGGCGGCATCGCGCACCCGCGGCCCGTTCGCCGCGGCCCGCTTCGCGGCGGTCGGGGCGGCCACGGCCGAGGCACTCACCGAGCGTGGCGCGACGGCCGTCTTCCAGCCGAGCTCCGCTACCGGCGCGGCTCTTGCCGAGTCCCTCCCGCTCGCGGCCGACAGCCGCGTCCTGCTGGCCCGCGCCGATGCCGCCGACGGCACGCTGCCGGCGCGGCTGCGCGCGCGCGGCGCCGCCGTGGAGGAGGTCGTCGCCTACCACACCGTCGAAGCGCCCGAGGCCGCCCGGCGGCCGCTGCGGGCGGCCTTCGCCGGCGGCGTGGACGCGATCGTGTTCACCAGTGGGTCGACCGTCCGCGGCCTGCTCGCGCTGCTCGCTCCGGCCGAGCGCCGGGCCGCGCTCGCCACGCCCGCCTGCTGCATCGGGCCGACCACGGCCGCGGCAGCGCGCGCGGCCGGCTTCACCCGAGTGGCCGAGGCGGCGGCGCCGTCGCCGGCCGCGCTCGCGGATGTCGTGGAGGCGGTCCTCTCGTCCAGCCCGATCCCGACCGACGCCGTCACCGCGCCCGCCAACGAGGAACCTCGATGACCTCCGTGCTCAACCCCGCGCCGTCCCTCCCCGCGATCGCCGGCACCGGAATCCCGGTGCCCGCGGCCGGACACCGCCTCCGCCGCACGCGCCGAACCCCCGCTCTCCGGGCCCTGGTCCGGGAGACGCGCCTGCACCCGGCCATGCTCGTCGCCCCGCTCTTCGTCGTGCCCGGGCACGGGGGCCGGACGCCGATCTCCTCGCTGCCGGGCCAGTTCCGGCTGACCCCTGACGAGGCGGTCGTCGAGGCTCGCGGGCTGGCCTCCCTCGGCGTGGGCGGGGTGATCGTGTTCGGGCTGCCCGCGGCCAAGGATCCGCTCGGATCGGGGGCGTGGATCGCCAATGGCATCGTGCAGGAGACGGTCCGGGCCCTGCGCGACGAGGACCTCGACCTGGTGGTCATCGCCGACACGTGCCTCTGCGAGTACACCGACCACGGTCATTGCGGCCCGCTCACCACGGACGGCCGGGTCGACAATGACGCCGCCATCCGGCTCCTCGCCGAGACGGCCGCCTCGCAGGCGGAGGCCGGGGCCGACGTCGTGGCGCCGAGCGCGATGATGGACGGCCAGGTGGCCGCGATCCGGGCCGGGCTCGACGGTGCCGGCCATGCGGAGGTCCCGATCCTGGCCTACGCGGCCAAGACCGCATCGGCGTTCTACGGGCCGTTCCGCGAGGCAGCCGACTCCGCGCCTGCCTTCGGCGACCGGCGCGGCTACCAGATGGATCCGGCGAACGCCCGCGAGGCCATGCGCGAGATGGAGGCCGATGTCGCGGAGGGCGCCGACATGCTGCTCGTCAAGCCGGCCCTGCCGTCGCTCGACATCCTCGCCCTCGCCCGCGAGCGGTTCGACCTGCCGATCGGCGCCTACCAGGTGAGCGGCGAGTACGCCCAGATCGCGGCCGCGGCCGAGCGGGGCTGGATCGACGGCCGCCGGACCCAGCTGGAGGCACTCACCTCGATCGTGCGCGCCGGCGCCTCGTTCGTCATCACCTATGCCGCGGCGGACATCGCGACGTGGCTCCGGGAGGAGAACCGATGATCTCCGCCGCACAGAAAGCGGCCGGGATCGCCGACTCGGGCCGGATGGCCGGGCTCCGCGCCCGCGCCGAGGACCTCTTCCCCGGCGGCGTCAACAGCCCCGTGCGGGCGTTCCGCGCCGTCGGGCGCACTCCCCTCGTCCTCGACGCCGGGGCCGGCCCCCGCGTTCGCGACGCCGACGGCCGCTGGTACCTCGACTACATCGGCGCGTGGGGCCCCGCGATCCTCGGACACGCGCACCCGGCGGTGGTCGAGGCCGTCCGCAGGGCCGCCCTCGACGGCTTCGCCCTCGGCGCGACGTCGCCGGGCGAAGTGGAGCTGGGCGAGCTGGTCCGGGCGGCGATGCCCTCGATGGAGCGGATGCGGTTCACGTCGTCGGGCACGGAGGCCGCGATGAGCGCCGTCCGCCTGGCCCGCGGAGCCACCGGTCGCGACCTCGTGGTCAAGTTCAGCGGCGGCTACCACGGCCACAGCGACGGCCTGCTCGTGGAGGCGGGCTCGGGCGTGGCGACGCTCGCGATCCCGGGAAGCGCCGGCGTCCCGGCGGCCACCGCCGCGGCCACGATCGTCGCCCCCTACAACGACCCGGACGCGGTCGCGGCAGCCTTCGCTGCCCACCCCGGCCGGATCGCCGCCGTCATCGTCGAGCCGGTCGCGGCCAACGCCGGCGTCCTGCCGCCCGCGGAAGGGTTCCTGGAGCGCCTCCGCGAGCTGACCGCTGCCGCCGGCGCGCTCCTCATCTTCGACGAGGTCATCACCGGGTTCCGGGTCGCCCCGGGCGGCGCCCAGGGGCGGTTCCGCGTCCGGCCCGATCTCACGGTGCTCGGCAAGATCGTGGGCGGGGGCATGCCGGTGGGCGCGTACGGCGGGCGGGAAGACCTCATGGGCCTGGTCGCGCCCGCCGGGCCGGTCTACCAGGCCGGCACGCTCTCGGGCCACCCGCTGGCCATGGCCGCCGGGACGGCGACCCTCCGCCTGCTGACGGCGGAACGGTACGACGAGCTGGAGGCCACGAGCGCCCACCTCGAGGCGGGGCTGCGTTCGGCCGCCGCGACGGCCGGGGCGACCGTGGGGATCACCCGCGTCGGCTCGCTGCTCACGGTCTTCTTCCGCGCCGGCGCCCCGGCGACGGCCGAGGAGGCGTTCACGTCCGACCGGGCCGCGTACGCCCGCTTCTTCGGGGCGATGCTCGATGCCGGGGTGCTCCTCGCGCCGTCCCAGTTCGAAGCCTGGTTCGTCTCCCTGGCCCATGGGCCGGCGGAGATCCAGGAGACCCTCGTCGCGGCGGCCGCAGCCTTCGATGCCGTCGCGGAGGGAGCGCTGTGACGACCCTGATGCCTGTCCCAACGGGCGTGATCCCGGTCCCCGATCCACGGGCGACGCGATTCCTGCGCGCCTGCCGGCGCAAGGCGGTCGACGTCACCCCGGTCTGGTTCATGCGCCAGGCCGGGCGGGCGCTGCCCGAGTACCGGGCCGTGCGCGAGCGGGCCACGCTCGTCGAGATCACCCGCGACGCCGCGCTCTGCGCGGAGGTCACCCTGCAGCCCGTCCGCCGCCTGGGCGTGGACGCGGCCATCCTCTTCGCCGACATCACGACGCCGCTCGCCGGCCTTGGCGTCGACTTCGAGATCGTGGAGGGCCGCGGCCCGGTGGTGGCCACCCCGCTCGGCTCGTTGCAGGACGTGGCCAGACTTCGGCCGTTCGAGCCGCGCGAGGCGGTGGCGCCCCTGCTCGATGCCATCGGGCTCATCAACCATGAGTCGCCCGTTCCGCTGATCGGCTTCGCCGGCGCACCGTTCACGCTCGCCTGCTACCTGGTCGAGGGCGGGCCGTCGCGGGACTTCCTGCGCACCAAGACGTTCATGCATGCCGAGCCGGCGGCGTGGGCGGCCCTGATGGATGCCCTCACCGAGATGACGATCCGCTACCTCGGCGCCCAGGTCGAGGCCGGGGCGCAGGCCGTCCAGCTGTTCGACTCGTGGGTCGGCGGCCTCTCGCCGCGCGACTACGAATGGTGTGTCGCGCCCTGGATGGCCCGCATCTTCGCCGCGGTCCGAGCCCTCGGCGTACCCGCGATCCACTTCGGGGTCGGGACGGCCGGGATCCTGCGCCAGCAGGCCGCCGCCGGCGGGGACGTCATCGGCCTCGACTGGCGGATCGACCT
Organism: uncultured Chloroflexia bacterium; assembly: GCA_963776355.1. GTDB lineage: Bacteria > Chloroflexota > Limnocylindria > Limnocylindrales > CSP1-4 > CTSoil-043. The sequence goes on along the minus strand of CAVZLU010000006.1, from coordinate 970,765 downwards.
CGCCGAGGGCTGGGCCCTCGTGGGCGACCGCGGGGTGCAGGGCAACCTCGACCCCGCGCTCCTCCTCGGCCCTTTCGCGGCGGTGGCGGATGGCGCGGTCGCCATCCTGGATCGCGCCGCCGGCCGGTCCGGTCATGTCTTCAACCTCGGGCACGGCGTCCTCCCCGGTACCGACCCGGACGCGCTGGCACGCCTCGTGGACCTCGTCCACGCCCATGTCCCCCGGACCGATCACGCATGACTGTCGACGCCGTCCTCCTCATGGCCTACGGCAGCCCCGACCGGCTGGACCAGGTGGAGGCCTACTACACCGACATCCGTCGCGGCAGCCCTCCCCCGCCACACCTTCTGGCCGAGCTCGTCGACCGCTACCGGGCGATCGGGGGCGGCTCGCCCCTCTCCCGGATCGTCGAGGAGCAGCGGGCGGCCGTCGAGGCCGAGCTCGCCAGGCGGGGCCGCGCGGCCCCCGTCTATGCCGGCATGCGGCACATCGAGCCGAGGATCGGCGCGGTCGTCGAGCGCATGGCGGCCGATGGCGTCCAGCGGTTCGTTGCCATCGCCCTCGCCCCGCAGCGCTCCTCGAACGCGGCCGGCTATCGCCGCGCCGTCGAAGCCGGCGTCGCCGGCCTGAGCGCCGGGGCTCCCGAGGTCATCTTCGTCGACTCCTGGTACGACCAGCCGCGCTTCATCGAAGCGCTCAGCGAGACCACCGCCGAGGCGCGCCGCCGCTTCCCCGACCCGGAGAGCGTCCGCGTGATGTTCACGGCCCACAGCCTGCCGGCCCGGGTCGTCGCCGAGGGCGACACGTATGCGGATGAGCTCGCCGGGACCGCCGCCCTGGTCGCCGCACGGCTCGGCCTGGCAGACCTACGACTTCGCCTTCCAGAGCGCCGGTCGCACCGGGGAGCCGTGGCTCGGACCGGACATCCTCGACGAGATCCGCCGCCTCGCCGGCGAGGGGCTCCGGGAGCTGGTGATCCGCCCCGTCGGCTTCGTTGCCGACCACCTCGAGGTGCTGTACGACATCGACATCGAGGCCCAGGCGGTCGCCCGCGACGTCGGCGTCCGGCTGGAGCGCGCACGCTCGATGAACACCGACCCGACCTTCGTCGCCGGCCTCGCGGACCTCGCCGAGGCCGCGCTCCCGGCAGCGCAAGCGATGACGCACTGACCCCACGAGAGGACGAACCCCCATGGTCGATACGCAGCGTCCCCCGAGCGTCCCGACAGGCGCGGCCGTCCGCCGCGCGGGCCATCCCGGCGGGCATCCCGGGGCGATTCCGGGGCATCCCGGGGCGCTTCCGGGGGTCGGCGCCGTCAAGCCCCGGGGCCTCGTGTACGACCGGGCCCCGATGCTCGTCTACTGGGAGACCACGCTGGCCTGCGGGCTCGCCTGCCGCCACTGCCGGGCGACCGCCGAGCCCGAGCGCAGCCCCCTCGAGCTCACGACGGACGAGGGCCGCACGCTCCTCGACCGGATCCTGGGCTTCGGCGATCCCCTGCCCCACGTCGTGTTCACCGGCGGCGACCCCCTGCGGCGACCGGACCTGGAGGAGCTCGTGCGGGCCGCCACCGAACGCGGGATCGGCGCCTCGCTGGCCCCCGCGGTCACCCCGGACCTCACGAAGGAGCGCCTGGCCTCGCTCCGTGACGCCGGCATCCAGACGATCTCGTTGAGCCTCGACGGTTCCGACCCCGAGCGCCACGACGGGCTGCGCGGCGTGGACGGCACGTTCGCGATGACGATGCGGGCCGCGGACTGGGCCCACGAGGTGGGCCTCCCGATCCAGGTGAACACCCTGGTCACCGACAAGACCCTCGACGACCTGCCCGCGATCTACGACACCGTGAGCACGATGGGGATCCTCCGCTGGAGCCTCTTCTTCCTGATCTCGATCGGCCGCGGCACGGTCCTCCAGGAGATCACGCCGGCCGAGTCGGAGCGCCTCGCTCACTGGCTGTACGGCCTCTCGAAGGAGGGGCGCTTCCAGATCAAGACCACCGAGGCCACCCACTACCGGCGGGTCGCCATCAGGGCGATGGAGGCGGAGGGCATGACGGCCGACGAGATCGCCCGCACGTCGGTCGGGCGCGGATTCGGCATCCGCGACGGCAACGGCATCATGTTCGTGAGCCACGACGGCACGGTCTTCCCGTCGGGGTTCCTGCCGGTCCCGGTCGGCAACGTCCGCGACCACGACCTGGTGGACCTGTACCGCGACCACCCCACCTTCACCTCGCTCCGCGACACGTCCCAGTACAAGGGCCGCTGCGGCATCTGCCCGTTCGTGGAGCGCTGCGGTGGGTCGCGGGCCCGGGCCTACGCATGGACCGGCGACATCCTCGAGACCGACCCCCTCTGCCCATACGTCCCCGCCGCGAGCTGAGGCACGACCCGGGGGCATGGGCGGGGCGCTCGTCGTTGGGGGCGGGATCACGGGACTTGCGGCCGCGTATGAGCTGACGCGCGCCGGGGTGCCCGTCCTGCTGGTGGAGGCGACCGAGCGCCTCGGCGGCAAGATCCGGACGGAGACCATCGACGGCTTCCTCGTGGAGGCCGGGCCGGACTCGTTCATCTCCTACCGGCCGGCCGCCACGGCGCTGAGCCGCGAGCTGGGCCTGGGCGACGCGATCATCCGCACCACCGACCCGCGCATCGTCCGGATCCTCGCCCGCGGCCGGATGGTCCCGATGCCCGACGGGATGGGGCTCGTCCTGCCGACGCGAATGGCGCCGTTCGTCACCACCCGGCTCTTCTCGTGGCCCCAGAAGCTGCGGGCGGGGCTCGACCTGGTGCTGCCGCGCTCGCTCGACGGGACCGACGTCTCGATCGGCACGTTCCTGCGGCACCGGCTCGGCTCGGCCATGGTCGACCGCCTGGCCGATCCCCTCATCGGCGGCATCTACGGGGCCTCGATCGACGAGCTGAGCCTGCTCGCCGTGCTGCCCCAGCTGGGCGACTTCGAGCGCGATCATAGGAGCCTGCTCCTGGCAAGCCTGGCGCAGGGGCGCGCGCGCAGGCGCGGGAGTGCGGGTGCCGCGGGCACAGCCGGCCGCCCTCCCGCGGCCGGCGGTGCCACTCCAGGCGGCGGAGCCGCAGCCTCGACCGGCGCCGCCCGGGCCACGCCAGGGTCCGGTGCCGGCGGCACGAGCGGCGCGGGCGGTTCGTCGGCCGCTTCCGGTGCGTCCGCCTCGCCGTTCCTCAGCCTCGCCGGCGGCATGGGCAGCCTCATCGACGCCCTGGCGGAGGCGGTCCGGGCGGCGCCCGGGGCCGAGATCCGGCTTGGCACCCGGGTCGTCGCCCTCGAGCGGGCCGGCCGGCGCACCGCGGTGACCCTCTCCGACGGGTCCCGCCTGGTGCCCGAGGCGGTGGTCCTCGCGGGCCCGGCCGGAGTGTCGGCGGCCCTGCTGGCCGACGAGGTCCCGGCCGCGGCGGCTGCCATCCGCACCATCCCCCACGGGTCCACCGGGGTCGTGACCCTCGGATACCGCGCCGACGCGCTGGCGGAGCCGCTGGTCGGGCACGGGTTCCTCGTGGCCGGCGACGAGCCCCTGTGCTTCGGTGCGTGCACGTTCACGTCGTCGAAATGGCCCGGGCGGGCGCCCGACGGGACGATCCTCCTGCGGGCATTCCTCCCCGAGCGCTCCGCCGGGATCCTCGACGCCACCGACGACGAGATCGTGGCGGCCGTGCACGCCGACCTGGCCCGGACCGTGGGCATCGGCGGGACCCCGATCCTGCGCCACGTGGCCCGCTGGCGCGAGGCCATGCCGCGCTACACCGTGGGCCACCTCGACCGGGTCGCGGCGGCGGAGGCGGCCCTGGCCGGCCGACGGGAGATCATTCTCACCGGCGCCGCCTTCCGCGGCGTGGGCGTGCCGGACTGCGTGTCGCGGGGACGCGACGCGGCGCTCCGCGTGGCCGCTCGCATGGGGCACACTCCCGACGTAGGTGCGGAGGTCGCCGGCACGGCCTGAGACTGTCGCCCGGGTGGCGCGATCCGGCGGCTGGCCGTCAGCCGCCGAACGCGGCCGCGAGCTCGGCGATCCGTCGGGGGCCGACGCGGCAGCAGCCGCCGACCAGGCGCGCTCCCGCGGTGGCCCAGCGGCGGGCCGAGGTCACGTCGACGATCGCGCCGGCGGTGGGGAGCCAGCGCGCGACGCTGCGGATCCCATTCTTCCCCGGAGTTGGGATAGACGACGATCGCCTTCGCCGTCGTCGCGGCGATCCGCCGCACCAGCTCCTCGACGTGCTCCGGCGCCGTGCAGTTGACGCCGACCGCGACCACCGCGGCGCACGCTTCCGCGACCGCCGCGGCCGTCTCCACCCGGGTCCCGTCGCGCAGGTGCCCGCCGTCGGCGCACGAGAACGAGACCCAGGCCGCCGCGCCCGTCTCGGCCAGCAGGTCCACCAGGGCCTCGACCTCGTCGAGATCGGGGATGGTCTCGCAGGCGAGCAGGTCGGGGCCGGCCTCCCACAGGATCCGCAGCCGGTCGCGGTGGAACGCGCGCAGGGCATCGCGGCCCAGGCCATACCGGCCGCGGTACTCCGAGCCGTCGGCAAGGAAGGCGCCATACGGGCCGATCGAGGCCGCGACCAGGAGCGGACCCTGGTCGGCCGGCGCGCGCTCGGCGCGAAACCTGGATCGCGCCTCGGCCGCCAGCTCGACGCTGCGGCGCAGGAGAACCTCGGCCCCGGCCCGGCCGATCCCGACCGCCGCGAACCCCGGGAAGGTCGCCTGGTAGCTCGACGTGATCGCGATGCGCGCCCCAGCTCGGAAGTAGGCGAGGTGGGCGGAGACGATCGCCTCCGGATCGTCGGCCAGGAGCCGTGCCGACCAGAGGTGATCGCGCAAGTCGTGGCCGGCCGCCTCGAGCTCGGTGGCCAGGCCGCCGTCGATGACGGTGACGCCGCCGTTGGCGAGGAGCGGGGCCAGCGGATCGGTCCGAGCCCCGGGCCGCCCCGACGGAGGGGCCGAGGTCGCGGGCGACGACGACGCCCGGTGGGGCGCTGTGGGAGGCGCCGACATCGGGTCGGGCGCTGCGGGCGGCCCGGCCCGCGACCGCTCCCCCACGCGGGTCAGCCGGCGGCGCCGATGTCGATCGCGTAGGCCTCCCAGACGAGGTCGGCGCCGTGCTGGCGGTGGCGAACGATGCGTCCCATCAGGCGCTGGAGGTCATCGCGCACCGCATCGACCTGGGCCTCGTCCGCGATCGGGCCGGCCAGCGTCGCGCCCGCCCCCACCAGCGCGGCCGCGATCTGGGGGTGCTCCTCGCGGAGGCGACCCGCCTTGGCGGCCAGGTGCGGGGCGATGTCCTCCATCTCGTCGTAGAGGCCGCCGCCGGTCTCGGTCTCGGTCACGTGGTCCTCGAACGCGTTCCCGAGCACCTCGAGCGCGTCGGCTACCTCGGCCCGCCAGGCCTCGCGGTCCCGGACGGGCGAGGAGAGGGCGTCCTCGAACGCCACGAGGGCTTCCCGCAGCTCCCGCCGGCGGCGGGCAGCGGCCTCGAGGGCGGGGGTCGGCTGTGGTTCGCTGGTCATCGCGGGCCTCCGGTTGCCGTCGGCGAGGCTCGCCGTGCTGCCCATGGTAGCCCCACCGGTATCGCCTGGGAGCCGCGGCGACCGCCGCGACGGCCGTCAGGGGTCCTTGCGGGGCTGCACGCCCACGGGCCCAACCACCGTCCGCCAGGCCCGGGTGAGCATCCGGAACTCGGCCGACGGGATCCGCTCCGCCGCGACGAGGGCTCCGGCCGTCTCGGCCGCGCACTCGGCGGCCTCCAGGCGGACCCGGGCATCCACGGAAGCGACGGCCAGGGCTCCGCTCGCCGCGTCACGGGCGGCATCGGCGGCCGCCCGGGCGACGTCGTCCCGCTCGTTGGCAAATGCGCGGTCACGGGCCGCCCGTGCGACCTTGGGGATCTTCTCGAGGCGCGGGTCCCAGTCGAACGCCACGCGGCGCTCGGCGGCCAGGTCGTTCGCCCGGGCGGCGTCGATCCTGGCGGCGGCCGCGACGAGGGCCGCGACCGCAGCCCGGCGGGGACCGAAGTCCCCGGCCGAGCGCACCGCGGCGATGTGCCTCGCGCGACGGCGGAGGTCCCACCGGTGCACGAGGAAGAAGGCGACGAAGACGAGCGCGAGCGCGAGCGTGAAGAGCAGCTCGGCGGACAGGGTGCGGGCTGCCTCGGTGACCACGGCGCGATTGTGACCGACCGGCGCGAGGCCGACGCGGGGCGCCTGCCCAGCCGCTGGCGCGAGGCTGACGCGGGGCCCGCTCGGCCGTTGGCGCGGGCCACGCGGGGGCGTTTCGCGCTGCGCATCTCCCACCACGGGGCAAACGCCGAGGTGGATTTGACTCCAAGCCGCAACGCGGACGTCGCAAGGCCACACGCTATCCTTACCGCTGCTTTGCACTGTTCCAGGGAGCCCAGATGAAGGTCGGCGTTCCGCGAGAGACGCTGCCCGGCGAGCACCGTGTGGCCCTTGTCCCGGACGTCCTTCCCAAGCTGAAGGCCGCCGGGGTCGACGTCCTCGTGGAGCGCGGCGCCGGGTCGGACGCGTCGTTCACCGACGCGATGTACGAGGAGGCCGGGGCCACGCTCGTCTCGGGCGACGAGGCCTGGTCCCAGGCAGACTGCGTGGTCAAGGTCCAGAAGCCCTCCGCGGCCGAGGTCGGCAAGCTCCGGGCCGGCCAGGCGGTGGTGGGACTGCTGTCCCCGCTGATCGACCCCGGCCTGATGCAGGTGCTGGCCGACCAGGGCGTGACCGCGATCAGCCTCGACGCGATCCCGCGCACCCTGTCGCGCGCGCAGACGATGGACGTGCTCTCGTCGCAGGCCAACATCGGCGGCTACAAGGCCGTGCTGGTCGCGGCCGAGGCGTTCGGGCGCTACTTCCCCCTCCTGACGACCGCGGCCGGGACCGCCAAGCCGGCCAACGTCCTGGTCCTGGGGATCGGGGTGGCGGGGCTCCAGGCGATCGGCACCGCACGCCGCCTCGGCGCCGTGGTCAAGGCCTACGACGTGCGGCCCGAGACGAAGGAGCAGGCCGAGTCGCTGGGCGCCCAGTTCGTCGTCCTCAAGACCGCGATCGACGCCACCGGGAGCGGCGGCTACGCCCGCGAGCTCACCGCCGGAGGAACGGGCCGCCCAGCAGGCCGAGCTGAACGGCGTGATCGCCGCCATGGACGTGGTGATCACCACGGCCCAGGTTCCGGGGCGCAAGCCGCCGGTCCTCGTGACCGCCGACGCCGTCCGGGCGATGAAGCCGGGCTCGGTGATCCTCGACATGGCCGCCAGCGCCCTCGGCGGGAACTGCGAGCTGTCGAGGCCCGGGGAGACCGTAAGGACCGACAACGGCGTCGCCATCCTGGCCCCGGAGAACCTGCCGGCGACCGTGCCGATCAGCGGCAGCCAGTTCTACGCCCGCAACCTCCAGGCGCTGCTGCTGCACCTGGTCAAGGACGGCGCCCTGACCCTCGATCCCGCCGACGAGATCACCGCGGGCGTCCTCATCACCCACGGCGGGAAGGTCGTCCAGCCGGCGACCGCGAAGCTCCTCGCTCCCGCCCCCGCGGGACCTGCCCCGGCCACGAAAGGCGCCTCGTCGTGAACGACCTGCTCTTCCCCCTCACCATCTTCGTCCTGGCGATCCTCGTCGGGTTCGAGGTCATCGCCAAGGTCCCGGCGACCCTCCACACGCCCCTGATGTCGGGCGCCAACTCCATCCATGGGATCGTCCTCGTGGGCGGCATGATCATCGCCGCCGAGGCGAAGGACCCGCTCGACTACCTGCTGGCCTTCGTGGCCATGGCCTTCGGGGCCATGAACGTCGTCGGCGGCTACGTGGTGACCGACCGGATGCTCCAGATGTTCAAGAAGAAGCCCGCGGCCCCGAAGTCCGTGGACAAGGCCTGACGGGCCGCGGCGGTGGACATCGGGACCCTCGTCTACCTCGCCCAGCTGGGCGGCGCCGTCTGCTTCGTGCTGGGCCTTCACCAGATGAACTCGCCGGCCACGGCGCGGAACGGGAACCTGCTGTCGGCCGGGGGCATGGTGGTGGCCGTCCTGGCGACGCTGGTCGGCCTGGTCACGCGTCCCGGCGGGATGGACGCCGCGGCCTGGGTGATCATCGTGGTGGGCTTCGCGGTCGGCGGAGGGCTGGGCCTCTACACCGCCCGCAACGTCCAGATGACGGAGATGCCGCAGCTCGTCTCGCTCTTCAACGCGGTCGGCGGCGGGGCGGCGGCCCTGGTCGCGATCTCGGACTTCATCCGCCTCACGAGCGCCGGCGGCACGATCGTCTCGACCACCGTCTTCGTCGTCCTCGACGTGGTCATCGGGGCGATCACGTTCAGCGGCTCCCTCGTCGCCTCGGGCAAGCTATGGGGATCATCAGCGGCAAGCCGATCATCTTCGCTGGATCGCGGATCCTGACCGTCGCGCTCGCCGTCGTCACGATCGCCGGCACGGCGCTGCTCGTGCTGGGCGCCGCGGGCACGCTCACGGTCGACGGCACCGTGGCGATGCTCGTGCTGGGCGTGATCCTGGCCTCGGCCGTCGTCTTCGGCATCACGATGGTCCTGCCGATCGGTGGGGCGGACATGCCGGTCGTGATCTCGCTCCTGAACGCCTTCACCGGGACCGCCGTGGCCATGGCCGGCTTCGTCCTGGACAACCCGGTGCTCATCATCTCGGGCGCCCTCGTCGGCGCCTCGGGCGGCATCCTCACCAAGCTCATGGCGGACGCCATGAACCGCTCGATCGTGAACATCATGATCGGCGGCTTCGGTGGCGGCGAGGGAGCGGTGGTCCATGGCGCCGGCGGGCCGGGCGGTGCGGTTCGCTCGATCGGGGCCGACGACGTCGCGATCCAGCTGGTGTACGCGAGCAGCGTGATCGTCGTCCCCGGCTACGGCCTCGCGGTGGCCCAGGCCCAGCACGCCGTGCGCGAGCTGGCCGAGCTGCTCGAGGAGAAGGGCGTGAGCGTCTCGTACGCCATCCACCCCGTGGCCGGGCGGATGCCGGGGCACATGAACGTCCTCCTCGCCGAGGCGAACGTGCCCTATCCCCAGCTCAAGGAGATGGACGACATCAACCCCGAGTTCGACCGCTGCGACGTGGCCCTGGTCATCGGCGCCAACGACGTCACGAACCCGGCCGCGCGCCGGCCGGGCAACCCGGTCTCGGGCATGCCGATCCTCAACGTGGACCACGCGAAGTCGATCATCGTGATCAAGCGGTCCATGGGACGCGGCTATGCCGGCATCGACAACGAGCTGTACGTGAACCCCAAGACGGGCATGCTCTTCGCCGACGCCAAGGAAGGCCTGGCCCAGCTGATCTCCGCGGTCAAGGCGGTCTGACGGCTGCTCGGTGCGACCGCGAGGCGACCCGTCAGCCGGGCACGCCCTCCGCGATCCCGAGGAGGCGCAGGAAGGTGGCCGGCGATGGGTCCCGTCCAAGGAACGCCCGCAGCAGGTCGATGCCGTCCTGGCTGCCGTTCGGCTCGAGGATCTCGCGCCGGTAGTCGGCGCCGACGGATGGCGAGGTGACCCCCTCCGCCTCGAACCGGCCGAACATGTCGTCGCCATAGACCTTCGACCACAGGTACCCGTAGTAGCCGGCGTCGTAGCCGCCCATCAGGTGCCCGAACTGGCACGGGTAGAGCGTGCCCTCGTGATACGGGAGCCCCCAGGCGGCGAACGCGGCCCGGTCGACGGCTCCGATGTCGCGCGTCTCCTCGGGTCCGTGGAGCCCGAGGTCCAGCAGCCCCAGGTAGCACTGGCGCAGGGTCTTGAGGGCCACGTCCAGGTTGCGGCTCGCGACGAGGCGCTCGACGAGCGCCCCCGGGATCGGCTCGCCGGTCGCGTGATGACGGGCGAACCGGGCGAGCACGCTCGGCTGCCATGCCCAGTGCTCGAGGATCTGGCTCGGCGCCTCGACGAAGTCCCACTCCGTGTTGGCGCCGGAGAAGCGGACCAGCTCCGCGCGCGTCAAGGTCATGTGGAGGACATGGCCGAACTCGTGGAAGAGCACGACGACGTCCTCGTGGCGCAGCAGCGCCGGCCGCTCCGCGGTCGGCCGGGGGAGGTTGGCCACGATGGCCGTCAGCGGCTTCTGGTAGGTGCCATCCGGCAGGCGCCGGCCGGGCACGAGCGGCCACGCCGCCGCGTGCCCGAACTTCCCCTCGCGCGGGTGGAGATCCATGAGGACGTCGCCGATCTCGGCGCCGCTGGCGGCGTCGCGGACGCGGAAGCGGTGAACCTCCGGGTGCCAGGCCGCCGCGTCGTCGATGCGCTCGAACGTCAGCCCGAGGACCTCGGCCGCGAGCCCGAGAAGGCCATCGAACACGGCGTCGAGGGGCAGGAAGCCGCGCAGCTCGTCGGGGTCGACGGCGTAGTCGCGGACGCGCAGGCGGGTGTCGCAGTAGCGCCAGTCCCAGGTCCGGAGTGGAGGCTCGTCCCCGTCGGCGCTGAGGATCTCCTCGAGTCGACGCACCTCGAGGGCCATCGCCGCCTGCAGCGGCGGGACGATCATGTCGTAGAGGCGGCGCACGGCAGCCGGATCGGCGGCCATCTTGACCTCGACGGCGTAGTGGGCCCACGACGGGTAGCCCAGCAGCGTCGCGACCCGGCGCCTGATGGCCAGCGCCTCGGCGAGGAGCGGCTCGTTGGCGTCGCGGGCGGCGTTGAACTCCCGGCGCTCCAGGTCGCGGCGGAGGTCGCGCCGCCGTGCCTGCGCCAGGAACGGGTAGATCTCCGGCGCGTCGAGGCTGACGCGGTGGGTCCCCGGCGCGGTCCCCGGGCGAAGCCCGGCCACGTAGTCGTCGGCGAGCCCGTCGAGCTCCTCGCGGGTCAGCTCGAGGCCGTCCTCGAACTCGTCGATGTTCCGCTCGAACGACGACTGCAGGTCGACCAGGCGCCCAAGAAGGCCGCGGACCTCGTCCCGCGTCGCCGGGTCGAGCGCGTGGCCGGCACGCCGGAGGTCGCGAACGAGGCGGTCCAGGAAGCGGCGCGGCTCGCCGGCGAGGGCCGCCGCGGCGTCGCTGCGCTCGAAGGCGAACACCGCGGCCGCGAGATCCTCCCGGAACGGGAGATCCACACGCCATCGGTCGAGGCGCTCCTCGGCCTCCTGGCCCGCGTCACGGACTGCCGGGTCAACGTGGACTCGAGCCATGAACGCTCCCGCGGCGTAGGCGGCGGACAGGCGCGCGTCCGCCTCGTCGAGGGGCAGGAGCACGGTCGAAAAGGAGCCGGCCCCGCCCGTGGCGACGGCCGTCGCCACGAGGGCGTCGGCCTCGGCCAGGGCCGCGTCGGTGATCGAGCGGACCTCTTCAGGCGTGGTCGCAAAGTGCATCGTCGATCTCCCCGCACTGACGCCGGGCCACCTCGTTCGCGCGCCATGCGGCGGGCGACACGACGGCACACCGTGGCCTTCCGGACCTGCCACGGCTGCCGTACGCCAGTCTGCCACGAGGGCAGCACCCCGAGGCAATCGGCCGGGCAACACGTCGCGTCGCTGCGCGAAGGCCACGCTCAGGGCGCCTCGGGCGGCGCGGCGACGCGGGCCGGGGCCACGAGCGCCTTCATGACGGTGCCGTCAGCATCCACCTCCAGGCGGAGCTCGCCGCGGCCCCGCGCGCCGATCACCTCGGTGACCAGGCGCCGCTCGCCGTCGCCTCCGATCGGCCGGCCGACCCGCGACGACCCCAGGAGGAGCGCCGCCGCCCGCAGGCCGCGCGCGAGTGCCGCCCGATCGACCGCCGGCGCGAGCGGCATGTCGTCGGGCCACTGCGGAAGCTCCTCGTCGAGGAGCCCCACGACCCGCTCGGCAAGTCCGGCGAGCGCGCCGGCAGGTTCCGGGACCACGAGCAGCTCCAGCGACTGGATCCGCGGCGCGGCCTCGGCCGTGGCCAGCAGCTCGACCCGCAGGCGGCCGTGCTCGCCACGGAGCCACCAGCGGAGGTGGGCCGGCGAGTCGCTGGCCGGGGGCACGTCATCGGGGCCCAGCGCCCCGAGGCGCGCGTGGAGCCGGGCGACCTCGGCGCGCCGGCGTTCGCGCGGCTCGTCGAGATCCATGTTCGGGGCGAAGACGGCGTCCGCGAGCCGGTCGTCCCAGTCCTGCAGCAGCTCCTCGGCAGCGGCCCGCAGCCGCTCGGTGGCCGGCGCGGGACGGACGCGCCGAACGGTCGCGGCGCCGTCCCGCACGAGCACCCGCAACGCGTCGGCTGCCGGGATCGAGACGCGCGCGTAGCGGGCATTGGCGAGGGCCACGACCCCGAGGCCGGAGCCCGGGTGCCAGCGCATGTTCGAGCCGTAGCCCGGGTAACCGCCGGAGTGACCGATCACCGTGCCGATCTCGAGATCGTGGACCACGAACAGCCCGAGTCCGTATCCGGTCGAGGTGACGGCGGGCACCGGGCCGGTCCCGTCGTAGACGACCTCGGGCGGCAGCGCCCGCTGGGACCTGCTGCATCTCCCGGCGAACGGCGCGCGGGAGCGGATGGCCATCCTCGGGGTCGTCGCGAGCCGGGAACGCGGTGCTGAAGCCCGCCACCCAGCGGGCGAGGTCACCGACCGTGCTGAAGATGCCGCCCATCGCGGCCAGGGCACCGTAGCCGTCGATCGGCTCCGGCTCGAACCGTTCGTCACGCCGAACGTAACCCAGCGCCAACCGCTCCGGCGGGACGTCCGCGAGCAGGTATGTCGTCGAGGTCATCCCGAGGGGCCGCAGCAGGCGTTCCTCGACGAACTCGCGGTACTCGCGGCCGGCCGCGTTCGAGATCACCCGCCCGAGGATTTCGTAGCCGAGATTCGAGTACTCGAAGGTCGTCCCGGGCGGCCAGGCGAACGAGATGCCGGCGCGCATGAGGGCGGCGAACTCGCCGATCGGGAGGCCCTGCAGCCGGTCGCCGAGCGGGTCGTCGGTCGGGAGCCCGGCTGACATCGTCATGAGGTGGCGGACCGTGACCGGCGGCGAGTCACGGGTCGGCCCGCGGAGGTCGCTGAGCTCGGGAACGAGGCGCGCCACCGGGTCGTCCAGGGCGAGCCGGCCCTCGGCACGAAGGAGGAGCAGCGCGGCCGCGCTGAAGCTCTTCGTCATGGACGCGATCCGGAAGACGCTGTCGGCGTCGGGCGGAAGGGTCTCGCCGTCGCGGAGCGTGCCGATCCCGCCGGCATGCACGAGCGCCCCGTCCGCGACGACGCCCCAGGTCACGCCCGGCGGGCCGGTGGGCGCGGTCGCGAACGAGCGGAAGAGGTCGTCGACGAGACGGAGCGCGTCGGGGCTGGGCATCCGGCGATGATCGCAGGGGGCGGGCCGCTTCGCCGGCCGACTGCTTCGCGGGCCGACGTGACGTCCCGCGCGAGCCGCCTTCGCCGGCCGGCACGACCTCCAGCGCGAGCCGGCGCTCGGGATCTGCGCGGGATCGCCCGGCGGCGGCAGCAGCGCCTCGCTACATTGTCGTCTGGCCGTCCAGGCGTGTGGGCGGCGCATCGTCGATGACCGAGGCCTGCCCGCGTGAGACGAAATCAGCGACATCGGCGCCGCCGTGATCGGCAGCGGGTTCATCGGCACCGTCCACATCGAGGCCCTGCGGCGCCTCGGTGTCCCCATCCGCGGGCTCCTCGAGGTGTCGGCGGAGCACGGCGCGCAGCGGGCCGCCGACCTCGGTCTGTCAGGGGCCTATGCCTCCATGGAGCAGATGCTCGCCGACGACCGCGTGGAGGTCGTCCACGTCACGTCGCCCAACGCACTCCATGCCGCGCAGGTCACCCGCATCCTCGCGGCCGGGAAGCACGTGGTCTGCGAGAAGCCCCTGGCCACGACGTCGGCCGAATCCGCCGAGCTCGTCCGGCTGGCGAAGGCGGCCGGCACGGTCAACGCGGTGAACTTCAACGTCCGCTTCTATCCCCTGAACCAGCACCTCGCGCGCCTCGTCGCCGAGGGAGAGCTGGGCGAGGTCCGCTTCGTCAGCGGCCATTACCTGCAGGATTGGCTGCTCCTCGACACGGACTGGAACTGGCGCCTCGACCCGGCCGAGGGCGGCTCGCTCCGTGCCGTCGGGGACATCGGCTCCCACTGGCTGGACCTCGTCAGCTGCATCGGCGGCGTCCGGATCGAGAGTGTCATGGCCGACCTGGCAACCTTCGTCAAGGTTCGCCATCAGCCCGCGGGACCGGTCGAGACGTATTCAACAGAACGCGCGGCGACATACGACGCCGCGGGAGATGGTCACCGACGACGCCGCCACGATCCTCCTCCGCTTCGCCAACGGGGCGCGGGGCGCGGTTGCGATCTCGCAGGTGAGCGCAGGCCGCAAGAACTCCCTCCGGTACCAGATCGACGGGTCGACCGCGGCCGCCGCCTGGGACTCGGAGCGCCCGGACGAGCTCTGGCTGGGTCATCGCGAGCGTCCGAACGAGCTGCTGCTCCGCAACCCGGCGCTCATGAATGCCGCCGGGACGGCCGCGGCCAGCCTCCCCGGCGGTCACGCGGAGGGATTCGCGGACACGTTCAAGGCCCATTTCCGGACGGTCTACGCGGACGTGGCGGCGGGCGGGCCCGCAGCCCGCCCGGCCTACCCGACGTTCGCCGACGGGCACGACGAGATGCTCGTCAACGACGCCGTCGCCGCCAGCGCGCGGGAGGGTCGATGGATCGCCGTGGAGCGCGGCGCGTGAGCCTCTCCGTGGGTCGTCGACCTCCCCCCAGCCAGCCGAACGGAGCGCCGTGATGAAGCTCGGATTCCTGACCGCGCCGTTTCCCGAGACCCCCCTCATGGAGGTCGCCGACTGGGCGGTCGGGAGCGGCTTCGAGGTCCTCGAGATCGCCTGCTGGCCGCGCTCGTCGGGCGCGACCCGGCGCTACGCCGGCACGTCCCACATCGACGTCGCCAACCTGTCCGAGACACAGGCCGGCGAGATCGTCGCCGAGCTGGCCGCCAAGGGGCTGTCGATCTCCGGGCTCGGCTTCTACCCGAACCCGCTGCACCCGGACCCGGCGCATCGGGCGCAGGTGATCGGCCACCTGGAGCACGTGATCACCGCCGCCCGGATGATGGGGGTCCCGCTGGTCAACACGTTCATGGGCGGCGACGGGGCCAGGAACCCGGACCAGAACTGGGAGACGGCGACCCAGGTGTGGCCGGACATCGTGCGCTTCGCCCGCGACAACGGCGTGAAGATCACGATCGAGAACTGCCCGATGCTCTTCAGCTACGACGAGTGGCCGGGCGGGCACAACCTCGCGACCACGCCCCGCCAGTGGCGCCGCATCCTGGAGGCATGGGGCGACACGATCGGGCTCAACTTCGATCCCTCCCACCTGATCCTGCAGATGATCGACACGCAGCGATTCATCCGCGAGTTCGGGCCGCACATCCTCCACTTCCAGGCCAAGGACCTCATGATCGACCGCGACGGCCTCTACGAGCGCGGGATCCTCTCGGCCGGGATGGGCTGGCAGGTGCCCCGGATCCCGGGTCTGGGCGACGTGGACTGGGGGCTCGTGTTCTCCGGCCTGTACCGCGCCGGCTATACCGGCGACTGCATCATCGAGCACGAGGACCGCACCTTCGAGGGCACCGACGAGCTGGTGAAGCGCGGGTTCCTGATCGCCCGCGACATCCTCCGGCCGTACTGCCGCTGAGGATGGCCGCCATCGTGCCGCCGCTGGCGCCCGCCGAGCTCACCCCGGAGGCCCTTGCCGCCTTCTTCGAGGGCCTGGCGGAGCGCGACATCGCGAAGACGATCGACCACTCGCTGCTGCGCCCGGAGCTCGACGACGCCTTCGTCGCGGACGGCTGCCGGCTGGCGGCCGAGTACGACGTGGCCTCTGTCTGCGTCCGCCCGGTCGACGTCGCGCGAGCCAGGGCGTTCCTGGCAGGCACCGAGGTGGCGGTCGGGACCACGGTCGGATTCCCTCACGGGAACCACGCCACCGCGACCAAGGTCTTCGAGGCCCGCCGCGCCCTTGCCGACGGGGCGACCGAGCTCGACATGGTGCTCCAGGTCGGGGCCCTCAGGTCGGGCCGCGACGCCGACGTGGAGGCCGACATCGCGGCGGTCGTCGAGGTCGCCCATGCCGCCGGCGCCATCGTCAAGGTGATCTTCGAGAACGCCTACCTGGCGGATGGCGAGAAGGTCCGGGCATGCCATCTCAGCGAGGCCGCGGGGGCCGATTTCGTGAAGACGTCGACGGGCTTCGCGCCGGGCGGGGCCACGCACGAGGACCTCGCCCTCATGCGGCGGAGCGTGTCCCCGCGCGTCCAGGTCAAGGCCGCGGGCGGCGTTCGCACGCTGGACGCGCTCGTTGCGGTCATGGCCCTCGGCGTGACCCGGTGTGGTGCCACCGCGACCCGGACGATCATCGACGACTTCCGACTTCGGAAGGCGGGCGGAGCCACGTTCCCGGCCGCCGGCGCGACCGCCCCGGCGAGCTCCGCGGGCGACGGGGGCTCCTGAGCGGTGGGCGAGCCCGTCGCCCGACCGGGGACCCGCCACCTGGGCCTGGACCTCGGCGCCACGAACCTCAAGTGGGCAGTGGTCGACCACGCGCAGGGAACCTGGAGGACGCTCGCCACCGGGCAGGTGCCGACGCGCGTCGTGGCCGAGGCGGAGCGAGTCCCGGCCACCGTGACGGCGCAGCTGGCCGAGATGGCCGCGGCAACCATCGCCGACTGGGGTCCCGTGGCGAGCGTCGGGATCGGGATCCCCGGCCTGTACGATCCCGTCGCCGGCACGACGCGGTTCCTGGTCAACCTTGCCGGCCCCTGGGCCGGGCATCCGGTCGCGGGACCGGTGGAGGCGGCGGCCGGCGCGCCGGTCTTCCTGGTCAACGACGCGCGCGCCTTCGGGCTCGCCGAGCTGCGCCTCGGCGCCGGCCGCGGCGCCTCGTCGATGGTCGGGCTCACCCTGGGCACCGGCATCGGAGGCGTCATCGCCATCGACGGGCGCGTCCACCAGGGTCACGACGGCACGGCCGGCGAGATCGGCCACCAGACGATCGACCCCGACGGCCCCTGGTGCGGCTGCGGCAATCGCGGCTGCCTGGAAGCCTACGCGCGAGCCGACCAGATCGCCGCCGCCTGTGGGACCGCGACCGTGGAGGACGCCGTGCACGCCGCCCGGGCCGGCGACGCGCGGGCCCGGGCCGGCCTTGCGGACGTGGGGCGTTACCTTGGGATCGGCATCGCCAACATGGTCACCGTGATCTCGCCCGACCGGATCGTCCTCGGCGGCGGCGTTGCCGCCGCGGGTGAGCTGTTGCTGGGCCCGATCCGGGCAGAGATCGCCCGGCGAGTGAGGATGACCCCGGTCGACGAGGTCGCGCTCGTCACCGCCGAGCTGGGCGCGCTCGCCGGGGCGATCGGGGCGGCGGTCCACGGCGCGGAACGGGCGGCGGAGGCAGGCCGGACGGGGACGGGTTCCGCGGCGACCGCCGGCAGCCCGGCAGGGAACCGGGTGCCGTGACTCGCGACCTGCGCCGCGCGAGCGGCCGATGAGCGCCAGCGACGACCCGGCCGCGTCCCGGGGCGCGCTTCAGGACACGATCGTGGTTCGCGGCCGGCTCATCCTCGACGATCGCGTCGAGCCCGGCCGGGTCGCGGTCAGGGACGGCCTGATCACGGCCGTGGAGTCGGATCCCGCCGGGGCCGGCGGGCCCTTCGTCGCCCCGGGATTTGTCGATGTCCACGTTCACGGCCGGGGCGGCTTCGACGCGTTGGGGCCCGACGGCGCCCTGGACGGGATGGCCCGCGCCCTCCTCCGTCGCGGGGTGACGTCATTCCTTCCGACCGCGGTCACGGCCCCGCTCGACGAGCTGGCGGCGTTCGCCGTCCGGGTCCGACGCTGGATGCCCGTGTCGCCCGACGACGGCGCGGGGCCGCTGGGCTTCAACCTGGAGGGTCCGTTCATCGCGGCCGCGTGGAGGGGGGCCCAGAACCCGGCGCACATCCTGGCGCCCGCGGAGGTCTCGACTGCCGAGCTGGAGCCGCTGCTCGACGGCCTGCGCCTCATCACGATCGCCCCGGAGGTGCCCGGCGCCCTCGACCTGATCGGCTGGCTCACGACGCGCGGCGTGACCGTCTCCCTGGGCCACTCCGCCGCCACGCTGGCCGAGGGTCGCTCGGGCTACGACGCGGGAGCCCGGGGCACGACCCACCTGTTCAACGGCATGACCGGGGTTGACCACCACGCCCCGGGCCTCGCCGCGGCGGCGCTCCTCGAGGACGGGGCGTACGCCGAGCTCATCGCCGACGGGCATCACGTGCGCCGGGAGCTCTGGCCGCTCATCCTCCGCGCCAAGCCGGCGGATCGGTTGCTCCTGGTCAGCGACTGCGTCGCGATCGCCGACACGCCGGCGCGGCGGGGCACGCTGGGGGGCCTCGAGGTCGTGGTCGACGGCGACCGCTGCGTGCTGGCCGCGGACGGGCGCCTGGCCGGATCCGTGATCGCCCTTGACTCGGCGGTGCGGAACCTGGCCCGGGGCGGCGCGGGCCTGCCGCGGGCCGTGGCCGCGGCGTCGCGCGACCCGCTGGCCCTGCTGGGCCTGAGCGACCGCGGCCGCCTCGCAGCCGGCCTCCGGGCCGACATCGTGGAGCTCGACGACGACCTCGCCGTGCGCCGCGTCATGCGCGGCGGCCGCTGGTACCCCGGCCCCGGCTGAGGCCGCTCGTGCGGCCGGCCGCGCTCGCTGCATGGATCCCCGGCCCGGCGGTGTTGTAGGGGATGACGCCACGGTCGATCGCAGGATCGGCAACCATCTCCCCGGAGGCACCATCCATGAGCCGCGACGACATCGCATCCCGCCTGGCGGCCCTCGAGGCTCGCGCCCCGGCCCACGACGATCCGCCCGAGCTGCCCGGTCACGGGCGTCGCGACAGGCTCGCCCGGCCGACCGCGCTCGGAGCTGTCCTGGCCCTCCTCGTCGCCGCCTCGGCCGCCGCCGGCGGGGCCGTCGTCGCCAGCCTGGCCCAGGGCACCCCCGGTGTTCAGAACCCGGGCCAGCCGCTCGAGGGAGCGCGGCTCGAGTGCATGTCGCCACCGGCGGCAGCCGCGTATCTCGCGAGACGCGGGTTCACCAACGTCGTGTGGCAGGTCGAATTGGGGTTCGCCGGACAGAAGACGGGAACGTCCGTGCAGCGGGCGACCGCGCCCGACCACGGCTACGTGGTCCCGGGCTCGATCCTCAGCGACGGAAAGCTCTACATGATCGTGGACCAGCGGGCCGGCGCGACCGGCAGCGGCGCCTGCGTCGACCAGCCGATGCCCTGACGTGGAGACGACCGGACACCTGGTGCCAGGGACCGCCGCGACCGGGGACGCCGCGGACCGGCGCGCCGCCGCCGGCACCCGCGACGATGCGGGCTCGTTCGAGGCCGCCGTCCGCCCCCTTTACGCCCCGCTGACGCGGCGGTTGACGGTGGTCCTCGGCGATGCGCACGACGCGGAGGACGTCGCCCAGGATGCCTACCTGCGGGCGTTCCGGTCATGGGCGCGCTTCGACGGCCACGACGTCCGGGCCTGGCTTTACACGATCGCCCTGCGGCTCGCCTTCAACCACCTGCGACGACGGCGCCGCTGGCTGGGGATCGTCGGCCGGGCCGAACCCGCCCCCTGGACGGACCGCTCCGATCCGGACCTCTGGGCGGCCATCTCCCGGCTGGACCGCCGGGCGCGGGCCGCCCTGCTCCTCAGCGTGCTCGACGGCTACACCCATCGCGAGATCGCGGCCATGCTCGCCGTCCCCGAGGGGACGGTGGCGAGCTGGATCTCGCGCGGCCGGCTGGCAATCCGGGCGGAGCTCGGCGAAGACCGCTGAGCCCCAGAACGGCCGGCCCCTGACCGCTCAATCGTGGTCCGGTGTCGGGGTGGGCTCAGGCGTTGGGGTCGGTGCCGGCTCCCCGGTGGGTGCCGGTTCGCTGGTCGGGTCTGCCGTCGGGGTCGGCTCGGGCGACGTCGTCGGCGATGCCTGCCATCGGTGGTGCGTCGGCGAGGGCGTCGGCGACGGCTCGCGAGCGAGACGCGATGAATCCGGCGTCGGCGACGGCGTAGGCCCGTCACCGCTCCACGACCCGTCATGGCCATCGCCCTCGCGCCCGGCCTGCCCGCTCGCGGGGGCACCGAGAACACTTGTCGACGCGAGCGTCGAGCCGCCGGCGGTCGCCGTCGCGCTGGCGCGGTGGGGAGCCCCGGCGGGTGCCGACCCCGGCTGCAGCGTCGTCCGGGCGGCGGCCGCCGCCGGCGTCCCGGACGAGGCAGGCGACGGAGACGGAGCGAGGCGAGCCGAATCAGTCGACGGCACGAGCCGCGATGTCCGGGCACTCGCCCGGGTTTCCAGCGCCAGGTCCCGGGATCCCGGGCCGGGCGATCCGGCACGTGGCAGCCCGGCCCCGACGACCAGCGACGAGCCGAGGATGAGGGCGCCGACGCTGACCGTGAACGTCAGGGCGGTCGGGAGCCCGTGGGGAAGCGCGCCGACGCGTCGACGCCAGCGGGAGAGCGCGGGGCGAGGGGGGAGCAGGCGAGTCATGGATCGGTACCTCGTGTGGCCGCATCGGCCAAGGCGTCAATGGAGCGAGCGCACGAGCGCGAACGCGACCACCGAGAACAGGGTGATCAGCTCGATGGCCGCGGCCATCCAGCGGGTCTCGTCGGACTTCATGAGGTCATACCTCCACGAATCGCTCGGCGTGCACCCGTTCACCGGGGACGCCGATGGCCTCGAGCGCCTCGATGGCGCCGTCAACGAATGGACCGGAGCCGCAGACCATGAACTCCCATCCGCGCACGTCGGCAGGGAGATGGCGATCCAGGACTCCGGCATTGATGCGTCCCCGTTCACCCGTCCAGTCGGGCGGCGGTGAGGACAGGACGAGGACGACCGCCAGGTTCATGCGGGCGCGCAGGGACTCCAGCTCGTCCGCAAAGGTGACTCCGTCGAGCGATCGGGCTCCGTAGAGCAGGAGGTGGGGGCGCCGATCCCCGCGGTCCGCCGCGGTGCGCAGGATGCTCATCGAGGGCGTGATCCCGATTCCCCCGGCGATGAGCAGTGAGCCCGTGGACGTCGCGCGGGGCCGGAACGCTCCATGGGGTCCATCGACGAGCAGGCGCGTCCCGGGCTCGAAGCCGGCGGCCTGCGCGCTGAACCCCGCCTGGGTCTTGATGGTGAAGCTCGGCCGATCCGGTCTCTCGGCGCTCGATGAGTACGAGAACGGGTGCTCCGCCAGGCTTGCCCGCAGGTGCGGCAGCTTCAGCCAGGCGAACTGGCCCGGGATGAAGCGCTGCCCGCCGTGCCCGTCGGCGCGCAGCTCGAGCGTGATCGCGCCACCTCTCTCGGTGATCACGCGGTCGACGAGGTACGGGCGCACGAACCGCCCACGCAGCCACCGGCTCCGCATCACGACGAGGGCGCCGAGCCCGACGGCCGTGATCGCGATGAGCGCCCACTCGGCCGAGCCCGACACCAGGTACCGTCCCACCCCGACGGTGTGCACGACCGCGAGCACGAGCGCCGTTGCGCCGAGGAGCAGGTGGATGGCGCGCCACCTCGCATACGACAGCCGAAGACGCCGCCGCACGATGGACGTCACCATCAGGACCGCCAGCGCCGCGACCGAACCGATCGCTGCCTGGGCTCGCCAGGGCTCGCCGACGAAGCGGAGCAGCTGGAGCCGGGACGGGTCGGCGACCATGACGGCCGCGACGTGCGCCGCAACCACCGCCAGCATGATGTCGGCGAGGCGCCGATGAAGGCGGACGGCCACCTCCGCCCCAATGGCCGCCAGCACGGGGAGCCGGGCGGGAAGCACGAGCTGGAGCGCCAGCAGGCTCAGGGCTGCGATCCCGAGGGCGGACCCGAGCTCGAAGAGGAACGGTCGCGGCGCCGCCCGATCCTGGATCGCGATGAGCACGAACGGGCCTGCCAGGGCGACGGCGTACGCCACGAGCCAGAGCGTGCGCGGCAGGTGTCGGGACCGTGGTCGGGAATCAAGCCCGTCGCCCCGTCGGCGCCAACGGGCAGGGCAAGGGACGCCGCCGGGGGAGCCAGTCCCGGTCCGCCGGCGCCCGCCGGCGGCTCAGCCGCCTGGTCGTCCGTGCGTGCGCCCGGCACGCCCGGGACCGAGGGGGCACGCGGCGCCGCCTCGGCCCTGCGGCTCCGCCCGGCCGAATCGAGGTCGCGGGCACCTCCCGCCCGCATCCCCGTAGGGTCACGACCGAGATGCAGCCGGGCGGCGGCCGAGGCGATCAGGGTCGCGAAGAAGGTGCGGAGGACCCAACGCCTCCACGTTGCGGCGGTCGCCCCCGCATCGCGCGCGGACGACATCGGGTCACCGGTCCGTGCCGCCTCACGGACCTGCCCAATCTGGCCTGGCATGGGCGCTCCCTCCTGCCATTGCCGGGCACGGGGGCGCGACGACCCCCCAACCGGCAGCGCGGGCGCCGGACCGGCGAACGGGATCGGTACCCAGGACACAGCACGACACGCGGACGGCACAACCGGCGCGTTCGGCAGGCTATGCGTGCGGGCTGGCCAGAGGGTCGCCCCCGGACGGCGGGCGGCGTTGGCGCAGGGCGCCAGTGGATCCGCTGGGGCAGATCGCGACGTGTGCGTCGGCCTGGTGCGCTGCGGCCCTATCACATGCGGGCGTGCGCATGGTAGCCCGGGACCGGCATCGCGGCAAGCGCGTTACCGGCCGAGCGCCCGGGCCCACAGGCGCGCCGGCCTCGGGGTCTTCCAGCCGCCGCGCATCGGTGTGAGCCCGCGGGCTCAGGCGTTCCCCGCAGCCGGGCCGATGAGCTCCATCCGGATCCGCTTGTTGATGCGACCCTTGCTCTCGTAGCCGGTGACCCGGATCGTGCCCACCTCGCGCGTGTTGGCGACGTGCGTCCCGCCATCGGCCTGGAGGTCGAGGCCGACGATCTCGATCGTACGGATCTGGGTGATCCCCGGCGGCAGGAGGTTCACCTTCGTCCGGATCAGGTCCGGGATCGCGAACGCCTCGTCGCGCGGCAGCACGTTCACCCGCACGTCGCGGCCGCGCAGGAGCTCCTCGTTGACAGCCGCCTCGATGGAGCCCACGAGCTCGCCCGACATCCGCTCGAACTCGAAGTCCATCCGCCCGCCGCCAGGCTCCATGTTGCCGCCGGTGACGAGCGCCCCGTAGTCGCGCCAGACGACGCCACAGAGCGCGTGGAGGGCCGTGTGCGTGCGCATGAGGCGCAGCCGTCGGTCCCAGTCGAGGTCGGCGGTGAAGACCGCCGGCCCCGGCGGGGGTGGTTCGGCCCCGTTCTCCAGCTCGTGCCAGATCTCGTCGCCCGCCTTACGGGCGGCGACGACCTGCCACGTGCGGCCGTCTGCCGCCCGGATCTCGCCGCGATCGGCCGGCTGGCCACCGCCGCCGGGATAGAAGACCGTGCGATCGAGGAGAACCAGGGCGCCGGCGCCTTCCGTCGCCGGGGCCTGGACGGCCCTGACAGCCGCCGCGACGCTGCGGGCATACGCATCGACGTAGCAGACGTTGTCGCTCATCGCGCCCAGCGTACTTCAGGCTTACCGGGCTGCACGAGAGCGCGGCTCACGCCTGCTGGCGGCCGTCGGTCCACCGGGACACGCGGCGCGGCCCATGGTGGGGCCGGGCTCGGGCTACTTGACCGTGAGCGTGCCGGTCATGTTGGGGTGGACGCTGCAGACGAAGCCGTAGGTGCCGGCCGGCATCGCTGGGACCTGGTACGTCCGGGTGCCCACGCCGTTGAAGATCTCGCCCTTGAACACCTCGGCCCCCGTGGGCGAGTCCTTGTGGATGGCGACGTTGTGGGGGATCCCGGCGTCGTTGTTCGTGAACTCGATCGTGAACGGGGTGTTGGCCGGGGCCTCGAGCGCGCTCACGTCGTAGGCCGTGTTCTGGGCGCTGATCTTGAGGGTGACCGACTGGCCGGGGGATCCACCCGGAGCGGCCGACGCGGCGCCGGAGGGAGCCGCGGACGGGGCGCCGGAGGGGGCGGGGGACTGCGCGCCGGACGGAGCGGCACTGGCGGCGCTCGACGCCGCGGGGCTGGGCGAGGACGTCGGGGAGAAGGTCCACTGGGGCGCAGCTTCGGCCGCGCAGGCCGCGAGGGCGACCGTGGCGATGGCGAGCAGGACGGCGGAGCGAGCGCGGCGCATGTGGGGCGTGTCCTCCTGGCGTTGCGTCGAGCCGGGCGTCCGTGACCCGGTGCGGACGGGCGTCGGCGGGCCGGCGCGGGCGATCTCGGGGATGCGACAACTCTAGCGAAGGACGTCGGTTCGTGCCGTGAGCTCGATCTGCGCCGCGACGTGGTCGGGGGGAGCGCCACGGTTTCGTGGCGAGACATCGTCTCGGGCCGACGGGCGTCCGCCGGCCCGGATGCGCCGGACGAAGACGATGGCCACCAGGTAGCTCGCGGCCATCACCAGGAACGCGACCTGGAAGCCGATCTCGTCGCCGAGCGAGGCGACGAGCACCCCCAGCGCCGCCGCCCAGACCGCGCCAACCCCGAACATCAGGGTGAAATACGCCGAGTTCGCGGCGTCGCGGATCGCCGCCGGCGCGGCCTCGACGAGCAGCGCCTGGAGGAGGCTTGCCTCCTCGAAGACGAAGGCGCCGACGAACCCGATCGCCAGCCAGACCAGCGGGATCGTGTCGCCGGCGACCACCAGGAGGACGAGGGCTCCGGCGCCGGCGAGATACGAGCCCACGAGCACGAGCCGGTGGCCATACCGCACGGCCAGGCGGCCCGCGACGAGCGGGCCGGGAACGCTCCCGGCGAGCAGGAGCGTGTACATGAGGGCGACCGTGCCGGCATCGAGGTGCAGGGACAGGGAGAGGTAGAGCGGCACGAACGTCGAGACGACGCCGATGCCGCGGCCCGCCGCCGCGATCGACGACGCGGCGAAGAGACGCCGCAGGTCGGGCTCGCGGAACGTGGCCGCGAACGCCGAGCGAACGCTCCCGTGGGCCAGGGCGGCCACCCGGTCGGCCCCCGACTCGCGGACGACGAGGAGGATCAGGACGCCCACCACGACCGCCGGGATCCCGATGGCGGCCATCGCCGCGGGCCAGCCGGCCGTGGCTATGATCCACGCCCCGACGAGGGGGACGGCCACCGTTCCCAGGTTGCCGCCGGCAATGTGCACGGCGATGGCCGGCGCGTGGGCGCGCACGGGCCGCTGCTCCGCGATCAGGGCGTTGCCGACGGGGTGCTGCGGCGAGCCGGCGATGCGGGCCGCGATCGTGGCCGCCGAGAAGGAGGCCCAGCTCGTGGCCAGGCCGGCCACGGTCATGGCCGCCCCGTACGCGACGCCCCCGAGACCGAGCAGGGTGCGCCGGCTCACGACGCGCTGCAGCGGGGCATAGGCCAGCTGGATCACCCCGGCGAGCACGTTGCCGAGGGCGACGAGGATCCCGATCTCACCCACGCCGATGCCGAAGACGGGTGTGACCGCGATGAATACGAGGGGAAGCAACGCGGTCTGGGCGTGGATCAGGCCGTGCTGGGCGGAGAGCAAGGCGAGGGTCGCCCGCGGTCGAAGATCGGAAGGATCGGCGGCCACGTCGGTGGTCTCCGAACGTGGTCGGTCGGTGACGTTCCCCGCTCCGGGTGTTGGCGCCAGCTCCTTCATGCCCGGATGATGCGGGATTCGAGCCGCTCAGACAGGCGTCGTCATCACGGCCGGGATCAGCGGCCCCCCTGTCCGCACGACCTCGAAGACGTTCAGGCTCGTCGCCGGCTCGCGCCAGGCGTCGGGGTGCAGCCCGGCCTTCTCGCAGGCGGCCCGCAGCATCTCCGTCGTGCCCCAGCCCATCTCGATCGCCACCTGGGGCAGCAGGAGGGCGCGGTACCCGTGTCGCTCGACGATGATCCCGTCGCGACCGGGCACGTAGTCGGCCACGTCCGCCAGGCGACGCGGCCGGCCGAGGACACTCACCTCGACGTGGAGGTGCGCGACCTCGCCGGCGTTCACCGGCCAGAAGCGCGGGTCGCGGGTGGCCGCCAGCCGGGCCGCCCGCACGACGGCCTCGCCCAGGGGCAGATTCGCACCGAGGGTCCCCATGCACCCGCGCAGATCCCCGTCCTCGGTCAGGGTGACGAACGCGTCGGCCGGGCCCTCCATGACGGAATGCATGGCCGAATCGGGCGTGGGAGCACGGCGCCCCTCGACCGCGGCCATCACGGCCGCCCGCGCGAGGTCGAGGAGATCCGCCAGGGGGTCGGGTTCGGGGTCGTTCACCACTGCTCCTGCTCCGGATCCTGCGCGGCCGCACGCTGGGCGCCCAGTTCCGAACGGTGTCGCGAACACGGGCCGGAGGGCACTGGCCCCGGCCCTCGGGGCGGTCGACACTCGACCGCGAGGCCTCCCGCCCATGTCCGCCATGCCCGTTGTCGGCCGCCGTGGCGCCGCTCCGTCCCCCCGGGCGAACGGCGTCGTTCCCGCGCTGCTCGCCGAGCCCCAGGAAGACGGCAGCGTTCGCTGCAACGCCTGCGCGATGCGCTGCTTCGTCCGTCCCGGGCGCACCGGCATCTGCGGCGTTCGCGAGAACCGGGACGGCGCTCTCCTGTCCACCGTGTACGGGCGGGCCGTCGCGGTCGGCGTCGACCCGATCGAGAAGAAGCCACTGTTCCACGTTGCGCCCGGCGCCCTTGCCTACTCCATCGCGACTGTGGGCTGCCCGTTCCACTGCACCTTCTGCCAGAACTGGGAGATCGCCCAGGCGCCGCGCCTGGGGCTCGACCTGCCAACGCGGTGGCTGCCGCCCTCGACCGCCGTCGATGAGGCTCTGACCGCTGGCGCCCGGGCGATCGCCTACACGTACGTGGAGCCGACGGTCTTCCTCGAATACGCCCTTGACACGGCCCGCCTGGCGCGCGCCGCCGGCCTCCTCAACGTCTTCGTCACCGACGGTTACGCGACCCCCGAGGCGATCGACCTCCTGCGGCCCTTCCTGGACGCGGCCAACGTCGACCTCAAGTCCTTCGACGACACCTTCTACCGGCGCGTCTGCGGCGGTCGGCTGGCACCCGTGCTCGATGCGCTCCGGGCGTACCGGGCGGCCGGCGTGTGGCTGGAGGTCACGACGCTCCTGATCCCGGGTCACAACGACGATCCCGGTGAGATTCGGGCGCTGACCGAGTGGATCGCGACCGAGCTCGGCCCCGAGACGCCCTGGCACGTGAGCCGCTTCTTCCCGGCCCACCGGATGATGGACGTGCCACCCACGCCGCCGGCAACGCTGCGCATGGCCGCCGAGATCGGGCACGAGGCCGGCCTCGCCCACGTCTACGTCGGCAACGCACCCCAGCTCGGCCTGGAGGACACGAGCTGTGCCGGCTGTGGTGCCGTCCTGCTGGAGCGCCATGGATACCGCGTCATCGATCGGCTGGGGCCGGCCGGGTCGTGCCCGGCCTGCGGCCGCGCGCTGGCGGGCCGGGCCCTCGATCACGACGGGCGGGTCCCCTGCGGATGAGCGCCGACGACGAACCGGGCCCGGGACGCTCCCCGCGACCGGCGGCGGTGGCCGGGACGTTCTACCCGGGCGATGCCGCCGGGCTCGCGGCCATGGTGGACGCGTGCCTCGACGCGGCGGCGCGCCTGGAGGCGACCGGGGCCCGGGCCAGTCCCGGCGAGTCGCCGGCTCCCGGCGGGGCAGCGGCGACAGACCAGTCACCGACTCCCGCCGTCGGCGCCGACGGTGTGATCGGGATCCTGGTCCCCCACGCCGGCCTGGTGTACTCGGGCGCGATCGCCGCAGCCGGCTGGCGCGGGGCCCTGACCGGGTCACCCGGGGAGGAGCCGAAGCCGACGATCGTGCTGCTGGGAACGAACCACGGCGCTCGGTGGCTCGACGGCGTGGGCACGTGGGACCGCGGCCCCTGGCGGACGCCCCTCGGCGAGGTCGAGATCGACGGCGATCTCACCCGGACCATCCTCGGCCTGGGTCCTCCCTTCGCTCCAGACGCCTCCTGCCACCTCGGCGAGCACTCGCTGGAGGTCCAGCTCCCGTTCGTATCGCGGCTCTCCCCGGGCGCCCGGATCGCGGCGCTCTCCATCGGGACGGGGACGGGGACACGCGCCATCGAGGCCGGCCGGCGCCTCGGTGAGCTCCTCGCGGCGCGCCGCAGGAGCGGGGCGCCCATCGTCCTCGCGATCAGCACCGACATGGCCCACTACCCGCGGGCCGCCACTGCCGAGCGGGTGACGGCGACGCTCCTGCCCTACATCCAGGGGCTCGACGCAGACGGGCTCGCCGTCGCGGAGGCCGCGATGGCACAACGCCAGGCTGGCGTCTCGTGCGGGATGTGCGGCATCGAACCGGCGATCTTCGGCCTGGCGGCCTTGCGGGCGGTCGGGGCGACCCGAGGCCGCTTGCTCGCCGCCGCGACCTCCGCCGACGCGGGCGGCGACGCCCGCCGGACGGTCGGCTACCTCGCGGTGGCGTTCGAGGGCTGAGGGCGCGAGGGGACACGTCGGGGGCAGGGCCGGCGAGCGGGAGGGTCCGCTGAAGTCCGCGATCGGCGTGCGGGCGACGCGCCAGGGTGCGGGCGACGCGGCAGCGTGCGGGCCGACGCGCCAAGCTCGGGTGACGCGGCAGGGTGCGGGCGGCGCGCCAAGCTCGGGCGATGCCCAGCGTGCGGGCGACGCGCCGGGCTGTACGGCCGGTCAGTGCTTCTTCGGGACCTCGTACAGGTCGGCACGAGGGTCGTGGCTCTCGTGCTTCTTGTCGTGGCCGTGCTCGTTCCCCTGCGGGTGCAGCGGTTTCATCACCATGAGCGCGAACAGGGCGAATGGCCCGAAGACGACCGCGAGCAGCGTCCACACCACCGGCCGGCGGCCGCGCCGCGAGGCATTCTGGTACGCGGCGATGACGCAGACGATCCAGACCACGACGGCGAGGGTGACGAACCCGGTCCCGATGAGCGTGGGGGTGTCCATGAGCCGGGAGTGTAACGGCCCGCGCGGGTTTCGGCGCACCGCTCAGGCTCGGCGCGACCGAGACGCGGTGGGGCGCGCTCGGCCGTCTCGGTCAGGCGGCGTCGGGTCGAGCCCCGACCCCGGTCTACCGAGCCGCGCCGCGACCAGATGATCACCACGAACGTCGGTCCAGGCGAAGCCCGACGACGCCGGCATCGACGCGACGGGATCACCGAGGGCCTTGAGCCACGCGGACGACGACCCCGGGTATCGCGCGGCGAACAGGGAGCGTAGATCGCCGAGAACCTGTTGATTCCTCCGAGTCCGCCGAACAAGGAGGAGCCCGGCGACCCGCACGCCTGGACTGTGGCTCGAGATGGCCAGCGTCTTCGCCTCAAGGTTGCGCACGACGTCACCGACGTCGGACAGGTAGTCGACAATCTCGACGACCGCGGTTTCGCCACGGCTCGAGCGCTCGAGGAGGACGTCGATGGAGCGCGGGCGAGGCCCATCACCCGGCAACGCGGCCTCCGGAGTGGCGCGCCAACCGCCGGGCGTCGCCACGTCTATGACAAGCCGCTGCCGCCGAAGGTGCTCGGCGTCGCGCGGGGGCGTGGCACCGGGCGACAGCTCCACGAACCCGGCGAGCTGGTGGCCGACGGCCTCGGCGCTCGCTGCCAGCGTCTCGAGGCTCGCCGATGTCGCGAGCCCACGCTCGATGCGGCTGTAGAAGGGCTGCGAGATCCCCGCCCGCGCTGCGACGTCGACCTGCCGCAGCCCGGCGCGCTCGCGGGCGTCGCGCAGGGCCGCGCCGATCCGCCGACCAAGGGCGACTGCCCGCTCGTGCCCGCGGCGGCGATGGGACCCGGCGCGACGCCGGTGGCGGTCTGGCACGGGATGCTCCTTCGGTCGGAGGGATTCGTATTCCATGAAGGATTACCTGGACCTCTTACCCGCCGCTTTGCGGCTCCACGTGAGCCGAAGCTGTCGGTTGGCGGCTCTCGAGATCCGCGGCATGCAGAGGAGGCATCGCAGAAGCCGTGCCGTGGCACGATCGTCTCCGTCCGGCCGCGGCTAATCCTCCTCGGAATATCGGGGCGCTGAGGGGCGGAAGTGCGACACCGCTCGCGGCCGGAGGGGCGGCGCTCGCGGCGGAGGGGCGCTCGCGGCCGCGGGACAAGGGCCCTGGCGCGCGCTGTCGGCCGGCCACGAGCGACGTCGACAGGGGAAGGCCGGCGCCGCCCCCCAGCGACGCCGGCCGGTCAGATGCTCAGAACGCTTCGAGGTAGCGGTCCAGCTCCCATTGCGTGACCTGGGTCCGATACTCGTTCCATTCTGCGGCCTTTGCCTCGACGAAGTGTTCGAGGACATGGTCGCCGAGCGCCTCGCAGACGACGGCGTCGGCCCTGAGCTCCTCGATGGCGTCGCCGAGGGTGCCCGGGAGCTCAGTGATGCCGCGCTCCGTGACCCGCGTCGCGTCCATCTCGAACAGGCTCTCCTCCACCGGGTCCGAAAGGGTGAGGCCCTTCTCCACTCCGTCGAGGCCGGCCGCGATCATCACGGCGAAGGCCAGGTACGTATTGCTCGAGGGATCCGGGCAGCGCACCTCGGCACGCGTGCCCTCGACGGACTTCCCCGGCGAGATCATGGGCACCCGGATGAGCGCGGAGCGGTTCGTCCGGCCCCAGGTGATGTACGTCGGCGCCTCGTAGCCCGGGACCAGCCGCTTGTACGAGTTCACCGTCGGGGCGAGCACGGCCGCCATGCCCCTGGCGTGGGCGAGGATGCCAGCCATGTACGAGCGGGCGAGGTCGGACAGGCCGTACGTGTTGTCGGCGTCGGCGAACGCGTTGCGGCCCATCTCGATGGAGAAGAGGCTCTGGTGCGTGTGCATGCCCGAGCCGTTGATCCCGAAGATCGGCTTGGGCATGAAGGTCGCGTACAGGCCGTGGAGCTGGGCGATGGCCTTGAGCGTGAACTTGAAGGTGAGGGCGTTGTCGGCCGTCTGCAGCGCATCGCTGTATTCGAAGTCGATCTCGTGCTGGCCGATCGCGACCTCGTGGTGGGCGGCCTCGACCCTGATCCCGAAGGCCTCGAGAGCGTCCACCATGTCCTGGCGGATCTCCTGGGCGAGGTCGGTCGAGAAGTCGAAGTAGCCCGCCATGTCGTGCGGCAGCGGGGCGATCCGGCCACCCTCGTCGCGGCGGAACAGGAAGAACTCGAGCTCGGGGCCCATGTTGACGACGTAGCCGAGCTTCCTCGCCCGCTCAACCTGGCGGCGGAGGACGAAGCGGGGGTCTCCGACAAAGGGCTCCCCGCGCGGCGTGAAGACGTCGCAGATCACGCGGGCGGTGCCGCGCGGGCCCTGGCCGCGCTGCCACGGGATCTCGGCGAAGGTGCTCATGTCGGGCATCAGGTACTGGTCGGACTCGGCGATCCTGGTGAAACCCTCGATCGAGGACCCGTCGAACCACGTTCCGTGCTGGACCGAGCCCTCCATCTGGTGGATCGGGATCGTCACCGCCTTGACGATGCCCAGGATGTCGGTGAACTGGAGCTGGACGAAGCGGATCCCGCCGGCCCTCGCCTGCTCGATCAGCTCCAACGCGCTCGCCTCGGCCACAGCCTGTCCTCCCTGGGCGCCCACGCGCGCCCGCTCCGCGAAGGGCTCGTTCGCGCCGGCCTACGAGCCACCGGGTGACGAACGCCCGAAGATGGCCGTGGGCGCTGCCCCCTCTTGGGACAGCACCCGTGAACCTGGACCCTCCCGGTGCCGATCTCAGTACTGGAACAGCAGCTCGCGATATTTCGGCAGCGGCCAGAGCTCGTCGGCCACCAGCGACTCGAGCTGGTCGACGACGACGCGCAGGGCGTCCTGGGCCGGGATGACGTGGTCGACGAACGCCCTGGCCTCAGCCTGGATCGACTCCGCCTCGTGGGCCGCGTGCTGCGCATGTTCGAGGTCGTGGATGGCCTCGACCAGCGCGTCGGCGAGCGCCGCGATGCTGCCGGCCACCGCCGCGATTCCCTTTGAGGCAGACGCGCCCGCGAGCTCCCCCAGGTAGCGAGCCGCGGCCGGCAGGATCATCGTCCGGGCCATGTCGAGGGCGCAGCTGGCCTCGATGTTCTGGACCTTGACGTACCGCTCCCAGTAGATCTCGACGCGGGCGGCGAGCTCGCGCTCGGACAGGACCTCGAACGTCGAGAACAGCTTCTTCGCCTTCGGGGTGGTGAGGGCCGGCAGCGCGTCGACCGTGGTCCGGTTGTTGGGCAGTCCGCGGCGGGCTGCCTCGGCATACCACTCCTCCGAGTAGTTGTTGCCCTCGAAGAGGACCTGGCGGTGCTTCTTGACGATCCCCGACAGGATGCTCGTCAGCCCGGCGAAGTCGCCGTGCTCGAGCTTCTCGAGCTCATCGGCGAGCTGGGAGAGGGAGTCGGCCACGGCCGAGTTGAGGATGGTCTGGGGCCAGTAGATCGGCGCCGATGAGCCGACGGCGCGGAACTCGAACTTGTTGCCGGTGAACGCGAAGGGCGAGGTCCGGTTGCGGTCCGTGTGGTCCTTGGGCAGCACGGGCAGGGAGGTGACGCCCAGCTCGAGCTCGCCGCCGTGCTTCGATGCCGACGCGCCACCTTTCGCCAGCTGGTCGATGACATCCTCGAGCTGCGAGCCGAGGAAGATCGACATGATCGCCGGCGGGGCCTCGTTGGCGCCCAGGCGGTGGTCCTGGCCCGCGTCGGCGATGCTCGCGCGGAGGATGTCCGCGTGGACGTTGACGGCGCGGATCACGGCCGCCAGGAACGCCAGGAACTGGGCGTTGGCGTGGGGGTCGTGGCCCGGATCGAGGAGGTTCTCGCCCTCGTCGGTCCCCATCGACCAGTTGTTGTGCTTGCCCGAGCCATTGATGCCGGCGAACGGCTTCTCGTGGGAGAGGAACATGAGGCCGTGCTGGTGGGCAATGCGCCGCATCGTGGCCAGCACGACCATGTTGTGGTCGGAGCCGACTGAGGTCGGTTCGTACACGGGGGCCATCTCGAACTGGCCCGGCGCGACCTCGTTGTGGCGCGTCTTGGCCGGGATCCCGAGGCGCCAGAGCTCGCGGTCGAGGTCCATCATGAACGCCAGGATCCGCTCGCGGATGGGGCCGAAGTACTGGTCCTCGAGCTCCTGGCCCTTGGGCGACGGGGCGCCGAACAGCGTTCGTCCGGTCAGCAGGAGGTCGGGGCGCTGCTCGGCGAGGCGGCGGTCGACCAGGAAGTACTCCTGCTCGGGTCCGATGCTGGTGAACACGCGGCTGGCGGTGGTGTTGTCGAACCAGCGCAGGATGCGCAGGGCCTGGCTGCCCAGGGCCTCCTGCGAGCGGAGCAGCGGGATCTTGTGGTCGAGGGCCTCGCCGGTGAACGACACGTAGGCCGTGGGGATGGTCATCGTGACGCCGTTGGGCTCGACCTGGAGGAAGATCGGACTGGTGACATCCCACGCGGTGTAACCGCGGGCCTCGAAGGTGGCGCGGATCCCGCCCGAGGGGAAGGAGCTGGCGTCCGGCTCGCCCTGGAGAAGGTTCTTGCCCGAGAACTCGGCGATCGTCTGGCCGTCGCCCGTGGGGCTCAGGAACGAGTCGTGCTTCTCGGCGGTGGAGCCGGTCATCGGCACGAACCAGTGGGTGTAGTGGGTGGCACCGTGGGCGAGGGCCCATTCCTTGACGCCGTGGGCGACCGCGTCGGCGATCACCGGGTCGAAGGGCTCCAGGCCGTCGATCGTGCGCCGCAGCCGCCTGAAGATCGGCTTGGCCAGGTACTGCCGCTGGGCGACCTCGTGGAACACGTACTGGCCGTAGATCTCCTCGCCGGCGTGCTCAAGGTAGTCCTGCGTCGAGGCGACCCGGCGGTCGGAGATCGCGGCGATGGCGGCTTGACGAGCGGTCATGTGGCTCCCTGTCGAACTCCGAGGCTGGTGGCCGGTTGCGTCCCGCGTCGTGACTCGCGCGTCGCCCTCTCGGCGACCGCCGACGGGCGTGCGTCCGCCCGGCAGCTTCGCCGTGGCAGGCGAGGGACGCATCCGGGATCGTGGAGAACCTACAGGACCGACGGCGACAGGCCAAGCCCCCGGCGTCGGGGGACTCCGAAATGTCCCGCAACGACAACCCATCCGTGGGTCTTCCTTCACGTTCGATCGCCCGCGGCGGTCGCGTGCGCTGCCGGGCGCCGGTGCGGACCTACGGTCGCCGGTCGGTGGGCTGCTCGGTGCCGCCTCAGGTGGGGCGCCGGTGCGCGACGAGGTCCTCGAGCAGCCGTCCGAACTCGCGGCGGAGATCGACGTAGCGGTCGGCGCGAGCGACCAGGCGCAGCTCCCCGGATGGATCGAGCCGCGCCCACGTTCGGCGACGGGGGAAGTAGAACGTGAGCGCCAGGCCCGCGATGAGGAGCAGGAAGCTGACCCACACGAGGGCCGCGCCCGGGTCGCGCTTGACGACCACGCCCGAGTAGGCCGTCACCTTCTCGAAGGCGATCGTCAGGTCACCCGCCGGGCTCGCGTATTCGAGGCCGGCCTGCGCGCCGCCGACGAAGGTCGGGGCCACCTGGAGGGTGCCGTCGGCGGCCATTCCCGTCGGCCGGTAGCCGAGCATCACGAGGAGGGGCGCCTTGCCGGGAGCCGTGTCGAGCAGCAGCTCCATCCCCTCGTCACGGCCCGGGATCGTGAGCCGCCCGTAGGGTCGCCCGGCGTTCACCTGGTCGAGCGGGACGGGGCCGGCCCAGAGCAGGCGACCCGCGCCGTCGCGGAGAGTGAGGTCCACGGCCGGCCCGAAGAAGTTCTGGTGGAACGTGTAGCCGGCCGCCTGGAGCGGATCGTTCACCCGGATGACCTTGCGCGCGACCTCCGCCCCGTCCTGGTAGACGGCGAGGTCCGTCGTGAAGTCGGTGAACTTCCCGCTCGGGTCCCGCGGAGCCGTGAACCCCAGGTTCTTGACGGTCACGAGCCCGGCGGTGCCGATGCTGCCGACGGGAAGCGCCTGGCCCTCGGGGAGCAGGATGCCGGACTCGAAGCCGAGGCGACTCGTGACCGCCGCCGCGACGAGGAATCCGACAAGGCCGGCGTGGGTGACGAGCGTGAAGAGCTTCGCGTTCTGGTGGCGGTCGCCGTAGAGGTAGCGCACGCCGTCCGCGGCCTCGGCCTCGCGGACCTTGAAGTGTCCGCGGCGCAGGGCCTCACGCACCGCGACGGCGTCCAGGCCGCCGGCGATCACGGCCCGGTCCGGCAGCTCGGGGTCATAGAACGGGTCGGGCTGGATGACCCGGACATCGCGCGCCGAGCGCCACAGGCGGGGCGTCCGGTCCAGCGTGCAGACGACGATGGAGACCGCGAGGAGGGCCAGGAGGGCGGTGAACCACCACGCGGTGAACACGCGGAAGAAGCCGAGGGCTTCAAACAGCGACGTGAGGCCCGGTCCCAGGGACGGCTCTACCCGGGCGCGCACGAGGTCGACCTGGGCGGCGTAGTCGGCAGCGGAGCGAAAGGCGACTCCCGGCAGCTGGGGGATGACGATCCCGACGACGCCGGCAACGGCGATCGCGGCGATCTGGGCGACGGCGAAGCGGACGGAGGTAAGGAGCCCGTAGGTGGCCCGTCCGAGGCGTGCCGGGGCGTTGAGGGGTTCTCTGGCGGGCAGCGCTCGGGCCCCCGCGGGCAGGGCGACGCGGGGTGCCGTCATCCGGCCGCGCGGGCGGCCGCGAGGGCCTGGTCGATGTCCGCGACGAGGTCGTCGGCATCCTCGAGGCCGACCGAGATCCGCACGAGACCGGGGGCGATGCCGGCGGCCGCGAGCTCCGCCGGGCTCAGCTGGCGGTGGGTGGTCGAGGGCGGGTGCACGACGATCGTGTGGATGCTTCCGAGCGACGCGGTCCGCTCGGGGATCCGCAGGGCGTCGGCGAAGGCGGCGGCCGCGGTGGCGCCGCCGGCCAGCTCCACCGCCAGCATGCCGCTCCCGGACGACAGCTGGCGGACGGCCGTCGCGTGGTCGGGGTGCGAGGCCAGCATCGGGTAGAGGACGCGGACGATCCCCGGCGCGGACTCGAGCCACGCCGCCAGGCGGGCGGCCGTCGCCGCGTGCCGTTCCATGCGCAGGGCCAGCGTCGGGATCCCGCGCAGGACGAGAAAGGCCGAGAACGGCGCGAGCGTGGCGCCAGTGTCGACGTGGAGGGCGCGCACGGCGGCGATCCGCTCGCGCGAGCCGGCGAGGACGCCCGCGAGGACGTCGGAGTGACCCGACAGGTACTTGGTCGCCGACTCCACCACCAGGTCGACCCCGAGGCCGAGTGGGCGGCAGAGCGCGGGCGAGGCGAACGTGTTGTCCACGACGACGACGGCCCCGTGGCGGTGCCCGAGCGCTGCCAGGACGGCGAGGTCCGCGACCGCGACCGTGGGGTTGGAGATCGTCTCCAGGTAGAGAACGCGAGTCGGCGCCGCCGCCAGCGCGGACTCCACGGCCCCCGGGTCGTCCGGGTCGACGAACTCGGTCGTCACGCCAAGGCGGGCGAGGACCCGGGTGAAGAGGGAGCGGGTTGTGCCGTACAGGCTGCGCGTCGCGACGATCCGATCGCCGGCGCCCACGAGCGAGCCGACGGCGAGATGGATGGCGGCCATCCCGGTCGCGGCCGCGAAGCCGGCCTCCGCCGCGTGGAGCTCGGCAACAGCGCCGGCCAGGGCGTCGACGGTGGGGTTGCCAAGGCGCGCGTAGACGTATCCCTCCGTCGCACCCGTCGTGACGGCGCCCAGCTCGTCGGCGTCGGCGGCCGAGAACGTGACCGCCTGGTAGATGGGGACAGACGTCGGCCGCTGATCGACTCGGGGAGCGCGCGAGGCGGCGCGGATCGCCCGCGTCGTGAAGCCTTCCATGGGCCGCGATCCTACACCGACGACCCCGCAGGCCCGTCGGTCCCGTGCCGGCACCGCGGAGCCAGCGTCCTGCCCGTGGGCGGCTGCCGATGGCCGACATGAACCGCCGGCGCCCGCCCGCGGGCGGGCGCCCGGTGCGGACCGAGCGAGGACGGACCCGAACCGCCCGCGGGCGGGCGTTCGATGCGGACCGGGCCGCCGCCCGTCAGCGGCGCTCGCCGGGCCGGCTCGCTCCCGTTGCCGCGGGCGAGTCGTCCGGTTCCGCCCAGGTATCGGAACGGCCGGGGCCGACCGGCGCGAGCGCCGTCCGCCCGTTGGGCCGCCGCCGGAGCAGCCGCTTGCTCTCGTACATCGCGTCGTCGGCGGCGGCCATGATGTCGTCGAGCGAGCGCCCTACAGACCACTCGCCGAGCCCGATCGAGACGCCGACCGGGATGGATTGGCGGCGGTCGCCGAGCTGGATGGCACCGATTCCGAGGCGGATCTTGTCGGCCACGACCCGGGCGCCCTCGCGGTCCGTCTCGGGCAGCAGGACCACGAACTCGTCACCGCCGAGCCGGGCCGGAGTATCGATCCGGCGAACGTTCTCGCGGATCACCGCGGCCACCGCCGCCAGCGCACGATCGCCGACCCGGTGGCCATACGTGTCGTTGATCTCCTTGAGCCCGTCCAGGTCGGCCATGAGGAGGCAGAAGCTGCGCCGGTAGCGGGTGGCTCGATCGATCTCGCGCTCCACGGCGGCGAGGATGTAGCCGCGGTTGGCCAGGCCCGTGAGGGCGTCGATCGTGGAGAGCCGCACGGCGGCATCGCGCGTGCGCCGCTCCTCGCTGGCGACCACCATCGCCACCCACGCCAGCAGCACCAGGGCCGTCAGGTTGACCGCCACCCTCGTCACGAGGTCGGGCTCGATGCCGGCACCGCCCGCAGCGGCCACGACGGCGACCAGGTAGCCCCCGATCGCGACCGCTGCCAGGGCCACGGTCGCCAGCGGGCGGACGACGAGTGCCGCTCCGGCCACCACGAGCGCGTAGGCGTAGAAGAACGGGCTCGCGGCTCCGCCGGTGAGCAGGACGACCAGGCTGACGATCGTGATCGCGACCGCGCCCTCGATCGCGAAGCGCCCGGGCCCGAGGCCGGCGACCGGGAGAAGGTCATGGGCCACGAGGACGAAGACCGCGCCGATGGCGAGGACCAGGAACAGGGCCTGCTCCGCCCCGTCCGCAAGGCCCGTCACGTAGACGATCACCGCGGTCGAGAGGAGGTACGCCCAGCTGGCCACCCGGACGACGCGGTCGTAGGCGGCCGCGGAGAATCCGTCGGCGAGCACCGACGTTGGGTCGAGCGCGGCGATCGCATGCAGGTCGAGCGCAGCATCGCCGGCTCCGCGATTGCGCCGGCCCACGCTCCGCTCGGCCAGCAGGCGCCGGAGCGCGGGGGCCACGACGAGCCACAGGAGGGCCGCGTCGAGCACGACAATGACGCCGAGCCCTGCCGCGAGCCAGGCGTTGGTCACGATTCTCCCTTTCCCGGCTCGCGCGCTCCCCGCCGAGGTCGATCCGGTGTCGGCGCGGATTCTCGCACGGCGCCGCGGCGCGTGCGCGTCCGGTTCGGCGGCGGACGGCCGTCCGGGGCACGGGCAGGCCAGCAACCGGTGCCCGGGTGCACCGACGCCGGGCTTCGAGGTCGAGCGCAGCGGCGACGCTCGTTGCGACCGACGCAATTCATTGTCGGGCGGCGCCCTGTCTGGTACGGTCGCGCGACGCCGCGCCATGGCTGGTCGCGGCCGGAGAGGGGCAGGATCCGGGTGACGCAGCATCTGCGGGCGCGGAACGACGGGGCCGGCGCGGGCGCGGGCGCGGACATCTCGGAGCTGGACAAGCGGATCATCGAGCACCTCCAGCAGGATGGCCGCCGGCCGTTCACCCAGATCGCGGCCGCCCTTGGGGTCTCCGAAGCCTCCGTCCGCGCTCGGACCAACCGCCTCATCGAGCGCGGAATCCTGCAGATCGTGGGCGTCACCGATCCCCTGAAGCTCGGGTTTCAGCAACAGGCCATGATCGGTGTCCGCTGCCAGGCAGACCGCTTGCTCGAGGTGGCCGAGACGGTCGCCACGTTCCCCGAGGTCTCCTATCTCGTCGTCACGGCGGGCTCGTACGACATCCTCATCGAGGTCGTCTGCGAGGACAACGACGCCCTCCTGCGCTTCCTCACGGACCGCCTGCGCCAGGTGGAGGGCGTGCGCGAGACCGAGACCTACGTCTACCTGCGCATGGTCAAGCAGGTGTACGCCTGGGGGACCCGCTAGGAGACCCCCAGAGCCCGGGGCCGGCGCCGGACCACGCGGGCGTCGCGCGGTCGGGTCCGCGGAGCGCCGTGATCAGCCCCGGTCCAGGTCCTCCAGCACCGGTGCCAGCGCGTCGAGCGAGGCCAGCGTGATCGGATCGACCACGAGCT
Source organism: uncultured Chloroflexia bacterium (assembly GCA_963776355.1). Taxonomy (GTDB): domain Bacteria; phylum Chloroflexota; class Limnocylindria; order Limnocylindrales; family CSP1-4; genus CTSoil-043. The sequence continues at coordinate 931,491 of CAVZLU010000006.1, read as the reverse complement.
GGACGTGGTCGATCCCTTCCGCGGCGAAGGCCCGCAGCGACGCCGCGATCTCGTCGGGCGATCCCTCCAGCGGCGGGGTCTCCACCGCGTCCACGTCGCCCTGGAGTCGCCCCGCTCCACCCGGCAAGCGGACGAGGACCGCCACCGTGCGTTCGATCCCGGCCGGATCGCGGCCGGCGCCTCGAGCGGCCGCGTCGACCGCCTCGCGCAACGGCGCGATCCCCGACGGCCGGTTCCCGAAGGCATCGAACCAGGCATTCCAGGCGTCGACGTGCGGGGCCGCGATCTCCAGCATGCGCGGCCCGACCGAGCCGATCAGGAGCGGTGGCCCGCCCGGGCGGGGACGCGGAACGAGCTCGCATTCGCGGATCGTGAAGAACTCGCCGGCAAAGTCGATCGCACCCTCGCGCAGGAGCGTGCGGATGATCGTGAAGGCCTCGGCGAAGCGGCTGATCCGGCGATCGAAGGGGAAGCCGAAGGCGGCGAACTCGACCTCGTTCCAGCCCGCCCCCAGACCGACCACCAGGCGGCCGCCACTGATCTCGTCGACCGTCGCGGCCTGCTTCGCCAGCATCGCCGGGGCGTGAAACGCCGTGGCGGCGACCAGCGGGCCGAGCGTGATCCGCGACGTGACCGCGGCCAGGCCGGCCAGCAGGGTCCACGCCTCCCACGGCCCCCGGGCCCGATCATCGCCGCGCCGCCGGTACAGCAGGTGATCGCCGCACCAGAGCGAATCGAACCCGAGGTCCTCGGCACGGAGCGCCATCGCGCGAATATCGGGCCAGCGGGGCTCCCACTCGACCTCCGGGAGCTGGACGCCGACCTTGAGTGGACGACCGGGCATCGTGACCTCGGGCAGGCCGAAGGGCTGGCCTTCGGTCGGGGGATCGTAGGCCATCCGATCCCGACGCTGCGAGCCGGCCGTCAGATCGCGGCCCGTCGACCCCCCACGAGGAGAGCGTCGAGGTCATCGAGCGGCACGGCCGGGTCAACGAGCCGTTCCACGTTCACGGGCTCGGACGAGGCGACGAGGGCTGCGATCGCGTCGTTGACCTTCCAGACGTTGGCGTTCATCCCGGCAACGACGCGCCCACCCGCCAGCCAGAACGCGACGAAGGTCCGACTGGCGGTGTCGCCCCGGAAGACGACGCGCTCCCATGCCGGGGCGTAGCCGGCGTACTCCATGCCGAGGTCGTACTGGTCGGAGTAGAAGTAGGGGATCCGCCGATAGGGCTCGGCCATGCCCAGCATGTTGCGGGCGGCCGCCCGGCCCTGGCGACGAGCGTTGTCCCAGTGCTCGATCCGGAGCCGCGTGCCGAGCAGCGGATGCCACGCGGCGGCGACGTCGCCGGCGGCGAAGATCCCGGGCTCGCTCGTCTCGAGGTTCTCGTCGACGAGGATCCCGTCGCCGACGTCCAGTCCCGCGGCGGAGGCGAGATGGGTGCGCGGCTCGGCGCCCACGCCGACAACGACGAGATCGCCCTCCACCCGCGTGCCGTCGGCTGTCTCGACAGCCTCGACGGCGTTGCCGCCGCGGAATGCCGCCGCTCGCTGGTTCACGACCAGGTCCACTCCTTGCTCGCTGTGGAGGTCTCGGTACACGGTCCCGACCTCCAGCCCGAGCACGCGCTCCAAGGGCACGGCACCGGGAACGACCAGCGCGATCGGCCGGCCGAGCTGGCGGAGCGACGCCGCGACCTCCGCGCCGATCCAGCCACCGCCGATCACCACGACCCGCTGCGCCGTGGCGGCCGCGTCACGGATGCGGTCGGCGTCCTCGACGGTGCGCAGGTCGTGCACGCCGGCGAGGTCGCTGCCGGGGATGGGCAATCGATCGGGTGCGGATCCGGTCGCGATCAGGAGGCGGTCGAAGGCGAGGCGCTTGCCGTCGGCGAGAACGACCTCTCGCGCGCGCGGACCGATCGCGGTGACAGGCGTCGCCAGTCGAAGCTCGATCCGCTGCTCCTCGTACCACTCCGCTGGGTGGACAAGCGCCTTGGCGAAGGGACTCTCCCCGCGGAGGTAGTCCTTCGAAAGCGGCGGACGCAGGTACGGCGCGTGGGACTCGTCGCCGAGCAGCACGATCCGGCCGTCGTAGCTCTCCTTCCGGAGGGCTTCGGCCGCCTTCGCGCCGGCGAGGCCAGCCCCGATGATCACGATCGTGCCGATGTCACTCACGCGGGCCTCCAGATTGGATGGTCTCTCACGACATCATCACCATCTCTTCGCTGGATGGGCCGGACCGGTTCGAGCTGTGCTACGTGGCGCTGGTCGTTCACCGCTCGCACTCAGCCACAACCAAGTCGCCGCAGTGACTGCTGGGGCAGTGAAGTCGGTGGTAGCTGCGGGCGCAACCGATCGCTGATCCAGGGGCGCTGACTACCACCTCCCGAACAGAGTGCGATGGAGACCGAGACGTTGATGACGCTCGATTTGTTGACGGGCCGACCCCGCGGCGCCTAGGCTCAGGCCAAGGGCGCTGCGCCACATGCGCGAGGCCGCTCGATGGATGGAGGGCTCGCAATGATTCGGCGGATCACCGGGATCATCCTTGGAGTGGTTGCGTTCTTGATCGTGTACTGGCTCAGTGGCGGGTTCGCGACACCGGCCACGCCCAACTGGGCACTGGCGATCCTCGTCGGCCTGGTGGTGGCGCTCATCTGGCCATGGATCATGGGCTTGATCGTCGTCAGGCGCGCTCGGCAGCGCCGCCAGAACGAGATCGACCAGGAGGTCCAGAAGCAGCTCGCGCAGCAGCAGAAGACCCCACCATCCTCCTGATTCCCGCGTTAGTCGGTAACGATGACGGCCTCGTCGTCGACGGCATCGACCTCCGCGACCTCGCCCGACCGGCGCGGAGCAATGGGTATGTCACCACGAGAGCGGCGGGACAGGATGGTCGGGGTGGTGGGATTCGAACCCACGACCTCGTGCTCCCAAAGCACGTGCGCTACCACTGCGCTACACCCCGACGGTTTCTGAACGTGAATATCGCAGGATACTCGACGTTCCGCCGGTAGAGGCTGGACCTTCACCGCTCGTATCGCATATGCTGTGCGTCGACCAAGACCCACGGCTGAGGCCCAGAGCGATGGAAGCGAGCCCCACCGGCACGGCCCATTCTACGGTCCCGGGCGACCTTGCCGAACTCCTGGCCAGCTGGCGCCGGCACCTGCGCGCCCAGCGGATCAGCCCGGCGACGATCTCGACGTACTCGACCGCTGTTTCCCAGCTCGCCGCCTTCCTTGACCGCCATGGGATGCCGACCGCGCCCGCCGCGATCCACCGCGAGCACGTCGAGGCGTTCATCACCGACCTCCTCGAGCACTGGAAGCCCGCGACGGCGCACAACCGCTATCGCGGCTGTCACGCGTTCTTCCGCTGGCTCCTCGAAGAAGGGCGAGATCCGGGACAACCCGATGGAGCGCATGAAGCCGCCGCGCCTGCCCGAGGAACCACCGCCCGTCCTGCGAGAGGCGGAGCTCCGCGCGCTCCTCGCGGCGTGCGAGCGCGACAAGACGTTCGCCGGGCGCCGCGACGAGGCCGTTCTTCGGATCTTCATGGACACGGGCGCCCGCCGTGCCGAGGTCCTCAACCTCGGCCTCGCGGACGTCGACCTCGAGCAGGCGCTCCTGCGGGTGACCGGCAAGGGCAGCCGGACGCGGCTCGTTCCGATCGGCGCACTGACGGTCCGCGCGGTCGATCGCTACCTGCGGGCCCGGGCGAAGCATCCGAAGGCCGAGCTCGCATCCCTCTGGGTCGGCCAGAAGGGCCGCCTGACGGAGTCGGGCCTGGCCGAGCTGGTCCGGGACCGCGGGCTCCAGGCGGGCATGACGACGCGCGTCCACCCGCACATGTTCCGGCACGCCTACGCCCACATGATGCTCGCCGGCGGCATGCAGGAGACGGACCTCATGGCCGTCGTCGGGTGGCGCAGCCGTGACATGGTGGCCCGGTATGCGGCGTCGACGCGGGCGGAACGGGCGATCGCCGCGGCCCGCGCCCTGAGCCCGGTCGACCGGCTCGCGAAGGACCGCTGACGCCAACGACGTCCAGTCGAATCCCGTCACCGCCACGACGCGGGAAACGATCAGTCGGCGCCCCGATAGACGCGGCGTTCGTGTCGCTGCCGCGGCCCTGGGCGGGCGTCGGCGGCGCTCGCATCTCGCCGGACTCGCCCGTGGGCGCGCGCATCGGCACTCGCCCGGGCAAGACGCAGCATATGAGCATGCAGTGCCCGCTGTGTGCGCAGGGCACGCTCCCTTGCAGGCAGCTGCAACTCAGGGTCGACCTCCCGCTCGAAGCGCAGCCAGAACCCCCGCCGAGCTGGCCTCGTCATCGCCTCACCGCCGAAACGTGCGCTCGTCGTGAGGCCACCGATGCGACCCCACGCTGCCAGGTCGGCTCGGGTTGCCGGCCCTGTCGCTCGCCTCACCGAAGCGCCTCGGCGTGGTCCTCGATCCCGCCGTTGCCCAGGAGCCGCAGCCAGGCCTCGGAGCCGACCGGCGTCGGGCAGCCCCGTGCCGCCGGGTCGACGAGGAGGCCGCCGACCGTGGTCCGGGCGACGCTCGGGTTGAGCGCCACGACCGGCGCCGCGAGCCCCCTGGCGCGCAGGTCGGGCAGGACGAGGGCCCAGGCCTTCCGGACGAGGCCGGCGGAGGGCTTCGCCCGCCCGATGGCGGCCAGGCGCGCCGCCCGCTCGGGTGAGCCGGCCACGAAGACCACGCACCAGGTCCGCGACCAGAGCGCCTTGTCGTAGCGGACGAGCTTGTCGCGGATCACCGGCGCCCGCTCGGTGTTCTCGTCGATCTCGAGACAGAGGACCGCCGAGCCGCTCGCACCCCGGAGGACGACGATTGCGTCGGGGTAGGTCCCCGGCAGGGTGTCATGGGCCATCGTCTCGGTCAGCCAGGCGGACAGCGAGCGGCTCGGTCGCATCGGGCGGCTGCGCTGCCAGGAGCGCGCAGACGGTCTCCACCCTGTTGAGGCTGTGGCGGAGCTGGGTGCCGGCCCGGGAACGGGTGAGCGGGTCGTAGTGGAGGCGCCGACGTCCGCGGGGGGAGACCCGGAAGGCGAAGGGGGCACCACCGCGGGTGGACGGGGGCAGGACGGCCCGTTCGAGGTAGCCCGCGCGGTAGAGGGCGGCGAGGCGTTCCTGGGCGGTCTGGCGACGGCCGTAGACGAGCGTGGTGAGCTGGGCGGTCGTGGCGACGTCGGCGCGGTAGAGGATGCGCAGCGCGGCGCGGTCGCGGACCGGGAGCATGCCCGGGTCCACGATCACCCGGGAGGGAGGTGCCGGCGCTGCGACGAAGGCACCGATCATGGGTGTGTGGGGTCTCCGCTCCGATCGTGCGCGACCACGCACGAAATGGCGGGCAGGGATCGGGGCGCCGACCAGCGGCTCGCGGACCCGATCGCTGCCGACCAGGGGTCGCCGGAGCGGCGGAGAAGGCGGTTGTCTTGGTTGTCGATGCCAGTGACCATGTCGGGGGCGACCTCATAGAAGGACCTCGCGTACCTGTCATTCGACGGGCTGGCCTCGTTCAGCTCTGCGGCCCCGGTCTCGCCCGAGGGTCGTCACGCCTGGGACGACCACCCCGAACCAGAACCGCGGCCGCGGAGCCGTCGCGGCGCGGACGCCCCGGTCGTCGACCCGAGCGCCGTCAGCGACCGCCGGAGCGTGAGTCCGACCACGATCGACCCGCCGGACCGCAACGCCTGCTGCACCGCCCGCCGAGACGAGACCCGGGCGACCGACCGAGGCGCCAGCCGCCGAGCCTCGATGCTACGGCCATGGGTTGGTCAGTCGGAAGGGGCGGTGCGTACGAGAATGTGTACGGCCGACGAGTCTAGCCCGGGGGACACCGATCGAGCCGGAGACAATACGTCCGCACCCTCCATCCTGCTTGCACGATGGGCGGAACACGGGCGGGACGGACTCGGCATGCAACGGGATCGGTAAGCCAGGACAGCCAGTTCGATCCGTTGGGTTGCCTGATGATCCGGCTAGCAACACCGATTCCCCGCGAGGTCAAGTGAGCGCTCGAGCGTCACCACGCCGGATCTGATTCAGACGCTCGGGCCTCTGCTCGCGCCGCCGAACGCCTGACTCGTCCAGTTCGCGCGAACCGCCAGCCGCTGGCCTCGGCGTCAGCCGATCCTGCTCATCCCGGTCACGAACGTCCTGAGCGCCGTTCACCGCGTCGCGGAGATCTCGTAGCGCCCGAGCTGTTTGATCCGCCCTCGTGCCGTTCGCTCAGCGCTCGTGGCCACGATCGCGCTCCCGCCATTCGCCGACTCTCTCCGGCCAATGCTCCTCGTGAAACATCGCCACCCGTCCCTCCGCTCCCGGATCATTGAGCCCGATCAGGGTCACGCCTTCGGCCTCCTGCCCAAGGACGACGGCCTCCCCAGGCTCGATCGGGCTCCCGCACACCTCGCAGGTGGGCTGATCGTTCGTCGACATCAAACGCCTCCATCATTGCCGTCAGGCCGCCGACGGGCGGCGGATCCATCGTGGGCCCGCCAGTGGGCGGGCAGGCCTCGTGAGTTGGTCGGGCTGACCCATCCTGCAAGCTGCCCGCATGGTCGAGACGAGGCGTGTCGCCCCCAATCTGCCCTGTTACCCCTCGGTCCTGTTCCCGAGGTGACCGTTCCGACCTACGTACACCGGCCACGCAGATCGCATGACCGGGCCGGATGGTCACAGGTGTAACCGTTTGTAACCATCGTGGAGACGAGGGGCGAAGTTCGGGACTTCGTCCGGCTCAGCCCGTCCTCCGCAGCGCCGCCTTGCCGGGTTGCCAGGGGGTCGTGCTGTCTGGGCCGACCTCGTTCTAGTGCCGGCGCCGACGAAGGTGGATCAACGGGAGGGCCAGGGCGAGGAACGTCATGACCAGATACACAGCGACGGCGGCGATCGGCGCCACCAAGGCGAGGGCGATGGCAGCGACATTCAGGGCGATCACGATCCACCGCTGCCGGACTTTGGCCTCCAACGTCTCGTCGGCGACGCCGTCGATGACGAGCGACCGCTCGCTGGCGATGTAGAACATCAGCAGGCTCAGGGCGAGCGACGCCAGGAGGACGTTGACCCCGTAGATGATGACCGCGACCTCGACGTCCGGACCGGATAGGTGGGTGACCATCAGGTTGGTCGAGAACGGAAGGACGCCCACGAAGAGCAGTACCAGGAGGTCGAGCCCGTACGCCAACGTGTCGGCGTGCCGCATCAGCTTCGTCATCCCGGCGTGGTTGACCCACATCCCACCGATGAACACGAAGCTGATCAGGTACCCGAGGAACTCCTGCCACTGCTCAGCGAGGGCGGGCAGGAGACGAGCATCAACGGCAGGGACCGTTAGCTCGAGGACGAGCAGCGTGATGGCGATCGCGAAGACGCCGTCGGTGAACGCGTTGAAGCGGTCGAGCGGCAGGACATCGGCGGCTCGCGACGCGCGACGTTCGCTCACCGATCGCCGAACAGACTGGTCGGTCACGGCCTCGTCGGGGCTGCGGTCGGATTCCATCAGCCCGGCGTGGCAGGCGCGGGACGCGGCGAGCTCGTCATGCGGTGGGGTTGTCCGACGCGGCGGCCGGAGCCGCCGTTGAAGCGGCGTCGACCTCAGCGACAGCGCTGTCGTCGAGCTCATGGGTCTCGGCTTGACCGCCGAGGGAGGCGAGCTCGGCGGAGATGGCCGGCGCGCTCGTCTTGTCGGTCATCACCCCGAGCGCGGCCTTGCCCCCCTGCAGCTCGCGACCGAGGCGTTCTCGATCAGCCTTGGAGATGAACAGGCTCCTGTGGTGGAGAGCGCCAAGGATCCCGCCGCCGATGACCCCGATTGCCATGCCGACCGGGGTGAGCATGGCCAGGATGAGTCCGATCCCGGCGCCCGTCCCCATGCTTCGCGGGCCGAGCTTCTCGGTCTTGAGCTTGCCGTTCTCGTCGAGCACGAGGACCCCCATCGCCTGGATCTGATGGGTGTCAATCGCCTTCGCCGCGGCCTCCCATCCAGCCCACTTATTGAGCCCGTCGGCGGCCGCGTCCGCGGACGCCTCGTCGGCGAAGATCGCCAGAACCAGCTGTCGGAGCATCGTCAACTCCCCTCCGCCTGCGCGCAGACCTCATCGCCATCTGCGTGGCGGGTCCGGCTCGGTGTCAGGCTAGAGTAGGCTCGGCGACGGCGCCCCACGCATCCTCCTTGACGGATGAAGACCGTTCGAGGACGAGCTGGAGGTCGAGGGGGCTCAGGAGGCCCCGGCCGACCCTCGCTCGCCCTGGAATTCCCATCGGGTCCTGAGCGGATCCGCGCGGCCGAACGCGAGGAGGGCGACGGCCCCTCCGACCACGCCGACGAGTCCACACAGCAGGAAGGCGGCGTTCAGGCCGGCCGCATAGGCGTCGAGATACGGCCGGATGTCGGAGGATGCGACGGTCGTCGCCACCTGTGCGAACGAGGGAGTGCCGACGGCCACGAGGACGGTGCGGAAGGCAGCGATCGCTGCCGCGGAATCGGTGGGCGGCAACCCCGCAACCGAGGCCGAGTAGGTGGCCATGGCCACCTGAGCGACGATCGCGCTGACGAGCACGATCCCGATCCGCCGTCCAAGCGAGATTGACGACTCGTTCAATGCTGCCGCCGACGCCGGCAACCCATCCGGCAGGCTGGCGAAGATGATGGCCGTTCGTACGGTCGTCGCGACGACGAACCCAGCGCCGATGAGCAGGCATGGGAGTACGAGGGCGAGGTACGACGCGGACTCGGTGGCGACGGCCGCGAGCACCAGGTTCCCGATACCGACGAAGACGACGCCGCCGCCCACGAGCCATCGCGGCGGGACCCGCTTGAGGAGGACCCCGGCAACGGGTCCGGCGAGGAGTAGCGCGCCCGTGAGCGGGATGACGGCGGCCGCAGCCAGCAACGGCTCGTAGCGGAGCACGAGATGGAAGTACAGCGGCAGGTTGAGCACCGCCGCCGTCTCTGAGATCGCGATCGTGACGCCGACGAATAGCGCGACCGCGATCCGACGCCGGATGAACTGGGCCAGGCTGGCCGTTCGGCTGAGACGCCGGTAGGCGATCACGAGGACCGGACCGCCGATGATCATCGCCCAACGCAGCGGGTTGTCGAGACCGCCGCCGATCCAGGTCACACCGACCGTGAACGTGATGATCCCGAACGCCCAGACGGCGACCGCGACGACGAGAGGGCGCTCCGCCTGCGACGGCCGACGCAGCTCGAGCGATCGGGTCCAGGCGAGGCGGATCGCGATGACGCAGGCAGCGATCGCGCCCAGCAGCGCCGGCCACTGCTCTCCCGGCACCGCCCGAAGCGCAATCGACGCGGCGGCGCCGCCCGCAGCGTAGGCGCCGTAGGCGACCCCGATCGCAGTCGCCCGCACCGGACCGCGATAGCTCGTGGCGACAAGGGCGATCGAAACCGGGATGACGAAGGCCGCACCGGCATGCCCGACGAGTCGCGACACGAGGAAGATCGGCCCCGCGGGCACGAGCAAGGTGACCACGCCTGCGAGCAGCTCGACGACGAGCCCGCCGAGGATGACCCGGCGAGCCCGCCCCAAGTCGCCGACGGCGCCACCGACGAGGATCAGCCCCGACGCGACGATCGACGCCAGCAGGACGAGAGTCTCGAATTGCGGGTTCTCTCGAATGGCCTCCTGGATGGACGGCAGCGTGGGAGTCCAGATCTGTGGATCCATCGCCGCGGCGACCAGGGCGACCGAACCCGCCAGCAACGCGCCTCGCGCGACGGGATCGACGAAGAGCTCAGTGATGAAGGCGGGCAGTCCGCTCCGCGACGGGCGCCACCGCCTTGGCGGCGAGAAATGGGGCGAGGGACTCGTCGGCCACCTCCCCGCCCTACGCGGTGGCGGGCACGGCGGCGACAAGCGCCGGCTCGTCGCCCGTTGAGACTTTGAGCAGCTTCTTCACTTCCTCCACCACGATCAGCGACAGGGCCACGCCGATGCACACGAGCCACTGCTCGCCGGTCAGGCTGGTCATGTCGAGCACGTTCTTGAGGATGCCGAGCTCGGTCGCGAGCACGATCGTGACGATGGAGAGCCCGGTTGCCTTGAGCAGCGCCGGGTTGCCGAGGATGTAGCCGCTGAAGATCGACCGCTTCTCGTCGGCCGTCTCCAGGGACGAGGCGATGCGGAACAGCGAGAACGTGGTCACGCCCATCGTCCGCGCGATCAGATCGCTCCCGTAGTGGCCGCTCGCCCACGCGATGACGGCCAGGGTGCCGCCGCCCATGACGAGCCCGATGACGAGGAGCCAGATGGTGAGCGGACGGGGCAGGAGCTTCTGGTCCTTCGGCCGCGGCTTCTCCTCCATGAGACCGTCTCTGGGCTTCCCGAACCCGAGGCCCATGGCCTGGAAGACGTTGACCGTGAAGTTGAGCCACATGGTCTGGAGGGGCAGGAATGGGACGCCGCCCAGGATGTTGAGGAGCGACGAGCCGAGGAACACCGTGATGTATCCGTAGCAGGCCGCCATCTGGAAGCGGATGAAGCGCAGGAGGTTGTCGTAGACGTTGCGACCGATGCTGATCGCCTTGATGATCGTGGCGTAGTTGTCATCGGTGAGGATCATGTCGGCGGCGGCCTTGGTGACCGCCGTGCCGGTGATCCCCATGGCGATGCCGATGTCGGCCTTCTTGATGGCCGGCGCGTCGTTCACGCCGTCGCCGGTCATCGCCACGATGTGGCCCTGCTTCTTCAGGACGTCCACGAGGTGGACCTTGTCCTGGGGCGAGACCCGGCCGATGACGCCGATGCCGTCGACCTCCTGGAGCGCCACGTCGTCGCCCATGGCGTCGAACTCGGCGCCGGTGATCGCCTTGCCCGGGATCCCCAGCTGGCCGGCGACCACCGCGCCGGTCACGGCGGCGTCGCCCGTGATCATCCGGACGTGGACGCCAGCGGCCTGGGCGTTGGCGATGGCGGCCTTGGCGGCCGGTCGCGGGGGATCGGTGATCCCGATGAGCGCGAGGAGCGTGAGGCCGTCGATGGCCTTCAGGAGGTCGGCGTTCGGGTCGAACGTGGCCGCGTCGAAGTCCTTCTGGCCGGTGGCCATCAGGCGCAGGCCCTCCTTGCCCATCCGGTCGCTCTCGGCGACGTAGGCATCGCGCAGCTGCGCGATCGGGACCTCCTTCCCGTCCGGGCCGTGGACGGCCGCGGCGCGCTTGAGGAGCTGGTCCTGGGCGCCCTTGATGTAGGCCCGGACGACCTTGCGGCCGCTCTCGTCGGTCCAGTCGTGGAAGGTGGCCATGAGCTTGTAGGCCGCGTCGAACGGCAGGGTCGCGATGCGTGGGTGCTGCTCGCGGGTCAGGTCCGCATCGACGCCACCTTTCGCCGCCAGGACGACGAGCGCGCCCTCGGACGGGTCGCCGGTGAGCGTGCCGTCCCGGACCTCGGCGTCCGAGCAGAGGGCCATCGGCAGCAGGTACGGCTCGAGCGGGACGTCGGGCTGGCCGCCGGCGTGGGTGATCTGCCCGGTGGTCGAGTAGCCGGTGCCGGAGATCGAGTAGCGCCGCCCGACGATGGCCATCTGGACGGCGGTCATCTGGTTCATCGTGAGGGTGCCGGTCTTGTCGGAGTTGAGCGCCGAGGTCGACCCGAGGGTCTCGACCGAGCGGAGCTGCTTCACGATGGCACCCGCCGCCGCGAGCATCTGCGAGCCCTTGGACAGAATGGCCGTGTCGATCGCCGGGAGGGCCGTCGGGATGGCCGCGATCATGAACGCGACCGCGGTGAGGAAGAGCTCCTGGAGCGGCACGCCGCGGGCGATCCCCAGGACGAGCGACGCCGTGAGCGCGAAGGCGGCGAGGATCAGGATCTGCCGCGTCAGCCCGTTGATCTGCTTCGTCAGCGGCGTCTCCTCGGCCGCGGTCGCCTGGAGCATCCCGCTGATGTGGCCGACCTGGGTGTCCATGCCGGTCGTGACGACGAGAATCGTGCCGGAACCGCGGGTGACCTGGGTGTTCATGAACGCCATGTCCGCGCGGTCGCCGAGGGCGGCGTCGGCAGCGACCGCGTCCACCTGCTTGGGGGTGGGCACGCTCTCGCCGGTGAGCGCGGACTCGTCGATCTCGAGGGTCGCCGCGGTGAGGATGCGGGCGTCGGCGGGCACGAGGTCGCCCGCCTGGAGGTTGACGACGTCGCCCGGGACCAGCTGGTCCATGGGGAGATCGACGAGGTTGCCGTCCCGGCGGGTCTTCGCGGTGACGACCAGTGACTGGCTGAGGGCATCAGCCGCCGATGACGCCTTGCTCTCCTGGTTCAGGCCCATCAAGGCGTTGCCCAGCGTGAGGAGCAGGAGCATGACGCCGGTGAAGAACTGGCCGGGCAGGAACAGGCAGACGATGCCCGCGACGAGGAGCACGATCTGCATCGGGTCGGCGTACTGGGCCAGGAACTGCTGTGCACGCGAGGCTTTCTTGGCCGAGGTGAACTTGTTCGGGCCGAACTTGGCCCGTCGCGCGTCGGCCTCGGCCGAGGTCAGGCCCTTGTCGAGCTCGACGCCCTGCTGGCGCAGGGCGTCATCCGAGCTGAGGGCAAACCAGGCTGTGCTGCTCACAGCCGGGGATGGCGCGCTGCCACTCACGCCTTCTTCCCCTTACCCGTCTTCTCGCTCGTCTTCGGATTGGCGGCCTTCTTCGCGGCCCGCTCGGCGATCTCGACCTCGATCGGGTCGGGCGCTGCGCCTGCCGGGGCCTGGCCCTCGAGGTCCACCTTGGCCAGCTGGAGGGCCTTGCCGGCTTCGGCGCTCACCTTCGGGTACTGCGGGTTGATCTCGATGAGCGCGTGCGCCAGGACGCCGGCGGCCGCGACCCGGGCGAACGGCTTGTCGTCGGCCGGGATGACGTACCAGGGAGCCCATTCCGTGCTGGTGTTGCTGAGGACGTCGCTGAACGCCTTCTGGTAGTCGTCCCAGAACATCCGCTCCTTGGCGTCGTTGGCGCTGAACTTCCAGTTCTTCTCGGCCAGGTCGATCCGGGCGAGGAACCGGCGACGCTGCTCCTCCTTGGACACGTTCAGGAAGAGCTTGACGATCCGGAAGCCCTGGTCGGTCAGGTAGTGCTCCCAGTCGTTGATCTCGCGGAAACGGCGCTTCCAGACGTCACCGCGCTTCGACGCCGGCGGCAGCTTCTGGCCGGCGAGGATCTGGGGATGAACGCGGACGACGAGGACCTCCTCGTAGTAGGAGCGGTTGAAGATCCCGATGTTGCCGCGCTCCGGAAGCTTCTTCGCGTACCGCCAGAGGTAGTCGTGGTCGAGGTCCTCGGAGGACGGGATCTTGAAGCTGCTGACCTGGACGCCCTGCGGGTTCACCCCGCTCATCACGTGGCGGATGGTCCCGTCCTTGCCCGCGGCGTCCATCGCCTGGAGCACGACGAGCACGCCGTACGTGTCCTGGGCCGCGAGTCGCTCCTGGTACTCGGCCAGGATCTCGATGCCCTGGGCGAGGATTGCCTTGGCCTCGGCCTTGGACTGCTGCCGGCGGCCGCTGGTATCGAAATCGCGCGGCAGCCGGACGCGGCGCCCGGGCTCCACCCGGAACGGCTCGATGAACTCCCGTATTCGCTTCGGTCCGATCTCTGGCATCAAGGACGTCCTTTCGAATTGCGCCGAACGCGACCCTGGCTCACTCCGCGAGTCCCAGGGGACCTCGAAGTCGGCGTTCACAGGTCAAGGTCCGGGCGCCGGTCGGACTCGCTTCGATAGCGAACGCACGTCCTCCCCGCGGGCGACCCTATTTCGGCTGCTCCCGACGGCGGTGACATCCTCCTCGTCGGAGGAAACACCTCTTACCCGCCCGTGAGCCCGTGCGTCGATCCGACCCTCCGGGCGGAAGGCCGTCGTCAGCTGGTCACAGCTCGAGGAAGGGACGCTTACCTCGTGGTGAGATCGGCGGGCGGACCGCGAGACGTACCGCCCGGGTGCGGGACTGCGGATCCTAGGAGACTGCAGCGGCTCCCGCGGTCCCTCCCTCTGCCAGACCGTCGGCATCGCGGTCGACGTCCGCCGTCACCGGGCCGTCGGCGAAGACCAGGAGTCCCGTCCGCCACGTCGTCGCGATCACTCCGATGAACGGCACGACGAGGAACATCCCGGCAATCCCCGCCAGTGCTGCGCCGGCCGGGATCGCGAGCAGGACGATCGCCGGGTGGATATTGACCGCTCGCCCATACACGACTGGAGCCACGAAGTTCCCCTGGACGACGTTGAAGACGACGGTGTAGACGGCCATGATCGCCGCGTCCTGTTGAGTCCCCAGGGCGAGTGTCACGAAGAACGCCAACCCCGTGGTCAGGAAGCTGCCGATGTAGGGGATGAACCCGCCGAAGAACGAGAGCACCGCGAGTGGCAGCGCGAGCGGGATTCCGAGGATCGTCATGATGACGAGCTGGGTGGCCGCCCCGAAGAGCGAGATCGCACCGGTGCCGATCATGTAGCCCCCCAGGACCCCGAGCGCACGACCTCCGGCGGCGTCGACTTCGGCGTGGCGCCACTCGGCGAGCCGCGACGTCGCGAACGACCAGAGCTGCGGTCCGTCGCGCATGAAGTAGAAGGTCAGCAGGACGCCGATGACGCTGACGACGACCAGCCCGATGGATCCGGCCAGGACTGCCTGGGTGGCCTGCAGGAGGACGTTGGCCGAGCTCGATGCGAGCGACTGCAGCCAGGCGAGCACCTGGGGATTCGAGGCGACGGCCTGCCTGACGCCGTCGCTCGCGGCCGTGACGATCGGGCCCATCTGGGTCGCCAGGCTCACCAGGGTGAGGACGACCACGACGGTGGTGATCACGATCGAGGTCACGGTCACGATCCCAGCCGCCCGGGTCGGGCTCCAGCCCCTGGCTCGAAGGAGGCGGTAGATCGGCGCGAGCGTGGCTCCGAGGATGATGGCGAGGGTGACCGGGATGAGGACGATCGGGACCTGGACTGCGAGCAGGACCGCCACGCCCAGGAAGCCGAGCCCGATCAGGAGCCGCCAGCTCCACTGCGCGAGGCGGTCCAGCCACAGCGGCACGATCGAGCTCGACTCGCGCTGGGCATCCGCCACATCCGTGCCGATGGCGTCGATGAGGGGACCCGCGACGGCAAATCCGAACGCGACCGCCGGGACGGCAAGGAACAGGCCCACCGCCCCGGCCATGGCCGCGCCGATCGGGAGGGCGATGAGCACGACGGCGGGGTGCATCCGGATGGCTCCCCGGTAGACGATCGGGGCGAGGGCGTACGTCTGGAAGACGTTGACCACCATGACCGCAACGAGGAGCGTGGCGGCAGCCGCGAGGCCGCCCGTCGCGTACGTCACGGTGAGCAGCACGGTCATGAGCAGAAGGCCGCCGAGGTATGGGATGAAGCCGGCGAAGAAGGCGAAGATCGACAGGGCAAGGGCGCCCGGGACGCCGAGCAACCACAGGAAGGCGAAGTCGGTGACCGCGTCGACGGCTGCCTGGGCCGCCGTCCCGCGGAGCCAGATCCCGACTCCCCGCAGGGCCCTGTTTCCGTTGGACATGATCAACTCACGCGAGCCGCTGCCCATCGCCTGGAATGCCCAGACCCACGCCTTGTCGCCGTCCTGGAGGAGGAAGAAGGTGAGGATGCTCCCCAGGATCGTCACGGTGACGGCGGTCGCCAACCAGGCCGCGACGCTCCCGACCTGGCTCGCGATCCACGCCTCCGCGTTCGATCGCACCTGTCCGAGCGCGTCGCCCAGCTGCCCTCCCAGGCCGCTCGACAAGGCGTCCGCCTGGAGCCTGGCCAGCCCCGACTGGATCGTCGCGACGATCCCGGGGACGAGCGGGACAACTGCAACCGCGAGAAGAACCACGCATCAGCCCGATCACGAGGATCGCCAGGAAGGTCACCGCGCCCGCCGTCTTGGTCCGCGACCAGCCCCGATCACGCAACCGGGTCGCGATGGGCGCGAACAGGACGGCCACGATCACGGCGAACAGGATCGACGCGACG
Source organism: uncultured Chloroflexia bacterium (assembly GCA_963776355.1). Taxonomy (GTDB): domain Bacteria; phylum Chloroflexota; class Limnocylindria; order Limnocylindrales; family CSP1-4; genus CTSoil-043. Next base: position 915,486 of record CAVZLU010000006.1, on the reverse strand, counting down.
ACGGTCCCCAGGATCACCGCGAGATCGGCGAGGACGACGACCAGCGCGAACACCACGAGGACACGCCAGCCGAGTGCGGCAGAGTTGCGCAGCCAGTCCGGGACCAGCGGACGGCGGGCCTCGGGCGCGGAGCCGATCATTCGCTGGCCGTCCGGAGGTTCTCCCAGGTCAGGTAGATCCCCGCGAGGACGATGACCGCGGCGACCAGGCCGAGGAGCCAGCCACGCGGGTGCATCCGGAGGAGTGCGATGCCGGCCACGAAGGCCGTGACGCCAACGGCCACCTGCCGGATCGCAACGACGGCGCCCAGGACGGTGAGGCCGGCCCGCAGCGACTCGGTGTCGACGACGCCGCCGGCTGGCGGGAGAAGGAGGTGGGCGAAGATCAGCGCCTGCATCGCCAGGACCGCCCAGGCGACTGACAGGACCAGGTAGGTGACTGCCACGATGGTGACGGCCGGCGGCCGACGTCGTTGTGCTCGGGCCGGACCTCCCTGGGCGGTGGCTCGACCATCGCCAGGCGTTGCCGGACTCGCATCCGGCCCTGGATCCGGTCCTCCGCCGGGAGATTCATGAGCGGTCATCGACGCGGTCCTTGTCGGAACTCACCGGCATCGGAACACACCCGGATGGGAGGACTCCACGACCCGCGGCCTCTCGCCTGTTACCCACGGGTCGACCGTCCCCGTATTTCGGCCGTTCCCGACGGCCTGAACATCCTCCCCGTCGGAGGATGCCCACGATCCGCCCGTCATCAGTCCGCGGGAACGGATCGCTTCGACGGCAGGGCTGCCGCGGCGGGCCAGGAGCGCTCGAGGAGCCCGGCGTCGACGGCCAGGTCAACCGCGTCGCTGCGGGTCGCCGCGCCCAGCTTGTCGTAGATCGCGAGCGCCTGTGACTTGACCGTGGTCTCCTTGACGCCAAGCCGCTGCCCGATCTCCTTGAAGGAGAGGTAGTAGGGAAGGAGGCCGAGGACGCGGAGCTCCGCGACCGTAAGGCCCGTGGCACCCTCTCCGCGCCTGGGCGACCGCGTCGCCAGGGTCGCCCGGAGCGCGTCCACCTCGGCCGGGAGGACACCGAGGTCGGGGCGATCGCGGATCACCTCCCGTGCCTGTGTAACGAGAGCACGCGCACCGACTGGATCGTCGACGGCCAGGTGGGCGCGGGCGAACGCGATGAGGCATTGGACGGCCCCGCCGGGGCCCGCGGCGGACAGGAGCGGTCGCAAGCCCATCGCGCGAGCGAGCTCGCGACGCGCGCCCGTGACGTCACCGCTGTGGATCATCAACCCGATGCGGACGGCACGCGACGGCGCGCTCGAGAAGTACCCCTCGACCTGGGGTGCGGGGACGATCGCGTCGCTCTCCGCGACCAGGGTCGTGGCGGCATCCCAAGCGCCGCGATCCGCGGCTGCGAGAGCACGGTGCCCGAGCACGCTGTAGCGGATTGCGTCGTGGCCGTCAGCGCGGGCTGCGACGATCGCCTCGGCAAAGGCCGCGTCCGCGCCATCCCGATCGCCCATCGTAAGACGCGCGATGGCCAGCTGCCAGAGCGCGAAGTCCTGCCAGGAGCCGACGTTCCCCTCGAGCTCAACCGCCCAGGCTGCATTCGCCAGCGCATCCTCGCCGCCCTGCCGGGCCATCGCCGCCCGGAGCATCGCCCTGCCGGCCTCGAAGGAGGCGGTGCCGTCTGGCGGTCTGCCCGCGAACGTTCCACGCTCGGCGATGTCGGCATAGCGCACCGTCGCCCCGACGTCGCCGGCGGCCATCTCCTCCCAGGCCGCCAGCACGGCAAGCCACGGGCGGGCCGCGAGTGCGGCGGCGCCAACACGCCTCGCCCACGCCCGGATCGTCGCTCGACGGCCCGTCCAGTGATAGACGCCGAAGCTGCTGCCGACGAGCATCGCGGCGAGGTCGAGATCGCCTGCCGCGAACGCATGATCGACCGCGGGCTCGATGGCGTTGTTCGCCTCGTACCAGGCGGCTGCTCGCCGGTGGAGGGTGCTCACACGATGGGGCTCGCGGACCGCGAGCTCGCGCCGGAGGAACTCCCTCAGCAGCGTGTGGTACCGATACGTACCGCCGTAGTCGACGACCAGCAGGGTCGACCGTGCAAGCTGTTGCAGGGCATCCATCGACCCACGTTCACCCACCACCGCCTCGCAGAGCGGCCCCGAGAGCCGCTCGAGGATCGAGGTTCGGGTCAGGAAGGAGATCTCGGCCGCGGAGCGGCGCTCGAGCACCTCGGACCGCAGGTATTCGGAGACGGTCTCATCCGATCGGGCGTCGATCGACTGCGGGCTTCTCGTGGACTTCCGGGAATCGAGCGCCGCCAGTGTCAGCAGGGCCGGCCACCCTTCGGTCTGTCGCCTCAAGGTGTTCGTCGCGTCGACCGGCAGCTTCAGTCCCAGCTCGCGGCCCAGCCCGACGGCCTCGCGCTCGTCCATGGCGAGCTCATCGGGGCCGATCTCGAGCAATGAGCCATCGGCCTGCCAGCGCGCGAGCGGGAGGCGCATTCGTGCGCGTGCCGCGACGGCCACCTGCGACCCCTCGGGCAGATGGGTGATCAGCTCCGCGAGGATGTCAAGGCAGGCCCGGGAGGTGATCCTGTGCCCGTCGTCAATGGCGATCCGGACAGGCGGAGAGGGCCGGGACATTCCCGTCAGCAATCGACCGACCACGGTCAGGTTCGGCACCGCGGCCGACGCGATCGCACCGAAGAGCTCCGGACCGAGCGGCTCGAGGCGGTCGATCGCCGTCGCCAGGTCGGTGAGGAACACGACCGGGTCGCTGTCGCCGTCGTCGGCCGTCAGCCAGGCAACCGGCCCGGAGCTCTCCGTCGCCCACTGGACGAGGAGGCTGGTCTTGCCATAGCCGGGTGGCGCCACGATCGCGATGACGTGGCGGTCCGCGGCGGACCGAAGCTGACGCAGCAGCCTCGTGCGGCGCAGGATCCCCGACGGTCGGCGCGGGATGACGAACTTGGCGTCGACAAGAGGGTCGCGGGTGGCGGGCAGGCCCGACCCGCGTGCGGGGTGAGGCTGGACCTCCAGTTCGTCGCTGGAGGAGGTCTCTGGAGAGGACATACGCTCCGCGGGCCCGCGGCCCGGATCAGCGGCCGAGCCTGTCCGTCGATGCGCCAAGCCTAGCAAAGCACCAGGTGGAGGTCCATCAGCGTGACATCACTCATGGCGCGGGCCTTTCCGCCGTCGGGTGCTGGCAGGTCAAGCGGGAGCTCGCGGGACCTCGCGACTCCCTGGGATGGATCCTTCCTCCGACGGGGAGGATGCGGCCGGCCGTCGACGCCGCCTAGCGTGCTGTCGCCTAGGTGGGCTCTCGTGAGGACGCGGGGCCTTGACTCGTCCGCGGGCGCGGCTGGCTTCTCGTCCTGCACGTGAGGCGGCGCGGTCACCTGGACCGAATTGCCCGCGTCGATCGCGGGAGGAGACACAATCGAGATGACCGACCAGCAGACGGGTCCCGCGGCGGCGGCCGAAGGCGCCGCCGACACGATCGTCGTCGCCGCACAAGCGACCGATGATCAAGGGGTGCTTGCCGAGGGCGGCGCGGCCGTGCAGGGCCCCCATGCCCTCCTCGTCGCGCGATTTGCGGACCCCACACGTGCGATGAGCACGTTCGACGATCTCATCGACGCCGAGGTCGCAGGCCTCCTCGAGATCGACGGCGTCCTCGTCGTGAATGCCGACGCGAACGGCAAGCTCCACGTCCAGAAGATGACCGACCACAGCACCCGCAAGGGCCTCAAGTGGGGCATCGTCGGCGGCGTGGTCGCCGCGATCTTCCTCCCGGCGACGATCATCGGCGGAGCCGTGGCCCTCGGGATTGCCGGGGCCGCCGCCGGCAAGGCCCGCAACCTCTACCACCGGGTCGAGGTCGAGAAGGAGCTCGCCGGCGTCATCACCGCGGGCACCTCCGGGCTCCTCTGCCTCGTCTCGGCGATGGACGCCGACGCGGTGGCCCGGAAGATGCCGGAGGCCCAGGAGGTCAGGACCGTCCCCGTCGACGAGGCGACGGCGGACGCAATCAAGGCTGCTGCGGCCGCGGCGGCGTCGCAGGAATCCCCCGCGATCCCAGCCTGAACGCAGGAAAGCAGTACCCGTCCGGCGAAGCGACCAGCGCTGGACCCGGGGGAGCAGGGTCGAAGGAGAGCAGGGACATGGCGGACAAGCACGTGACGGGCCCGATCCAGGTGTTCGTGGTCGGGTTCGACAAGTTCGAGGCGACCGGCCGGATCATGGCCGAGCTCCGCCGGGTCAGGAAGCGCGGCGTGATTCGCATCGTGGACGTGATCTTCGTCCAGAAGGACAAGCACGGCAGCATCGAAAACTCGATGCACCTGACCGACCTGTCCGAGAACGAGCGGATGCGCCTCGGGTCGATCGCCGGCGGGCTCATCGGCCTCCACGCCGGCGGCCTCGAGGGCATGCTCGTCGGCGAGGAGCTCGGGGCGGCCGCGGTCGCCGAGCGCGACGCCGGCCTCTCGGTCGGCCGGATGCAGGAGCTCGCAGCGTCGATCCCCGCCGGAGGCGCCGCCGCGATCCTCGTCATCGAGCACCACTGGGCGGCGAGCCTGCGCGACGCGATTGCCGACGCCGGCGGCCGCACCCTGATGCAGGCGATGCTCGCGCCCGACGCGATCGCGATCGTCGGCGACGAGCTGCGAGCAAAGATGGAGGCCGAGGACGCGATCGAGGCCGCCGAGGAAGTCAAGATGGCCGCCGCGATGGAGATCGCCTCGACCCTGGTCGAGGCCGAGCTCATCGAGGAGGCCGCAATCGCCGAGGCGGCCGATGTCGTCGCCACCGCGCTCGCGGTCGAGGACGCTGCGGCCGATGACGTGGTCGACACGCTCTTCGAAGCAGAGCTCATCGAGGAGGCGGCGAAGGAGGAGGCCGAGAACGTCGTCCGCATGTCCCTCGACGTCGAGGAGGCGGCGACCGAGGAGGCCGAGGAGGCCGTGGCCGCGGCCGACGAGATCGAGGCCGCCGCGGCGCTCCGCGCCGTCCGCGCGCTGATTGCGGCGGACCTCATCGAGCGGGAGGCAGCCCAGGAGGCGGTCGACGCGCTCGTCGCCGCCGAGATGATCGAGCAGGAGGCGGCCGACGAGGCGCTCGCCTCCGTCCTGGCAGCCGAGGAGGTCGAGACCGAGACAGAGTGAGGATGAGCGCAGCCGGACGCTGACTGGTCAAGCAAGGTCAAGAAGGGAGATTCTCAGGTGAGTGACGAGACGAAGAACGCGGCGGCAACGCCGGATGAGCCGGTCGACGCGGCCGTGGTCGCCGTGGGCGACGACCTCGGCGTCGATGCCGTGGCCGGGATCGCCGTCCAGGGCAATCAGGCGCTGGTGGTCGCGCAGTTCGCCGACATGGACTCGGCGAAGAACGCCTACTACGCGCTGGTCGACGCCGAGGTCAAGCGAGCGCTGGACATCGACGGCGTCCTGGTCGCCAACGCCGACTACCAGGGCAAGGTCAACATCCAGAAGATGACCGACCACAAGACCCGCAACGGATTCCTGTGGGGCGCCGTCGGCGGCGCGGTCATCGGCCTCATCTTCCCGCCCACGATCCTCGCCGGTGCCGTCTACGCCGGCGTCGCCGGCGCCGCCATCGGCAAGGCGCGCAACGTGATGATGAAGAGCGGAGTGGCCGACGAGCTCGCGGGCGTGATCACCCCGGGCACCTCGGGCATCGTGGCGCTCGTGTCGCTCACCGCGGTCGACGCCGTGAAGGCGACGATCCCGGACGCCAAGGTCGTGAAGTCTGCCCCGGTGGACGACGAGACCGCCAACGCGGTCAAGCAGGCCGCCAAGGAAGCAGGAGACAAGTCGGCCGGCTGAGCCGGCCGACTGACCCACCGGACGGGCGACCGTGCGGAAGGAACTGGTCAAGAAGGTGGCGGCCCGGGATCGTGTCGAGCGACCCGGGCCGCCGGCGTCCCGGAACGAGCGTGGGTCGTCCCCCGGATCAGACCGACGGGAGGTCGGTCACGTGCATGAAGGAGCTGGTCCCAGATGAACAGCCTGGGCGATTTCCTGATCTGGTCGTTCGAGGTGTTCTTCCTGATCCTCGCGATCTGGGTCTTCATCGCGATCTTCTCGGATATCTTCCGCCGGACGGACATCCACGGCGGGGCGAAGGCCGGATGGATCCTGTTGATCTTCATCCTGCCGTTCCTCGGCTGCCTGATCTACATCATCGCGCGGCCGAAGGTCACTCCGGGTGACGTCCAGGCGATGGCTCAGGCCGACGCGGTCAACAAAGCCGTGGCCGGCGTCTCCACCGCCGACGAGCTCGCCAAGCTGCAGCAGCTCAAGGACGCCGGCACTATCAGCGCAACCGAGTACGACTCGCTCAAGGCGAAGACTCTCGCCGGCTAGAACGAGCCGCGGGTTAGCGACACGTCCGATGGCCACAACACCGGGCTGGGTCATGCCGGTGTTGTGGCGGCGGGCAGCCGAGTGATGCACACGATCGAGTCGAGGCAGCGCACTCCTAGGATCGCGTCGGACCAAGTCCGATCGTGGCAGAGCACCTCGGTGCGACATCCAGGCGCCGGCTCAAGCCCCATCCGAGATGTTTTTGTGCGCGCGGAGAGCCTTCACCGAGGCACCACCGGGATCCACGGCGAACCTCCGACCTCATCGTCTCCGGACAGCAGACCTCTGCGCACCTAAACTGGGTCCCTAAATCCATCATCGTCGACGACCCCACGCCGCCGATTTTCGCCCGGCCGAGCACGCCAATCGCAGGATAATCGGCGCCTTCTCCGCTCGTCGGCTCGTGCTCAGGACCGCCCAGCCTTCACCGCAAACGGCCTGACGGCTCCCAAAGCACGTGCGCTACCACTGCGCTACACCCCGGCCGATTCGTGCTCACGAACCCCATATAACCCGTCAGCACTGCTTCGGTCGACTAGCCTACACCGCTCGAATCACGTAGGCGGAGGAGCGGTCGGCCGAGAAGATCGTGGGTTCTTTCCCGACGATCGTCTCCAGGTTGTCTCGTGATCGGTTTCGTCCTCCACAACGCCACCGAGGGCTTCGGAATCGCGGCCCCGCTCACCTCGGGCCAGCTGTCGAGCGGGTCGTTCATCGCCCTCCTCGGCCTCGTCGGGGCGGCCCAACGTTCCTCGGCGGCGTCGTCGGCTACGTGCTCGTCTCGCCGCTCCTCTGATCATCATCCTCGGCCGTGCGGCGGGGCCTGGTGTTCGTCTTCAACGAGATGATCGCGGTCTCGCGCCGCCTCGCTCCGCCGATGTGGGCGAGTACCGCCCTGGTCGTCGGGCTCCTCGCCGGCTTCGGGACGGACCTCCTCTTGATGGTTGCCGGCACCTAGGGGGTCCGCCGGTCCCGCACCGGCCCCCCAACCTGAACGGGCGTCTCGACCCTTGAAGACGGGGCCGAGTCGGGCCAGGATGTCGACGAGCCGGCCGTGCACTGACCCGGCTCATCCCACCAGTGTCGGAGGACCAGCCATGAGCGCCCAGGCGGCAGTCGATCTCCAGGCCAGCCTCGTCGAGCTCCTTGATCTCGCGCTCCAGGGCAAGCAGGCCCACTGGAACGTCGTCGGTCCGCTCTTCCGCCCGGTCCATCTCGAGCTCGACGAGATCGTCGAATCGGCCCATGCGGCGGTCGACACGGTCGCCGAGCGCCTCTCGGCCCTCGGCGAGGTCCCCGACGGCCGGGCGGCCACGGTCGCGGCCACTTCGCCCCTCGAGCCCTTCCCCGACGGCACCGTCGCCGATCGCGAGGCCGTAAGGCTCATCGGCGCACGAGTCGACCTCCTGACGGCCCACCTGCGGGAGCGCGTCCAGCGCCTCGGCGACGACCCGGTCAGCCAGGGCATCCTCATCGGAACCGAGGAGGTCCTCGAGAAGCACGCCTGGATGCTCCGGGTGCAGTTGCGCTAGCCGGCCGGGGGCCGCCCGCCCCGGCCCGGCCCGCCGCTCCGATTCCGTCCGAGCGCCGGACGGGGCACCGGCCGCGGTCACGCCGCGAAGGAGTCCATCGGGTGCCGGACGGCCAACGACCCGTTACCGCGTGACGAGCCGACCGATGATCACGCCCGCAAGGGCGGCCGCGCCGGCGATCGCCATTGTCTGGAGGGCCGTCCGCCAGACGGACTCGTGGCCGATCCGGCCCCGGGCAATCCCGAGGACGGCCATGAGGGCGCCCGTCACCACGAGCGAGACGATCCGCGCCGTGTCGATGGGGAGGATTGCGAACGGGATGACCGGAATGCTCGCGGCGAAGAGGTCGGCGAAGAACATCCAGAGCGCGTGGGTCCACGGCGACGCACCCGCTTCGCGGGACACGCCGAGCTCGACCACCGTGATGTAGTCGAGGAGCGCCTCGGGGTTTCGTTCGAACGCCGCCGTCACGCCGTGCGCCTCGACCTCGGTGAAGCCGGCGCCGTGCAGCCGCCCGGCGACCCGCTCAAGGGTTCCGGCCGGATCGGCGGCGATTCCGCGGCTCGCCTTCTCCACAAGGGCGATCGCGCGGCTGCGCTCCGAATGCACGTCGAGATAGGTGCCGGCCATCATCGAGACGGCCCCGGCGATCGCCCCGGTCGCGCCGGCGAGGAGGACGATCTGGCTGTCGTTCGTGCTCGCCGCGACCCCGAACACGAGGCCGGCGACCGACACGGCGCCGTCCTCCATCCCGAACGCCACGTCGCCGATCGAGGAGACCAGCGACGCTCGGACGCGCCGGACGGGGTCGAGGACGTCGCGCATGACTGGGACCGCCTCCCTCCTGCGGGGATGGCCCAGTCTACCGAGGGCACTGACGGGCCAGAGAGTCTTGTCTTGCCCTCAGGCTTGGTGTGATGGGGGTTCAGGCGGTCAGGATGAGGTCGACCGCCCCTCGTGGTCGCCACCGTCCTCGTCGCCGGGTCGGAGAAGGCTGCCGCCCACCGCCTCGGCCTGTCGCACTCGACCGTCATGCACCACCTGGCGAACGCCCGGTCCAAGGTGGGGGCAACGACGACGGCTCCGCTCGTGTGGATCCTCGCCCCGCGTCTGCCGGAGCCGGATGACCAAGGCCGGAGCGCGAACGTCCGCGCCGTCAACTCCCCGGCGCCCGATGAGCGGGGTCGAGCTTGTCCTGGCCTTCCTCGCCGGCGTGGTCATGGGCGGCGCCTCGACCGTTTCGTCCTTCCTCCGCTTGTCGAAGCGTGGATCGACCGAATGGCTGCATGGGCAATGAGCGTGACGGCGATAACGCGGAACGCCGCACTCGGGCCGACGTCTACTCCTCGGCCCGCATCGGCGCCGCTGCGGCGCTCACTATCGTCCTGGTCGTGCTCCTCGTCCTCGACGTCGTCGTCCCCGGCTACCACGTCTCGCCGGGCATCCTCCTGCCCCTCCTGGACGCGATCCTCGCGCTCCTCGGGCTCGAGGCCTCGGCCTTCTGGCGGAACGTGAGGTGACGACGGTCACCCCCTACTGACCAACAGGGCCTACGGCTACCCGACCCGACGTGCGCGGCGACGCCGGAAGCCGACGATCCTGGCCTGCCTGCACCAGACCGCCAACGCCCGCGCAACCGCGATCGGGGAGCCCACCTCCGCCAGCCGGGCAGGCTCGTGGGGGCCCTCGGCAACGGAAGCGCCACCTCTCCGATCTACGAGCACGGTCTGGCCTCACAACCGAGCAGCTGATCTGCAGCGGTCGGGCGGAGGGGCGGCTTGTGGTCCCGAGTCTGGAGTCGGGCTCGGGCAGCCGGGGTACCGCCTGCGGCCGGGGGTCGGACCCGTAGCACCCGTGCCTTGGGCCAGACCAGCCGGGCCGGTTGGTGTTGGGGCTGGAACGTCGACAAGGGCGAAGCAGCCGCTGCGGTGGTGTTCGGCGCCTCCACGCCCCACATGACCGCCCGCTACGATGGCAGGCGATCCTGCGAATCCGAGGAGCACGTGAGCGATCCTGAACTGACGGTCTCTGCCGTCCTTGCCGACGACCTGCGCGACTGGTTGACCAGCGAGCTTCGCTACCCGGTCCTTGCCATCAACACCGCCGACGGTCCACCGAACCAGTCGGTGATGTGGTTCGACCTGCATCCCGATCGTCCGGACACGATCATCATGAACACGATGGTCCGGCGCCTCAAGTACCGCCAACTCCAGGCGGACCCTCGGGTGAGCCTGCTCTTCGAGGACGGTGGCAAGTGGGTCGGCTTGCGGGGGACCGTGGAGCTGGACGCCGACTTCGATCGCGCGCTCCAGGGCATCCAGGACCTTGCCCGGCGTTATGGCGTCGGTCCGGAGCGCTATGCCGGCCAGGAGCGGGTGATCCTCGACTTCCGGGTGGAGAAGGTCATTCGCCATGACCAGTGAGACCGTGAAGCTGGTCGCCCAGGCCTGGGACCCGTACGCGCCATGGGCCGATCTGCGCGAGGCCCCGGCGTCTCACCGAGCACCGCGAAGCGCCACTGTGACCGGCGTGCTCGGTCGGGCCTCACCACCGAGCAGCTGATCTATCGGGGACGAGCCGAGGGCTGGCTTGTGGTGCCGAGTCTGGAGTCGCGCCAGCAGATCAGGACGGCGCCCCAAGCGCGCGAGAGATGTGGGGCTGACGTCAACACGCCAAGGATCACCTCAGATCTGAGCGGCTCAGGCCGCACTCGGTCGGTTGGCACCGCATGTACCAACCCTGGCCCGGCGATGGAGCCGCCCGCATTGGCCCCTTATCGGAGCGCGAGATCCCGGCGCATACCGGGGCTTGACAGGAGCTCCGCGGGCGGCTATATATCGCACCACGATATATCGTCAACCGTTAGGAAGGTCTCGGATCCATGGTCACCCCGATCCCCGAACTCGGCCCCTTTGCCGAGCCTGCCCTGCTCATCCTCGTCAGCCTGAGCGATGGCCCGAAGCACGGCTACGCGATCATGGCCGACGTCGAGGCCGGCACCGGCCGGCCGCTGGGTCCGGGAACCCTGTATGCCGCGCTCGCCCGTCTGGAGGAGCGCGGACTGATCGAGGCGCTGGCGCCTGTCGACCGACGACGGCCGTACCGGCTGACGGCGGTCGGCGCCACGATGCTCGCCGAGCAGCTCCACGACCTCTCGGAGTTCGCCCAGCTCGGCCTTCGCCGGCTGGGCCGGTCCCCCGGCTGACCGCCGATGCGTCCCCTGATCGCTCTGCTGCTCCGTCTATACCCGGCTCGCTGGCGAGCCCGCTACGGCGACGAGTTCGCCGCGGTGCTCGACGAGCGACCACTCGGCCCGTTCGACGTGGCCGACATCCTGCTCGGTGCGCTGGACGCCCACCTCCATCTCCGCGGCATCGGCGCCGCGTCCCAGCACGGAAAGGGATTTGCCATGTCGCTCCGCATCGGAGGGTATGCCGCCATCCTCGGTGGCGCCCTGTGGCTGCTCGTGCTCGCGGGCAATGCCGTCAACAATGGCGCAGAGACTGGCGCACCGTTCCTCGGCTATGCCGTTGTCGGTGCGACCTTGATGACCCTCATTGCGCTCGTCGGCCTCAGCGCCTTCCAGGCCCGGCGCCACCCGGTGCTCACGTGGGCCGCCTTCGCGATCCCCGCCCTGGGGGCCGTCATCGGGCTGCTGGGGTACGCCTTGATCGTACTGACGGGCGACAGCGACGCGATCCTCCCGGGCGGCATGAGTCCGTGGATGGTCGGCTCCGTCGGTCTGATCACGATGGTGGTGGGGTCGAGCCTCTTCGCCGTGGCGACCTGGCGTGCCCGCAGCCTGTCCCGTCCCGCGTCCGGTCTCCTTGGGATCGGCGCCGCGCTCGTCGTGGTCGCGCTTCTCGGGGTCGGCAGCGGCGGACTGTCGTCGCCCCTCGCCATCATCCCGGTCCTCGCGGCGATCGTCGCCTTCCCCGCGGGGTGGATCGCCCTCGGGGTCAGCGCCCTGCGCATCACGGGCACAGCCCCCATCACCCTCGAAGGAGCGCCCCTGTGAGGCGTCTCGTCCGTCCGGCCATCGGCGCCGGCCTGCTGCTCGCCCTTGCGGCCACGCCCGCGCTCGCGAGCCACACGCACGTGATGGCGATCGGCAACGGCGAGTGCGTGCTGCTCGCGGGACGACTGACCGGCATTCCGACCTGGTGACCAGGGGATCCCCGCGGATGCGCGCGATGCGCGGTACCACGAGACCGAGCCGCGGTTGTGGGAACCCCCGCGTGTCGCGCCGACGGAACACCAGCTGTCTCCGGGTCGTGGCCGATAGGAGGTCGAATGACACCATTGCTTCTCTCCAGACCGGCCGTGGTCCGGTTCCTCGGCGTCGTCGGCATCCTCGGCGGCCTGGTCCTGCTGGCCGCGTTCGTGGTCGACATCCCGCAGGCGTGGAACCCAGACCGCCTCGTCCTGTTCCTCGCCGGAGCCATCGCGATCGCCCTGGCGGTCCACACGTGGCACGCGCGGGTGTCGAAGCGGCTGGCCCTGGCCGGCGCGGTGCCGCTCGTCATCGCCAACGCCTGGTCGATGACGTGGATCCTGCTCTCGATCGGACGGGAGCGGCCCTTCGCCGGCGACTTCGGCCTGATCGGCTTTTACGCGGGCCTTGCGGTCTGGCTCGCCGATGCCTGGTTCGGCCTCGTCGCGCTGCGGATCGGCGTCCTGTGGCGGCCCGCGACCTTCGTCCTCGCCGCCGGGTCCCTGCTCGCGATCGCGGGCATCGACCGCCTCGAGCTCACCACGCAGGCGAACCCGACGATCTTCGGGCCACTCTCGCTGCTCGGGATCGCGCTCAACGGCGCCGCGTGGATCCTCCTGGGGTTCGACATCCTCGTGCTCGAACGCCGCAGGGTGCAGCCGGCGGCAGGCGCCAGTGGCGCGGCAGGGATCGCGTGAGGGCTCGGAACGATGAAGACCGGCCTCCGGCCCTTGTCATGACCTTCTTCGAGCGGATCGACCACAGCATCGGGCCCCGCCCACCGTATCGGCCGCGATCGCTGGTCGGCCGCCGCCGACCGCCGGCCAAAGGGGCCCACTCGGTCGATCGGCCGGGTACCCCAGAGCCACGGGTGCCGGAGAGCTCCGGCACCCGCGCGAGGTGACTACGGCACGTCGGCCTTCGCCGCGTCAGTGACGAGGATGGTGCCGTCGGCCCGGGTGATGAAGCGGCCCGTGACCAGCCGGTTGACGTCGTTCGCGACGGCGCTCATGTACGCCCCGTGGTTGGGGTACAGCTCCTGCAGCTGCGCCCCGGTGAACGGAACCTCGTGGCCCGCGATGAAGCAGAACGAGGATCCAGTCGAGCTCGCGTACCACGTGCTCGTGGGAACGTCGAGGAACGGCGAGCGAAGGCCTCCGGTGACGTTGCCGAAGGCGTCGAGCACTGGTTGACCGTTCTGGACGTTGATGGCGTCGCCGGGCGGCGGCGCGACCCCCGCCTCGACCCATGCCTCGAGGTTCTGCAGGAAGGCGTCGAAGAAGATGTGGCTCGGGAACCGGCTCCGGGGACCTTCGTTGCAGTTCATCGGCGGCACCGGCCGGCCGGCCTTGATGATGTCCGCCGGCGCGGCCGAATAGAACAGCTCGTCAGGCGTCGCGTGGGCCGCCCCGGCCATCTCGTAATGGCGGAAGAGGTCGGGATAGGTGTCGCCGTCCGGACGTCGAAGCGAGACGCCAAACAGGTAGTCGGACTGCGACATGACGTGGATGATCGGCGTGCCGGCATCGCGGAACTGGTAGCGCGGGTCCGTGGTGCTCGACGGCGTCGGCTGGCACTGGTTGATGGGCACGAGACCCACGAACCTGCCCGAGGCCACGGCGACGATGTAGCCGTCGAACATCGGCTTCCCTTCCGACGCGACGACGAGCGGCTGGATTGCATTGATGTAGTCGAACTGGAACCCGCCGGTCTGCGAGTAGCCGAAGCCGTACACGTGCCGGACGGGCGTGGCCTTCGGGTTACGGGTCGTCGAAGAGGCGAAGGGATTCGAGGCGTCGCTGCTCCGCACCCACGCGCCAACCTGCGTGTACATGTCCCAGACGAGTCCGTCCTCGGTCGCGCGAGACGGCGGGGTGACCGAGCCCACCGGGTTCAGGCAGTTCTGCGGGTCGTCGAGCGGCAGCGGGTTCGCCATCGACAGCGATCCGTAACGGACCGGATCGAAGTTCTTCAGCGCGTCGATGGAGATTGGCTTGCCGGTGACGCCCACCCAGGCGTCGCCGTTGGCCACGATCTCGCGGTTCGTCATCGCCCATCCGATGTTGAGGTCGAACGCGTTCGACGGGTTCAGCACCTCGACGATGACGTTGCCGCTGAACCGCGCGGCGTTCGCCGGCCGGCGGACGAGCACGCGCGTCGTGTACGGCGCATTGGCGGTACGCACGACGGCGGGTCCGGGAGCCGGCCACGAATAGACATTGGCATCGCCGCTGACGAGGTACTCCTCCTCGACGTAGCCGAGCCTGGCCAGGTCCTCCGGGACCATCTCGTGGTCGGCGGCGCCGAAGGGATAGGAGTCGGCAGTGACGGCGAGCGGCCCCGTGACCTGCGGCAATGCCGCCGCCGGGGCGGAGTCGTGCGACGTGACCTGCGGGCCGACGTGCGTCGCGGTCACGGCAGCTGGAAGCGCGCCGGCCAGCAGCGCCATGAGCGCAAGCGAGACCGTGGCCCTGCGTCGGAGTCTGTTCATGAGACGCCCTCCTCCGGACAAGCCGGTGAGATGGGCCGCGCGCAGCCACGTCCCGAGAGCACGACCGGAGGTGCAGTCGGGGTCTCCACGCGCCGCCCTGCAGTGTGACGCAGGTCTACTCCAGGCTGGGCGTCCGCGCAACCGGGCTATCCACGCTCCGCCGACTCGCCCTCCGCCCCCGAGCTGTCACGGGCAGCGTCACCGACGCGCGCGCCGGCGGCGACGCCCTTCCAGAACTCGACAGCCGCCCGCTCGTACAGGAGGCCCATCGGGAGGGTCACTCCGCGCCAGTGCTCGACAGTGCGCGCCGTCGAGTAGGTGCGGCTGATCCCGTCCTCGCCGCGCTGGTCCTCTCCGTAGCTGGCGAGGGCGGCGCGATGGATCGCGAGCTGCGCCATCGCGAGGGCCCGGCGGTCGTCGGTTGACCCCAGGTCCGCGAAGAACAGCTGGAGCAGGCCGGCATCGCGCAGCTCGGTCGGTTCCCGAGCGGGCGTGGCGAGCCATGCCCGGATCGCCGCGCGGCCGCGACCGGTGATCGTGAAGAGCCGCCGCCGCCGCCCATTCGCCTCGCGCTGTTCCGTCAACAGACCCAGCTCGACCAGGCGCGCGGGCTCCTTGTAGAGGAGGGCATGGGGGAACGACCAGAAGTGACCGATGGTCGCCGCCACGTGGCGTTTGAGCTCGTAGGGCGTGGATGGACCTTCCCTCTCGATGAGGCCCAGCACGAGGTACGAGGTCGAGGTGAGGTGAGGGGGTGGCGTGGCTGCCGGGTCGATTGACATACCGTCCAGACGATACCATACTATCGAAACGGTCCCGCAGAGATGATGTCCCATGTCGAGCGCGCTCTTCGGACCTGGCGCATCCGGCTGAATCCGAGCCGGCGGCAGACCTTCAGGGAGGAACCCATCCGTGGCAACCGCCACCAAAGCCAAGCCTGTCCGCGCCTCGCAGTCGAGCCGGCGCGCAACCGCCGTGCCGAGCACGAAGAAGCTGCGCCCGCTCGGCGACAAGGTGATCGTTGAGCCGACTCCACGTGAAGAGACGACGAAGAGCGGCATCGTGATCCCGGACACCGCCAAGGAGAAGCCCCAGGAGGGGAAGATCCTGGCTGTCGGCCCGGGTCGCGTCCTCGACGACGGCAAGCGCGAGCACATGGACGTCATGCCGGGCGACAAGGTCCTCTACGCGAAGTATGCGGGCACTGAGTTCAAGCTCGACGGCGAGGACCTTCTGATCATCAGTGCCAGGGACGTCCTCGCGGTAATCGAGAGCTGACCGAAGGTCAGGCTCCGACGTTTGGCATTCTCCGGCCCCTGCCGGCGCGCTTCGCGAACCTCCTGAAAGGACAGACACGCCATGGCCAAGCAACTCCTCTTCGATGAGGTCGCGCGCCGGAGTCTCAAGCATGGCGTCGACCGCCTGGCGGACGCGGTCCGGGTCACGCTCGGACCGAAGGGCCGCAACGTCGTGCTCGACAAGAAGTACGGCTCGCCCACGATCACCAACGACGGCGTGACGATCGCCAAGGAGATCGATCTCGAGGATCCCTTCGAGAACATGGGCGCCCAGCTGCTGAAGGAAGTCGCCACCAAGACCGACGACGTGGCCGGCGACGGCACCACGACCGCGATCGTCCTCGGCCAGGCCATCGTCGCCGAGGGCCTCCAGAACGTCAGCGCCGGCGCCAACCCGATCGCCGTGAGGCGCGGTATCGAGAAGGGCGTCGAGGCGATCGTCGCCGACCTCAAGCGCCAGTCGCGCCCGGTCGACAACCGCGAGCAGATCGCGGCCGTGGCCTCGATCAGCGCCGCTGACCCCGAGGTCGGCGCGATCATCGCCGAAGTGATGGACAAGGTCGGCAAGGACGGCGTCATCACCGTCGAGGAGGGCCAGTCGCTCGGCCTCGAGACCGATTACACCGAGGGCATGCAGTTCGACCGCGGCTACCTCTCGGCGTACTTCGTCACCAACGTCGACCACATGGAAGCGGCCCTCGAGAACCCCGTCATCCTGATCACCGACAAGAAGATCTCGAGCGTCAACGACGTGCTCCCGGCGCTCGAGAAGGCCGTCGGCCAGGGCAAGCCGATGGTCATCATCGCCGAGGACGTCGACGGCGAGGCCCTCGCGACGCTCGTCGTGAACAAGCTCCGCGGCACGGTGTCCGTGCTCGGCGTCAAGGCGCCAGGGTTCGGCGATCGGCGCAAGGAGACATTGCGCGATATCGCCGTCCTCACCGGCGGCACGCTCATCAGCGAGGAGATCGGGCGCAAGCTCGACTCGGTGGAGGTCGAAGACTTCGGCCAGGCCCGCCGCGTGGTGGCGACCAAGGACGACACCACGATCGTGGACGGCGCGGGCTCGCCGGAACAGATCAAGGCTCGGATGAGCCAGATCAAGGCCCAGATCGAGGACACCACCAGCGACTACGACAAGGAAAAGCTCCAGGAGCGCCTGGCCAAGCTGGCCGGCGGCGTCGCGGTCATCAAGGTCGGCGCGGCCACCGAGGTCGAGCTCAAGGAGAAGAAGCACCGCATCGAGGACGCGGTGTCCACCACCCGCGCAGCGGTCGAAGAGGGACTGGTCGCGGGGGGCGGCGTGGCCCTGCTCCAGTCAATCCCGGCGCTCGACCTGGTCGAGCTGGTGGGCGACGAGGCCGTTGGCCTCGGGATCCTGCGGCGGGCGCTCGAGGGGCCTCTCCGCCAGATCGCCGACAACGCGGGCGCGCACGGCGAGGTCATCGTCGAGCACGTCAAGACGTTGCCGGCGGGTCACGGCTTCGACGCCCTCAAGGGCGAGTACGGAGACATGTTCGAGAGGGGCATCGTCGACGCGATGAAGGTCACGCGGTCAGCACTCCAGAACGCCGCTTCGATCGCCGCGATGGTCCTGACGACCGAGACGCTCATCACCGATCTGCCCGAGAAGAAGCAGGCCGTGCCCGCCGGCGGCGGGTATGGCGGGGACATGGACTACTAGAGGACCGTCAGCGTCCGTCGGGGTCCGCCCGAGGGCTTCACGCTCCGGGCACAGAAGAGCCGGGTCATCCCTCCGGGATGCCCGGCTCTCGTCGTGGCGACGGTCGTGCCGAGGATCCCGTGCGCGGGATCGGCACTATCTCCTCCGGGGGGGAAGGGCGTGGATGGGGTGGCCCCTGGGTCGGGGCGGACAACGAAACGCCCGGAGGAACCGGCTGTCCGCCAACTGGCGCACCGGCAACCGCGATTGCTCGTGATCGTCGATCCGCCGCCGGGCCCGTTGCCGGCGGCCTTGCGGTCGTCGGTCCGGTCTCCCGGGACCTCCCCAGGGATTGCTCCCCAAGTCGGTTCGGCAGTGAATGTCAGCCCCCTCGGGCAAGATTTAGAATAGATGTTCGACACGACCACCGCAAGGGGCTTATCCACCACTTGGCGGCCCGCCAGCCGGACTTGTCCACGAACATGCCGGCGCCGTGGCGGAGGGTGGAGAAGTCTCGTCGCGTGCGACCCCTCGACGCCTCGCCATCTCGATCACCAGCCACGCCGCCAGCACGGCGAGGAGGACGTTCCGGACCAGCAGGGCCACGATCACGGGCGTCTCGAGGTACCACAGCCCCTGGTAGTCGGTCGTGTAGATCGCGGTCGAGAGGGCCGTGATGGCGAGGAGCAGCCAGCCGATGCGAGGCGAGAGGAGGATCACGAAGGGCAGGAGCCAGATGACGTATTGCACGGACAGGACCTTGCTGCCCACGAGGAGCACGCCGATCGCGGCGGCCGACGCGAGGTCGACGCTGGAGCTCGGCACGCGCCCCAGCCGGGCATAGTCCCAGCGAAAGCGCAGCGAGGCGACCGCGGTGACGACGCCGAGCAGGACCGCCAGTGCGATGGGCGAGGCGGCTACCAGGACGTCGGAGCCGGGCGCCTGCACCTGGACCGACCCGAACGCGTAGGCAACATCGAGGGGCTGGCCCACCAGCACGTGAAGCCCCAGGAGCAGCCCTGCCCCAAGGCTCTCGACCTGCAGGCCACGGTCCTGCTGGTAGACAAGCCACTGGAGCGAAGCCGGGCCGGCGGAAGCCCACGCCACCCCCATGCCGAGGACGACGATCGAGATACACCCGACCATCAGTCGAACGCACCCGGCCCGGTCGCGCCGGGCGAGAGCGTATGCACCCAGGACGGGCAGGAGGGCGACGGGATAGAGCTTGAGCATCGTCCCCAGCCCGAGCGCCACGCCCGCGGCGCCGGGGTGCCGCTCGACGACGAGGAGGGCGACCAGAACGCACAGCACCGGCCAGAGGTCGTAGCGAAGGGCGACGGACGCCCAGGCGAGGCCGACCAGCACCGCCCACAGCACCAGCGTGGAGCGAGCCCTGCCGGTCGCCACGAAGAGCAGCCAGCCAGCGACGGCCGCCAGCGCACCCTGGGCAACAGTGAACAGCCAGATGTAGCCGATGTCGTCGATCCCGCCGGGCGGCGACGCCAGGAGGGGCAGGATCATCGGCACGAGGGCGAGCGGCGGGTACTCCACGTTGAAGTCGAGGTACGGGATCGAGCCCCCCAGCACCTGCAGGCCGTACCTGCGGTAGACCGACAGGTCGCCCGCGAAGATCAGCCTGGTCGGCTCCGGGGTCAGTCCGACGATCAGCACGAGCAGGAGGGGAGGCACGAGAACCAGCACGAGGGCCGGAGCACGACGCGGATCGACGCGGTTCATGAGGGCGCGCATTGGCACATGTTCGCTCGCCCGGCGGCGTGCACTCCAGCGGCGAGGCGTTCGCCTCGACGTTGACACGACGGCGATCGCGAACGGTGCAGCTGCCAACGCCCGGACGCGCCATGCTGGCCGCGATGGACGACCGCCGGGAGCGGCTCGCAGTGATCCATGCGGGCGCGCCGCCGTGGGATTGTCGAGGGCGCGAGGAGGGCCCGAGCATGCAGAAGCGCGACGTGATCAAGGCGGTGCTCGACGGCAGGCGACCGCCATACGTCCCGTGGTCGATCGGATTCACCAAGGAAGCTGCGGAACGACTGCAGCGCCACTATGGATCGGACGCCCTGGAGGGGCGGGTCGAGAACCATCTCGTCAGGCTGGGAAGCGACATCGGCTTCTTCGACGATCTCGGCAACGGCCGCGTGCGCGACGTGTTCGGAGTCGTGTGGAACCGCACCATCGACAGGGACATCGGCATCGTCGAAGGCTGCGTGCTTCCTGACGCGAACATGAGCGGGTATCGGTTCCCGGATCCCCTGGATCCCCGCTTCTTCTCCGACATCCCTTCAAAGATCGCTGCGTTTCCTGATCGCTTCCGGGTCTTCCAGATCGGCTTCTCCCTCTACGAGCGCGGCTGGACGCTGCGTGGCATGGAGAGCCTCCTGATGGACTTCTACGACCACCCCGGGTTCGTCCAGGAGCTGTTCGAGGCCATCGCCGACTACAACATCGCCCAGGTCCACGAAGCCCTGCGGTACGACATCGATGCCGTCTACTTCGGAGACGACTGGGGGCAACAGCACGGTCTCCAGATGGGACAACCCCTCTGGCGCAGCCTGATCCTTCCCCACCTCAGGCGGATGTACGGCGTCGTCAGACAGGCGGGCAAGCACGTGATGATCCACTCCGACGGCGACGTGGACGAGCTCTTCGACGACCTGATCGATGCCGGGGTGAGCTGCTACAACCCGTTCCAGCCCGAGGTGATGGACGTCGATCACCTGCTGCCGTCGTATCGTGGACGGCTCTGCTTCCACGGCGGCCTCTCGACCCAGCGAACGCTGCCATTCGGCACGCCGGAGCAGGTCAGGTCGGAGGTTCGCCGCTTGCTCGAGCTGGGCTCCGATGGGGGCTACATCTTCGCGGCGTCCCACGACGTCGAGGGCGACGTGCCGCTCGCGAACATGCTGGCCATGATCGAGACGGTGCAATCGCAGGCGATCCCCTCCCCCTGAGACCGACGACAGGGAGGTGGAGCGCCGGGATCGCCAGGTCGCTCAAACCTCGGCGTAGAGATGGCGGGCGATCACGTGATCCTGGTATTCCGGCGCGAGCTCACAGAAGTAGCCGCTCCAGCCCCAGACGCGGACGATGAGATCGCGGTGGTTCTCCGGATGCGCCTTCGCGTCCAGGAGCCGTTCGGCGTTGAGGGCATTGATCTGCAGCTGCTGACAGCCGAGGCGGGCGAACGTGCGGACGACAGGCTCCGAGCGACCCGGAGGCAGTCCACCGGCATCCGCGTGGGGGACCCGCGGGTCATCCACCCGCCGCCGTCGCCGACGACCGCCGTACTGAGCTCGTCGCCCGCCGAATTGGCCATTCAGTCCCCGCCGACCCCCGCTGCCGGCTGGTCAGCTCGCGCCGCGGCCCGACCGGCCGCCCTTCGCAGGCGGCGCAGCGTCTTCATGGTGTCAACCTCGCCCCGCCCGAAGAGGTCGTGCAGGCGGACGTACTCGCGATACAGCTCGTCATAGATCGCCCGGTGATCGGGGTTCGGGCGGTAGCTCTCGTCGCGCAGGCGGGCCATGTGGCGCGATGCCTCGACGATGGTCGCGTACCCGCCCGTCTCCGCGCCGGCGGCAACGGCAGCGAACATCGCCGACCCGAGCGCGCTCGTCTGCTGCGAGGCCGCCACCCGGAACTCGCGGCCGGTGACGTCCGCGTAGATCTGCATCAGCAGCCTGTTGCGCTCGGGCAGGCCACCGGTGGCGACGACCCGGTCGACGGCCACGCCGCGCGAGGCGAAGGCGTCGATGATCACCCGCGTGCCGAATGCCGTGGCCTCGATCAGCGCCCGGTAGATGTGGTGGGCCCGCGTCGCCAGCGTCGCCCCGACGAGCAGCCCGCTGAGATCAACGTCGACGAGGACGGACCGGTTCCCGTTCCACCAGTCGAGCGCGAGGAGACCGGTCTCACCGGGAGCCAGGCGCGCCGCCTCCGCCTCGAGCGCCGCGTGGACGCTCAGACCCTGGCGCTGCGCCTGTTCGTGATACGCGGGCGGCACGCCGTTCTCGACGAACCAGGCGAAGATGTCGCCGACGCCCGACTGGCCGGCCTCGAAGCCGAACAGCCCGGGCACGACGCCATCCTCGACGACGCCGCACATGCCTTCGACGATGGCCGTGCGCTCTCCGAGCACGATGTGGCAGATGCTCGTGCCCATGATCGCGACGAGCGTGCCCGGCTCCGTGACGGTCGAGGCCGGGACCGCGACGTGGGCGTCGACATTGGCGACCGCCACCGCGGTGCCGGGCCGCAGTCCCATCCAGCCGGCCGCCTGTTCGCTCAGGCCACCGGCACGCGCCCCGAGGGACGTGACCCGCCGCGACATCTTCTCGTCGACGATCCGCTCGAAGCGCGGGTCGAGCGCGGCGAAGTAGGCATTCGACGGGAAGCCCTCGCTTTTCGACCAGATCGCCTTGTAGCCCGCCGTGCAGCTGTTGCGGGTCTCGACGCCGGCGAGCTGCCAGATGACCCAGTCGGCGCCCTCGATGAGCCGGTCAGCAGCGGCATAGATCGCCGGCGCTTCGTCGAGGATCTGGAGGGCCTTCGAGAAGAACCATTCCGACGAGATCTTGCCGCCGTAGCGCGGCAGCCACGCCTCGCCGCGCTCGAGGGCGGCGGCGTTGATCCGGTCCGCCTCGGGCTGGGCGGCGTGGTGCTTCCAGAGCTTCACCCAGGCATGGGGCTCGCGGCGGTAGGCGTCGAGGAAGCAGAGCGGCGTTCCATCTGCCGTCGTGGGGAGCATCGTGCACGCGGTGAAGTCGATGCCGATGCCGATGACGTCGGCCGGGTCGACGCCGCTCTCGGCCAGCACGCGCGGCACGGCGACCTGGAGCGAGGCGATGTAGTCGGCCGGATCCTGGAGCGCCCAGTCATGCTCGAGGGCGACGTCCTGATCCGGTTCCGGCAGCCGCTCGTCGATGACCCCGTTGGCATACGGGTGAACCGCGGTCGCGAGCTCGCGGCCGTCCGTCACGTCGACGATCACGGCGCGGGCCGACTCGGTGCCAAAGTCCACCCCGATCGTGTAGCGGTTGTCGCTCATCGTTCGTCTCCTTGCCGGCTGGGGCCGTGGCTGCCTTCGTCAGTGGCGTTCGGCCGGCTGGCCGTAGTAGGCGGCCGGTCCGTGCTTCCGTGCGAAATGACGCTCCAGCAGTCGGGCCGCGATCGGCTCGACGGCTACCCGGAGAAGCGAGGTCCGATAGGCCATCGCCGCAACTGCCTCGAGGGCAATCGCGTTCGCCACGGCCTCGGCCGGTCCGGCGCCCCAGGTGAACGGACCGTGCGCCACGACCAGCACCGCAGGCATCTCGAGCGGGTCCAGGGCGAGGCCGTCGAGCGTCTCGATGATCACGTTGCCGGTCTCGCGCTCGTACTCGCCGTCGATCTCGGCGGCAGTCAGTGCCCGCGTGACCGGGACGGGTCCGTGGAAGTGATCCGCGTGGGTCGTCCCGAGACACGGAATGGGCCGCCCGGCCTGAGCCCATGACGACGCGAACGACGAGTGGGTGTGGACGACGCCGCCGACCGACGGATATCGACGGTACAGCGCCAGGTGGGTCGGCGTGTCTGACGAGGGGCGGGAGCTGCCCTCGCGAACGGTGCCATCGGCGAGGTCGACGACGACCATGGCGGAGGGCTGCAGCCGGGCATACGGGACGCCGCTCGGCTTGATCACGAGCGCGCCGCGGTCGCGATCGACACCGCTGGCGTTTCCGAACGACAGCGCTACCAGCCCGGCCCGGACCAGGTCCAGGTTCGCCTCGCAGACCTGTTCGCGGAGCTCAGCCAGGTCCATGCCTAGGCGCCCCTCTCCCGCGGCACCGCTCCGTTGTGGCTGCCTGGCGACCCGGGGTTGGCAGCCCCTTCGGCGTCGGTCGGACAGGCGGCGGTCGACTGGCGAACGACGAGCCCGGGGCGGAACAGCCGACCGGCCGCGCGTCCGGGGCGGGCGACCTCCTCGCCGTCGCGCGCTGCATCGGCGACGACCCGACCCGTGGCGCCGACCGCGAGGGCGATGGCCGCGGCGGCCATCTCGGCCATCGGCATGCGCACGGTCGTCAGCGCGGGCACGGTGAAGGCTGCCATCGGGATGTCGTCGAACCCAACCACCGAGAGATCCTCCGGGACCCGGATGCCCATGACAAGGGCCCCGCGCAGGATCCCGATCGCCAGGACGTCGGTCGACGACACGATGGCGGTGGGCCGCGGCGACAGACGCATCAGCGTGCGAACGGCGGCCTCGCCGTCGCCCGGCGTGTTGGCGACGTGCTGGATGTAGCCGGGCGGGACCTCGCCGAGCAGGCGGGCCATCGCCTCGACGTAGGCGTCCTGGCGCTCGCGAATGTCCCCGAGCAACCGCCCGCCCACGAACGCGATCCGCCGATGCCCGAGGGCGCTGAGGTGGGCGACGGCCGTTGCGATTCCGCTTTGATTGTCGACGCTGACACCGGGGATGAGATCGAGCTCCGAGCCCTGCCAGAGGGCCACGACCGGCACGTGCGTGTCGCGCAGGTCGTCGAGCAGGCGTGGCTGGTCCCCCATGTCACCCAGCAGCAGGATCGCGTCGCATTGACGCGCCTCGAGCATGGCCGCCAGGGCGTGGGCCTCCGTGACCTCCGCGTGCGCGTGGCCGAGGACGATGTTGTAGCCGAGCCTGCGAGCTTCGGCCGAGACTGCCTCGATCGCGCCGGCGAAGAACGGGTCCGTGATGTCCCGGACGATCGCGCCGAGAAGCATCGTCGGCGCTCCGTGCAGGGCACGGGCGAGCGGATTGGGCCGGTAGCCGACATCGCGGGCAGCGGCCAGGACACGCTCGCGGGTCCTGGCTGCGATCGGCACGGTCAAAGGGGCGTCATTGAGAATCCGCGAGACGGTGCTCCGCGACACACCGGTCGCGATCGCGATGTCGCGCATCGTGACCGGACGGGCACGGACCGGGGGTCGGTCGTCCCCGGCCTCCAGCGGCGCGGTGGTCGGCGCGTCGTCGCTTGGCCCTGCGGTCGGCTGCCCAGCCGCCATCTCTACTCGAACCGGCGCTGCAGCACGGCGTGAACGGCCACGGCGACGAGGATCACGGCGCCGTAGATGAGATTCGTGTAGTAGTCGGTCAGGCCGACTGCCACGATCCCGGCCTGGATCGCGCCGATCATGAATGCGCCGAGGAACGTGCCGTAGATGCTGCCGCGGCCACCGAACACCGAGGTCCCGCCGATGAACACGGCGGCCAGCGTCGGGAGCAGGAAGCCGTCCCCCATCGTGGGGTAGAAGTTGACGATCTGGAAGCTGTTCATCAGGCCGGCGAGCGCCGCCGCAACCCCGGTGAGGACGAACAGGAGGATGCGCGTCCGCCGGATCGGGATCCCCATGAGCTGGGCTGCCTGGCTGTTGTCCCCGATGACGTATGCGTTCTGGCCGAGCTGGTGGCGGTTGAGGAGCACCCACGCCACGACCGCGAGGATCATGAGCCAGACGAACTCCATCGGGATGACGCCCCCGAGCTTCCCCACGAGCAGGTCGTACGAGGGGGCCGTGTTGGCCTTGACCAGGGCGTAGCTCTTGCCGTTGACGAGCACGAGGGTCAGTCCTCGGAAGAGGAACTGCGTGCCGATCGTCGCGACGAGCGAGGGGATGCCGATGTACGTGACGACGACACCGTTGAACACGCCGGCGAGGCCGCCCACGACGAGCGCCGCCACGATCCCGAGGGCGACGACCCCGGTCGCCTGCCAGACGAACACGAAGCCGACCATGCCCAGGGCCATCACCGAGGGGAAGGAGAGGTCGATGTCGCCGGCGATGATGACCATCGTCAGGAACAGGGCGACGATCGCGAAGTACGGCGTCGTCTGGGCGAATGCCAGGTAGATCCGGTTGGACAGGAACGTGTCCGGAGCCAGGATGATGAAGGCGATCCAGAGGCCAACGAAGGCGACGGTGATGCCGATCTGCGACGCCCACGCCGTGGTGAACGCGGTGAGGGCGCCGCGGGATCGCGGCGGCGCCACCGGGGGGACGGCGGGGTTCATTCCTGCTCCTCGCTGACCCTGATCGCTGCCCCGGACGGCGCGTCTGCGGAGCGGTAGCGCTCCTGTTCGGTGAAGGTTCCCCCGGCGGCGACCTCGCGCATGATGTCCAGGAGCTCCTCGAGCGAATAGCGGGAGGTCGGGAACTGGCCGGCCACGCGTCCCCGGTCGAGGACGACGATCCGGTCGGCCACCGAGTACACGTGGAAGATGTTGTGGTCGATGAAGATGGCCGACTTCCCGGCCTTCCGGATGCCCTCGACGAAGCGCAGCAGCTTCTCCGTCTCCTTGAGGGACAGGCCCATCGTCGGCTCGTCGAGGATGATGACGTCAGCCTGGAAGTGCAGCGCCCGCACGATCGCCAGGCCCTGCCGCTCACCCCCGGACAGCCCCTTGACCACGGTATCGGGGGTCAGCACGGCAGACGTGAAGCCCATCGACTCGCTCATGAGCTCGGCCGTCATCCGGCGCATCTCGCCGACCTTGAGGAAGCCGAGCCGACCCGCGGCGGCGCGACCCATGAAGATGTTGCGCCAGAGGGGGAGCTGGTCCGCGAGGGCACGCTCCTGGTAGACGGTCTCGATGCCGAGTGCCCGGGCCTTCTGGACCGTCAATCCCTCGACACGCCGCCCCCGGAACAGGATCTCGCCCTCGTCGGGACGGTGAACCCCGGTGATGATCTTGATCAGCGTCGATTTGCCCGCGCCGTTGTCGCCGAGCAGGCCGACGACCTCGCTCGATCCGAGATCGAGGCTGACGTCCTGGAGGACACGCACGCCGCCGAACGACTTGGAGATGTGGCGGAGCTCGAGCCGCTTCTCGCCTTCCGGCAGGGGCGCCGCCGCGGGCTCGAGGGCGGCGACGATCGGGGTCGCGGGTTCAGCCGGCGGGCGAGCGCCTTCGCGCTCGCCCGCCGACATGCCGGACTCGCCGGCAGGAGGAACGGTCATTGCCTAGCGGATCTGCTCGGTCACGAGCGGCTCGATGGCGTCGATGTTCGACTTGTCAACGAAGCCTGCACCCGTGTTGACGAAGAGTCCGCCGAAGCCGAACTTCTTGGTCAGGCAGAGCTGCTGGACGGCCAGGAAGCCCTGGAGGAACTCCTGCTGGTCGATGACGAGGCTGATGTAGCCGTCCTTGATGCCCTGGACCGTCGCCGGCGACATGTCGAAGCCGGCCGCATAGAGGCTTCCGGCCTGCAGGTTCGCGGCCTTCATGAGGGTTGGGATGGCCGAGGTGAGGTTGCCGTGGTCGATGAAGATCGCCTTGACGCCCGGGTGCGACGAGATGTACCCGGTGAACGTCGGCACGCCGTTGGCGGCGTCCTTGTTGGTCGCGTCGTCGATCTCGTAGTAGTCGACCTTCATGCCGGCTTCCGTGAGCGCATCGGTGATCCCGAGCGTCCGTTCGCCACGGCCGGCCTGGGCCTTGAGGCCCCAGACCATGACTTCGTCGCCCGACTTGAGGCTGCCGCGGAGGATCGCCTCGTTGGCGAGCGAGGCGCCTGCGTCGTGGAGGACCGCGCCGACGTAGCCCATGCCGTTGGTCCCGTACTGGGCCTGGGTCTTCGCCAGCTCGGTGTTCATGACCGTGACGAGGATGCCCTGCTTCTCGGCGTCCGCGATGAGCGGGCCGAACGCGTCGTCACCCGGATGGCCCATGACCGCGATCCCGTCCGGCTTCGTGGCCACGGACTGCTGGAACTGGGTGAGCATCTTGTTGGGATCCCAGTCGGACCACTGGTACGTCACGTCCGGGCCGAACGCCGCCTGGGCGGCCTTGGCGCCGTTGTAGACGACCGTCTCGAAACCGCCACCGGGCGTCCCGCCGGGGAAGAAGGTGATCTTCATCCCCGAGCAGAACTGGCCAGCAACCGGCGCCGCCGAGGCGCCGGCGGCCTCGCTCGCCGCCGGCGTTGCGGTCGCAACCGCGGCCGGCGTTGCCGCGGTGCTGGCGGCCGCGCTCGCCGCGGGCGAAGGGCTGTTGGATGAGTTGCACGCGCTGACCACCAGCAGGGCAACGACCACCAACGCTGGCAGCCGCCGCTCAAGGTGCATCCCAGATCGAGTCATCCGAATCCTCCTCAGAGCCACCGATTCCGGCACCCGGTCAACTCCGGGAGCCGTTGCGCAAGCAAGCTTGGCAGCCATGCCGGGCCGGTCACCCGGTCGCTGGGCCCGCCTTCCCGTCGGTCTGTCCTCCTCTCGCGTCCTCCTCGCTTCCCCGTGCTCAACGAAGCGGCTTTCGATCACGCCGCCGGATGCGGCTCGCCGAGGCTACAGGCCTCGTGCGAGCTGGTAGTAGGCCTGGTTCCAGTGCAGCTCCTTCTTGATGTCCGCCACGGACGTGGCGTCGCCGATCGTCACGAGCTCGATGCCGGCCATCTCCGCGAAGTCCTCCAGGTGCTCGCGGCGGAGAGCCGTGCTGAGGCTCGTGTGATGAGGACCGCCGGCCAGCAGCCACGCCTCGGCGGCGATCTTCAAGCTGGGGCGGGGCTGCCAGAGGGCCCGGGCCACGGGCAGCTTCGGCAGGTCCGCCGGAGGGTCCACCACGTCGACCTCGTTCAGGACGAGGCGGAACCGGTCGCCCAGGTCGAGCAGCCCGACGGCGACCGCAGGCCCCGGGCTCGCCGTGAAGACCAGGCGTACGGGATCAGCGCGCCCGCCGATCGACAGCGGATGGATCTCGCACGATGGAGTCTCGGCCGAGATCGTGGGACACACCTCGAGCATATGGGCACCCAGCACCTGCGGCCGGTCTGGCACCAGGTGGTACGTGTAGTCCTCCATGAACGAGGTCCCGCCCGGCAGCCCGGTGGCCATGACCTTCATCGCGCGGACCAGGAGGGCAGTCTTCCAGTCGCCCTCAGCACCGAAGCCGTAGCCTTCCGCCATCAGCCGCTGGACCGCGATGCCGGGGAGCTGGGACAGGTCGCCGAGATCCTCGAACGTATCGGTGAACGCCTTGAAGCCGCCCGCTTCGAGGAAACCGCGGAGGCCGACCTCGATCCGGGCTGCCTCGCGCAGGGCCGCCCGGTGCTCACCCCCGGCTTGCAGCGTGGGCGCGAGCCGGTAGCGGTCTTCGTACTCCTCGACCAGGCGATCGACGGCGGTGTCGGGCGCTGCTCGGACCGCCGCGCCGAGATCGCTCACGCCATGCCCGTTCACTTGGACGCCCAGGCGGATCTGCGCCTCGACCTTGTCGCCCTCCGTGACCGCGACCTGGCGCATGTTGTCGCCGAAACGGGCCAGCCTGAGCAGGTGGAGCTCCTGCCAGCCACAGGCGGCCCGCGCCCAGGTGCCGACGCGGTCGACGACGTCCGGATCCTGCCAGTGGCCGACGACCGTGGCCCGGCTGCGCCGGAGCCGGGTCTCCAGGTAGCCGAACTCGCGGTCGCCATGGGCCGACTGATTGAGGTTCATGAAGTTCATGTCGATCTCCGCCCAGGGAAGATCGCGGTTGAACTGGGTGTGGAGATGGAGAAGGGGCTTCTGCAGGACGGTGAGCCCGGCGATCCACATCTTTGCCGGCGAGAACGTGTGCATCCAGGCGACGACGCCGACACAGCTCTGAGCCGCCGACGCGGCCAGGCAGAGCTCGTGGATCGACTCGGGGGTCGTGACGACGGGCTTCGGGACGACTCGGACCGGGATCGCGGCCGACGCGTCGAGCGCCCCGGCGACTTGCCGGGCATGGTCCTCCACGAGCCGCAGCGCTTCCGCGCCGTACAGATGCTGGCTGCCAGTGATGAACCAGACCTCGCGGTCGGCGAGCGCCTTCATCAGTTCTCCGTGGCGGCGGTGGGCTGCGGCTCGGATCCGCTCTATCGGGGCGTTCCTCTGGCACTCGCGCCGCGAAGAGGGTGGCGGACAGCGCGACGACCAGCGCACTCGAGTGTATGCACTCGAGTGCACGCACGTCAAGGCTTCCCGGGAGGTTTGTGGACGGCCAGCGTGACGCGACGTCTCACGCGGTAGGATTGAGCGGTCTCACGCTCCGCTGAGCGCGCTCTTCGACGCCTGGCCGCGGGCGGCCGCCAGCCGGGCGAATCCCCGCAGGCCAACGAGGCGGACGAGATTGAGCGGGCTGAAGAAGTCGCCGACCGCGAGCGATCCCGTGAGCACGCCGAGGAACCGGTCGACCTGGTCCTGCCTGCCGGCGAGGCTGTCGAAGAGCGCCCGTTCGGCCTCGGCCTGCGGTCGGAACGACGCCAGGTCGAGAGTGAGGTTGTACATCGGCAGGGTCGAACGGTTCCGCCCCCGCTCGTAGTCGGCGAGCGCCCGATCGATGGATCGCCGGCCGCCGAGGCCCGCCACGACCGCGTCGGTGAGGAGCTCGGCGTCGCGGAACGCGTGGCCGATGCCCTGGCCGGTGATCGGATCCATCACCAGGCCCGCGTCGCCGACCAGGGCCCAGCCCGGACCGGCAGACCGCACGAGGCGGTTGGGCAGGTCCGCCGTCCCGTAGAAGCGGTCGACTCGATGGCCGGCGCGAACGATCGCGCCGAGCTCGCCCGTGGCGTCGAGGTTGCGGAGGAAGCTGCCCTCGATGTCCGCCCGAAACGCGTTGAAGGCGGATGCCGGGAGGCCGAGATACGTCACGACGAGACCATCGTTGGTAGGCCAGACCCCGAGCGCCCGGTCGTCGTCGGCGTGGATTGCTCCACCCGTGAGCGGAACGTTCTCCCAGTACGTGTAGTAGGCCATGGAGCGGGCTGGGTCCTCGCGTGTCGCGGCCGCGCCCACGGCCCTGGCCACGAACGAGTGCTTGCCGTCGGCGCCGACCACGAGCCGGGCCCGCTCGGCCACGCCGGCGCCACCTGCTGCCCGGCCGCGAACGCCGATGACCCGGCCGCCATCGACGTCCAGACGCTCGATGGTGACGTTCTCCCTCACCTCGACCCCGGCCTGGCGAGCGCCGTCCACGAGAATCTGATCGAGGATCGTCCGCCGGGGAGCGAGGACCTCGCAGGCGCCGTCGACGGCCGGGTAGCTCCCGGTCAGCCGGACCGACCCTGTCTCGAACCGCACGGTGCGGACGGCGGGCGCCGACGTCGCTCGGACGCGAGCGAGCAACCCCATCCGCTCGAGCCGGGCGACCCCGGGCACCTGGATGGTGTGAGTGGAAAGCGCATCGCTCGGGAAGTGGGCGCGGTCCACGAGCAGGACTCGCACTCCGCGACGGGCCAGCAGCATCGCCGTCGCCGATCCCGCCACCCGCGCACCGACCACGATCACGTCGTACATGGGACGCCCCCTCTCTCGCCGACCGGGGCCGCCGAGCCTGTCGAATCTGCTACGATTTCGCACCAAGTGGTGGAGGCATATAGTGCGAAGTCGCAGTACTGTTGTCAAGGGGGCCGGGCCCTCGAATCCGGCGGGCAACGCGGATCTCGATCAGGCCGGGGCCAACGATGCGCAGCCGGTGGCCATCGACGCGCGGTTGCTCTCCGACGACCAATTCGGGGTCCTGTTCATCCTCTGGCTCGTCGGCCGGGCCACCGTCGAGGCGATCGAGCGTCGGGTACATCCTGGGGGGATGTCGGCTGACGAGTTCCCGGTCTACTGCCTCCTCGACATCGCCGGACCACTGACACCCTCTGCGCTCGGCGCCTGGATGGCTGCCCCGCCGACGACGGTCTCGTCGTTCGTCAAGAGGCTCGAGAGACGCGGCCATGTCGCCCGCCGTGCCAACCGCACCGATCGACGGTCACACCTGCTCGAGCTCACCGACGCGGGCCGAGCGGCGCAGGGCGAGGCGATCCAGCTCTTCGCACCCCTCGCCGAGCAGATCGAACGGGAGCTCGGCCGGGCGACGCCTCGCGTCCGCGCCGACCTGCTCGAGCTGCGCCGGGCATTCGACGCCGTTCGCGCGACGGAGTCGGTCTAGCGCAGGCGGAGCCTCCGCAGCAGCTGGGCATTCGCCGCCACGATGATCGTGGACACGCTCATCGCGATGGCGCCCACCGCCATCGGCAGGTCGATCCCCCAGGGGACTGGGTCAGGGGATGGACGGAGCTGGAACGGGACGCGTCCGCGGCTCTGCGTCCCCACGGGGAACCTTGAAACGGCGCAGGCGCAGCGCGTTCGAGACGACGGTGACCGAGGAGAGGGCCATCGCGGCCGCGGCGAAGATCGGGTCGAGAAGAAGACCGGTGAACGGGTACAGCACGCCCATCGCGATCGGGATCAGCACGACGTTGTAGGCGAATGCCCAGAAGAGGTTCTGGCGGATGTTCCGCATCGTCGCCCGGGACAACGAGATCGCCGTCACCAGGCCCCGCAGGTCGCCCGACATGAGCGTCACGCCGGCCGACTCCATCGCGACGTCGGTCCCGGTGCCCATGGCGACCCCGACATCGGCGGATGCCAGCGCCGGCGCGTCGTTCACCCCGTCGCCAACCATCGCGACGACCGTGCCCTCGGCCTGGAGCGCCTTCACGGCGGCGGCCTTGCCTTCGGGCCGGACGTCCGCCAGGACGCGCTCGATCCCGGCCGAGCGCGCGATCGCCTCGGCCGTGCGGCGGTTGTCGCCGGTGAGCATCGCCACGGTGATCCCCAGGCGTCGAAGATCGGCGACGGCCTCCCTGGAGCCTGCCTTGAGCGTGTCGGCGATGGCGACCACGGCCGCCGCCCGCCCATCCACGGCGGCGAAGACAGGCGTCTTGCCGTCGGCGGCGAGGGCGTCCGCCGCCTCGACCAGGGCGGCAACGTCGATGCCCTCCGCCTCGAGGTAGCCTGGTCGGCCCACGAGCACGCGCCGCCCGCCGGCCGTCGCGGCGACGCCGCCGCCTGCCGTCGCCACGAAGTCGGTCGGTTCGGCGACCGCGAGCCCCCGGATCTCCCGGGCCTCACGCACGATCGCGTCGGCGAGCGGGTGCTCGGACCCCCGCTCGGCCGTCGCGATGAGCGCCAGCAGGTCGTCCTCGTCCGGCGCCCAGTCGGCGCGGATCACGTCGGTCACCCGGGGCTTCCCCTCGGTCAGCGTGCCCGTCTTGTCGAGCACGACCGCCCTGACCGAGCCGAGCCGCTCGAGCGCCTCGGCATTGCGGAAGAGGACGCCGTTCTCGGCGCCCTTGCCGGTCCCGACCATGATCGAGGTGGGCGTGGCGAGGCCGAGCGCGCAGGGGCAGGCGATGATCAGGACGGCGACCGTGTTGAGCAGGGCGAGGTTGAACGCCGGCTCGGGGCCGAAGGCGAACCAGACGACGAACGTGAGCGCCGCGAGGCCGAGGACCATCGGCACGAAGTAGCTGGTGACCACGTCGGCGAGGCGCTGGATCGGCGCCCGCGAGCCCTGTGCCTCCGACACGAGCCGGATGATCTTCGCCAGCACCGTGTCGGCACCGACGCGCGTCGCCCGGAAGGTGAGCGTCCCGCTGGTGTTGAGCGTGCCGCCGACGACGAGGTCCTCGACGCGCTTGGCGACGGGCAGGCTCTCGCCCGTGATCATGCTCTCGTCGACGCCCGAGGCACCGTCGGTGACGACGCCGTCGACGGCGATCGTCTCGCCGGGGCGGACGCGAACGAGGTCGCCGACGCGAACGTCAGCGACGGCGACATCGAGCTCGACGCCGGCGCGGATGACCCGCGCGGTCCGCGGGGCCAGGTTGATGAGCCGCCGAATGGCGTCGGACGTATGGCTGCGGGCGCGGGCCTCGAGGTACCGGCCGAGCAGGATCAGGGTGATGATCGCGGCCGACGTGTCGAAGTACATCGGCAGCGCCTCGCCGTCCATCCCCAGTCCGGCGGCGATGAAGAACGCCGGGAAGAGGATCGTGGCCACGCTGTACCCGTACGCCGCCGACGTCCCGACCGCGATCAGGGTGTTCATGTCCGTGGTCTTATGGCGCAGGGCCTTGATCGCGCCCACGTAGAAGATCGAGCCGGCCCAGAACTGCACCGGCGTCGCGAGCGCGAGCTGGAACCACGGGTTCACGAGGAACTCCGGCAGCCAGGGCGCGATGGTCATCCTCGCGAGGCCCAGGATCAGCGGGAAGGTCAGCAGCGCGGACACCGCCAGCCGGCGACGGAGGTCGGCCGCGTGCTTCGCGGCTGCCTCGTCGCGCTCGGCCTTGGCCGCAGCGGCCTCGGCGACGTCGATCTCGTGGTCCGCGGTCGCGGCCCGCTCGACCCGGGCGACGTAGCCGGCGGCATCGACGGCGGCGACGAGGTCGGCGACGCCGATCTTGTCGGCGTCATAGCGGACGGTCGCCGACTCGGAGGCGAGATTGACGTTCGCCTCCTCGACTCCGTCGACCTTGCTGAGGAAGCGCGTGATCCGGTTGACGCACGACGCGCAGGTCATGCCCTCGACGGGGAACGACACGTTCTCGATGTGGATGGTCGGGGTCGTCATGGGGTTCTCCGTATACTCCCGGGGAGTATTGTCGCACGCATCGTCAAGCGCGTCTCGGACGGTCGCCGGCCCGATCAGCCGCCCGCCGCGCTCCCACCGCCGGAACCGGCGGGGCGATCGACGATCGTGATCCGCCCCGCGTACATCCCCATCGCGCAGGAATAGCCGAGCGTGCCCGCGGGCAGCGCGGGCAGGTCGATCACGTTGGACCCCTTGCGGAGGCGGACCTGGATCCCGAGCTCGGGGACGACGAGCTGGGCGGCGCAGGTGCTCACCGTCGACGACTGGATCGTCCAGTGCGTCGGGACGCCCGCGTAGATCGACACGTTGCCAGGGCTGTACCCGCCGGAGTCCTGGAAGGTCGTGAGCGCCTGCGTCCCATCGGCGGCAACCGCGCCGCGCGGGCGGCAGGGCCGCCGCCGCCGTCTCGACGCCAAAGGACGGGAAGGTGACGCCTGAGAGCCGCAGGCCCGCGCTGGCATTCACGAAGGCGAATCCGATGACGACGACGCCGACCAGCCGCAGGAGGGTGGGGCGCATCGTGCTCGGCACGACGACCGGCAGGCCGGCGAGCGCGAGCAGCCCCGGCGCGGTCCCGATCGCGAACACCGCCATGATCGCGCCGGCGAAGAGCGGCGAACCGGTGGAGAGAGCGTAGATCTGGACGGCCTGGGTGAAGCCGCAGGGCAGGAAGAACGAGGCGGCACCAAGGCCCGCGGCGCGGGCGTCGGAGTACGCGCCGGTTCCGCCGCCACCCAGCCCGAGCTGGCGACCGAGTCCCATGGGGAGCGTCGGGGACCAGGTCGCGATTCGTGGCGAGAGGCCGGTGAGCCGGGTCCCGAGGATCGTCATCACGATCGCCACCGTGATCATGAGCACGGCGGTGACCTGCGCGGGCATCGTGACGCTCGCGCCGACGGCACCGAGCAGTGCCCCCAGGACGGCATAGCCGGCAATCCGGCCGGCCATGAACACGAGCGCGGGCCGCATCTGCGACAGGATGCCGCTCTCGGCGGCTCCCGAAGCCGCCCGACTCGCCTGGAACGACGCGGAGAGGGCGAGGACGAGCCCGCCGACGAGCGCCATGCAGGTCGACACGCCGGCCGCCAGCCCGAGCAGCAGGGCCACGACGAGGCCGCCGTTGCCCAGGTCGCCGGCGCCCGAGGCGAGGTCGGCGAGGCCGGTCACCTGCGCGAGCAGCGCGAGGGCGAACACGAGGGCCAACCCGGCCACGGCCGTCAACCAGACGTTCGGGTCGCTGGCCAGCCAGGGGGTCCGGCCGATGTCGTAGCCCGCGGCCCTGATCGCCTTCTTGACAGCAGCCGTAGGGATGGGTGCCGTGCTCTCGATCTCCACCCGGCCGTGGACGGCCGACGCCCTCACGTGCTCGACGTTCGGCAGGCGGCCGACGAACTTCTGGATCCTGACCTCGCACGTGCGGCAGGTCATTCCCGCGACCGGCACGGTTATCGCGATGGATCGCGTCGCCGTCCCGGCCGTGGAGATGGGCGCCGTCGACGCCCCGGGCGCCCGACCAATCGGCGCCTTCTCGAGGACCGCGGCCCGGCCCTCGGCGGCCATCTCCGAGAGCAGGTTGTCGACGGCGAGCCGGAAGGTCAGATCGGGCGCCACCGCGGCGGCGCCACCGGCCGAGGGAGTTCGAGCGGTGGTGGCCGGCGAGCCGCTTCGCTGCCGGTTCGGCGTTGTCCTGGGGTGACGGCGGGACATCGGGACGCACGCTCCTGTGTCGAACGCGGGGTGCGGACAGCCGTTGCTCTTAACGTGTCCGCGGAGGGCCGCCATCGGGGCGGGCGGTCACGGCTGTCCCTCCCCGCCCATCATCCCGTCCATCCCCAGGACCATCATCCCGTTCGGCCCGAGCAGGCCGTCCATTGAGCCGTGCATCTCGATGCAGTCGGTGATGTGGGCACCGAGGTTGGGACCCATGGCGCGCATGTGGGCGAGGTGCTCCTGCCACGCCACGACCGCGGCGGGCGGAGCGCCTGCCGCGGGATCGGCAGCGAACGTGGCGCCGGGGAGCGCGATCATGGCCACGAGGGCGACGACCGGCTGCGAGCCGGGCGGGACGTCGGATCACGGGTGTTCCTCCTGGGGATCCAGCCGGGTCATCAACGAACCACTCCTCGCTGAGGCGGCGGGACGCTGCCGGCAACAACGAGGATGGCGGTCGTCGATCAGGTGTCGATGGAGGTCGCCACAAGGCTTCCTCACAATTCGGTCAAGGCGAGGTCAGGCGGCCGGGAGCTCCAGCAAGAAGGTGGCGCCGGCGCCGGGCCCGGCGCTCTCGGCCCAGGCCTGGCCCCCCATTGCGGACGCGAGGGCACGGACGATGGCAAGGCCGATCCCCGACCCGCCCGCCGCGCGGCTCCGGGCGGCGTCCACCCTGTAGAAGCGCTCGAAGACCGCCTCGAGCTCGTCCTGCGCCAGGCCCGCGCCCTGGTCGACGACCTTCACCACTATCCGCCCGCGGTCTGCCGACGTGGCGACGGTGATGACCGAACCGTCCGGCGCGTGGCGAAGGGCGTTCGACAGGTAGTTGGCGAGCACCTGGGCGACACGGTCGCGGTCGGCCCGGCAGACCGCGGGCGCGGCCCGCAGATCGATCGCGATCCCGCGCGCGGCCGCGAGGGGGCCGAAGCGTGCCACCACCTCGGTGGCCACGCTCGCCAGGTCGACCGGCTCGAGACGAAGTGGCAGCTGATGCGCCTCTGCCCGCCACAGCTCGGAGAGGTCGTTCACCATCCGGGTCAGGCGCCCGGTCTCCGCCCGCAGCAACCGCCACGTATCGTCGCTCGGCGCGATCACCCCGTCCTCGAGGCCCTCCAGGTAGCCGTCGAGGGTGGTGAGCGGGGTCCGCAGCTCGTGGGCCACGTCCCCGACCAGCTGGACGCGGCGGCGCTCGGTGGCCTCGAGCGAGCTCGCCATCTCGTTGAAGGAGCTCGCCAGCTCGCCCAGCTCGTCCGGGGTCGCGATGGGTACTCGCTCCGCGTAGTCGCCGCCGGCGACCCGTCGGGCGGCCCGGACCAGCCCGCCGATCGGGCCGGCGATCCGGGCCGCGACCGCAATGCTGACCACGGTGGCGCTGACGATGGCGATGACCGTCG
This sequence comes from uncultured Chloroflexia bacterium, assembly GCA_963776355.1. Lineage (GTDB taxonomy): Bacteria > Chloroflexota > Limnocylindria > Limnocylindrales > CSP1-4 > CTSoil-043. Next base: position 878,366 of record CAVZLU010000006.1, on the reverse strand, counting down.
CCGCGACGAGGGCGCGTCGCATCGCGTCCTCGAAGGCCGCCTGGGTTGCGATGCCCATCGCCTCGCCCATCGGGTCGCCGGGGAGGTGTCCCATGGCCTCCGCGAAGTACGCGGGGCCCACCAGGAGCGTGGCCACCGCGACCGTGCCGATGGTGGCCGCGATCACGACGAGGAACGCCAGCAGGAGGCGGGCGCGAAGCGAGCGGGGAAGCGCCATCAGCCGGCCTCGCGGAGGCGATAGCCCACGCCGCGCACCGTCTCGACGAACCGCGGCTGCGCCGGGTCGTCGCCGAGCTTCCGGCGCAGGTTCGCGACGTGGACGTCGACGAGGTGATCGTCGGCGATGAAGTCGGTGCCCCACACCCGGTCGAGAAGGGCCTGCCGGCGGATCACGATGCCGGGATCGCGGGCGAGGGCGGCGAGGAGGTCGAACTCGAGGGCCGTGAGGTCGGCGGGGCTCCCGTCGACGCGGACGATGCGGCGCGCCTCGTCGATCTCGAGGCCGTCGGGCACTCGCTCTGCCGGCCGCTCTGCCGCGGCCACCGCGCCCGCGCCACCGGGCCGGCCCGTCCGCGGCCTGCGCAGCAGCGCCTTGATCCGGGCCACGAGCTCGCGGGGCGAGAATGGCTTCACGAGGTAGTCGTCGGCCCCGACGGTCAGGCCCATGATCCGGTCGATCTCCTCGCCCCGGGCGGTCAGCATGATGACGTAGGCATCCGAGAAGGCCCGGAGCTGGCGGCAGACCTCGACCCCGTCGAGACCCGGCAGCATCACGTCGAGCACCACGACGTCGGGGTCGAGGCGGCGGACGGCGTCGAGCGCCTCGAGCCCGTCGCCGGCGCTCGCAACCGACCACCCCTCACGGGCGAGGTACCCGGTGACGAGCTCGACGATGGGCGGCTCGTCATCGACGACGAGCACCCTGGGCTGGCTCCGGCTGTCCACGCCCGAAGTCTGCCACCCCTGATCGGAAGCGCGGAGCGCCAGGACTACCCGACGCTCCCATGCGCTCGAAGGTCGGGCAGGCGATCATACGCATCCGTCCGCAGGCCGCCGGCCGGTGGGTCGCCAGAGGAGCCATCCGTGTCGTCGGACATACTCCGCCGGGCCGGCGAGCCGACCGGTACCGTCACCCTCGCCTTCACGGACATCGAGGGCTCCACGAGCCTCCTCCAGGTCCTGGGCGACCGCTACCCCGAGGTGCTGGCCGACCATCATCGGCTCATCCGCGAGGCGTTCGCGCGCCACGGCGGGGTGGAGCGTGGATCGGCCGGGGATGGGCTCTACTTCGTCTTCCCGGCCGCTCGCGGGGCGGTCCAGGCGGCGATCGAGGGGCAGCTCGCGATCGGCGCCCACACGTGGCCGGACGGGATCGCGATCCGGGATCGGATGGGCCTGCACACGGGCGAGCCCTGGAACGCAGGGGAGGGCTATGTCGGGCTCGATGTCCATCGCGCGGCCCGGATCTGTGCGGCCGGTCACGGGGGGCAGATCCTCATCTCCCAGACGACCCGCGACCTGAGCATCGAGGAGCTGCGCGAGCCGCTCGGCGTTGTCGACCTGGGCTCCCACCGCTTGCGCTCGCTGGACGCCCCGCAGCGGCTCTTCCAGGTCGTTGGGCCGGGGCTGGCCCCCGAGTTCCCGCCCCCGCGGACGACCGAGGCGCCGCGGAACAACCTCAAGCTCGAGGTCACGAGCTTCATCGGCCGCGAGCGGGAGATCGAGCAGGCCATAGCGGATGCTGGAGCACTCGTCGCTCCTGACCCTGACCGGGCCCGGCGGCGTGGGCAAGACGAGGGTCGGCCGCCGGCTCGCGAGCCAGTTGCTCTCCACGTTCGAGGACGGGGCCTGGGTCGTCGAGTGCGGCACCCTCACCGACCCCGCCTTCGTGCTCCCGGCAGTCGTCAGCACCATCGGCCTCACGGAGCCGGCCGGTCGATCGCTCCTGGCCGCCATCGTCGACCATCTCAAGGGCAAGCGACTCCTCCTCGTGCTCGACGACTGCGACCCGGTCCTCGCCGAGTGCGCCGAGCTGGCGCAGGCGCTGGTCCAATCGTGTCCCGCCGTGCGGGTCGTCGTGACCAGCCGCGAGGCTCTCGGAGTGCCCGGCGAGGCCATCCTGCCGATCGCCTCGCTCGTGACGCCCGATGCCAGCTCACCGATCGTCGTGCGCGACCTCGAAGAGGTGGATGCCTGTCGGCTGTTCGTCGAGCGAGCCCGGGCCGTCCAGCCCGGCTTCGTCCTGACCGAGCAGAATGGGCGAGCGGTCGCCCAGCTATGCCGACGCCTGGACGGCATCCCGCTCGCCATCGAGCTCGCCGCCGCACGCGTCCGGGCTCTTCCCGTGGAGCAGATCGCGGCCCGCCTGGACGATCAATTCCGCCTGCTGACGGGCGGCAGCAGGGCGACGGTCGCCCGGCACCAGACCCTGCGGGCGACCATCGACTGGAGCTACGACTTCCTGGCCGAGCCGGAGCGTGCGGTCCTCCGCCGTTTGTCCGTGTTCGCCGGCGGAGCGACCCTCGAGGCGGCGGAGTCCGTCTGCGCCGGCGACGCGGTCGACTCCCTTGAGATCCTCGACGTGCTCGGCCGCCTCGTCGAGAAGTCGCTCGTGTTCACGGATCCCGCCTCGACGGAGGCCCGCTTCAGGCTGCTCGAGACGGTCCGCGAGTACGCCCGGGGCCGGCTCGTCGAGGCGAACGAGGGCGATCGTACGTTGCGCCGTCACCGGGACTGGTACGTGCTCCTCGTCGACGAGGCGTCCGCTGCCTTCTTCCACGGTCCCGAGCCGGCCGAGTGGCTGCTCCGCCTCGACCGCGAGCATGACGATCTGCGCGCGGCTCTCGAGTGGTGCCTCGACCAGCCGGACGAGGGCCGCTCGGGCCTCCGCATCGCGGCCGGCCTCTGGCGGTACTGGGAGATCCGCGGCCACCTGACCGAGGGCCGCGGATGGCTGGCCCGCATGGTGGAGGCGGTGGGCGACGAGGTGTCGGCGCTGCGAGCGAACGCGCTCACGGGAGCCGGCAACCTTGCGTTCATGCAGGGTGACTACCGCGCCGCGTCGACGTTCCATGAAGCGAGCCTGGCTCTCCATCGCCGGATCGGCGACCGGCAGAGCATCGCGTACGCGGCCAACAACCTCGCCAATGCGGCCGTCCAGCTCGGCGACAACGCGCAGGCCCGGACGCTCTACGAGGAGGCGATCGCCCTGGCTCGGGAGCTCGGCGATGTGCGTGGGATGGTGTTCGGGTCGATCAACCTGGCCGATGTCACCGCGCGCGAGGGGGACATCGCCGGAGCGCACGACCTGGAGGACGAGATCCTCGCCTCCATCCGCGCGCTCGAGGATCGCTGGATGGAGGCGTTCGCGATCGACACCTTCGCCCGGGCGACCGCCCGGGCGGGCGATCGGGTGGCCGCGCGCGGCCGTCACATCGAGGCGCTGGCGATCCTCGAGGAGATCGGCGATCGGCGCGGCGTGGCCCGAATCCTCACCCAGCTGGCGGACCTGGCCCTCGCCGACCGCGACATTGCCCGGGCGCGCGGGCTGTTCCGCCAGAGCCTCGCCATCCGCCAGGAGCTCGGCGACATGCCCGGCCTGGCAGGCGCGATGGAGAATCTCGCGCGCGCCGTCGCGATCGACGATCCGGAGGCGTCGGCCCGCGTCGACGGTGCCGCCGAATCGCTGCGCGAGGCGATCCGGGCGATGGTTCCTCCCCAGGCGGCGGCGGCGCACGACCGGCACCTGGCCGACCTCGAGGCGCGCCTCGGGACCGACCGGTTCGAGGCCGCGCGCCGAGATGGGCGCCTCATGACCCCCAACGAGGCCCTGGCTACGATCCCTCCGTGACCTCGACGATCTCGTCGGCCAGGAGACCATGAGCTTCGCGGTGGACGGCGATCGCGGCCTCGGCATTGGGTGCCTCGGCGAGGCAGAAGACCTTGCCGGTCGCCTCGTCATACCAGTAGCGCACGTAGCTGACGCCGTACTTACCCTGGACCGCGAGATCCGCTGCGTGCGCCCGGGTGACCGCCTCGGCGGTCAGGCCGGGGATCTTCTTGTGGGTGTCGAGATAGAGGGGCATAACCGCGAACCTCCTGCGAGACGCCTGCCTGGCCGGCCGGGCGCTGCTGTGCGTGACCATTCTCGACCCCGTGACAGATCACGGCTTGGCGCGATGATTGGGCCCCACCGCCACGTGCCGACCGGCACCGACCGCTGGTCCCGCGGCGACGCGACGCGCCACGCCTCCACGGGCGCCACGCCTCCACGGGGCGCGGACGATCCGGATCGTGTCCCGGTGCGCTACGCCTCCGCGATTACCCCGATCGAGATCCGGAACCCAGCCCGGCGCTGGAGGGGCGGCATCATCGTGCCCTGGCCGACCGGAGAGTCGGCCGGGAACCAGCGCAGCCATTCCTCGTTGAACGTGTCGAACTCGGTCGGGTCACGCAGCGACCAGTTCGCCCAGACGACCTTGTCGAGTGAGCTCCCCTCGGCTTCGAGGCGGCCCTGGAGGTTCTTGAGGCACTGGCGTGTCTGCTCCTTGATGGCACCCGACACGACCTGCCTGCTCTCTGGATCGACGGGCCCGATCGACGAGACATAGATCATCCCGCCGGCCTTGACCGCCCGGCCGTTGCCGACCGCGGTCAAGGTGAGATCGGGCGGCTGCTGCGCCTGTCCGACGATCCATCGCCCCTTCCCCACGCGCGTGGGGTGTGCGGGGTCCTCGGGAGGAATGCCGAACTCACCGGCCGGCAGCTCCATCCCGCGGGCCTTGAACCTCGCCATGAAGGTCGGCCGAATCCCGGTTGGCTTGAGCTGCCCTTCGATCTTCCCGTCGCGAAAATCTGTCTGCTCGAAGACGAACACGTCCTGCATCTGGATCTCGTCGTCGTCGATCCCGAACACCTCGGTGATGTTGATGACCTTGCGCGTGCCGTCCTTGAGGCGGGCGGTGTGGACGATCAGGTCGACGGCCGAGGCAATCTGCTCGCGGATCGACCGCAGGGGGAGCTCCACGCCGGCCATCAGGATCATCGTCTCGAGGCGGCGGAGCATGTCCTTGGGACTGTTGGCGTGCCCCGTCGAGAGCGAGCCCTCCTGGCCGACGGTCATCGCCTGCACCATGTCGAGGGCCTCGCCCCCGCGGCACTCCCCCACGATGATGCGGTCCGGGCGCATGTGGAGGGAGTTCCGCAACAGGTCGCGGATCGTGATCTCGCCCTGGCCCTCGAGGTTCTGGGGCCTGGCCTCGAGCGTCACCACGTGCTCCTGGCGGAGCTGCAGCTCGGCGGCATCCTCGATCGTGATGATCCGCTCGTCGTTGGGAATGAACGAGGACAGGACGTTGAGGGTGGTCGTCTTGCCGGAGCCCGTGCCGCCCGAGACGAAGACGTTCAGGCGGGCCTCGACGCAGGCCTTGAGGAAGTCGAACATCTGCGGGGTCGCCGTCCCGAAGCGGACCAGGTCGTCCACCGTGAAGGGGGAGGCGGCGAACTTCCGGATCGTGATCACGGGGCCGATCAGCGAGAGCGGCGGGATGATGGCGTTGACGCGGGAGCCGTCGGGGAGGCGCGCGTCGACCCGCGGGCTGGTCTGGTCGATGCGCCGCCCCAGGGGGGTCACGATCCGATCGATGATCCGCAGGACGTGCTCATCGTTCAGGAACGCCCGATCCACGCGCTCGATCTTGCCGGCCCGCTCGATGTAGATGTGGCTCGGGCCGTTGACCATGACCTCGGTGATCGTGTCGTCTCGCAGGAGCGGGTCGAGCGGCCCGAGGCCCCCGATCTCGCCGACAAGCTCCTCGACCAGGCGCTGGCGCTCGTCGCGCGTCACCGCGAAGCCGTGGACGCGGAGGAGCCGGTCGAGGATCCCCTCGACCTTGCCCTGGAGGTCAGCCGGGTTGGCGAGGTCGAGCAGCGAGTCGAAGGCGCTCATGACTTCGCCCTGGAGAAGGAGCCTGATCTCGCGCAGCAGCCCGTCGCGTGCGCTGCTCCGGGCCGCGCTCGGCGGGGCAGGGGCCGCGGCCGGACCGGGTGGGCCGGGTTTCGGGGCGACGCCACCCTGTTGCGCCTGCTCGACTCGCCGCAACAGGGACATTGCCTGCACCTCCCTCGGCTTGCGACACGATTCTCGATGCGCTGTGGTCCGGGCATGGCGCCGTGACGGCCTGCCCCGCTTGCCGAGCTCTTGGTCGAGGATACCCCGGCCCGGGCGACGACGGGCACGCGACAGGGCCGCCGCCCGGTGCGGCCGGGCAACCCGCCCCCCTCAGATCGACGAAACGGCGATCCGCCCGCGGGCAGCGAGCGCCGCGAGGATGGCCAGCACCACGCTCAAATCGAGGATCTCGAGGGTGCAGGCGGCCGGGGTCCGGTCGTGTCCGAGCACTGCCGGCGAGGCGATACCGGATCTCGTCCCCGGTCACACCCCGACCGGTTCGCGCACGAGCACGACCGTGGTCCGACCCGCCAGCCACTCCCCGTTGATCACGAGGACCTTCTCGAGCACCGTGTCGACGCCCAAACGATGTGGTGCGCGCGCAGCGCGGCGGCCACCTGCCAGACTTCATCGTCCGGCTCGAGCGGATCGTCGCCGAACTCGAGCGGCGCCGTCAACGCGGTACCAGCATGGCACCGGCGCCGGCGACGACGCCGATCGCGAGGCTCGCGAGCCCGATCTGCGTCGCCCGCATCCGGTCGCGCGCTCGTGCCTCCGCGTCGACCACCCGGGTCAGCCCGCCCACCCGCCCGAAGTTGTAGACGCCCCGCGACCCGAAGCCGGCGCAGAACTGGAATCGTGCCTGCAGGTACCCCGACGCCGCGCCGGCGGCCGGCAGTGCGACGAGCAGGCGGACGGGCCGGGGGCGTTGATGGCGAGCAGGCCGGCGAGGAGCCCGCCGGTCGCGACGAGCCCGACGTGGCCGGCTCGTCGGCGCCTCGCGATCTCGGCGGGTCCGATGTTGCAGACCCCCGGCTCGTAGCCCGGCTGATCGCCGGCCGTTCCGGGAGGATCTGCCGTGCCGTGCATGACCTCGTTCATGGGGAGGCTGCGCGCGCTCGCGGACGGGCGAACCTAGCGGGCGGCCGGGACCGGTCCCTCGCGCAGGCCGAACACGTTGCCATCGGGGTCCTTGAACCAGGCCCCACGCGCCGGGCCGACCTGGGCGATGAAGTTGATCGTCTTCGGTGTCTCGTACTCCTCGAAGGTGACCCCGCGCGAGCCGAGCTCGCGGATCACGGCCTCGATGTCGTCGACCTCGAAGTGGGCCACCGTCTGGCCGACGTTCGGCTGCCCCCGCCGGACCCCGATCTGCGTCCCCTTGCCGGCGCCCAGGCGGAAGCTGAACGGCGTCTCGTCCAGGATCGGCAGACCGAGCTGTTCCAGGAAGAATTGCCTGGCGCGGTCGAGATCGGTGACGGCAACGGTTGGTATCACCATGGCGTCGACTAGCACGTTCATCACCTCCGTCTCAATAGGGTATGCCCCCTCGCGGCTCCGGTCCCCGCCAGAAGGTCGGGGCCGCCTCGGCGGGTCTCAGTACTGGAGAGCTTCCGCCTCGTCGACGATCCAGACCCGCGGATGCCCGTCGACGCCGCCGCGCTCCATGGCCGCCGGCAACGACGGGTCCTGCGAGAACGCGCGCGCCCCTTCGAGCGTGGCGAACTCGTTCACGATCACGACCGTGTTGGGGTCGGTCACGTCGCGGTTGATCGAGTGGCCCGTCGCCCCGTGCCGCTCACGGACCTCCTGGTGCTCCACGAACACCGGATACCAGCGGTCGTAGTCGGCCACGTGGTGCTGGACGATCACCCTGGTCATCGTCGGGTTCCCCCTCACGGTCGCGGCCCCGCCAATCGGCCGGGTCCTCCGATCCCCAACCATATCGGCAGCTGCGCGGCTTCGTCCGCGGTCTACGGGTCGTGGGGGAGCGAGGCTCGAAGCCCGGCGATCTCGGCCCGGAGGGAGGCGATCTCCTGGAGGATGACGCCTGCCGATGCCTCGTCGGTCGCCGGGACGGCGGCGCCCGCCGGGACGCCCGATGCGGCCGCTGCGGGGTCCGGGGTCGGCTCGTCGGGCGAGGCAGGCGAGACCAGCAGGCTGGCCAGGATGCTGGCGAGGGCGCCGATGATCCCGATGCCGGCGAACATCACGAAGATGCCGGTGAGGCGGCCGAGGGTCGAGATCGGATAGTAATCGCCGTAGCCGACCGTGGTGATCGTGACGAGCCCCCACCAGATGGCTTCGCCGCCGGAGGTGATGTTCGCGCCCGGCGTCCGGCTCTCGAACTCGAGCACGAGGATGCTGCCGGTGCTGAGCACGATCCCGGCCAGCAGGACCGTGATGAACGTCGCGTACTGGCCGCGGTTCCTCAGAACGTCAAGGACAAGGTCCTTGCCGGCCTGGCCGCGCATCAGTCGGGTGATCCGGGTCAGCCGGCTCAGGCGCGCCAGCCGGAACAGGGCGGTGAAGGGGATGAAGCCGAAGCTCGGGATCGATCCGAGCAGGTCGAGCCAACCACGCTGACCGATGAAGTAGGCGCGCCTGGGCTTCGCGCCGGCGAGGTTCATCGCGAAGTCAATCAGGAAGATGACGCAGACCGAATTGTCGTAGAGGGTCAGGAGGTCGCGCTCAGCCGGAGTGACCGGCAGGAGCAGCAGGACCATGATCACCAACGAGAAGATCGTCAGGACCAGGATGAAGATGTTGTAGGCGTTGCCGGGCCTGCGCAGCACCGGTGCCTGGGCCGTCATGGGTGGGGGATCCTCCTCGCGCACGAGCGTGCGGAGCTCGGCGAGGCAATCCTAGCGGCCGTGCGACCCTCGAAGGTCGCGATCCTGCCGCCCGCGCCAGCAGCGGCGGGCCGGCGAACCCCCGGCCGCCGGCCAAGCGCTGCGGGTGCTATGGGCGGTGGCCGTCGGCGACCAGGCGGCGCGGGACCAGGTGCCCAACGAGGCGGCGCCACGTGGGACGCCCCGCGACCGGGGCGACGACGCCGGGGGCCGCCGGCGCCGGCTGTCCGGCTTCGGCCTTCAGGCGCCGGGCCTCCGCGGCCCGCTCACCCTTCATCGTCTCGCGGAGGAAGTCGGCGTGGCGCTGGCGGGTCAGCTCGCCGGCGAAGTAGTCGTTCATGTCCCCAACCCTCTTCCGCCTGCTTCACCTTCCACCCCGGTGGCGATCCCTGCGGCGGTCCGCGCATCGTGCACCCCTGGATTCGTTCGTCGGTAGCCCCGGGCTGACCGCCCGCGTGCCGTCGTTGTTGCACGCGCCTCGTCACGCGTTCGGCACCGCTCCCGTCGCCGCGGCGACACTGAACGCCGGCACAGGATGGACGACGTTCTGTCCCGGGGCGAGGCGAACCACAGCATCGCCGGGTGGCGGACGACCGCGTTCTTGCCGCGCCGGGCCTAACTCCGCCGTCGACCGCGCGCTCCGGAGTCTCGGCCCTCGACAGACCGCTGCTACCCTGCTTCGATGCAGCGCGCGGCGGCTCTCAGCAGAAAGCCGGAGCTCCTCGTCGCGTTGTCGGCGTTTGGCCTGGCGGCGCTCACCGCCGCCTGGATCGTCCGGCCGATCCATGCTGGGACGCTTGGCTACGATGCGGCCGCGTCGGTGCTGTACTTCCAGCGTCTGCTGACCGGAACGCACCTCGAGGCATTCGTCGGAGCGACTCCCAAGGCCCTCCTTACCGGCGTCTACGGGCTCGCCTATGGCCTCATCCCCGACTGGCGCGTCATCTCGTGGCTCGCGATCGCCGCGTACGCTGGCGCGATCGCTGCGTCCGCCACCCTCGCCTATCGACTCGCCGGTATTGTCGCGGCCGCGTTCGTGACTCTGGGCCTGATCGGATCCGCTGAGCTGTTGAAGGACGTCGACCTGGCCTACGCCGTGTCGTGGGCATTGCTGTGCTGGGCGGTCGCCGGGCTGCTGGTGACCGCGATGCGACCCCGCTATGCAGCGGCCGGCATCGTGCTGGCGGTAGGGGGGGCGGCCCGGTTCGAGACCCTGATCATCGTGGGCCTTGCGGGCCTCGTGCTGTTGGTCGGAGCCATCGTCGCCCGGCTCCGGAAACGATCGACGGCCGCGTTTCGGGCCCGCGCCCCGATCCTGCTGGGGCTGCTCGCCATCCCGGCTCAGGCCGCTCACGACTGGCTCCTGACCGGGGACCCGCTCTATGCCGAAAAGGTCCCGAGCATCGGATCCGTGGGCCAGCCGCTCGTGGGGGTCGGCGGCGTGCTCCGTTCCATCGGCAGCCACTATGCCGCAGAACCGGTGCTCATCGCGCTCGCGGCGATCGGGATCGCGATGCTGTCGGTGCGGGCCAGGTGGGACATCGTGGTGGGCCTCGTCGCCCTCATCGTCGGGGTCGCGGCCTTCCTGGTCTTCCTCGCGCTGCGTGAGATCTATGTCTCGGGGCGGTACATCGCGCCCGTGGATATCGCCCTGATCTTCGCTGCCGGCATCGGGATCGCATCGCTCCGGGTGCCGGCCCTCGAGGCCGTGGCGCGCGAACGGTCGCGCACCAGAAGCCTGCTCGTGGGCGTGACGGTTGTCGGGGCCATTGCAGCGCTCGTGGTCGTGCGCCCGTTCGGCCCGCTCGACCGCGCGACCCGGTCCACGATCACGACCAACGCGGTGGTCCACAGGAACATCGATCAGGTCGTCCCCGACCTCCGTCGCGAGCTGGCGGACGTGCCGGGGATCCGAGACTGGCCGACCGACGGATCTCCGACCGGGGCGATGGGCGCGCGGTCGGCTGTTCTCGCCCCGGTGCTCACCGTCCCGCAGCTGGCGGTCGACCTCCAGCTGCCGTTGACCGTGATCTCCGGCACCGACGGCACCGCGATCCGCGACGACGGGACCTATCCGCGCCCGGGACAGTACCTCTTTCACCAGGTGGACCGCGACGAGCCGCCGCTGGCGTTCAAGCGGTTCGAGGTCGACATGCCCACGGTTGTCGGGAGCATCACCGTCGATCCGCTTCGGGTCGACCCGGATGATCGCTTCTGGTTGGTCCGCATCCGTCCCTGATCCGCTGCCGGCGTGACGGGCGTCGCCGTGGCAGGGCTCGCTCAACCCGCGAGGCGAATGAGCTCCGCGGCCAGCCGCTCCGAGATTCGTCGCCAGTCGTGCTCCTCGACAACAGCCTGTCGACCGTTCTCTCCGAGCCGACGGGCCAGCGAGTCGTCGGCCATCAAGCGGGCGACTGCGGTGGCGAGGTCCTCGGCGCGGTCGCCCGCGGCAACGAGTCCGGCGTCGTGTCGTTCAACGTCGGCGCGCATGACCGTCCGAGGTGTCACCACAACGGGACGACCGGCGGCCATGCAGTCGAACAGCTTCACGGGCGACACGGCGTCCCAGTAGTCGGCCGGCGGGTTCGGTACGCACAGGACCATCGCTCGGCCCAGCTCGGCTCCGATCTCCTGGTACGGAGCAGCTCCGTATTCGATCCACGCCTCGCGGGCCGTTGCCTGGCGAAGACCGGCCAGGTAGGCCTCCCCGCCCTCGCCGGTCACTGCCAGCCAGAGCAGGAGGCGAAGCTCCGGTACCGAGGCTCGAACGAGGCGGGCCGCTTCGATCAGGGTCTCGATCCCGCGACCGGGCGCGGCCCCCGAGATGAGGCCGATCGCCGGCTCCATGGATCGGGGCGTGGGGACGACAACGCTCGTGTCGCTCCCGTTCCCGGCGACGATCGTCCGGGCAGGGTCGAGCCCTGCCAGGGACGCCAGCTCGCGCGACGGAACGACGAGCCAGCGGAACGCCGCCAGGTTGCGCCGCTTGCGATCCGTCATCCGTTGCAGCCAGGCATCGTCCATCCGCACGCCCAGGGCCGCGTTTTGGGCGACCGGATCGTCGTGGAAGTCCATCGCGAACGGGACGGTTCGGCGGGCGGCCTCGCTCAGGGCATCGGGCGCGAGCATGGTGGCTGCGGCCAGGCGAGCCCTGCCTTCCCATGGCCAGCGACGCCGCCCGGCGAGCGCCGCGCGCAGGATTCGCGGCGACCAGCCATCGACGTCGACCGCATCGGGCCGGGCCGCGAGGGCCGCGAGGACGTGGTGCCGACGCAGGTCTCCGCCCCACCGTAGATGCGAGCCTTCACGAAGGACGATCCAGCGGGCCGACATCGCCGTCGATCGTAGCATCGGGCGGATCTCGAATGGCGGCTCCGCCGGGCCGCCTGATATCCTCGGGGAAGCCGGTGCCAGCGACGCCCGCCGCCGCATCGCGGAGTCCACGCCGGCCGATCACCCGCGAGGCCCTACATCGTGAGCGAACGGTCACTGCGCGAGATCGCACTGGAGATGCGGACCGACAAGGAAGGGTCGCACTTCTACGCGGGCGCCTATGAGCGGCATCTCGCCCACCTGCGTCACCGGGCGATCACGCTCCTCGAGATCGGCGTCGGCGGGTACGCCGATCCCAATCGCGGAGGCGAGTCGCTCCGGATGTGGAAGGAGTTCTTCCCCCGCGCCCGGATCGTCGGGGTCGACATCTACGACAAGACCGGGATCGCCGAGGACCGGATCACGGTCCTCCAGGGTGACCAGGCTGACCCGACCTTCCTCGACGACCTAGCGGCGCGGTTCGGGCCCTTCGATGTCATCGTCGACGACGGCAGTCACATCTGCGCCCACGTCATCGCGAGCTTCCAGGGACTGTTCGGCCACCTGACCGAAGGCGGGATCTACGTGATCGAGGATCTCCAGACGTCCTACTGGTCAACGTCCTATGGGGGCTCCAGCGGCCCCGATCGATCGGGCACCTCGATGACGTTCCTCCATGCCCTGGCCGACGGTCTCAACTACGCGGAGTTCGACATCCCCGACTACACGCCGAGTGCCACCGACCAGTGGGTGAGGTCGCTGACCTTCTACCACAATCTCGCGTTCATCGAGCGCGGTGCCAACCTCGAACCGTCGAACTTCCTGCCGCCACACCCGAGGAGCAGGACGCACTTCGTGACCCCGGCGAAGAAGCCAACGGAGGCGATGCCCGGGAGCTCGCTTCGGCGGTCGATCAGGCGGAACGTGCCGAAGCCGGTCCGAGCGGCCGTCGCCAGGCCGGTCCACGGCGCCCGGGCGCTGATCGCGCGGGCGAGAGGTCGGCCGGCAGCTCCCCCGGAGTAGTCGTCGCCCAGCGGCTCCTCAGGAGCGCCAGCCGACCATCCGGCCGGCCATCCGCCGCGCCGCCCGGGCCCGGTGCGACACCTCCTGCTTACGCTCCGCGGGCCACTCCCCCACGGTGGCGCCGCCCGGCGGCTCCTCCGCGGGCTCGAAGATCGGGTCGTAGCCGAAGCCGTTGCTGCCGCGCGCCCGCGTGCCGATCCGCCCGGCAAAGGTGCCGCGCGCCAGCGTCACGGGGATCCCTCCCCGGGGCCCCGCCCGATCCGGCAGCGCCAGGGCGAGCACGCAGCGGTACCGGGCGCCACGCCGCTCGGGCGGGAGCCCGGCGAGCGCCTCGAGGAGCTTGCGGTTGTTGTCCTCGTCGGTCGCCTGCTCGCCGGCGTAGCGGCGGGTGCGCACGCCGGGCCCGCCGCCGAGGGCGTCGACCTCGAGCCCCGAGTCGTCGGCCAGCGTCGGCAGGCCGGACCGCCGGGCGTAGAAGCGGGCCTTGATGGCGGCGTTGGCGGCGAACGTCGCCCCTGTCTCCTCGACCTCGTCGGCGATGCCGACGTCGTCGAGGTCGACGAGCTCGGCCCGCGCCAGCCGCAGGAGGTCGCGCAGCTCGGCGAGCTTGTGGCGCGACCGGGTCGCGACCAGCAGTCGAGGTCGGTCGGTCACCGCGGGACGGTGGCGAGCGCGGCGGCCTGGGCGGCGAACAGGTGCTGCAACCCGGCACCGGCGAGGTCGAGCAGGGCGCCGAGGTCTTCCCGGGAAAAGGGCTTGCCCTCGGCCGTCCCCTGCAGCTCCACGTAGCGGCCGGCGTCCGTGCCGACGACGTTGAAGTCGACCTCGGCCACCCGGTCCTCCGCGTAGTCCAGGTCGAGCACGGCGACGCCGTCGTGGATCCCGACCGAGACGGCGGCCACCTTGCCGACCAGCAGGCGCTCCATGCCGTACGTCGTGAGCGCCGCGGCGAGGGCGACGTAGCCGCCGGTGATGCTGGCGGTGCGGGTCCCGCCGTCGGCCTGGAGGACGTCACAGTCAACGGTAACCGTGCGCTCACCGAGGCGGCCGAGGTCCACCACGCCCCGGAGGGAGCGTCCGATCAGGCGCTGGATCTCGTGCGTCCGCCCGCCCACCTTGCCCGTGGTCGCCTCGCGCTGGGTCCGCTCGGCGGTGGAGCGCGGCAGCATCGAGTACTCGGCGGTCACCCAGCCGCTGCCCTTGCCGCGCAGGTGCGGCGGGACCCGGTCCTCGATGGTGGCGGCGCAGAGGACCTCCGTGTCACCGACCCGGATCCGGCACGAGCCCTCGGCCCATTTCTGGACGCCCAGCGTCAGCGTGACCGGGCGCAGCTCACCCGGCCGGCGACCCGAAGGGCGCAGCCCGGGGCCGCGGTTCCCGATCGTCATGGCCTCTCCTCGTCGGCTGTCGTGACTCCAGGACCGGCGTCCGGACCATTCTCGCGTGCCAGCTCGGCCTTCGCCGCGTCCCACAGCTCGTCGAGCTGCGGAAAGGAGAGGTCGCGGAGGGCGACGTCGCGCTCGGCCGCCAGGCGCTCCACGATCCCGAAGCGACGCCGGAACTTCTCGTTCGCCCCTCGCAGCGCGGCCTCGGCCTCCACCCCGTGGTGGCGGGCGAGGTTGACCACGACCATGAGGAGGTCGCCAAGCTCCTCCGCCCGGGCCGCCGGACCCTCCGCGGCGGCGAGCTCGTCCATCTCCTCGGCAACCTTGGCGAGGATCCCCTCGACGTCCGGCCAGTCGTAGCCGAGGTGCGCGGCCCGCTCCTGCATCTCCTGGCTGGCTGCGAGCGCGGGCATCGAGCGGCTGACGCCGTCGAGGGCGCTCCGCGGCGCCTGCGCCGGCGCGCCGCCGGCGACCGCGGCGTCCGCGGCAGCTGCCCGCTCCGTCTGCTTGATCCGCTCCCACTGGCGGTTGACGTCGCTCGCCGTCCGCACCTCCGCGTCGCCGAAGACGTGCGGGTGGCGTCGCACGATCTTCGCCGCGATCGCGGCCTGCACGTCGGTGAGGTCGAAGACGCCGGCCTCGGCCGCCAGCTGGGCGTGCAGCACGACCTGGAGCCAGAGGTCGCCGAGCTCGTCGGCCAGCTCCGGCGTGGCGCCCGCGGCCAGGGCGTCGTAGACCTCGTAGGCCTCCTCGAGGAGATGGTTGCGCAGCAATTCGTGCGTCTGCTCGCGGTCCCACGGGCAGCCGTCGGGCGCGCGCAGGCGATTCGAGATCCAGGGCATGCCCCACGGCGACCCGGCAGCCAGCTCCGGGGCGACCGGGGCCAGGTAGAGGGGCCGGGCGAGGTCGGCCTCGACGAGCGCACCGACCGTTGAGCCGTCGGCGGCGCCGAACCGCCCGACCGGGTGGTCGACAGGGTACAGGCGCCGCAGCACCGAGAGGGCATCGCGACCTGCCGGGCCGTGACGGCCCGGCAGGGGTACCGGCGCCCCGGCCGGCGCCTGGGCCCGGAGGACGGCGAGCGGCACCACGAGGGCGGGCTGCGACGCCTCCAGGGGAACGGCGACGAGCCGCTCCGCGGGCACGATGGCCAGCCCGCCGGCGGGGTCCAGACCCCAGCGGAGCCGCGCCTCGGCGAGGAGTGCGTCGAGCACGCGGGCCTCCGCTCAGACCGAGATCAGGCGCTCGATCGTGGTCTGGTTCGTATCGTCCTTGATGCCCTGGTACCAGTTGGTGAACGCGTTGGCGCTGCAACAGGCTCACCTGGTCGGGATCGGGCGTCCGGTTCGCGATCTCCAGGACCTTGTAGAACGTGATCCCATTGGTCGAGACGCCCGACGAGATGCTGTTGGCCTGGGTGGCGAAGATGGCGTCCTCCTGGGCCTTCGGGAGCTGACCGCGGGCGATCCAGCCGAGGTCTCCGCCCTTGCTCGCGCTGGCCGCGGATGAGTTGTCGGCCGCCAGCTTGGCGAAGTCGGTGCCGGGCTTGGCCGCCTCGGCCATGAGCTTCTGAGAGCGGGTGACGGGGTTGTCGGTGCTGACGACCTGGATGACGTGCCAGCCGAACGCCGACTTGACCGGCGCCAGGAGCTGGCCGGGCTGCAGCCCGGGGGCGAAGACGGCCGCGGCGAACGCCGGGTCGAGCTGCGTGTTCGGGTCGTCCTGGGAGAAGTACGGCAGGAAGCCGTTGACGGCGCCCGAGGACGTGTCGTCGCTCTGCGGGGCCAGGTCGGCGAACGACGTCGTGCCCGCCTTGAGCGCCTCGTACGCGTGCTGCGCCTCGTCCTGCGCCGCCGTCCACGCCGGATCGTCGGCCTTCAGCGCCGCGGCGCCCGAGGGATCGTTCTTCGGCGAGTAGAGGATGTGCTTGACGAGCACGGCCCCGGGGGTGACGGGCGTGCCCGAGTTGTCATCCACGCTGATCTCTGCCACGTGGCGCTGCTCCGACGGCTTGGCGATGACGTCGGCGACGAGCTTGGCCTCGATCCCGTCGCGGACCACCACGGCCTGGGCCGCGCGGCGGTACGCGCCCTCGTCCACGCCGGCATTCCCCGCCCGCTTCAGGAAGTTGGGGTCGACCACGGCCGCCGCGATCTCGGTCATGCGCCCGATCCGGTAAGACGCCGTCGGAGCCCTCGATCGCGTCGGTGGTGCCGGGCGCCGCCAGGGCGAAGATCGCGGTCACGAACGCCGCATCCGGGGTCGTGGCACCCTGGTCGAGGAAGTAGAGGTCGCCATTCGTATCCGCGGCGTCGGCGTCGCCGGACGTCTTCACGACCTCCTCCCAGGTCTTGCCGGCCTTGAGGTCGGCGACGAGGGCCTCGGCCTTCGCCTTCGCGGCGTCCTTCTGGGCCTGGGAGGGCGCGGTGGCACCGGTGCTCGTCTCCGGCTTCACCTGGATCTGGTAGGCGTGGCGGCTCTCGACGGTCGTCGCGTCCTTCGTGATCTGGGCGTCGACCTGGGCCGGGGTGGCGGTGACGTTCTGCTTGGGGGCGAGCTGGAGGACGAGCGTGGTGTCGATCTCGCGCTCGTAGGCCAGGCTGGCGATCTGCTGCTTCTGCTGGGTGATGAAGTTGAGGAGCTGGGTGCCCTGGGACGCCGAGAGGCGGCCGGCATTGACCTTCTCGCGCGTCCGGGACTCCAGGGTGTCGAGGTGGAACGTCTCGAGCGCGACCCGCTGCCCCAGGGCGTCCTTGGTGATCGTCTCCCCGTTGACCTTCGCGACCGGCGCGAGATGGTCGTTGTACCAGCTGGCGGCACCCGCGCCGACGAGCAGCAGGATCGCGACGACGACGATCGCGCCGAATCCGAGGTTGAAGTAGAGGTTGCGGCGAGCGTCGGACTCGTGACCGCTGCGGCGGCCGGTCCGCGTCGTCGGGCGGGCGCGGAAGGTCATGGTGCCTCTTGTCGGTGATGTGGGCGGATGCTCGGGCGCGTCGCCACGGTGTCGGGCCCGCCGCATCGTACCGCACCGGGCACGCGGGCCTGGCGGCCGGAACGGCGATGACGCGGTGAAGAAGCCGCAATCCGGGGCGTCTCAACCCGCGGGCCGGGCGAAACCCAGGACGCCCGACACGGGGTCAGGCGGAGCCCGCGAGGCGCTCCACCAGCCGCCGGTACGTCGCGGCCTCACCATCCCAGCCGAGCTCCCGCGCGCGGGCGCCGGTGACGGCCACGCGGGCGGCGCGGGCCGGCTGATCATCGACCAGCCGCATCACGACGGCGGCGAGGTCCGCCGCGTCGCCCGGACGATAGGTGGCAACCGTCTCGGGCCCGAAGTAGCGGGTCACCGTCGGCAGCGCCGACGCGACGACCGGCTTCGCCATCACCGCGTACTCGAAGAGCTTCGTCGAGAGGCTGAAGTCGGTGAACTCGGTGCGGCGCGTGGGGGCAAGCCCGATGTCCGCCCCGGCGATCGCGGCCGGGACCTGCTCGAGCGGGATCCGGCCGTGGAGCCGGACGCGCTCGGGGATGCCCAGGGCGCTGGCCCGGGCTCGCAGCGCGGCCTCGGCATCGCCGCGTCCGTAGATCTCGAGGACCGCGGGCAGCCCGGGTCGCATCGCCGCCAGCCTGGCCATCGCCTCGATCGCGACCTCGACCTCGTAGGTCGGCGTGAGCGCGCCCGCATAGACCAGGCGCAGCACCCCGTCGGCCATGAACGGGCGCCGCTCGTGGGCGGTCGCGTCGAAGAGCGTGACGTCGGGCGTGTTGAGGATGACCGTCACCTTGGCCGGCGGTGTCCCGAGGGCCACGAGCCGGTCGCGGAGCGCGTCGTTGACGGTCACCACGGCGTCCGCGGCGGCGATCGAGGTCCG
Source organism: uncultured Chloroflexia bacterium (assembly GCA_963776355.1). Taxonomy (GTDB): domain Bacteria; phylum Chloroflexota; class Limnocylindria; order Limnocylindrales; family CSP1-4; genus CTSoil-043. Next base: position 859,969 of record CAVZLU010000006.1, on the reverse strand, counting down.
CTCCTGCAGCCGCAGCAGGCCGTACGCGAGGCGCGACGTGCGCTGCGGGAAGCGGGCCCGGAAGAACTCCGGCATCGCCTCGTGCAGGTCAAGGAGGACCGGAACCCCGACGAGCCTGAGCGGCAGGGCGGCGAACACGAGGAAGTCGGGGAGCGTGTTGACGTGGACGACGGCGAAGCGGCGGGCCCGGTGGGCCCGGGCCAGCGCCACCATCGCCCGGGCAAAGAAGTCGACGTACTCGAACAGGTACACGGCGATGCCGGCGCCCTGGTGCCGCCGAACGTCGAGCCGGTGGATCGCGACGCCGTCGAGCTCACCATCGGGCGCCTCGCCCGGCCGGCGCAGCGCGAACACCTCGACCGGCCGACCGGAGCGGACGAGCGCCTCGGCCTCGCGCCGAACACGGGAGTCCTCCTCGTAATACGCGTGGGCGAGCATGGCCACGCCGCGCGCTCGCCTGCCGGGCGTCTGACGAGCGCCCGAACGCCCTGCCATGGTGCCGCGCCCGGGCGCGCCGAGGTCAGTGATGGTCGGCTGCCGGGAGCTGCGCGAAGCGGGCGACGAACGGGTCGCCGGTCATCCTCGGGCGGGTCGCACCAGATGGCGCGCAGGCACGCGACCCGGTCTGTGGGTGAGGCCGAGGAGCGGCGAGCATCGGCCGCATAGTACCAAGTCGCCGGCTGTCCCCTTCGTTCGTCGATGGTCGCCGCCGCACCGCAGCCTCGACGGCAGTCCGAACCAACGCCACCCACCTGGACGGACGGCTGCGAGAGGCAGGTGCTACGCTTTCTCGCCCATGACCACACCGGATGCGACCGCCTCGTTCAGCACGTCCGCTGCCCGGCGGGGGCCAGTCGCACTCCTGCGTGAGGCCGCGACCGACCTGCGATCCCGGCGCCGCCTGATCGGTTACCTGGTCCAGGCGGACGCGAAGAAGAAGGGCTCGGACACGCTTCTCGGGAACGTCTGGTGGGTGCTCGACCCGCTCCTCCAGATGCTCGTCTACGTGGTCCTCGTGTCGGTGATCTTCCAGCGGCCGGAGCCCGACTACCCGCTGTTCGTCTTCGCCGCCATCCTGCCCTGGAAGTGGTTCACGAGCTCGGTGAACGACGCCATCGCCTCGATCGTCAGCCAGGAACGCCTGATCAAGCAGATCCACTTCCCGAAGCTCGTCCTGCCGACGGCGACGACCGTGGCGGGGATCGTCCATTTCGCCTTCGGCCTCATCCCGCTCGGCGCCCTGCTGGTGCTCTTCTATCCGGACCGGATCTCCGTCTACCTGATCTTCATCCCGGTGATCGCGGCGGTCCAGTTCCTCTTCACGCTCGCCTTCGACTTCGTCGTCGCCGCCATCAACGTCTTCTATCGCGATGTCGCCAACATCAGCCGCCACGTCCTCCGCCTCTGGTTCTACCTTTCCCCGGCCCTCTACGGGGCGGCGGCGATGGAGCGCATCGCCAGCTCGCATCCGACGCTCATCCAGCTCTTCAAGCTCAACCCGTTCTACGTCCTCTTCACCTCGTATCGCAACGTGATCTACGGGACGACGACGGGCGAGCCGTCCGGGCCGGACTGGGCCGGGCTGCTGGTCCTGACCGGCGTCTCGTTCGTCTTCCTGGCCTTCGCCACGATCCTCTTCAAGCGGCTCGAGCCGGCGTTCGCGAAAGTGCTCTGATGGCGAACAAGCTCGCCGCTCCGCGGGCCGCGTACGCGATCGACGTCCGGGGCCTCGGGGTCAAGTACGACCTGCACCTCACCCGGAAGAACACCCTGCAGACGACCTTCCGCCAGGCGATGAAGCGCCGCCGCGCCGGTGACCGCAGCTTCTGGGCCCTCAAGGGCGTCTCCTTCCGGCTCGTCCACGGCGAGTCGCTGGCCGTCATCGGGCCGAACGGCGCGGGCAAGAGCACGCTCCTCCAGGTCCTCGCCGGGATCATCACGCCGTCCGAGGGTGAGATCGACGTCGTCGGCCACGTCTCGAGCCTGCTGACGCTGGGGGCCGGATTCGACCAGGAGCTGACCGGGCGCGACAACATCCTCCTGGCCGGCGCCTTCCTGGGGATCGACGACGGCGAGATGCGTCGCCGGATGGATGGGATCATCGACTTCGCCGACATCGGCCAGTTCATCGACGCTTCGATCAAGACGTACTCCTCGGGGATGCGCGCCCGTCTCGGCTTCGCGATCGCCACCTCGGTGGATCCCGACGTCCTTCTCCTCGACGAGGTCCTGGCGACCGGCGACCAGGTCTTCCGGGCGAAGAGCAAGGCTCGCGTCCTCGAGATCGCGGCGGCCGCGAAGGCGGTGGTCCTCGTCACCCACGACATGAACTGGGTCACCGAGTTCTGCAACCGGGCCATCCTGATCGAGCAGGGCCGCGTGATTGCCGAGGGCGATCCGGCCGAGGTCGTGGCGATCCACCAGGAGCATTCGGAGCGCTCCCGGGCCGAGAAAGCCGCCGAGGCGGCCCGGATCCTCGCGCGAGCCTCCCCGTAGGTCGCATGCAACCCGTCCCGCGGCCGGGGATCGTGGGCAGCCCCCGGGACGCGTCGCCGCGTCGGATCCTGGTCGTCGCGCGGTGGTATCCGTCCCATGATGACGTGGGTGCCGGGAGCTTCGTCGGAGACGAGGTTGCGGCGCTGCTGACCGCCGGTCACGACGTCGTGGTTGCCTCCTGGGAGAGTGTCGGCGTTCGCCCGTCGAGTCGCTCCCAGGCCCTCGACGTCCGGCGTGCCAACGACGCCTGGAGCCGGGCGGTCGTCGATCCCACTGCCCTGTCCACACCGACGACCTGGGGTGCGGGCGCGCCCGTCGCGCGGCTCCCCGCGGTCCGCCCCGGCGGGCCCCTGCCCGCCCGAACCGAGATCGATGCCCACGCCGCCCTCCTCGTCCCGTTCGCCACCGCCCTTGCCACGCGCTGGCCCTTCGACATGGTCCACGCCCACGTGGCCATCCCCGACGGCGCTGCGGCGGCGGCGGTCGCGACGGCGCTCCAGGTGCCCCTCGTCGTCACGGAGCATGCGTCCGCGGCTCCTGCGCGCCTGACCGAGCCGGCCGCGCGGCTCGCCTACCGCGAGCTGCTGGGAGGAGGCCGCCGGGTCGTCGCTGTCAGCCGCGCCCTCGCGTCGCGCCTTGAGGCATCGCTCGAGGTCGAGCCGGGCACGATCCCCGTTGTCCCGAACATCGTCCCGTTCGACCGGTTTCCCCTCGGCGAGGCGGCCCAACGCGATCGCGACGAGCTCCTGTGGGTCGGCGCGCGGCGCGAGCACAAGGGCATCGACGTCCTCCTCCGGGCGGTCGCGATCGCACGGGAGCGCTCGCCCCGCCTCCATCTCCGGCTCATCGGTCGCGCTCCGAACAGCGCGGTCGACGCGCGATGGCGCGAGCTCGCCGAACAGGTGGGTCTGGCCGGCGCCATCGCCTTCGAACCACCCACCGACCGGGATGGGGTCGCAGCGGCCATGCGCCGGGCGGGCATGTTCGTCCACCCGAGTCCGTACGAGACCTTCGGCATGGTCGCCGCCGAGGCGCTCGCAAGCGGCCTGCCCGTGGCCGCGCGACGATCCGGGGGCGTGGACGAGGTGCTGGCAGGCCAGGACATCGGCGTGGAGGTCGCGACCGGCGATGATGCGGAGTCGTTGGCCGCAGCGATCCTCCGGCTCCGATCTCGACTCGAGATGATCGACCCGGCTGCGTTGCGGGACGCGGTCTCGGCACAGTATCCGGCCGCGGACGCGATCGCGGCCATCATCGATCACGCTCGGGACGCTGCCGACGAGCTGGCGCCGCCGGGCCGTCCCGGTGCCGGAGCAGCGCGATCGATGAGCGAGGCGCGTCAGGCGCGACTCGACCGAGCTCGACCCGCACGAGACGGCGTGGCGACCGGGCCGCCGCCTGCGGTCCTCGTGGTGAGCCTGGGACGGGCGGCCGCGTCCCGGCGGGCAGCTGCGCTCCCGCCGGCGTTGGCGGCCCAGCTCACGATCGTGACCACGGTTGGATCCCCTGCGGGCGACGACGCGCTCGCGCCCTGCGGCCGATGGATCGAGGTCGATCCGGACAGGACCTATCTCGATCGCCTGGCGGCGCTGGGCGGGCCGCCGCACCCCCGGAGCACCAGGATCGAGCGCCTCGTCACCGCTGCCCTCCACCCGCGACGGACCCTGATGCGGCGCCGGCTGTTGAACGCGCGGCCCCGCCTTCGGGCTGCAGCCGAGCGCGCCGCGGTCCTGGCCGCGTGGCTCGAGGTCGCCAGCGATGGCAGGGCAGAACGAGCCTCCATCGTGGCCGTGGGCGCGGAGGACGTCGCCGCGGCCTCAGACGCCCTCATTGCGGGCGGCGTTCTTGCTCCGGGTGGGCTCCGCTGGCTTGCAGATGCCTGGGACGCGGCGGGCCGGCCATGAGCGCGGCGCAGAACGGCAAGGCTGCTGCGAACTCGCCCCTCGAGCTGCGGCCGGCGATCCGGTTCACACGCTGAGCGTGCCGCGCCGGCCAATCGGCTACCAGGGTCGCCCGGTCAGGCGCCCATAGAGCTCCAGGAGGGTCGGCGCCTGTCGTTCCCAGCTCCAGCGCGCGTGCGCTGACGCGAGGACGCGGCGGCGCATGTCCGCCCGCGCCTCGTCCGGGCGGTCGAGGACACCTCGGAGCGCCGCCGCGATGGCATCCGGATCAGTCGGATCGCACACGGCTCCAAGAGGACCATCGGCATCTTCCACGATGATCTTCCTTCGACCCGGGAAGTCCGACGACACGACGGGGACGCCAGCCGCGAGGCACTCGAAGAGCTTGTTGGGAGTCGAGATCCGCTCGTTCCTCGAGACCGGCTGGTTGAGCATTCCGCCCACGTCGGCTGCCGCGATCCAGCCGAGCAGCTCGGCTGGGGGTACGGGTGGCAGGAGGTGGACCCTGCCCTTCGATCGCGGCTCGACGGCGATCCGCTCCAGGGCGGGCCGCATCGGGCCGTCACCCATGAGGACCAGCGCCACGGCCGGCAGCCGCGCAACTGCCCGGACCAGGAGCTCGATCCCTCGCGACGGCAGGAACCCGCCGTGGTAGAGAACGATTCGGGTCCCGGGCGCAAGCCCCAGCAAGTCATGAAGTCGACGATCGCGCATTGGGGGCGGAGTCCACGCCGGCGGGCAGTTCATCACGACGGTGGGAGGCGGGCGGTCGAACCGCTTCGCGAGGATCCGAGCGAGCTCGTCGTTCACGGTCATGATCCCGTCGGCTCGCCTCGCCCAGCGACGCTCCGCGAGGCCCGCAAGCCGGCGGATCGGCAACGGCATCCGGGCCAGGTTGCCCGACTCGGGATACAGGTCGCGAGCGTCGTAGATCACCCGACCGCCGGCTCGCTGCGCGAGCGACAGCGCGATCGGAATCCCCTGAAACGCCATCCCGTGATAGAGGTCGGCGCCCTCGTCTGCGTCCGCGGCCTCGTGCTGCTGGCGGCGAAGGGCACGGGCGATCCCGGCAAGGCGCTCGGCCTCCCCGCGGAGATGCGGGAGCCCTGCCGACGACCGCGGGCTGCGGCGTCGCGGCGGCCCCCCCACCCGCACGATCCGGTACCCGTCCGGCGAGACCTCGGACGACGTGGCGTCCACGCCGCGCCGGGCCAGGATCGTGACCTGGTGGCCTCGACCCGCAAGCGTGGCGGCGATCCGCAGGCTGCGGGAGTCGTGACCCTCGGGCGTCGCCAGGACGATCACCGCGCGCTGGTGGACGATCGGCGACGGACGACCTTCACGTTCCGAGGTCTCGGCGGCGTCCGCGGCCGCGTCCCGGGGGATCGCTATGCCGGTCACTCGATCGCCGCCGGCGCGAGGTCAGCGTAGAGGGCAACGAGGCGCGCCGACTCGGTCTCCCAGTTCCACCGCTCGCGAGCAGCCGTCCAACATCGTTCCCTCAGCTCGGCGCGATCGGCCGGCGCGCGACCGAGCAGGTCGGCGATCGCCGCCGCGATCGATGCTGGGTCCGTCGGATCGCAGAGAACGCCGAGGGGCCCGGCCGGATCGCCCATGATGATGCGACGCATCTCGGGCAGATCCGACGCCACGACCGGCACGCCCGCCGCGAGCGCCTCGAAGAGCTTGTTCGGGGTCGAAAGCCGGTGGTTCAGCGTGGAATCCTGGATGGGCATCACCGCGACGTCCGCGTCCCGCACCCAGTCGATCAGATCGTCGGGGCTCACCGCGGGCAGGACGTGGACTCGGCCGGCCACGGGCGATGCAGCGGCGAGGGCTCGCAGCTCAGCCGCCTGGGAGCCCCACCCGAGGAAGACGACATGGATCCCATCGAGCATCGGCAGCGCGGCCGCGGCCACGAGCTCCTCCAGGCCGCGATGTCTCGAGAAGCCCCCGTGGTAGAGCGCGACGCGCGCGTCCGCCCCCAGGCCGAGTGCGTCACGAAGTGGCGTGGCCGTGTCCACGCCGTGCTCCGTGCGGGGGGGACAGTTGTGGACCACGACGATTTGCCGTGGCCTGTATCGCGAGCCGAGCTCACGGGCAAGGGCGTCGTTGACCGTCACCAGGGCATCGACCCCGGCCACCCAGGCCGCCTCGCGGCGCCGGAAGATGCGGCGAGCCCAGCCGGGCCGCACCGCGTGGGAGCCCGACTCAAGGAAGATCTCGTGACTGTCGTAGACAAGGGACCCGCCCGCGCGGGCACGGGCGAGGACGGCCGCGTGGAGCGTGTTGAGATCGTGGGCGTGGAAGACGTCGGCGTTCGGCGCGGCGGCCGCCGCGGCACGATCCCACTCTTCTGTCGATGCCCGCCAGCGAACCAGCCAGTCGACGCCACTCCGGATGCCGGTCGTGCCGGGCATGACCCGGATCAGCGCGATCAGGAGCGCACCCACGACAACGAGCGGGATCGCGACGAGGGCGACGACCGCGACCACCGCGAGCCGTGCCCAACCGGCCGGGCCGGCCCTCAGCCGATCGCGGACCCACCAGCCAGCCGTCCGCCATGCCCGCCACGGGGCGCTGGCAAGCCGGATGCGGCGGCGCCAGCGAGGCGGGACGGCCACCCAGGCGATCTCGAATCCGTCACGGCGCTCACGCTCGGCCCCGGGAGCGTCGACGTCCGGCAGGAGCGCCATGATCGTGACCTCGTGGCCGGCTGCGGCGAGTGTTCCCGCTTCCCGGAGGACGCGCGCATCTCTTCGACAGTCCTTGAGCACGAACATGACGATGCGGCTCACGCGCCGCTCTCCACCGCCAGCTCCTCGTAGAGGCCGACAAGCCTGGCTGATTCGGTCTCCCAGTTCCAGCGCGCGTGGGCGGCCCGAAGGCAGCGGGCTCGCAGGTCGGCCCGGGCCGCAGGATCAAGGTCGAGGATCGAGCGGATTGCCGCCCCGAGGGCGACGAGATCGGTGGGGTCACAGACGCTGCCGAGCGGCCCATCCGGATCGTCGATGATGATCCGCCGCCGCTCGGGGAAGTCGGACGAGACGACCGGGAGCCCGACGGCGAGGCTCTCGAACAGCTTGTTCGGGGTCGACAGGCGCTCGTTCAGGGTCCGGGGCTGGTTCGGCATCACACCGACGTCGGCGCTGGCGACCCAGGCCGCCAGCTCGTCGGGCGGCACACCGGGCAGGACGTGGATCCGGCCGCCTGCCGCCGGCTCGGCCGCCCTCGCGATGAGCTCGTCGTGGAGCGCGCCGAACCCGAGCAGGGCGAGATGCGCGTCCTCGAGGCCGGGTCGAACCCACACGTCGACAAGCTCCCGAAGGCCGCGATCCGCCGAGAACACGCCGTGATAGAGGACGACGTGATCGGTGGCCTGGATGCCCGCCGCGGCCCGAAGGCGGTCCGGTGCCTCGGCGGTCGGCCACCACCGCGGCGGGGCATTGTGGACGACAACGACGCGGTCGATCCGCAGACGGCGCCCGAGGAGGTCCCCGAGCGTGTCGTTCACCGTGACGAGCGCGGCCGCGTTCCGGGACCAGCGACGCTCGAGCCGGTGGAGGATCCGCTTTGCCCACGCGGGTCGGCGGGCGTTCGTGCCAGCTTCCACGAAGTATTCGTGGCTGTCGTACACGAGGAGACCGTCCGCCCGGTCGTGGGCGATCCGGGCGGCCGCGAGGCCGGTCAGGTCGTGGCCATGCCACACGTCGGCCGGCGGCGCGGCCGCCGCCGCCGCCGCACCCCAGCCGAGGATCGAGAAGCGCCACCGGATGAGCCAGTCGAGGCCGCCGCCCGCGGCGCCCAGGCCCGGGACGTGGCGGGCGACGTAGATGAGGACCGCGCCGGCCAGCAGGACGGGGAGCAGGAAGACCGTGGCGGCCGCGGCGCCCGCGACCCGGAGCCAGCCCCCCGGCCCCCCGTGGAGCTCGTCCCGGATCCAGGACGCGAGGACGTCCCGAAACCGCCACGGCGCCCGCAGGAAGAGCCAGCGACGTCGCCAGGCCTGGGGGATCGGCACCCGGATGATCGTGAAGGCGTCGCGCTCCTCGCGCTCGCCCACCTGCGCCGTCAGGTCGCTCGGGCGCGCCATGATCGTCACCTGGTGGCCGGCGCCCGCGAGCGTGGCGGCCTCGCGGAGCACCCGGGTGTCCGTCCGGCAGTCATTGAGGACGAACATGACGACCCGGCTCATGGGCGCCCCCCGGCGGCGGACAGGGCGGCGACGATGGCGTCGGCGGCGCCGGCGGGGACGAGGTGCAGCGACGCGGCCCGGGTCCGCGCGTCGATCGCCGATCGATCGGGCGGCGCGACGCGCTCCAGCGCGTCGAGCGCCCGGGCCCGGTCGAGCCCGACCACGACCATGCGGCCGGCCGACCCGGCGACAGCCTCGAGCCACTCCGTGGTCGTGCGCAGGACGAGGCACGGCGTGCCGAGCCACGCCGCCTCGCGCTGGACTCCGCCCGAGTCGGTGAAGACCGCGGCGGCGTGCAGCTCGAGCGTGAGCGTGGTCCGGTACCCCAGCGGCTCGACGACGCGGATCCCGCGGGGCAGGGCGATCCCTGCCTCGTCGAGGGCGGCGCGCGTTCCCGGGTGGAGGGCGAGGATGACCGGCCGATCGGCGCGGGCGGCGCTGCCGAGGATGTCCGACCAGGCGGCGAGGGCCGCGGGCGTCCGGTTCTCGGCCCGGTGGATCGTCGCGAACAGGTACCCGCCGGGAGTGAGCGGCGCCACCAGGCGCGAAGCGACCGAGGCCAGGGCAGCGGGATCCCGGACCTCGGCCGCCACCCGGGCGGCGAGGTCCTGCATCAGGTCCCCGGTCTCGACGACGTCCCGCGTGATCCCCTCGGCAGCGAGGTTCGCCACCGCGGTGGGCGTCGGGGCGAAGCACCAGGTCGCGAGGTGATCCGCCACGACCCGGTTGATCTCCTCGGGCATGCGCCGGTCGAAGCTCCGCAGGCCGGCCTCCACGTGGGCCACCGGGATCCCGAGCTTGGCGGCGACCAGCGCGCCGGCCAGGGTGGAGTTGGTGTCGCCGTAGACCAGGACGGCGTCGGGCCGCTCCACGACCAGGATCGGCTCGAGCCCGGCGAGCATCCGGCCGGTCTGGTCGGCATGGCCGCCGCCGCCGACCCCGAGGCCGTGATCGGGTCGGGGCAGGCCGAGCTCGGCGAAGAACGTCCCGGCCATCTGCTCGTCCCAGTGCTGCCCGGTGTCGATGAACACCTCGTCGTGGCGGGCGCGCAACGCCGGCTGCAGCGCGGCTGCCTTGATCAGCTGGGGACGGGTCCCGACGACGCTGACGATGCGCACGGGGTCGCGCGACGGGGGTCAGGCGCCGATGGGGCGGCGCGTGGCCGCCTGGACCCCCACGCCGACGTAGGCCACGCCGTCGGGCAGGTCGATCGCCCGGAGGCTGTTGCGGCCGTCGTAGATCGCGGCCAGCCGGGGGAACCAGGCGGGGTCGAGATCCGCGAACCTGCGGTCGCCCGTCTGCGCCACCACGGCCCGGAACGGGGCCGTCGCGCCCCACGCCCAGGGGCGCACGCCGAGCGCCGCGACCTCCTCGGCCGCGAGCAGCGGGTCCCAGGCCCAGACCTCCGCGCCGGCGCGGGCGAGGGCCTCGATGAGCGGGATCGCCCGCGTGTAGGCAAGCTCCTTGACCCCCTCGCGATAGGTGAGCCCGAGCACGAGGACGGGGGCGCCGCCGAGGCCGCCCAGGAGGCGGTCGAGGGTCTCGACGGCGAGACTGCTCTGGGCGTCGTTCACCTCGCGGGCCGTCTCGACGAGGCGGAGCCGGGGTGTCCCCGACAGGAGCAGGTGGGGGTAGACGGGGATGCAGTGGCCCCCCACGCCGATCCCGGGCTGGTGGATGTGGCTGTAGGGCTGGCTGTTGGCGGCCGCGATGACCTCCTGGACGTCGATGCCATGGAGGTCGGCGGCCCGGGCGAACTCGTTGGCGAGGGCGATGTTCACGTCGCGGTACGTCGTGTCGGCGAGCTTGCTGAACTCGGCGGCCTCGGCCGAGCTCATGGCCACGACCTCGGCATCGAGGACCGAGGCGTAGAAGCGGGCCGCCCGGTCGGTCGACGCGGCGCCGATGCCGCCGACGAGCTTCGGGTAGGCGGCCAGGTTCTGGATCACGGCGCCCGAGTAGAGGCGCTCCGGGGAGAAGGCGACGAAGAATTCCCGGTCCGCCACCAGGCCCGAGGCGGCTTCGAGGGCCGGCGCGAACCGCGTCCGGGTGTCGCCGATGGGCAGCGTGGTCTCGAAGATCACCGTGCTCCCGCGATGCACGCCGGGGCCGATCGAGGCGACGGCGGGGTCCATGTAGCGATAGTCCGGGCGGCGCTCGGCATCGAGCATCACGGGCACGATGAGGACCACGACGTCGGCGTCGCGGGCCGCGGAGGCCGCATCGAGCGTCGCCCGCAGGCGGCCCTCGCCGTGGACCCGCGCCACGAGATCCCCGAGACCCGGCTCTTCGTCCACGTGGGACCGGCCGGCATTGATCGCCTCGACGACCGCCGGGTTGACGTCGACGGCGATCACGGACCAGCCGTGGGTGGCGAACTGGGCGGCGAGCGGCAGGCCCATCTTGCCGGCCCCGACGACCGCGACCGTCCCGGCGGTCCCCTCCTCGCCCGCCCAGGGGTGGACAGCCCTGGCCGCCGGGTGGCGGCACGTGCCGGCGGCGACCGGGATGGAGCCGCCGAGCATGGATGCCCCGACGGACGGACGGCGGACGATCGTCATGTGGGACTGGCCTCCATCTCCGGGGCCAGCTCGACCGGGCGGGCGTCGGCGGCGGAGCGCAGGAGCGCGGTCGCGATCGCCACCGCCCAGGCGCCGTCGACGCCGTCCACGTACGGGCGTTCCCCGCCGGTCGCCGCCCGCACGAACGCGTCGAGCTGCGCCCGCAACGGCTCGTGGGTCTCGACCGTGATCTCGGCGACGTCGCCGGCGAACGTCGGCGCGTAGCCGGCGATGAGCTCAGGGTGGGCGAGGTCGGACTTGGTGAAGGTGAGGCGCTGGGTCAGGTAGTCCAGCTCGAACATCCCCTCGTCGCCGATCACGACGAGCTGGCGCCGCTTCGCCGGCGTGAGCCAGTTCACGTCGAGCATCCCGGCCGTGCCCGAAGGGAAGTGGAGCAGCCCGAAGAGGAGGTCCTCGTGGGAGGCGTGCTTGCGCTGGGCGAGCTCGGCGTACACGCGAGTCGGACGCTCGCCGGCCACCCAGGAGAGCATGTCGGCGTCGTGCGTGGCGAGGTCGACGGTCACGCCCACGTCGCGAATGCGAGCCGGGAATGGTCCCGCTCGCCGGCTGACGATGGCGAAGATCGTCGTGAGCACGTGCTCCCGCAGCATCTGCCCGAGCTTGAGGACCGCCGGGTTGTAGCGCTCGACGTGGCCAACCTGCACCGGCACGCCCCGGGCCTGGCCGGCGCGCACGATCTGCAGCGCCTCCTCGTAGGTCGCCGCGAGGGGCTTCTCGACCAGGACCGGGAGCCCCCGCTCGATCGCCACCAGGGCCAGGGGCAGGTGGGCCATCGTCGGCGCGGCCACGATGAGCGCGTCGATCTCGGCCCCGGCGGCCATCGCCAGCGGGTCGGACCAGCCGGGCGCCCCGGTCTGGGCGCAGGCGGCCTCGAGGGCTGCCGGATCGGGATCGGCGATCGCGGCCAGGGTCGTGGCCTGGTGGTCGGTGATCACGCGCAGGTGGTTCCGACCCATCGAGCCGAGCCCTGCGAGCCCGACGCGGAGCGGCCTGACCTCGCTCATCGGGCGACCGGCGTGGCGACGGCGCGGACGGCAGTCACGATCGCGGCCAGGTCATCCTCCGAGAGCCGGGGGTGGACCGGGATCGCCAGCACCTCGTCGGCCAGGCGGTTGGTCACCGGCAGGTCGAGGTCCGCGGCTCCCGGCACAAAGGCCTCCAGGTAGGCCTGCCTGTGGATCGGGACCGGGTAGTAGATGAGCGTGCCGATCTCCCGCTGGGCCAGCCCGTCGACGACCTGCTGACGCTCGCCCGGGAAGCGCATGACGTACTGGTGCCAGACGTGCTCCCGGCCCGCCGGGACGGCCGGCGTGAGGTAGTCGCCCCCGAGCTGCGCCGTCAGCCTGGCCGCATTCGCCCGCCGGCGCGCGGTGCGCTCGTCGAGACGCGCCAGCTGCGCCAGCCCGATCGCCGCCGCCAGGTCGGTGGGCTTGTAGTTGGTGCCCAGGGCCTCGTGGTAGTAGCGGACGCGCATTCCGTGGTTGCGATAGAGCCGCAGCCGGTCCGCCACGCCGTCGTCGTCGGTGGTCGCGAACCCTCCCTCGCCGGTCATCAGGTTCTTGGTGGCATACAGGCTGAACATCGCGGGCCCGAACTGGCCGGCGCGGCGACCGCCGTACGTGGCCCCGTGGGCCTGGGCGGCGTCCTCGATGATCACGAGGCGGTGGCGCTCGGCGATCTCGGCCAGCGGGTCCATGTCGGCCATCAGGCCGTACAGGTGGACCGGCATGATGGCCTTCGTCCGGGGCGTGATGGCGGCCTCGACCAGCGCCGGGTCCATGCAGAAGTCGTCCTCGCGGACGTCGACGAAGACCGGCGTCGCCCCGGCCCGCAGGATCACGCTGACCGTGGCGTTGAAGCTGAAGGAGACGGTGATGACCTCGTCACCGGGCCCGATCCCGAGGGCCTCCAGGACCGCCTCCTGGGCCACCGTGCCGTTGCACATCAGGACCGCATGGCGGACGCCACAGTACGCCGCCCAGGCCTCCTCGAAGGCCGCCGTCTTGCGGCCCATGGCGAGCATGCCCGAGCGGAGGACCTCGAGAACGGCCTCCTCCTCGGCCGGGCCGACGTCCGGCCTGGAGATCGGGATCATCGCGATCCTCCGTTCAGCGGGCGACGCAGCTGTCGCCGGAGATGTCAAAGGCGGCGCCACAATGCGGGCAGCCGGCGTGGCCGGCGTGGTCCCGGGTCACGCGGGCGCCGGCCTCGTCGACCAGGCGCTGGCCGCAGAAGCAGACCCAACCGAGGCGGCGCGCGGGGTTGCCGGCCACAAGGGCGTGGTCGGGGACGTCGCGGGTCACGACTGATCCGGCCCCCACCGTCGCGAAGCGCCCGACCGTCGTGCCGGCCACGACCACGGCGCCCGCCCCGATGGCGCTGCCGGTCCGCAGCAGGATGGGGCTGACCTCCCAGTCCTCGGCGCGCGCGAGCTCCCCGTCGGCGGTGATGGCGCGCGGGAAGCGGTCGTTGGTGAGGATCGCGTTGGGACCGATGAAGACACCGTCCTCCACCGTCACGCCGTGGTAGACGAGGGCGGCGTTCTGGATCTTCACCCGGCTGCCGATGGGGACCCCGACGTCGATGAAGGCATCGCGCCCGATCACGCACTCGCCACCGATCCGAGCCCCGGTCCGGATCTGCGCCCGCTGCCAGATGCTGGTTCCGGGTCCGACCGAGACGTCGGCCTCGAGGTCGGCGGACGGGTGGACGCGCGCAGTTGGATCGATCACGGGCAGGTCGCAGGCTCCAGAGCGGGCCGCGCCGGCGAGGATCCCGACCGGTGTGGGCGCGGGCGGACCGGCCATCGAGTATACAGGCGGGCGCAGATCACGCCCGACCGGGAGCGCCGATCACGACCGACGTCGGGCGACCATCCCGATCGCCGCGGCCGCCCCGAGCACCGCCCCGAAGGCGAGCGCGCCGCGCCAGTCGAGCAGCACCTTCGCCTGGCCGTCGATCCGGCGGGCGACCGCGATCATGATCGCGGTCGACGGCCCGGCCTCGAGGCGGTTCGCGACGACGGATCGCACCAGGGACTGCTCGACGCGAGCGTCCTGGGCCAGCACGCTCCGGACGATGCCGCGCTTCACGGTGGCCTCGCGGGCGGCGATCCCGCTGACGTATCCCCCCTCGACCGACACCCGGCTGGCGGCGATCCCGCCGATCGCCGCCTGGCGAGCGGTGACCTCGGAGGCGCGGACTCCGCCGATCACCCCTCGCTCGAACTCGAGGCGCTCGACGACGGCGACGTCGCGCTTCCCCGTGGTCGGCCCACCTGCGACGCCAGGTCTGCGGCTCCGGGACGCTCGGTCTCCGCGGACGCGGTGACCGCCTCGGCGGGCCGCGTCTCCGCCGGCGCGGTGACCGTCTCGCGGTGCTCGGCCTCCGCCGGCGCGGTGACCGCCTCGCCGATCGGCTCGTCGGCGGCGGCCGACGCTGTGTCCGGCGCCGGGGGCGGCTTCGGCGGCGCGGCCCGCCGGCGCCGCGGACGTTTCGGGGAGGTGGGCTCGGGGCCTGGCTCGTCGGTCATCGGGGATCCCTCGGAGGGCTGCTCGGCGGCGGCCGATTCGACAGGGTGCCGACCGGCGATCCGCAGCGTTCGTCTGCGTGCAGCCTACCGCGCCGCGGCGCCGAACGCGCCGCACCGGGACGTCGCGCCCGGAGTATTCTCCGCCCGGATGACACCCCCTGAACCCACGCCCGCGCCCGGCCATCCGGCCCGACGCGGAGCCATCGCGGCCGCGCTGGCGGCCACCGCCGTGCTGGCCGTCTGCGTCCTGCTGGCGGCATGCGGCTCCACCACCTCGCCCTCATCGAACGCGCCGGGCACCGCCGCTGCGGCCGGTCCCTCGAGCGCGCCGTCCGGGCCCGCGGGATCGCTGGGCGCCGAGCCGACGGCTGTCCCGCCGACACCGACAGCCAGCCCGACAGCGACCCCGACGCCGACTCCCGTGCCGACGCCGGTCCTCGTGGCGGCACCGCTCACGGGCGTCCTCGTGAGCCCGGCCGTCGCGGCCCGCCATCCGATCGCGGTGATGGTCGACGACAGCTTCGCGGCCCGCCCGCAGAGCGGATTCTCACAGGCGTCGGTGGTCTGGCAGGCCCCGGCCGAGGGGGGCATCCCCCGCTACATGATGATCTTCGCCGAGGGCGACCCCGCATCCGTCGGTCCGGTGCGCAGCGCACGCCTCTACTTCGTGCAATGGGCCTCCGAGTGGAAGGCCGTCTATGTGCACGTCGGCGGCAGCCCCCAGGCGATGGCGCTGCTGCGGGCCAAGGGGCAGGGCCAGGCGGTCTACAACGCGGACGAGTACCGCTGGGGCGGCACCTACCTGTGGCGCACGACCGACCGCTTCGCGCCGCACAACGTCTACTCGGATGGCAAGCACCTGCGGAGCCTGGCCAAGCGCGTCGGCGCGACCACGACCGCCGGCAAGGCCGCGTGGCAGTTCGCGGACGACGCCCTGCTCGAGGCCCGTCCAAACGGGGCGCGGATCGACATCGCCTACCCGCAGAACAAGATCGGCTATCGCTACGACCGGGCGACCAACACCTGGCGCCGCTACGTGGGCGGCAAGGTCCAGGTCGACCGCGCGGACAAGAAGGCGGTGGCCCCCAAGAACGTGGTCGTGATGCAGGTGCGGTTCGGGTCTCTCGGGCCCGGCCAGCATGGGCGCCTCGAGGCCGCCAACGTCGGCAGCGGCCCGGCCTGGATCGCGACCAACGGGACGGTCATCCGGGGCACGTGGAAGAAGGCGTCGGCGACCGCCCCGACCCGGTTCTTCGATCGCTCGGGCAACGCGGTCACCCTCACCCGCGGCCAGACGTTCGTCCAGGTGATCCCTCCGGGCACCCCCCTGAAGGTGGTCACCGGGACGGCCGTCCCGACAGCGTCGCCGACACCCGCTCGCCGACACCGCTGCCGACGCCCCAGCCGACCCCGTAGTCAGGGCCGCCCGGCCGCCACCGCCGCGTAGACGACCCGCGTCTCGCGGGCCACGTCCGCCCAGGTGCGTCGCGCGGGCCCGGCCCGCCCCTCGGCGGCCCGGGCAATTCCCCCGTGGACCCGGTCGTCGGCCCAGGCCGCCCGCAGGGCATGGGCAAGGCGGTCGGGGTCGCGCGGCTCGACGAGGAGGCCGGCGGGGCCCACGACCTCCGGCACGGCCCCCACGGCGTTCGCCACGACGGGCGTGCCCGCGGCCAGCGCGTCGAGGACCGGCAGGGCGGCGGCGTCGCTGACGACGGGGTGGATGGCGGCGCGGGCGCCCGCCACCAGCGCCGCGACCCGCTCGGGAGGAAGCGCGGGCGTGTAGTGGAGGAGGTCGCCGACGCCGCTCGCTGCGGCGGCCTGGGCGACCGCGGCCCGGTCGTCCGGCGTCGTGTTGACGAGCAGGATCTCGGGGGGCCAGGCCACGTCGCGGGCCAGGCGGGGAGGTCGGCCCGCGCCCGCGAGGCGGACGAGCGCGTCAAGCAGCGTCCCCACGTCGTGCCGGGCGTCGTTGCGGCCGGTGTACACGAAGTACCGCGCCGGCACGCCGTGGCGCTCGCGCTCGGCGGCCGCGGCGGCGCGTTGCGCGTTGCCCTTCTCCGTCCCTTCCATCGCGAGCGGAGCGAACGCGTCGGCCCCCGCGAACGGGATGACCCGGATGTGCGTCGGCCGGATGTGCAGCAGCCGGGTGGCGGCGACGGCGACGGCGGTGGTGCCCACGATCACGGCGTCCGCATCGCGCAGGAGCTGCGCCCGCAGGCGCTGCCCGAAGCGCGCCGCCCGCGATCGCTGGTATTGCTCCGGGAGCTCCCAGGGGGCGAGGTCCAGGATCGTCGCGACGACGGGCAGGCCGGGTCCGATGGGCAGGCCTCCGCCGACCGCGTGGGCGACGACACCGGCGGCGCCGTCCGGGTGCCTCGCCCCGCGACCGCTGCCGAGCGCCGCGCCGCGAACGAGGAACGGGTCGAGTGTGAGCGCGCCTGAACGGAAGGGGCGAGTGATCGGCAGTCGGCGCTTACCGATAACGGGAAGCCCGGGGAAGGCAGCCGCCGGGTCGTCCGCGCCGAGATCGAGCAGCACGACGAACGACTCGCCGGCGAGGGGCTCCGTGGCATAGGCGCCGAGGAGACCGCGGAGGTAGGCCGCCGTGGCAGGGGCGCGGTCGGGATCCTGGAGGGCGCGGATGTCCACCAGGACGCGGGTGCCGGGCGTCGGGAGCGCTGGGACGTCGGAGTCGCCGAGCTTCACGCCGCGCCGCGGGGACCCCGGCCTCGCAGCTCGTCCCACCGGAGCTGGAGGACGACGATCAGGGCCTCGCCGACGATCCTGCGGCTCATCTTGCTCTGGCCCACCCGGCGATCGCGAAAGGTGATCGGGACCTCCCGGATTCGCGCCCCGAGCCGGTGTGCCCGGTACGTCATCTCGATCTGGAAGACGTAGCCCCCCGCATGGACACCGGCGAAGTCGATCGCCGCCAGGGTGGTGGCACGCCACGCCTTGAAGCCGCCGGTGAGGTCGTGGGCCGGCAGCCCCAGGACGATGCGGGCGAACACGCTCCCGCCGCGGCTGACGGCCCGACGGCCGATCCCCCAGTCCACGACCCCTCCGCCGCTGATGTAGCGCGAGCCGAGCACGAGATCCGATGAGCCGGACTCGAGCGGGGCCACCAACCCGGGCAGGGCGGCCGGATCGTGCGACCAGTCGGCGTCCATCTGCACCACGCGCTCCGCGCCGCCGTCGAGCGCCACCCGGAATCCGGCGAGGTAGGCTCGGCCGAGGCCGGCCTTCGCCGGCCGGTGCAGGACCCGTGCCCGCAGGTCCGCGGCGGCGATCCCATCGGCGATGTCGCCGGTGCCGTCGGGCGACCCGTCGTCGACCACGAGGAGCGTCGCGGCCGGAAGGGCCGCGAGGATGGCGGCGGCGATCTCGACGAGGTTCTCGGCCTCGTTGTAGGTGGGGAGGACGACCCAGGTTCCCTCCCCGGGCGACGCCGCCCCCGGTTCCGGTTGCGCTGCGGCGGACATGACGGGAGTGTACCCGCGGCCCAGCCCGCGGCCCGCGGGCTGCGGGCAGGCGGTCAGCGGCCGGCAGGTGCCCGTGCGCCCGCGGCGACCTGGTAGTGATCACGGGCGGCCCGGGCGCGCAGACGGCCACCCCCGGGTGGCGATCGTCGCGCTGGCTCAGTGAAGGGGGTAGGCGAAGCGGGACCAGTTGCTGCCGCCACGCGAATCGGTCGCGACGGCCTTGAGGCCGATCGTGCCGGCGGGGCCGCCGCGCTTGAGGCGGAACGTCACCGCATAGGTCCCGCTCGAGATCCTGCGGGTCGCCACGACCCAGGGGGCAACGCCCGGCTGCGCGACCCGGATCCGGGGCAGCGTGCGCAGGGGCTCGGTCGACACCACCTTGACCGTGACGAGCTGGCCGCGACCCGGCGTCGTGTCGGAGATCGTCATCCGGAAGGCGTCCAGGACGACTCTGGCCGCCTGGACCGCCGAACGGACGCCATCGCCGGCCTGGACGCGCAGGCGATAGGACCCGCGCGGGGCGAACGAGCCGTTGGCGAGTCGTCCGTTCCAGGTCCATCCGGCCGCTCCTGCCGGCATGGGTGCGGCGGCGCGGACGGCGCGAACGACCGCGCCCGTCGGGCCCAGGAGGTCGAGGGTGACGGTCGCCGGTGCGGCGAGCACGAACGTGAACCGGACGGTGCGCGACAGCGCGTCGAGGTCGAGGGGGTAGAAAGCCGGTGCCGAGGCCTTGACGAACCCCAGGGCATCGTAGACGTCGACGGTGGCGGCAAGGGCTGCCCCGACGTTGCCGGCCAGGTCGCGAGGGGCGAGCTCGACCCCGTAGGTCCCGTCGGGAGCCACGCTGCCGGCGCTCGTGCGGCCGTCCCAGGTGGCGCTGCCCGCGCCCGACGGCATCGCCTCGGAGAACGTGTCGATGGCCGCGCCGGCGGCGTTGCGGACCTTCGCGAGCACCGTGCCGGCCTCGGTCGACGTGAAGCCGAAGCGCGCCGTGTCGGCGACCCCGTCGCCATTCGGGCTGAAGACGGCCGGCGGCGACCCCTGGAGCGCCAGCCCGGCGAGCGACGGCTTGACGGTGTCGATGGCGAGGCGGATGGACGCCGTGGCGTGGGCGTTGCCCCACGCATCGACTGCCTCGAGCGTGGCCGTGTAGGCCCCGTCGGGCAGCGGCGTGTCCTTGGCGCGGCCGTCCCAGCTCGCGCCGAGCTTCTCGCCGCTCCCGCTCAGCCGCCCCACGACGTCTCCACCGGCGTTCGTCACGTCGACGTGCCAGCTGACGGGCTCGGAGGCGAGGGCGTTGATCGCCACGGTGTCGGCGCTGCCGTCGCCGTTGGGGCTGAAGGCGGCGGTGCCCGCCTCGACCTCCCAGATCTTCGGGGCAACGCTGTCGCGAGGCGCGAGGCCGGTCGCGGTCACGAACCCGGACGAAGAGGCGTCGAGGGTCGCCGCCCGATACACGGCAGTGCCATCGGGGGCCGCGCCCGCGATCGAGAACAGGCGGAGGCGGGTGCCGGGCACGAGCGTGGCCGGCGCCAGCCCGGTTGCCGGGTCGGCGACGAGCGCGGCGTCGGGATAGAGACCCACGCCGGCCGGGGCCGTGACCTCGGCCGCACCGGGGACCACGAACGAGGCTGGGTTGCCGTCGGTGCGCGCGTACGCCGCCCCCGTCACCTGCTCCGTGGTCAGGGTCGGCCTGGTCACGAGCGAGCGGTAGAAGCCCGTGTACGTGGATCCCGACCGGGAATCGGGGTCGGAGTAGACCGTGTAGCCCGGGGTCCGCATGCTGGAGAACGTGAACGTGTTGCCGTGCGGCCGGGGACCGCTGCGCCAGACCTGCTCGACGGTGGTGCGGGTCGTGAAGAGCTGCTGCACGTACGACGACGGGTCGCTGTGGCCGTCGGCGATGACCGCCCGCGCGCCGGCCCGCAGGAACCCGGCGGCGAAGTTGTCGATCCGCGCCTTCGCCACGGCGAGGCTCGGCTCGGCCTTGGTGGGCTCCGAGTTGCCCGACGCGTAGCAGTTGTGGCTCAGGATCACGACGGCGTTTGGAGCCAGGGTGACGTAGCTGGCGAAGAAGCTCTCGCCGTAGTACTTGGTGTTGCTGTCGCCCGCCCCGGCCACGAGGTTGAGGCCCATCCCATCCTGGGTCAACGGGTTCAGGGTCGTCGAATAGGGGCTGGGGAACCCGTTGCCGTGCCCCATGTAGACGACGATGCTCGCGCCCTGGAGCGCGCTCCTGACCGCGGCCCAGGTCGCATTGGGGCTGTAGACCTTGACGACGTTGCGCGTGTAGCGTGCGGCCGTGGTCGCGACCACGTTCATCCAGGTGCGGTAGTCGGGCGTGGTCCCGTGGGTCGCGCCCACGACGAGGACCACCTTGGGATCGGCCGGTACGGTGGCCGCGGCCGGGGCCGGAGACGCGCTCCAGCGCGAGGCCCATGGCAAGGAGGCCGGCGGCGAGGCCGGCGGCGAGGCGACGCACGATGGGATGCCTCCGGGACGGAGTGCGGACGAATGCCGCTCCACCCTGGGACCGGCCGCCCAACCGCTCAATCGCGCCTTCGGCGGCCGGTGGTTACCCCGAAGGCCTACGGCGAGGGGCGGAGCCCGGGGGTGCGGTGCGGTGCGGTGGAGTCCTCACGTTCGGCGACACCGTGAGGCCGGTGCGTGCGGGCACCACGCCGTCGGTGCGGACCGGCACCTGCCGCGCCACGGGTGGGACAGGAGCGCGCGGCCGGCTGGCGGCCGCCGCATGACCTCGCCCTGGTCCACCCTGGGCGCGCCGACCCTGGGATCAGCCGGCGCGGAGCCGCGCGACGAGGTCGGCGAGGGTCGGGTTGACGCGGTCGCGCTCGGACAGGATCGGGCGTCCGTCCGCGGTGCCGGACACCTTCGGCCAGGGAACGCCGGCGAGCGGATCGTCCCAGGCGAAGCCGAGCTCGTCGCTGCCGTCGAACTCGTCCGTCACCAGGTAGATGAGCTCGAGCGGCTCGAGGGCGAGGAACCCGTGGGCGACGCCCGCGGGGATGCTGATCGTCGTGTCGGCGGGGGCCTCGCGCACGTCGACCCGCGGTCGGTCGGACGAGCCGGCGACCATGGCCCGGACGTCGACGAGGGCGACGAAGGCGCGCCCGGAGGCCACGATCCAGTAGTCCAGCTGGTGCCGGTGGAGGTGGAGCCCGCGCAGGACGCCGGGAGCCGACGTGGAGAGGTTGGCCTGGACGAAGGCCGCGCCGGGCCGACCCGCCGCGACCTCGTCGGGTGGGCCGAGGACGCTCGCCCGCCACAGCTCGCGAAAGCTCCCCCGAGCATCGGCGTGGCGGACGACCGCGCCCCACGTTGTGCCGGCGATCAGCCCGCTCCCTCGTCGCCGACGGGGTGTGATCGGTCATCGCCGCCCCTGGGTCCGCCCGCGGAGCAGGACCGGGACGTAGTCGGCGAAGGCCGCTTCCCACGGCCGCAGAGGCTCGCCCGACGGGAGTGGGGTCGGGGCGAGGACGGCTCGGGGCGGAACGGCCGAGGGGCGGACCCAGGCCGCCAGCGGGACCGTCTTGACCGGCACGTCGATCCCCGCCGCCGTGAGGACGGTGCGGGCCCACTCGGCCCGGGAGGCCGATCCGGCGTTCACGACGTGATGGGTGCCAGCGAAGCCGCCGTCCCCGATCAGCTCGACGATGGCGTCGGCGAGATCGAGGGCATACGTCGGGGAGCCGACCTCGTCTCCCACGACGCGGAGCGGCTCGCCCGCCGCGAGGGCCCGCTCGGCGGCCGCGAGGATCCTGCTCGGGAAGTCGTTACCGGGCGGCCCGAAGAGCCACGCGGTGCGAACGATTGCCAGCTGAGGCCCGGCCGGCCGCGCCTCCGCCGGGCCGACGACCGGCGCAGCCCCGCGGCGGAGGAAGGCCGCCTGGGCGGCTGTCTCACCGGCGAGCTTGCTGGCGCCGTAGGAGTTCCCCGGTCCCGGCCGATCGTTCGCGGTGTAGCCACGCCCGTCGGTCCGCCGCCCGTCGAAGACCTCGTTCGTCGAGACGAGGACGAGGTCGACGCCCCGAACGGCGCAGGCGTCCGCGAGCTCCGCGACGGCGATCGCGTTCCGGCGCATCGCCCGCTCCGGCTCCCGGGCGCAACCGTCGACGTCCGTCCAGGCGGCGGCGTGGATGACGACCTCGGGCTCGTCGCGCAGGAGCATCCGGGCGGCCGACATCCGGTCGTCGAGGTCGTAGTCGGGGCGGCTCCAGCCGAGCGGCCCGTACGGACCCGTGAACGGGGCGTCCTCGAGGGCCGCGACCAGCGCGCGCCCCAGCCGGCCGCCGGCCCCGGTCACGGCGACGCGCATCAGGGGCGCTCCCCTGCCGGGTCGGCCGCGGACGAGGTCGCGATCCGCTCGCCGTACTGCCGCTCGTAGTAGGCGTCCCAGTCGCCGCTGCGGGCCGCGCGCCACCACTCGGGGTGGTCGCGGTACCAGGCCACCGTCGCCGCCAGTCCCGCGTCGAAACCGACCCGGTTGGTCCAGCCGAGGGACCGCAACCGCGATCCGTCCATCGCGTACCGCCGATCGTGCCCGGGGCGGTCCTCCACGGAGCGGACCAGCGACCACGGCTTGCCGAGGAGCGCCAGCAACCGCGCCGCGACCTCGCGATTCGTCATCTCGGCCGCGCCCGGCACGTTATAGACCTCGCCGGCGAGCCCGCGGTCCAGGACGTGGGCGATCGCGCCAGCGTGGTCCTCGACGTAGAGCCAGTCGCGACGCTGGAGCCCGTCGCCGTACAGTGGCAGCGGGCGGTCCTCCAGGGCGTTCGTGACGAACAGCGGGATGAGCTTCTCCGGGTGGTGGTACGGGCCATACGTGTTCGAGCCGCGGGTGATCACCACGTCGAGGCCGTAGGTGACGTGATAGGCGCGGACGAGGAGCTCGCCCGCGGCCTTGACGGCGGCGTACGGCGACCGCGGCTCGACAGCGTCCGTCTCGACGGAGCTTCCCTCCTCGATCGAGCCGTAGACCTCGTCCGTCGAGACCTGCAGCAGGCGGGGGATCGTCCGCTTGCCGGCCCGGGCGCGCTCGGTCTCGACGCGCAGGGCCTCGAGCAGGACGTAGACACCGTCGACGCCTGTCCGCAGGAACGCGGCCGGGTCCAGGATCGAGCGGTCGACGTGGCTCTCGGCGGCGAAGTTGAGGACCGCATCGGCCGCAGCCACGAGGGGGCGCACCACCTCCGCGTCGGCGATGTCGCCGTGGACGAACGCGAACCGTGCCGCCATCGCCGGGGCGGCCTCGACGTCGGCGAGGTTCGCCCGGTTGCCCGCATACGTCAGCTTGTCGAGGACCGTGACCCGGGTGCCGCCTTCGCGGGCGAGCACGTCGCGGACGAAGCAGCTCCCGATGAAGCCGGCCCCGCCGGTCACGAGGAGATGCCCCCATCGGATCGATGGGGTCATGCGCCCGGGCGATCCGGCGGCGGCGCCAGGGATCCATCGGCCGCCGACGCTGCAGCCAGCTCAGCGGCGCGCAACAGCGAGGGCACGGTGCCGGCGTCCGCCCAGTGGCCGTCATACCGCGGCGCGTACAGCCCGCCGGCCTGGACGTAGTGGTTGAGGACGTCGGTGATCTCGAGCTCACCCCGGCCGGAGGGCGCGAGGGCCTCGATGACCGTGAACGCGTCGGGGCGAAGGAAGTAGACGCCGATGGGGATCAGGTGGCTCTTGGGGTGGCTCGGCTTCTCCTCGAAGCCGACCACGGCGCCCGACGGTCCAAGCTCGGCCACGCCGAACCGCTCCGGGTCGGGAACTTCGTAGAGGAGCGTCCCTCCGCCCCACGGCCCGGACTCGAACGCGCGGGCGACGGGCTCGAGCGCCGGCCCGCGCAGGATGTTGTCGCCGAGGACGCAGCAGAAGGCGTCGTCGCCCACGAACTCGCGGGCGAGCCCGATCGCGTGGGCGATCCCGAGCGCGCCGCGCTGGTAGCGATAGGTGAGGCGCAGGCCGAAGTGCTCGCCGTCCCCGAGGAGCTCCACGACGTCGCCGACGCTCTTGCCCCCGACGATGACCAGCACCTCCCGGATCCCCATGCCGGCGAGGGTCTCGAGAGGGTAGTAGATCATCGGCCGGTCGTAGATCGGCAGGAGGTGCTTGTTGGTCACGATCGTCAGTGGGAAGAGCCGCGTCGCCGTCCCGCCCGCGAGGATGAGCCCCTTCATCACCGGTCGATCGTACCAGCCGGGGCCGGCCGCGCCGAGCCTCCCCTCACGGACGGCGCGACGGGCGCGGCGACGGCGCCTGCGTCGCAAACGGCTGCTCGGAATCGGGGAGGGTCCCGTCCGGGTTCAGGTCGTTGGTGGGCAGCTGATCGATCGTGGGGATGCCGCCCTGGTAGCTGGTGATGACGAGGACTGCCTCGAGGCGGTTGAGGTCGACGGCCGGCTCGATGAACGCGGTCTGGACGACGGCGTTCGGGTCGCGGGTCACGTCGATGATGCTGCCGATGACGAGACCCTTCGGGTATGGCGAGCGGATCGCCTTGCCGAGGCTGATGCCGGCGGTCAGCACCTCGTCGCCGAGGGTGATCTTCTGGGTCGCGTCGATCTTGTCCATCACCAGGGCGCCACCGAGGTCACCGACAACCTCACCGGTCGCCCGGCTCGAGGCGATCTCGCCGATCACGGTGGAGGCCGGATCGTTGATCAGCGTGACCTGCGACGCCGACCCACCGACATCGGTGACCCGCCCGGCAAGCGCCCCGCCCGCGCCGACGACGACGTCACCCAGCTCGATGCCGTCCTTGGTGCCGGCATCGATCATCACGACCCGGTTCACGTCGGCCAGCTCGCGGACGATGACGCGGGCTGCAACGGTGGAGTAGTCGAGCGAATTGCGGATGGCGAGCAGCGCCGTCAGCTGCTCGTTCTCGGTCGCGAGCGCCTCCAGGGTCCGGTTCCGCTGCTGAAGCCGATCGTTGTCGGAGCCAAGCGTGGCGTTCTCGCGGCGCAGCCGGTCGATCTCGGAGGCGGCATCCACGATGGACCGCACCTGCCGACCCGGCCCCGTTCACGGCCTCGGCGAAGGGAGACACGGCGAAGGCGAGGCCACGCTGCAGCTCGGCCACGGGTGCGGTCGCGCTGGCGACCATCAGGATCAGCGAGATCCCGACGAGCACGACAAAGGTGATCGCGCGACGACGGGCAACGTGCGGGGCACGATGCCCGTAGCCGGCGAGCCGACCGGTCATCCCCACGACGCTACCGCAGCGGCCGCGAGTACGTGTCGGCCACCAGCACGCGCTTCATGCGATCGAGCTCCTGGAGCACGACGCCGGTTCCCCGGGCGACGCAGGTGAGCGGATCGTCGGCGATGTGGACCGGCATCTGGGTCGCCTCCGCGACGCGGCGATCGAGTCCCAGCAGGAGCGCGCCGCCACCGGCGAGCACGATCCCCTGGTCCATGATGTCGGCCACGAGCTCCGGCGGCGTCTCCTCGATCGTGTCCTTGATCGTATCGACGATCTGCTGGACCGATGGCTCGATCGCCTCGCGAACCTGATCGGCACCGACCTCGACGCTGCGGGGAAGGCCCGTGAGGAGGTCGCGCCCGCGCAGGTTGACGCGCTGCCCGTCCCAATCGCCCGGGTTGGCCGACCCGATCGCGATCTTGATGTCCTCGGCGGTGCGCTCCCCGAGGAGGAGGTTGTACTCGCGCCGGGCGAAGGCCACGATGTCCTGGTCCATCTCGTCGCCGCCGATGCGGATGCTGCGGGCGACCACGATCCCGCCGAGGGAGATGACGGCGACCTCGGTCGTGCCCCCGCCGATGTCGACGATGAGCGAGCCTGTCGGCTCCGAGACCGGGAGGCCGGCGCCGATCGCCGCGGCCATCGGCTCCTCGATGAGGCGGGCCCACCGGGCACCGGCATTGAGGGCGGCGTCGCGGACGGCGCGCTTCTCCACCTCGGTCACGCCGGACGGGATCCCCAGCACCATCCGCGGCCGCGGGATGAGCCCGATCCGGTCGTGGACCCGGTGGACGAAGTACTTGATCATCTGCTCGGTCACGTCGAAGTCGCTGATGACGCCGTCGCGGAGGGGACGGATGGCGATGATGTTCGCCGGTGTCCGGCCGACCATCCGCTTCGCTTCGGCCCCGATCGCGAGCACCTTCTTCGTCTTGGCGTCGATCGCGACCACGCTCGGCTCGCTGATCACGATCCCGCGGTCGCGGACATGGACGAGCGTGTTGGCCGTGCCGAGGTCGATCCCGATGTCCCGGGAGAAGAGGCTGAGCAGCGCGTCGAGCATGTGCGGGCGGGACCTGCTTCCTCTGGGTCGCTCCGGGATCGCACGCGGCGGGCGCCCGTCGTCCCGGGGGGCGCGCGGCGGCGCGTGCGGCCGATTCTGGCCGCGGCGCGAGTATACCCCGCAGGCGCGGGAGGCCCCGACGCCACCGCGCGGCGACAACGGCGACCGCCCGTCGGTGCGCTCTGAGCTGCCGGTCGGAGGGCGGCCGACCCGCGGATCAGCTCCGATCCCCGGCCGGCTCGGCCGCGCTGGACCCCGCCCGCAATCCGGGTCCGCCGCGGTCGAAGGCGACGCCCCGATCGCGCAGCGACACGAAGGCATCGTGCCCGACGATCACGTGGTCCAGCAGCTCGATGTCGAGCAGGCGCCCGGCAGCCAGGGCCTCCGCCGTCAGGTGGAGATCGTCGGGCGACGGGGTCGGGTCGCCGCTGGGATGGTTGTGGACGAGGATCGCGCCGGCGGCGTTCATCCGGACGGCGTCGCGGAAGAGCTCCCCGACCCGGACGAGCGACGCCGACACGTTTCCCTGGTAGACGGTCACGACCTTGAGGACCGCGTTCTTCGCGTTGAGGAGGACGACGCGCAGCTCCTCTCGCTCGAGGTGGCCCATGAGGGGGATCAGCCGGTCGGCGACATCGCGGGGGGCTCGCACCGTCCAGCGACCGGCAGGCCAGTCGGCGACGAGGCGGCGCCCGAGCTCGAAGGTCGCGGTGAGCTGGGCCGCCCGTGCGGTCCCGACGCCGGGGAGGTCGATGAGCTCGAGCTCGCTCGCGCGGGCCAGGCCGGCCAGGCCGTCATGGCGGGCGAGCGCCTCCTCGGCCAGGTCGACGGCGCCCAGTCCGCGGGCGCCCGACCCCCATACCAGCGCGATGAGCTCCGCGGTCGTCAGTCCCGCGGCGCCCCGGGCGGCCAGGCGCTCGCGGGGACGCTCCGCCGCCGGGATCTCGCGAACGAGACGCGGCGGGCGCCGGGCGGAGGGGCGATCGGCACCTTGTCGAACGACGGCCTGGGGCACGGTCGCGCTCCTTCGGGATCACGGCGAGCTTGGATCCCCGGGCCCGGACGACGAAGCCCGCCGATTCCTCCGCCATCCGAACCCGGGGACGCCTCGCATCCTAGCCAGGGGTCCTCACCGGCGGCTCATCCGGGGCTTTGCCGTGCCTTTCCGACCAGGAGTCCGGGCCGCCGGCGGGTCGAGGTGCTCAGCTCGTCGTCGCCCCCGCCCCGAGGGCGACGAGCAGCACCGGGATCGCGTTGTACGTGGCGTGGAGGGCGATCGGGGCCACCAGCGTCCTTCGGCGCAGAAAGACCCAGCCCAGCACGAGCCCGACGGGGAGCCGCACCGCGAACGCGATGAGGGCCGCCCGGACGGCCGTCCCGAAGTCGTTCCCGGCGAGCGTGATCACGTGGATCAGGGCGAAGAAGATCGCCCCCCGCACGATGGCCGCCCGCGGGCCGGTCGCCCGCTCCCAGGCGGTGGTGACGAACCCGCGGAAGAACGTCTCCTCCCATACCGGGGCGATGATCGCGGCCACCACCAGGTTCACGAGCACGCCGGCGCGATCCTGGGCCGGCGGCAGCGGTGCTTCCGGCACGACGCCGAGGATGGCGACCAGCAGGGCCGCGAGCAGCGCGGCTCCGACAAGCGTCGGGATCGCGAGGGCGACACCCCAGGCCACGTCGGCGGGGGCCGATCCCTCGCCGGGGCCGGGGAGGCGGAACCCCATCTCGCGCCAGCTCAGCGCTCCGGACGAGACGACGACGAGGGCCACGATCCCGAGCGAGATGACCGCCGACACGAGCACGGACACGAGCACGGCGGCCGGATCCGGAAGCGAGACGTCGAGCTCCCGGATCGCGAGCTCGGCCACGAGGGTGAGGGCGAAGGCCGCCGCGAAGACCAGCACCGGCGCCGGGCCGCCGTACCGCGCGCCGTCCGCCCTGCGCTGGAGGGCCTGCGATCCGGCACCCGCCGTCAGACCCACGCCGAGCGCAACCAGCCCGAGGACGAAGGCGACGACGGCGCCCGAGCCACCGCCGCTCGCGACGGCGATGAAGATGGCGCCGAGCCCGGCGATCGCGAGGGCCCAGGCGACGAGGTACAGGCCGGGGGCGGCGCGGCCTTCGAGCTCGAACATGCCGCGACCCTGTCGACCGGCCGCGATGGCGGCTGTTGCGGCATCTCCGGCCGGCATTCCGCCGGTGGCCGTCCAGTCGCCGGTCCCGGGCCCGTCGCCGGTCCCGTGCGCCCCGCCGGGCGGCGCGTCGCGCGGCGCGAGCGTCGTGTCCTGGGCCGGAGTGGCCCGCGGGGCCGGGGCGGCCGCCCCGTCCGCGTTGCGTGGCTGTGGGGCGGGCGGTTCCTCGCGCGCCGTCGGTCAGCCCTGGGTTGTGGAGCGCGAGGCGGTGCTTGGGGCAGCACGCGGGGAGCGCGTCGTCCGGGTCGCGGACGCGGCCGTGACCGCCGCGGCCGGCTCGGCGGCCACTGCCGGGATGGAAGGCGCAAGGGGCTCCCGGATCGGGCGCACCGGCATCGAGCCGACGGCCGCCAGCGCGTCACGGCGCTCGAAGTCACGGCCGCACCACGCGCAGATCGACCAGTCCAGGCCGACGAGCTTCGTGCAATGCGGGCAGACGCGCTTCAGGCGGGTCCGGCAGGTGGGGCAGATGATCCAGTCCTCGTCGACCTTGCGACCACAGGTCGCGCAATGCACGATCTGCTCGATCTCGGCGATGAGGGCTTCCTCGGCGAGGCCGCGCTCGTACGCCTCGCCGAGACGTTCCTGGGGCCGGATGATGCGGTAGACGATGATCCCGAACAGAAAGAAGATGGGCGTGAAGCCGATCACCAGGGCCGCCGCCAGGTATGGAAGCACGGGGTTGGCGGTGCGGCCCTGCATGTCGCGGAATGCCCAGTAGGCCGACGCGAGCCAGATCACGACGATGTAGACACCGATCGCCTGGAGGCCCGCCTGGACCAGCGGGCTGTTGAGGAATCCGGTGAACGCGTCACCGATCCCCGAGAGGAAGCTCAGGTCCATGCGGTGGGATCACCCACCTCCGTGCGGCGGACGTTCGTCGTGGTCCGGGCGCTCGACGCACCCGGCGCACGCGGCGCAGTGTAGCAGGGCCTCGCCGCCTCTCTGCCGCGTGACCCTCATCGGACGGGCGACGCGTCGATGGCGTGACGCGGACCATCCGGGGAGGCCGCCGCGTCGGCCTGCCTGGCGGGAGCGTGTGCCGGGTGGCGTCGCAGGAGCTCCGCGGTCATGAGGGTTGCCCGCCACGCGGCGGCGATCCCGGCCAACCCGAGGGCGGCCAGCCAGGCGCCGGCGAGGACAAGGGCGACCGCGACCGCCGCCAGCGGGCTGGCATCGCCGGCCAGGATGCTTCGCGCCATGCCCCAGGCGGCGGCGACGGCCCACGTGGCCGGCACCAGCATGGCCGCGCTGACGGCGAGGGCGATCACGACCGTCAGGAACGTCCCGATCGGGGCCCGCAGCGGGTCGAGGAGCCCGCCGGCGAGGGCTCGCGGAACGGATGCGCCGAGCAGGGCGGCCCGGCGGGTCGCGAACCCGCCAACGACCTCGGCAGCCAGCCATGCGGCGGCGACGCCCAGGCCCGCGAGCGGCGCCCCGGCGAGCACACGGACCACGAACGGCATCGCTGGGTCGGTGGGGAGCGTCAGCTCGCGGTAGGCCACCTCAACCCAGGCAGGAACGGCGAGCGCGGTCAGGCCGACGACCGGGACGAGCAACAGCAGCCGGAGGATCGCGATTCGGGCGGTGCCCGGACGCAGGCCGGCGGGCGCCGTGACCGCCATGAACCCGGGGTCATCGCCGTCGGGGGCCACGGTCGAGCGGTGCAGGATCATCTCCGCCGCCGCCGCGACCACGGACCCGCCGACCGCCGCGGCGAGAACGAGGAGCGCGCCGATGGCGATGAGCGCCACCAGCCGCGGTCCCGGGCCGCTGGCTGTCACCGACGCCGGGCCTACGAAGGAGGCGATGCCGATGAACGTGGGCAGGACGACGCTCGGGATGACGAGCAGGAGGATGCCGCCCCGTGCGAGGAACGCGACCAGCGCGTACGCCCAGAGCGGCGGGCGGCCCGCGGTGAGGGCGGCGGCCCGGGCGACGCCCCGGTGCCACGGGACGGCAGGCACGGCCGGCGCCGGAGAGGAAGGGGCGATCGGCGTGCCGTCAAGCTCCTCGAGCACGCCCTTGTGGGTGGGAGCGGTCGGGTCCGTGGCGGACGCCGGGCGGTCCGCGGTCACGGTGCCGGGGTCGGGCTCCCGCCGGTCAGGACCTCGAGCTGCGCGAGCGTCTTCTGGACCTCGGCGATCTCGGTGCCGTAGGTCGCGAAGTCGCCACGCCGCAGCGCCGCCTGGGCGGCCTCGAAGTGATCGTTCGCATAGCGGATGAGCGCCTGGACGTCATCGGGACGGGGGGTCGATCCCGGGCCCGACGTGGGCGCGGGCGTCGGCGGGCTTCCGGGTGACGCGCTGGGACCCGGCGTCGGCGAAGGACCCGGGGACGGCGACGGACCCGGGGTCGGACTCGGGCCTCCGGCCACGAGGTCGTTGAGCGCCTCCGCGAGCGTATTGCCCCAGACGACGTTCGTCGGGCTGGCCACGACGACCTTCGTGAACTCGGGGATGGCCGAGCCGGTCGACTGGAGGTAGATCGGCTCGAGGTAGACGATGGAGTTCTGGACGGGGATCACGATCAGGTTGCCCCGCACGACCTGGCTCCCCGACTGGTTCCACAGCGTGATCTGCGAGGAGATCGTGGGATCCTGGTCGATGCGGGCCTCGATCTGGACCGGCCCGAAGATCGACGTGTCGCGCGGGAAGCGGTAGACACGCACCCGCCCGTAGTCCACGCCGTCGTTGCGGGCCGCAACCCAGGAGATCATGTTCGGCCGCGTCGCCGGGACCATGGGCTGGAGGAGGAGGAACTCGGGCGAGCTCTCTCCGGGCATGCGCATGTAGACGTAGTACGCCTCGAGCGGCAGCTGGCCGGTCTCGCTGGTGGGAGCCTGGGGCACGGTCCACACGTCGTCGCCCTGGAAGAACGTCAACGGATCCGTCACGTGGTACTTGGCGTACATGCGCGTCTGCACGTTGAACTGCTCCTCCGGAACGCGGAGGTGGGGGCGGAGGTCCGAAGGCAGCTCGGTGATCGGCCGGAACAGCGTCGGAAAGACGCCCTCCCACGCCTGGATGAGCGGATCGTTGGGATCCGCCACGTAGAAGGTCATCGTCCCGTCATAGACGTTCTCGACGATCTTCACGCTGTTGCGGATGTAGTTCATCGTCGACCCCGCGAGCCCGCTGACCCCGCCGAGCGAGGAGCCGTTGAACTCCTGGGCGTTCGGGAACTTGTCCGTCAGCGTGTAGGCGTCCTGGATCCAGACCTGGTTGCCCTGGCCGTCGATGACCATGTAGGGATCCTTGTCGTAGGCGAGGAACGGCGCGATGCGCGTGAGACGGTCGGACAGGCTGCGGTGCATGAGCAGCTGGCTCTGGGCCGTGATCTGGTCGGAGATCAGCAGGTTCAGGTCGCGGAAGCGGGCCGCGAACAGGAGGCGGCTCAGGAGGCTGTCGAGCTTGATGCCGGTCGTCCCGGTCCAGCGCGTCTCCACCTGGTTGCCGCTCCCGTCGACCCCGGTTCCGGTCCCGAGCGGGTAGTCGAACTCGTCCTGCTGCGCCCCGGTCACGACCCAGTCGCTGGGTCGCTCGCCGAAGTAGATCCGGGGCTGGTTCACCTGCGGAGCGCCCTCGACCGACTTCGGCGGCATGTCGCGAACGACCAGGTGGGGCAGGCCCTGCGGGTCGACCTCGCTGACGGGGACCATCGTGAGCCCCATGCCGTGGGTGAACACGATGCGCTGGTTCACCCAGGAACCGCCCTGGGGATTGCGCTCGGGCGCCAGCTCGCGGGCGGACAGCATCACCTGCCGCGTCTGGTCGCCAACCGGATAGCGATCCACGTCGACGTCGTAGAAGTCGTAGTACTGGCGCAGGGTCTGGATCTGGTCGAGCGTCGTCTGGAGGGGCCGGTAGTCCCACAGGCGCGCGTTCTGGAACGTGGACGCCTCGTTGACGAGGTCGTTCCTCGTGAGCGGCGCGTCGCCGGCGTAGCTGCGGTCCTCCCACTTGTCAACGCCGAAGCTGAGGCGCGTCATCTGGAGGTTGTAGCCGATGTACGGCTGCTCCTGGGCGAACTGGTTCGGCTCGACCGTGAAGCGCTGGATCACCTCGGGATAGACCCGTCCCAGCAGGATCGAGAGGCCGAACCAGACCGCGATCGCCGCGCCGAGCGGCCAGATCCAGCGGGTGAAGGCGCCGCCGACCAGGAGCCCGGCCACGATGCCGGCAACGATCGTGAGCGCGTCGAAGGCGAAGAACTGGGCCGCCTGGTCGGTGTAGCTGACGCCGGTCGCGACGCCACGCGTGCTGTACACGAGCTCGAGCTTGTCCAGCTGGTAGCCCGCCGCGACGGTCAGCAGGAAGAGCCCGCCGAGGACCCCGAGGTGGACGCGGACGGGGGTGGGGAAGCCGCCGCCGCGGGCCCCGGCCAGGAGGTAGCGGCCACCGGCGACCACGAGGGCCGCGATGAGCAGCCCGCCGAGCAGGCCCTGGAGGAGGCGCAGGAACGGCAGCTCGAAGAGGTAGTACGACACGTCGCGGTGGAACACCGGGTCGGTCACGGGCACGCCGGCGACGGCGAACGGCACCCGGTGCTGCCAGAGGAGGATCGTGTCCCAGTTCCCTGCAAGCGCGCTGGCCGTGCCGAGGGCGGCGAGGACGGCGACGAGGACCAGGACGACGATCGCGATCGGCGAGAGGTCGGGGATGTCCTCGGCCTCGAAGGAGATCGACGGGCGCGGGGGCAGCCCGCCGTCCCCGTCCGGACGCCCGAACGGCCCACGACGAGGACCGCCGAAGGGATCGCCTCGGCTGAACGAGCCCTCGGTCGTGGAGCGAGCGGCCTCGCCCAGCCGCCCCATGAAGCCGCGCATGCGCTCGCTCGCCGCCTCGTCGGGCGGTGGCGCCAGGCGCCCGGCCAGCCACAGGTTGAACAGCAGGAATGCGAGCGCGGCCACGAGGCCGACGGCGAAGAGGCCGACCTGGGCCCCGAGGCGGGTCCAGAAGACCGGGTCGAACCCGACGCTCTTGAACCAGATCGCGTCGGTCGCGACGTCGAGGCCCACGCCCACCAGGAAGACGGCCGCGAACAGGATGAGTCCGACGATGAGCAGCAGCACCTGCGGACCGAGGCCACCCATCCGGCGCCGCGAGCCGCCATCGTTGGGACCGCCCACGGTTCGACCGGGAGGACGGCCCCCGCCGCCGCGGCGTCCGCGGGATCGGCGTGAGGGCCGGATCACGATCGGCTTGTCGTCGGCCTCGGCGTCCGCCGGCTCATCGCCCGAAGCCGGTCGATCGACCTGCGTCTCGGTCGCCTGGTCGTCGCCGTGGGACGCTGCGTCGTCTCCCGAATCCGAGGCGGACGAGGCGCCGGCTTCGTCATCCCCGTCGGCCGGCCCGCCATCCTCCGATTCGGCATCGTCCGGCCGCCCCGGGTCCCGGCCCTTGCGGCCACCGCCCTGGCGCTCGTTCAGCTCGCGCAGGAAGTCATCGAACAGGTCACGCATCACCGTAACTCTACGCGCCGCTCCGCCGACCCGCCGGGCACCCCGGCGGGCGGCCGCGGCGCCCGGGTCATCGCCGATGAACCGCCTCGACGGCCCGCCGGAATGCGGCCAGCGCGATGTCCGCCAGCACGTTCGGGGTGATGCCGGCCGCGCGCGCGGGTTCCCAGCGGACCGCGAGCTGGATCACGAGCGGCGCGCTCCAGGGGTGACCCTCGTCCGTGGGCGGGACGGGCAGCCGCAGGCGGAGCTGCTGGCGGCCGCCGTCCTCCAGGATGAACCCGGAAAGGCCACCGGACAGGAGCTGCCCGAGCCGCGTCTGCGGCGGGTCCGGCGGGGGCCCGGCGTCCGGCGCGATGTCGCGACAGGCCACGATGCCCTCGTCGTCCGCGACCCAGAGGACTGCGAGCCACCAGCCCTCGATCTCGGCTGGTCGATCGATGCCCGCTCGAAGCGTTCGCTCGCCGAGGATGACCTCGTGCTCGCGGATGAACGACGCGGAGGGCGGGGGCAGGCGGCGCGCCACCGCGACAGGATAGGGGCCGACGTCAGGGACCGGGGGCCCCGAGGCCGCGGACGTCGCCCGGGCGGGTGTCGAGGTCGCGTGAGGATCGCGCTCCGCTCAGGCCTCGAGCGGCTCGTCGGCCTGCGGCGGCTCGTCGGCCGCGGATGGCTCGGCGACCGCGGAGGACGACTCGGCGCCGGTACGCTCGTCGGCCTCCGGCGGCTCGTCGGCCGCGGGCGACTCGGCCGCGGATGGCGACTCGCCGCCGGCGTGGGACACCGACCCGCCCGGCGGGGACGGCGGACCGTCGCCGGCTCGCTCGGCCTCGATCGCCCGGGCCTGCTTCTCGAGGACCGCCAGCCGTGCGGAAAGCTCCAGGCGAAGCATCTCCCGCCGGACATCGGCGTCGGGGTGGGCGACGGCAGAGAGCTCGGCGTCGCTGAGCACCGGGACCTCGGCGTCCCCGGTGCCGATCAGCATGCCGATGGACATGCGCGGCGCCCGGGGCATCGAGCTGCCGCTGATCAGGGTCTTGGTGTCGACCTCGGTCACGCCCGGGACAGCCACCCCCTCCGGGGCCACGAGGCGGGCCAGGCAGGAGGGGCACTGGTCCGCGTCGGGGGCGGGCAGCGGCGCCGAGCACCACGGGCACAGCTGGTCGTCGACGGGGCCCGATCCCGGTCCGGACGCGGTTGCGGCGGGATGCGAGTCATCGACCATGGCGGAACTCTACCGAACTCACCGTGCGGCCGGCTGTGGCGTCCGATCCAGCCGTTGCGCGGACGCACATGGCGGCGCTACTCCCACTCGATCGTCGCCGGCGGCTTGCTGCTGATGTCGTAGACGACCCGATTGACGCCCGCGACCTCGTTGACGATCCGTGATGAGATCCTGCCGAGAACGTCGTACGGGAGCTTGGCCCAATCGGCGGTCATCCCGTCCTCGGACGTGACGGCACGGATGGCACAGACGTTGGCGTACGTGCGCCCGTCGCCCATCACGCCGACGCTGCGAAGCGGCGTCAGGATCGCAAAGCTCTGCCAGAGGCTGCGGTAGAGGCCGGCCGCCTTGATCTCGTCGATGACGATCCAATCGGCATCGCGGAGCGTGTCGAGGCGCTCGGCGGTGACCTCGCCGATGATCCGGATCGCGAGGCCGGGCCCCGGGAAGGGCTGCCGGAAGACCATGGCATCGGGGAGGCCGAGCTCGAGGCCCACGAGGCGAACCTCGTCCTTGAAGAGGTAGCGGAGCGGCTCGATCAGGGTGAACCGGAGGTCCTCCGGGAGGCCGCCAACGTTGTGGTGGGTCTTGATCTTCTGGGCGGCTTTCGTCTCGGGCGCGGTCGACTCGATGACGTCCGGGTAGAGGGTGCCCTGGGTCAGGAAGTCGATCCGGCCGAGCCGGGCGGCTTCCTCCTCGAAGACCCGGATGAACTCGTCGCCGATGATCCGGCGCTTCTGCTCCGGCTCGGTGACGCCGGCGAGGCGAGCGAGGAAGCGCTCGCGGGCATCCACCATCACGAGCCGCATCCCGAGGTTCTGCTCGAAGGTCGCCCGCAGCAGCTCGGATTCCTTCTTCCGCATCAGGCCATGGTCGACGTAGATGCAGGTGAGGCGGTCGCCGACCGCGCGGTGGACGAGCGCGGCCGCGACGGCCGAGTCCACGCCGCCCGACAGGGCACAGATGACGAGGCCGTCGCCGCCCATCTCGCGGGCATGCGCGTCCACCCGCGAGCGGATCTCGTCGACTGTGGATTCGATGAAGTTCGCCGGCGTCCACGTGGGCCGTGCCCCGGCGATGCCGACGACGAAGTTGCGAAGGACGTCCCGACCGTGCGGAGTGTGGACGACCTCGGGATGGAACTGGATTCCGTAGAGTCGGCGGAGCGGATCGACGAGGCCGGCAAACGGCGTCGAGGGCGTCTGGGCGCTGGCCGAGAAGCCGGCGGGCAGTCGCGTGATCGAGTCGCCGTGACTCATCCACACGGGCTGGTCGCGGTCGAGCCCCGCGAAGAGGCGGTCGTCGGCGGTGAACGTCACGGTCGCCGGACCGTACTCGCGACGTGACGTGGGGAGGACGTCGCCGCCGAGCTCGATGGCCATGAGCTGGGCCCCATAGCAGATGCCGAGGACGGGGATGCGCCCGCTCCAGATCGCCGGGTCCGGCTTCGGCGCGTCCGCGTCATAGACGGAGCTGGGGCCGCCGGAGAGGATGATCGCGCGGGGCCGCCGGCGTTCGATTTCGGCATACGGGGTGTCATGCGGCAGGAGCTCCGAGTACACGTGGAGCTCGCGGACACGCCGCGCGATGAGCTGGGCGAACTGGCTGCCGAAATCGAGCACGACGACGGTGTCCGGCGCGGCCGCGCTCGACTCGCCGGGCGCGCCGGCTCGTCCCGGGAGGTCCAGGTCCGGGCGGGTCGGTGCCTGCGCGTCGAGGGCGACCTCGAGATAGGCCTCCACCTCCGCGTCGTCCGGAGCGAGCACGCGGTGGCCGGCGTCGGCGAGCTCGCCGTGGACGGTCCTGCCGCGCTGACGCGCCGGCGCGTGATCGGCGGCTGGCCCCGTCGTCGCCGCGTGCTCGGGCGCCGGCCGCTGGTCCTCCGCCTGCTCCCCCGCCTCGCCCAACCGCCGCCTCCGTCCCGTTCGACCTTGCGGGAAGTCTACCGGGCAGCGGAGAGCCGGGGCGCGCTCTCGGGGCCGTGTCTGAGGCGGGGGCCGGCTGCCGCTTCCGCGGCCCCGCTCCGCCGGTTCTGAGCTGCGAGCGACGGCGGAACCGTCCCTGCCCGGGGCGGGATCAATCGTCGGGCCGCAGCCGGAACGCGGGCCCGGCGCCCAGGCTCTCGGCGGGCGTCCCGTACTTGAGGATGAGCCCGGCGACGGCGCCGGCGCGGGCGGCGCCGTCGAGCTCCTCGGCGCGGTAGGCGCGGCGCTCGCCCCCGATCGAGCCGTGACAGGCGGGGCGGGCCAGCAGGTTGGCGGCCCAGGATGTGCTCGGGCTGCCCGCCGCGATGAGGAGGCTCCCGTCCGGCTCGACGATGAAGCCGACCGCGGCCAGGATCGTCCTGCCGCTGACCCGACCGGTCGTCTCGAGAAGGACGACCTTGCCCCACGCGGCCAGCTGCTCGCCGTAGCCACCGGGCACCGGCGGTCCTCCGGTCATCCCACTGCCGTGGCCGCGCGGAAGACCGTGGCCTCGGCCTGGGCGGCGAGCTCGCGTTCGGTCAGTCGGTCCACCGCGGCCCCTTCCCGCTCGCGGGAGCCCCGCCGTCAGCGGCCGCGGAGCTGCCAGGTCTTGCCCTCGGTCGCGACCGAGGGCGCGTAGACGATCTCGACCTGCTGCATCTCGCCGATCGTGCGGGCGCCGAGCGCGGCCATCGACTGGCGCAGGGCACCCATGAGGTTCTCGGTCCCGTCGGTCACCTGCGACGGACCGAACAGGATCCGCTCCATGCTCCCGATCGTCCGAACCGTGATCCGGGTGCCCCGGGGAAGGATCGGCGACGGCGCCGCCATGCCCCAGTTGAGGCCACGCCCGGGGGCCTCCGTGGCGCGGGCAAGGGGGGTGCCGAGCATCACGGCGTCCGCTCCGGCGGCGATCGCCTTGGCGATGTCGCCGCCCTTCTTCATCCCCCCGTCGGCGACCACGGGGACCCAGCGTCCCGTGTCGGCGAAGAACGCGTCGCGCGCAGCCGCCACGTCGCTGATCGCGGTCACCTGCGGAATGCCGATCCCGAGGACCTCGCGCGTCGTGCAGGCCGCACCCGGCCCGACGCCGACGAACACTGCGGCGGCCCCCTGCTCCATGAGGGCGAAGGCCGCCGCGGGGTGGGTCGTGTTGCCGACCGCGACCGGGATCGGCATGAACCGGGTGAACTCCGCGAGGCTGAGCGGCTCGTACTCGGACGCGAGATGGCGGGCGCTGCTGACCTGGCTCTGGACCAGGAAGAGGTCGGCGCCGTTCTCGGCGCAGAACGGACCCAGGCGGCGGGCAGCGCCGGGGGTAGCGGCCACCGCCGCCCTGGAGCCGGCGGCGTGGACCTCGGCGATCCGGCGGGCGATCAGCTCCTCCTGGACCGGCGGGGCGTAGGCCTCGGCGAGGACGGCCTGGACGTCGGCGTCCGACGCGAGCGCAATTCGTTCCAGGACGGGGGCGGGATCCTCGTAGCGGGCCTGGATTCCCTCGAGGTTGAGCACCGCGAGCCCCCCGAGGCCCGCCAGCACGCCCGCGCTGCGGGCGTCGACGACGGCATCCATGGCCGCCGCCAGGACCGGGATCCGGAGGGTGAGGCCAGCGAAGTCCTGCTCGAGGGAGACGTCGTTGGGCTCCACCGTCTCCGTCCCGGGGGCCAGGGAGACGTCGTCGAAGCCGTACGTCGGGCGGATCGAATCGACCTTCGAGCGGAAGTGACGCCGGGCCGCGGCCTCGGTCGGGGTCTGCATCGTCGACTCCGGTCCTCCCTGCACTTCTTCCCGCCTTCAGCGCTCGCGTGTCCGCCCGGGTGGCAGCCCGACCGCGCCCGGACGTCGTCGGGGCCGGCCTCCGGTGCCCGGGATTGTACGGCCGCGCGGGGCCCGGACGCGGCGCCGGCGCCCGAGCCCCATGACCTCGAAGCGGGGCCGCTCAGCGCGCGAGCCGGCGACCTTCCGCGTCGAGACGGAACCAGCCTTCGATCTCCGGGTCGAGGAGATTGCCCAGGATCCGGTCGATGGTGTCGCGATATGACGGCCAGACCACGTGGCGCAGCGCATCCTCGTGGCGCGCCCAGCGCGCTCCGTCGTGCTCGTGGGAGAGTGTCGGCTCCGCGTCCGGGCGGACGCGAACGGCGAAGATCGCGGCGGCGACGATCGAATCGGGACCCTCGTCATAGAACTGGGAGACCTGGTCGAGGTCGTAGAACGCCTCGATCTCGGCCGGCCCGAAGCCCGTCTCCTCGTGCACCTCGCGCAGGGCAGCCAGCGGGATCCGTTCGCCCGACTCGAGGCCGCCCGTGACGCATTGCCAGAGCCCAGGGAAGATCCGGCCGGGCGCGCGGCGGATGAGGAGGAACTCCGGCTCGCTGGCGGGCGGGACCCGGAAGACCCAGCACTCGACCAGGTCGGGGCGATGCGGACTCATGGCCGCGATCGTACGGCGCACAGCCGCACACGTCTGGAATTCAGCACCACGAGCCGATCGGCGCCACCATGCGGGGAGCGTCCTCGACGCCCCGGGCTGGGGAGATCTCGAGCTTCGAAGCGCAACGGAGGCTACCCGTGACGTTCCTCGACCTGGTCCGTGCCCGCCGCTCGGTGCGCGCGTATCGATCTGAGCCGGTGGCCGACGACCTGCTGGCGCACGTCCTGGAGGCCGGCAGGCTTGCCCCCACGGCTGCCAACCGCCAGCCGATCCGCATCCTCGTGATCCACACCGCCGGCAGGGAGGTCGAGCTCGGCCTCATCTATCACCGGGAGTGGTTCCTCCAGGCCCCGTTGATCATCGGGGTCTGTGCGGTCCCCGCGGAAGCGTGGTCGCGCTCCCGATTCGATGACAAGAGCTACGCCGACGTCGATGCCGCGATCGTCATGGACCACATGGTGCTGGCCGCGGCGAGCCTCGGGCTAGGCACCTGCTGGGTCGCGGCGTTCGACCCGGCCGTTGCCCGCGCCGTGCTGGGATTGCCGGACGAGGTCGAGCCCGTGGCCTTCACGCCGCTCGGGTTCCCGGCCGAGCAGCCACCCGCGAGCTCGCGCCGGTCGTTGGCCGACCTGGTCCGCTACGAGCGGTGGTGACGGCGGGTCCCGCGGCGCCGCCGGGGTGGTCGTGGCCTCCGCCGGCCTCGTGGCGTGGCGCCCCTACAGGCGCTCGAACCTCTCGACGGGGAGGACGAACACCGTGGCGCCACCGACCTCCACCTCGAGGGGGTACGGCAGGAAGAACTCGCCCGGCTCGAGGATGGGCGGCATCGGGTTCACGAGCTGCGTCCGCGAGTGGCAGGTCTCGCGAACGATGCCGAGCACCTCGTCGATCGCGTCGTCTTCCACCCCGAGGAGCACGGTCGCGTTGGTCTGCTTCAGGAAGCCGCCGGAGCTGTGCAGGCGCGTCGCCCGGAACTCCCGTTCGAGGAGGGCGTCCACGAGGGGTCCGGCATCCTCGGGGTTCACGACGGCGACCACCAGCTTCACGGGCCGAGTATAGGGCGCGGGACGTCCCGTTCCACCGCTGGAGGCCACGACCTTGACGCGCCAGGCGACCACGCGACGCGCGAGGCAACAAAGCGATGCACGTGGCGCGGGCTGGCGGCCCAACCCCGGTCAGGAGCGGTGGCCGGTCTGCGGAAGCCGCGGTCATGAGGGGCGCCGGCACGGCTCGCGGGGAAGCACCGCAAACGAGCGCCGCGGGCCGCGTATCATCCGGGCACCCCGGCCCCGGGCCCCCCGACGCCGCGGCCGCGCGAGGAGGCACCGTGGAGCAGCTCGAACGACCCGGCGACCGCGGTGAGACCCTCGGCGCCGCCGCCCGCGCCCTCGCCCGGGGCGGCGATCTCGACGCCGCCCTCGACACCCTGCTCCAGGACGCGGCCGGCGCGATCGGGGCGGACCAGGCCGCACTCTTCACGTGGAACGCCGGCGGCGACGTCCTCCAGCTGACGGCCGCGCACGGGCTCCCCGCCCAGGGTCGCGCCGCGCTGCAGGCGGAGGTCGCCGCCGATCCCGACCATCCGATCGCAACCGCGGCGGGGGCCGGGCACGCATCTCCGGTGCGGAGCCGGATCCTGCCCGACGGCTCGCCGGCGACCGGGTTCGATCTGCCGCTGGTCGTTGCCCACGAGGGCATCGACCGGGGCCTCGGCGTCATCTCTTTCAGCTGGTCGGGCGAGCGCACGATCGACGACCGCGCCGTCGCCACGATCCAGGCGGCGGCCGACCTCGCTGCCCTCGCCATCGACCGCGTGCACCTGGCGGCGCTCGCCCGCGAGCGAGCCGAGTGGATGGCCCGAATCTCCACCGCCGACGCCCTCACCGGCCTGGCCAACCGCCGCACCATGGATCGGGTCCTGGAGCTCGAGATCGAGCGCGCCAAGCGCCAGGGAACCGCCATCTCGGTGCTGGTCTTCGACATCGACGGCTTTCGGGCTCTCAACGCGAACGCCGGCTCCGGGGCGGGCGACGCCGTGCTCCGCGACGTGGCGGCCATCCTCGCGGAGCAGGTCCGCCTCGTCGATACGGTGGCTCGAATTCGGCGGTGACGAGTTCGCCGTCGTCGCGCCCGGCAGCGGCGGCGTCGTGGTCGCCGACCGTGTGCTCCGGGCCATCGACGCGCTGGGGCCTTCCGACGACATGCCGGTCTCGGTCTCGGCCGGCGTCGCCAGCTTCCCCGCCGACGGCACGAGCGCCGACGAGCTGATCGCGGCCGCCCTCGGCGCCCTCGCGGCAGCCCGCGAGTCCGGCCTCGGCTCGATCGCGGAGGTGCGCGCCGGCTGATCCCGGCGGCGACCCCGCCCGTGACGTGGCGTAGAACCCGGATCAGGACCCTGCGGGCGGCGCGAGCGCCAGGCCGAGGAACGATCCCAGCGCACCGAGGGCCGCCGTGAGCACGTCGGGTTCGGGTGCCGACGCGTCGATCGCGACCCAGCGGTCGGGCTCGGCAGCCGCCAGCGACAGGTAGCCGGCCCGTACGCGCTCGTGATACTCCCGGTCGAAGTGCGCCTCGAAGCGCGTCGTCTCGGCGGCGGTCTTGCGGGCGAGACCCACGGCCACGGGCACATCGAACAGCAGCGTGAGGTCGGGTCTCAGCCCGCCGGTCGCGAACCGTCCGACTGGTCGCAGCTCCTCCACGCCGAGGCGGCCGCCGTACCCCTGGTAGGCAAGCGTCGAGTCGAGGTAGCGATCGGAGATGACCACCGCGCCGCGCTCCACGGCGGGGCGGATCACGGTCTCGACGAGCTGGGCCCGGGCCGCCATGAAGAGGAGCGCGTCGGCGCGCTGGGTCAGGTGGACGGAGGACTCGGCACGGTCCATCAGGATCGCCCGGATCCGCTCGCCTGCCGGCGTGCCGCCCGGCTCGCGCACCAGCACGGCCGCGCGTCCCGCGGCCTCGACGGCCGCCCGCAGCCGCTCGGCGTGCGCGGTCTTGCCGCTGCCGTCGGGACCCTCGAGGGTGATGAAGACTCCACGCGGGGATGCCTCGGCCGTCATGGCGCCAGAGTAGCGAGGGTCGATCCGTGTCGGGGCACGTCCGAGAGGACCGGCGCGCCTTCTGCGCCGGGGCCAGCTGCGCCCGGGCCGGCTGCTCCAACGGCCTCCCCGCGCGGCGACGCCCGCTGGTACCGTGCGGCCCATGCAGGAGATCGCGGGCCGGGCGCTCGACACCGCCCAGCTGCGCGGTGCGGCCTATGCGGACGTCCGCGTCGTCCACCGCCGCGAGGAGTCGATCGACGTCAAGAGCGGTCAGCTCGCCGGCGTGCTGAGCCACGAGACCGAGGGCTTCGGCGTCCGCGCGCTGGTGGACGGCGCATGGGGCTTCGCCGCCTCACACCGGCTCACGACAGCGGAGGCGGACCGGGTGGCCGCCATGGCCGTGCGGATCGCCCGCGCCAGCGCCACGGCACTGCGGCGCCCGGTGGTCCTCGATGCCCGGCCGCCCGCCGTCGGCCGCTTCGAGACGCCGCTGGCCGACGATCCTTTCGAGGTCCCCCTCGAGGCGAAGATCGCGGACCTCCTCGCCGCCGACGCCGCGATGCGCGCGGTCGAGGGGATCGCGTTCACGGACGCGTCGTACGGCGCCCAGCGCGAATGGAAGACGTTCGCCTCGAGTGACGGCAGCCACACGGAGCAGGTGATCACCTACGTGGGGGCCGGCATCGAGGCCAACGCCATCGACGGCGACGAGCACCAGCGCCGCAGCTATCCGGACGCCGGCGGGGCCTGGCAAGGTGGCGGCTACGAATACGTGCGGAGCCTGGACCTCGCCGGCCATGCCGAGCAGGTGGCGACCGAGGCGGTGCAGCTCCTGTCCGCTCCGCAGCTGCCGCCCGGGCGGCGGACGATCGTCCTCGACCCGTCGCAGCTCTACATGCAGGTCCACGAGACCTGCGGCCACCCGGCCGAGCTCGATCGCGTCTTCGGGACGGAGGCCAGCTACGCCGGCACCAGCTTCCTGACGACCGACAAGCTGGATGCCGGCTTCCGGTACGGGTCCGAGATCGTCGACATCGTTGCCGATGCCAGCGCCCCCGGCGGGATGGGCACGTTCGGCTGGGACGATGAGGGCGTGGCCGCCCAGGCCGTTCCCCTGGTCCGGGCCGGCATCTTCGTCGGCTACCTCTCCAGTCGCGAGACGGCGCCCCGGATCGGGCGGAGCTCCGGCGGCGCGATGCGGGCGGACGGCTGGAACCGCCTCCCGCTCATCAGGATGACGAACGTAAATCTCCTGCCGAAGCCGGGGATGAGCCTCGACGACATCGTGGCCGCCACGGACGACGGCCTCTTCCTCGCCTCGAACCGGAGCTGGTCCATCGACGACCGGCGCCTGAACTTCCAGTTCGCCACCGAGGTGGCGTACGAGATTCGGGATGGAACGCTCGGCCGGCTGTACCGGAACGCGACCTATACCGGGATGACGCCGGAGTTCTGGGGCAGCTGCGATGCCATCGGCGACGAATCAAGCTACGTGATGCTGGGGACCCCGAACTGTGGCAAGGGGGAGCCATCCCAGTGGGGCCACATCGGCCATGGCTGCTCCGGGGCCCGCTTCAGGAACGTCCAGGTCGGCGTGATGACATGAGCACCCCTCGAAGCGGGCGGATGGAGCCGGAAGAGGCCCTCGCCCTCGCCGAAGCCGTCCTTCGGCTGGCCGAGGCGGAGGGCGCGACCGAGGCTGAAGCCCTCGTGGTCGGAGGGGACGAAGCCCTGACGCGCTTCGCCAACTCGGAGATCCACCAGAACGTGGCCGAGTCCGACGTGCGGGTCAACCTCCGGCTCGCGCGCGGGCACCGGGTCGGGGTCGCCTCGTCCGGACGGATCGACCCCGCGGCCCTGCGGGACCTGGCGACCACCGCGAGCCGGATCGCGGCGGTGGCGGAGGAGCAGCCGGAGTGGGCCGGGCTGCCGTCGGCGGGACCGGCCGAGCCCGTGTCGGGCGGGTTCGCCGCCGGCACGGCCGAGGCGAGCCCCGAGCTCCGGGCGGCGGGCGTCCGCGACGTGATCGCCGCCGCCGACACGGCCGGCGTTGCGGCCTTCGGCTCCTATTCCACCGG
The DNA here is from genome assembly GCA_963776355.1 of uncultured Chloroflexia bacterium. GTDB lineage: Bacteria > Chloroflexota > Limnocylindria > Limnocylindrales > CSP1-4 > CTSoil-043. Next base: position 815,098 of record CAVZLU010000006.1, on the reverse strand, counting down.
CGTGGAGACGATCGCGATCGCTTCCAGCGCCGGCATCCGGGCCGCGGAAGCCCGCACCAGCGCCCGCCTCCTCGTCGTGACCATGGGTCCCGGCGACGGCACGGGCTACGCCGAGGCCGCCGCCGTCGACGCGGCCGCGATCGATGCCGCGACGGTCGGGGGCGAGGCGGCCTCCAGGGCGCGCCAGTCTGCCCACCCGCTCGACATCCCGCCGGGCGATTACGCGGTCGTCCTCGACGGGTACGCCGTGACCGACCTCCTCGACAACCTCGGACTCGTCGGCTTCTCGGGGCTTGCGGTCGAGGAGGGCCGCTCGTTCTTCGAGCCGGGAAGGCGGATCGGCAGCGAGCTCGTGACGGTCGTCGACGATGCCCGCGACCCGGAGGGCATGCCGGCCGCGTTCGACTACGAGGGCGTGCCGACGCGACGGGTCGTGATGGTTGACCGCGGCATCTGCCGGGAGGCCGTCCATGATGCGGCGACGGCCGCGAAGGCCGGGGTCACCTCGACCGGGCACGGCCTGCCGGCACCGAACCCGTGGGGCCCCTTCCCCCTCCATGCAGCCATGGCGGCCGGAACGACGCCCCGCGACGAGCTGGCAAGAGGCTTGCGGCGCGGCCTGCTCGTGACGCGCTTCCACTACACGAACGTCGTCCACGGGAAGCTCGCGATCGTCACCGGGATGACGCGTGACGGCACGTTCCTGGTGGAGGACGGCGAAGTGGTCGGGCCGATCCGGAACCTCCGCTTCACCCAGTCGTACCTCGATGCGCTCGCGGCCGTCGAGGCGGTCTCGGCCGAGCGGCGGCTGCTCCGCGGAGAGCTCGGCGCAGTCCTCGTCCCCGCCCTGCGGATCGGATCCTGGCGCTTCACCGGGGCGACCGCCGCCGGCTGAGGGCGGCATCGGGCAGGCGGGAGCGGGGCCGGCGCGCTCGGACGGCCGCCCGGCGGCCGGCCCGGCGTAGACTCCGACTCGATGCGCGTCGCCGGCCGGCCTTTCGGAATCCTGGTCCTCGCCGTGCTCGGGATCGCGGGCGGCCTGTGGGCGATCGCCGGCCTGACCGGCCTCCACGACGTGCCCGAGTTCTCGATCCGGACGGCCAGCGTGCCCGAAGGGGTTGTCCGGGTGGTGATCGCGCTCTGGGCGGCCATGACCGTGGCGGCCGCGCTCCTCCTGCTCGCGCTTCACCGCTGGGGCTGGATCCTGGCCATGCTCGCGGCGGGAATGGGCCTGCTGGCAAGCCTCTGGGCGTGGGCGCTCGGCCACCCCGAGCCGGTCCGTCTCCTGATCCTCGTCGTGACCGCCTTCTACCTGAATGGACGAGAGGTCCGCGAGCTCCTGCTGAAGATGCCCGGGCGGGCGCCGGTCGTGCCCCTTGCGCCGGCGGAGGACGGTCGTCGGTGACGGCGACGGGAACGATCCTCGCGGCCGACGAGCTCGCCCTGCTCCGGGAATACGAGCCCATCCTCCGCTACAACAAGGGCGAGCTCTTCTACCCGATGGCGGTCGACGGCTACCTGGCCGAGTGCGACCTCCTCGCCGGCAGAAGCGAGAAGGATCGGCGGGTGGTCGTCCCCCACGGCGAGGTCACGCCGGATCGCCTCGCGGCGGTGGTCGCGGGCCACGGCGAATCGCTCTACCTGCGCTTCGTGCAGGCTCCCCTGGGGAGGCTGGAGCTCGCTCGCTGGCGCCTCCGCCCGAGCCGCGAAGTCTTCCGGACGCCGGGCCGTCTTGCCCGCGTCGGCCTCTTCGCCCGCCTCGTCGATGCCGGCTTCGCGGCCTCGCTGCTCGCGCGCGGGACGGTGCCGGGCGGGACAGCGGCGGCCGCCTCGGTGAAGTACGAGGCCATCCGGGCGCAGGACGGCCGCTATGCCTACCACGCCCGGGCGTTCCGCCGGGACGGCTGGGTGATCCTCCACTACATCTTCTTCTACGCCATGAACGACTGGCGCTCGACGTTCGCGGGCGCCAACGACCACGAGGCCGACTGGGAGCAGCTCTTCATCTTCCTGGACGATGCCCCGGGCGGCCCGACCCCATGCTGGGTCGCGTGTGCCGCCCACGACTACACCGGGGATGAGCTGCGCCGCCGCTGGGACGACCCGGCGCTCGCCAAGGACGGCACGCACCCGCTCATCAACCCCGGGGGTGGGTCGCATGCCGCCTATTTCGAGCAGGGCGACTACCTCACGGCGGCCCCGATCCCGGGCATCACCCGGCTCCGGGGCCCGCTCGCGCTCCTGCGCGGCTTCTGGCACAACACCCTCCGCCAGCCGGACCCGGGCGACCTCGCGGCCAAGCTCGAGGGATCGCTCAACGTGGGCTTCATCGACTACGGGCGCGGCGAGGGCCTCGCGATCGGCCCGGGTCGCGAGGCGCAGTGGACGCCGCTGCCCATCGACGACACGGTCCCCTGGGTCGATGGCTATCGCGGCCTGTTCGGCCTCGACACGTACGACCGCTTTGCCGGCGAGCGAGCGCCGGCCGGGCCCAAGTACACCCGGACCGGCACCGTGCGCCAGACGTGGTACGACCCGCTCGGCTGGGCCGGGCTGGACAAGGTGCCCCCGCCCCACCGGGCTTCGACCGTGCTCGAGGGTCGGATCGCGGCCTTCGCGGCGGAAGGGGCGGCGCTCGACGACGAGATCGAGACGGCGGGCGCCGCACTGAGGGCCCTCGAGCTCGAGGTCCGTGCCCTCTCCGACGATGCGCCACTCAAGGGGCTGCACGCCCGTTCGCGGGACGCCCTTCGCGAGGCGGAGACGGCGCAGGCAGCGCGGCGCCGGCGCAAGGTCGAACTCGCCGAGACGGCTCGGGCCGCCCGGGAGGAGCTGGCCCGGATCCAAGCCGGCGACTGGGGCGACCCCCGGTCGCACCTGCACCACGACAACCACCCGATCCCCGCGGAGGACGCCCGGTACGGGGCGCTCATCGAGCTCTGGTCGGCGATCAGCGTCAGCCTGCTCCTCCTGGCGACCGTCGCCCTGGTCTACCTCGGCATCCTCTCCGTCTGGGCGACGGTCCTCGTGGTCATCGCGGCCTATGCCTTCGTGGAAGCGGCGTTCCGGCGTCGGCTGACTGACCTTCTGCTGCGACTCACGCTGATCCTCGCGGCGATCGGCGCGATCGTGCTCGCCGTGACCTATGCGGTGCAGATCGTCGTCGTTGCCCTGGTCGCCCTGGCGGCGATCATCCTCCTGGACAACGTGCGCGAGCTACGCGGCCGGTGACGGGCCGGCCCGCCGCCCCACGGCGTGCGGCGGACGCTTCGCGGCTGAGCTCGTGCACGGCGCCGGGCCAATCACGGTGCGTCGTCGACCGGTTCCCACGACGCTGCCCGGTCGAGTACGCTCGCGCCCCATGAGGCCCGCGTCGACCCAGGGGGAGCCATCCGCGTGATCTGCCCCGCCTGCGGCACAGCAAACGCGGCCGGCCGCCGCTTCTGCCTGGAATGCGGCGGCCCGCTCGCCGCTGCCTGCCCCGCCTGCGGCGCCTCCAATGAGGCCGGGGCCAAGTTCTGCGGGAGCTGTGGCGGTCGGCTCGGCGCGCCGGACAACCCGGCGGCGCGCGGCGCGAGCGGCGCCGGTGGCACGCCGGGGGACGAGGGCCCAGCCGAGCGCCGCCAGGTCAGCGTGCTGTTCGCGGACCTCGTGGGCTTCACCGCGCTGGCGGCGGACCGCGACCCGGAGGCGACACGGGAGCTCCTCGGGCGATTCTTCGAGATGGCCCGCGACGTGATCGACCGTTACGGGGGCACGGTCGAGAAGTTCATCGGCGACGCGGTCATGGCCGTGTGGGGCGCGCCGACCGCGCATGAGGACGACGCCGAGCGGGCCGTCCGGGCCGCTCTCGAGCTGGTGGATGCGGTCCGCGGCGTCGCCGAGCCCGGCACGGGCCCAGAGCTCCAGCTGCGCGCCGGCGTCCTGACCGGTGAGGCGGCCGTGACCGTGGGGGCCCGAGGCCAGGGCCTCGTAGCCGGGGACCTCGTGAACACGGCATCGCGGCTCCAGGCGGTGGCACCGCCGGGCGCCGTCCTCGTGGGCGACACGACGCGTCGCGCCGTGGGTCCGGCCATCCTCTTCGAGGTCGCCGGCGACCAGGTCCTGAAGGGCAAACCGGCGCCGGTCGCCGCCTTCCGCGCGGTGCGCGTGGTCGGCGAACGCGGCAGCGGGCAGCAGGACCTCGTGGAGCCGCCGTTCGTGGGCCGCGACGACGAGCTCCGCCTCCTCAAGGACAGCTTCCATGCCACCGGGCGAGACGGCCGGGCGCGGCTCCTCTCGATCGTGGGGCAGGCGGGGATCGGCAAGACGCGGCTGGCCTGGGAGCTGGAGAAGTACCTCGACGGCGTGGTCGAGACCGTCTACTGGCATTCCGGCCGTTCGGCCGCCTACGGCGCCGGCAGCGCGTTCCGGGCGCTCGCCGAGATGGTCCGGCGGCGGGCTCGCCTGGGCGAGGACGACGACGCCACGACGACGCGGCGCGCGATCGCCGACATGTGCGCGGAGTGGCTGGCCGACCCGGTGGAGCGAGCCCGCGTGGAACCACGACTCCTCGCTCTTCTCGGGGTGGCGGACGCACCGCCGGGCGGACGCGAGGAGCTGTTCGCCGCCTGGCGCATGCTCTTCGAGCGGATCGCCGCCCGGGGCACCACGATGCTCGTCTTCGAGGACCTCCACTGGGGGGATGACGGCCTCCTCGACTTCATCGACCACCTCCTCGACTGGAGCCGGCAGCACCCGATCCTGATCGTGACGCTGGCCCGCCCCGAGCTCCTGGACCGGCGACCAGGATGGGGCACCGATCGACCGAACGCGACCGCGGTGCGCCTGGAGCCGCTCAGCGACCGGGCCATGCACGCGCTCCTCGACGGCCTCGTCCCGGGGCTGCCGGAGCCCGCCGGCGAAGCGATCCTGGAGCGGGCCGGCGGCATCCCCCTATACGCCGTGGAGATCGTGCGGATGCTGCTCGCCGACGGAGACCTCGCCGAGGCCGACGGCGCCTTCCGACCGACCCGCGACCTGGCGGGCCTGCGGCCGCCCGAGTCCCTCGTCGCCCTGATCGGGGCGCGTCTCGACGGCCTGGAGCCGGCCGACCGGGCGCTGGTGCGGGATGCCTCGGTGCTCGCCGGGCGCTTCTCGGTCGCGGCGCTCGCGGCCGTGAGCGGGCTCGATGCGGGGGTCCTCGAGCCGCGGCTCCGGGCACTGGTGCGGCGCGAAGTCTTCACCCTGGAGACGGATCCCCGTTCGCCTGACCGCGGTCGCTATGGGTTCGTGCAGGCACTGCTGCGTGACATCGCCTACTCGACGCTGGCCCGGAAGGAGCGGCGCCTTCGGCACCTCGCCGCGGCCCGCCACTTCGAGAGCCAGGGCGACGAGCACGCCAGCCCCCTGGCGGAGCAGTACCTCGCGGCCTATCGAGCTGCCCCCGAGGGGCCCGAGGGCGCGGCGGCCGGAGCCCAGGCACGGCTCGCACTCGGCGCCGCGGCCGAGCAGGCGATCGACGTCGGGGCCTTCGAGCAGGCGGTGCTCCACCTGCGGGCGGCGGCCGAGATCGCGGCCGGCGACGCCGAGGCGGCCGCCGCCCTCAGCCGCGCCGGCGAGATCCTCGTCTACGCCGGCCGCCGGAGTGAGGCCGCACCGCTCCTGGAGGAGGCCATCGCCCGCCTCGAGGCGACCGGCGACCGCGCGGCCGTGATCGGCGCGACAGGCAACCTCGGGTTCATGCTCGTGTCAGCCTCCGAGATCGGGATGGCGCTCCAGCGCCTCGAGCCACTCCTCGCCGAGGCCGAACGGCTGCCGCCCGGCCCCGATGCGGCCCGGTTCGCCGAGGCATGGTCGCGAGCCCTGTTCCGGGCCGCCCGGAACTCCGAGGCGCTGCCGTGGTGCGACCGGGCGATCGAGCTGTGCGACGGCGCCGGGCTCGACATGCTCTTCGGCCATGCCCTGGTGACCAAGGCGAGCGTCCTGATGGCACTCGGACAGATCCGCGAGGGGTGGGCCCTCATTGCGGGCGCGCAAATCCTGATGGAGGAAGAAGGGCTCCACTGGGTGGCCCTCCGCGCGAGCAGCAACATGGCCTCGTTCTCCGGCGAGGACGACCCGCGCGGTGCCTTCGAGATCTGCCGGGACGGGATGGTGCTGGCAACCCGGCTCGGGGCGATGGGGTTCGCGAACTACCTCGTGGCGAACGGGCTCGACACGGGCACCGTCCTCGGCGAATGGGATTGGGTGGAAGACAACGCCCGCCGGATGGCCGAGATCACCCGGGATCCGTCGTCCCGCACCTGGTTCGAATGGGTCGCCGCCTCGATCGCGACCTACCGGGGCGAGGATCACCTCGCCGCCCTCGAGGGCATGTGGCGGATCGGCGAGGGATCGGCGGACCCGCAGACGCTTGGCAATGCGGCCAGCTCGCTCGCCCGCAGTGCGTACATGCGGGGGGAGTTCGCGGACGGTCTGCGCTGGATCCGCCGCGGCCGGGAGGCATCCGCCGGTGCGTGGAGTGCGACCGAGATGGGCTTCGAGGTGCGCCTGGCGCTGCTCGCCGGCGACGGCACCGCCATGGCGGAGGCGCGCGAGGCACTGGCGGCCAGGCGCGGCCGGCGAGCGGTCCTGGTCGAGCAGGCGATGGCGGATGCGGCCGCCGCCGCCGCGGCCGGGCGCTCCGCGGGAGCGCTCGCCGGCTACCGCGCGGCGCTCGACCGCTACCGCGAGCTCGGGATGCGGTTCTGCGTGGCCCTGACCATCCTCGAGGTGGCCGCCGTGCTCGGCCCCGTGGCCGTCACCGACCTCGGAGGGGGCGCCGAGGCGCGGGCGATCCTCGTCGAGCTGCGCTCCGCACCGCTCATCGAACGGTTCGATGCGCTCCTCGGGACGGCCGCGGCCGCCGAGGGGCTGCCCACGCGCTGAGGAGCCGTCCGCGCCCGGACGGGTTCCCTGGGGCCTCCACCGTCCGGAGGGGGCGTCCGGCGATCACGCCGGCCGGGTCGCGCCGAGCCGTGCCGGATCATCGGCCGCCTGGATCGTGCCGCCGGGCGAGTGGCTCCGCTCGCGGCCGCGTCAGGGCAACGGCTGAGCGTTGCTTTCGTCGGCGAGCACCGTGGCGGCCTGCGCGGCCCGATAGGCCGCCAGCCGCTCCGCCACCTCCTCGTCCGCGAGGGCCAGGATCGCGGCCGCCAGCAGGGCGGCGTTCTCGGCGTTCCCGATGGCGACGGTGGCCACGGGGATCCCGCGCGGCATCTGGACGATGGACAGCAGCGAGTCGAGCCCTCCGAGGTGCTGGGTGGGGATGGGCACGCCGATCACCGGCAGCTGCGTCTTGGCCGCCAGCATCCCCGGCAGGTGGGCCGCCCCACCGGCGCCGGCAATGATGACCCGGATCCCGCGCCCGGCCGCCGTCTCGGCGTACCGGAAGAGGTGATCCGGCGTGCGGTGGGCGGAGACGACCCGCAGCTCGCTCGCGACGCCGAGCTCGTCGAGGAGCTCCTGCGCTCGCTCCAGCACGGGAAAGTCGCTGCGGCTTCCGCCGACGATCCCGACGAGCGGTGGGCGCAGGACCGATCCGGCAGCTCCGCCATCCGTCATGACTTACTGACCCTGGGCCTTCGTGAACCCGTCCTCGCCCGCGAAGACGTGCAGCTTCTCAATGTGCGTCCAGGTGAACCGTTCGCTCACGCGCGCGACGAGGTCGGTGATCGCCGCCTCCGAGACCTCATCGCCGTCCTTGCCGGCGACGAAGCGCGCCCGCAGGAGGCCCACGCTGTCAGGCGAGAGCCCGGTGGTCGGGTAGACCATGGTCCCGCGGCTGGAGAGCATCTGGAGGCGCATCGCGCCGCCCGCGAGGGCCTCGAGCGCCGGCCCGGCGGCATCGGCGGGCTCCCACGTCTCCAGGAACAGGTCGACCCCGACGGTCGAGCGGGGCACCGCCGCCGAGATGGCGGCGCCGTAGGTCCAGGTCGGGTGCGGCACCGAGTCGCCCGACGGTCGTTCCCAGCCGGTGCGCGGCGGGACCGTGGCGGGCTGGCGCCCGAGGTTGGCGACGATCGAATCGGTGAACCCGGACGTCGAGGCCGCGTGCGCGACGTCCCCGCCCGTCTGGCGGGCGAGGTCCTGGGTCACCGCCTTGCCCTCCTCGAGAGTGACGAGGACGGCGTCCTCGATCGTGTCGGCCGCGGCCGTGGAGCCGATATGGCGCAGCATCATGATCGAGGACAGGATGAGGGCGGTCGGGTTGATGACGTCCTTGCCGGCGTACTTCGGGGCCGAGCCGTGGACCGCCTCGAAGATGGCGACCCCGTCGCCGTAGTTGCCCGATGGAGCGAAGCCGAGCCCGCCGACAAGGCCCGAGGCGAGGTCGCTGATGATGTCGCCGTTGAGGTTCGTCGTCACCACGACGTCGAACTGGGCCGGGCTCTTGGCCATCTGGTGGGCCACGTTGTCGATGATCAGGTGCTCCGGGGTGATGTCCGCGTACTCGCCCGACAGCTCCTCGAAGACTCGCTTGAAGAGGCCCTCGGTGAGCTTCATGATGTTGGCCTTGGTCGCGCAGGTGACCTTCCGGCGACCCTCGCGGCGGGCCAGCTCGAAGGCATAGCGAATGATCTTCTCGCTGCCCTTGCGGCTGATGATCTTCAGGCACTGCGCGACGTCGGGCGTCTGCATGTGCTCGATGCCCGCGTACAGGTCCTCGATGTTCTCGCGGACGATGACCATGTCCACGCCCTCGCCCGCGTAGCGGGTCGGCACGCCGGGCAGCTCGCGCGCTGGGCGCACGTTGGCGTACGTCTCGAACAGCTTGCGCAGGGTGACATTCGCGCTCTTCTCCCCGAATCCGACCGGGGTCTCGAGGGGTCCCTTCAGGACGACCCTGGTCCGTTCGATCGAATCCCGGGTCTCGCGCGGGACGCCCGAGGTGTCGCCGCGCCGGAAGACTTCGGCCCCGGCTTCGGCCTCCTCCCAGTCGATGGCCACGCCGACCGCGGCGATGATCCGCTGGGCGGAATGGACGACCTCCGGGCCCACCCCGTCGCCGGGGATGACGGTGATCCGGTGCGGCTGACCTGGCATCGGGGCTGGTCTCCTGTGCGGGACGGGGATCGGGCTCTCTGATCGCGGTGCGACGATTCTGCCGCATCGGACGCCCCTCGGGGACGGCCCCTAGTAGGGCACCCGATCCGGCTTTGCCAGCCACGCATCGAAGACCTCCACGGCCTCGGCGCGCAGGAGCTGGGTCGTGGGAAGCGAGCGGGCATCCGCTGCCAGCGGCACCTGGTCGTAGATGAACGAGTCGTCGAAGCCGGCGCGGGCCGCGTCGTCCCGCGATGCGGCGTGGACCAGCCGGTCGAGGCGCGCCCAGTACGCGGCCGCGAGGCACATCGGGCAGGGCTCGCAGCTGGCGTACAGCACGCAGCCGTTGAGCTGGAACGTCTCGAGCCTGCGGCAGGCGCGGCGAATGGCGACGACCTCGGCATGGGCAGTCGGGTCGTTGCCTGACGTGACGGCGTTCCAGCCCCGGGCGACGATGGTGCCGTCGCGGGTGATCACGGCCCCGAACGGCCCGCCACGACCCGCCAGCATTCGGACCCGCGCGATGCGGATCGCCTCTCCGAGGAGCTGCGTGTCGGCCTGTTCGATCTCGTCGACATGGGGCATGGCGCTCACCTCGCGGCGACCATGGAAGGCCGGTCGCCCGCGAGTGTAGGGCCGAAGCGACCGATCGGGTCCCGCACCCCGGTCAGCGTTGCCGGGCGAGCTCATCTGCCCGAGCCCGGACGGCGTCGTGGTGGCTCGACCAGGCGTCCCAGACCGACTGGGCCCATCCCGCACGGCGGCAGCCGCGCCCGGGCCCGACGTCGCGGCGACGTTGAGGAGGGTCATCCGTCCCGGGTCCGCCGGCGGCTCGAGCCAGGGAAAGACGGGGTCGCGTTCGAGGAGCCGCTGCTTGGCCCGGATCCCATCGACGGCCGTCCAGCCGTGCTCCAGGACGAGGCAGATGCTCGCGAGATGGACCCAGACGGACTGCGCCTGGCGGCGGCCCTCGCGGCCGTGATGCTGGGCGGCATACGCGTCGACGGCGAGCGCCATGACCGCGGCCAGGCCCGGATCCGCGAAGGCGCGCGCCTGCAGCTCGCCCCAGGCCGCCCAGCAGCCGGCGCTGCCGCCGATGTAGGCGTGGGTGGGCCCCTCGATGTCAGGCACGAGGGCCGAGCAGTCCGGGCAGGGCGCGAGCGAGGCCGAGGTCATGCGCGTATGGTGCCCCGGGACCGGCCGGGCCTGGCGGCGCCGGCGCGGCCCGTGCGGCCGGCGTGGCTGACGCGACGCGATCCGGAGGGTGCTCTCGGAGCAGGATGGTGGACGGACGGCTTGTGCGTCTCGCGCTGCCGGCGTTCGCGACGGCCGTCGTCACCCTGACGATGGCCTGCGGGCTCGGGTATGCCGTCGTCCAGCAGGCGCTCCGGTCCGGCGCCAACGATCCCCAGCTGCAGCTGTCGGAGGACGGCGCCCGGGCTCTCGATGGCGGGGCTGCGCCGTCGTCGCTCGTCGGACCCGGCAGTGCGGCCGCCGGGCTCGCCGGCGCCGCGCTCGTCGACCCGGCCGTGAGCCTCGCCCCGTTCGTGGTGGTGTACGACGCGTCGGGCGCGCCGCTGGCCGCGAACGCGACCCTCGACGGCGGGACGCCGAAGCCGCCGGACGGCGTGCTTGAGACGGCGCGGTCGTCGGGCATCGACAAGGTGACGTGGCAGCCGGAGGCGGGGGTGCGGATCGCGGCGGTCGTGGTCCGATGGAGCGGCGGCACCGTCCTCGCGGGGCGCTCGCTGCGGAACGTGGAGGAGCAGGAGGACCGCACGCTGCTGCTCGCGGGCGCGGCCTGGCTCGCCGGCCTGGTCCTCATCGCGGTGGCGGCAATCGTCGCGGCGTGGCTGGTGCGCCGCGGCGAGGCGGCCGAGCCGCCCTGACCAGGCCGACCGCAGCGCGGGCCGCCGGCCGCGGCCTGACCGCCTGCATCGAGCCACGGCAATCGAGTCACGCCCAGCGGAGCGCCGCCAGCGCGGCCCGGCCCCGGGCCAGCCCTTCCTCGAGATCGGTCGCCCCGGCGACGGTGAGGTGCCCCATCTTGCGGCGCTCGAACACGCGGCGCTTGTCGTAGACGTGGAGATGGACGAGAGGGTCGGCGAGCGCCGCCGCCACCCCGGTCAGCCGCGCCTCGCGCGACGGGCCGGTTCCGAGCACGTTGACCATGGCCGTCGGGCCGTAGCGCCTCCGGGTCGCCGAGCGGCAGGCCGCAGATCGCCCGGACGTGCTGCTCGAACTGGCTGGTCCGGGCGCCCTCGATCGTCCAGTGGCCGGAGTTGTGGACGCGGGGCGCGATCTCGTTGACCGCGAGCGACCCGTCGCCGAGGAGGAACAGCTCGGCGGTCACGACGCCGACCACGTCGAGCGCCTCGGCAACGGCCGCGCCGATCGCCCGAGCCGCCGTCGTCACCGCGCGGGGCACGCGAGCCGGGGCGATCGACTCCACCAGGATCCCCGCGTCGTGGCGGTTGGCGGAGATCGGGAAGGCGGCGAGCGTGCCGTCGACCGCCCGCGCCGTGATGATCGAGAGCTCGGCCACGAACTCGAGCTCGCGCTCGACGAGGAGCGGGGTTCCCGCCGGCCGGCCCACGCGTTCGATGGCCCCGGGGATGGCGTCCGCGCCGGCCACGCGGGCCTGGCCGCGGCCGTCGTAGCCGCCGAGCGGGGCCTTGAGGCGCAGCGGCGTGCCGAGGGCGTCGGCGGCCGCCCGCAGCCCGGCAGCGTCGGCAATCTCGCGCCAGGGCGCGGTCGCGATCCCGAGTGAGGCGACGAAGCGGCGTTCCGCCAGCCGGTCCTGGGTGAGCCGCAGGGCTCTGCCCCCCGGCCGGACCGGCACGCCGGCCGCCTCGATCGCGTCGACGAGCGCGGCGTCGACGTGCTCGAGCTCGTAGGTCACGACCGCGCATCCGCGAGCCAGCTCGACGGCTCCGTCGTGGGAGTCATACGCGCCCCGCACGACGCGGTCGGCGATGGCGGCCGCGGGACAGTCCGCGTCGGGATCCAGGACGGCGACGCGGTAGCCCATCGCCCGCGCCGCGAATCCGAGCATCCGCCCGAGCTGTCCGCCGCCGAGGATCCCGATCGTGGAACCCGGGGGAATGGAGCCCTGTCGACGGACGCCGGTCATCGCCCGAGTGTAGGGCGGCCGCGGACGGCATCGGTGTCGCGAGCCCATCCGGTGGCCCTGATCGGCGCAGTAGTCTGTGCCCGTGGACCCTGCACGCGTCCGCGCGCTCACCCGGACCGTCCTGGCGACCGGCGCCGCCCTCGCGGCCGCCACGGCGGTCGTGGCGTTCCTCGAGCATGTCGTCGGGGTTCCGAACGCGTCCGCCGTCTACATCCTGGCGGTGGCCGCGACGGCGCTCCTCGCGGGACGCATCGCCGCCCTGGTCGCGGCCCTCGCCTCCTTCGTCCTCTACGACCTCCTCTTCATCGCCCCGGTCCTTACCCTCACCGTCGCCGACCCGGTGGAGTGGCTGAACCTGGTCCTCCTCCTGACGGTCGGCCTCCTCGTCGGCCAGATGGCGGCCCTGCTGCGCATGCGCGAGGAGACGGCGCGTGCCCGCGAGCGCGAGGCCCGGGCCCTGTTCTCGGTGAGCCGCGAGCTGGCAACACGCTCGACCACGGTGGAGGTCCTGCCGCGGATCGTGGAGATCCTGCGGGACGAGGCGCGCCTTTCGCGAGCCTGGATCGCCCTCGAGAATGGCGGGGCGCGACGGCGACCGGTCGCCGACACCGACCCCAGGGCTCCCGTCGTGACGCCGCCCGGGCACCGGGTCCTCCGGCGCCGCCCGGGCGACACCCCCGCAGAATGGGTCGCCGTTCACACGGGGCGGCGAGCCGGCCCGGAGCGGCGAAGCCCAGGACGAGGCATTCCGCGTCGTCATCGAGGCCAGCGGGCACCCGCTGGGCAGCCTGTGGGCACTGCGAGCTCGGGCGCGCGGAGACCCGGACGCCACCGAGACCCGCCTCCTCGCGGCCGTCGCCGACCAGGTCGGCCAGGCCCTCGAGCAGGATCGGCTGGCGGCGGCGGCTCGCGACGCCGACATCGCCCGCGAGAGCGACGCCCTCAAGAGCGCGCTGCTCGAGTCCGTCTCGCACGACCTGCGGACGCCCCTGGCCTCCATCCGGGCGGCAGCCGGCAGCCTCATCGACGTGGAGGTCGATCTCGGGGCCGAGGATCGCCGGGCCGCGGCCGAGATGATCGACCGCGAGGCCGACCACCTGAACCGCATCGTGACGAACCTCCTGGACCTGAGCCGGGTGGAGGCTGGGGCCCTGCGCGTCGAGCGCGACGTCTACGACCTCGCCGACCTCCTGGAGCCGACGCTGGACCGAGCTCGCCGGCGCCTGGCCCGCCACGACCTCCGGGTCGAGATCAGCGGCGTCCCGCCGGTCGAGGTGGACGCGGTGCTCGTCGACCAGGTTCTTGCCAACCTCCTGGAGAACGAGGCGAAGTACACGCCGCCGGGCACGATCGTCCGCGTCGGCGCGCGCGAGCTGACTGACGTGCCGTTCGCCAGGATCACGGTGGAGGACGCCGGCCCAGGCGCTCCGGACGCCTCCCTACCCCACCTGTTCGAGAAGTTCTACCGGGTTCCCGGCAGGTCGGCCGGATCCCGCGGCGGGACGGGCGTGGGCCTTGCCGTCGTCCGCGGCCTCACCGAGGCCATGGGCGGCTGCGTGAACGCGAGGCGATCCGCGCTGGGCGGCCTTGCCGTGGACGTCGACGTTCCCCTGGCGCGGCCCCCTCTTGACGGGGGGCCAGCCCGGTGAGCGGCGCGACGCCGGACCACGGCACGCCGATCCTGGTCATCGAGGACGACGAGGCGACGCGGATCGCCCTGCGACGGGACCTGGGTGCGCGGGGCTTCGACGTGGAGGTGGCCGCGGACGGCCGGACAGCCCTGCAGCGCTGGGAGGCGCAGCGACCGGCGCTCGTCCTCCTGGACCTGGGTCTCCCCGACATGGACGGAGTGGCGGTGCTCCGCCGGATCCGGCGCGAGGCGACCACGCCGGTCGTCATCCTCTCGGCCCGCGACGCCGAGGCCGCGAAGATCGAGGCCCTGGAGTCGGGCGCGGACGACTACGTGACGAAGCCGTTTTCGACGGGCGAGCTCCAGGCCCGGATCCGCGCCGTGATGCGACGGGCCGCGGGCCCGACCGCTGACGCCGGCGGGCGGGTGGTGGTCGGGGGGTTGGTGCTCGACCCGCTGGGCCACCGGGTGACCGTCAACGGTGCGGTGGTCCCCCTGACCCCGCGGGAGTTCGAGATCCTTGCCGTCTTCCTGGCCCACCAGGGCCGCCTCGTGACGCGGGGGAGGCTGCTGCGCGCGGTCTGGGGCGCCGCCTACCAGGGCGAGAACCACTACGTCCACGTCTACGTGAGCCAGCTGCGCCGCAAGATCGCGACCGCCGACCCCGAGGGGGAGCTGCGCGACCTCGTCACGGCGGAGCCCGGCGTTGGCTACCGCGTGCGCGGCCCGGAGACTCCGCCCGCCTGAGGCCCCGACGGCCCGCGCGGCGCGCGCCTGCTGGTTCGCCGCCTGAGCATCGCCACCGCGGCCGGCCCGCCGACCTGAGCGGTTCTTGAGAGGCGCGACGCTCCGCGAGCGGGGTCCCCTCTTGGAGGGGCGGTGGACGATCCGGGCATGAACCGGCAGGCGAACTCCGACGACCCCACGCGCACGGCCCTGGCCCGCGAGATGACGCTCGTCGAAAGTGCCATCGCGATGGTTGCCGAGGGCCACGCCTCCCGGATGCAGCTGGGCGGGCTCGCGTTCGGGGATGCCCTCCTGGACCACGCCCGCCGTCGCGCGGCCGAGCGGCGGATGCAGGTGACCCCGATGTGGGGCGTGGGCGAGGAGGGCCTGGCCCTCACCTTCGAGCCGATGGAAGCCGAGCCCGGGACCGACGATGCCTGACCGGCCGATCCTGCTCGTCGAGGACGACGAGTCGCTGCGCTCGGTCGTGGCCCGGCATCTCCGCGCCCGCGGCTGGGGCGTCATCGAGGCCACCTCCGCCGAGGAGGCGGCCGCGGCCATGCGCACCGGCGCCTCGCCGGGCCTCGTCCTCCTCGACATCAACCTGCCCGGCGAGACCGGGTGGGACCTGCTCCGCGGTGGTGCCCTCAGCGGCCCCGCCGCTCCACCCGTTGTCGTCGTCTCGGCGACCACGATCGGCCCCAACCGGCTGCGCGAGTTCGGCGTCGCCGGCTACCTGCCCAAGCCCTTCGCGCTCGAGACGCTGCTCGAGGTGTGCGAGCGATTCGTCGCTCACCCGACCTCGCAGCCGAGGGCCGCGGGCGCGAGCACCGATGGAGGAGAGAACACGTGACCGACATCGTCATCCTGGTCATCGGGGCAGGCTGCGCGGCCTTCTTCGCCGGCCTGCTGGTCCTCTGCGACCGGGTGGGCCGGTGATCCTCGAGATCCTGACCGGGATCGCGGCGCTCTTCGTGTTCGTCTACCTCCTGTGGGCCCTGCTGCGGCCCGAGGACTTCTGAGCATGTCCACCGGCGACTTCCTGACGTTCGCCACCATCGCGCTGGCGATCCTGCTCGTCACTCCGTTCCTCGGCCGGTACATCTACCGGGTGATGGAGGGCGAGCGCGTGTTCCTGAGCCCCGTCCTCCGGCCGGTCGAGCGGCTCGTCTACCGCGTCTGCGGCGTGGACGAGACGAACGAGCAGGGCTGGAAGGGCTACGCGATCGCGGTGCTGGCCATGGCCGCCGTCGCGATCGTGGTCGGCTACGTGATGCTCCGCCTCCAGGACATCCTGCCGCTCAACCAGGGCGGCATCCCGGCCATGACCCCCGACCTCGCGTTCAACACGTCGGTCAGCTTCGAGACCAACACGAACTGGCAGAACTACTCGGGCGAGACCGGGGCGACGTACCTGTCCCAGGCGACCGTCCTCGCCGTCCGCAACTTCACTTCGGCGGCGACGGGCCTCGCTATCGCGATCGCGTTGTTCCGCGGCCTCACCCGCCGGAGCACGAAGACGATCGGCAACTACTGGGTCGACCTGACCCGCGGCGTCCTCTACATCCTGCTGCCGATCTCGATCGTCGGCGCCCTCGTCCTCGTGTGGCAGGGCGTCCCGCAGACGTGGAACCCGACCCAGGCCGTCACGACCCTCCAGGGCGCGACGCAGAACATCGCCATCGGGCCCATCGCCTCGCAGGAGTGGATCAAGGAGCTGGGCAACAACGGCGGGGGCTTCTTCAACGCGAACTCGTCGCACCCGTTCGAGAACCCGACGGCCCTCACCAACTGGCTCGAGATCTTCGCCCTCCTGGTGTGCTCGTTCTCGCTGACCTACACGTTCGGCAAGTACGCGGGCAGCCAGCGCCAGGGCTGGACCATCTTCGCGGCGATGGCGATCATCCTCGCCGTCGGCCAGGTCGGCGCCATGCACGTCGAGTACGTGGGCAACCCGCTCTTCCCGGCCGCCGTCGACCAGTCCGCCCTCGGCAACATGGAGGGAAAGGAGGTCCGGTTCGGGTCGGCGGTCGGCGGGCTGTTCATGGCCTCGACGACGGGCACCAGCACCGGCGCGATCAACTCCTGGCACGACAGCGCCCAGCCGATCGCCGGCCTGGTGCCGCTGTTCAACATGGAGCTCGGCGAAGTCACCCCAGGCGGCATCGGCGCCGGCATGTACGGCATGCTCGTCATCGGGGCGATCCTCGCCGTGTTCATCGCCGGTCTCATGGTGGGACGGACGCCCGAGTACCTCGGCAAGAAGGTCGAGGCGTACGAGATCAAGATGGCGATGCTCGTCGCCCTCGTGCTCGGGGCCAGCATCCTCGGGTTCACCGCGATCGCGACCGCCACCGCAGAGGGGCAGGCCGGCCCGCTCAACCCGGGCCCACACGGCTTCTCCGAGATCCTGTACGCGTTCTCGAGCCAGACGGGCAACAACGGATCGGCGTTCGCCGGCCTGACCGGCAACACGCCCTTCTACAACGTCACCGGCGGGTTCGCGATGCTCCTCGGCCGATACGGGATGATCGTCCCCATCCTCGCGCTGGCCGGATCGATGGCCGTCAAGCGCCGTGTCGCGCCATCGCTCGGCACCTTCCCGACGACCGGCGTGCTGTGGGTGGTCCTCCTGATCGGTGTCGTGATCATCGTCGGCGCGCTCACGTTCTTCCCGGCGCTCTCGCTGGGCCCGATCGTCGAGCAGCTGATCCAGAACGCCGGAAAGGTGTCCTGACGCCATGAGCCTCACTCGAACCCTGATGTCCGCAGACCTGGGCCGCGGCACCCGCCGCTTCCAGCGCTTCGTCACCCTCGGCGGGGCGAAGCCGTCCGGCGAGCCGCCGCGCCCGCGCGGCGTGCTCGATCCGGAGCTGCTGCGCTCGGCGCTCCCGCACGCATTCCGCAAGCTGGACCCGCGCCTCCTCATCAAGAACCCGGTCATGTTCGTGGTGGAGATCACGGCGGCGCTGGTGACCCTCATCTGGCTCGCCAACATCACTGGCCTGCAGCCGGTGGCCGGCGCATCCGGCTCCGCCTTCCAGTTCCAGATCGGGATCTGGCTGTGGTTCACCGTCCTGTTCGCGACCTACGCCGAGGCCGTCGCCGAGGCTCGTGGCCGCGCCCAGGCGGCGACGCTCCGACGGACGCGCTCGGAGACGACGGCTCACCGCCGGCTCGCCGACGGCACGCTGGAGTCCGTGGGCTCGTCCGAGCTCCGCAAGGGCGACGTCATCGTGGTCGAGGAGGGCGAGACCATCCCCGGCGACGGCGACGTCGTCGAGGGCGTCGGCTTCGTCAACGAGGCCGCGATCACCGGCGAGTCGGCTCCGGTCCTCAAGGAGCCGGGCACCGACATCCGCAGCTCGGTGACCGGGGGCACGACGCTCGTCAGCGACCGCCTCGTGATCCGCGTGACCACCGACCCGGGCGAGACGTTCCTCGACCGCATGATCGCCCTCGTTGAAGGCGCCAAGCGACAGCGGACGCCCAACGAGATCGCGCTCGCGATCCTGCTCGCGGGCCTCACGATCGTGTTCCTGATGGCCACCGTGACGCTGCGGCCGTTCGGCGACTACGCCGGGACGACCGTAGAGACCGTCGCCCTGATCGCCCTCCTCGTCTGCCTCATCCCGACCACGATCGGCGGGCTGCTGTCCGCGATCGGGATCGCCGGGATGGACCGCGTCGCGCGGTTCAACGTGCTGGCGATGAGCGGCCGGGCGGTCGAGGCGTCCGGGGACGTGGACGTCATCCTGCTCGACAAGACGGGGACCATCACCTACGGCAACCGTCTGGCGGCGTCGATCACGGCCGCCCCTGGCGTCGCGGAGGCGGACGCGGTCAGGGCCGCGCTCGTCGCCTCGATCAGGGACGAGACCCCGGAGGGTCGCTCGATCGTCGACCTCGCCCGCAAGCGGCTCGAGGAGCTCGGTCAGCCGGCACGCACCGGCGACGATGCGGGCTTCGCGGCGCTCGGCGCGACGATCGCCGAGGAGATCCCGTTCAAGGCGGAGACCCGTACCAGCGGCGTCCGCACGACGGACGGTGGGCTGGTCCTGAAGGGCGCGGTGGACGCGATCAGCGCGGGCCTCGAGTGCCCCGCTGGCACCGGAGCTCGTCGCGGAGTCCGACCGCATCGCCGACGCCGGCGCCACGCCGCTCGCGATCCGCAGCGACGGTCGCGCCCTCGGCATGATCGAGCTCAAGGACACCGTCAAGGAGGGCCTCGTCGAGCGGTTCGCCGAGTTCCGCAAGATGGGCATCCGCACCGTGATGATCACGGGCGACAACCCGCGGACCGCGGCCACCATCGCCAAGGAGGCCGGGGTCGACGACTTCATCGCCCAGGCCACGCCCGAGGCCAAGATCGCCTTCATCCGCAAGGAGCAGGCGGACGGCCACCTGGTCGCCATGACCGGTGACGGCACGAACGACGCCCCGGCCCTCGCGCAGTCCGACGTCGGGCTCGCCATGAACAGCGGCACGTCGGCGGCCAAGGAGGCGGCCAACATGGTCGACCTCGACTCGGACCCGACGAAGCTGCTGGAGGTGATCGAGATCGGCAAGCAGCTGCTCATCACCCGCGGCTCGATCACGACGTTCTCGATCGCCAACGACGTCGCGAAGTACTTCGCGATCCTGCCGGCCATGTTCGTCAGCGTCTACCCGGAGCTGGGCGCGCTCAACGTCATGGGCCTCTCGACGCCCCAGAGCGCGATCCTGTCGGCGGTGATCTTCAACGCCCTCATCATCGTCGCGCTCATCCCGCTGGCGCTGCGCGGCGTCGCCTTCCGGGCGGCACCGGCCAGCCAGCTGCTCCAGCGCAACCTGCTGATCTACGGCCTCGGCGGGATCATCGCCCCATTCCTCGGGATCAAGGCGATCGACCTCGTCGTGACCGCCCTCCATCTCGCGTAGGACACCCTCGATGACCACCTTCCTCCGCCGTGTCGTCTGGCCGGCGTTCGCGCTCCTCGTCGTCCTGACCCTGATCACCGGGGTCGCCTATCCCGCGCTCGTCACCGCGGTCGCCCAGGTCGGCTTCAACCACCAGGCCAACGGCTCGCTCATCGTCGCCAAGGACGGCCGCACCGTCGGCTCCAGCCTGATCGGCCAGGCGTTCACCGACGACAAGTACTTCTGGGGCCGCCTGTCGGCGGCCGGCGTGACCGACGAGAACCCGGATGGCTACGATGCGAGCGGCTCGGCCGGATCGAACCTCGGGCCCACCAACCAGGACCTCATCGATCGCGTCAACCAGAGCGTCGCCGACTACCAGGCCGCCAACGGCAGATGTCCCGATCCCGGTCGACCTCATCACGACGTCGGCGTCGGGCCTGGATCCCGACATCAGCCCCGCCGCGGCCGAGTACCAGGTCGCGCGAGTGGCGAAGCGCGCGCGGCATCGAGCGAGGATGCGGTGCGCGGCGTGGTCGCGCGCCACACGGAGCAGCCGCTGCTCGGCTTCCTCGGCAAGCCACGGGTGAACGTGCTCGAGCTCAACCTCGACCTGGACGGCCTCATCCAGTGACCCCCGAGCCCACCCTGGACGCCTGATCATGACCGATCGCGACGCGCTCGACACGCGCCCCACCGCGGAGGAGATGCTGGCCCGCATCGGCGAGTCCGAGCGCGCCGGGCGGGGCCGGCTTCGGGTCTACCTGGGGATGGCGCCGGGCGTCGGGAAGACCTACCGGATGCTGGAGGAGGGTCATCGCCGCCGGGATCGGGGGACCGACATCGTGGTCGGATTCGTCGAGGCCCATGGCCGCCGCAACACGGCGGCCCTCGTGGAGGGGCTCGAGGTGGTCCCCCGGCTGCACCTCGACCATCAGCGGCGTCGTGGTGGAGGAGATGGACAGCGCAGCCGTCATCGCCCGCCACCCGACCGTCGCCCTCGTCGACGAGCTCGCCCACACGAACGCTCCCGGCTCGTCCACCGAGAAGCGCTGGGAGGACGTGGAGCTCATCCGCGACGCGGGCATCCACGTCGTGACGACATTGAACGTCCAGCACCTGGAGTCGGTGGCCGACGCCGTGGAGACGATCACGGGTGCCCCGGTCCGCGAGCGGCTGCCCGACGAGATCCTGACTGCAGCCGACGAGATCGAGCTCGTCGACATGAGCCCGTTCGCCCTGCGCCAGCGGATGCGCCACGGCAACGTCTACCCGCCCGAGCGCACGGCGGTCGCGATGGACCGCTTCTTCACCGAGGCCAACCTGACCGCCCTGCGCGACCTCGCCCTGCGTTTCACCGCCCGACGCGTCGAGGGGCAGCTGGAGCGATTCGTGACCGACGGCAGCCTGGGGATCATGCCGACGACCTCGGACCGCGTGGTCGTCCTGGTCGACGGCTCGGCGGCCGGGGCAACGGCCGTCCGGCGGGCGGCCTCCCTCGCCGCCCTGCTCCGCGCCGACCTCATCGCCGCCGTCCCGGAGCGCAGCGGAAGCACGACCCACGAGGACGACCGGGTGACCCGGGAGATCGCCGACGATGCCGCCGACCTGGGCGCCGAGATGGTCCGGGTGGAGGGCGACGACGTGGCGGCGGCGATCGTCACCCTTGCCCGCGCCCGGGGGGCGACACACGTCGTGATCACCCAGCGACCCCGGACGCGGCTCGAGCGGCTCCGGCGTGCCTCGCTCGCGGAGACGCTCGCGGAGGCGCTCCCGGGCGTCGAGCTGCACCTGGTGGGGGCCGCGCCGCGGGGCTGAGGGCCGCTCGCGCCGCCGTGCGCCGCCATTCGGAGCCATCCGCCGACTACGCCGCCCGACGCCCCGCGGGTTGAGGGCCGCGCCGCCACCAGCCGGCCACCCCGGCCGGCCCGCGCCGCCGACCGGGCGCACAGTGGCCCCCGTAGAATTGGGGCCCATGTCCGGCTCCGTCGCGCCCCTCCGCCACGTCGTCCTCGTCGGGCTGATGGGCACGGGCAAGACGACGATCGGGGCGCTGGTGGCCGGACGCCTGCGCTGGCGCCTGGTGGACGGCGACGCCCTGCTCGCGGCGTGGGTCGGGGTCGAGGCGGCCACCATGCGGGACGCGGCCGGGGCGGACGCCCTGCACCGGGCCGAGTCGCGGATCCTGCTCGAGGCGCTGGCGGAGGACGACCCGTCGGTGATCGCGGCCGCGGCGTCGGTGGTGGACGATGCGGCCTGCCGGGCGGCCCTCCGGGTGCCGGGGATCGCGGTCGCCTGGCTCCGGGCGGACCCGGCCGTGCTCGGCCGGCGGTTCGCGGCCGGGGTGGCACCCGGCGGCTCGGGGGGCTACCGGCCGGCCTACGGCGAGGAACCGGCGGCGTTCCTGGCGGCGCAGGCGCGGCGGCGGGGCGTGCGCTTCGCAGCCTGCCGGCCCCTCGTGGTCGTCGACACGGGCCGGCTCGACCCGGCGAAGGCCGCTGACCGGATCGTCGAGGCCCTGCAACCCGGCGCGGCGCGCTAGGATCGCGGCCGCCATGGTCGAGCCCCCCTTCCGAGTCCCTCTCCTGCTCGACGTCGACACGGGCATCGACGACAGCCTGGCCCTGCTCTACGCCTGTGCCTCTCCCGAGGCGGAGCTGGTGGCGGTCACCTGCACCGCCGGCAACGTAAACGCCCGACAGGTCGCCGAGAACACGCGGGCCGTGCTCGAGCTCGCCGGCCGCGACGACGTGGAAGTGGCGCTGGGGCGCGAGACGCCGCTCGTCCGGCCGCTCGTCACAGCGCCCGACACCCATGGGCCCCGGGGGATCGGGTACGCGACGCTGCCCCCGGCGCGACGACCGCTCTCGGAGCGCCATGCCGCGGACCTGCTCATCGAGGAGGCGCGCCGGCGCCCGGGCACGATCACGCTCGTGACCCTGGGCCCCCTCACGAACCTCGCCGTCGCCGTGCTGCGCGAGCCCGGGCTCCCGCTGCTCCTCCGGCGCTGGGTGCTCATGGGCGGCAGCTACCGATCGCCGGGAAACACGGCGCCGACGGCGGAGTGGAACATCTCCGTCGACCCGCACGCGGCCGCGGTGTCGATCACGGCCTTCGCTGACCCGGCCGTGGTGGAGGCGCGCCTCGCCGCCGGCCTGCCCGCGCTGCCGCTGGCCCTCGGGCTCGACGTGACGGAGCGAGCGAAGCTCGGGCCCGACCACGTGACAGCGCTCGCCCGCCGCGCGGGCTCGCGTCCCGACCCCGCCCGCGACGAGGCTGCGGGCAGCGTCGCCACCCACGCCGTCGTCCGCCACGTGGCCGACGCCCTCCGCTTCTACATGGAGTTCCACTCGCGCCACAACGGTTTCTACGGAGCCTATGTCCACGATCCGCTCGCGCTGGCCGCGGCGCTCGACCCCGACCTCGTCCGCTCCGAGGAGCTCCCGGTCGAGGTGGAGCTCGGCGGCACCCTCACGACCGGCGAGACGGTGACCGACTGGCGGCGGGCCTGGGGCCGTCCCCCCACGCTCTCGGTCGCGGTGGACGCCGACACCCCCGCCTTCTTCGAGCGCTTCGTGGAGCGAGTGGGAGCGCTCGCGGCGAGAATCGGTCCGGGCTGACCGGGAGCCCCGTGCGGGAACGCCGCCAGAGCGCCGGTGCGACGGGCGATACTGACGCAGGCGTCCGGTTGGAGGGTCAGGCGCCCGTGAGGCCGTCGGTCACGCGCCGCGGCATGCGCCCGGGCATCGGCCCAACATGAGGGAGGCTCCAGTCCATGGACCTGTCGTGGCTCCAGGTATGCGCGGAGGGCCAGACCGAGGGCTGCGTTCCCGCCATCCAGCTGCTCTACCTGGCCGCGCTCGTCGTCGGGGTCGTCCTGCTGGCGATCATCGCCGTCCGCTCCCGCGACCTGTCGACCGCGACCCTCGCCCTCATGCCCGTCGCGATCGCGATCAACATCGCTGTCGGCGGCCATCATCGTCGCCCTGCGGCTGCCGATCTACCTGGATTCGATCGGCACGGTCCTCGTCGGCGTGGTGGCCGGGCCGTGGGCCGGGGCGCTGACGGGCCTCCTGTCGAACCTGATCTGGGCGATCCTCCCGGTTCCGGGAGGGGCCGGCCCCACGATCGCCTTCTTCGCGCCGGTCGCCGCCGTGATCGGCCTGATGGCGGGCTTCTGGGCGGGTCGCGGCGCATTCCGCCTGCGGGCCGACGACGAGCGCGTCGGCGGGTTCCTGGCCCTCGCCGCCGGGGTCGCGGCCGCGCTCGTGGCGATGCTCGTCGTCCAGCAGACGGTCGGCCTCTCCTACGATCCGAACGACCTCGACTCGCAGATGCGCTTCGTCCTCCTCGGGCTCGTCATCGTCGGCGGTCGGGGTCGTCGTCGCCTGGATCTCCGGGCGGACGGTCTTCCGGCTCCCGGCCGGCGATCGGCGGATCTCGCGATACCTCGCGGTCGCGACCGCGGTCTCCGCCGGGGCGATCGTCTTCGCCCTCCTGCGCCTCCTGTTCGCGCCGAATGGCTACTTCTCGACGATCACCGGCCTCAAGGCCGACGGCACCGCGGACTCGTTCCTGGGCGGGGCGAACCTGACCGGCCTGGCGGCTCCCGATCCGCTCGGGTTCTGGGTGGTCCTCGCCCTCGGGGTGGGCCTCGGGCTGCTGGTCTGGCGCTGGGCCTCGCAGGCCGAGCGGGCCCGGATGTTCCCGGTCTGGGTCGGGGGCCTCACGACGGGCCTCGTCGCCGCGGCCATCTCGGCGCCCATCGCCGCCGTTCGTCTTCGGCGGCGTCACGGGGTCCGGCACCGACGCCCTCGTGGCCCTCTTCCGGACCCTGGGCCTGGGCGTCTTCCAGTCGGCGTTCGCCCAGGGCCTGACCAGCGACCCGCTCGACAAGACGATCAGCTACACGATCGTCTTCCTGATCCTGTCCGCCCTGCCGTTGAGCGTCCGCACGATGTTCAGCCGGGGCGAGTCGACGATCGTCGACTAGCGGATCGCGGACGGCCGGTCCCGCGTGCAGGCGGCGAGCGGGTACTACCGCCCCGGCGACAGCTGGCTGCACCGGCGCAACCCGGTCACCAAGCTCCTCGGCCTCGCCTGGGTGATCCTGGCGGCCTTCCTGCTGCCGCCGCCCGTCCTCGTCGGGCTCGCGGCGGGCTGCCTCGCGCTCGCCGGCGCCAACGGCCTCGGCCGATCGGTGGTCCGGGCCCTCCGGATCCCGGCGGTCCTGATCGCCTCGATCCTGGTCGTCAACGCCCTCTTCTTCCCCGGCGCGGTCGACGTCATTGCCCGGTTCGGCCCGCTCGTCCTGTCCCGCGAGGGGATCGCCTTCGGCGTCGTCACGGCCGGCCGGGTGCTGGTCGCGTTCGTGGCCTCGATCACCTTCCTCCAGTCCACGCTCCCCGACGACCTCCTCGAGGCGCTGGTGGCCCGAGGCGCGAGCCACCGCTTCGCCTGGGTGGTCCTGTCGGCCGTGCAGATGGTGCCGCGGCTCCAGGAGAGCGCCGCCACGATCCTCGAGGCCCAGCAGGCGCGGGGCCTCGAGATCCACGGGTCGATCGGCCGGCGCGTGCGGGCGCTCCTGCCGCTCGTCGGGCCCGTCCTGCTCGGCTCCCTCATCGACGTCCGGGAGCGCACCTTCGCCCTCGAGGCGCGCGGGTTCGGGGCCGGCGGCGTGCGCACGGCCTACCGGGTCGTGCTCCGACCCCCCGCTCGACCGGTGGATCCGCCCCGGCATCGTCCTCGCCATCGTCGCCGTCATCGCCTGGCCGTTCGTCGCCTCCTTCCTGGCGACCAGGTGAGCCGGACCTCCCCTCCGCCGGGCCTCCCGGCGCCGCTGCCCGCCCTCGAGCTCGAGGACCTGGAGGTGCGCTACCACGGCCGGAGCACGTCGGCCCTGGCCGGGATCGACCTCGCCGTGGCGGCTGGTGAGATGGTCGGGGTGGCCGGGCGCAACGGTGCCGGCAAGTCCACGCTCGCCCTGGCCGCCGCGGCGTTCATCCCGCGGGTCGTTCGCGCCCGCCTCGGAGGGCGCGTGGTCATCGACGGGCGCCCCGTGGCCGAGACCTCCGTTCGCGATCTCCTGGGACGCGTCGGCATCGTCTTCTCGACGCCCTCGAACCAGCTCTCGGGCTCGAAGCTCACCGTCCGCGAGGAGCTGGCGTTCGGGCTCGAGAACCTCGGCCTGCCGCGCGAGGCGATGGACGCCCGGATCGACCGCACGCTCGCGTCGCTCGGGATCGACCATCTCGCCGGGCGCCTGCCCACCGCCCTGTCCGGCGGAGAGCAGCAACGGGTGGCGATCGCCTCGATCCTGTGCATGGGCCCGGGCCTCCTGGTGCTCGACGAGCCCACGGCCCAGCTCGACCCGGCCGCGACCCGCGCGGTCGCCGATCTCCTCGCCGGTCGAGTGGCGGCCGGGACTGCCGTCCTCGTCACCGAGCACAAGTCGGTCGTCCTGGGAGCGACGGCGCGTTGCCTCGTGCTGGACGGCGGGTCGGTCGCCGGCCTCGACATCCCCGGTGCGGTCCTGGGGCCCGACATCGGGGGCCGGGCCGGAGTCGCCGTCCCCGCCGGAGCGCGATCGCCCACGCGCTCGGCGTGCCGGCCGCCCTGGCCTTCGACCTCGAGGCGGTGGCGAACGCGATCCGTGATGCCGGCGCGGACGCTCGCGCGGCTGCCGCCGAGACGGTGGCCGGCTCCGGCGCAGGGCTCACCCGGGTGACGACGGCGCCCTGGCGTCCGGTCCGCGAGCACCCGCCCGCGGCAATCGAGATCCGCGGCCTCCATTACGCCTACCCCGGCGGCGCCGAGGCCCTCCGGGGCGTGGAGCTGGCGATCGCGCCCGGCGAGGCAGTGGCGATCGTGGGCCAGAACGGCTCTGGCAAGACCACGCTCGCCAAGCACCTGGTCAGGATCCTGGCCCCGACGACCGGATCCGTCCTCGTGGCGGGACGGGACCTGGAGGGTCGATCGATCGCCGACGTCGCCCACACGGTGGGATTTGTGTTCCAGGACCCTGATCGCCAGCTGTTCAGCAATACCCTCGGGCGTGAGGTCGCCTTCGGCCCGCGGAACCTCGGGCTGCCCGATGCGGCCATCGCGCGACTCGTCGCCCAGGCGCTCGACGCGGTCGGCCTCGCCGAACGGGCCGGCGAGAACCCCTACGACCTCGGGCTGTCGGACCGCAAGCTCGCGGCCCTCGCCAGCGTGCTCGCGATGGACCCCGCGATCCTCGTGCTCGACGAGCCGACCACGGGCCAGGATGCCCCGGGGATCGCCCGCGTGGGTGCGCTCGTCGACGCCTGGACGGCGGCCGGGCGCACGGTGGTCGGGATCACCCACGACATGGAGTTCGCCGCGCGCCACTTCGGCCGGATCGTGGTCATGCGCGGCGGCGAGATCGCGGCGGACGGGCCGCCGGCCGCGGTGCTGTCGGCGGCCAACGGCGTCCTGCTGCAGTCCACCGGGCTCGAGCCGCCGCCCCTGGCGCTCCTCGCAGCGCGCCTGGACATCGCCGGCGTGCCGACCGCGCTCGCTGACCTCCTTGCCCGCCACGCCCTCCACGGCTGAGCGCCCGCGGGCGGGTCGACGGAGCCGCGGCGATGAGGCCCGCCGCACTCGGGGCGCTTCCCCCGACTGGGCCCGGATCATCGCCATAGGCCGGCAGCGCAGCCCGAGGCGAGGCTGGCAGCGCGGGCCCCGGGTCAGGCCGTGAGCGCCGCCCGTTCCGGGCGCTCCGCGGCCACCGCGCGGTTGCGTCCGAGCCGCTTCGCCCGGTAGAGGGCCTCGTCGGCGGCGAGCGCAGGACGGTCCGTTGCGGCCGGCGGGCGGCGTGAAACCCGGCGACTGTCAGTCGCCGCCCGCGGCCCGGCGCGTCCCCAGCACCAGCAGCAGGAAGGTGGTCTCCAGGACATCGACGGCGGCGATGACCATGCCGAGGATGATCGGGAGCGGATGGCCGATCAGCCAGCCGGCGGCGGCCGCGAGCCCGGCAACGCCGAGGAAGATGAAGCGGACGCCGCGGATCACGGCGGCCGGGCCGCCCGTCGCCGGATCACGACCGTCCGAGATCCGCATCAGCCCGCGCCGCAGGGCCCACAGCGCGAACAGCGCCGCCAGGGCGACGAGCACGGCGCGGATGAGCGCGGGCGGCGTCACCACCGCATCGACCAGGCGCGAGTCCCATCCGAGCGCCGTCCCGACGACGAGCGCGATCACCCCGAGCGCGAGCGGCAGGAGGTCGCGCGGCCGGATCGCGGCCCGGCTCATCCCGACGGGGCTGGGGCGACGCCGCTCATCCGACCAGCTCGTGCGCCAGGAGCTCCATGAGCAGCCCGTCGATCCAGCTGCCGTCCGGCATCCTCTGGTACGAGCGGAGCCGGCCGACGGGGCGGAACCCAAGGGCGGTGTACGCCCGGATCGCGCGCTCGTTGTCAGCCGCGGGGTCGATCGTCAGCCGGTGATGGCCGCGCTCGCCCATGAGCCACCGGGCCACGGCCCGGATGGCGTCCGGCCCCAGACCGCGCCCCTGGGCGACGGTGGCCAGGAACAGGTCCACGCCGGCGTGGCGGTATTCCTCGTTCGGCTCCTCCCAGGCCTCGATGGCGCCCACCACCTCGGGGCCCAGGGCGGGATCGAGCTCGGCTTCGATCACCCAGACCGTGGTCTCCGCGTCCGCCGTCAGGAGGTCCTGCTCCACGCGGGCGACGTCGTAGCCCGGCCACCAGCGGGCCACCGAAGGCTCGGCAAGGATGGCGCAAAGGACCGGGACGTCCTCGGGGAGCACGGGCCGCAGCCGGACGCCGGGCCCGTCGAGGGGTGGGGCCGGAGCACCGATCGGCGGAAGCAGGTGTTCGCGAATGTCCATCGCGCCATCATCGCGCGGATCCGCGGACGGAGTGCGCGGCCGCCGCCCGCCTCGCGGCGTACCCGCCGGCCTGCGGCGGGTCAGGCCTCGGCGGACGAATCGACGACCACGACCTCGAAGACCCGCCCATCGACGATCCGCCACGCCCGGACGCTCTCGGCGCCGGTCGCCGGATCCACCTCGCGCCCGGACAGCGAGACGAGGACGTGGAGCGCGTCCGGATAGAGGGCGAGACCGACGTCCGTCGCGCTGGGCCGGGCCGCCGAGCGGACATGACTGTGCACGATCCCCCAGACCACCTCGTCCGCGTCGTCGATCGCCACCGTCACCCGGAGGAGGTCGTCGGGATGGATCTCGTAGCGCAGCGGCGAGGCCTCCCGGTTGCGGGTTGGAAACCAGCGCGTGGGCCGGCCCCCGTCCGCCGCCGGGGCCGTGCCGCCGACGCAGGCCGCAGGCCTCGATCGGTTCCTCGGCTCGGGCGTGGGCAACGATCGCCGCCCTCATTGCCGCGGGGAGGTTCACGGTCCGCGGGCCGGGGTGGGGGGCGGCGGGAGCATCCTCCCGGCCGGCCGGCGCATCGTCCTCGGGGGCCGACACAGGCTCTCCGCCGGCAGGCCCGCTCATCCGGCGCGGGCCTGCACCGTCCTCAGGCCCCGACGTGCCGGGTGGGCGCCGGGAACGGGAACACCAGGCCTTCCGTCGCGCCCGCCCCGGCCTCCGCCTCGGGGATCGGGAGCGCGAGCGGCGTGCCCGCCGCCCGGGCGGCGGCCGCCGCCTCCGAGCAGACCGGGCAGGCGGGGTCGCGGCGCAGCTTCAGCTCGGTGAACGTTCCGTCGAGGGCGTCGAACAGGAGGAGCCGGCCGGCAAGCGCCTCGCCGATCCCGAGGAGGATCTTGAGGACCTCGTTCGCCTGGAGCAGGCCCATGATGCCGGGCACCACGCCCAGGACGCCGGCCACGGAGCAGCCCGGCGCGAGCTCCGGCGGGGGCGGGACCGGATAGAGGCAGCGATAGCAGGGTCCTTCGTACGGCACGAAGGTCGTGAGCTGGCCCTCGAACCGGAAGACCGAGGCGTGGACCACGGGGATCCCGGCGGCCACAGCGGCGTCGTTGAGCGTGTAGCGCGTCTCGAACGTGTCGGTCCCGTCGAGGATCACGTCGTAGCCGGCGATGATGCCCTCAACGTTCCCGGGCCCGAGAACGGTGTCGAAGGCGATCACCTCCACCCCGGGGTTGAGAGCCCTGATGGCGGCCTCCGCCGAGACCACCTTCTTCTCGCCCACCCGGTCGGTGGTGTGGACGACCTGCCGCTGGAGGTTGCTGAGGTCGACCACGTCGAAGTCGACGATGCCGATCGTGCCCACGCCCGCGGCCGCCAGGTAGAGGGCAGCCGGCGAGCCAAGGCCGCCGGCACCGACCAGGAGCGCCCGCGAGCCGAGCAGGCGCGCCTGGCCCGCGGCGCCCACCTCGGGGATCAGGAGGTGGCGGCTGTAGCGTCGCTTCTGCTCATCGGAGAGGACCGCCGGCTGGGTCCATGGCAGGCCCAGCGACTTCCACTGCTCGAAGCCGCCGGACATCGACGCCACGTCGTCGTAGCCCATCGCCCGCAAGGCCTGGCCCGCGAAGAGCGAGCGCACGCCACCGGCGCAGTAGAGGATCACCGGCGTGGATCGATCGGGAACGGAGGCCTCGATCTGCTGCTCGAGGTAGCTCTTGGCAACATGGTGGGCGCCGGGGATATGGCCCTGCTCCCACTCGGACGCCTCGCGCACGTCGACGACGGCCGCGCGCGGATTCGATCGGAGGGCGTCCACCTGCGGCGGGGTCAGCTCGCGGATCTCGGCACGAGCCTCGCGCATCAGGTCGGAGAAGGTCTTCGGCATCGGCGGCTCGGCTGGCTCCGACGGCGCGGGGCCGCTTCAGCCCTCCGAGGGGGCGGTTGCCGGCATGGCCGGCGGGCGGCCGTCCGCCTTCGCCCGCTCGTCGAGGGCGTGGCTCACGGTGTCGAGCGAGAGCAAGGCGCACTTGAGGCGGGCGGGGCTGATCTCGATGCCGAGGAGCTCGAGCACGTCGTCCGGCGTCATCGCCTCGACATCGTCGACGGGCTTGCCCTTGATCTCGTCGGTGAGCAGGCTCGCGGACGCCTGGCTGATGGCGCAGCCGCGACCCGTGAAGGCGACCTCCGCCACGATCCCGTCACGGATCCCGAGCATCATCGTGATCCGGTCGCCGCAGAGGGGGTTCGCGCCCTCGTAGCGGGCGTCGGGATCCTCCAGGATCCCGAAGTTGTGGGGGCGCCGGTAATGCTCGAGGATGTAATCGCGGTAGAGGTCGTCCATCGGTCGTGCAGTGTACCGCGACGCTGCGATGGCGACCGAAATCCGAGCTGCCTGATCGGGATTCGGGACCGCCTCCGGTCCGTCGCCCGCGGGGTGGAGGGGCCCGGTCGGGGAACCGTCTCCTGACGGGCAATCCGCCGTTCTGGATCGACCCCGTCCCTCGCCGAGCGCCGCGCCCACCCCGTAGCCGTCGCAGGACCCGGGTGGTCGGGCCTGCCGGCGGAGACCGTCAGGCCTCGGCCCGAAGAGCCTCCACGGCGTTGGCCAGCCCGTGCTCGTACGCCTCGAGCAGTCGATCCCAGCGGGCGTCCAGGGCGCCGTCCACGCGCTGCCGGGCAGGGTCCGCGTCGAACCAGGCGACGGTCCGCCGGATCCCCTCGGCGAACGTCGTGGCCGGGCGGAAGGCGGGCACGAAGCGCCGGATCTTCGTCGTGTCGAAGACCGCGCTCACCGCCTTGTCGCCGAGCAGCGTTCCGGTCATCTCGGGCAGGCAGGCCGCGATGAAGTCCGAGGCGATGTGGACGAGGCGGATCTCGACGCCGGCGGCGGCCGCCGTCTGGCGATAGATCTCGTCCCAGGTGAGGACCTCGTCGGACATGATGTTGAACGCGTGGCCGATCGCCGCTCGCTGGCCGAGGAGGCCCACGAGGCCCACCGCGAAATCGCTGTTGTGGGTGATGGTCCACAACGACGTGCCGTCGCCGGGGACGATGAGCGGCTTGCCTCCGCGCATCCGCGCAATCGCCGTGTACGGCATCTCCCAGCTGTTGACGACCAGGGGCACCTGGGTGTCGCCGTAGGTGAGCGACGGCCGCACGATCGTCACCGGGAACCCGTCGTCGCGGAAGGCGCGCAGGAGGCGGTCCTCGCAGGCGATCTTGTCGCGGGCGTAGTCCCAGAACGGGTTCGCCAGCGGCGAGTCCTCGCGCAGCAGCCAGTGGCCGAGGGGCTTCTGGTAGGCGCTGGCCGAGCTGATGAAGACGAGCTGGTCGACCCGCCCGCCGAACAGGCGCAGATCCCGCTCTATGTCGTCGGGCGTGAAGGCGATCCAGTCGACGACGGCGTCGAAGCGCTGGCCGGCCAGGGCACGGGCGACGGCAGCCTCGTTGCGGGCATCGGCGACGAGTCGGATCGCCCCTTCCACGGGCGCCGGCCCCTGCCCGCGGGTGAGCAGGTGAAGCTCGATGCCGCGCTCAACGGCCAGGCGGGAGCAGGCGCTGCTGATGAGCCCGGTCCCGCCGACGAACAGAACCTTCATCGATCAACTCCTGGGCCGGCCCACGAACGGGTCCGCATTCTCGCCGGCCCGACCCGCGCCATTGTCCCTGACGCCGAGGCGGCCCGTCGGTGCGCGGCCCAGCTGCAGGACGCCGCGCCCGCCTGCTTCAAGCCAATCGGCCAACCCGTTGGAGGCGGCGCCTCGGGAATCCGGATCGCGGATGTCGCGGTCGGCTCGCCGAGGGTCAGTCGGGAAGGCGCACGCCGAGGAGCTCGCCCCCGCCGATCGGGACGACCATGCAGCTCAGCAGCTCATGAGTCTCTGCTTTGCGACGGAAGGCCTCGAGGTCGGCGGCATGGGAGGTCAAGTTGTCGGCCACGAGCAGGCCGCCGGGCCGTAGGGCGACCACTGCCAGGTCGAGGTAGGTCACGTAGTCCGTCTTCTCGGCGTCGATGAAGGCGAGGTCGACATCGCCGACGAATTGGCCGAGGCCCACGGTCGCATCGTAGGCCCGCAGGTCGACGACATCGGCGACGCCTGCGTCGGCGAAGGTGCTCGCTGCCAGCGCGACCTTGGCCGGATCGATCTCGAACGTCGTGACCTTTCCGCCGGTCCGCCGCGCGGCCAGCGCGAGCCAGAGCGTCGAATAGCCACCAGACGTGCCGATCTCGACAATCCGCCGCGCGTGGACGGCGAGGGCGAGGGTCAGCAGGAACTGCCCGACGTCAGGAGTGATGGCGCGCAGGCGACGCTCTTGCTGGGTCCCGTCGGCGCGGTCGCGCTCATCACGCTCCTGGAGCCGCTGCATGACGCGCCGTACGTTATCCGGGACGAGGTCCACCCAGGCTCCTCCGATCAGCGTGGCATCCCGGCCCACTCACCCGCGGCGTGGGCACGCGCCTGGCTAGCCGCCGAAGACCCGCTGGACCTCCCGCAGGCCGGCGGCCAGGGCGTCGATGTCATCGGTCGTCGTGAAGACCGAGAAGCTCGCCCGGGCGGTCGCCGCCAGGTCGAGCCGCTCGTGGAGCGGCATCGTGCAGTGGTGGCCGGCCCGGATGCAGACGCCCTCCCGGTCCAGGATCTGGGCCACGTCGTGGGGGTGGATGCCCGGCAGGTTGAAGGGCACGACCCCGCCGCGCACGTCGGGCGGCGGGCCGTACAGGGCGATCCCCGGGACCTCGCGCCGCCAGCGTGTCGAGCGCGTAGGCGACGAGCGCCCGCTCGTGCTCGCGCACCCGGTCCATCCCCAGCTCGCGCAGGTAGTCGGCCGCGACGCCAAGCCCGATGGCGGCGCTGATGTCGGGCGTTCCGGCCTCGAACTTCCAGGGGACGTCGTTGTACTCGGAGCGGCGCAGCTTCACCTCGCGGATCATGTCGCCGCCGGCCATGAAGGGCGGCATCGCCTCGAGGAGCTCGCGGCGGGCCCACAGGACGCCCGACCCGGTGGGCCCGAGCATCTTGTGGCCGGAGAAGACGTAGAAGTCGGCACCGATCTCCTGCACGTCCACGGGCAGGTGGGGCACGGCCTGCGCCCCGTCGACGAGGACCAGCGCTCCGGCCGCGTGGGCCATCTCCACCATCTCGCGCACCGGGTTGATGGTGCCCAGCGTGTTCGAGACGTGGGTGAAGGCCACGAGCTTCGGATGGAGCCGCAGGAGCACCTCGAAGACGTCGAGGCGGAGGATCCCCTCGTCGGTGATCGGGATGAACTCCAGGTCGCCGTCGACCTCCTGGGCGAGGATCTGCCAGGGCACGAGGTTCGCGTGGTGCTCCATCTCGGTCAGGACGATCGCGTCGCCCTGGCCCAGGTGGCGGCGGCCCCAGCTGTACGCCACGAGGTTGATCGACTCGGTCGCGTTGCGGGTCCACACGATCTCGTGGGCGGCCGGGGCATTGATGAGCCGCGCGACCTTCACCCGCGCGCCCTCGTAGGCAGCGGTCGCCTTCTCGCTGATCTCGTAGATGCCGCGGTGGACGTTGGCGTTGTAGCCCCGGTAGTAGTCGTCCATCGCCTCGATGACGCCGAGCGGCTTCTGGCTCGTGGCCGCGGAGTCGAGGTAGACGAGCGGCCGGCCGTGCGGCCGCTGCTCGAGGATCGGGAAGTCGGCCCGGAGCGCGCCCGGATCGAGGGCGGGCGAGGGGGCCACAGCGCCGGCGAACACGGCGGCTGGCGTCGCCGCGGCGGTGGCGGCTCGGGCGAGCGTGTCGGTCATCGGTCGCTCCCGGTTCGTGTTCGGCTCGGGCGTGGAGGCAGGCGGCCGGGCGGCCGTCAGCCCGCCTCCACCGTCTCGGGGACGCGGGTGGCGTAGGCCACGTCGGACTCGTCGGCATCGAAGCCGGCGGCCCGGAGGACCGGGGCGTAGCCGTGCTCCTCGAGCTCGAGGGCAAGGTCGCGGCCGCCGCTGGTGATGATCCGGCCGCGCGCCAGGACGTGGACCCGGTCGGGCTTGATGTAGTTGAGGAGGCGCTGGTAGTGGGTGATGAGGAGGACGCCCAGGTTCGGGTTCAACATGACGTTGACGCCCTCGGCGACGATCCGCAGGGCGTCGATGTCGAGGCCCGAGTCCGTCTCGTCGAGGATCGCCATCTCCGGCTCGAGGACCGCCATCTGGAGCATCTCCAGGCGCTTCTTCTCGCCGCCCGAGAAGCCCTCGTTCACGTACCGCGCGGCAATTCCCTCGTCCATCTTGAGCAGGCCCATCTTGGCCCGCATGAGGCGGCGGAAGTCGCCCATCGAGATGCCGCCCCGGGTGGGGTCGCTGGGGTCGATGTCCGGGCTCGAGTCGAGGCCCTGGCGGCGCGCGTTGAGCGCCGTCCGGAGGAACGACGCGACGGACAGCCCGGGGATGGCCGTCGGGTACTGGAAGGCGAGAAACATCCCCAGGCGCGCCCGCTTGTCGGGCGGGAGCTTCAGGATGTTCATGTCCTTCCAGATCACCTCGCCCTGCGTGACGACGTAGGCGGGATGGCCCATGAGCGCGTAGGCGAGGGTGGTCTTGCCGGAGCCGTTGGGGCCCATGATCGCGTGGACCTCGCCCTTGCCGACCACCAGGTCGATCCCCTGGAGGATGTGGCGTTCGGGGTCGGCGATCGGCGCGACGTGCAGGTTCCGGATCTCGAGGTGCTGGTCGCTCACGGGTGGTTCAGGCTCCTTGACGGTCAGACGGTGACGGCGTCCCGCGGACGTGCCAGCACCTCGATGAGGTGCGGCACCGGCACAAGATCGGCGAGGGTGGTCGTCTCGAGCACGCCGCTGATGGCGTCGCGGACCTTCAACCACAGCGAGTTGACGGAACAGGCGCCGACGCGGATGCAGGCGTGCGCCTCGGCCGGGTCCTCGCTGGCGCAGATCATCGGCGCCAGGGGGCCTTCGAGGGCGCGCAGCACCTCGGCCAGGGTGATGTCGGCCGGCCGCCGGGCCAGGGCGTAGCCGCCGCGGGCGCCGCGGGTCGAGTGGACGAGGC
Organism: uncultured Chloroflexia bacterium; assembly: GCA_963776355.1. GTDB lineage: Bacteria > Chloroflexota > Limnocylindria > Limnocylindrales > CSP1-4 > CTSoil-043. Next base: position 779,751 of record CAVZLU010000006.1, on the reverse strand, counting down.
CCGCCTCGCGCAGGGGGATGATGAGCTGCTCCAGGTAGGCCCGGGGCAGGTCCTCGTCGGCGGCAACCTCGGCCAGCGAGACGGGCGCGGGCGCGTCGGGCTGCCAGCGCCTCGCAAGCTGGACGAGCATGCGCACGCCGTACTCCCCCTTCGTGCTGAAGGAGATGGCGCCGGAGGCGTGGAACGTTCGAACGCTCAGGGCGGATCCTCGGTTGCGGGTGCGGCGGTGGCGCGGCAGGGCCGGGAGGGTGGGCGCAAGGAAGCGCGAGCGTGACGAATTCCGACCTATCTGCTCGGAAATCCTACACCGGGGAGGGGAACGCGGTCAACGCATGGTGGCTGGCTGCTGGCCCGCCGTCCGCTCGCGGCATTCCCACGGGAGCCTTGCCGTCATCGGGCTCGCGCACCATGGTGTCGGGCCTGGGCTCGCCGCCTGGGCCACCCGTGCGCTAACGTGCACCTCCCGAGGGAGGGAGCACATCACCGTGACCTGCGCATCCTGCGGCTCCGCTAACAAGGCCGGCGCGAAGTTCTGCGCCCGCTGTGGCACGCGCCTCGGGCTGGCGTGCCCGAGCTGCGGGAATCCCGTCGAAGCCGGCGAGCTCTTCTGCGTCGAATGTGGCACGCCAATCGGGTCGGCGCCGCCGGCGACCGCCTCGGTGGCCCGGCCGGCGGCCAGCCCACCGGTGGCCGAGCGCCGGCTCGTCACGGTGCTGTTCGCGGACCTCGTGGGGTTCACGACCATCGCCGAGGGTCGTGACCCCGAGGAGACCCGGGCCCTCCTTTCCAGCTACTTCGAGCTCGCGTCCGACGTGGTCGGCCGCTACGGTGGCACGGTCGAGAAGTTCATCGGCGACGCGGTGATGGCATTGTGGGGGGCGCCCACGGCCCATGAGGACGACGCCGAGCGGGCGGTCCGGGCTGCCCTCGATCTCGTCGATGCCGTGCGCTCGATCGGGCCGGGGATCGCGGCGCGAGCAGGGGTTCTCACCGGCGAAGCCGCAGTCACGATCGGAGCCGTCGGCCAGGGAATGGTCGCGGGCGACCTGGTGAACACGGCGGCCCGCCTGCAGAGCGTTGCGGCCGAAGGAACCGTCCTTGTCGGCGAGGCGACGCACCGGGCGGCGAGCGCCTCGATCGCCTTCGAGGAGGCCGGCGAGCAGGCCCTCAAGGGCAGGGCGGCGCCCGTCGCCGCCTGGCGGGCCCTGCGGGTCGTCGCCGAGCGGGGCGGCCGCAATCGCAGCGAGACGTTGGAGGCGCCCTTCGTGGGCCGCGCCGACGAGCTGCGTCTCCTGAAGGACCTCTTCCACGCGACCGGTCGCGAAGGCCGCGCCCGGCTCGTCTCGGTGGTCGGCCCGGCCGGGATCGGCAAGTCACGCCTCGCCTGGGAGTTCGTGAAGTACATCGACGGGCTGGTGGAGCCCGTCTGGTGGCACGACGGCAGGAGCCCGGCGTACGGCGAGGGGATCACGTTCTGGGCCCTGGGCGAGATGGTCCGCGGGCGCTGCGGCCTCGTCGAGACCGATGACGAGCGAACCACGCGGGCGAAGGTCGCGGAGACCGTCGGCCGCTTCGTCGTGGACGAAGCCGAGCGGCGCTGGGTCGAGCCGGCTCTCCTGGCCCTCCTCGGCCTCGAATCCGGGATCGGCGCCGAGGAGCTGTTCGGCGCCTGGCGGACCTTCTTCGAGCGCCTGGCGGCCACCGCGCCAGTTGTCATGGTCTTCGAGGACTTCCACTTTGCCGACCCCGGGCTCATCGACTTCGTCGACCACCTGCTGGAGTGGAGTCGCAACGTCCCGATCTATGTCGCCACCCTTGCCCGACCCGAGCTGCTCGAGCGACGCGAGACCTGGGGCGCCGGCAAGCGCAACTTCACGAGCCTCTACCTCGAGCCGCTGCCCGAGGAAGCAATGCGGGACCTTCTTGCCGGGCTCGTGCCCGGCCTGCCGGCCTCCGCCGTCCGGGCGATCGTCGCCCGCGCAGACGGCATCCCGCTCTACGCGATCGAGACGATCCGAATGCTGCTCGCCGGGGGCCGGCTCGTCCTTGAGGGCGGCATCTACCGGCCGGTCGGCGACCTCGCAACCCTGGCGGTGCCGGAGACGCTGACCGCGTTGATCGCCTCCCGCCTCGACGGGCTCGACGCCACCGACCGGGCACTGGTCGCGGACGCCGCGGTGCTCGGCCAGAGCTTCCCGCTCGCCGGGCTATCCGTGGTGTCGGGTGCGGCGGAGGCGGAGCTCGAGCCGCGCCTGCTGGCCCTCGCCCGACGCGAGATCCTCACTCACCTGGTCGATCCCCGCTCGCCGGAGCGGGGCCAGTACGCGTTCGTCCAGGCCCTCATCCGCGAGGTCGCCTACAACACCCTGGCCAAGCCGGACCGCAAGACGCGCCATCTCGCCGCGGCTCGCTACTTCGACGCCCTCGGCTCCGAGGAGCTCGCCGGCGCGCTTGCCGGCCACTACCTCGCGGCCCAGCGAAATGCGCCCGAGGGCACCGAGGCCGATGCCCTCGCCGGCCAGGCCCGCGTCGCCCTGAGGGCCGCGGCCGAACGGGCCGTGGCCCTGGGATCCCACGAGCAGGCGATCGTCTTCTACGAGCAGGCGCTCACGGTGACGAGCGAGCCCGCCGCCGAGGCCGAGCTGCTCGAACGAACGGGGGCGTCCGCGACAGCAGCGGGACGATACGACCTCGCCGAGTCGTCGTATCGCCGCGCGATCGACGTCTCCCGGGGCCTTGGCGACCGCCGGGCCGCGGCGCGCTCCGTGGCGCTGCTGGGGGAGTCGCTCATCACCGGCCGGCGCACGGCCACCGCGCTGGCGCTGCTCGAGCCCGCGTCCGCCGAGTTCGCTGATCTCGCGCCCGATTCGGCCGTCATCGCCCTCGACGGCCAGCTGGCCCGCGCCTACTTCCTCAACGGCGACCACCGCCGCGCCGTCAGCGCCGCCGAGCCGGTTCTCGAGGCGGCCGAGCACGCGGACCTGCCCGGGATCCTCGCCGACACGCTGGTGACGAAGGGGTCGGCGCTCGCGACCATCGGGCGGGTGCAGGAAGGGACCGGCGTCATCGAGATCGGCGAGCGGATCGCTCGATCGCATGGGCTTGCGATGACGCTCCTCCGCGCGCTCCGGAATCGCTCGGCTACGCTCGGGTTCGACATCGAGGCGACGGCCGCTCGACAGCTGGTGGACGAGATCCTCCCGCTCGCCCGACGGCTCGGCGACCGCAGCACGCTCGTGGACACGCTACAGACGCTCGGGTGGTGCTCGGCCCTGTTCGACGGGGATGCCGAAACGGCACTTCGGACGTGGGCGGACCTCCTGAAGGAGGACTTCGAGGCGGCCGACCGCCTCCCGATCCTGAGCAGCATCGTCAACCTCCATGCCCTTCGCGGAGAGCCCGTCGCAGACGACCTCGCGGAGCTCGAGCTGCTCGTCGCGCAGGTCAGCGAGCCGGCGTTCAAGGCGATGCCCCTCGAGGCCCACGGGTGGGTCGCGTTCGGCGCCGGTCGCCTCGGCGCCGCCCAGGAAGCGTGGGAGGCCGCCATGCTGGCAGTGCCGGACAGCGCCTCGTTCCTCCTCGCCTGGGCCGCGCGGGCGGCGCTCTGGGACATGGACGCGGAGCGCGTGCGCTCGTACGTCGAGCGCCTCGATGCGACCGGCATCCACAGGCCAGCGGTCGAGCTCCGCCGCCTCACGCTGCGCGCCGGGCTGGCGGCCCTGGCTGGCGCGACCGTCGACGCGCTGCGCCAGTACGAGGCGGCGCTCAGCGGCTGGCGCCAGATGGGCCAGGCCTGGGAGGAAGCGTTCGCCGGCATCGACATGGCGACGCTCCTCGATCCGTCCGAGCCGGCGGTCCGCGCCGCCGCCGAGCGGTCGCGGGAGTTCCTGCAGCGGCTCGGCACACGCCGTTCCTCGAGCGGCTCGACGCGGCCATGGCGCGGCCCCGCGGCGCGCCCGGGGCGAGACACCCCGCATCACCCGGGCAGGTCGAGATCGAGGCGCTCGCCGCCGATCGGTAGCTGAGGGCGGGGACTATCCGGCCCCGATCTCCGGCGCCGGCGGCCGGAGGCGGTCAGCCGCCTGCGAGGTGGCGCAGCGCCACCGCGGCATACATCGCCGCCCCGACGGCCATCGCCGGCTCGTGATGGACGATCCGGTTCGAGTGGTTCTGGGGCGCGGTGGCCGGGTCCTCCCCGGGCGGGCGCGCGCCGAGGAAGAACATCGCCCCGGGGACGCGCTGGAGGACGTACGAGAAGTCCTCCGCGCCCATGATCGGGGCCTTCATCTCGAGCACCTCTCCCGGCCCCACCATCTCGGACGCCACCTCCGCCGCGAACGCGGTGAACGTCGGGTCGTTGAGGGTCACCGGGTAGCCGGGGATGATCTCCAGCTCGGCCGCGGCGCCGTGGGCCGCGCAGACGCCCTCCACGACCCGCCGGACCCCGGCATGGACCTCGGCCCGGGTGGCCGCGGACGCGGTCCGGATGGTCCCCCCGAGGTACGCCGTCTCCGGGATGACGTTCGTCGTCGTCCCGGCGTCGATGTGGGCGATGGTCACGACCGCCGGGTCGAAGGCGTCCACCCGCCGGGTCACCATCGCCTGGAGCGCCAGCACGATCTCGGCGGCCACCGGGATCGGGTCGATCGCCTCGTGCGGCGCCGAGGCGTGGCCACCGCGCCCCCGGATCGTGAGGCGGATGAAGTCGGCCGCCACGAGCATCGCCCCGGGCCGGTAGTCGATCGTCCCGCTGGCGTACTTCGTCGAGATGTGGAGGGCGAACGCGCCGCTCACCTCCTGCCCCGGCGGCATGTCCAGGAGGCCCTCCTCGAGCATGACCCGCGCCCCGTGGAACCCTTCCTCTCCCGGCTGGAACATCAGGAGGACCCGGCCGGCGAGCCGGCCGCGGCGCTCGACCAGGAGGCGTGCCGCCCCGAGCAGCATCGCCATGTGCGTGTCGTGGCCGCAGGCGTGCATCGTCGTGCCGGTCTCCGAGCTGAACTCGAGGCCGCTCTCCTCCCGGAGGGGGAGGCCGTCCATGTCGGCCCGGAGGAGGACCGTCGGGCCCGCGGTCGCCCCGTCGACGAACGCCGTGACCGAGCTGCAGGCGGTGCCGAGGCGCGGCTCGAGGCCGAGCGCCCGCAGCTCCGCGGCCACGACGGCCTGCGTGGCGGGGAGGTTCAGGCCGATCTCCGGCACCCGGTGGAGGCGCCGCCGGATGTCGACGGTGCCCGGGAGGGCGGTCCGCGCGTCGGCCAGGAGCTGGGCGAGATCGATCGCGGCATCGGTGTTCATGCAGTGGAGTATCGCCGCCGCGCGGCGCCGGCCTGCTCGACGGCCCGGTGCTCAGTGGACCCGCGAGGCCATGCCTTTCCAGAAGGGCTCGCGCAGCTCCGCCTTGAGGATCTTGCCGGTCCCGCCCTTCGGCAGCGAGTCGCGGAACTGGATCTCGCGGGGGACCTTGAAGCGCGCCAGGTGGCTGCGGCAGTGGAGCTTGAGCTCGCTCGCGGTTGCCGTGGCCCCCGGCTTGAGCACGACGAGCGCCACCGGCGCCTCGCCGAACCTCTCGTCCGGGGCGGCCACCACGGCGCATTCCAGGACCGCCGGGTGAGCGGCGAGGGCGTTCTCCACGTCGACCGAGGAGATGTTCTCGCCGCCGCGGATGATCACGTCCTTGGAGCGGTCCTTGATGACGACATAGCCCGCTTCGTCGAGGGTGGCCATGTCGCCGGTGTGGAGCCAGCCGTCGCGGATCGTCGTGGCGGTGGCGTCCGGGTCGCGGTAGTAGCCGATCATGACCGTGTTGCCGCGGACCACGATCTCGCCGATCTGGTCGCCGTCGGCCCGCACGTCGGCACCGTTGTGGTCCACGACCCGCAGGGCGACCCCCGGGAGCGGCCAGCCGGTCATGGCCTGGCGCTCCAGGCGGCGCTCGGCCGGCTCCGCCTGGCCAAGGACCTGGCGGGGCTGGGCCAGGGTCACGATCGGCGTCGTCTCGCTGAGGCCGTAGCCGACGATCGCCTGGACTCCCAGCTCCTGCTCGAGCGCCCGCACGAGCGAGGGCGAGGCCGGCGAGCCGCCGATGATGACCTGGCGCAGGCTCGACAGGTCGAACGACGTCCGCTCGCCGTGGTGGAGCATGGCGTTGAAGATCGCCGGGACCGCGAGCAGGCGGGTGATCCTGTGGCGCTGGACGGCGTCCAGCAACGCGCCCGGATCGAAGCGCCGCAGCATCACGTGGCGCCCGCCGATCATCGTGACGAAGTGGGGCACGCCCCAGCCGTTCACGTGGAAGAGCGGCACCACGTGGAGGACCACGTCGTCCTCGCCGAAGCCGAGGGCGACCTCGGCGCTGAGCGCATGCAGGTAGAGGTTCCGCTGGCTGAGGGCGACGCCCTTCGGCAGTCCGGTGGTGCCGCTCGTGTAGAAGAGCTCGGCGATCGCGTTCTCGTCGACCTGCGGATGGCGTGGATCCGTTGACCCTCCCGAGAGCAGCGCCTCGTACTCGTCGCTGGCAATGCCGCCGCGCTCTCCCTCCAGGACGATGAACCGCGGGCGCATGGTGAGCTTCGGGGCGATGGCCTCGACGAGCGGCGTGAAGTCGCGGTGGTAGAAGACGACCTTGGAGCCGGCGTGCTCGAGGATGTAGGCGATCTCGCCCGGCGCGAGGCGGATGTTGACCGGGTTGAGGACCGCCCCGGCCTCGGGGACCCCGTAGTAGCCCTCGAGCAGGTGGTGGGTGTTGTAGGTGACGAAGGAGACCCGGTCGCCGGCCTCCACCCCGAGGTCGTTGAGCGCATTCGCCAGGCGGTGCGTCCGCTCGGCGAACATGCGGTAGGTGAACGTCCGGTCGCCGTCGACGACCCCGACCTTGTCCCCGAAGTAGGTCGCCGCCCGGTCGCGGAACTCCAGGACGGAGAGGGGTACGAACACGGCGGCCTCCTCGCGCGGACAACGGATCGTGGGGAGAGGAGTGTCGCGCACCGCGGCGCCGCGTGCCAGCCGGAGCAGCGCGCTCCGGCACAATGTCGGGATGCCACCCGAGGCCGCGATACCCGCCCTGCCCGACCCGATCGCGGGCCTGCCCTCCGCCTCCTGGCGGCGCGTTGTCGATTGGCGACGTCGCCTCCTACGTCCGCCTTCACGAGGACGCCCGCGTCGCCGACGGCGGCGTGGAGGTCACGACCGAGGAGACGGCCCGCCACGACCTGACGGACCCCACCTGCCCGCTGGCGACGAACTCGCTCGGGCTGACCCTCCCGGACGGATCGCTGGCGGCCTCGATCCAGCTCCACGAGCGCCTGGCCGGCGTGGCCTCGCGCCGCGTCTTCCTGTGGGGCGTGACCCACCCGGCGCACCGGGGACTGGGCATCGGGACGGCGATGCTGGCCTGGGGGGTCGCCCGCGCAGACCAGGTCCTGGCCGGCCAGCCGGCCGAGCTCGAGCGCCTCGTCGAGGCCTTCAAGGAGGAACGCCTCCTGGCCGCCGTGGCGCTCCACGAGGCAGCCGGCTTCCGCCCGGCGCGCTGGTACATCGACATGCGCCGCGACCTGGGCGCGCCCATCCCCGAGGAGCCGGACCTCGGCGCCATCCGCATCGAGCGCTACGACGCGGCCCTGGCCGAGCGGGTCAGGCTCGTCCACAACGAGGCCTTCGCCGACCACTGGGGCTCAGAGCCATTGACGGCCGAGATCTGGGGGCGGGACTTTGTGGGCGACCCGTTCTTCCGGCCCGACCTCTCCCTCGTGGCCCGCGACGGCGACGAGATCGTCGGCTACGCCGTGAACTACGTGGCGGAGGCTGACTGGGCGGCGACGGGCCTCCACGAAGGCTGGGTGGGCCAGCTCGGCGTGCGCCGCCGGTGGCGCAAGCGAGGGCTCGCGACGGCCCTGCTCGTTCGTTCGATGACGGCGTTCGGCGCGGCCGGCCTCGATGCCGCCATGCTGGGCGTGGACGCCGAGAACCCGACGGGAGCGGTCGGCGTCTACGAGCGGGTGGGGTTCAGTGCGATCCGCCGCAGCGTGCGGCTGCAGCGCCGTTTCGGCGGTCCGCCGGGCGGCTGAGCGGCGGCATCACCCCAGGTCGAGCACGAACCCCATGAGGTGGAAGCCCGGGAAGATCCAGTCGCGGTCCGGGACGCGACGGAAGCCGAACCCCGCGTAGATCCGTTGGGCCCCCTCCATGACCGGAAGGGAGTGGAGGAAGACCGCCCGCCGCCCCTCGGCCCGGGCGCGCTCGACGCAGGCGGCGACCAGCGCCGTTCCCGACGCCGCGGCCCTGGGCGGACGGGTCGACGGCCAGCATCCGGATCCCGGCCTCCCCATCCCGGAGGTGCTCGGCCCACGGGTTCGAGGCGTCGGGGACGTAGGTCACGCAGCCGAGCGGGGTTCCCGTCGTGGTCTCGATCGCGGCCAGCACGACGGCCTCGCGAGCCCGCCGGGCGACGTCGCGCAGCTCGGGCACGTACTCGTCGTCTCCCTCGAGGGCGCCGATCGCCGCGTAGGCCCCGACGACGATCTCGCCGAGCCGATCGTGCTCGGCGGACGAGGCGGGGCGGATCTCGATGTCCATGCGCGGATTGTGCGGCGCGGGCGCGACGTTGGGTTGGCGGACGCGGAGCGGGCCGGACCCCGGTAGTACGCACGGGCTATCGCCGCAAGGCGCCGCCCGCGAGTACGTTCCGGGTGCGCCGCGGCACCACCGGCGCGGCCGCCCGTGGGCGGCCCGCCCCCGAGCACCCTGGAGCACGATGGCGGTCGCTTCGCTCGACTCCGGCGAACCTCCCGGCGCCACGCCCGGCGAGCGAGCGCACGCGCCCGGCAGGCACGGAGCCCACGTGGGCGCCGTCTCGCGAGCACGCGACCGCGCGATCCCGCCACCGACCGGCGCGGAGGACCCCTCGATCGCCGAGCGGGCCGCGGCCCTGCGCCGCATTGCCGCCGACGTCAGCACGCATCGTGACCTCGCCCGGGTCTTCGACGACGTGGTCGCCCATGCGATGGCCCTCTTCGCCGCCGACAAGGCGGGCCTCTGGACCTGGGAGGAAGGGGACCGGCCATTCCGGCTCGCGGCCCAGCGGGGCCTGGGCCCGAAGCTGCTGGCGGCGATCGCGGACAAGGATCCGCGGGCACCGAGCGCCGGCCGGCGGGCGATCGAGCAGCGGCGAACCATCGTGCTCAGGGCGCCATGGACGCGCGCGTCCGACCCCGCGATGGTCCCCCACTACCGGCGCGAGGGCATCCGAACCCTCTGCCTCGTTCCCCTGGTCTTCGTCGATGAGCCGCTCGCGATCCTCGGCCTCTACCACCGGGCCGATCGCCCCTGGCCGGATGCCGAGCTTGACCTCGTGGAGAGCTTCGCCGACCAGATGGCCGTCGCCCTCCAGAGCGCCAGCCTCTATGGCAGCGTGCGGGACTTCGCCGCCCGACTCGACGCGATCCAGGACTTGGCAGCGCGCCTCAATCGGCTCCACGATCCTCTCGAGATCGGCCAGGCGATCGTCGCCGAGGTGCGAGGCCTCTTTGCCTCCGATACGGCGCGTGTCTACCGGGTTGATCACGACAGCGGCCAGTGCGAGCCGATCGCGTTCGGGGGCATCTTCCTGGGCCTCTCCCAGCCATCGGCCGAGATGCTGCGCGTCCCGATCGGGACCGGGCTCACAGGCTGGGTGGCGGCCCACAACAGCGCCGTCCGCGTGGCCGACTCGCGGACCGACAAGCGCCGCCTCGTCGTGGGACCCGACGAGGAGCCCGAGTCGATGCTCGTCGCCCCGATGTCCTTCGACGACGTCGTCCGCGGCGTCATCGTCGTCACCAAGAAGGGCACCGACCGCTATGTCGAGGATGACCTGGCCACGCTCCGGATCTTCGCCGGCTTCGCTGCCCAGGCTCTCGTCAACGCCGAGAACATCGGCCGGCTGCGCGATCAGCAGCTCGAGCTGGAGCATCGGCTCGCCAGCCATCGGGCCCTCCTCGACGTCAACGAGACGCTGCTCGGGGCCGGCGACCCGACGGCCGTCCTCGACCGGATCGCCGACGGCCTGAGGTCGGTGGTCCACTACGACAACCTCACGATCTATCGCATCGACCGCGAGCGCGGTGTGCGCACCGCCGTCCTGGCCCGCGATCTCTGGGCCGAGGTGATCCTGTCCGAGGAGATCCCGACGGGCAGCGGCCTCACGGGATGGGCCACGGAGCATGGCGAGCCGCTGCTCGCGAACGACGCCCATCTGGATCCCCGCGCCGTGAACATCCCGGGCACGCCGGTCGAGCCCGAGTCGCTCGCGGTCGTCCCGCTGCGGGTCGCCGGCGAGGTGATCGGCACGCTCAACGTGGGGCGGATGGGCGAGGAGGACGCCCACTTCACGATCGACGAGTTCGAGCTCATCAAGCTCTTCGCCGGCCAGGCCTCGACCGCTCTCCAGGCCGCCGAAGCCCTGCACGCGGCGGAGCTCCGGGCCGAGCGCGACGCGCTGACGGGCCTGCGCAATCACGGCGCGTTCCAGGCGGACCTCGAGGCCCTGCTCGCGGGCGGGCGCGATGGTAGCCCGGAGCCGTTCGCCCTCCTGATGCTGGACCTCGACGGCTTCAAGGGGTTCAACGACGGGCGCGGGCACCCTGCCGGGGATCGCCTCCTCCGTCGCCTCGCCGACGCCCTGCCGGGTCAGGTACGCGCCGAGGACCTCGTCTTCCGCTATGGCGGCGACGAGTTCGCCGTCCTCCTTCCCGGCGTGCCCCGCATCGAGGCCCGTGCCATCGCCGACCGCCTGGCCACGGCGGTCGACGCGATCGGGTCGGCGGAGGACGGCCCCCACGTGACGGTGAGCATCGGGGTCGGCGGCCTGCCCGGCCGACGGGGCGACCAAGGACGAGCTCGTGATGCTCGCTGACGCCGAGCTCTACCTGGAGAAGGCCGCCCGCCGCAAGTCCCGGACGACGAGTGGCGGAGCGACGGCGGGCCGGGGCGACGAGTACCTGGCGGCGATCCACGAGACCACCTCGGCCCTCATGGGCCGCCACGACCCGAACGAGCTGCTCGAGACGATCGTGGCCCGGGCCGCGGCCCTCGCCGGCACCGCCAACGGCTACCTCTACCTCGTCGACGACGAGGAGGGCGTCCTCCGGCTGGCGGTCGGCCTGGGCGTCTTCCGCGGCTTCGACGGGTTCGAGGTGGCGCGCGGGGTCGGGGTCGGCGGGCGCGTCTGGCAGACCGGCCAGCCGATGTGCGTCGAGGACTACGACACGTGGACCGATCGGTCGCCCGGGCTCGACGGGCTCGGCCGACTCGGCTCCGTGGTCGGTGTCCCGCTCACGGCCGGCAGCGAGATCATCGGGGTCATCGGCCTCGCGGCCGGAGATTCGGGCCGCGTCTTCGACGAGGCCGATGTCGCCGGCCTGAACCGGTTCGCCCAGCTTGCCTCGGTCGCCTTCGAGAACGCACGCCTCCACGCCGCGGCGCGAGCCGAGCTGGCAGCCCGAACCCGGACCGAGGAGGAGCTCCGGGCGAGCACCGATCGCCTCCGGCGCCTCGCGGACGCCTCGTTCGAGGCCCTCGTGATCCATCGCAACGGGCGCATCCTGGAGGTGAACACGGCGTTCAGCGAGCTCTTCGCCCATGCCCCGGAGGAGATCATCGGCAGGCCCGTCACGGACCTGTTCCCGGACGTCGCGCTCGCGGCCCTGACGCTCCAGCTGAACGTCGACAACGAGGCCCCGTACGAGACGGTCGCCCTGCTGGCGGACGGGTCGCAAGTCGCCGTCGAGCTGATCGGACGGACGATCCCCTACCCGGACGAGGCCCCGGCGCGCGCAACGGCTGTTCGTGACATCCGCGAGCGACGCGCGATCCAGGAACGGCTGGCTCGCCAGTCCTTCTACGACACCCTGACCGGGCTGCCGAACCGCTCGCTCTTCATGGACCGGGTGACCCACGCCCTCGGCTGGGCCCGGCCGGACGAGGCAACGCCGCTGGCCGTCCTGCTGCTCGACCTCGACCGGTTCAAGGTCATCAACGAGAGCCTCGGCCACGCCGTCGGCGACCAGCTCCTGGCGGCGGTCGGGCGCCGGCTCGGCGAGGCGCTGCGACCGTCGGACACCCTCGCCCGACTCGGCGGCGACGAGTTCGCCGTGCTCGTCGACGGGCTCGCCGGCGAGGCCGCGGCCGAGGGCCTGGCGCACCGGATGGTCGAGGCCCTCGCCATGCCGTTCCTCGTCGAGGGTCGCGAGACCTACGTCAGCGCGAGCGTCGGCGTCGCCCTCTCCCGGGCCGGGGCCCAGGGCGCGGCCGACCTCCTGCGCGAGGCGGAGATCGCCCTCTACCGGGCCAAGGACGATGCCGGCAACCGGGTCTCGCTCTTCCATCCCCAGATGAGCGCGTCGTCCATGGATCGGCTCGAGCTCGAGCTCGACCTCCGTCGGGCGGTCGAGCGTGACGAGCTTCGCGTCCATTACCAGCCGCTCATCGACCTGCAGTCCGGGCGCACCGTCGGCCACGAGGCGCTGGTTCGGTGGCAGCACCCCACGCGTGGACTTCTGCCGCCACTCTCGTTCATCCCCCTTGCGGAGGAGTCCGGGCTGATCATCGCGATCGGCGACGTGGTGCTCGCGGCTGCCTGCCGCCAGGCTCGCGCGTGGCAGCTCTCCGATCCTGACCTGGTCGACCTCGCGGTGAGCGTCAACCTCTCCGCCCGCCAGTTCGCCCAGCCGGACCTGGCCGGCCGCGTCGCCGCCGTGCTGGCCGAGACGGGCCTGCCCCCGGCAACCCTGGAGCTGGAGATCACCGAATCGGTGGCGATGAGCGACGCCGAGGCGACCGGGGTGACCCTGCGCGCGCTGCACGAGCTCGGCGTGCGCGTCGCCCTCGACGACTTCGGGACCGGCTACTCCTCGCTGGCCTACCTGTCGCGACTGCCCCTCGACGTGATCAAGGTCGACCGCTCATTCGTGGCCGGCCTGGGCGAGTCGGCCATGAACCTCGCGATCATTCGGGCCGTGGTGGGCCTCGCCCAGGGCCTCGGGATCGTGGTGACCGCGGAGGGCATCGAGCGCAGCGACCAGCTCGATGCGCTCCGCGAGCTCGGCTGCGATCGGGGACAGGGCTATCTCTTCGCCCGCCCGATGCCGTCCCTCGACGCCGGCCGGGTCCTTCGCGGAGAAGCCGCGGCGGCCTGAGGGCGCTCCGGGTTGTCGAGAATCGGGGCGGCCCGGCCAGGACCGTCGCGTCCGGGCCAGCCCTTGGTTGCCCCGGGGATCTCTACCGGCTGCCGAAGAGGCGAAGCAGCAGGAAGAACAGGTTGATGAAGTCGAGGTAGAGCATGAAGGCGCCCATGACGGCGCCCTTCTCCATCGACTGCGTCCAGGCCGCCACGTCCCCGCGCTGAATCTTCTGGACGTCGTACGCGGTGAGGGCCGTGAAGATGACCACGCCGGCGATCGAGATCCCGAAGGAGAGCCAGCTCCAGCCGACGAAGAGGTTGACGAGCATCGCCACCACGAGGCCGATGAGGCCCATGAAGAGGTAGGGCCCGAGGCCGGCCAGGTTGCGCCGTGTGACCGCGCCGTAGATGGCCGCGGCGCCGAAGATGGACGCGGCCGACGCGCCCGCGGCCAGGACGCTGCCGAGCTCGTACGTGATGAGGATGAACCCGAGGGTCAGGCCGGTGATCGCCGCGTAGACGAAGAACAGGAGCAGGCCGGTGGTGGCCGAGATGCGGCGGATGGCCAGGGTCAGACCGAACGCGATTCCCAGCTGGAGGATGATCAGCGGCAGGGCCAGCCACGCGTACTTGGCGAGCGTCTGCTCCGGGATCGATGCGATCAGGACCCCCACGCCGGTCGTGACGAGCAGGCCGAGGAACATCCAGAAGAACGACTGGGTGATGAACGCCTGGGCGAGCCGGGCATCGGGGCGGACCCCGACCTGGCTGGGGGCGGCGTACTGCCCGTAGGGTTTCTGCGTCATCGTCCGTGGATCTCCATGGTGGGTGTCGGGAGCCTCGCTCCCGGTGACGACAAGTATGCCGAACGCCGACAAGATGGGCGCTCGCGGGCCTCGCCTTCTGTTCGCTCAGCGCGCCTCGCCGCTTCGAGCGCGATCCGTCCTGACCGCGGTTGCCGCGCGGGCCTCGGCCTGCTCGGCTGCCCGGGCCAGGACCCACAGGAGGTCGGCCAGGCGATTGAGATAGGGCAGGAGGTGCGGGCCGGGGACGAGGCCGGCGCGCTCGAGCGTCACCGCCCGTCGCTCGGCTCGGCGGACGATCGTCCGGGCAACCTCGAGGGCCGCGCTCGTCCGCGTCTCGCCCGGGACGACGAACTCGGTCGGGAGCTCGATGCGGGCTTCGAAGTCGCCGAGGAGGGCATCGATCGCGGCGACCATCCCAGACGAGACCCGGGTCGTGCCATCCCGCAGGCGGCTCCAGGCATCGGGGTTCGCGGCCAGCTCGGCCCCGGCCACGAACAGCTCGCGCTGGATCCGGAGGACGATGGGGTCGATCTCGGCGAGCCCCCCAGGCAGCGCCTCCGGGCGATGCTCCCGGTCGAGCTCGGCGCGGGCAAGCCCCAGGGCGGCGACCGCCTCGTCGATGGTGCCGTACGCCTCCGTGCGCAGGTCGTCCTTGGGGATGCGGTCCCCGCCGAACAGGAGCCCGGTGGTCCCGTCGTCGCCGCGGCGGGTGGCCACGGCGGAGGCTCGAGGCTTCCCGGGCGAGGCGACGTCGGTCGCTGTCGAGCTCGGCGTCTCCGCGCTCACCACATGAGGCCCGCGTCACGCGGGTCCCAGCGCTCGGCGAGGAGCGTCACCTTGACGGGATGATCGAGGACCGATTCCGCCTGCTCGCGGACCTGCTGGATCATCGAGCCCGCATACGGGCAGAACGGTGTCGTGAGAATCATCTTGACCTCGGACTCCGTCTCGCCGAGGAGGATCTGCTTGATGAGGGCGAGCTCGACGACGTTCATCCCGATCTCGGGATCGACGACCGTGCGGAGGGCGTCGAGGATCGCGAGCTCCTGCGCGCGGCGCACTGGATCGAACCCCGGAACATCGTCGGCGGCGGTCGTGGTTGCTGGCTGATCAGTCATGCGAAGGCGGGTCCGGGTGCGGGTTGGTGCTGGTGCAAGGGTACCATCGATGGGTCGAAAGTCGAGCGCGCTACTCGGAATTAGCCGGTCGCCTGCCGTCGATCACGCCCCCGCCTCCGCCTCCGCGCCGCCGCCGACCACGATCCCCGGCCTCCGGAGCGTCTCGGGCAGCATTGCGGCCTCGTCGTCCGTGTAGCCCGGCCCGACGAGGCTGCCGGCGGCGTCGAAATACGCCGCGTAGCGCTCGCGATGGTCGGCGGCGTAGCAGTAGGCGGCGGCCACGCCCAGGGTCTTGAGCTCCGGGTGGTCGGTGAGGATCCTGGTGAGGTCGTAGCCGCCGGCGCGCATCTCCAGCAGCTGGCCGACCGTGACCCGGCTGCCGTAGCAGAAGGGCTCGCCGTTCATCACGAGCGGATCGACCTGGACCCACCTGATCGTCATGGGACTTCGCTCAACCGCCTCTGTACAGCGCGGCCAGGATCCGGTTGCGCGCCCGCGCATCGCCGGCGATGCGGCGATACTGGCGGAACGTCGCGATGGCCTCGTCCAGGGCGGCACCGGCCGCGACCTGTTCCTCGGGCGCGAGGATCGACGCCAGTGCGCTGCGGAGGCCCTCGCTCAAGGTCACGAGATCGTCCATCGGCACGCCTCGCCGCCGGTAGACGGGTGCGACCCAGTCGGCCCACTCGCGCGCCTGGCCCGGGTCGGCCGAGGCGACGGCGCGGGCGATTTGCTCGAGGTACGCCTCCGTGTCGCGGAGGAGCTGCCGCAGCCCGGTCTCGCCGAGCCGCCCTCGGAGCGTCGGGTCGCGCCCGATCGCAACTTCGATGGCCCGGGTCCCGAGGCGATCGTGCGAGGTGCGGATGCGGTCCGCAGCTGCGGGGAAGCCGGCGCGCATGTCCGGGTCGGGAAGGCCGAGGGCGTAGTGGCTCACGACGGGGAAGGATACCTGCTCCGTCGGCTCGAAGGCGCGGGATCGCGGGCGTCCGCGTTGCGCCCGGCCCGCACGAGCACCCGGGCTACGATTGCCCCATGCGCGAGCCTCCCGCCCCAAGGACCGACGGCGACGCCGCCCCCGGCCTCCGGCCGGCGGCGGTTCCCGGGGACCGGCCGCCCAGGCGTCTCCTCGACCGGGCGCCGTCGGAGCGGCTCGTGTCGACGGCCGGCCGACCCGACGTCGCCGGCCCGGGGACGGGCTCGCTGCAGGCCGCCATCGCCTACGGGGTGACGGCGGCGGTCGGTGGCGCGGCCGTCCACGTCGTGGCGGCGACGCTGCTCCTCTGGACGTCGGGACTCCTCGTGGTGGCGACCACGATCGGGATCGCCGTCGGGCTCGCGGTCGCGGTCGGGGGAGGACGATCGCTGCGGCCGGCGGTCCGGCGCGGACTGGCCGTGACGCTCGCGCTCGGGGCCCTCCTGGTCGCGTTCGGCATCGACTGGGGCCTGTCGGGGATGTACCTGGGACCGCTCGACTACCTGGGCCAGGTGTACGGGCCCCTGGCGGGCCTCGAGCTCCCGCTGGCCGCCGCCGGCGCCCTCGCCGGATCGCGCTGATGCCGGACTTCCCCAGCTTCGACCACTGGTTCCCGCCCGTCGACCCGCCCCAACGCCGCCAGGCCCCGGCCTTCGAGCTGCGCCACCCCGCCGAGGACGAGTTCGCAACCTTCGAGGCGCGGATCCGCGACTGGTGCGAGGGGCGCGGGCGCGGTGCGCCCGGGCGCACCTGGTTCCGCCACTTCGCGGGCACGTCGTGGGTGGCGGAGGCAACGACCGACCGGCGCGAGCTGGGGATTCTCCTCGGGTTCCTGTCCGCCGATCATCCCGCGAGCGCCGTCGTCCACCTGCTGGCCGTCGATCCGGGGGTCCGTCGCCGCGGCCTGGCCCGCGCCCTCGTGGAGCGCTTCGCAACCGAGGTCGCGGCGGCGGGTGCGACGACCGTTGCCACGACGTGGCGACCCGACGACCGCGCCGGCCTCGCGTTCTGGGCCGCCCTTGGGTTCGAGCCCGATGCCGGTCCGGGCAGCGCGCGGATCTACGGCGTGCCGGCATTCGCCGACTGGGACGGGCCCGGTGAGGACCGGGTCCTGCTCGCCCGGACGACGAGGAGCTGACGAAGCCAGCGCGAAAGACGGCGAGGCGAGTCGGATGGTCGGCCAGGCTCGCTGCGGCCGGGCGGCGGTCGGACGCCTACCCGGCCTCTACCTCCTCGACGATCGCGGATGGCGTGAGCTGTTCCGTGAGGAGCCGCCGGAAGCGCGCCGGCTGGTCGGAGGCCGGGACCAGCTCCAGCCAGCGCCGCAGGAGCCGCTCGCCTTCGAAGTAGACGAACACGTACGTCCGCCAGAGCGGATGCGAGATGAACTCGAGGCGCTTGGCCGCGCGCTCCGGGGTCGCGACGAGGTATCGCTCGAGGTAGGCAAGGACCTCCGCCCGCGACGCGCCCTCGGCGTGGAGGAGCAGGGCGGCGTTGCCGGCGACGCCGCGCACGGCGGCCAGCGCGCGCGTGATGGCCACCTGGCGCTCCGCCAGCGATCGCGTTGCGCGGCCATTGCCGAGGCCGGGGTGCCCGGCCAGGCCGATAGACGGTGACCAGGACGTCGACCTCGGCGTCGGGCGGGACCGCGAACCGCCGACCGAGGTCGGCGAGCCCTTCCGAGATCAGGCACTCCGGGGCGTTGATGAGGAGGACGCTCGCCTCCATCCGTCCAAGGGCGTCCACGAGGTGGGCCTCGTGCCAGGCGTGCTCGAGGTGGTGCCCGGGGTAGGTCTCGTGGGGGAGCACCGCCAGGAGATCGGCGCTGCGCAGCGGGAGGTCCATGTTGAGCTCGACCCGGCTCTGGCGCGCCCCGTGGTACCAGTTGTACCCGCTCCACGGCTGGTCGCGAACGAGGCCCACGGTCAGCTCCTCGCCCTCGGGCAGCCCGAAGAGGGCTTCGGCGCGCCGCCGGAGGTCGGGCAGGAGGGCGTCCACCACGGCGCCGACTCGGTCGACCGGGATCGTGAAGCGCTCGTCCCATGCCGCGATCCGGGCGGGCAGGGGGTCCTCGCCCGGAAGCAGGACGTCGAGCTCGGCCGCCGCCGCGTCGAAGACGGCCTCGGGCGTGCGCCCCGGGCGGAAGTCGAAGCAGGCGGCCACGTGGTCGAGGTACGGGAGACCGTCGCCGGCCAGGGCAGCGGCCTGCGCCGCGAGGGCGATCAGCTGCGCGTCGAGCCAGCGGCGCCGGCCCGGATCGGGAATCTCCCCCTGGAGGCGGGCGCGAAGGGCCGCCGCGTCGAGAGCGAGGTCGGCCGGCGAGCGACCCGCCTCCCGGTCGACCTGCGCCCTCAGGTCGGCGGGCCCGAAGTAGCCGTCGACGAGCCCGGGGATCTGCCGGTCCAGTCGAAGGGCAAGGAGCAGGTAGTCGCGGGCGAGGGGGTCGGGTACCGGGACCTCCCGTTGCCCGCCGACCGCGGCGGTGCGGAGTGCCGTCATCGCTGCATCTTCTCGGGTCGCGGGGCGCGCAGGCGGTGCGCGTCGGCGTCGTGGCGCGCGGCCTCTGCGCGGGCCCGGCGCACCGCCGCTGCCAGCTCGTCGGCCTCGGGCGGAACGTCGAAATGGGCCCGCCCAGTGGGGGTCGGCCCGGCGTCGCGCGATCCGGCCTCTGCCGACCCGGCCGCACCAGCCGTGGCTCCGCCGGGAACCGCGCCCATCCCCTGGCCGGGCCCGACACCGCCGGTCTCGCCCCGGAACGGCATGCCCTGCCGCTCGACCGCGTCGAGGCTCATCTGCAACGCGGCCGTCTTCTGTGAGGCCACCGCGCGGACATACGCGTCCTCCTCGTCCGGGGTCATCGGCCGCCCGCGGACGATCGCCTTCGGCTTGCCGACGGACAGCCAGGCCAGGTGGTAGCGGTCCATGCTGCCCCAGGCCTGGGCCAGCAGATCGTCGGACTGCCGGAGCCACAGGCGCAGCCCGGCCATGGACGGGGCGTCGCCGAGGCGCTCGCCTTCGGCGATCAGGCGCCTGGTGAGAACGATGAGCTCGTCGCGGGTCACCCCCCGAGTGTATCCGCGGCAGCTTGCCGGGCGCTGTCGGGCGCGGCGCGCGCCACGCGCTCCTACCCGCCGGTCATCTCCACGATCCACGCCTCGCGGGCGGCGCGCAGGCGACCCGCCCACGGTCCCGGGAGGCCGCCGGCGACCGGTGCCCCGTTGAGCGCCACCAGCGGCAGGAAGCCGGCCACCGAGGAGCAGAGGAGCGCCTCGTCGGCAGCGAGGAGGTCGTCCGGAGTCAGCCAGGCCTCGGCAGCGGCGAGGCCGAGCGATGCCGCCCCTTCCGGCCGGAGCAACCAGTCCCGGGTGGTGCCGGCGAGAATGCCGGCCCCGAGCGGAGGCGTCAGCACTCGCCGACCAACAACGATCGCGACGCTGGAGGACGTTGCCTCGGCCACCATGCCGTCAAGGGTGAGCGTGATCGCGTCGTCGGCACCGGCCAGCTCGGCCTCGAGCTTGGCGTGCACGTGGTCCGCCCGCGAGGTCGTCTTCACCGACGCCAGTGGGAATGCCGGGTCGCGGCGGCCGGTCGCGATCACCGCACGCGCACCCCGGGCAGCCACCTCTGCGGCCAGCGGCACGTGGGGCCAGGCCTGGATCGCGACCGTGGGCCGCAGGTCCCGCCAGCCGGCGGGCAGGAGCCCTCGCGCTGACGGTGCGCCACGACTTACGGTAAGGCGCACGGCGGCGTCCTCCGGGGCGTTGGCCGCCACCACGGCGGCGATCCCCGCTGCCAGCTCCTCGTCGCCCCAGGGCATCGGAATCGCGAGAGCATCCATTCCCGCCCGCAGCCTCGCGAGGTGGAGCGCCTGCTCAACGGCCACGCCGCGCCGGACGCGGAGCGTCTCGAACAGGCCGTCGCCGAGCTGGAAGCCGCGGTCGGCTACGGTGAGCACCGGCTCGTCGATCGCCACGAGCCGCCCGTCGACCCAGGCCCGGTCCGTCATCCGTCGTCCTCGCCTTCCACGGCCGCGCCGATCGATCGCAGCGGTCCGCCGGCCTTCGTCCTTGTCTCCTCCCATTCGGCGACCGGGTCGCTTCGCCAGGTGATCCCGCCGCCAACGTGGAGCGTCAACCGTGCGCCGTCGGCGACGAAGGTGCGGATCAGGATCGAGGAGCCCATCGCACCGCCGGCATCCACCCACAGCGCCGCGCCGCAGTATGGACCGCGACGCACTGGCTCGAGCGACTCGAGCAGCTCCATCGCCCGGATCTTGGGGGCTCCCGTGATGGAGCCGCCGGGGAAGGCCGCCGCCAGCAGGTGGAAGGCGTCCCGGTCGGGCGCCAGCCGCCCCGTCACCGTCGAGACGAGGTGCTGGACCGAGGGCGTCCGCTCCAGGCGCCAGAGGCGCGGCACGCGGACGCTGCCCGGGCGGCAGACCCGGCCGAGGTCGTTGCGCAGGACGTCGACGATCATCGTGTTCTCGGCGCGGTCCTTCTCGGACGCCAGCAGATCGGCCGCGAGGGCCCGGTCTGCCGATCGCGTCCGGCCGCGCGCCCGGGTGCCCTTGATCGGGTCGGTCCGGACGTGGCCGGCCGCATCCACGGCCAGGAACGGCTCCGGCGATGCCGAGAGGATCGCGCGCCGGGGCATCCCAGGTGCCACCCGGCCGAGGTCGATGTACGCCGTGAACGCGGCCGGCTCGCCGGCCCGCAGGAGCCGGTAGAGGGGCCATGGGTCGCCGTCGAACGCGGCCACGAGGCGCCTCGTCAGGTTCGCCTGGTAGAGCTCGCCGGCCGCGATCGCGGCGCGCACGGCCTCCACGCGCGCGATCCAGCCGGCCCGGTCGATCTCCGCATGGAAGATGAGCCGTGGCGCAGCGGGGGTTCCGCGCAGGGGCACGCGCAGCGCCCCCTCGACGCGGGCCCGCACGGCCGCCAGCGCCCGCTGGAGCCCGGCGCCGTCGCCGTCGACGGGGCGACCGGCGAGCCAGGCCCGCCCGTCGCGGCCATCCCAGGCGATCGTCCAGGCGTGGAGGCCCAGGCGGAGGTCCGGCAGCTCCTGGTCATCGAGGGCCCGTGACGGGAGGCGCTCGAGACGTCGGCCGAGGTCGTAGCCCAGGTGACCGACGAGCCCACCCGCAAAGGGTGGACCGCCTGCGGGTGGCGCCGTGCGGCCGAGCCGGCGCAGCGCGAAACGAGCGGGTGCGAACGGGTCCGGGCCGGGAGCCGACCCTTCGAGCACGGCCACGGGCTCCGCGACGAGGAACGACCAGCGCGCCGCGCGGCCCGGCCGCGCGCTCTCGAGCAGGCCAAGGCCGGGGAGGTCGCGGAACGCGTCGGCAGCGTCGGCCGGCGCGACGCCGTCGAGAGCGGGCAGCCGCTCGAGGTCGATGGCGGGGGCGGGCACGGCCGGGGGCATGCCGCCGATTATCCCCACGGCCGATCGGAGGCGCGGGCTGTAGACTCGCGCGGGGCAGGCAGCCGCGACCAACCGCTCGGTCGACGGAGGGGGGATCCATGCGCGCGCGCGACCACGGGATCGTCACGGGTCGGCTCGTGCCGGGCCCGCTCAACGCGATCACGGACGTCGTCGGCGTGCGCGTCGGCCACACGACGCTCATCCGGGGCGACGGCCGGCGCGTCGTGGGCCAGGGCCCCGTGCGCACGGGCGTGACCGTCGTGATCCCTCACGATGGCGATGCCTTCATGGAGCCGCTCTTCGCGGGCTGCCACCGCCTCAACGGCAACGGCGAGCTGACCGGGCTCGAGTGGGTCCGCGAGTCCGGGCTGCTCGACGAGCCCGATCGCGATCACGAACACCCATTCCGTCGGCGTCGTCCACGACGCCCTCCTCGCCCACGCCGTGCGGGCGCACGGGCCGCACGCCGACTTCTGGTCCCTGCCCGTGGTCGGCGAGACGTACGACGGCCTGCTCAATGACATCAACGGTTTCCACGTGCTGGCCGACCATCTCGACGCCGCGGTCGACGCTGCGTCCGGCGGCCCGGTCCCCGAGGGTGGGGTCGGGGGTGGGACCGGCATGATCTGCCACGAGTTCAAGGGCGGCATCGGCACCGCGTCCCGCGTCGTCCCGGCCGAAGCCGGCGGCTTCACCGTCGGCGCGCTCGTACAGGCGAACTACGGGGCTCGCGAGCTCCTGCGGATCGACGGCGTCCCGGTCGGCCTCGCAATCCCCACGACCGAAGTCCCGAGCCCCTGGGACGCCGCGGACGACCTGGCCCGCTCGCGGGCTGGCGGCCGCGGCGGTGGACATGAGCCCGGCTCGGGCTCGATCATCGTCGTCCTCGCCACCGACGCGCCGCTCCTCCCTCACCAGTGCGAGCGCCTCGCCCAGCGAGCCGGCCTGGGGATCGCCCGGATGGGCGGCATCGCGTCTACCGGCTCGGGCGAGATCTTCATCGCCTTCGCGACCGGCAACCGCGGCCTCTCCGGGCCATCGGACCATCGGCCATCAGCCGCCCGAAATCGTCCACGAGGTGCGGATGCTCGACGACGCGCGGATCACGCCGCTCTTCCAGGCCGCGGTCGAGGCGGTCGAGGAGGCGATCGTGAATGCCCTGCTCGTCGCCGAGACCATGACCGGCGCCGACGGGATCACCGCCCACGGACTCGATGGCGGGCGGGTCGTCGAGATCATGGCCCGCTACGGCCGCGGCCCGCAGGCTCGACCGGCCTGAGCGCCGCTCACGCGAGGCCTGGCGCTTCCCCCACCAACCCTCAGCCGACCTGGTTCGTCCCGTCGCGTCGGGCGAACTCGGCGAGCCGTTCGCGGCAGGCCGCCACGGCCCGGGCCGCCTGGCCCACGATCCAGGGATCCACCCGGGGCGAATCCTCGACGGTGACCGACGGCCCATAGGGCCCATCTTCGAGCACGATCCCCGACGCGTTGCGGTAGTCGGCCATCCAGTTCGCCTGGAGGGCGATGAGCACGTCGGCGACCACGGCCCGCTCGAACAGCCAGTCGAGATGGCGCGCGTTCAGCGCGTCGACGAGGTCGTCGAGCCGGGCCGGCCGGCCGCGCTCGATCCGGGCGACGAGGACGATGATCCGGAGGGCCGCGAACGGGTCGCCCGCCTCGGCCACCACCGGCGGCGCGATGTCCGCCGCGGGGAGGCCAGCCGGGGCGGGACGGAGCCGGAGATCGCCGGGGGCGGCGGAAGGGCGGTTGGGCACGAGATCGCGCTCCAGGCGAGCGACTCGGGATGGACGCGGACGATAGCACACGGCCGGGCCGCCGCTGGCCCGGGCAATCGAGCGAGGTTGCCGTCAGCGCGGCCCGCCGACTGCCCGGTGCCTCGCCCTGCCCGATCGCGGCGTTGGGGCGACAATGACGCCGAGCGACCGGGCCGGGGAGCGGGTCCCGGAGCGGGCGCTGGACGCGTCCCGCTGGGAGTGATGCGATGTCGGGCGAGGTCCTCGTCGCCTACGCGACGCGCCATGAGGCAACGCGCGGGGTCGCGGCCTCGATCGCGGAGGTTCTCCGCTCGGCCGGCCATGCGGTTCGCCTCGAGGCCGCTGGCGATGTCGGCGAGCTTCGAGCGTACCGCGGCGCGATCCTCGGGTGCACGATCTTCGCCGGCGAGTGGATGCCCGGCGCCCGCGACTTCCTGGTCGCCCACGAACGGGAGCTCGAGCGGATGCCCGTCTGGCTGTTCGCGACGGGCCCCACCGAGCCGTTCCCCGACGGTGCGACCGTGGAGGTCTCACCCAGGCTCGTCACCCTCATCGAACGGATCGCGCCGCGGGACATCGCCCTCTTCGCGGGGTCGCTCCAGCCGCATCACATCGGCGCTGCCCTGCGGGCGTTGTCGAGGCTCGCCCCATCGACGTTCAGCGAGCACCGCGATCGGGCCGCGGTGGAGCGGTGGGCAGGGCACATCGCGAGCGAGCTCGCATCCGGGAGCAAGGTGAAGGAATCCTGACCGGCTTCATCACCCGTTCTACGGCCGAATCGTGCATGGTTCGTTGATCATGGATGACGACCGCCCCGGCGCGCCAGGCGCCACCGATCCCGCCCCGATGCCGGTACAGCCGGCGTGGCCACCCCAACCGATCGTGCAGCCACCCACCCCGCCCTCTCCGCCGTTCCAGCCCACGCTGGCGCCCGTCCAGCCCCAGCCGCCGGGCTGGGTGCCGCCGGGCTGGGTGCCGCCGGGCCGGGTGCCGCCGGGCTGGGTGCCGCCGGGCTGGGTGCCCCCGGCGTCGACCACGCGGCCCGTTCGCGGTCGCCGCGTTCTCGCCGTGGCCGCGGTCGTTCTCGCCGCCGTCGTCGTCTTCTCGCTCGGGATCTCCGTCGGCCAGGCCGGAAGCATCCTGGCCCCGGCGGCCACTCCGTCCTATTCGCCCGCCGCCGGCAAGCCCGACTGGACCCTGCTCGACGAGGCCTACAAGCTGCTGGACGAGCACTACGTCGACCCCAAGGCGCTCGATCCGCTGGTGCTGGAGCGGGGGGCCATCGCCGGACTGACCGACAGTCTCGACGACCGGGGGCACACGGGGTACCTGACGCCCGATGAGGTCAAGTCCCGCGACCAGTCACTCTCGGGCACCTTCGTCGGCGTCGGGGCGATCCTCGACCTCCAGGACAGCCGGCTCATCATCACCCGCGTCCTCCATGACAGCCCGGCCGAGCATGCCGGCGTCACGGCCGGCGACGAGATCGTGTCCGTGGACGGCGTGTCCGTGGCCGGAAAGGCGGTCGACCAGGTCGCCTCCAAGGTCCGCGGCCCCGAGGGAACGCAGGTCACGCTGGAGCTGAAGGCGGCCGACGGCACCACCCGCACCCTTACCATCACGCGGGCCAAGCTCGAGCTGCCGCTCGTTTCGTGGGCGTTCGCGCCCGGCACGAAGAATGCCGTGATCCGCCTCGAATCCTTCTCCTCCGGTGCCGCCAAGGGCGTGGCGAATGCCCTTCACGAAGCGCTCGGCCAGGGGGCCGACGGCGTCGTCCTCGACCTCCGCGGCAACCCCGGCGGCTACGTGAACGAGCCGGTCGACACGGCCAGCCTGTTCATGTCGAGCGGGACCGTCTACCGGTCGGTCGACCGCAGTGGCAAGGAATCGGCTCACGACGTGGCCGGCAACCCGGCGGCGCCGGACGTGCACCTCGTCGTGCTCGTCGACGATCAGACGGCGAGCTCGGCCGAGATCCTCACGGGCGCCCTCCAGGACTCCGGCCGGGCCACCATCGTGGGCGTGAAGACCTACGGGACCGGCACGGTCGTGAGCACGTACCCGCTGAAGGACGGCGGGGCGCTCACGATCGGCACCGAGCGCTGGCTGACCCCGAAGGGCCGGGCGATCTGGCGCGAGGGGCTCGTCCCCGACCAGGTGGTCACGCTGCCGACGGGAACCGCGGACGTGGTGCCCGAGGACTTCGCGACGCTCGGCGCCGGGGGCATCGGCGCTACCAAGGACGCCCAGCTCAAGGCGGCCCTCGCGACTCTCGATCGCGAGCACTCGGGCTCGGGCCCCGCCCTGGACCGGGCCGCCTGAGGGCGCCAACGGCGAGAGCGCCGGAGGGAGAGGCATGAGCGCACGGGCCGACTACACGGCCGAGGAATGGCAGCTGATCCGCCGGGCACCCGCGGAGGCCGTGATCGCGATCGAGCAGGCCTCGCCGTCAGGCTTCCGCGGCCGGCGGCGGGAGCGGAAAGCGGCCGCGACCGGGTTCGCCGCCGCCATCTCGCAGTTCGCCGGCCTTGGTCTCGTCGATGCCCTCGTCGCCGCTCAGGACGACGAGGGCGCGCTCGTCGACGCGCTGCGGTCCAGCGGTGAGCCCCTCATCGAGACCGCGGTCGAGACCGCCGGCAGGGCGCGGCAGATCATCGAGACGCGGGGGAGCCGCGAGGAGCTCGAGGCCTTCACGGCGACGATCCTGGGTACCTGCGAGGCGGTCGCCCGGGCGAGCGGCGAGCACGGCGAGGCGCTGAACACCAGTCGCGCGGAGGCGATGCTCCTCAGGCGCCTCGCCGACGCCCTCGGACGAGACGACTACGAGCCGCCCGCCGACCCGTGGATGGGCGACGTCCCGCTCCACAAGGGCCGCTAGCAAGCCCATCGCTCGTGCCGCCAGACGGGCACGAGCGCCACCTGGACTCGCCCGTCCAGGCCGCCGCCGGACCGCGGCGTCCTCCTCCGGCCCTACAGCAGCTCGTGATTGGCGCTGGCCGTTGGGGTGCCTTCTGGCGGCCGGGGCTCCTCGCCGGGCCCGAACCGGTGGCCGGCGGTCTCGCCCGTCCCGACCTGGAGGACGGGCAGCGGCTCCCCGGCCTCTCCTTCGAGCGCGCCGACGCCGTATGGCACCCACTTCGACGGGTCCTGGAGGCGATGCGCCTCGTCGTTGCCGCGGGTGTGGGTCTCGACGAACCCGGCCGGCTCGATCCACATCCGCTTTCCATCGAGCAGGCCCGTGATCCCTTCCTGGCCGGGCTCGGGGCGCGGGTCCTGGCACCAGCGGCAGCTGGCCTTGTCGTGGGGCGTGTACGAGGTGGGCTCCTCGTAGGTCGTGATGTAGCCCTCGTAGTTGCGGAGCACCACCTTGTGGTCCGAGTACGAGATCAGGTAGTTCGGCATCACGGGAATCTTCCCGCCGCCTCCAGGCGCGTCGACGATGTACTGCGGCACCGCATACCCGGACGTGTGGCCGCGCAGGCCCTCGATGATCTCGAGGCCCTTCCCGATGGGCGTCCGGAAGTGGCCGGCGCCCTCGACCAGGTCGCACTGGTAGATGTAGTAGGGACGGACCCGGATCTCGACGAGCTTCTGGACGAGGTCCCGCTGGATGTGGACGCAGTCGTTCACGCCGGCCAGCAGCACCGACTGGTTGCCCAGGGGCACCCCGGCCCGGGCCATCGTGTCGCAGGCGCGCGCCAGCTCGGGCGTGATCTCGTTCGGATGGTTGACGTGGATGTTCATCCAGATGGGGTGGTACTTCGCCAGCATCTCGCCGAGCTCCTCGTCGATACGCTGGGGCAGGAACACCGGGACGCGGGAGCCGATCCGGACGATCTCGACGTGGGGGATCTCGCGCAGGCCCCGCAGCACGGACTCCAGGAGCCGGGGGGCCAGGGTCAGGCCGTCGCCACCGGAGATCAGCACGTCGCGAACCTGGGGCGTGCGGCGGATATAGTCGAGCTGGGCCTCGTGCTCGCGGCGATTGAAGTTCTGGCTGGCGTCGCCGACGATCCGGCTCCGGGTGCAGTACCGACAGTAGCTCGCGCACTGGGTGGTGACGAGCATGAGGACCCGGTCGGGATAGCGGTGGACAAGTCCCGGGACCGGCGAATGGCGGTCTTCGGCGAGCGAGTCCTCCATCATCCCGGTGAAGGCGCGCAGCTCGGACCCCACGGGGATGACCTGCCGGCGGATGGGGTCATCCGGATCGTCGGGATCGATCAGCGAGACGAAGTAGGGCGTGACGTCGACACGGAACTTGTCCGGTGCCGAGAGGCCCTCGCGCTCGTCGTCGGTGAGGTTGAGGACCTGCTCCAGGTCCTCGAGCGTGTTGAGCCGCTTGGACAGCTGCCAGCGCCAGTCATTCCACTTCTCGTCGGGCACGTCCTCCCAGATCGAGGCCCGCCGGCTGACGGCCGGCTTCCCATCAGGGCCGAGGCGCTTCGCCGGGTCCCGGAGGTTGACGAACGGCGTCTCGTCGGCCCCGCGGGCGGTGATCGCCGCCGTGTTCTCCGTCGCGTCCATCGTGCCCTGTTCCCTTCAGCGCGAGTCCGTGGTCGCGTCGCGCCGCGATTTCATCCGGAGTGCATAGATCCTATGCACTCTGCATGCTGGATGGATGATACCCGGACGGCGCCGGGTCCACCCACCGGCCGCTCCGGCGTGCGTCCCCGGGCCCGCGCCGCCTCATCCGGGGCGTCGGTCGTCGATCCGCAGGCGAGGCGGTCTACAATCCGGGAGCGCCGGTCGGCGCCGGAATCCCTCGGAGAGAAGACCATGATGATCGATCGAAGACTGCTCGGAGGCGCGCTTGCCACGACCCTGCTGCTGGCAGCCTGCGGCGGGTCGGCAAGCCAGGCACCGGGCAGCGCGTCTGCCGCCACTGCGGCGCCGGGTGCCACGCAGCCCGCAGCGTCGGAGCCGGCGGCGTCGCAGCCGACGGAGGACACGCCCGAGCCCAGCTCGGCATTTCAGCCGTCGCTCGCTCCCGGCACAGCGGGCGACCTCGAGGCGAAGCTGCCCTCGGAGGTGAACGGCGTCAAGTTCCAGAAGTCGAGCTTTGACGGCAACTCGATCCCGGGCGGCATCCCCATCGGCGACTCCGATCTCGAGAAGCTCCTGCAGGCCAGCGGCAGGAGCCTCCAGGACGTACGAGTGGCGATCGCCGCGCCGACCGACACGGCGGGAACCAACGCCGGGAACCTCGTGATGGCCATCCAGGTCAAGGGGGTGGACTCGTCCGAGCTCGAGTCATGGGCGGCAAGCCAGCTTGGCGACTCGGGCGCCGCCAAGACCACGGTCGGCGGCAAGAGCGTCTACGGCGGCGGGGCGGCCGGCCTGGGTGGCGCGTACTTCTACGTCAAGGACGACGTCGTGTACTACGTCCTCTCGCTGGGGGCGAACAGCATGGCAGAGGGCATCCTGCAGCAGCTGCCCTGACGATCCCCGGGCCGCGCCAACGTCGTGGCGATGCCGCGAAGCGGGACCCCGGCGAGAGCGATCGGCGTCCGGTGCGGAATGGCGCCGGGCCATGACTGATCGCGAGCTGCCCGACCACGTCCTCGCCAATCGCGCCTACTGGACGCGCCAGGCCGCCGCCTACGTCGCGCCGGGCCGCCGCGCCTGGGCCTCCGCGGAGCCGAGCTGGGGGATCTGGGACGTGCCCGAGGCCGAGGCGCGGATCCTGCCCGACGTCGCCGGCCTCGACACGATCGAGCTCGGCTGTGGCACGGCCTACGTGTCGGCGTGGCTGGCCCGCCGCGGGGCACGGCCGGTGGGCGTCGATATCACCCCGGCCCAGCTCGAGACAGCCCGCGAGCTGCAGCGCGAGCACGGCCTGTCGTTCCCTCTCGTCGAGGCGAGCGCCGAGGCCGTCCCGCTGCCGGACGCCTCGTTCGACCTCGTCATCAGCGAGTACGGCGCGGCGATCTGGTGCGACCCGTACGCCTGGATCCCGGAGGCTGCGCGACTCCTGCGCCCGGGTGGCCGGCTCATCTTCCTGGGCAACTCGACGTTGCTGATGCTGTGCTCGCCGGACGATGACGTCCCGGCGCAGGACGGCCTCGCCAGGGCGCACTTCGGCGGGCTGGGCCGGATCGAATGGGCAGACGATGCGTCCGTCGAGTTCCATCTCGGCCACGGCGACATGATCCGGCTCCTGCGCGCCAGCGGGTTCGAGGTGGAGGACCTGGTCGAGCTCCGGGCGCCCGCCGGCGCCACCACGCGAACCCCCTACGTGACGCTCGAGTGGGCACGGCGGTGGCCGTCGGAAGAGGTCTGGATCGCCCGCCGGCGTGGCTGAGAGCGGGCGTGCCGACACCGGTCCGCGGCCGACCGGGCCGCGCGCCGCGTCGCCCGACGAGGAGTGAGGTCCGGCACTCCCACGAAGCGGACGATCAGGGTCGCCCCCCGGCGCTCGTTACTCGCCGATCACGCTCCAGAGCAGCCCCATCATGATGAAGAAGCCGCTGAAGAGGGCGATGAGGGCGGCGGCCCCGTACGGCGAGGCGGCCGTGTTGGCGAACTGCGGGATCAGGAACCCGAATCCGAGGACCCACACGACCGCAAGGAACCCATACAGGTAGCGCGAGCTCGGACCCGTGATCGCCCGCACCCAGCCGATCGCGCCGGCCCGCCGCTCCGGCGACATCGCGGCACGCAGGAAGATGACGACGAAGCCGGCGGCGAGCGATCCGGCGACCAGGAACGGGATCGGGTGCTGGATCGCCGTGATGAAGAGCTGCACCGGATGGCCTCCGCACCGAGGGCTGGATCGGTCCGCGGCGCCGCACGGCGGCCGCGCCGGATGAACGCGCGGATGATAGCAGCGCCATCCGCGCGCCGGCCACTGCGTGTCTGCGCCCGGGGACCCGTGCGGGGCCCGCCAACCGCGCGCCCCGGCCGCTCCAGGCCAGGGCGGGCGCGGCGTGCCCGACCCGCATCCGGGACCCGCGATCAGCCGGGCTGGGCGCCACGAGCGATGATGGGCGTGATCCGCGGTTCGACGACGGGCCTTGAACCTGACCCGAGGAGCTCGCATGAAGTCGATCGACCTGCGCTGGCGTCCCGGGACGGCCCGCTTCGAGGCCCACGGGCGGTCCGGCGCATGGGTCGCCTTCGAGGCCCCGGCGGAGCCCGACGGGACGGCGCTCGACTCCGGGCCCCACGGCGGCGCCGCCGGGCCCGGCCCGGCCGAGCTGCTCCTCGTGGCGGGCGCCGGGTGCGCCACCTGGGACGTCGTGGAGATCCTGCGCAAGGGGCGCGAGGACATCACCTCGATCGAGTGCCACGCGGACGGAGACCAGCAGGCCGACGCTCCCTGGACCTTCCGGCGGGTCGCGGTCAGCTTCACGGTCCGCGGCCGCGGCCTCGACCGGGAGCGTGTCGAGCGGGCGGTCACGCTCGCCGTCGAGCGGTACTGCTCGGTCCTGTCCACGGTCGCACACGCGGCGACGATCGAGCACTCGACGACGATCGAGGACGAGACCGAGTCCTGACGGGGACGGGCGACGCCGCTACGGCGTGGCAGACGATCCAGGCAGGTGGAGGCCGTTGGCCGCGGCCGCGTCCGAGGTCGCGGCGGCTGCCCCGTCGAGGGCGCGCAGCGACTTCAGCATCGCGCTTCCCTGCGCGCGGTAGGCCGCCCGGTCCGAGAGAGCGTGGGCCAGCCCGGCTTCGGCGGCCGTGCCGAGGTTGCCGTAGAGGGCGATGAGCCGCTCGCCCAGGGCGGCCGTTTCCGGCCACGTCGCGAGCCGCCTGACCACCTGCTCCCCGGAGGTCGTGTCAGCCGAGATCTTGCGCAGGATGGTCGCGATGTCCGCGGCCGTCTGGGAGCTCACCGCGGTCCGCAGGGCCGCGGCAGACCGGGCGAGACGTTCGTTGATCGCGCTCGCCTGGACCAGGCCGGCCCGGACGGCCGGCGGCGCGACGACCAGGGGCGGCCTGGGGCCGACGAACCCGGCCGCCGGCGCGGCCGGCTGCGCGGTCACGACCGGCAGAGGAGCGCGTGCGGCCGTGAGGACGCCCGACAGGGCGGCGAACCCCGTCCCACCGACCGCGACGCCGACCACGAGCAGGACGATCGCGGTGCGGAGCAGGGTCCCCGCGACCAGGTAGCTCCCGCAGCCGGAGCAGCGGACATCCCGAATCCTCAGCGGGCGAGAGCAGCGGGGGCACGACGACGACGATGCCGTCGGCCCGACGAGGTCGACGTCTCCCCCCGCGGCTCGCCGTCGCGGCAGGCGAAAGCGGCGGGCGATCTGGGCGACGGTCATGCTTGCGTGGCTCGTGCGCGCGCCGACGACGAAGGGCTCTCCGCCAGAACGGGGCGAGCCCGATTCTCGACGTCGCGGGGGCCCGCAGACAGGGACCGATGGTCCCGGGTCGGGGCGTGACTGGCGTCAGTGGCGGGCCCCGGCCGCCGGCCGGCCCGATGGGACTACGGGGCCGCCGTAGGAGACGGGGCGGCGGGCGAGGCGGAAGGGGCCGCGGACCCGGACGGGGCCGGCGAGGCCGCGGCGAGGGCCGCGTCGATGAGCGTCCGCAAGCCGGGTCCCGCCGAGGTGTCGGCCATCTCGATGGCCCCGGCTCGCTGCACGACGCCGTTGATCACGAGCGTGGGCGTCGACGCGATCCCGACCTGCTTCCCCTGGTCCGTCTCTGCCTTGACGGCCTGCTCCGGCGCGTCGCCGCCCATGCAGCTCCCGAAGGCGGTCATGTCGAGGCCGACGGCCGTCGCGATCTCGTCGAGGCGCTGGCGACTGAAGCCGCCCTTGTTCTCGCCGTTCTGGTTCTCCAGCAGATAGTCGTGGTACGGCCAGAACTTGCCCTGTTCGGCAGCACACCGGGCCGCCGACGCCGACTGCTGCGACTCGCCGCTGGGGTCGCCCCCGTCGATGAACGCGAAGTCGCGGTAGACGAGCTGGACCTTGCCAGTCTTCACGTATTCGTCGACCAGGGCGGGCGTTACGAGACGCGACCATTGGCTGCAGTACGGGCACTGGAAGTCGGACCAGACGTCGATCGTCACGGGCGCGCTCGAGGCGCCGAGGGCCCGCGCATTCGCCGGGTTGACGAGCCCGCTCGGCGCCGGCTGGATCGGGACGAGGAGCTGGCCCGTCGAGCCACCGCCCTTCGCGCCCAGCACGCCGGAGGCGAGCACGACGACCACGAGGCCCACGGCCACGGCACCAACCGTGATCAGGGCCATGGGAGACTTCCAGGCGGGCCTGGGCGGGGTTGTGCTGGCGGCCGCAAGACGGCGATCCTGGCGGGCCGCTTCGCGGCGGTCGCGCCGAGTCGGCGGTGGCGTGCCACCGCTGCGCTTGTCGTTCGACATGGATGATCCCAAGCGTGTGCGGATGTGGGGGGCCGCGCGGCGCGGCGGGACGCACGGAAAGCCTACCCGTCCTTACGTCGGCCCGTGGCGATCGGATCAGGCCTTCGCACCGGGTGTCGCGCCGGACGGCTCCCCGATCGCGACGGAGACGCGTGGCGGCGGCGTCCGCAGGTAGAGAGAGAGCACGATCACGACGTAGGCGATCCAGGTCGCCACCGTGATGAGCTCGGGCGATGACGAGTAGCCGAAGATCGCCCGCAGGAAGAGCCCGATGCCCTGCTCGTGGGAGAGGATCGCGCCGATCTCGAAGGCGGTGGCCGTGCCGAAGGTGATCCAGCCGATCTCGACGAACTCGTGCACCGCGGCCGACAGGAGCCCGGCTGCGATGAAGACGAGGAGCACCCCGGTCCAGCGGAAGAAGCGCGGAAGATTGAGGGCGCGGCTGCCGCGATAGAAGCCGTAGCCCAGCGCGATCGAGATCGCCAGCCCGAGCAGGGCGCCGGCGAGGACCGACAACCCTCCGGCCGCCCCGGCATCGGCGCCGGCGGCGGTGGCCTGGCCGACCAGGAACAGCGAGGTCTCCAGGCCTTCGCGGATCACGGCCGTGAAGGCGAGCAGGGCGAGGCCCCACGCACTGCCCGAGGTCAGGACCCGGTCGAGAGCCCGCTGGAGCTCGCCTTTCACGGCGCCGGCCTGGCGGCGCATCCAGAAGAGCATCCAGGTGACGACGCCGGCCGCGAGGAGCATCGTGGCGCCCTCGAAGATCTGCTCATACGGCTCGCGCAGCTCGCCGAGGGCGACGAAGATCGCCACCCCGAGCCCGAGCGAGACGAACACGGCGGCCGCGACGCCGATCCAGATCTTCCCGAGGTGCCGGGCGTTGCCGGTCCGAACGAGGTAGGCCCCGATGATGGCCACGATCAGGGCCGCTTCCACGCCTTCGCGCAGGCCCGTCAGCAGGCCGCTCGTGAAGGCTCCGACATCGAGCATGGGCAGGGCTCCTCGTGGGACGCGGGGACGCTTCGATCCGCCGCGGCGGACCGAACGGCGGGATGGTACGGGCACGGCCGCCGGGGAGTCAAGTGCCCTTGAGTCCTGAACGCAAGGTGCCCTTACCGCATCCCGATCGGGGACCCGCGAGAGCTACTCCCCGGTTGCGGTGCGGACCGCCGCCCGGATCTCGTCGGAACCGACGATCAGCTCGAAGCTGGCCACGATCCGTCCGTCGGCGCCGACGACGAAGACATACGGCTCGACCGGGATCCCGTAGGCGAGGCTCCATGACGCCCAGGTGAAATGGCCCTCGTCGTAGCGGGGCTGGATCCTGCCACCGAGATCCTGCATGACGTACGGCTCGGCATGGACGAACGTGATCCGCGGGAACTCGGACACCATCTCCTTCATGTACCGCAGGAGCGGCCCGCAGGCGGTGGTGGGACAGAACGCGGGCGAGTAGATCGTGAAGACGAACGGCGTGTGGGCCGCGAGCAGCTCGTCGACGGAGTGCTCGTAGAAGCGCGCGTCGGGGTAGACGTCGGTGGAGATCAGGTGGAGGTTGCCGTTCACGTCCGCGGCGACCGGCGTTCGAACGGACGGAGCGAGGGCGCCGATCGGCGGAGTCGGGCTCTGCGCCTGCGCGGTGAGGGCGAAGTCCGCGGAGCCGAGCCGGCCGGCCGGACCATCGAGCGTGATCGTCGCGCGATATGCACCCGTGCGGGGCAGGGTCATCTCGGCGACGTAGGCGGCCTTGCCGCCGCGGATCACCCAGATGAACATGCCGGGGACCTCGACGGCAGGCAGCGATGGGTCGTCCGTCGATCGGAACGTGAAGGTGGCGGCAACGTCCGGCTTCGCCAGCTCGCGGTTGTCGGGATCGCTCACCGTGACCACGATCCGATTCGGGCCGGCGCGGACCACGGACGACCGGAGCCTGGCCAGGACGACGGTCGACGGGGCGGGCCCTCCGCCCGGCGCGGTCGCGGCGGGCGGCGTTGCGAGAGCCGCCGGCGGGGCCGTCGCGGCGGCCGTGGTCGTCGGGGCAGCCGTGGCCGCTGGGGCAGCCGTGGGCGCTGCGGCATCGGTGGCAGTCGGGATCGCGGCGGGCGCCGGGGGCGCCGTCGTGATCGCCTCGGTCGCCAGCCCATTGATGCGGTCGGCGAAGACGGCCGGGCCCGCTCCGAACCAGATCCGGTGGCGGAGGCGTCCCTCGGCGTCCACGATGTAGGCGTCCGCCGTGTGGGCCATCGCGTAGCCGGCGCCGGACTCGGCGTCGACCCTGGCATACGAGACGCCCCAGGCCCCCGCGGCCGCGCGGATCTCGTCGGCCGTGCCCGTCAGGCCATGGAAGCCGGACTGGTAGAAGTCGACGTACTGCTTCATCGCCGCCGCGTCGTCCCGCTCCGGATCGACCGTGACGAAGACCACGCCGACCGTCTTCCCGGGCGAGCGCGATGGCATCGCGGACGTCGGCCAGCGTGGTGGGACAGACGTCCGGGCAGTGGGTGTAGCCGAAGAACACCACCACCGGCCTGCCGCGCAGCGAGGCGAGGTCGAAGGGTTGACCGTCCTGGTCGGTCAGGCGCAGGGGCGGCGCCGCCACGGCCGGGCGGATGGCCGTGTCGCGGGCGAGGGCGTCCGGCGTCGGGGAGACGGGCCACCCGTACCCTCCCTGATCGCCGGGCGGGGCGGGCGGGCGCGAGGCGATGGAGGCCCAGGCGATCGCGCCGACGGCGATGCCCGCGAGCGCGGCGAAGCCCAGGGCGAGCGCGGTGAGCAAGACAAGGCGGGTCGGCGCCACGGGTCGCGGGGACGCATCCACGGTCGAGGGAGTGTGGTCGGCGGGTCGGCCTCTCGGGGAGGGCCGATCGCCCGCGCGCGGGGTGCCGTCGGTCACAGAAGTCCACGGTCCTGTCGCCGGGTGGCGATGTCGTCTCGCGGCGCCCCGCGCGGCGACGGCCCGGCCGCCTGGTCAGCGCGCTGAGGGCCTTGGGAATGATACCAGGTCTCGACAGGATCGCGCGCTCACGCTATCCTGCAGCCATGGGAGACGCGACCGCCCTCGTCGCCGCACTCGACAACGCCGGCTATCGGCTGACGCGGCCGCGGCGGGTCCTGGCCGACCTCATCGCCGCTCGCGAGGGATCCACCTTCACGGCGGCCGAGCTCAGCGCCGACGTCCGCGAGCGGCGGCTCGGGATCGGCCGGGCGACGATCTTCCGGGCGATCGAGCTCCTGGAGCAGGTCGGCTCCGTCGAGCGCATCGACCTGCCGAGCGGGGATCATGCGTACGTCGCCTGCCTGCCCGCACACCACCACCACGTGATCTGCGCGCGCTGCGCCCGCTCGATCGAGGTCGGAGACCTCGGGCTGGGCGCCGTCGCCCGCGAGGTGTCTCGGCGAACGGGCTACCGCATCGAGGGGCACCGGCTCGAGCTCTTCGGGCTCTGTCCGGGGTGCCAGCGATCCGCGGTCCGGGCCTGAGCCGGCTGAGCGGGAGGAGGCCGTGCGGAGGCAGCCCGATCGAGCCCGGCGCGCTGTGAGACTGCGTCTCGTGTCATGCGTTGCCCTCGGGCTCGCGATTGTGGCGGCATGCGGCTCCCCGGCCTCGCCGTCCGATGGACGCAGGACGATCGTGGTCACCTACTCGATCCTCGGAGCCGTCGTGCGGGACCTGGTCGGCGACGCAGCCAACGTGGTCGTCCTCATGCCCAACGGCGCCGATCCCCACGAGTGGGCGCCATCGGCGAAAGACATCGAGACCGTCACCCATGCCGACCTGCTCGTGGAAAACGGGCTGGGTCTCGAGGGCGGCATGGACAACGCCTTCGCCCAGGCCGAGGCGGCCGGCGTGAAGCGCTTCGTTGCCTCCGACCACGTCACCGTCCGTCGGGTCGGGTCGGGCGAAGGCGTCGACGCCGCCGACCCGGACCAGGCGCCCGGCGCCGAGGACCCGCATCTGTGGATGGATCCGCTCACCGTGCGGGACGCGATGGACGCCCTGGCCGGCGACCTCGGCGCCGCCCTTGGGATCGACGCCACCGCCCGGTCGAGGGACCTCGACGCCCGTCTCGCCGCGCTCGACGAGCGCGTCGCGTCGACGCTCGCGGTGGTCCCGCCGGCCTTGCGCACCCTGGTCACCGGCCACGAGTCCCTCGGCTACTTCGCCCGACGCTACGACCTCCGGCTCATCGGCGCGATCGTGCCCAGCCTCACGACGTCGGCAGAGCCGTCGGCCGCCGACATCGCCGCCCTCGTCGCGAAGATCCGGGCCGCGAACGTGCCTGCGATCTTCACGGAGCTGGGGACATCGCCCAAGGTGGCCCAGGCCATCGGGGACGAGACGGGCGCCAAGGTTATCGAGCTGACCACCCACGCACTGCCGCCCGATGCCTCCTACGACACGTTCCTCGTGAACATCGCCACCACGATCGCCGACAATCTGCGCTGAGGCGCCGCGCCCGTCGAGGAGCGGGCCGGCGCAGCGAGGAGCCGCCCGCTGGGACCGCTGATCGACCCCTTCGTCCAGAACGAGTTCATGCTCCGGGCGCTGGGCGCGGGCATCCTCGTCTCGATCTCCTGCGCGATCGTGGGCACCTTCGTCGTGCTCCGCGGCCTCGCCTTCATCGGCGACGCGCTCGCCCACGGCGTCCTTCCCGGGGTGGCCATCGCCCTGATCATCGGCGTGCCCGGCATCGTCGGGGCAGCCGCCGGGGCCCTGGTCATGATCGGCGGCGTGAGCGTCGTGACCTCCCGCTCGCGACTCTCGTCGGACAGCGCGATCGGGCTCCTGTTCGTGGGCATGCTCGCCCTCGGCGTCGTGATCGTCTCCCGCTCGACGACGTTCAGCGGGGACCTGATCCGGATCCTCTTCGGCGAGATCCTCGGCATCGGCCCGGGCGAGCTCCTCCTCCAGGTCGTGGCGACGGCGCTCGTCGGCGCGGCCGCGTTCGCCTTCGCCCGTCCGTTCCTGCTCCTCTGCTTCGACCCCGACCAGGCCGACGTGGCCGGCTTCCCGGCGCGTCGCTACCACAACCTCATGCTGCTGCTCGTGGCCGGCACCGTCATCGCGTCGTTCCAGACCGTCGGCACGCTCCTCGTCTTCGGGATGCTCCTCGCCCCGGCCAGCGCGGGGGCGCTGCTCGCCCACCGGATCGGGGCGATGATGGCGGTCGGGGCGCTCATCGGGGCGATCTCCTCCTACCTCGGATTGCTCCTGAGCTACTACCTCAACACCGCCGCCGGGGCCACGATCGTCCTCGTCGCCGTCGTCATCTTCTTCGTCGTCCTGGCGGTGGTGAACGCGCGGGCCCGGATCCCGGCCCCCGACGAGGCCACGGCGTGAGCGGCCCGGTCGCGACCCTGCCGAGCATCGAGGCCCGCGGCCTGGCGGTCGGCTACGACGGCCGGCCCGTCGTCGAGGCGATCGACCTCCTCGTCCGTCCGCGGACCTCGCTCGCCCTGGTCGGCACCAACGGGTCGGGCAAGTCGACGCTGCTGCGGACGCTCGTCGGGCTCCTGCCCGCGGTCCACGGCGAGCTCACGGTGCTGGGAGCCCGGGCAGGCGGGACGCCGGCACGGCTCGCCTACCAGAGCCAGTTCCACGCGTCGGGCTTCGTGCTGCCGCTGCGGGCGATCGACGTGGTCCGGATGGCCCGCTACCCGGAGCTGGGCCTCTTCGGCCGAATGCGCGCCGAGGATCACGAGCTGGTCGCCTGGGCCCTCGCGTCGATGGGCGCCGCCACCATCGCGCGCATGCCCTTGCGCAGCCTTTCCGGCGGCCAGCAGCAGCGGGTCTACCTGGCCCAGGTGCTTGCTCGGCGGGCCGACCTCATCGTCCTCGACGAGCCGACGTCCGGCCTCGACGCGGGCGGGCGCGAGCTCTACCTGCGGGCCTTCGCCGCGGAGCTCGCCCGCGGCGCCGCCATCGTCACCGCGACCCACGACATCGCCGAGGCGATCGAGTACGACCAGGTGCTCCTGCTCGCGCGGCGGGTCGTCGCCCTGGGCCCGGGGGCCGAGGTCCTGACCGCGGACCGCCTCCTCGACACCTTCGGGATCGTCCTGCGCGACCCGCACGAGGAGCACCGCGGACGTCTCGTGGTCGCCGAGACGACCCACGGTGGTCCGCAGGTGATCGAGGTGGGCCCCGACGTCACCCCGTAGGCCCGCGCCCGGGTCTCGCTGGCGAGGCGGTCGGAGTTGCATCGCCGCCGGGCGTGCCGGGCCGCGAGCCCAGCGTGGGCGTCCCGGGGACCCGGTCAATGCTCGTCGTAATGGACGTGGTGCCCGGCATGGCGGTGGTCGCCGTGCACGTAGTCGAGGTGGTCCTCGTGGGCGACCGCGGTGTGTCCGCAGCCGGGCTCGTGGACGTGCATGTGTCCGGCATGCGGAACGTGGGCGCCAAGATCCGCCCCGGGCTCCTCGTCGACATGGTCCTCGTGGACGTGGTGGACATGCCCGTCGTGCAGGAAGTCCACGTGGTCGTCGTGGGTCACGGCGGCGTGGCCGCAGAACCGGTCGTGGGTGTGGGGATGTCCCTCGACCGGGTGATGGGGAGCGGCGTCGGCCATCGATACCTCCGGCGCTGACGGTAGCCCGAACGGGAGCGGCCCGCAAACGATGAAGTCGGCTGAAACCTTCTGCGGCCCGTGGGACTCAGACGGGGTGCGAAGGCCTCTGCCACGATCCTGACGCCGGGAGTCCCCATGAGCTCGATCCGCCGCCGCCTTCCCCGTCCGGACACGCCGCGATGCGGCTGAGCACCCGGACGTGGGTCGTCCTGGGCGCCTTCCTGGGGATCGTCATCGTCTTCACGACCGGCCAGGTCGTGCCGGCCACGTCCGACTACCAGGCCCACATGCGGATCTGGCTGGCGGGCCGCGCCACGGGGATCACGGCGTACGTGCTGCTGACCATCCTCGTCAGCCTCGGGCTCATCCTGAGCCACCCGACGAACCAGTCCACGTGGAAGCTCTCCAAGCGTCTCTTCCCGTGGCACGAGAACCTGTTCGTCTTCGTGGTTGCCTTCCTGGCGGCGCACATCGTCAGCATCATCGTGGATCCGTACGCCGGGGTCGGGATCCAGGGCTCGTTCATCCCCGGGCTCTCGGGGTACCGCAGCGCGGCCGTCGCCCTCGGCACGCTCGGCCTGTACGCCGCGCTGATCTCGGGGGTCACGGCCCGCTGGTCCAGCCTTCTCCCGAAGGGGCTGTGGCTGAAGCTCCACCGGTTCGCCCTGGCGGCCTGGATCGCGTCGTGGCTCCATGGCCTCCTGGCGGGCACGGACTCCACCACCCTGGTCCCCCTGTACGTGGCCACGGGCATCGTCGTGCTGTTCGCCGGCGCCTATCGCTACTGGGTCTCGAGGAAGGCCCGCCCGACGTTCTCCACCTCGCTGCCTGACAAGCGAGCAGGCAGGCCCGGCCGGTCAACCGAGGACGACGCGTCCCCGCCGCTGGCCCGTCCAACCCCGATCCGGGAGGCCCGGAACCGGGAGGCGACCGCGTCCCTCGGCCCCGCCAATGCCTCGAGCACGCCAGCGGAGGAATTGATGCGATGAATGAAACCGTCAAGATCGCGGCCCGGCGAACTGCCATCACGGTGGGCGTGGTCGGGAGCCTCGGGCTCGGCGTGGCCGCGATCAGCGCCGCCGCCGAGTGGACGGCCGCGTCCGCGCCGGCGGCGGCACCGCCCGTCAACCCCGCGAGCCTGGCCAGCCAGCTTGCCAACGAGGAGGCGCGCGGGTCGGACCTGCAGGCGCGCCTCGATGCCGCGCTGGCGCAGGCCGCGGACCTCCAGGCGGCGCTCGACGCGGCGAACGCCCGCATCGGGACGGACGGCGCAACCGCAAAGGCGCTCCAGGCCCAGATCGTCGCGGCCCAGAAGAAGCTGGCCGTCCTCAACAAGCAGGCAGCAGCCGCCGCTGCCGCGCTGGCGGCCCGTCCGGTGACGACCGTGGTCAGGAAGACGGTCGTGCGGTCGACGGCCGCGGCGCCCAGGCCCACGCCACACGCCACGACCGGTGCTTCCGGCGCGGCCGGTGGCGGCGAGGTCGACGATGACTGAGCCCTCTGCCGCCCTCCAACCCGCCACGCAGCGCGCCCACCCCGCCCTGGCCGTCGTGCCGCGAGGCGCCGTCGCGCGACCGGCGGCCGCGGCTCGGCGCCCGATCCACGTCGTCGTGGCGGTCGGGCTGACGGCCGGGCTGTACGCCGTCTCCCTGGCCGGCGTCACGGCCCTCCAGGCCATGTCCGATGAACGCCTGGCAGAGGACCGCGCGCCGGCGGCCGATGCGATCGCGCGGCTCAAGCTCAGCCACGATGCGCTGGACAGCCGGCTGACCCAGCTCGACGGTTCGTACTCGGCTGCGGCGGAGAGGTACAAGGCGGTCGCCGACGGGATCGCCGACCATGAGAAGGCGCTCGACGTCCTCGGGAAGCAGGTCAAGACGGCGGCCGGCTCGGCCGCGGCCCTGTCCGTCCCGTCCACGCGGCTGCCGGCGGTCTCCCGCTCGACGGTCTACGTGTCGACCAGGTCGGCGGGCTCCGGGTCGAGCAGGCCCGTGGTCAACGCCTGCACGACGGCCTCGGGCAAGCCCTGCTGAGTCCGTCGGACCGCATCCCGGTGCCTTCCCCGCCCGGCCCGGGCGGCGGCGCGGCGGCGGTCGCGGCCTTCGAGCGGCGCGCCATGGGGTCCCCGCTGCGGTTGACGGTCGTCGGCGTCTCCGAGGGGCGGGCCGGCGCGGGCTGGGAGGCGGTCTCCGCGGTCATCGAGGAGATCGAGCAGGCGCTGTCGCGCTTCCGCCCGACGAGCGACCTGATGGCCCTCAACGCACGCGCCGGCGACCCAGCCGGGGTGGCGGTCGGCCCGTGGCTGGGGGCGGCGCTCGCGGCCGCGGACCGTGCTCACCGGGTGACCCGCGGGGCATTCGACGCGCGAGTCCTGCGCGACCTGGAGCGGCTCGGCTATGCCGGCGCCCCGATCCCGTCGGCGGTGTCGCCGGGAGAGGACGTCGCGTCGGCCGGCACGGTGCGCACGACCCGCCGCCGTCGCCGCCGGCGGGCGCCCGGGCGTGTTCGCCGACGGCCGCTGGCTCCACCTCGATCCCCGGAATCGGCAGGCCGCCGTGGCGGCGCCGATCGATCTCGGCGGGATCGGCAAGGGCCTCGCGATCCGCTGGGCGATGGCCGTCCTCGAACGGACCGTGCCCGAGCTCTCGGGTCCCGGCGGCGGGGCCCTCCTCGAGGCGGGCGGCGACATCGTGGCCCGCGGCGCGGCCCCCCAGGAGGGCCCCTGGATGGTCGGCGTCGAGGATCCCGGCGGCGGCGATGAGGTCGCGGTCGTGGCCGTCAGGGACGGGGCCATCTCCACCTCGTCGATCGCCGTCCACCGCTGGCGAACCGACGCGGGTCGCGACGTGCACCACCTGATCGACCCGCGGAACGGCGAGCCGGGAGGCGAGGGCCTGCTGGCGGTGACCGTCGCCGGCCCGGACCCCGCCTGGGCCGAGGTCTGGTCCAAGACCCTGTTCCTGGAAGGGTCGCGCGGGATCGCCGCCCGCGCCCGTGGTCTCGGGCTTGCCGCGTGGTGGGTTCGGGAGGACGGCGCAGTCGAGATGACGCCGGCAGCACGCGTCCGGACGGCCTGGCTGGCATCCGAGGCCTGAGGCCGGACCCGGGCCTCTGGGCCCCCGGACCGGCGCCCGACGCTACCCGCTGACGAACTCGGCGCCGTCCACGTTGATGATGTTGCCGCTGATCCAGTCGGAGTCGGTCGACGCGAGCGTCACGAGGGCCTCGGCGACGTCCTGCACCGTGGTCAGCCGCGCGTGCGGGTTGCGCCCCAGGGTGACCTCGACCATCCGGGCGGACTCCGGGATGCGACGCATGGCCGGCGTGTCGGTGACCCCGGCCCGAATGGCGTTGACCGCCACGCCCGCCCCGAGGCGGCCCATCTCCACGGCCAGCTGGCGGCAGTGCGACTCCAGGGCGGCCTTGGCCGCCGAGACGGCCCCGTAGGAGGGGATCACGCGGGCCGAGCCCTCCGAGGTCATGGCAAAGACCTTTGAGCCGGTCTCGAGGAGCCCCGCCCGCCACAGGTCCTGGACCCAGTAGACGAGCGAGTTGGCCATGACGTCGAGCGTCATCTCCATCTGCTTGCGGCTGATCTGGGCCTTGGGATCCTTGGCGAGGAACGGCTGGAGCGAGCCGAATGCCAGCGAATGCATCACCACCCGCAGGTAGGGCCGTCTCCCGTCGGCGCGCGAGGCGGCGAGGCGCTCCGAGAACCGGGCGATCGCGTCGGCTCGCTTCTCGTCGTCGGCCGCGTTCATGTTGATGAAGAGCGCCTCGGACCCGGCCGCCTCGATCGCCGCCCTGATGTCGTCGACGTGCCCGAGGCTCGCCCGGAAGTCGAGGTGGACGCCGAAGATTCGGTAGCCCGCTCGCGCGAGGGCCAGCCCGGCCGCCTCGCCCATGCCGCTCGACGCTCCGAGGATCAGCGCCCAGCGCTCGCGGTCGTCCGCCATCGGTTCCTCCCTCGTAACCCGCTGCCGGCGCCGCCCGGATCGGGCGCGGCGGGGCTGTCCATCGTCGCCGGGAGTCTAGCAGCGGCGTCGGCCGACGCCGCCAGATCCCGTGCAGGAATGCACGGACCGGGTAGAGACCCTGC
The DNA here is from genome assembly GCA_963776355.1 of uncultured Chloroflexia bacterium. Classification (GTDB taxonomy): domain Bacteria; phylum Chloroflexota; class Limnocylindria; order Limnocylindrales; family CSP1-4; genus CTSoil-043. The sequence goes on along the minus strand of CAVZLU010000006.1, from coordinate 736,497 downwards.
TGCGCGCGACGCGCGGACGGCGCGCCCGCGTCCCATACTCGGATCGTGCGCATGGAGCTGACGAAGCGGGGCGACTACGCCGTCCGGGCGGTGCTTGCCCTTGCCCGCACACCGGCAGGCAAGGTGCTGTCGGTGCGGCGGATCGCGGAGGAGATGTCGATCCCCGTCCGCTTCCTCCCCCAGGTCATGGGCGACCTGCTCGCGGCGGGCATCGTGGAGGCCACGACCGGGCGTGCCGGCGGCTACCGCCTGACGCGGCCGCCGAACGCGATCAGCCTGCTCGATGTCGTGGAGGCCGTCGAGGGGGACAGCAGGCGGCGAACGTGCGTCCTGCGGGGCGGGCCGTGCGGCCTCGACGGGTATTGCGACGTGCACGACCTCTTCTTCGAGGCCCAGGACGCGATGCTCCAGGTCCTCGGTCGGGCGCACCTCGCGGACCTGCCCGTTCGCCGTGGCGGGCACCTCCCGGTGGTCGACCAGGGCCACGCCGCCCGGGCCGACTGAGGCCCACCCACCGCGCGGGCGGGCTGGTTCGTCAGCCCGCCGAAGGCTCGCCGCATCCGACCCGGCTCGAAGGACCGTCGCCCGTAACTCCTGCGCCTGACCCTTGACAACACTAACTAACTTGGTGATATATTAACGCGGACCGGATCTCGGTCGACGATACAGAAGGCGGTCCGATGCGGCTCCAGCTCACGAAGCGGACGGACTACGCGATCCGGGCCTGCCTGCACCTGGCATCCGAGGATCGATGCCCGATCTCCGGGCGGTTGATCGCCGAGCGGATGGGCATTCCCGGCCGCTTCCTGCCGCAGGTGATGGCGGACCTCACGCGGGCCGGGATCGTCGGTGCGGTCAGCGGCAAGAACGGCGGCTACTGCCTGCGTCGCGACGCCACCGCCGTCTCCCTTCTCCAGCTCGTGGAGGCCGTCGAGGGCGCCGGCAGCTACGAGGGCTGCGCGACCGGCAGCGGGCCGCACGGCGAGGATCCCGAGTCCCTTCTCCACTCCGCCTGGGCCGAGGCCCGGGCGGCCTTCGTCGACGTCCTCGCCAGGACGTCGATCGCCCAGCTCGCCGCGCCCCAGGGCGCGGCCCCCGAAAGGACCGAGCGATGAATCGAACCCGGGCATGGGCCGGCCTCTCCCTCGCGCTGGCCGCGGCCCTGGCGGGCTGCGGTGGCTCGGCGGCCTCGCAGTGGACGTACGCCCCGGCCGCGACCCCCATCGGCGACGGCACGGCAGCGGTGGGTGGAGGGGGCGGAGCGGGCGGCACGTCCGCGACCCCGGCGGCGCCCGCGAGCCAGCTGCCCCGGCCAGCGCGGCACCTGCCTCGGCGGCCAGCCCGGCGCCGAGCGAGATGCCGGGCATGGGCTCCGGCGACCCGGCAGCGACCCCGGCTCCGAATCCGACGGCGCCCGCGTACACCGTCTTCGACCCGAAGGCCCCGGCCCTCATGTCCGGTACCGAGCACGACATCGACATGCCGATCATCGAGAAGGACATGACGGTCGCTCCGGGCTACGTCGTCCATGCCTGGACGTTCGGGGGGACGGTCCCCGGCCCCACCATCCGGGTGAAGCTCGGCGACACCGTCCGGGCGCACCTCATCAACCAGGGCCAGATGCCGCACTCGATCGACTTCCACGCCAGCCAGACGGCGATGGACCACCAGATGGTGACCATCCTGCCCGGCGCCACGTTCACCTACACGTTCAAGGCCGAGTACGCCGGGGTGTGGATGTATCACTGCGGGACGGCTCCCACCCTGCACCACATCGCGAACGGGATGTTCGGGATGGTCATCGTGGAGCCCACGGGCGGCCTGCCGAAGGTCGATCACGAGTACGCGTTCGTGCAGAGCGAGTGGTACCTCGGCGGCCAGGGTCAGCCGGCGGACTACAACAAGGCGGCCAGCGGCAACCCGGCACCCGACTTCGTGGTCTTCAACGGGGTTGCATCCCAGTACAAGGAGAACCCCATCGAGGTCGCGGCCAAGGACCGCCTCCGCGTGTTCGTCCTCGACGCCGGGCCCAACATCGACAGCTCGTTCCACGTCGTCGGGACGATCTTCGACACGGTCCACAAGGAGGGGATCTCGCTCGTCAAGGGCAACGCCGGTGGCTGGGGCTCGCAGGCCGTGGACCTGTCGCCGGCCCAGGGCGCGATCGTCGAGTTCAACATCCCCGAGGACGGCAACTACGCCTTCGTCACGCACGCCTTCAACTTCGTCGGCCGGGGCGCCGTGGGCCTCTTCAAGGCCGGCAACGTCGACGCCGTGAGCCACTGAGAGGGCGGGGAACGGGCAGCGCCGGCGGCCATCGCGGCGAGCCGCACCCGTCAGCGGCATCCGACAGCTCGCCCTCCGGCGCGCGGCTCCACAGCTGTGCGCCGCGACCCCTGATCGCGATCGCCGCCACCTCCCTCCTCCCGCTCCTCACCCAGCTCACGACTCCTCACTCGCGCGCCGTGCCGAACCGCAAAGCCCGCCGTGCAGCTCAACCCACAGCTCCCGGCCCGTCGCGAGCTGGGTCGCGGCGGGCGGCAGGGCGGCCGCGTCGCCGGCGGCGCGGCCGCCGGTCAGCGAGAGGTCGAGCGGCTCGACGCGACGGCCGTCGAAGGTAGCCGGCAGGCGGACGGCGAGCCGAACGCTGGCGCGCGATTGCCAGCGAGCGAGACCAGCGAATCCGCCCCATCGCGGCGATGAGGAACGCCAGGTTGAGGGCCATGAAGAACGCGGCCCCGACGGCCGCCCACGGGACGGCGTACTCCAGCGGCCCGAGCCGGCGAGGGTCAGGGTGAACCACGCGAGCCCCAGGACCGAGGCGGCAGCAAGCGTCGAATGCAGGCGCGGGACGGGGACGCGGGCGCGATCACCACCCTGCTGTCCCTTCGGCGTGACACGAACCGCAGGTCGCGGCGGGGCATGACGAGCGCCATCGTCGCGGGCAGGATCGCTGGCATCCGGAGGACCTCGAACAGCGGAGGACCGGCGGTAGTGACCCCGGCCAGGAGGCGCAGCGCGACGAACTGGATGCGAGCGTGGCCAGGAGAGCACGAGACCTCCCGGCGCCTCGGACGCGCCGTGCCACACGAGCAGCGATACCATGTAGGCGAACGTGCGCCACGAGTCGAACCAGCCGAAGCGTGTCAGAACGCCACCCGCTGGGCTTACGAGTCCCGGGCCGAACGTGCGTTCTCGGTCCGCGCACCTGCATGGCGCCCAGCGCCCGCGGTTCCGCTGGAGCAGTACGCGCGTCGTCGGGCAGGCCGCGGCCAGTACCACGTTGTGGTACGCCCTTCCAGCCCGCCCGGACATCCGCATCGAGGTGTGATGTCCTCGGTCACGCTGGCGGTGGCCACCCCACCACCGAGCGAGCATCCGTCCGCACCAGGCGCAGGCCACACCAGAAAGGCGCCTGCCAGCGATTCTTGGCGGGGCGATACGCGGTAGAAGACGGCCTCCTCGTTGAAGACGCGGCCGTCGCCGCTCCGTTCGTGCTCGAACGATCGAGGTTGTAGAAATCCTGCGGCGTCTGCACGAAAGCTATCGCCGGATCGTCGAAATAGGATGGTCGCGAGCAGGAACTCCGCCGTCGGCACGTGATCGGCATCCAGCATGCGACGATGTCGGCCTGCACCTCGCCGAGGGCATGGTTCAGGTTGCCGGCCTTCGCGAGCATTTCGGGCCGCGTCATAGCGCGCTCCGAGCCGCTCCGCAGCTCCGGATCTCGTCCCGGTGGCCGTCGTCGAGGACCCACTCTCGTGGTCCGGCGGAGCCCGACGCTGCACCGTCGCAGAGACCTCACCCGCTCGTCAACGTGGGAATCAGACCGCGATCCGGGCGCGTCCCCGCCCGCCCGATGTGGCTCGCCGCGACGCCTGTCCGCCGTCGACATCCCACAGGCACCGTGTAGAGGCAGCCCGAAGCGTTGTGCATCTCACCACAAGGACGCACCCACCAACCGCCAGTCGACGTGCCGCAGCACCGCCAGCAGTAGCCCTCACCGCACCCCACCACGCCGCGATCAGCCCGGCCTGCACTCTCACCCACCCCATCCACCCCACACTCTCACTCACCCATTGCTCTCACACCTCGCGGCCCGCGCCCACGCCATCACCCCGTCGGCGGCGACGCCCGGATGTCGTCCCGGCATCTCGCGCCGGATCTGGAGCGCCCGCGGATCCCCTCGTGGGCCGGAGGACGATGGCGGCCAGGGGGGGCGGCGAGGCTCAGATGACTCCCGCGTCGCGAAGCCGTTCGATATCGCCCGGGCCGAACCCGAGCTCCGCGAGGACCGCGTCGGAGTGCTCGCCGAGGAGCGGCGGCGGCGCCCGCACCGCGGCCGGCGAGACCTGCAGGTCGAACGGCGGCCCAACCTGGCGGATCGTGCCCAGCACGGGATGCTCGATGTCGACGACGAGCCCGCGGGCCGCGACCTGGGGCGACGCCAGCGCCGCGGCGACGTCGTTGATCGGCCCGGCCGGCACCTCGGCCGCACCGAGGCGGGCAATCCAGTCCGCCGTCGGCGCCGCGGCGAGGCGCGCGGCAAGGAGTGGCCGCAGCGCGTCGCGGTTCTCGACGCGGTCGCCGTTGGTCACGAACCGGGGGTCGTCCGTCAACTCCGACGAACCGATCGCGTCCGCGAACCTGGCCCACTGGCGCTCGCTGCCGACGGCGACCGCGATCTCTCCATCGGCGGTGGCGAACGTCTCATAGGGCACGATGCTGGGATGCGCGTTCCCCCGCCGCGTCGGCGCGCGCCCGGTGACGAACCAGCCCTGGGCCTGGTTGGCGAGCCAGGCGAGGGTCGACTCGAGCAGCGAGATGTCGATCCGCTGTCCCTGCCCGAACGCCGGCGAGCCGGCGCGGTCGCGCCCGGCGAGCGCCGCCAGCACGGCGGTCGCCCCGAGCATCCCGGTCGTGAGGTCGCTCACCGCGACGCCCACCTTCGTCGGCCGGCCTCCCTCGTCGTCGGGGAGTCCGGTGATCGACATGAGGCCCGAGACCGCCTGGACGATGAAGTCATAGCCGGGGCTCGCGGCGTCGGGGCCCGTCGGGCCATACCCGCTGATCGCGAGGTGGACGAGGCGCGGGTTCAGCGACGCGAGGGTCGCGTCGTCGAAGCCCAGCCGGGCGAACCCGCCCGTCCGCTGGTTCTCGACGAGGACGTCGGCCCGGGCCAGGAGGCGGCGCAGGACCTCGCGGCCCTCGTCGATCTTGAGGTCGAGGCGGATCGAGCGCTTGTTGCGGTTGACGGCGAGGTAGTAGGACGCCGTCCGGGCCGCGCCCTCGCCGACCCACGGCGGGCCCCAGCCCCGCGTGCCGTCGCCCTCCGGCGGCTCGACCTTGACCACGTCGGCGCCGAGGTCGCCGAGCAGCATGGTGGCGTAGGGGCCGGCCAGCACCGTGCTGCAGTCGGCGACGAGGATGCCGGCGAGCGGGCCGGGTGCGGCGCGCGTGGTCATGGCCCGGGCATCGTAGCGAGCCGGGAGCCCGGAGCGGGGCGCGTCGCGGGCGGCTCGTCGCCGCCCGGGCTCAGCTGCCGGTGATGCGGAAGATCCGCCCGGTGCCGTAGTCGGCGACGAAGAGCTCGCCGGCCTGGTTCTGGCCGAACGCGCTGATCGTGAGCGCCGTGTCGCGCAGCAGGACTCGGGTCTGGCGCGAGGCCCCGCCCGCGACCAGGGACCAGATCCGCCCGCTGCAGAAGTCTCCGAAGAGGTAGCGGCCCGCCAGGGCTGGGTAGCGACTGCCGCGATACACGTAGCCGCCGGTGATCGAGCAGCCGTTGGCCCCATGCGCGTAGGCGGCGATCGGGAAGGTCTTGCCGGTCGCGGAGCAGGGGCTCTTGTAGCACGAGTACGCCTCGAACCGGTTCCACCCGAAGTTCGCCGCGCGGCCGCCGCCCGCAGCGCGCCGCGAGCGGTCGACCTCCTCGAAGCGGTCCTGGCCCACGTCCCCGATCCAGAGGTCGCCGGTGCGGCGATCGAAGCTGAAGCGCCACGGGTTGCGAACGCCGTAGGCCCAGATCTCGTGGCGGATCGTGGTGCTCCTCGCCCACGGGTTCGTCGAGGGGATCCGGTAGGCGGGCGTGGCGCTGGTGACGTTCGGGGCGATGCGCAGGATCTTGCCAAGCAGGCTGCGCCGGTTCTGGGCGTTCCCCCTCGGGTCCCCCCCGCTGCCGCCGTCGCCGGTGCCGATGTAGAGGAACCCGTCGGGGCCGAAGGCGAGCTGGCCGCCGTTGTGGTTGGCGAAGGTCGGGTGCGCGATCCGGAGGAGGCGACGCTCGGTGGCGGAGGCGCGATTCGCGTTGGCGGCCAGGCGCCGGTACTCGGCGATCACGAGCGAGCCGACCCTGTCGGTGTAGTAGACGTAGAAGCGCCCGTTCGTCCGGTATGAGGGGTGGAAGGCCAGCCCCAGGAGGCCCCGCTCGCCGCAGCAGGAGACCCGGGCGTGGATGTCGAGGAACGGGGTGGCGAGAACCGTGCCCGCTCTCGTCACGACGCGGATCCGGCCGGCCTGCTCCACGACGAACATCCGGCCGCTGCTGTCGCCGGCGCTGGCGATGGCCACAGGCTGCTGGAAGCCCGACTTCCACAGGGCGAGACCGAGTGACACGGCAGCGTTCGTGGGCGCCGGGGCAGCGCCGCCGACCAGCGTCAGGGCGGCGAAGAGGACCGCGACGGCGGCCGTGATCCGACGGGTTCGTGCGAGGGGGACGCGCTCGATCGTGGACATCGGAGTCCTCCGCGAGGGCCGCGGCGGGCAGGCGCACCCGGTCCGGCCGGTGCGACGATGATGCCGGAGATCCGCCGATCTGACCACCGTGGCGGCGGTCCGGGTACGATCCCGCAATGTCCGCGTCCCGTCCCCCCGCCGCCCACCACACCCTGATGACCGTCCATGCCCACCCCGACGACGAGACGATCGGGACCGGGGGGGTGATGGCCCGGGCCGTTTCGCAGGGGCACCGCGTCGTGCTCGTCACCTGCACGCGCGGCGAGCTCGGCGAGATCGTCGTCCCCGACATGGACACGCCCGAGAACCACCGGCGCCTCGGCGAGATCCGGGCCGGCGAGCTGGAGGCCGCCATGACCGCCCTCGGCGTGTCGACCTGGGAGAACCTCGGCTACCGCGACTCCGGGATGATGGGCACGCCCGCCAACCAGGATCCGCGCTGCTTCTGGCAGGCCGACCTCGACGAGGCGATCCGGCGCCTCGTCTGGCTCATGCGGGTCCACCGGCCCGACGTCGTGACCCACTACAACGACTTCGGCGGCTACGGGCACCCCGACCATATCCGGGCCCACCAGGTCGCCATCGGCGCGTTCTATCGCGCCGGCGATCCCGAGTGGTACCCGGGCCAGGTCGCCCCGGAGCATGGCGGCTCCGGCCCGTCCGTTGCCGATGGCGGCCTCGAGCCGTGGGCCCCCGCCAAGCTCTACGAGCAGGCAATCTCGCGCCAGCGGCGGGAGGCGATGGCCGCCCGGGCAGAGGAGTCCGGCAAACCCTCGTGGTGGTCGCGGCCGGCCGAGGGGAGCGAGGAGGAGCTGGCGCGCTGGGACGAGTTCATGCGCCGCTCCACCGTCGACGACGCGGCGATCACGACCCGGATCGACGTCCGCGCGTTCGCCGACGCCCGCTGGGCGGCCCTCCTCGCCCACCGGACCCAGATCTCGCCGGAGGAGAGCCCGCTGATGGCCCTCGGCCGGGAGGCGCTGGCCGAGCTATGGGGCGAGGAGACGTTCATCCTTCGCGCCGCGCGCGTGCCCTTGGGCGAGACGCGCCCGGAGACCGACCTCTTCGCGGGCCTCGGCTAGCGCTCGGACGGCGCCGGGTCACGACCCTTCGCCTCCCCGCGGAGGCCCGCGAGGCCGAGGAGCAGCGGCCCGAGGGGTTCGGTCGCGACGCGGCGCCCGGTGGCCTCGAGGCGACCGCGCCACAGGGCGACGTCGAGGCCAGATCCCTGTTCGTACCAGGCGAGCTGGTCCTCCCGACTGGCCGCCCGGAGGATGTCCCGGACGCGCGGCATCTCGGACGGCGTGGCCCTCGCGACGTCGACGACCACGATCGGCCCCGCCGCGGCCACCACGCGCAGCAGCTCATCGATCGCCGCCGGCTGCTCGGCCGCGGAGAGGTGGCTGACGACATAGGTGGCGATCGCGCCGTCGACACCGCCGTCCGGGAGCGGGATCGCCGCCAGGTGGCCGTCGACGACGGCGGCGCCGGGGATCTTGCGCTCGGCCGCCGCGCGCATTCCGGGCGACGGCTCGACGCCAACGCCGATCGCGCCCCGCTCGACCAGGCGGCGCAGGAACTCGCCGGTCCCGCAGCCCACGTCCGCCACCCGCCGCCCGTGCACGTCGCCGAGGCCGGCCGCCAGCGAGCGCGCCACGAACGACCAGGCCGCCTCGTAGGCGAGCCAGGGGTCAAGGACCGCGTCGTCGTAGGTCGCCGCCAGGCGATCGAAGCCCGGGATCCAGGCGCGCCACGGCTCGTCCATGGCAGCGACGATACGGGACGCGGTGCTGCTCCGCGATGGGTGGTCCATCCATCAGACTGTGGAAGTGCTCCTGACGATCACCCTCACGAAGCAGCCCGCGACCGACCTGGGCTACCTCCTCCACAAGAGCCCCGGTCGAGTCCACACACGCAGCCTCGCCTTCGGGCCGGCGCACGTCTTCTACCCCGAGGCGACGAACGCGCGCTGCACCGCGGCCCTCGTCCTCGACATCGACCCGGTCGGGCTGTCGCGTGGCCGCCGCGAGGGTCCGTCGCTCGAGCCGTACGTGAATGACCGGCCGTACGTCGCGTCATCGTTCCTCTCGGTCGCGCTCGCCGACCACTTCGGCACGGCGATGGGCGGCCGCAGCAAGGAGCGTCAGGCACTTGCCGACGAGGCGTTGCCGTTTGAGACGACGATCGCGGTCCTCCCCTCCCGCGGCGGCGAGGCGCTCATCCGGCGGCTCTTCGAGCCGCTCGGCTATGCCGTGACGACCGAGCCGCATGCGCTCTCGGAGACGTTCGCCAGCTGGACCGAAGTGGCGTACTTCACCGTCAATCTGGCGGCGACGGTGCGCCTGCGCGACCTCCTCTCGCACCTGTACGTGCTGATCCCGGTTCTCGACGATCAGAAGCACTACTGGGTGAGCGAGCCGGAGATCGAGAAGCTCCTCCGCCGCGGGGAGGGCTGGCTGCCCGACCACCCGGAGCGCGAGCTCATCGCGAGCCGCTACCTTGCCCGCCAGGCGAGCCTCACCCGGGAGGCCCTCCGCCGGCTCGTCCTCGACGAGGACACGGATCCCGACGCGACCGAGGAGATCCACGACGCCGAGGAATCCGTCGTCGAAGAGCGGATGAGCCTCGCCGACCAGCGCCTCGGCGCGGTCCTGGCCTCGCTCCGGGCAAGTGGGGCGAAGCGCGTCCTCGACCTGGGCTGCGGCGAGGGCCGGCTCCTCGCCGCCCTCGTCAAGGACCACCAGTTCAGCGAGATCGTCGGGGTCGACGTGTCCGCTCGCTCACTCGAAGTCGCCGCCCGGCGGCTCCGCCTCGACCGGGCGAACGAGCGCCAGCGCGAGCGCCTCCGCCTCTTCCAGGGCGCGCTGACGTATCGCGACGATCGGCTCATCGGGTATGACGCCGCCGTGCTCATGGAGGTCATCGAGCACCTCGAGCCCGGCCGGATGCCGGCGCTCGAACGGGTCGTCTTCGAGTTCGCCCGGCCGGCGACGGTCATCGTCACCACCCCGAACGCCGAATACAACGTCCGCTTCGAGGCACTGCCGGCCGGCCGGTTCCGCCACCGCGACCACCGCTTCGAGTGGACCCGGGCCGAGTTCGCCACGTGGGCCGGCGGCGTCGCCGACCGCTTCGGCTATGTGGTCCGCTACCTCCCGGTCGGTCCCGAGGACTCCGATGCTGGCTCGCCGACCCAGATGGCGGTCTTCAGCCGATGAAGCTGACGATCCCGGAGCTCTCGCTGGTCGTGCTCGTCGGCACGACGGGCTCGGGCAAGTCGACCTTCGCCCGGGCGAACTTCAAACCGACCGAGGTCCTGTCGTCCGACTTCTTCCGCGGCCTCGTCGCCGACGACGAGAACGACCAGGCCGCGACCGGCGACGCGTTCGACGCGCTCCACTACATCGCGGCCAAGCGGCTCGCGGCCGGCCGGCTGACGGTCATCGACGCCACGAACGTCCAGCAGGACGCCCGCAGGCCGCTCGTCGCGCTCGCTCGCAAGTTCCACGTCCTGCCTGTCGCGATCGTCCTCGACATCCCGGAGCGGATCTGCGAGGACCGTAACCGCGCCCGGCCCGATCGCCAGTTCGGCCCCCATGTCCTCGCTCGCCAGCGCCAGCAGCTCAAGCGCTCGATCGGAGGGCTCGGCAAGGAGGGCTTCCGCCACGTCTTCGTCCTCAAGCCGGAGGATGTCGACGCGGTGGAGATCGTTCGCCAGCCCCTCTGGAACGATCGGAAGGACCTCCGGGGCCCGTTCGACATCATCGGCGACGTCCACGGCTGCGCGGACGAGCTCGAGGCACTTCTCGGCCGGCTCGGCTACGAGATCACGGAGACGCGAACCGGACCCGGCCTCGAGGCAGGCCCGGTCTACCGCCATCCCGACGGTCGGATGGCCGTGTTCCTCGGTGACCTCGTCGACCGCGGCCCGCGGGTCCTCGACACGCTGCGGATCGTCGCGAACATGAATGCCGCCGAGTCTGGCCTGTGCGTCATGGGCAACCACGAGCAGAAGCTCCTGCGCGCCCTCCAGGGTCGCCAGGTCCAGGTCACCCACGGCCTCGCCGAGAGCCTCGCCGAGGTCGACGCCCTGCCGGCCGACGAGCGACCGGCGACCGTAGCCGCGCTCACGTCCTGGCTCGATGCCCGGATCAGCCACTACGTCCTCGATGGCGGGGAGCTCATCGTCGCCCACGCCGGCCTCAAGGCGGAGATGCACGGCCGCGGCTCGGGGGCCGTCCGCGAGTTCGCCCTCTTCGGCGACACCACCGGCGAGATCGACGAGTTCGGCCTCCCGGTCCGCCTCGACTGGGCGGCCGAGTACCGCGGCCGGCCGATGGTCGTCTACGGCCATACCCCGGTGCCCGAGCCCGAGTGGCTCAACCGGACGATCGACATCGATACCGGCTGCGTCTTCGGCGGCCGGCTCACCGCCCTGCGCTATCCCGAGCGGGAGCTCGTGTCCGTGCCCGCGGCACGGACGTACTACGAGCCCGCCCGACCCTTCCTCCCGCCCCAGGAGCAAGCCCCGCGGGTCACGGCCCAGCAGGCGCACGACGACATCCTCGACCTCAAGGACGTGCTCGGCAAGCGCCAGGTCGAGACCCGGCTGGCCGGCCGGGTGATCATCCGCGAGGAGAACGCCGCGGCCGCGATCGAGGCGATGAGCCGCTTCGCGGTCGACCCGCGCTGGCTCGTCTACCTCCCGCCCACGATGTCGCCGACCGAAACGAGCCGGGAGCCCGGGCTCCTCGAGCACCCCTCCGACGCCTTCTCCTACTTCCGGACGAACGGCGTGCCGAGCGTCGTCATCGAGCAGAAGCACATGGGCTCGCGGGCGGTGGTCGTCGTCTGCCGCGACGCCGATGCCGCCCGCCGCGCGTTCGGGATCACCGACGGCTCCGCAGGCACCTGCTACACGCGGACGGGCCGGCGGTTCTTCACCGATCCGGAGCTGGAGACCGCGTTCCTTGCCCGGGTCCGTGCTGCGCTCAACGCCGCCGGGACCTGGGACGAGCTCGCGACGGACTGGGTCCTCATCGATGCCGAGCTCATGCCCTGGTCAGCCAAGGCCCAGGAGCTCCTCCGCCAGCAGTACGCGCCCGTCGGGGTGGCGGCGGCGACGGCACTGGCCGCCGTGATCGCCGCCCTCGACGCAGCGGCCGAGCACGGGGTCGAGACGGCGGCGCTCGCCGAACGCATGCGCACTCGCCTCGTCCTCGCCGATCAGTACATCGAGGCGTACCGGCGCTACGCCTGGCCGGTCGCCTCGCTTGACGACCTGCGGCTCGCGCCCTTCCACCTCCTCGCGTCGGAGGGCAATGTCCATGCCGATCGCGATCATGTCTGGCACATGGAGACGCTCGCGAAGGTCTGCCGGGCCGACGACGCGCTTCTCCTCACGACGCCGTACAGGGTCGTTGACGTCACCGACGCTGCCGCGGTCGCGGCGGGCACCGCCTGGTGGGAAGAGCTGACCGCGGCCGGCGGTGAGGGGATCGTCGTGAAGCCGCTCGACTACATCCCGGCGCGCGGCGGCAAACGCCCGGTCCAGCCCGCGATCAAGTGTCGCGGCCCGGAGTACCTCCGGATCATCTATGGGCCCGAGTACACGCTGCCGGAGCATCTCGAGCGGTTGCGCCAGCGCGGCCTCGCCGGCAAGCGGGGCCTCGCCCACCGCGAGTTCGCCCTGGGCATCGAGGGCCTCGAGCGCTTCGTCCGCGGCGAGCCGCTGCGACGGGTCCACGAGTGCGCCTTCGGCGTCCTCTCCCTTGAGAGCGAGCCGGTCGACCCACGGCTGTAGGCTGCGTGAGCCCCCATTCGGCGTCGCTCAGGGTCAGCACGATCGGCTGCCGTACCGGGTGACTCACGACCGCGTTGATGGCGGACCCGACCGGATTCGAACCGGCGATCTCCAGCGTGACAGGCTGGCATGTTGGGCCGCTACACCACGGGTCCGCGGCCGGCGGAATCTAGCATGAACCCCGGGCCCCTGTCGGCGCAGGCCCCCGTCGCCGCGCGGCGCCCCCTCGCCTCCCGGGATATCCTGCCCGCGATGTCAAGGATTGACCTGCGCTCGGACACCGTGACCCAGCCCACGCCCGCCATGCGCCGCGCGATGGCCGCGGCCGAGCTCGGCGATGACGTCTTCGGCGATGACCCGACGGTCAACGCTCTCGAGGAGCGCGCGGCCGAGCTGCTGGGCAAGGAAGCCGGGCTCTTCGTCGCCTCGGGCACGATGGGCAATCTCGTCGCCCAGATGGCCCACCTCGCCCGCGGCGAGGAGGTCGTCGCGGCCGCGACCAGCCACCTCGTCATGGACGAGGCTGCCGGCCACGCGGTGGTTGTGGGGGCCTCGGCGCGATCGCTCCCCGAGAATCCCGACGGCACGATCGACCCGGCCGCGATCGAGGCCGCCTTCCGCGATCCCGACGATCCTCACGAGCCGATCACGGGCCTGATCTCCCTGGAAAACACCCACGCCCACTCGATGGCTCGCCCCCTTGACGTCGGCTACGAGCAGGCCGTCGCCGCCGTCGCCCGGCGGCACGCCGTCCCGCTCCACGTCGACGGCGCCCGGTTCTTCAATGCCGTCGTTGCCCTCGGCGTCTCGCCCGCCGAGCTGGCGGCGCCGGCCGACTCGGTGACGTTCTGCCTGAGCAAGGGGCTCGCCTGTCCCGTCGGCTCCGTCCTCGTGGGCACCCGGGCCTACATCCGGCGGGCCCGCCGTGCCCGCAAGCTCCTGGGGGGCGGGATGCGGCAGGTCGGCGTCCTCGCGGCGGCCGGGCTGGTGGCCCTCTCCGATGGCCCCGAGGGGACGGTGGCCCGGCTCGCCGACGACCACGCCAACGCGCGCCGGCTCGCCGAGGGCCTCGCCGGCCTGGCCGGCATCGAATCGCCGGGCGGCATCGCCCAGCCGACGCCCGGACGCCTCGATCCGGATCGGGCCGTGACCGACTTCGTGATCTTCCGGGTCTCCCGCGACCGCGAGGCCTTCCTCCGCGCCCTCGAGTCGCGGGGGGTCCTGATGGTCTCGTACACGTACGGCGCCATCCGCGCCGTGACCCACTACGGGATCGACCGCGCCGACGTCGAAGCCACCGTCGCGGCCGTCCGCGAGGCCCTCGCCGAGACGGCGGGCACGCGTCCGCGCGCCGGAGCGGACGCGGAGGCGGCCACGGGCGCCTGGTCGACGCCCGCCGGCGCGGGCGTGGCGCACGGCTGAGCGCCCGGCAGCGCGTGCTCGTCATCCCAGCCCTGGACCTGGCCGCGGGCCGTTCTCGGATCGTCTTCTGGCCCGGGGCCGCGGCCGGGGTCGGCGCGCCGACCGACCGACCCGAGGTGATCGCCGCCCGGTTCGTCGAGCAGGGCGCGCGGGTTCTCCACCTCGTCGACTTCGACGGCGCCCAGCAGGGCCGGCCAGCGAACCTCGACGCGATCGGCCGCATCGCGGCCCGGGTGGCCGTGCCCCTCCAGGTCGCCGGCGGGATGGATGGGCCGGAGCAGATCCGCCTCGTCTTCGCCGCCGGGGCGACCCGGGTCGTGGTGCCCATGGCGATGTCCGACGACCACGACACGCTCCGGGCGTGCCTCGAGGTCGCCGGCGACTGGCTGGCGGTGGGACTCGATCCGCGCCCGGACCGGCTGGCCGAGTTCCCCTGGCGGGGCGGCCGCCGGCCGGCCTTCGAGGAGGTCGCGGGCGAGCTCGCCGGGCTCGGCGTGCGCCGCCTCGTCCTGTCCCACGGCGGCGCGGAGCCGGACGCCGCCCTGATCGACCGCCTCGTGCGGGACCTCGACCTCGAGGTGCTCGTCGCGGGCGGCATCGTCGACCTTGCCGGAATCCGGCGCCTTCGCGAGGCCGGAGCCGCCGGCGTCGTCATCGGTGAGGCGCTCCTTACCGGCCGCATCGAGTACCCCGTCGCCATGGAGGCCGCCGCATGATTCCCGCGCCCGACCGTCGCCTCGCGATCGTCGCGATCGCCGCCAGCCTGATCGTTGCCGCCTGCACCGGGGGATCGACCGCCGCGCCGATCCAGCCGTCGGGCGCCGTGCCGAGCCAGGCGCCCTCGGCGGCGCCCGCCAGCGGGCCGGCCAGTGCCGTTCCGAGCCAGGGCCCCTCGGCGGCCCCGGCCAGCGGGCCGGCCGGCGGCATCCCGGCCGGCTGCCCCACCAGCCCGCCCGCCCCCATGGCCGCCGACGCCACCGCGACCGTGACCTTCGCGACCGAGAAGGGCAACATCGCCATCCAGGTCAAGGGCGCCCTGGCGCCGAACGCCGCCGGGAACTTCGTGGCCCTCGCGGAGTGCGGCTATTACACCGGCACCGTCTTCCATCGCCTTGTGCCCGACTTCGTCATCCAGGGCGGCGACGGCGAGTTCGGACGCGCGCCGAACGTCGACACGGCGCACGTGGGCGCGGGCGGGCCCGGCTACGCGTTCGCCGACGACGCCGTCACGACGCCCTACACGCGGGGCACGGTGGCGATGGCCAACTCGGGGGCGAACACGAACGGGAGCCAGTTCTTCATCTGCCTCGCCGATCTCGCGAACCTGCCGCCCAACTACTCGATCTTCGGGTCGGTGGTCGCGGGGATGGACACGGTGGACGCGATCGCCGCCATGCCCAACTCCGGGCAGCCCAACAACCAGGCCCTTCAACCCGTCGCCATCACCAAGACCACCGTCACGAAGCCCTGACCGGACGCCGCGGCCCGCGGCCGCGAGCCCGTCGGCCAACCATCGAGGAGGAATCATGACGAAGGCCACCATCGCCACGACCGCCGGCGACATCGTCGTCGAGCTCGCCGACGCCGACGCGCCGCGGGCATCGGCCAACTTCATCAAGCTGGCCAGGGAGGGGTTCTACGACGGCGTGATCTTCCACCGCGTCATTCCCGGCTTCGTCGTCCAGGGCGGCGACGGCGAATACGGGCGAATGGACGAGCGCGGCCAGATCCGGAACCGGGGCCGCGTTGGCCAGGGCGGGCCCGGCTACAAGTTCGCCGACGAGCCGTTCAGCGGCGACTACGAGCGGGGGGCGCTGGCGATGGCGAATGCCGGCAAGAACACCAACGGCTCGCAGTTCTTCATCTGCCAGGCCGACCTGCGGGGAAAGCTGCCGAAGAACTACACCGTCTTCGGGAGGGTCGTCTCCGGCCTCGAGGTGGTCGACACGATCGCGACGGCCCCCCGGGACAGCAGCGACTTCCCGCAGAAGCCGGTGGCGATGACGACGGTCACGGTCGAGGAGGCCTAGGGGCGGCGGCGCCTGCAACCCTGTGCGTGCCCCCGGGCGGCGGGGCGCATCGGGCTCCCGACGGGCTCCCGCTGGTGTCCTGCAGCGAAGGTTGCGGATTATTAACCGCGGAATCCGCAGAAACCCTTGAGTCGCGCACGAGCGTGGTCTACACTCGCCAGAGTCGCGCGAGCGACCGCTGCCCTAGTTGCAAGGTCATGGGTAGGTAGGGTCAGGGTAGCCGGTGCAGCCGGCGTGATAGATGCCCTTGTAACGTGGCAGAAGTGGTCCGGCAACGGGCCCGCTTCACCGGGACAGCATCGAAGCGGCTCCTTCGGGAGCCGCTTCGACGTTTCCGGACGACGATGCCGGCCGCCCGCAGCCGACGTCCTCGAGACGCGACGCCGTGCAGGCCCCGGTCACCGGGGAGGGCGCGCGGGCCCGTCCCTCGGCGTCGCGCCTAGCCGGCGGCCTCCATCGCGTATTCCTCGATGAGGCTCCATGTCTGCCCGTCGACGGTGAACTCGTTCCGCCAGGTCGCGTGCGTCGAGTCGCCCAGGATCCAGGTCAGGCGGATCCGCGGAAAGCCCTCCTGCAGCGACTCGTAGACCAGCGTGTTGTCCACGATCCGGCCGCGGTAGATCGCGAGCGTCGGGCCGTTGTTGTCTGCGCTGCAGGCGCGGTATTCGCCGGCGGCCCGGTCCCAGCCGGTGATCCAGGTGAGCTGCCACGTAAGCACGAAGGTCCCGTCGACCAGGTGCTGGTCCTGTTCGAACTGGCAGCTGTACCAGAGGCCTCCCTGGATGAGGCTGCAGGAGGCGCTGCCCGTGCCGCGCATCTCCGGTGATCCGGGACCCATGCCGCCGGCCCGGATGGTGCCCGACCAGCGCCAGTCCTTGTAGAACGGGGCCAGCGCGGCGACCTCGGGTCCGGCCTCGGCTGAGGCGGGAAGCTGGATCGACGTCTCCTGGAGGGTCATGACGGCTCCTTCGGCGGGCTGGGCGGGAGAGGGTGCGCAGCGAGGGGATCGTTGCGACCCGCCGCCGCCCGATACAGGGCCGTTGCGGCTCTCGTCGATGGTCTGGTTGTCACGGCGACGGACAGGCCGGCGTCGCAGCCGGTAGCCGGGCGTCGCGCCGGTCGGTCCAGGCCTTCGCTCTCGACGCGCACTGGCTGAGCTGGTCAGGGCGCGGGACAGTGGGCCTGCGGCGCGTCCCCGTGCAGGTAGCGTTGGCGCTCTTCGGGCCCAAGCGTCCGGGTGCCGATGATCCGGCAGGCCAACGCCGTCCAGGCCTCGGGCCGCAACTCCCAGCGCCCGAGGCCGTCACCGGCCACGAGCAGCTCCCGATCACGGCCGGCGGCGAAGTCGAGCTCAGGGATGCCGTCCACGGCGATCGGGTCGCCGACCTGGGCCGCGGACGCGACGTCCCACAGCACGACCGCGTGATCCTCGCCGCTCGACGCGAGGAGGCCGCCATCCGGGCTGAAGGCCAACGACGTCACGCGGTCCGTGTGCCCCGTGAGCCGGCCTCGCTGTGTCGGCTGGCCCGACCCAGCGACATCCCAGATCACGACGCTCCGGTCGTCGCTGCCGGTGGCGATCATCGTCCCGTCCGGAGCGACGGCGATCGAAGACACGTCCGTCGTGTGGCCGCGGGCCTCGGCGACGTCCCGGGCCGGGTCAGCCGGATCCAGCACGTGGAGGGATCCGTCCCGCGTCCCGAGGAACAGCCACCGGCCGTTCGTCGCCAGCGACCGCGGCTCGACCCCGAGCTCGCGGACGTGCCTGGCGCCGTCCGCGGCAATCACGGAGATCGTCCCCGCGTCGCCGGTCGTCCGGGCCACGGCCACGGCCCCACCCGGCAGCCCCGCGAGGCCGGTCACCTTGCCTGCACCGCGGTCGATCGAGCGGAGCGGGGCGCCCCCGGCCGAACCGGCCAGCACTTCGCCGCTCACGGTGCCGACCAGGTAGCCGGCGCCGTCGACGGCGACCACGGTCGGGTCGGCGACCGGGATGCTGGCCGAGGCCCGCCCGCTCCGCGGGTCGACAAGCTGGACCGAGCCGGTCCCGGAGGCCGTCGCGTCGTCCGGCAGCGCGGACCCGTCCGGGATCGCGACGACGATCGTGCCGTCGGCGAGCGCGCGCACGTGCCTGACCGTCCGGTCTGCCAGGAGCTGGTCGCCCAGCGCCGGCCGGCCCTCCAGGTCGAACGCGACGACCCGCCCGCTCTGGTCCACCGTCACCGCGCCCGCGTCGGTGGCGGCGAGGTCAACGATGCCGACGCTTCCACGGTAGGCGAGCCCGGGCAGGCTCCGGATCGGGGGCCCGACAGGATTCGCCGACGCCGGGTGCACGACCCGGAGCTCGCCGTCGTCCGCGGCCGCCAGCCAGGCATCCTGCGCGGGCCAGTAGCGGAGGGCGGTGGCGGGGGCGCCGAGGACCAGCATGTCAAGGGCAGGCGCGCCGGTCCGCGCATTCCACGCCCGCAGGCGCCCCAGGTCGGTGATCGCGGCGACCAGGTCGTCGCCACCGAACGCGAGTGCCTTGATCCCCGGCACCGGCGGCTCGAGCGGGAAGTCCACGTCGTACTTCCGCCCGGTCGACGCCTGCCAGACGCCCACGCCGGCGTCGCTCGTGCCGAGCGCGATCCGATCCGCCGCCGCGTCGAGGTCGGCGGCCACGACGAGGCCATCGACGCCGGCCAGCGGCGTGGCGGCGCAGTCCGCGGCCCGGACGACGACGACCCGGCTTGCGGCCTGCGCTCCCGTGCGATCGACGGCAACGACGACGGCCACGTCGCCGTGCTCGGAGAGGCGGAGGATCTCCACGGGACCGACCGCCGCCGGGCACGCGGCGGTGATGGCGTCACCGGGCCACGCCCGCAGCTCGAGGGAGTCGGGGCGGGCGATCGCCACTGTCGAGCCGTCGGCGGAGATCGCCACGGCCTCGATCGGGCCGGCAACGGACCCCGCGGCGGCCGCTGCGCCGGCGTCCCACAGGATGGCCCGATCCGGCGCGACGAGGACCGCCCGCTCGCCCGAGCTGCCGAGCGCGCCGAGCTTCGTCTCCGCGCCGACGTCCTCGATCCGCCTGGGTCCCGGCCCATGGGCCAGGCCATCGAGCGCCGTCGCCTGGACGGCCAGACCGTCGCTCCGGGCGCCCGCTTCGAGGGCGAGCAGGAGGCCGAGGTCGAGTCGGGCATCGAAGCTCGCCCGCGCGTCGGCAGCCAGGCGGAGCGCGTCGGCGTCCGCTCGTGCCCGGATCGCCTGGATCGCCAGGACGGCCACGACGACGACCACGGCGGCCAGGACGGGCGCTGCGACGGTCAGGGCACGGCGGCGGCGGCGCTGGCTGAGCGCCGCCCGGAGATAGGCGCCGACCTCGCCGGTGACGTCGGGCGGGTTGCGCTCGGCCCAGTCGGCCGCGAGCGAGAGCCGCCCACCCGTCAGCGGGACCTGGCCGCGCCCGCTGGCCGCCCATGCATGCGCGTCGCGCCTGAGCCAGGTGCGCGTCTGGAGGTCCGTCCGTCGCGCCCCGATCGCCGCCGCGAGCGCCGGCCACGCGCGGAACACCTCCTCGTGGACCGGAACGATCACCTCGACGGTCGCCGCGCCGTGGGCGCCGGCGGGGACCGCGGCCGGTTCTCCCGTCCCCCGGGTCGGCTCCCCCTGGTCCACGGGCGCCGTCAACGCTCCCGCCCCCACCTCCCCGGCCGCCGGCGACGGCGTCACCCCGCCTTCGCCACCGGCCGCCCCGCGTCGATCGCGGACGACGAGGCGGTGCCGCTCGAAGACGGCGAGCATGGCCTGGACGTCGGGGGCAAGGCTGGCGACAGCGACCTCGGCCCGGACGGGCTGGCCGTCCTCGTCGATCTCGACGAGGCGCAGGTAGGCGTCGACGGCCGCCGCCTCGGAGCCGCCCAGCTCCGCGTGGATGTCCTCCGTCGCGGCGCGAGCGCGCCGCTCGATCACCCGGGCGACGGGGCCGATCCGGTCGTAGAGCTGGGCCGTGACGACCGCCGGCTCCAGTCTCGAATGGGCGCGGGTGAGCTCCTCGAGCAGCGCGGCGAGGAGCGGCAGGGCCTGGCCGTCGCCGGCGTCGTCGAGGATCCGCTCGACGAGGCTCGGGCGGATCGAACCGGATGCCGGCGATCCGTGCCGGGCCGAGGATCACCTCGCGCAGTCCTGCCCGATCGAGGGGCCGGACCCATGTCGGGTCCGCCGGCGTGAGCGCCGCCAGGTCGGGGTCGCGCAGCCAGGCGTCGAGGGACGCGCTGCGCAGGACGACGACGAGCGCAAGCCGGTCCCGGTCGACTGCCGCCAGCCGGCGCGCGAGCGCCTGCGCGTCTGCCGAGGCCCCGTGGGAGACGACGTCCTCGGCCTGGTCGAGCAGAAGGACCACGCGGCCGCCGCGGGCCGCCAGGAGGCGGTCGACGGCGCGGGCAATGCCCTGCTCGTCGGCGAGCACCTGGGCAGCGTCGATCCCCGGGTCGAAGGCGGCGATCGCGAGGGCGACCCGGCGGAGCGGGTCACTTCCCGGCTCGACCACGGGCAGGACGATCGTGCCCTCCCGCAGGGCCAGGCGCGGGAGCACGCCGGCCCTGACGAGGGACGACTTGCCGCTCCCCGACGGGCCCACGACGAGGAGCGGCTGCGGGCGTGGCCGGGCCAGCCGCTCGAGCACCTGGGCGATCTCCCGGTCACGGCCGAAGAGCACCGCCGCGTGGTCTTCGGTCAACCGGGACAGGCCCGGATACGGCGATCGCCCGGGGTCCCACGTGAACGGGTCGCCCGGCGGGAATCCGAGCCGCGTCAGCGACGACACGAGCTGGTCGACGAGCGCGGCGAGGTCGGCGATCGGCCCGACGACCTGGCGGTCCGCCAGGATCGGGTGGGGCTTGACCGCTGCGGTCATGACCTGGACGGCCAGCTTGCCCTCCGCGACCGCCATCGCCAGCTCGGTGTGGCACCAGCGCGACTCCAGCGAGGTCGGGGTCGCCAGGAAGACGACGATGTCCGACCGCTCGAGGTTGGCGTACAGCTCGTGGGCCCAGCCGGCGCCGCCCGGGATCCCGGCCTCGGGATCCTTGTCGCGGAAGACGGACGCGTAGCCGCGCTCGACCAGGAGGTCGCGGAGCCGGCGGGCAGCGTCGACGTCGGCGGACGCGTAGCTCAGGAAGACCGAGCTCACGCCGTCGCCGCCGTCACGGGCCCGGCTGCACGGTCAGCTGGAACGCGTCCTCGAAGTGGCCGCCCTGCCAGTCCGGCGGCTGGGCCTGGGCGAGGAGGCTGCACACGTATGTCGACGAGGCGGCAGCGACCTCGATGGTGACGGTGAACTGGTGAGTTCCCGGCGCCGGGATCGCTGGCGCGGTCGCTACGTACGTGCACTGTCCCGGGCTCGCGGTGTCGGGCGCGTCCTGGACGATCATCCCCATCGCCGCCCCACTGTCCTCGCGGACGACGACGGTGACCCTCCCGCTGCCCGGCCGGGTCCTGGTGACAGACGGAGCCCGCACGGTGAACTGAGGCTTCAGGACGTGGATCCGGGCCCGCTTCGGTGCTGGCGGGTCGTAGTTCGGCGACGTTGCCGCCGCCCGCACCTCGATGAGGCAGTCGGCGTCGAGCTGGGGGAACTTCGTCGGGGTAGGGGCCGGCGAGAGGGTGAGCGCGCCGGCCGGTGTCACGGTGCAGAAGTCGTCGATGTCGAATCCCGTGGGGAGGACGCGGTACTGCAACGGGATCGCGGGGTCGGTGGTCGCCCCGAGCCGCAGGGCCTTGAACGGGCGGCGGAACACGACGCTCGCCGAGCTGAACTTGATCGTCGGGTGCGCCTTCGCGATCGCGAACGTGAGGGTGTCCTTCGACCCGCTGCCTCCGCCGGGGATCGACGCCGTGAGCGAGCACTTGCCGACCGAACGAATCGTCACGGTCCCCGTCGACGCGTCCACGGCACAGCCGCCGACTGCCGCGTACGTCACCCTGGCCCCGCCGGTCGCGGTCGCCGCGACCTTGAACGGGGGGTCGCCCCAGCGCTTCGCGGGGACTGCCCCGGCGAACGACACGCGGGACGCCCCGCCTCGCGGCGATGCGGTGGGCGTGGCCCTCACGGGAGCGGTCGGCGAGCCCGCTGCTGCCGCGGACCCCGACGGCCCCGTGGTGGCCACGGCGCCCTGGCACGACGCGAGGACGCTGGCGAGGACGATCACGCCCCATGCTCGACGGCCGGCTGATTCCGGTCTCCCCCTCGCCCGAGCACTCACTCCCTGTCTCCCCCCGGTTCACGCGTGCATCGCGCCTGGTTCAGCCGGTCGCGGTCGTCCCCGACGCCCTCGACTCGGCCGCCAGCAGCTCTTCCTGCAGCTGGCGCCAGGCATTCGTCTCGGTGGCGATCCGGCTCTCGACCCGCTCGACGAGGAGGGCGGCGGCGTCCCTGCTCAGGCGGTATGGCCCGGCGCCCGCGAGGAACAGGCTCTTCTCGCGCTTCAGGTCTTCGGCCGTGGAGCGGTACGAGATCCAGGTCTCGTGGTACTTGAAGAGCTGCTGGAGTCCCTCGATCCCCAGGATGACGGCGCCGAGCACAGCCGATACGATCGGCGGGATCGAGGCCGCGGCGAGGACCGGGATCGCGCCGGCGGAAACGATCGTGACGATCTTCAGGCCGTGGTACCAGAGGCGGCCGAACCTGCTGTGCGCGCCGTACCAGGCGATCTGGGGATCCAGGCGGGCGACGATGAACTCGCTACCGCGATCGGCGGGCGACCGGGCCTCCGAGGACCGGTCGGCGGCCCGCGCCTGCGCACGAGAATCCGGCGATGGCGGCCCCATGGCCGCTGCAGGCTCGACCATTGGTCCCCCTCCCCAGCGCGTCGTGCCGCCGATGCCGGTCCGGCAGGCGGGCAGCACCGTCGATCGTCCGCGCATCTTCACGCGCGAGGTCCATGCGCGCAAGCCCGGGGACGGCCGGCCGGCTTCGCCCGCGGCGCGCTCGAGACCACTCGCGGCTACATTGCGGCGCCCCCGAAGGATGTTGGCGGCTGATCCTCTACGGCACAGTCTGTGGTGAGCCCGTCACCTGGTCGCCTGAAGCGTGGGCGGAGGAGGAGACCTACCGGAGACGACCGCGTGGATGCCGTGCTCGCCGCATTGCGTGAGCGCTGCCCGATCTACCTCGCGCTGATCAAGCCGCAGATGATCGATCTGACGACCGCCAGCGGTGCCCGGGCCGGTTGAGCGCCGTTGTGCAGTGCGCGGCGCACGCCGCCTCGATCACCATCGAAAGATGGGCTTCACGACTCCGGACAATTCTCGCGCCTGTGTCCTGCGATTGGACGCGCCTGCCCTGGCGTGTCCGATAGCCCGCTACATCGCCCGCCGGCGCGCGATCCGCCGTCCGCCTGATTCAGGCCGTCACGGGCTCGGAACGGCCCGCCGACACGGTGGCCCCAACGCGGTCAGCGATCCGATCGACGACGTATTTCGCGTCCTTGGATGCACCGTGGATGAGGATCGAGGCGAGCCCAAACTGGAACGGGACGCCGACGAAGTAGAGGCCCTGCTCCGGCGAGACGCCACGGTGCTCGATCGGCCAGCCGTCGGCGCCTGTGATTGGACGTTCGATCCAGCCGTAGCTCGGCCGGAAGCCGGTCGCCCAGATAACGTTCGCGACGTCAAGCACCGCGCCGTCGTCGAGGGCCGGCTTGCCGTCCCGGGCGCCCGCGACCCGCGCCTCGCGGCGCTCCACGCCCGCCAGGTCGAGGTCGGCGCGCCGCACCCGGAGGAGCGGCGCGGGAACGACGCGCGACTTCGCTGCCGCCTTCCGACCCATCGGCGTGCGGATCGTGATGAGGTGAGCTTCGGCGAGCCCGAGGAGCGGCAGGAGCAGCCGGGCGCGCCACGTGTCGAGCACCCGGAACGGGACCTCGCCATGGGCGGCGCCGGCCAGGATCGTCGGATGCGTCGCGGCCGCTTCGTACGCGATGTCAGCCCCGGAGTGGCCGACGCCGACGACGAGCACCGGGCCGTCGGCGAGCTGGGAGGGGTTCCGGTACTCGCTCGAGTGGAACTGCCGGATCGCGGGGTCGAGCGAAGCGGCGACGTCCGGGACCTTCGGCACCGAGAACGCGCCGGTCGCGACGATCACCTGTTGCGCTCGGAAGCGCCGATCCCCGGCGTGGGCGACGAAGTCGCCGCTGCCATCGTCGGCGCGAACCAGTCGATCCACCCGCATCGCGGTGCGGATGGGCAGCTCGAACCACGCGGCGTAGGCCTCGATGTAGTCAGCCATCTCGCTGCCCGTCGGATAGCTCCAGCCCGGAGCCGGGAAGGGCCTGCCGGGCAGGCCGTCCCAGCGGGCCGGGCTGAACAGGCGCAGCGAATCCCAGCGACGACGCCACTGGTCGCCGATCCGTTCGTTCGCGTCGAGGAGGAGGAAGGGCCGGCCGAGCCTGGAGAGGTAGTGGCCCGCGGCGAGGCCCGCCTGGCCCGCGCCGATGACCAGGGTATCGACCCGCTCGGTTGCCACAGTCGTCGCGCTCACGGCGAACCTCCCGGTTGGATGTCGGAGGCGACCAGGTGGACCCGGTCGCCGATCCCAACCTATGCGAAGGTCGTCGAGCCCGCATCGGCAGAAGTACCCAATCGCGCCACGCGTCGCGGATGGGTACCGCGAATTCAGACGAGGCCACGCTCGTACGCGGCGGCCGTCGCGGCCGACCGTGACGACACGCGGAGCTTCGAGAAGATGTTGCTCACGTGGCGGTCCACGGTTCGCTCGCTGATCACCAGCTCCGCCGCAATCTCCCGGTTCGTCCGGCCTGCGGCGACGAGCCGGAGGATCTCGACTTCCCGACCGGACAGGCCGCCGGGCGTCGCTGCCCCGCCCCTCGAGCGGCGGCGACCGCCCTCCGCGAGGCGCACCAGGTCCGGCCCCGCCCCGAGCTGCTCGAGCACGCGCCTAGCGGCATCGAGCTCTATTGCCGCCATCTCCTCGTCGCCGAGCGCCTGGCAGGCGCGCGCGACCAGCACCCGGACGCGAGCGGCTTCGTACGGGACGTCGAGGTCGCGCCAGACCTCCCACGCCGCGCGGAGCGCGGGCAGGGCGCCGCGGGCGTCATCGGCCGCGAGGCGGACGGCGCCGTCCGCCGTCAGGGCCTGGGCCCGGAGGAGCGGCGCATCGGATGCGGCGGCCAGTGCCGCCAGCTCGTCGGAGGCGCCGCGAGCTCCGTCCGCGTCCCCAGCCGCGAGCATGATCTCGACGGCGGGGCCGAGGAGGCGCGGCCGGGCGATGAGCTGGGTGGTCTCGTCGAGCGCCCGCCGGATCGTCGCGAGCGCAACGTCGGCCCGGCCCTGGGCCACCCGCATGAGGGCGAGGCCGGGCTCCGGCCGGCGTCCGTGCTCGGCGGCCCGGCGATAGGCCGCTTCCGCCCTGCGGTACGAGCCGCGAAGCCGCTCGAGCTCGGCCTGCTGGTAGAGCGCCTCGCCGATCTCCGGGCTGACCGGCGGGCCGGCAAGCATCTTGTGTGCTCGCCGGGCCTCCTCGTCGGCGTCTTGCCAGGCGCCGTGAAGGACCATGAGCTCGGCCCGGTAGACGAGGCAGCGCCCGCGGTAGGCGACGCTCTCGGGGTGTGCCTCGCACCATCGCGTCAAGGCCGCCGTCCACTCCTGGGCCCGGCGTAGGTCGAACACCTGGTGGAACGCCTCAATGGCTCCGCAGTAGACGATCCCGGCGATCAATGGCGAGACCTCGCCGGCGGTGACCGCGACCATCGCGTCGTCGAGGAGGGCGATTCCGCGATCCCGCGCGCCGAGCCCGATCACGGCCTCTCCGCGGCCGAGCCGTGAGAGCGCGTCCAGGTCGGGATCGGAGAAGCGCTCCGCAATCCGCGCCATCTCCTCGAACGTCGCAAGAGCCTCCGCGGTCGCCCCTCGCTGGAGGGCGCCGACACCGGCCGGGATCAGCAGGTAGCCCGACTCGACGCGAGGGGAACCGTCCTCCTCGAGTAGACGCTCCGCCCGGGCAAGCCAGCCCGCGCCGCGCGCCATCTCGCCTTCCTGGATCAAGCTGAAGCCGAGCCAGAAGCTGGCCCGAGCCGCGCCGGCGAGGTCGGCCACCCGCGTAGCCTCCTGGTAGGCCCGCTCCAGGACCTCGATTGACTTGGCCGGCCGCCCGAGCATGTATGCGGCCTTGGCCAGCCGTTCGAGGTCGGCGAGGCCGAGCGATCCGGCGGCCGCCGCCGGCGCGAGGGCGTCGTAGACGACCGACCATGCGTGGCGCTCGAAGGCCGCTCGGGCAGTTGCGATCGGATCGGTTGTCGTCATCGGTGCCCCTGGTACCGCCTGACGATAGCGCGCCCGCGAAGTCCTCAGAGCCAGCCGCGCCGCCGGACGACGATCACGGGGGCGAACGAGCAGATGGGCCGCCGCTCCGATGTCGCACGGGCTCTGCGAGCGTGCGGCGATGACGCCGGCGGTCGTATCGCCGCGAACCCGGGGTCAGTCCGTCGCGGCTCCGTCGCTGGTGGGCGCGTCGATCGCAATCCTGAGGCTGCCGTCTGGTTGTCGCCGGTGGACGACGACGTACTTGCTGCGACCGCCGGCCGCGATGGTGTGCCCGATGTCGATCACGAGCTCGCCGTCCGCCAGGATTTCCTCCGTCTCGAACCGTGTCGAGACCGGCCCTTCCTTGAGCCACTCGCGGAAGACCTTCTCGATCGCCGGACGCCCCTGGATCACCGGCTGGCCCGCCATCATCAGTCGAGCGTCGTCCGTGTGCAGCGAGACCAGCGCCTCGACATCCTGTTCCGCCAGGGCTCGTTCGTAGGCGTCATTGAAGGCGCGGACTTCCTCGTCGACGGTCACGAGCTGACCTCCCTGGTGGTGCCTGACACGGATGGCCCGACGGAAAAGGTGATCCCCCCCATCACCCGGTCCCGAATCATCAGGATCCGGCCGAACGTGTGCGGCGCGTGGATCGGCTGCTCGGGCGTCCGTGACGAGGCGAGGCCCGGGCCCCCTATGCCGGAGTGTCGGGCAGGAGCTCGCGCGTCAGGGCGGCGGTCAACCACGCCTGGTACTGCCCCGAGGTCCACCCGCGTTCGACAACGAGGAGATCGTGCACGGCTAATGAACAAAGGGTCCACAGGACGTCGCGAGCGACGTCCACGGAGAGCCCCGGCCGCAGTCGACCTCGACTCGCGAGCATCTCCACGAACCGGCCCTGCCCTTCCAGGCGCCAGGCTTCGGTCTCCTCCCACAGCGCCCTGAGCTCTGGATCACCGGCCATCCCGCCCGCCAGCGCCCGGAGAAGCGGGCCGGCCCGCCGATGGATGCCTGGCTGGGTGGCCGAATACAGATCGATCTGGCGACGCGGATCCGGCTCGTCGATGACCGCGCGGATCGCGGGCCGTTCCTCGACCGGGACCTCGGCACGGCTCGCTCCGCCGGCGAGGACCGCCTCCATCACCGACCGAAAGAGGCCTGACTTGCTGCCGAAGATCCGGTAGATCGTCTCGACGACAACGCCAGCATCGGCGGCGATCCGGGGCATCGACGTGGCGCCATAGCCCTGTTCCCGAAACAGGGCCCCGGCGGCCGCGAGGATGTCCTGGCGCGTCCGGGCCGCCTGCTCCTCGCGGCGACGCGAAACATATCGTCGCCGGGTCTTGACATCCTCAGTCATTCGGTGGAGTATCCATGACACCAAATAAGATGCGTTCCACCGAAATCATAGCAGACGGGGGCGGAGATGGATGAGCTCAAGGCGAAGGCCCGACGGATCTGGGAGGAGATCTTCCCCGCCTGCGACGTGGCCGCCCTGGCCGAGGTGATCGCGGTCGATGGAATCGATCACGGCGCGAGGCCGAACGAGCCGCAGGGCCTCGAGGGCGCACGACGGACGATGCTCTGGTTGGGGCGCGTCTTCTCGGACCAGCGCTGGCAGATCAACAAGGTGATCGGCGAGGGCGACACGGTGGTCCTGCTGTGCACCCACCACGCCCGGCAGACGGGCGACCTGATGGGGATCCCGCCGACCGGCCACGAGGTCAGCTATGACTACATCCACGTGGTCAGGTTCCAGGATGGCAAGGTGGTCGAGCATTGGGGTGTCCGCGACGATCTCACGCTGATGCGACAGCTCGGGGTGCTGCCGGAGCGGCCGGCTCCCTTGGCGGCGGCGGGCTGAGCAGGGCCGCGACGATGGCGGCGACGACGCCGGTCCCGGGTGATCCGCGACCGTCCTCTCGGCGGCGCCGGACCGGGAGCACGTCCTTTGGCTGAGCTCGATGCGGTCCAAGCGACGAGGCCGGTCTGATCCAGCGGGTGTGGATCGTCGTGGGCTGGGGCTGGATCGCCCTTCTGGCGGTGTACATGCTTCGGTCGAGTGAAGGCGCGAGGAGGTGACCCGCACGCGGGATCCTGGTCAGTCCGGGAACGCCTCCGGGCCGCGCTCGGCGAGGCGACGCGCATCCTCGGCGGCCTCGGGCGTCTCGAGCCAGGTGTACGGGTAGTTCGGGTTCTCCAGGTCCGCCGCCTGGCGGGTCAGGAACAGCGGCCGGAAGGTGTCCACCATGACGGCCAGCTCCTCGGTCGCCTCCTTGCCGATCGACGCCTCCACCGTCCCCGGGTGTGGCCCGTGCGGGATGCCCGCGGGGTGGAGGGTGAAGGAGGCGATGCCCACCCCGCGCCGGCTCATGAAGTTGCCGGCCACGTAGTAGATGACCTCGTCGCTGTTGATGTTCGAATGGTTGTACGGGGCCGGGATCGCCAGGGGGTGATAGTCGAACTTGCGGGGCACGAACGAGCAGACCACGAAGTTGCGCGCCTGGAAGGTCTGGTGGACGGGCGGCGGCTGGTGGACGCGGCCGGTGATGGGCTGGAAGTCCGCGATGTCGAACGCGAACGGCCACAGATAGCCGTCCCAGCCGACGACGTCGAAGGGGTGGGTCGCGAGGTGGTAGGCGGTGTGACGACCGCGCGCGCGCACGACGACCCGGAAGTCGCCCTGGTCGGCGCGAGGCTCGCGGAGGTCGGGCACGCGGATGTCGCGCTGGGAGTACGGCGCGTGCTCCAGGAGCTGGCCGTACTCGTTCCGATAGCGCCGGGGTGGCTCAAGCTCCGACGGGCACTCGAGGTACAGCATCCGCTGCGCGACACCCGCCGCGGGATCGAGGCGCCACGTGGTGCCGATGGGGAGCACCAGGTAGTCGCCCGGGCGGTAGGCGAGGTCGCCGAAGTTGGTGCGCAACGTGCCCGTCCCCTCGTGGACGAACAGCAGCTCGTCGCCCTCGCCATTGCGGTAGTAGGTGTCAGGCGCCATCGCCTCGGCCGGACGCACCACGCCCATCACGACGTCGGCGTTGTGGAACAAGCGGCACGCGCCCCGAGACGACGTCGCCCGCGGGTTCGAGGCCCGCTGTGTCAATGAGCTGGTGGTGGTGCGAGCCGTCGTCGACGGCCTCGAGCGTGATCGGCCCGAGCGGCTCGATCCGCGTCACCCGCGTCGGCGGGACGAGGTGGTACAGGAGCGAGCTCCGGCCGGTGAACCCTTCGACGCCGAACAGCTCCTCCGCGTACAGGCTGCCGTCGGGCGCACGGTGCTGCGTGTGGCGCGTGGGGGGGACGCTTCCGCGGGAGACGTAGAACATGGCGGCAGGGCTCCTCGGCTGAGGGGGCCAGTCTACGCACGGCCCCGAGCGGGATCATGGTGCGGGTCGGTCACCGGATGGCGGTCGGGCGATGACCGGGGTCACGAGGCGACCGAGCCGCTCCACCTCGAGGGTGACCTCGTCGCCCGGCTCCAGGTACCGGCCGAGCGTCTCCTCCCGGATCTCGAGCAGGCAGCCGCCGCCGACCGTGCCGCTGCCGATGACGTCGCCCGGCCGCAGGCGCACGTCTGCCGAGGCGCGGGCGATCATCGCGCCGAAGGCGTGGCGGGCCGACGCCAGCGTCCCCCGCGAGGTCTCGACGACCCTCCCGTCGACGGTCCGGACCGTCGCGGTCATGGCGAGATCGGGCCCGGCCGAGCCCGGAGCGGCGACGGTCGGCGAGCTCGTCGGGCGTCACGAGCCACGGGCCCATCGAGGTCGCAAAGTCCTTGCCCTTGGCGGGTCCGAGCCGGACGGTCGTCTCGTCGCGCTGGAGGTCACGCGCCGACCAGTCGTTGAGGACGAAGAAGCCGCCGATCGCCTCCTCGCCACGCTCGGGGGTCACGTCGTGGACGGCGGTGTCGACGAGGGCACCGACCTCGAGCTCGTAGTCGAGCTCGTTCGAGCCCCGTGGCGCCCAGACAGCCTCCCCCGGACCCCGCAGCTCCGCGACGTTCGAGAAGTAGAAGATCGGCAGCCGGTACCACGCCTCGGGGATCGCCTGGCCCCGCCGCTGCCAGATCGTGCCGACGTGCCGCTCGAAGGCGTAGAAGTCGCGGAACGAGGGCGGCCGAAGGATCGGGAGCCCGAACTCGAGGTCCTCGGCGTCGATGATCGCGTTGTCCTCGTCGTCCCGCGGGGCAAACGCCTCGACGAGGTCGGCGAGCGCATCGACCCTGAGCCCGCGGGCGAGGTGGTCGTCGAGCGTCGTGACCGGCTGGCGGTGCAGGGCGCTGTCGTGGGCGAGGCTGGGCCTGGCCGCCACGGCCCGACGACGGGCGATCTCGACGTCGAGCCAGCTGGTTGCGGCGGGGTCGAGCGCGGCCGCGACTCGCCACCCGGCGCCTGCGGGCGCGTGGCGCTCGCGGACGTGCGCGAGGCGCATCGCCCCTCCCCGGACTACAGGTTGCCGCGCCGGGCCTGCTCGAGCTCGATCGCCTCGAACAGCGCCTTGAAGTTGCCCACCCCGAAGCCGCGCGAGCCGTGGCGCTCGATGATCTCGAAGAAGAAGGTCGGCCGGTCCTGGACCGGCCGGGTGAAGATCTGGAGGAGGTAGCCCTCCTCGTCGCGGTCGGCCTCGATCCCCAGCTCCTCGAGCGTCTCGACCGCGACGCCCACGTCGCCCACCCGGTCGGCGAGCGACTGGTAGTAGGCGTGCGGCATGCCCAGGAACTCGACGCCGTTGTCGCGCAGCCGGCGGACCGTTTCCACGATGTCCTCGGTCCGCAGCGCGATGTGCTGCGTGCCCGCCGCGCGGTACCAGTCGAGGAACTCCTGGATCTGGCTCTTCTTGCGCCCGGTGGCGGGCTCGTTGATCGGGAACTTGATGCGTCCGCTGCCGTTCGTCATGACCTTCGACATGAGGGCGCTGTACTCGGTGTGGATGACCTTGTCGTCGTAGTGGATGAGCTGGGCGAAGCCGAACACGTCGCGGTAGAAGTCGACGTAGCGGTCCATCTCGCCCAGCTCGACGTTCCCGACGCAGTGGTCGATCTCGAGGAGGCTGAGCCCGCCGGCCGCGCGGGCGGGCTTCTTGATCCGCCGGTAGCCCGGCGCGAACACGCCGTGGTAATCGCGCCGATCCACGAACGAATGACAGACCTCGCCATAGGCCAACACCGAGCTGACGCGCAGGACGCCGTCCTCGCCGCCGTCGAGCTCGCGCGGCACCGCGGCCGAGCGCGCCCCCCGGGCGGTCGTCTCGCGCCAGGCGGCTGCGGCATCGGGCACCGCGAACGCGATGTCGTGGACGCCGTCACCGTGGAGGCGGACGTGGTCGGCGACCTCGCCGTCCGGCGTGAGTGGTGCCGTCAGCACCAGGCGGATGTCGTGCTGCTGGAGGACGTAGCTCGCGCGATCGCGGACGCCGGTCTCGAGCCCGGCGAAGGCGACCGGCGTGAAACCCCAGAGGGCGCGGAAGTACGCGGACGCCTGGCGGGCGTTGCCGACCCAGAACTCGACGTGGTCGATGCCGTCGAGCGGCAGGAAGTCCTGGGCCTCGGCGTAGGCATCGGAGTTGATCCGGGCGCCGGACTGGTTGGCGGCCGGCGTGCCGGTCGCGCCCGGAATCGCGGGACGGTGAGCGGTCTTGGCCATGTGAGGAGCTCCGGTCTGTCGAGCTGCCGGTCGGCGGGACGCGCCTCGCGGGCCGGATTGGATCTTGTCGTCCACTCTGGCCCTCGCGACGCGGGCGGTCAAGCGCACGGAGGGCGAGACCGCGCGTGTGTGTCTGGGGCCGATTGACCCATTGACCCCGCGCGAATCCCCTCGCCGTGAACCCGAAGGCCCTGAACGCCGTCGACCGCGCCGCCCAGGAGGTTCGGGTCGCCCAGCGGCTCTCAGGAAGCCCCGGCGACCAGGTCAAGCGACGCCAGGGCGCGAACGTCGCCGCGCGGTTTCCACGTGGGCGGACGCTGAGGATCGACCCGGAACTCGGGGAAGAGATCAGCGAAGCGCTCGATCATGATCGTGAGCTCGAGCCGGGCGAGGTTCGCGCCCAAACAGAGATGGCGGCCATGGCCGAAGGCAACGTGGCGGTTCGGGTGGCGGTCGAGGATGCAGCGCTCGGGATGCTCGAAGGCGCGCGGATCGTGGTTCGCCGCGCCGTAGGCGAGGAGGACGACATCGCCGGCCGGGATCGTCTCGTCGTACATGTCGATGTCGTGCGCCGCGTTGCGGCCGAAGACCTGGACCGGTGACACGACGCGCAGGAGCTCGTTGACCGCCGTGTGCGCCAGCCGGTCCGCGTCGCCGAACAGCTGCGCGCGCTGCTCCGGGTGCTGCGCGAGGTGCAGCAGGCTCATGCCCATCGCACCCGAGGTCGTCTCGTAGCCCGCCAGCAGCATGAGCATCCCGAACTGGCGGACCTCGAGGTCGGACAGGCGGTGGCCGTCCACCTCCGCCTCGAGCAGCATCCCCAGGAAGTCGTCGCGAGGCTCCTGCCTCCGCTCCGCGATGCGGGCGCCGATGTAGGCCTCCGCGTCGCGCGCCGCCTCGGCGTGGTCGTCCTTGTCGAGCAGGGCGTTCGAATACATCCGCTCAACCCAGTCGAACCAGCGACCCTCGTCCTCCTCCGGGAGGTCCATGAGCCGTGCGAGCGAGCCGAGCGACATGGGGTGGGCGAACTCGGCCATGACGTCGCCGCCGCCGTTGCGCGCGTACGGCTCGAGCAGCCGCGTCGCGAGCGCTTCGAGGTCGGGGCGCATGGCGTCGATGCGCGGCTTGGCGAAGACCGCGTTGACGAGCGCGCGATATCGGGTGTGCTCCGGCGGGTCGAGCTCGATCGGGAGCAGCGGGTCCGTGCGCGGCTGCGTGGGAGGGATGAGCGTCGTGCCGGCGACGGCCGAGCTGAACGACTCGTGATCGTTCGCCGCGGCCGCCACGTCGTCATAGCGCGAGAGCAGCCAGAAGCCGCCGTACAGGTCCGAGCGCAGGAGCGGATGCTCCTCCCGGATCGGCCCGAAGACGCTCTCGGGATCCTGTACGAAGTTCGGGTCGTGGTGGTCGAAGCTCATGCCGCGCCCGGCCGGATCGTAGGAACGTCCGCGCCCTTCGCGCGGAGGATGCCCTCGACGTTCATGGCACGCACCTCGATCGGTTCGGGCATCGTACTGCGGCCGGGTGAGGTGAGCCCCACGGCATCGGGTCCGCTTCAAATCGTGAGCGTCAGCCAGGGAACCGGAGGACAACACCATGAGCTCCATCGAGTGGTCGACCGACGCGGAGGGCGTCGGGCACTACGCCGACCTCAACAGCCTCCACCTCTTCTACGAGTCGCACGGCCAGGGGCGGCCGCTGATCATGCTCCACGGCGGCCTCGGTTCGGGTGAGATGTTCGGCACGGTCATCCCGGCGCTCACCGCGGCCGGCCATCGGGTCATCGCGCCCGACCTCCAGGGCCACGGCCGCACGGCCGACATCGATCGGCCGCTCGACGTCCGGCTCATGGCCGACGACATCGCCGCGCTCATCGGGCACCTCGGGCTCGAGCATGTCGACCTCGTGGGCTATTCGCTCGGTGGCGGCGTAGCGTTCTGGACCGCAGTCAAGCACCCGCTGCTCGTCCGCCGCCTCGTCGTCGCCTCGGCGAACATGCGGCGCGACGCCATCTATCCCGAGATGCTCGGCCAGCAGGAACAGGTCAGCGCCGCGGCGGTGGAGTTCATGAAGGACACGCCGATGTACCAGGTCTACCAGCGCGTCGCGCCGCGGCCGGAGGACTTCGGCCGGTTGCTCGACAAGGCGGGGGCGTCGATGGCGCAGGACTTCGACTTCAGCGAGCAGGTTCGCGGGCTCCAGGTGCCGACGCTCATCGTCTGCGCCGACGCCGACATGGCGCCGCCCAGCCACTACGTGGAGGTCTTCGGGCTGCTGGACGGCGGCCTCCGCGATGGCGGCTGGATGGGCGAGGGTCGACCGAAGGGCGGCCACGCGCTCGCGGTCCTGCCCGGGCTGACCCACTACAACATCTTCAGCTCGCCGATCTTCGCGCAGGCGGTGGTGGCGTTCCTCGACGCACCCGAGGCCTAGCCATCCAAACCGTTCCGACGCGTACCGACACGGTTGGGCCAGCCGCGACGGCAGCGGTCTTGGTGGTGTCGTCTTCAACGACGACGTTCGCAGCGAGGCACGCCGACGAGGGATCGGCTACAGCCCGCAGGGGAAGGATCAGCCCTACGCCGAATGGCGAGCGA
Organism: uncultured Chloroflexia bacterium; assembly: GCA_963776355.1. Lineage (GTDB taxonomy): Bacteria > Chloroflexota > Limnocylindria > Limnocylindrales > CSP1-4 > CTSoil-043. The sequence continues at coordinate 701,969 of CAVZLU010000006.1, read as the reverse complement.
CCGATGATGCACGCGCCGCCAGGTTCGATTGCCCGCACGATCCCTGGCAAGCTGAACTCGTGGGAGGCCGATGATGAACTGCCTCGACGTCCCGAAGCTGGGCGTTCCCGTCGGGCGACGAGCTGAGATGCTCGGGCCCAACGGGCGCCTACTGAGGTTCGACCGGCCTCGCCTGGGCGAGCGCCTGCTCGCGCGTTATGTCCAGCCCATGCACCTCGCGGGCATGCTCCTGGATCCTCGAGATCAGCTCCTGCTCAGGACCTCGAGCGGTCCAGCCACAGTCGCATCGCACGAACAGCTCATCGCCCACGAGCAGACCCTACCACTCGTTCCAACCGGATGGCACACAGACCGTGACCTCGGGCTGCCCGTCGAAGAGCTGGGCGAAGAACTCGCGGATCTGCGGGCTGCCCGCGAACGCAGCGACCGCGTCGGCTGACCGCCACTCATCGATCCCGAAGAATGCCATCGGGTCGGTCGGATCGAGAAACACCCGATGCGAGATGTCGCCTGCCGCGAGGGCCTGTTCGCGCGTGGCTGAGGTGACCTGATCGTGGAGTCGCTGGGCCGTCATCGGGTCGCCTTTCAGGCGGCCCCGGATCACGACCGTCACGGCCGAAGCAGATCGCTCGTTGTCGCTCATCGTCGTCCTCCTGCTGTCTGGAGGCGGCCGATACTACGCAGCGTGGTTGGCGAAACGTTGGAGTCGGAGGTGAGGTCGGACCCGCCGCTACGGGTGTACCTCGCGGGCGGGATCGCCCTGCGCGGACCCAACGGGGTGACCGTCGGCGAGCGTGCCTTCGCCGGGCGGCAGGCCCGGCTGTTGTTCGTTCGGCTCGCTGCCATCCACGAGGCCGCTCCGCACGTCGAGCTGGCGGACGACCTGTGGGGCCCGGACTGGCCGCCCGCATGGGACGTCGCGCTGCGTGCGCTGGTGAGCAAGCTCCGCTCGATCCTCGCACGCGTGGGCGCGGCGGCAGCACTCACCAGCACGAGTGGCGCCTATGCGCTGCACCTACCCGCCGATGCCTGGCTGGACATGGATGCGGCGACGGAGGCCATCCATTGGTCGGAGACGGCGCTGTCCGACCGCGACCTCTCCGGGGCGTGCGGCTGGGCCCTGGTTGCGCGCGCGATCGCGTCTCGAGCGCTGCTGCCCGGCGAGGATGCCGGCTGGCTCGAACGACTTCGGCGCCAGATGGCCGATGTGCGGCTGCGGTCGGTTGAATGCCTGGCGGAAGTCTGGATCGCGCAAGGTGACGCTGCGCTCGCCGCCCGCGATGCCGCCGAGGCGATCGAGATCGACCCCTACCGCGAGAGCGCCCATCGGCTCCTCATCCGGGCCCACCTCGCGGCCGGGGACCGGGGTGCCGCAGCTCGGGCCCTGGAGGCCTGCCGGCGTGTCCTCGAGCAGGAGCTGGGCGTCACCCCGAGCCAGGACACCCTTGACCTCGTCGGGCCGGTTCGGAGGCCGGCCCCGGCGTCCACGGGCGGTCGCGGATCGAGCTTGCCGCCACGATCGCCCGCACGACGAAAATGATGGCCGCAGGCGGCTCGCCACCGCCCGTGTCCTGACATGAACCGGACGCGCATAGCGCCTGCTCGACGCTTGATAGGCAAGTGGTGACTTGCCTATCATCCACGGCGTGGGCGACGTGTTCAAGGCCCTCGCCGATCCGACCCGACGGGCCAACGAGCTCGTGGAGCACCTCTCGTCGAAGCGAGGACCCGCCGAACCACCCGCTGACGCCGACGCTCTATCTCGGACGCTATCATCATGGCTCGCGCGCCTGTAGCTCAGCGGATAGAGCGTCGGCCTCCGGAGCCGAAGGTCGCAGGTTCGAATCCTGTCGGGCGCGCCAAAGCAACCTTGGTGGGCAACGCGACCGCCAGTCCGTGCGCATACGCCGCCGGAGTGAGGCGCACCGACAGAATCCGTCGGCCTGCAACGACGATCCGCTCGCAGATCGCATGGAGGAGCTCGGCCTTCGCCTCGGGCAAGTCCGCCGAAGTCCAGCTTGCCGCGAGCGCGCGCAGCCATTCCACCGCCCGGCTGGCGGCGACGCCAGGCAGCGGTGCAGCGTCGATCTCCGCGAGCGACTCGCGCAGGCGGTTGAGACGCTCCAGGTAGATCGCGTCGTCCATCGCGCCCCGCAGGTGGTCGCCCGACAGGTCGCGCATCTGCCGCTCGATCCGGGCCCGGTCGAGCGTCATCGGCCGCGGGCCTGACGCCAGCGAGGCGACCACCTGCGCGATCGTTGCGGCATCGAGCTCGATACCGGCCAGCTGCGCCAGGACGGGTGCCTCCCACGTCTCGTCGGGCAGGCGTGCCCGGCTCCCCCAGGCTTGGCAAGGGTTCGGGTGGAGCTTGCCGTGCCGCCCGTCGGAGAACCGTCCGTCACTCCGGAGGCGACGGCCGCACCCGCACTCGCGCAGCCCTGCCAGTAGGTCCGCGTGCGCAGACCGCTTCGGACCACCGCCCCGGGTCTTTGCCCTCCGGGCCGACTCGACGTGCGCCCAGAGAGCGTCTGATACCGGCGGATCCGAGCGCCATGGCGCGGCCTGACTGTTCTCGCGGCGCCCCCTGTGACGGCGCACCCAACCGTTGTACAGCGGGTTGATCAGGATCGTCCGGATCCGAGTCTCGGCGAGGCCCGTCTCGACGGCCAGCTGGCGGGCGCTGACGGTGCCCAGCGCATAGCGCTCGAACAGGCTGATGGCGACACCAATGGTCGCGGGGTCGGTCTCGAGGGTGTGCGGCGGCTCCGGGGAGCTGGGCCCGCATGTGGCGTGCGTCGCTCAGACCGCCGCCGAGTCGATGGCAAGGACGACCGTCCCTCGCGCGTGTCCTGCGGCGACGTGACCGATCGCCCTGGGCGTCTCGCGCAGCGGGTACGCGGCGTCGATCACCGGTGCGATCTTCCCCGCCTCGACGAGGTCCTTGAGGACCAGCAGGTCAGCTCGGTTCTCGAACTTGGGGGACGGTTTGCCCTGCTGGCGCACGAACATCGACACGATCATGAGCCGGATCATGCGGCCAAGCGCGCCGCCGGCGTGTCCTCCACCGTTGGAGAGCAGTGTCCCGTTGGGGGCGAGTGCTCGCCTCGTCGCCGACATCGAGTGGTCTCCCACGTTGTCGAGAATGAGGTCGTAGCGCGGTCCAGCCTTCCTGAAGTCCTCCTTGGTGTAGTCGATGACGTGGTCGGCCCCGATCGAGCGGACCATGCTCCACGTTCTTCGTGCTCGTGACGCCGGTGACCTCGGCCCCGAACGCCTTGGCGATCTGCACGGCGAACGTGCCAACGCCGCCGGATGCCCCATTGATCAGGACCTTCTGCCCGGACTGGACATGTCCGTCATCGCGCAGCAGCTGGAGCGCTGTGGTCGCGGACACACCGACGGCCGCGGCCTGCTCGAAGGTGAGAGCAGCCGGCTTGAGCACGAACTGGCCCTCGCTCGCTGACGCGTACTCGGCGAAGGCGCCCGTGCACCACCCGAACACGTCGTCACCGGGGCGGAGCTGCGTGACGTCCTTGCCCACCGCCTCGACCGTCCCTGCGATGTCCGTGCCCGGGACCTGGTTCTTGGGCTTGCGCAGTCCGGTCGCCAGCCGCATGAGGTACGGCGAGCCCGTCATGACGATCACGTCACCGACGTGGATGGACGCGGCACGGACGCGGACCAGGACATCGCGGTCGCCGATCTCGGGCGGATCGATGGCCCGGGGCGCCAGGACGTCGGCCGAGCCATACCTGTCTTGAACGATTGCCTGCATCGTGGGTCTCCTGCTACTGTACGGTGTAAAGCCAACTCCGTGACTGTACGGTGTAAAGTATGCAGTGTCAACCCCTGGACCTCACGTCCCGCGAGGGCTGAGAGGAGACCTCATGACGACGCAAGCCACCAACCGAGCGCTGCGCCGCGTCCCCCTGAGTCGGGAGCGGGTGCTGGACGCCGCGATCAAGCTCGCCGATCAGGGTGGGCTCGAGTCACTCAGCATGCGGAAACTCGGCCAGGAGCTCGGGGTCGAGGCGATGGCCGTCTACTACCACTTCGCCAACAAGGACGAGGTCATCGATGGGATCGTTGACATCGTCTTCAGCCAGATCGATCTGCCTGCCAGCGGAGCCGACTGGAAGTCCGCCATGCGCCAGCGGGCCGTCTCGCTGCGCGACGTCCTCTTGCGCCATCGCTGGGCGATTGGCCTGATGGAGTCTCGGCGGAAGCCGGGGCCGGCGAACCTGCGCCACCACGACGTGGTGATCGGCAGTCTGCGGTCGGCAGGCCTCGACATGCCGACGATCGCGCATGCGTACTCGCTCGTGGACAGCTATATCTATGGTTTCGCCCTGTTTACGATGAACCTCCCATTCGATCCCTCGGAGGAGGTCGCGGAGTTGGGCCAGGGTGTGCTCCGGGCGTTCCCCGTCAACGCCTACCCAAACCTCGTCGCCTACATCTCAGCGATGAGGCCCGGCTACAACTACGGGGACGAATTCGAGTACGGGCTCGACCTGATCCTCGACGGCCTGGATAGGGCGAGTTCCACGGCATGATGCGGGTCGGATCTCGATCGATGGACGGTGGAAGGAGTTGGGCTCATCCCGGCTCGAGGCCCGGTACAACCAGCCACCCCTCCGCCCGTCCGCGGTAGATCAGCTGCTCGGTGGTCAGGCCCGATCGCGCCCGCAGGTCGGCGAGGCGGCTTGACGGGCCACAATGACGCTTAACGGTGCTCGGTCGGATCCCCACGAGATCAGCGGCGTCCTGGACCGACCCACCGGCAGCGACGTAAGCGGCGAGAACGTCCATCTGGCGCTGCGTCGCCTGCGGCGAGAGCGCCCCGCGCAGGTACCCGTCCCTCATGCCTGCCGCCTCGCCGCGGCCAGCCACTCATCGCGGCCCTCGATCAGGATCGTGTAGGTTGCTAACGCGCGCCCAACACCTGTCGGGCGCGCCAGAACGATGTTCTATCTACGTGCCGCGCGGCAGCTCGCTCGGCGCGCAGCACCGCCGTTCCGGCGGCCGGGACAGCCGTGATGGCCGACACGGCCGAGACGGCGGAATTCGCCGGGATCCCGCGACCGATTTGATCAGGACCGATGCGGCCACGGCGCCCCTCGAGGGCACGGACGAGGTAATCGTCGTGCCCACGGCGGTCCGGCGCCGAACTGGCTCCGGGCGGTAACGTCGGCCGCCCGGCGCGGTGCGCCGGGCGGCCCGATGCGGCGCGGTTCCGGGGGGCGTCAGCTGCCCGGGACGTACATCAGGAGGAGCTGGCCGAGCTCACGGCGAGCCGTGTACACGACCCCGTTGTTCGGGCCCGGGCCGCCGTAGACCTGGCCGGGCATCTCGCCGGGCAGGTTCTGATGCGACTGCACGTCGAGCGCCCACCAGCCGTCGCCGAACCAGCGGGAGACGTCCACGATGCCGCTCGTCTCGGCCGGCCCCTGCGTCCCCGTGGCGACATGGGTCCAGGTGCCGGCCCCGAGCGAGTAGGCCCAGATCTTGCTGAAGCTGGACGTGTCCTCCTGGACCATGAGCGTGTTGTGCGAGACCGCGACGTTGTCGGGGGTCCGCATGCCGATGGACGCGGCGTCGAGGAGGACGCCGAATGAGTCGACGACCGTCGGGTCGTTCGCATTCATGACCATCTTGAAGATCCGGCCACCGGCGAACGCACCGCCGCTCGAGGCTCGATACAGGCGCCCGGTTCCCGGGTCGAGCAGCCGGCTGTTGCCGGTGTCCGCGAAGTAGACCGTCCGCGGGCTGTCGGGGTCGTAGGCGATGTCCTCGACCCGGACGAACTGGAAGACGTTGTTGGCGTTCGACCAGTCCTCGAGGGCGTCCTGCGGGAGGTCGGCCGTGTCGCCCCGGGCGACGTCGGCGGGCACCGGGATGAACTCGCCGGTGAAGTCATCCCCGACGGAGATGTCGAAGTAGTCGTTGGCGCCGTTCATCGGATCGGCCGGGTCGACGGCCTGGCCATTGGCGCCGGTCACCCGGAAGGCCCAGAGCGTGCCCTGGTCCTTCTGGAACGACGTCCAATTCTTGCTGCTGAACGCGTACACCTGGCTGAGGTTCGGCCGCTCCGGCGTCGATGGGAACGTGAACGTGTCGTCGCCCGAGAGCGAGACGATCCCGTTCCAGCCGCCCGGGACGACGACCTGGTTCTCGTGGTTATGGCGACCGGCGCCCTCGAGGACGTCCATCTTGCCGTTGGCCGTGTCGAGATAGACCGAGTAGCCGGCCTGGCGGACGTTGTCCCCGCCGTAGGCAGGATCGGCCCCGTAGACCGCGCCCGCCGGCACCGCCAGCGGATCATTCGATTCCTCGTTCGTCAGCAGGGTGTAGTGGGGGAAGCCCTGCTCCGGACCGGCCATGAACGACGAGCAGAACCGGATGAAGCCCTCGTCCGAGGACAAGGCGACGCTGAGGTCGAGGATCTGCTTCGTCTCGATGCCCACCCGGACTCGCGACACGGACGAGTTGTTGAAGTCGGCGAAGCCGCCGAACGGCACCCGCGACTGCTCGTGGTTGACGTACAGGTCGACATACCCATGTGGGGCCGGGGCCGGCACCACCCCGATCCCGTCGGGGATGCCCTCGAACAGCGTCCCGAAGGCCTCCTCTCCGGAATTGATCAGGGGCGTGAACGTCACGCCATCGACCGCTCCGGTCGATTCGACGAACGAATCGCTCGACGTGACGTAACCGGTCGCATGAGGGTTCGCCGGGCCCCAGCCCGCCGCGCCGAGGGCCGGGCCAGGCACGGCGATAGTGAGCGCGGCGATGACGACGGCGAGTCGACCGCGGTGCGCGACGCGCGTGATTCTCACGATGCGTCCTCCAGTTGGTGGCTCCCCCGAGAGCCACGTTCCAAGGTGTCCGCCTATGTTGCCCGACCGCACCGACCGCGACCAGCAGGTAACAGTGCCCCGGTGCACCGGAATCCTCTGCTGTCTGGTTCGGTACAGTCGCCTTACGGGTTGACCCCGCCCAGCCGTCTCCAGAACTCGCACACATACAGCGAAGCGGCCGCGTGACGCGGGCCGTTCCGCAGCAGCCATTGACCTTGGGTCAGTGGCCGAGCGCCGCCATCTCCGCGATCAGTGCATTCGCCTGAGCGATCCATGCCTGAGCGGTGCGGACATTGATGGGCTCGCCGCCAAAGGCCGCCCCATCGAGGGCGTCGCGGATCTGATGCGCGAGAGCATCGCGGTCGTCGGTCAGATCGGAGATCGCGGCCTCCAGTTCGGCATACGTGCCGTCGCCCGCGGCGTCGCTCTTGATCGCAACCGTCGAAACCCGGAGGGCCTCCATCGAGAACTGACCGAACGGAGCGTTCAGCTGCTTGTACGCGGCGCCGAGGCGCGTGAGGTACTCGTCGTGGGCGCGGAGCGACGAAGGGACGGCCCAATCGAAGAGCTGGTCGGAAAGCACGCGGCCGTCGTGGATGTAGGTGTCCTGGAGGCCGAGCAGGCTGAACATCGTCGGCCGGACGTCGGCGTGGTCCATCCACGTCGCGTCTTCGGCGCGATGCTTCACACCTGGCCCGACGATCCCGAGCCACGTCGTTGCGACCTCGGGATCCGTGCCGCCGTGGTTCCACGCGAACGTGAAGTTCCCGGTGACGGAACCGTGATGCATGGCGAGTTGCAGTTCGGCGCGGCGGCGAAGAAGAAGTAGTCGGGATCGGAGAACAGCACCAGCGTCGGCGTCCGTTGCGGATCCGCCGTGATCATGTGCAGCGCCTTCATGCCGACGGGATCGGCGAGTGCGACGCCGAGCTGATCCGTCTGGCCCGTGTAGGGGCTGACTGCCGTCAGGTTGCCGAGCGCCCGCCCGAAGTTGCGCGTCACCGCCGCATCGCGCGCCGGATTGCCGGTGATGTAGATCGTCGGCGACATGTCGCTGTGGACCGTGAACGGGGTCGTGATCCCCTGCTGGGTCGCCAGGAGGCCGGCGAGATTGGCGTTGATCTCCGCGGTCCGGGCGTACGTGCACGGGACTGTGACGCCGTCGCAATCGGACGGGACCGGCTGGTCGCCAACGAAGTGGTCGCCTTCCTCGTTGGTGAACACGAAGAGGGTGTTGCTCTGGTCGATGCCGCTCTCCGCGAGCCGCGCGAAGAACTTGCCGAACGCGGTGTCGTAGTCCTTCAGCTGCTGGACGTAGGCCGCCTCGCCCGGGCCCTGGGCGACGTGGATCTCGCCGGCGACCCCGTGCTTGTCGTGGGCGTCGGAGATGTAGCCGAACGTGATCGGGATGCCGGCCTCCTGCATCTGGGCGACGTAGCCGAGGGTCGTCGATGCGAACAGTCCGTCGAAGCCCGGGAAGCCCGGCTGGCCGAACTGGTCGCCGACCGGGTTGCCGTCGAGTTGTTCGACCGCAGCGGCCCCGCCGGTGATCGCCGGGTTGACGTACTTCGCCCCGAACAGGGCCTCGTAGCCGTCGTAGCCGCCGGGCTCGTCGGGCAGCGGATCGGGCCGGGCGCCCGCATCGTCGTCGCAGATGCTGTCGGCCGTCTTCGCGCAGTGGATCGCGATGCCGACGAAGTCGGTCTGGGCGATCGTCCGCGCCGCTGTCCCGGCTGGCGCGGCGTTCGCCGCCAGCGCCTCGAGCCACTCTGGCGACCCCGCGCCGAAGACCTTCGTCATGTCGCCGTTCGGCGTCGTCGCGGTGTTCTCGAGGACGACATTCGCGAGGGCCGTGGCGCCCCAGTCGCAGCCGGCGCGGGTGTACGGAACCCAGGGCGCCGGCGTGTTCTTCGGGCTGCCGCTGTCGCCGGTCACCATGTTGTAGTTCGGGTCCGTCGGAACGGCACTCGCATCGTCGACAAGGTCCGTCCAGTACTTGAACGACGTCGATGACGCGGTCGAGCCGTCCGCCCGGAAGTAGCGGTACGAGTTCGACACGGCCTGGCCGTGGCGATCGGAGTACATCCCGGTGAGGTTCGTGAGGATGCCGTTCGCCGTATGCGAGATGAGCACTGTGTGGTCGTCTGTCATGAGCGTGCCGTTGCTGCGGATGAAGTTCAGCAGGTTCGGCATCTGCTCAACGTCCGACGGGACGTTCGGGTTGTCCCGGGTGAAGTGGACGTTGTCGAAGATCAGGTAGATGACGTGTTGGATGTCGCCCTTGGCGGAGTTGAGCTCGCAGCTGTCCGCCGCGAGGACCTTCGTTCCGCCGCCAACGAGCGCCGGGGCGACGGTCAGGGTCGAGGCCGCGATCGCCGCAGCCGCGGCGACGGCCAGCAGGCGGAGCGGGATCCCGGGTTGTGGTGTCGCGTGGGCGAGCTGCATTCCGTCTCCTTCTCGAGCGGACGCGTCTCCCGGAGGGGACGCCGCGATCGGGGACCGGTGGCCGCAGCCTGCCCGGACTCCCCGTAACCACCCTGGACTCCACAGGATAGCGACCCGCTATCGATTCGCTGAACGCTTCCCACGGCGATCGCTCCCGGGGTGGCCTGCGCGCGCGGCCGCGTGTAATGCTCGGTTGTCGGTGTCGTCATCGGTCCTTGTCTCCAGGCCCATCGCACCACCGTGGCCCGCCGCCGTGAAGTCAAGAATGTGGACTTCACAGGCCGGAATGGGCGGGCCACACTGGGGTCATGCGAACCTACGGCCAGTACCGTCCGATCGCCCGGGGCGCAGAGAAAGCAGCGTCGGGGACGGCCGAGGTTCGCCCTGGTGGGGCCACAGCCAAGGGGATGACCCAGATCACGGTGTCGTGCAGCATCGATGGCCAGTTGATGCACACCATCACCGCGTCGCTGGACCGGCTGGACCCCTCAAAGTAGCATCTGCGAGCCACGCATCCCGGCTTCGGCTCGCGGCGGACCATCGCGACGGACATGCCGTCTCGATCGCATGCGAGCCGTCGATCTCCGGCTCGGTCATCGTGGACAAGGCGCGCTTCCCGGTGGCCGTCTCGGAGCGGCTGTACCGCTCGCCGGAGTTCGAGACGACCGCGGCGAGTCTCGAGATCGAGACGCACGTCTCCGCGGGCTCGATCACGATCGCCTGACAGCTCGTCCGCTCCGTTGGCACCCCCTGCTATGGTGCCGGCGTGCGACTGATCGCGACGGCGTTTGTGACACTGGACGGTGTCATGGAAGCCCCCGGCTTCGACGAACATCGGGACGGCCGGAACGCCTGGGCGCTGCGCGTCCAGGACGAGGAGACCGAGCAGTACAACAAGGAGCTCCTCTTCGGTGCCGACGCCATCCTTCTGGGCCGGGTCACCTACCAGATCTGGGCCGCGTTCTGGCCAACCGCCGCTGGCGATCCCGTATTCACGGACCGCATGAACGAGGTACGCAAGTACGTCGTCTCCAACACGCTCGAGCGCGCCGACTGGAACAACTCCGTCGTTCTCCGCGGCGATCTCGCCAAGGAGATCACCAAGCTCAAGGCCGAGCCCGGCGGTGAGCTCCTCTGCTATGGCAGTGCGGATCTGCTGGCAGGGCTCATGGAGCACAACCTCGTCGACGAGTACCGGCTCTTCGTGTATCCGGTGATCCTGGGCAGCGGAAAGCACCTCTTCCGCGACCGGATCGACACCCATCACCTACGGTTGGCCAGCGCCCGCGCCTTCGGCTCCGGCGTGGCACTGCTCACCTACCTGCCGGAGGCGGCTGAGCCCACGAGCCCATTCCTGGTGCAGTACTCATGGACCCAGGAGCAGATCCGATCCCTTCACGCCGCCCAGGACCGTGCCCGTGTGCTGGCGACCATCCTGTTCACCGACATCGTCGGTTCCACCGCGCATGCCGCCGCCCTGGGTGACCGCGCCTGGCGTCACCTCCTGGACCGCCACGACGAGCTCGCTCGGGCGGAGGTGGATCGATGGGGCGGGCACTTCGTGAAGAGCACCGGTGACGGGGTGCTGGCCACCTTCGATGCGCCCACCCGCGCTCTGCGGGCCGCCTTCGCCCTACGAGATGCCGCGGCCGGACTTGACCTCGGCGTCCGCGCCGCGATACACACTGGCGAGGTCGAGATGCGGGAAGCTGACATCGGCGGAATCGGCGTCCACATCGCCTCCCGCGCGCTGACCGAGGCGGGCGATGGCCACGTGCTGGTCACGCGGACTGTGCGCGACCTGGCCACTGGCACCGATTTGACCTTCACTCCGCTAGGGACGATCGGCCTGCGCGGCGTTCCCGGGCATTGGGAGCTGTTCGACGCATCGCTCGGGTAGGCGCTGCCGGCGGCACATGGCTCAGTCGGCGAAGAACTCCTTCAACGCGGGCGCGAGGACATTCGGATCGATGTTGTGCTCCTGACCGGCCAGCGTCCGGCGTTGGCCGTTGGGGAGGACGTCGGCTAACGCATCCGCGGTGGGACCCATGAACCCGAAGCTCGCGCCGCCGTCGAGGACGAGTGTCGGGATCATGACCGCCGCCGCGAGGTCGACCGGCAAGGAGTAGTCGCCCATGATGGTGCCGTCGTAGGGCAGGGTATGGGCGAGGGCCTCCGTCGCGGCCCACCACGGCTGGCTTCGAGCGCTGGCCACGAACTCGGCCGGCATGTGCACGACCTGCTCCATGAAGTACTGCGCCGCGTCGCCGCGGCGCCCCTCGGCCAGCATGGCGTTGTACTGGGCGACTTGATCAGCCGGCGGCCGCGCAGCTGGGTCGAGGATGTACGGCGGCTCCCAAAGAGCGAGCTTCTTGATCGCGCCGGGCAGGTGCCTTGCGGCGATCAGGGCGAGGGCGGCTCCCGACGACGACCCGTAGAGGTACGCCGACCCGCCGGCTGCGTCGGCGACCGCTGCGACGTCCTCGACCTCGCGCTCGACGGCATAGGGGGGCGTGTCGCCGGATGGTCCTCGCCCGCGACGGTCGTAGTTGAAGACGGTGAAGTCGGCGGCCAGGTTGGCTGCCAGCCCGGCGTTCGAGCTGCGATCGACCGACCCACCGCTGACGAGGATGACCGCCGGCCCCGATCCCAGGCGGTCAAATGCGATCGTCGTGCCGTCCTTCGAGATGACCGTGTCCATGGGGATCTCTCCTCTCCTCTCGTTGGACGTCCACGCCGGCTGCGCGGCATCCGCCCGTCTTCAGACGGCCGAGACCTCCTCCCCGTCGACCCGGACGTCATGTCGTGGGAGTGGCCTGGCCGCCGGGCCGCGGTGCACCGAACCATCTTCGATGCTGGACACGGTTCGTGCTCGCCTCCCATCACAGTGAAGTGCCACTTGCATTAGTGTGTGTGACACACTAATATCGTCGCCCATGGACTTCAGCGACATCCTTACCGGCGGTCAACAGGAGCTCCGGCGCGGCACGGTCGTCCTGGCTTGCCTGCTCCTCCTCCGCCGGCCGGGCTACGGCTACGCGCTGCTCGACGAGCTGCGAGACCTCGGGCTTCGCCGTCGACGCCAACACGCTCTATCCGCTCCTCCGGCGCCTGGAGTCGCAGGGCGTGCTGACGAGCGAGTGGAACACCGAGGAGTCGCGGCCCCGCAAGTTCTACCGGACCAGCCCCGACGGCGAGCGCCTCGCCGCCGAGCTCGTCGCCAACTGGATGCGGCTCGATGCCGCGATCCGCGGCCTCGCCCAGGGAGACCTCTGATGCCCACCTCCTCGACCTCCACCACGCTCACCGACCGATACGTGTGGGCCGTGCTGCGCGCGGTCCCGGGCGCCCAACGCGCCGAGCTCGGGCCCGAGGTTCGCGCGCTCGTCGCAGACGCGATCGATGCCCGGGCCGCCGACCCGGCGCTCAGCCCCGTCGACATCGAGCGCGCCGCGCTGACCGAGCTCGGCGATCCGAACGCCCTGGCGGCGCGCTACGCGGGCCGCACGATGTACCTCCTCGGCCCGGGGATCTACCCGGTCTGGGCCCGGACCGTCGGGCTGATCCTGGCCCTCATCGTCCCGCTCGTCAGCATCGCCGTCCTCGCGGCCCAGCTCATCGGTGGCTCGACCGTCGGCGAGGCCGTCGCTCGAGGCGTCGCGACGGCGTATGAGACCGTGGTCCAGACGCTGTTCTGGTTCACTCTTGTGTTCGTCATCATCGAGCGCGTCGCCGGGCCGCGGGCCGAGGCCGTCATCGAGCGAGGCGCCACCGCGGCCCCCCGTCCGTGGAGCGTCGACGACCTGCCGGAGCTGCCAGACGACGGGCGGATGACGGTCATCGACGTCGCTGCCTCACTGGCGGCCAACGTCTTCGTGCTCGTCGGCCTCCTCATCGTCCAGCTCGGGCAACCGATCGTCATCGAGGGCGAGTCGTACCCGCTGTTCGACCCGGCCCTCTGGTCGTTCTGGCTGCCCTGGTTCATCGGCGTGACGCTCCTCGAGATCGCGTTCACGATCGCGGTCTACGCGCATGGTCGGTGGACGTTTGCCTACGCGATCGGCAACGCCGTGCTCGGGGCCGCGTTCGCCATCCCTGCGGTCTACCTGCTCGCGAACGACCTGCTGTTCAACCCGGCCCTGGTCGACGCACTCGCCGAGGCGACCGACGGAACGTGGCTCGAGGCCACGACCGTCGTCATCGGGATCTCGGTCGTCGTCATCGTCGCGTGGGACGCCATCGACGGGTTCCGGAAGGCCCGGCGCGAGTCCGCCGCGGCTGAAACGGCGACCGCGGGCTGAGGGCGTCGGGCCGCGCGGCCCCTACGATCGGGTGACCCGGACCGTCGGGGGGGATTGACACGCCGCCGCTATTCAGTGTTACTATCTACCAGTAGTTAGTCATGCTTAGTAGTTGAGGCGGTCCGTGGGCAAGCAGATGACGGAGATGCTCAAGGGGACACTGGAGGGCATCGTCCTGGCGATCCTGGCCGTTCAGTCCGCGTACGGCTACGAGATCACGGCGCGGCTGCGGGCGAAGGGGTTCTCCGATATCGCCGAGGGCACGGTCTACGCGCTGCTCATCAGGGTCGAGCAGAGGGGCTTCGTCGATGTGCAGAAGGTCCCCTCCGAGAAGGGGCCGCCGCGCAAGGTGTACTCGCTCAACGCCCGGGGACAGGAATACCTCGAAGAGTTCTGGAGGACGTGGGGCTTCCTCGCTGAGCGGCTCGAACAACTCCATGAAGGAGGCAGATGACCGTGTTCATCTCGAAGCTGATCGGCGGCAAGCGACGCTGGCGCCAGTACAAGGCGCGCGTCAAGGCGCTCCCGGAGCCGTATCGCTCGGCGGTCGACGCGATCGAGCGCTACCTCATGTCCTTCGGTCGTGGAGACGGCACCGGATGGGCGGAGCAGCTCGAGGACCTCGCCGACTTGTTCGAGCAGGCCGCGGCGGACAAGACGCCGATCCACGACATCGTCGGGGAGGACCCCGAGGAGTTCGTCGAGGTGTTCGTCCAGAACTACCCGGAGGCGCGGTGGGTCACCCGCGAGCAGGAACGGTTGAGGAACACCATCGCGCGTGCTGCCGGTGAAGGCACCAGGAACGACGAGAGGGCCGTCTGATGACGATGTTCTCGAAGTTCATTTCCAAGGTCGTCGGCCCAAAGGGGCAATGGCGGGAGAACAAAGCGCGCGTGAGACAGCTTCCCCCGAACCATCGCATCGCGCTCGATGCGCTGGAGCGGTACCTGAACTACCTGGGACCAGGTGGGGACGGGGGTGCGGTCTACGCGGACCTCATCGACCTGTTCGAGCAGAGCGCGGCGAATGGAACCCCGATCCGCGAGGTCGTCGGGGAGGACCCGGTGGCGTTCATCGAGGCGTTCGTTCAGAACTACCCGGAGGGGCACTGGAGAGCCCGGGAGCGCGAACGATTCATCAGCGCCATCGAGCGCGTCGAGCAAGAACAGGAGAACCGATGACAACCACGCACGTCCAAGGGCCCGCGGTCCATGTGCAGGGCCTCGAGAAGTCCTACAAGCAGCTGCATGTCCTGCGCGGCGTGGACTTCGATGTGGCGCGGGGCACCATCTTCGCCCTGCTCGGCTCGAACGGGGCGGGCAAGACCACGATCGTGAGGATCCTGTCCACGCTGCTCAAGGCCGACGCCGGAACGGCCAGCGTCAACGGCTTCGACGTCGCCACGCAGGCTGCGGAGGTGCGGGAGTCCTTCAGCCTCACCGGTCAGTTCGCGGCCGTCGACGAGATTCTCAGCGGGCGGGAGAACCTCGTCCTGGTCGCCCGATTGCGGCACCTCCCCGACCCGGGCGCGATCGCGGATGGCCTGCTCGAGCGCTTCGCCCTGACCGATGCGGCCGCGCGGAGGGTGTCGACGTATTCGGGTGGCATGCGCCGGCGCCTCGACATCGCGATGAGCCTCATCGGGAATCCGCCGGTCATCTTCCTCGACGAGCCGACGACCGGGCTCGACCCCCAGGGGCGCATCGAGGTGTGGCAGGCCGTCAAGGAACTCGCCGGACACGGCACGACGGTGCTGCTCACGACGCAGTATCTGGAAGAGGCCGAACACCTCGCAGACCGCATCGCGATCCTTCACGAGGGTCGGATCGTCGTGAACGGCACCCTGACCGAACTCAAGCGGATGCTCCCGCCCGCCAAGGTCGAGTACGTCGAGAAGCAGCCGACCCTCGAGGACGTCTTCTTCGCGATCGTCGGCGACGGCGGCCAGGGCAGCGGCGGCGCGCCCAGCAACACCGGAACGGGCAGATAGGGAACAGAGATGAGCACGCCAGTTCTTCGGCGACACCACCGTCCTGCTGGGACGATCCCTGAAGCACGTCACGCGCAGCCCGGACACCATCATCACGACCGCGATCGTGCCGGTCGCGATGATGCTGCTGTTCGTCTACGTGTTCGGCGGCGCGATCGACACAGGGTCGGATTCGTACGTGAACTACCTGCTGCCCGGCATCGTGCTCATCACGATCGGGTCGGGCATCTCCTACACCGCGCTCCGGCTGTTCCTGGACATGAAGAGCGGCCTCTTCGAGCGATTCCAGTCCATGCCGATCGCACGGTCGTCCGTGTTGTGGGCGCACGTGCTGACCTCGCTGGTCGCCAATCTCGTCTCGGTCGTGGTCGTCGTGCTCGTCGCCGTTGTCATCGGCTTCCGCTCACCGGCGGGAGTCCAGGCCTGGCTCGCGGTCGCCGGCATCCTGATCCTGTTCACCCTCGCCTTGACGTGGCTCGCCGTCATCCCCGGTCTGACCGCGAAGTCCGTGGAGGGTGCCAGTGCATTCGCCTATCCGCTCATCTTCCTGCCGTTCATCAGCTCGGCATTCGTGCCCACCGACACCATGCCCGGCCCGGTGCGCGTCTTCGCCGAGAACCAGCCGGTCACGTCGATCGTCAATGCGATCCGCGACCTGTTCACCCAGCAGCCGGTCGGCACCGATATCTGGATCGCCCTCGCCTGGTGCGTCGGCCTCCTCGTCGTCGCGTACGTCCTCGCCATGACCACCTACCGCCGCAGGATCTCCTAGCAGAGCAACGGGGGTGCTGGCGCTGGCCGTGCGCCGCACGTGTGCCTGAGCATGAGGCGTTCTGGGCGAAGCTCGGGTTCCGAACCATCGACGGCAGCGGTGCTACGCCTGCGGACCATGTCGGTCCGACGCCGCATCCCCGACGACCTTGTAGGGTCACGCGCGTGGACGTAGGCAGGCGGCAGCAGCACGAGCCTGGCCTGCCGGACAGCTTCAGGAGGTTGCGCCCGTGTCACCTATTCGATTTGACCACGTCGGCATCACGGTCGCGGACCTCGACGCCGTGACGGCGTTCTTCGTCGGGCTGGGTCTCGAGGTTGAGGGCAGGATGTTCATGGAAGGCGAGTTCGTCGACACCGTGATTGGCATCCCGAACTCCCGTTCCGAGATCGTCACGCTGCTGCTGCCCGACGGAGGAACCAAGCTGGAGCTGTCGCGCTTCATCCGGCCCGACCATGAACCGGGATCGCCCGACGCCATGTCCACCGAGCTGGGGCTGCGCAATGTCTGCTTCGAAGTGGACGACCTCGAGGCGATTGTCGGCCGGCTGGCTGCGGACGGCTACGGCCTGGTCGGCGGCATCGGTCAGTACGAGGACATCTGGCGCATGGCGTACGTGCGCGGACCCGAAGGGATCATCGTCGCCTTGGCCCAGCGAATCGACTGATCCGCGGCGCACCTCACTTCTGCTACGAGGTCAACTCGAGCAGCCGCCTCGCGGCCACCATCGCCCCGTCGGTCCGGATTTCGCCGGCCACCGCGATCGCGCGTGCGCGGGTCTCGGGAGCCAGGGCCGTCGCGAGCGCGCTCGCAAGGGATTCCGAGGTCGGAACGGGTCCGTCGTGGGCTGCACCGATGCCGAGCTCGGCCACACGCCGCGCCCAATGCGGCTGGTCGACGATCTGCGGCACCACGACCTGGGGGGCGCCCGCCAGGGCGGCGGTCGTCGTGGTGCCCGCGCCGCCGTGGTGCACGACAGCGGCGACCCGGCGGAACAGCGTTTGCTGGTTGACCTCGTCGACGACCAGGCAGTCGTGCGCTTCGTCGATCGGCGCCAAGCCCGCCCAGCCGCGGGTCAGGACGAGGCGGCGGCCGTGTGCTCGGGCCGCCTCGACGGTCACCCGGCCGAGGTCGGGCGAGGTCCGCATCGCCATGCTCCCGAAGCCGACGTACACCGGTGGCTCGCCCGCGTCGAGGAACGCCTCCAGCGCGTTCGGAAGCGGGCGGTGATCCGGCAGGATCCAGGACCCCGTCTGGACGATGTCGAGATCAGTCAGATCCTTCCATGGGGCGAGGACCGGATCCGCCGCCAACCAGACCTGGTCCGTGAAGACGTGGTCGCGGACGTCCTCGACCGGGGGCAGGCCGATTGCCGCGCGGCCCCGGTTGAGCGGCTCCGCGTAGAGCGCGTTGACGCGCTCCGCGTCCTGTTGCCACAGCACCCGGTTGTCGGTCTCGCCCTCGGCCGACTGCTTGCCCGGCCGCGCGGACGGCGGGAAGTGCCGCGACGGCAGCCCGAAGATGTGGAAGGTCGCGAGCACGTAGCGCATGCCGAGGTACTCGGCGACATCCCGCGCCCCGGCAGGCATCAGGCCGGTGGCCACCAGCGCGTCGCAGCCATCGGCAGCCCGGGAAAGCGTCTCGAACCGCGCGGCGACGAGCTCGGCGGCGAGCCGGAAGGCGGCGTCCGGGGACGGCGCCTTCAGCCCCGCCGCGATCGACCGAGTCGATGGGCCGAGCGGGATGGGCGTCACGTCCACCCGGGCGAAGAGCGCCGTGAACTCCTCGTCCGGCGGCGCGCACACCCGGACTTCCGCACCGAGTTCCCGCAGCCGGAGCGCGAGCGCCGCGAGCGGTTCGATGTCGCCTCGCGAGCCCCAGGAAGACAACAGGACGCGCATGGAGCGGCCTCCGGAAACGTGGATCTGCGGACCAGGCCGGGACTCTACCCCAGGCCCCCCGTCTTCCGGCAAGCCCCCGGGTGTGCGGTACCCTTTAGCTGGAAGAGGCCATGTCGGAACTACTCGTCGACTTCATCACCTCGCTGGACGGCTACGGTGCGGCCGAGGGCTGGCCCGGGTGGTGGGGCCTTCAGGGCCCGGAGTATCTCGCCTGGCTCGCCGAGCAGCCCGAGCGGCACTACACGATCCTGATGGGGGCAACGACCTACCGACAGATGTCGGGATTCGTGGAGCAGATTGAGACATCCGAGTTCCACGCGGCGAGCGACGAGGCCGCCAGCATCGAGGAGCTCTCGGACGCCTCGAAGGTCGTGTTCTCGTCGACCCTGCAGGAGCCCCTCGCGCTGCCAAATACGCGCCTTGTTCGCGGCGACGCGGTCGAGGCCGTGCTCGCGATGAAGCGGCATGAATCGACGCCCATGCGCACCCTCGGCAGCCTCACCCTGTGCCGGTCGCTGCTCGAGGCTGGCCTGGTGGACCGCTTCCGGGTCGCCGTGTTCCCCGTGATCACAGGGCGAACGGGTAGCGACCGGATCTACGACGGCTACCCGGACGTCGCCCTCGAGATGGTTGCCAGTCGGACGTTCGACGGCCGCATCCAGCTGCTCGAGTACGTGCCGACGGTCCTGTCCGGACCACCCGCCGGACAGCCAACCGCGTGACGGGCGGGCGGTTGCTCGTGAGCACCACTCAGGGGCCCGCTCGGCCACAGCTGAAGGGGCGCATCGGAGCGTATAGCGAGGGCTAACGTCGCAGAACGAGAGGAGCACGAGCAGTGTCACTCGCACGCGTCCAGTTCTTCTCCGTCTCGCTCGACGGGTTCGGCACCGGCGAAGGCCTGAGCCGCGACGCTCCGTTCGGCCACGCCGGCGAACGGCTGCACGAGTGGATGTTCGCCACCCGCTGGTGGCACGAGATGGTCGGCGAGCCCGGTGGCAGCGCCGGCATCGACGACGCGTTCCTGCGACTGCACGATCCCGGGGTCGGCGCGGAGATCATGGGCGCCGGGAAGTTCGGCTATCCGGGTTGGCACGAGGACCCGGAGTGGAAGGGCTGGTGGGGCCCGAACCCGCCGTTCCACACGCCGGTCTTCGTCCTGACCCACCACACCCGTCCGCCGATCGAGATGGAGGGAGGCACCACCTTCCACTTCGTCGACGCGACGCCCGCCGAGGCACTCAAGAGGGCCCGCGAGGCCGCGAGCGGCCACGACGTCCGCATCGGCGGCGGCCCCAGCACGATCCGGGAGTTCTTGAAAGCTCGGCTCGTCGACCACATGCACGTTGTCGTGGTCCCGCTCCTGCTCGGCCGGGGCGTGCGCCTGTGGGACGGGCTGGAGAGCCTTGAGGGCGAATACGCGATCGAGGCCACCGCTTCGCCCAGCGGCGTCGTCCATGTGACGTTCAGTCGGGCAGCGGCCTGAGCGCCGCGGGCGAGCCCGGCCAGAGCTCTTCAGGTAGCCGATCGGGCGCTCACGGCCTGGACCGCCTTCGCACGGTCAGCGGCGTACGTCCCGCCACACGACGACCGCCCCGAGTGCGCGAAGAGGCGCCATGACGATCAGATATGGAAGGACGAAGACCCGCCCGAGGGCAAAGCTCACAGGTGCCATCACGAGGGCCAGGATCGCGCCGCGACGCCTGCCCTGCCAGAGCCACCGGCCGATGAGGACGTCGCCGCCCGAGACTGCGACGAGGAGCCACGCGAGCGTCCGGCCAAGCGGCGTCAGTCGCTCGGTCCCGATCTCGGGGTACGGGCCGCCCAACAGCCGCCAGCCGAAGGGGGTCATCGGCAACTCACCCCGCTCTCGCTGGTACAGCAGGACGGCAAGGGTGGCGACGGCCCAGCCGACGCCGGGCACGGCATAGATCACCGCAAGAACCCGCATGGCGTCACAGTATGACTGGGGCGCACGCACCGATCGGCCACCGGCTCCGAACCTGGCAGAGTCGGGCGGTCGTATGCTGCGAAGTGTGGCGCGCTATGTCGTGGATGCCCGGGCCTTGCTCCACATCGCCTCGACCGGCGTGCGGATCCATCCTGATCACCAGCTCGTCGCCCCGAACTCGGTGCGGTCAGAGGCACTGTCCCTGCTCTATGACCAGGTCCGCCGGGGCGAGCTCACTGAGGACGAGGCGCTGCGACTCCATGAGCGACTCACCGAGGTGAAGATGCGGCTGTTGGGCGACCGCGTCTCGCGGCGGACGGCCTGGCGGATCGCTCGCGACCACGGCTGGGACGTCATCGGCGACGCCGAGTACATCGCCGTCACGCTGCTGCAGGCGGACGCCCTCATTGCCCTGGACGAAACGCTGGCGCGCACGGCGAACGGCATCGTTGCCCTCGCGTCGCCGGATGCTCTTGCGTCCGCGCCAGGGGCATAGCCTGCTGCCTTCAAGGCCGTTCTCCCAATTGCGCGGGCCAGATCGACGGTATCTCGCCGTGGGCGGCCGGCTTCGATGCGCCAACGGCTCCCCGGTCCCAAGGTCCTGCTAGCCTCTCTCCATGGTGTCCTCGAGCCCCTCGATCCGGGCCGCCACCGAGATCGACGCCCCGGCTATCCGCGGGCTGATCCGGCAGGCGCAGTTGAACCCGCGCGATCTGGACTGGCGGCGATTCCTCGTGGCCGAGGACGACGGAGTGGTCGTTGCGTGCGTCCAGGTCCGGGGGCACTCGGGCGGCAGCCGCGAGCTCGCGTCGGCGGCGGTCGCGCGGTCGCACCGGGGCCGCGGAATTGGCGGGGCCATCGCCGAGGCGGCCGTCTCGCGCGAGCCGATACGGCCGCTGTATCTCTACACCGAGTCGCGCACGGAGGCGTTCTGGGCCAAGCTCGGGTTCCGGACCATCGACGGCAGCTCGATCCCGCGCGACCTGCGAGTGACGCTCCTGATGGCCCGAGTCGCCGCCGTGGTGTTCACGGTGGTCATGCGCCATCGCTACCGCATCGTCACGATGCGCCGCGACGACTAGGGCGGCCGCGATGACGGTCGCGCCAGGCGAGTACACCGAGTGGTGGGTCGACGCGCGCGCCGGCGACCCTGGCGCGCCGGTCAGCCGCTAGCGATCGGGGCGGCCGTCGAACACGACGACCGACTCGACCCACGCTGCCGCACCGAGCAGTCGATCGAAGCGGGCAGGCGCGCCAACGAGCTGGACCGCGAGCGGGAGGCCGGCGCCATCGACGCCGGTCGGGAGGCTGATCGCCGGGATGCCGGCGTAGCTCCACGCCGCGCACAGGGCGGGATCGCCGGTCCCGAGCTCGCGCCTTGGTGCGGCGCCGGGCGCGACCGGGCCGAAGAGCGCGTCGACGCCTGCGAGCGCGGCCACCGCCGATGCCCGGAAAGCGTCCAGGCGCCGCCGCGCGCCTGCGACCTCGTCGGCTGACTGCGAGAGCCCCGCCCGGACCAGCTCAGCGATCCGCGGCGGGTAGTCGCGGGCATGGGCAGCGTACGTCGCCCGGTGGTAGGCGGCGGCCTCCGCCTGGAGGATCGGCGCGCCGATCGCCTCAACCTCGACCGTCTCGGGCGGGAGTCTGGTCTCCACGATCGTGGCGCCCGCCGCCTTGAGCCGCCGGACGAGATCGTCGATATGGGCCCGAAGCTCCGGCTCCGCGAGGTCCTGCAGGGCGGCGCTGACACCGATGGTCGGCCGGGCGATTGTCGCGACCTCGAGCGGCGAGTCGCGAAGCACCGAGTGGACGAGCGCCCCATCGGCGACCGAGCGGGTGATCGGGCCCGCGTGGTCGAACGACCAGGCGAGCGGCACGACGCCCTCGAGCGGCACCTCGCCGTGGACGCCCTTCAGTCCTACCACGCCGCAGAACGCCGCCGGGCGGAGGATCGAGCCCACCGTCTGCGTCCCGATCGCCACCGGCACCTGGCGAGCGGCGACCGCCGCGGCCGACCCCGACGACGAGCCGCCCGGTGTGTGCGACGCCGACCACGGGTTCAGCGTCGGCGCCGGGTCCTTGAACGCGAACGCCGTAGGGACGGTCTTGCCGAGGATCACCGCGCCGGCCGCCCGAAGGCGGGCGACGAGCGGGGCGTCGCGGTCGGGCGTGCTGTGCGCAAAGGCGGGCGCGCCGGCGCTCGTCGGCAGCCCCGCCACGTCGATCAGGTCCTTGATGCCAACGGGAACGCCATGGAGCGCGCCCAGCGAGCGGCCCGCCCGAACGGCGGCGTCGGCGGTGCTCGCCGCTTCCCTCGCGCCGGCCGCGTCGACGGTGACCCACGCCTGGAGCCGGTCGTCCGTCGCCGCGATCCGGGCAAGGCAGGCCTCGACGAGCTCGGTCGACGTCATGACGCCGCGGCGGATCGCCGCGGCGCCTTCCCGGACGCCGTGCTCGATCAGGGTTTCGTCGGCGGAATGCTGCACGCCCGCGATCATCGCCGAGATCGGCGCAGCTGGCCGGCCTGCTCGCTGGGGCCGGGATGATGGACGGCTCGCTCACGGCATCACGAACTCGCCCTCGAGCGGGAGGCCGGCATCCTCCCAGTCGAGCAAGCCACCCGCGTAGCGGCGAACGTTGTGGTAGCCACGCCGGACGAGGTCGCGATACAAGGCGACGCTCGACAGGCAGTCGACATGGGAGCAGTAGACGACGATCTCGTCGTCGGGGCGGACCGCGGCGTAGAGCTCGTCGGGCGTGTCGAAATGGATCGAGCCCGGGATGTGCTTGGCGTCGAACGCCCAGCGATTGAGGGCCATGATCAGCCGGAAGGCGTCGCCGCGGACAAGTTTCGCCTTGAGCTCCTCGCGGCTGATCGTCCGGATCGGCTCCGTTCCGAGGGCGGCGTGCCGGTTTGGCTGATCCACCATCGATGCATCATCGCGCGGCCGACCACTTCCCTGGTCGCCCCGATCCTCCATTGCGTTCGTTGCCTCCATCCACCGGCATCACGCTCATCGGCGAGGGCTCGACACCCCCGCGCCGACTCCCCGAGGTCAGACGACCCGCGTTTCTGGGCCGCCCGTCTCCGCGTCGCTGACCGCTGAGGCGCACGTCGGGCAATACCAGCGCGCCTCGAGGGGCGTGCCGCACCGGTCGTGCCGAAGGGGCTCCCCGAGCTCGTTGCGGCGCGAGCCCCAGTCGGCGAGGAGCCGCAACGCCGACGCCAGGTCGCGGCCGTCGCCGGTCAGCGAGTACTCCATCCGCGGCGGCCGGGTCGAGTAGGGCGTCGCAATGACGATCCCCTCGCGTTCCAGCCGTCGCAGGCGCTCCGTGAGGATGTTCGGGGCGAGGCCCGGCAGCTCCTCGCGCAGCTCGCCGAACCGGCGGCCTCCGGCGAGCAGCGCGTCCACGAGCAGCAGGCTCCAGCGGTCGCCGACACGCTCCAGCGCCGCCTCGAGAGGGGACCTCGGAGCGTCCGGCGGAATGGGGGCGGTCGTCGCACTCACGTTCGCCATGGTAGGGGATGTCGACGGTTGCACGGTGTTCATCATCGTAGTATGTTGCGAGTCGCAACTAACAACATACTGCAGCAGCCGCACTACACGGCGAGGAGATTTCCGATCATGACCGCTCTCGACGAGCTCTCCGAAGCTCTGACCCGACTGACTGAAACCGTCACGCCCTCGATCGTCGGAATCGGATCGAGGCTGCGGGGGTCCGGCGTCGTCTTCGCCGCCGGCCAGGTCCTCACGAACGCCCATAACGTCCGCGGCGACGAGGTCACGGTGACCTTCGCCGACGGCCGTACCGCGACGGGCCGGCTCGCGGGCATCGACGTCGACGGTGACCTTGCGGTCATTGCCGTCGACACCGCCGGAGCGTCGCCGCTCGCCTGGGCTGACGGCGGCGGCCCATCCGCCGGGTCGATCATCTTCGCCGGCGCGGCGACTCCGGGCGGGGGCGCTCGGGTCACGTTCGGGTCGGTCAGCGCGATCGAGCGAGCGTTCCGCGGTCCGGGCGGCCGGCAGATCGGCGGCAGCCTCGAGCACACCGCGCCCCTCGCTCCCGGTTCATCCGGTGGGCCCCTTCTCGACGCCGACGGCCGCCTGATCGGACTGAACACGAACCGCATCGGCGAGGGCTTCTACCTGGCCCTTCCGGCTGACAGCGGGCTCCGCTCGCGAGTCGACGCACTCTCTCGCGGGGAGTCCGTGGAGCGACCTCGGCTCGGAATCGTCGTGGCTCCGGCTCGCGTCGCCCGCCACCTTCGCCGCTCGGTCGGCCTGCCGGAGCGTGACGGCGTTCTCGTCCGTGGCGTCGAGGATGACAGCCCGGCGGCTCGCGCGGGGATTCGTGACGGCGACCTGATCGTCGAGATCGCGGGAACCGCCGTGACGGAAGCGGACCAGCTCCAGGAGATCATCGCGTCCAACCCGATGCCGTTCGAGATCAAGGTCGTGCGCGGCACCGACGAGCGAACCGTGTCGGTCGGGGGGACGGCCAGCGCGTCCGGGGAAGCGTAGCCCAGCGATGGTCGCCGAAAGGACCGCGATCGCAGTGGACGAGACCCTCAATGACATCGACGACGGCGATGCGACGGACGCGTACTCGCTCGCCGTTAGCACCGCGGCCGAGCGCCTCATCCCGTCCGTGGCGAGCCTTCGGGTTCGCCACGACAACGGCTGGGGTGGGGGCGCCGGCTCGGCTGTCGCGTTCACGCCGGACGGTTACCTCTTGACCTCGGCGCACGTCGTCGCCGGAGCGAGCGGCGGCACCGCCACATTCGTCGACGGCACGGAACTCACGTTTGACGTCGTCGGGCGGGATCCGCTGTCGGATCTCGCGGTCGTTCGCGCGGCCGGCAACGGGCTCGCCGCCGCGCCGCTCGGCGACGCCGATCGGCTGAAGGTCGGTCAGCTCGTCGTCGCGATCGGCAACCCGCTCGGTTTCGCGGGCAGCGTGACGGCAGGCGTCGTGAGTGCCCTCGGGCGCTCGCTCGCGGCGCGCGACGGCCGGGCGAGCCGGCTCGTCGAGAACGTCATCCAGACCGATGCGGCCCTCAACCCCGGCAACTCCGGTGGTGCGCTGGCCGACAGCCGCGGCCGTGTCGTGGGGATCAACACTGCTGTCGCGGGGATCGGGCTCGGCCTCGCCGTCCCGATCAACCCCGGCACGCGGGCGATCCTCGCGTCGCTGATGCACGACGGCCGCGTCAAGCGGGCGTTCCTCGGCGTCGTCGGCGGGACGCGACCGCTGAAGCCGGCTCTTGCTGAGCGGCTCGGACGCCGCCGCGGGCTCGAGGTCATCCAGCTCCTCGACGGGAGTCCCGCCTCTGCCGCCGGCGTTCGCGCCGGCGACGTGATCGTCGAGCTCGACGGCAAGCCGATCGAGGGCGTCGGCGACCTCCAGCGAGTGATGGTCGGCGAGATGGTTGGGCGGCGCGTACCGGTGGACGTGGAGCGAAACGGCTCGATCGTGTCCCTCCAGGCGACGCCGATCGAGCTCGACCGATAGCGCGGGCGCGCTTGGGCACCTTGGTTCGTCGCTCATGCACGGCATCGAGTCGGACGCGACGGACACTGGGACTCGGGTTGCCGTCCGCTCCGTGATCGCGTTTCGTGCCTCGCCGAGCACCTTCAGCCGCGCCATACATCCTGCCGCCGCCGCGGGTATGGTCAGCCGGTCAGGAGGGTCAGATGGCCAGAGTTCTCGGGGTAGGCGGCGTGTTCTTCAAGTCGAAGGACCCGGGCGCGCTCACCACCTGGTACCGCGACGTGATGGGGCTTGAAATGCAGGACTGGGGCGGCGTCGTCTTCAGGCCCGAGGCGATGGCCGCCCACCCGGGCGCTGGCACCGTGTTCAGCCC
The DNA here is from genome assembly GCA_963776355.1 of uncultured Chloroflexia bacterium. Taxonomy (GTDB): domain Bacteria; phylum Chloroflexota; class Limnocylindria; order Limnocylindrales; family CSP1-4; genus CTSoil-043. The sequence goes on along the minus strand of CAVZLU010000006.1, from coordinate 675,883 downwards.
GTTCGAGGCCGACACCACCTATTTCGCGCCCTCGACCAGGGAGTTCATGATCAATCTCGCGGTCGACGATCTCGACGGCATCCTGGCGAGCTGCGCCAGGCACGGCGTGGAGGCGAACGTTCTCCCCGACGAGCCCAATGGCCGCTTCGCCCACATCCTCGACCCGGAAGGGACGAAGATCGAGCTGTGGCAGCCGAAGCCGATGCCGGCCTGACGGGCCCCGGTCTCCCTGCGAACATCCCTGCCGGTCAGTCGGAATCGGGCTCGTTGTCAGGTCCGCCGCAACCTTGACAGGCAAGTGGTGACTTGCCTATCATCCAAGGCGTGGGCGACGTGTTCAAGGCCCTCGCCGATCCGACCCGACGGGCCATTCTCGATGAGCTCCACGATCGGAACGGCCAGACGCTGTTCGAGATCTGCGCTCGACTGATCACCAGGCACGGGTCGGCGTCGACCCGGCAGGCGATCTCGCAGCACCTCGACGTCCTCGAGGCGGCGGGGCTCGTGAAGACCCGACGGGAGGGTCGCTACAAGTTCCACGACCTCGACACGTCGCCGCTCCAGCAGATCAGTGTCCGCTGGCCGCAGACCGACGGAAGGAGACCCGAATGAAGATTGTCGTGACGAGCGTGCTGGTCGATGACCAGGACAGGGCCCTCAGGTTCTACACCGACGTCCTCGGCTTCGAGAAGAAGCACGACGTCCCGATGGGGGAATTCCGCTGGCTGACCGTCGTGTCGCCGCAGGACCCGAACGGCACGGAGCTGCTCCTCGAGCCCGACGCCCACCCGGCTGCCAAGCCGTTCAAGAAGGCACTGGTCGAGGATGGGATTCCCTACACCTCGTTCGGTGTCGACGACGTCAAGGCCGACTTCGAGAGGCTCTCCGGTCGCGGCGTGCGCTTCACCCAACCGCCGACTGAGATGGGTCCCGTGACGACGGCCGTCTTCGACGACACGTGCGGCAACCTGATCCAGATCGCCCAGCAAGCCTGACCGGGCCGTCGGCGCGAGGGCGGGCAACACGAAGATCCGAGATTCAAGATGAATCAACCGCTCTCGGCGCTCGGGGACGAAGATCGGAGCACAATCGGGAGGCGATCATGACCGAAGCGACGACCCATACGCTCAGCGTCCCGGGTGCCGTGCTGACCTACGACGTCCGATCTAACGACTCCACCACCGAGCCGCCGCTGCTTCTCATCGGCTCGCCGATGGCCGCCTCGGGCTTCGTGACGCTGGCCGGGCACTTCCCCGATCGAACGATCGTGACCTACGACCCGCGCGGGTCCGAGCGGAGTCAGCGAACCGACGGCGCGGCCGAGAACACGCCCGAGGAACATGCCGACGACCTGCACCGGCTGATTTCGACGCTGCGGACCGGAGCGGTCGATGTCTTCGCCACGAGCGGCGGCGCTGTGAATGCCCTCGCCCTCGTGGCGCGGCATCCCGAGGACGTCCGGATCCTCGTCGACCACGAGCCGCCGCTCTGGCAGATCCTCCCGGATCGCGAAGCAGGCCTGGCGGCGGCCGCCGACATCCATGAGACGTATCTGCGCAGCGGGCTCGGGCCGGCGATGGCCAAATTCATCGCGCTCGTTAGCTATGACGGCCCGCTCCCCGCAGATTACGGATCACGTCCGGCTCCCGATCCGGCGATGTTCGGGCTGCCGACCGCGGACGACGGCTCGCGTAACGACCCGCTGGTCGGGCAGAACATGATCTCCGGCTCGTATTTCCGACCGGACCTCGACGCGCTCCGGGCGGCGCCGACCCGGATCGTCCTGGCCGTGGGTGAGGAGTCGCGAACCGTGATGACCGGCCGCGCCACGGTCGCGCTGGCCGAGCGGCTCGGGATGACACCCGTGACCTTTCCGGGCGGCCATGCCGGGTTCCTCGGCGGCGAGTTCGGCCAGACCGGCAAGCCCGACGCGTTCGCGGCGACCCTGCGCCGGGTCCTCGCGGCCGGGGCCTGAAGCGCACCGTGATGGATCGGGATACGGAACATCACCGGCTGCGAATCCACTCGACACGTGAGCAATACGTCGCCGATGCGCGTCGCCACCCGGTCTTCGATCCCACCCAGACACGTCTCCCACGTCCGTCGGAGTAGAGGGCTGGCACTGGATGCCCTTGTTTGCGTTCATCCACGGGGCCGGCGACGTCGGCTGGTACTGGCACCGGGTTCGCGCCGAGCTACACCGTGGTGGCCATGACACCGTCGCGCCTGATCTCCCGATCGAGGATGACAGCGCCGGCCTCCGGCAGTATGCCGATGTCGTCATCGATGCGATCGGCGGACGGCGCGACGCCGTCGTGGTCGGCCAGTCATTTGGCGGCTATACAGCACCGATCGTCGCGGAGCGGATCGGCGCGCGATTGATCGTCCTCGTTGCAGGGATGGTGCCCTCGCCCGGTGAATCGGCGGAGGAGATGTTCGCGAACACGGGCTGGCAACCGGAGCCGCTCGAAGACTCGAGCCCGCGGTCGGTGTTCTACCACGACGTCCCGTCGGACCTTGCGGATCAGGCGCTCACGCACGGACGACGGCAATCCGACACGCCGGGCAGCGAGCCCTGGCCCCTCCCTGCCTGGCCCGACATCCCATCCCGATTCGTCCTGTGCCGCAGCGACCGCTTCTTCCCCGCGCAATGGCTACGGCCATTGGTTCGCGATCGCCTTCGGATCGAACCTGATGAGATCGAGAGCGGTCACTGCCCGGCGCTGAGTCGGCCGCGCGAGCTGGCCGCGCTTCTTGCCCGGTATGCGACAGAGGCGATCACCCGAGGATCACTCCGGTGACGGGACATCCCTGCACGCCGGTCGCCACGTCGACCGCCCTGGGGCCAGGGAAGGTTGGGTGATCGCCCCTCGGTGGGACGCCCACGTCGGACACTCGCCGGCTCATCACCACCGCGACGTTGAGAGACGTTTGTAATCTGAGGCGCCGCGTTGCAGCCGCATATCGTCGCGGCGACCTGCCAGGCTCCGTTTCACGTTCCCGAGCGCACAACCTGGAGGTTGACCGTGCCAACCATGTCGAAGATCAGCCCGTGCCTGTGGTTCGACGGTGAAGCCGAGGCCGCGGCGAAGCACTACACGACCATCTTCCCCAACAGCCGCATCTTGAGCGTGGATCGCGCCGCTGCGGAAACGCCAAGTGGCCCAAAGGACATGGTCCTGACGGTGACGTTCTCGCTGGGCGGTCAGACGTTCATCGCGCTGAACGGCGGGCCGGATTTCAAGTTCAACGAGTCGATCTCCTTCTCGATCGACTGCGCTGACCAGGCCGAGGTCGACCGATACTGGGATGCCCTCCTCGCGGGCGGCGGTGAGCCCAGCGTGTGCGGCTGGTTGAGAGACCGCTTCGGCATGTCCTGGCAGGTCGTCCCGCGGCGGCTGCCGGAGATGCTGCGAAGCCCGGACCGCGAGGCCGCCGGCCGGGCGATGGAGGCCATGCTCAAGATGACGAAGATCGAGGTGAAGGGACTCGAGAAGGCCTTCAACGCCGTCCCGGCCAGCCGGTGATCCTCGACGCGACACGATTGTCGCCCGCGAGGACCTGACACTCCCAACGTGACGGCGTGAAGGGGGTATTCACCATGCCTTCCACGGCAACGACGGCCCCGATCCAGGGCAAGGTTCCGGCACTCGAGGCGAACCGCGCGATCGCCGTCGACTTCCTCAAGCGCAGCTCGTCGGGCCGGGCAAAGGACGCAATGCAGCGCTACGCCACGCCGGACTTCGTCCATCACAACCCGCATTTCGCAGCCGACGGCGCCAGTCTCGCCGAGGCGATGGAGGCGAACGCGAGGGCGAACCCGGCGAAGCTCCTTGACGTCCAGCGGACGGTCGCGGAAGGCGCCCTCGTCGTGGTGCACTCGAAGGTCCGCCAGCGGCCAGACGATGGGCCGGTGGCGACCGTCCACATCTTCCGGTTCGAGGACGGGCGGATCGCCGAGCTGTGGGATGTCGCCCAGGCGGAGCCCCCGGACTCGCCGAACCTGTCGGGGATGTTCTGACGCGAGAAGCTACGCCGGCGGACGACGAGTCAACCGCCACCTGCGCGATGCTCGCCGCGACGCCATGCGCCCGTCTCTCAGGCAGCGCCGTCCAGGAACCCCTGCCGGGCCGCGTACTCCCGGAGTCCGCTCATGCCACGCGCCCCCAGCTTCTCCGAGAGGTTGGAGATGTGGCGCCGAACCGTGTGCTCGCTGATGCTGAGCTGCCGCGCGATCTCCGATGCGTGCTTGCCCGAGCCCACGAGCGAGAGGATCTCGCGCTCGCGCACCGTGACGACGTGACCTGACCTCTGCCAGGAGAGCGAGTCCTCGACGATGGCGGCCGCCACGCTGCTGTGGACATACTTGTTTCCGCGGGCGACCGCCCGGATGGCGTCGACCAGCTCCGTTGCCCGGGCGCTCTTGATCACGTAGCCAGAGGCGCCCGCCAGGAAGGCCTGCCTCACCGTCTCGGGATGACGGTGCATCGACACGACGAGCGTGCGCATCGATGGATGGCGGTCCGCCATCGCACGCAGGAGGGGAATGCCGTTCGTTTCGGCCAGGATCAAGTCCACCAGGAGAACATCCGGTCGACAACGCTCGACCATCTCGAAGGCATCGGCAGCCCCCTCCGCCTCGCCGACGACGTCGATACCGCTCGCCGCCTCGAGCACCATCCGCAGGCCTTCCCTGAACAGCGCGTGATCCTCGACGAGGCCGACGGCAAGCGAGCTGCGAGCGCCCGACACCGCGGGCTCCGGACCGGTCACGAGCGCGCTCCACCGGCCGCGATCGATGGCCGTTGCCGCTCCGTACGTCGCTTCGCGACCTCGCCTTGCCCAGTTGCGCGGAACCCGTCCGGGCGTGCCTCAGTCGTCGCAGAGTCCTCTGTCCACGGAAGCTCCAGCTTCACGACGGTCCCGCGCCCGGGCCGGGACGCAACCTCGAGCCTGCCTCCTGCTCGGACGGCACGCTCCTCCATGCCGAGCAGACCGAGACCCCGCCCGCGAACGGCGTCGGGCGCGAATCCGACACCGTCGTCGGTGATCGTTGCGCGCAGCGCGTCGCCGGTGCACTCGATGTCGACGAACGCCGTCGAAGCGCCGCTGTGGCGAGCCGCGTTGCTGAGGGCCTCCTGCACGATCCGGAACAGCACCCTCTGGGATGGCGAGGAGAGACGATCGATGTTCGCGTCGGGATCGATCGACAGCTCCACGGGTATCGCGGCGAGCTCGGCGAGCTCACCGATCGCGCCCGCCAGCCCGTTTTCGTGAACGATCGCCGGATGGAGGCGGACAGCGACGCCCTCCACTTCCCCCAACACGGTCTCTGCAAGGCGTCGTGAGCGCTCCACGAGCGCAGACGACTCGCGATCGCCCGCAAGCCTCTGCCCGAGCAGATCGAGCGTGAGCATCAGCGCACCAAGACCCTGCCCGACGCCGTCGTGCAGGTCCTGGGCGACCTCGTGGCGCAGCTCTTCCTGTCCCGTGACCAGGCGGTCCGTGGCGTCGCGGTAGAGCGCGGCGAACTGGCGGGTCGTCGATTCCCGCCGCTCCGCGAGGAGAGCGATGAGCGGGACGAGCGCGATGAGCAGCAGCCATTCGGACATGTCCGTCACGTCCACGCTCTCGCCGACGACATGGATGGCCACCAGCGCAGGGAGCACGGCCACGATGCCGAGCAAACGCGCGATGGTCCCCCCGAAGTCGATCGCGAAGGCACGGACGACGAGCACCCCGAAGATCGCGTGCACGGGCACATCGGCCGGATGCATGCCAACAACGATCGCGCCGAGGAGGCCGCAGAGGAGCACGTCGAAGAGCGGGCTCAGCCACGGTCGACGACGCGACCAGGCGCGGCCCGAGCCCGCATGGAAGACATCCCTGTCGCGCTCCCCAGCCGAGGAGACCGCACGGCGCAACAGGTCGAGGGGGATCCGCCTCGCGCGTGCGCGCGCAGCGCCTCTCCCCCGGCCAGCCTGGGCGGTTGCCGCCGATGCTCCGGAGGACTGGCTCGGTCGGGCCGTATGCGACTCGATCACAGCCCCCCTGCCGTGGCCAAGTATCGAGGAAACCACTCAATCGCCCCAGCGGGCGACGAACCCGGCCATCGTGGCGTGCGAACCAGGCCACCGACAATCGGCTGGAGACCCCAGCGGAGACCCGGGTATCACCCCAGGCGCTACCCCAGCGTCCCATGGGCGGGCCGCGATGGAGTCCGGAGCCCGTGTGCGGTGGCGGCCGCCAGGCGAGCGCGACGGGCATCAGGAGCGTCAACGCGCCCCCGCTGGATCCGACCTCAGCGCGCTTGATCGCACCCCCCGGCGGCCGCGACCGGTCGCCCCCGCCATGCCATCGCGCATGGGCATCTCGCCATCGCCGGGTGGGCAGGATCGCCTCGCCCAATGGCAATCCATGGCGCTGTCGAATGGGAAGAAACGCGCGATGTGCCGAGCGGACCGGGTCGCGGATGCTGCCGGGGCCGTCAGGTAGGACGGCGTGACTGACGAGAACCTGAGGGGGCAGGTGACTGTGTCGTCCAAGCTCGAGCCGGGCGCGGTCCATCACGCGCCTCGAGACCTGCCCGAACCGCCCCCTTCATCCATCCGGAGGTACCGTTCGATGCCCGCTTCTTGCCGTGGAGCCGCCCGGCTCCTGCCACTCGTGCTGCTGACCGTCGCCCTCGGCGCGTGTTCAGGTTCGCAGTCAGGTTCGGTCGCCGGAGCGACGGCGACCCCGGCGCCTGCCGCTGCGACCCCGGCGCCTGCCGCTGCGACCCCGGCCCCGACCGCTGCCACGCGGATGGAGGTGCAGGTCGTGAGCGCGGTCCGACCGAAGATCACTGCGATGACGAATGCTCTTCGATCCGGGGACCTTGCCGCATCCAAGGACGCGTACGAGGCGTACGACGCCGTGTGGAACGGCATCGAGGTCTACGTCAACTTCCGCTCGAAGCCCATGTACGACGAGCTGGAGGGCCATCTCCAGAACGCGATCGAAGAGGGGCTCGCGGCCGACAAGCCGGACTTCGCGGCGCTGGCCGGTCTCTCGGAGCAGCTCGGAACCAAGTTCGACGAGGCCATCAAGCTCGTGACGGACGCCGCGCCGCTCAACTCGATGTTCGATGATGTCACGCGCCTGCGGATGATCCGGAGCGACCTGCGAATCACGACGGCCGCGATCGCCGCTGCAGACCTGGCCAAGGCGCGCGCGCACTGGACGACGTTCAAGTCGGGCATCGCGACGGCGCTCGACCTGATCAAGGTCCGTTCCGCCGGAGATGCAGCCGAGCTCCGCGCGGCAGTGGACGCGGCCGACGCCGCCTTCGCCGCGAGCGGGGCCACGGCGGACACGCTCAAGCCTCTCGTCGCCGCCGTCACCTCCCGCTACAACTTCGGTGTCCAGCTGTGGAACGCCGCGGCGCGGAATGCCGACTCGGCGAAGACTGCCTACTCGCAGGACGACCTCAAGGACCTGGCATCGCTCAACGACATCCGGATCGCGCTCGAACACAGCCTTGCCGCCTGGCAGGGTGGCGACTTTGGCGCCGCGAGCACGGCCGCCAAGGCGGCGAGCGCTGCCTTCGCAACGGTGCAGCCCAGGCTCGCCGCCCGCAACGGGGCCGACGCAACGCTGAAGGCGGCGCTCGAGGCCTGGGCCAAAGCCGCCGCTGCGGCGGGCGACCTGAAGGAAGTCTCGGGTGCCAACAGGACGGCAAGCGAAGCGGTCGCTGTCGCGCAGCAGGTGTTCGTCGGCCAGTTCTGGACCGACGATTCGTTGCAGGACGCGATCAGCGTCCTGCCGAAGGCATGACGGCGCCACGGGGCGCATCCGAACCGGCCAGCCGCGCACCCCGGCACGGTGCGCGGCTCGGCCCGGCCGGCGTCGCCCTGGCCATGATCCTCCTGCTCGCCGGCTGCGCGAGCTCCGCCGCGGGCGAGCCGAGCGGCGCATCAGGCGGCGCCGCCGGTGCGACGTCGGCAGCTGCGCCACGGCCGGCGCCGGCCGGCTGCACGTCCTCGAAGGTCTCCGCCAACGTCGCCAGCATCGAGGTGCTCGCCGCCGCATTCGAGTCGGCCGGCATTCCCAATGCCCAACGCTGGGCGGAAGAAGTCGATGAGTACCGCCCGTATCCGGATGACCCGACCTGGGCGAAGCTCGACAAGGAGCTCGGGAAGTACAACATCGATCCGGCGGTGTACGCGGCAATCGTCTCGTGTCTCTCCAACTGAGCAGTCCACGCGAGAGGTGCAGTCGTGACCACCGAGGATTCCGCCGGCTCCGTCACCGGGGCCGGCCTCAGGCGAGGACGAGCAGCGAACGATCTTCGATGCGGCATCACGCCCATTGGTGGGCCTGGTCGCCGCGCTCGATGGGCTCGACTCGGCGACGCTCCTTCGACGTGGCGTCCTGGGGCTTGCCCTCCTGGGCGTGGTCGGCATCAGCATCGAGCTCGTGTTCCTGCGCCACTGGTCGCAGCCGACGCAGATGATCGTGTGGCCGGCGATGCTCGCGCTGGGCCTGGCCTTCGTGCTGCTGGCCCGCCGCCCCGATCGACGGGGGATCCAGGTGGCTCGAAGCATCGCTGCCGTCGTGGTCCTGGTTGCCGGCATCGGGATCGGGCTCCACATCACGGAGAACATCAATGCCGGACCCCTCGACCGGGAGTACGGACCGCGCTGGGAGCGCATGAGCGTGGTGGATCAATGGAGCGCGGCGATCATCGGCGACGTCGGGCCCGCGCCGACACTCGCCCCAGGGGCGCTGGCCGAGATCTCGCTCGCCCTCCTTCTGGCGACCGTTCGCCACCCGGCACTTCGGCGGGACGATCGGGATTCCGCCGTTTCTCGCGGCATGCGAAGCGGCACATGACCAAGGCTCCGCGCTTCCGCGGGCGCCGCTGCGGGAAGAACCGTGAGCTTGTTCCGGACCAGTGAGCCTGGCCGCGTCCGCTAGGGCGCAGGTAGACCCGTTCGCGCCCGGCCTCGGCCGGGCGCGAGCCAGCGCGGCCGCCGAGGGCGAGCCAGCGCGGGCCTCGATCAGCGCCTGCGCCGCTTCGGCGACCGCGGCCGCGTGATTGCCCGGCCCGAACATGCGGGCGGCGACCCAGGCGCCATCCATGAGCAGCAGCAGCTGGGCTGCCAGGCCGTCGGGATCGGTCAGGCCGGCATCGCGGGCCAGCTCGGCCAGCCGGTCGAGCACCTGGCGCTTGTGGGCCGACGCCACCTCGTGCCCCGGATGTTCGAGCTCCGGGAACTCGGATGCGGCGGCCTGGAAGGTGCAGCCCAGGCACTGCGCGCTGGTCGCGAGCCTGGCGGTCGCCGCGAATGCCGCCAGGAGCTTCGCCCTGGGGTCGTCGACGGCGGCGATCTCGCGCTCCAGCCAGTCCCAGAACTCGGCGTTGGCCCGCTCGAGGTAGGCGGCGATGAGGTCGTCCTTGGACGGGAAGTGGCGGTAGAGGGTCATCTTCGCCACCCCGGAATGCTCGACGATCGTGTCGATCCCGACCGCGTGATAGCCATCGCGGTAGAAGAGCTGGCTGGCGGTGTCGAGAACCCGATCTCGGGCCGAGCGCTTCGCCGGCACGACCGTCGCCATGTTGCCCACCTCTTGCGCGATACAGATCTGTCTAGTAGCATCAAACGATACAGACCTGTCTATCACATCCCACTGTAGCACAGGCAACAAGCCAGGAGCAGGACGATGGACGCCACGGCTGAGCGACCCGATCTCGTCGACCGCACCGCGAACGTCACCGGTCCGCCGACCGGTCCCGAGACCACGACAACGCTCGGTCGCAGCGACGTCTACGTGTCGCGCCTCGGCGTGGGTGCCATGACCTGGGGCGACCCGTCGGGCATCGCCCGCTTCCACCCGGCCAAGCTGGCCTACGGTGGGCCAGCCGGCATCGAGGAGGAGCGAGCGGCGCTGGAGGCGAGCCTGGCGGCCGGGGTGACCCTGTTCGACACCGCAGCGATGTACTCCTTCGGTGCCGCCGAGCGGCGGCTGGGCGAGCTGGCCCGCGACCACGGGCTCCAGATCGCCACGAAGTTCCCGGCCGGCATGCGCGCCCGCGCAGACGACCTGCCGGCGACCCTCGAGGCCAGCCTCGCCCGCCTGGGCCGCAGCTCGGTCGAGCTCTACATGCACCACTACCCGACCGGCCGGGTGTCGATTCCCCGTCTGATGGACCTGATGGCGGACGCGGTCGAGGCGGGCAAGGTCCGGGCGCTCGGGGTCAGCAACTACTCGGCCGAGCAGCTGCGGCAGGCGCATGCGGCGCTGTCCGGGCGCGGGATCCCGCTGGCCTCGATCGAGAACGGCTACTCGCTGCTCGATCGACGGGTCGAGACGAACGGTGTCCTCGACGCCTGCCGGGAGTTGGGGGTCACGCTCATCGCCTACCAGCCGCTGGCCAGCGGCGCCCTGACCGGCAAGTACACCGCCGGAACCCGTCCCAGCGGGCTGCGGCGGTTCATGATCCGCCACTTCCGCGGCTCGGGCCGCGCGGCGGCGGCGCCGGTCATCGCCCTGCTGCGCGAGATCGGCGATCGCTACGAGCGAACTCCGGCCCAGGTCGCCCTGCGCTGGCTGGTCGAGCAAGGCGACGTCATCCCCATCCCGGGCGCGAAGAACGGCCGCCAGGCGGCGGCCAACGCCGCGGCCCTCACCTTCCACCTGACCCCGGACGAGATCGAGGCACTGAGCCGGGCGACGCTCGCCTGGCGATAGCGCTCGACCCCACGACACCCGCGGGACCGACGAGGCTTGCCCCAGGCCCTGCCCGACCTACACTCTGGTGATGGGCTACGCGACCCCCGACGAGGAATGGCGGGAGATCCTGACCGGCGAGCACAAGGGCGTCGCTCAGTCTGCGGCGGACCTTCCGGAGAGTGCCCTCAGATCCGCGCTGCAAGCTCTGCCATGCTCCCTTTGGCGGTGTCGGCGGGCTCGTCCTGCGACCCTGGTTCGGGCCATGGGAACGCAACGCGCAGCTGTGCAAGAGCTGCATGCGCCAGCTGCTGAAGACGGGCATCGGCGGGGCCGAGGTCGAGCTTACGCTGCTCTTCGCCGACATTCGGGGTTCCACCGGCCTGGGCGAGCGACTTCCTCCCGCCGAATTCACAGCGCTGCTTACGAGCTTCTACCGCCTGGCCGCGAGCGCGATCACCGGGGCTGACGGAATCGTCGACAAGTTCGTGGGCGACGAGGCCATCGGGCTCTTCATACCTGGCTACGTCGGCCCTGATCATGCGGCGAAGGCGATCGCGGCGGGCCGGGCCCTCCTGGCTGCCGCCGGCAAGGCGGACGCATCACAGAACGGCGCGATCCCGGTGGGCGCGGGCATCCACACGGGGATCGCCTACGTCGGAACCTTCGGATCCAGCGAGCAGATCTCGGACTTCACCGCCCTCGGCGACCCGGTGAACACGACCGCGCGCCTTGCCTCGCTCGCGAGTGCCGGCGAGCTCCTCGTGTCGGTCGCGGCGGCCGAGCATGCTGGCTTCGACGGGTCCGGTGCCGAGCGGCGGATGGTCGAGGTGCGCGGCCGCGACGCGGGCCTCGACGTGTACTCGGTTCGTCCGACGACCTGACCCTCACCCTGCCGGCGACCCTCCGAAGCTCGCGGATCTGGCCCTCGCCCGGTGGGTCATCCTCGACGCGGTCGGCCCCAGAGCCATGGTCATGCGTCATCCAGTACTCGGCACGGTCGTGCACCGCCGCCTAGACTCGTCGCCGTGCTCCTTGTCGCGGGGTCGGTCGTTGGCCGACTCTGAGCCACGATCTTGGCCAGCGACCACCAGGGAGGAGGGGCGTCGACGGCGATGAAAGTCGTGGCTGGGTTCCTGCGGATCATCATCGGGACGGCCATCGTCGCCCTTGTCCTCGAGGCACTGGCCGAACGACGCGAGCGTCGTCAGTTTCCGCCGCCCGGGCGACTCGTCGACGTGGGCGGCTTTCGACTCCACCTTCGCTTAGCGGGCGAAGGTAAGCCGCCGCCAACCGTCATCCTCGATGCGGGGATGGTCTCGTTCTCCTCGAATTGGGCCTGGGTGCAGCCGGAGCTGGCCAAGGTTGCGCGGGTCGTCGCCTACGATCGGGCGGGGCTCGGATGGAGCGACCCGGGACCAAAACCGCGCGACGCCCAACGGAGCGCGATGGAGCTTCACGAGGCGTTGCAGCGGATCGACATCGGCGGGCCGTATGTCCTGGCCGGCCACTCCTACGGCGGACTCGCGGTGCGGGCCTACGCCGCGCTCTATCCGCAGGAGGTGGCCGGCATGGTCCTCGTCGACGGCTCACATCCTGATCAGTGGGTCCGGTTCGGCATCTCCAGCCGCGTCCTCGGGTTCGGGACCAAGGCTTCGAGCGTCGCGGCTCGTTTCGGGCTCTTCCGCGTCTTTGACCAGGAATACAAGCTGCTCGCCGACGGCCTGCCGGATCGAGCTCGCGCCGAGCTCATTGCGTTCGGAAGGACGCCACGGGCACTGTCAACCTCGGGCGATGCCGCCCTGGCATGGGATCGACGAACGCGACCGATGATCAACGCCGCGGATGGCCTCGGCGATCGGCCCCTGGTCGTCCTGAGCGTGACCGAGCAGCCGCGAATGGGCGACAAGCTGACGGAGCTGCAGGCTGAGTTGCCCGGGTTGTCATCGCAGAGCAGGCATATCACCGTCGAGGGCGCCTATCACGAGGGTCTGCTCTCACAGCGCAAGAACGCGCAGGTGGTCACGGAGGCCATCCTCGAGGTCGTGGAGGCAGTGCGCTCCGGCCGACCGTTGCAGCCGTAGCCTGGGATTCGATGCAGCCAGGGCCGATGAGGTTCGGATCCCCGATCGGTCCAGTCGCTCGACAGGAAGCAGACGCGCCGACGCCAGAGCTCAGGTTGACGGTCGGCGAATCACGGCCCATCGCCGATGATCACCTGCCCCGCGAAGACGGACTTCGCGGCTCCGTAATCGGCCACCTCGACGACCGTGGCACCGACGGGTGCGACGTAGGGCAGCCCTGCACGAGCCGCCGCGTCTCCCGTCTCGAACACGTCGACCTGGTAGCTGTACGCGACGGCACCTGAGACGTCGAGCTGCTCCAGGGCCAATGTCACCTCGGTGGCCTTGTCGATCGCGATGGTCGCCGAGCCCATCTGGCTGATGCCGGCCACCACCTTGGCGGTCTCGGGCCGAGCAGGGTCGGTGACGCAGCTGGCCGGGGTGGGCCGGACCTCCACGATGTAGGCCGAGCGGCCCGCCACGACCGACTCCCGGACGATCGCGGCGACCTGGCAGCCGGGGATCGTGTAGCTGGCGAGCGCCTCCGCCAGGGACGAGGGCACCCCCACGAGATCCCGCCGGTCCGAGCTCGCGACATGGGCCACGAGCGTCCGGCCGGCTCGCACCCGGTAGATCCAGAGCTCGCTCCCGTAGGTCGCCAGCCCGAACGTCTCATCCGCTGTGACTCCACTGGTGGTGGATTCGGTCCGTGCGCCGGCGGCGCTCAGCCACGTCTCGGTGCGAACGCGGGAGGCGCCGCGCGTCGCCGTTGAGACGAGGTGGTAGGCCCGGGCGACCGCCGTCACCACCCCGGTTGCCTGGCTGGTCCGCTGGATCAGCTCCTGGGCATTGACGGTGGATGCGCCGAAGCCGCCCACGGCGGGGAGCACCGCGATCGTGACGATCAGCGCCGCAGCCAGTCCCAGCACGGCCCCGGCCCGTCGCCGTGGTGATCGCCCGAGCGTTCTCCAGGGCGTCCCGCGGCCGTCGGCAGCGGGCGTGAATGTCAGGGCGGGCACGGGCACGGCAAAGATGGTTCGAAGATCGCTCTCGACGGATTCGAGCGACTCGGGGTCAACGCGGATCGGCACGGTAGTGCTCCTTGAGGTCCCGAAGGATTCGCTGCAACTGCTTCTTGACCGCGTCCGGGCTCTTCCCGACCAGCGGTGCGATCTCGGCAACGGTCAGGCCGCCGGCGTAGCGAAGAGCCAGGAGGTCCCGGCGGGATGGGTCCAGCGCGGCCACGACGGCGCGGAGCTCACGCAGGCGCTCAGCCCGCAGCTGCGCCACCTCGGGAGAGGTGTCGCCGTCCGGCTCCAGGTCGGGCAGGAGCTCGAGTGGAACAAGGGGTCGAGATCGGCGGTGCGCATCGACGGCCACGTTCCTGGCAATCCGGAACAGCCAGCTGGCAAACGGCGTCGGCCCGGGTCGGTAGCGCCCCAGCGCGTCGAACGCCTTGAGGAAGACGACCTGCGAGAGGTCGGCGGCGTCGTCTGGCGACGACCGCGCGGCGAGATATCGGTAGATTTGCGGCAGGTAGCGCTCGTAGATCGCCGCGAAGGCAGCCGGATCGGCCTGCGCGGCGGCGACGATCGCGTCCTCCTGGCCGCCGGCGGCGACGCCGGCCTGGTAGGGGATGAGCTTCAACATGCCGTCGTGGCTGGCAGGTGCTTCGTCATTCGGGTCACCGAATCTTGCGCCGTTTCGCGTCGAGGCCGGACGCGGTGGTGCGAACGCCCACATGGGTAACACGCACGAGATCGGCCAAGGGGACACGATCCGCACCTGCGAACGCGTGAGGAACGCCGGTGGAGCTCGTCTGAGGCTCCGCTGTTCCTCGCCTGCGGCGCCGCATCCGGATCCGGCGCAGAGAACCCGCTCGTGGCGGCCACCCCACGCGCGACCGTCTCGGGATCGGTGCCCGCGGCCCGGCTCGCCTCGCCCCATCGCCGCGTCCCCGACCGCCGGCTGACCGGCTCGGGCGCCCGCCGAGGCGCTGATCCTCGCGTCGTGTAGCCTGCCCCCAGCCCGGCGTGGGCCGGGAGTCGCGCCCGACAACAGACCGAGGATCACTGCGGGTGGAGCGCCGCACCGACGCGATCGAGCTGCTCGACGGGAAGCTCGACGATCCGGCTGCCCTGGCCGGCAACCTGCGTGACCTGGGCCGGGTCAATCGCTGGCTGGGCGGGGTCGCGCTGAGCAGCGCCGCCATCGAGACGGTGGCACCGCGGAGCGCGGAGCTGACGATGGTCGATGTCGGCACCGGCGGCGCCGACATCCCGATGGCCCTCCTGGGCCGGGCCCGCGGCGCCGGTCGGAAGCTGGCCGTGGTGGGGATCGACAGCCGCCCGGAGGTCCTCGCAGCCGCCGTCCGGGCGAACCCTGCCATTGCCACCACGACTGGCCTCGAGCTCCAGGTTGCTGACGGCCGCTCCCTGCCCTATGCGGACCGGGCCTTCGACATCGCCCACGCATCGCTCGTACTTCATCACCTCGAACCCGGGCCGGCGGTCGGGCTGCTCCGCGAGATGGCGCGCGTCGCACGCCTCGGGGTGGTGGTCAATGACCTCGATCGGGGGCGACTCGGCCTGCTTGGGGCGTGGCTCCTGGGTCACCTTCTCACGGGCAACCGGTACACCCGCAACGACGCCCCCCTGTCGGTCCGGCGCGCGTACCGGATCGACGAGATGACCGACCTCGTGCGGGCCGCCGGCCTGGTCCCACTGCGGACCATTCGGGGAGCATTCGGGCAGCGCTATGCGATCGCGGCCCGATTGAACGGGGACGCCCGTGGTGGCCTGCCCGCATCGACGCGGCTGCGGGACGCGGGCGGATGACGGCCGAGGATGTGGAGATCGCCGTCGTCGGGGGCGGGCTGGCGGGCGCGGTTCTCGCGGCCCGGCTGGCGGCCTCCGGCCACGAGGTCGTGGTCCTCGAGCGCGACCCGCGGTGGCGATGGCGGGCCGGCGGCGTCTTCACTTCGCCGGCCGCGGTCGCCGCGTTGCGTCGCGCCGGCCTCGATGACGCCACCCTGTGCGCCGTCGCCCGGCCGATCCCGGCGATGCGGGTGGAGACCCCCGGAGGGACGAGCTTCCGCCTCACCTACGGGTCCGACGCGGGCGGCGAGCCAGCGGTCGGGTTCGACAGGTCGCGCCTGGACCCGGCGCTGCTCGCGCTGGCAAGGCGCGCCGGGGCTGACGTCCGGCCCGGCTGGACGGTGAACGCGGTCGACCTGGCGACGGGCCGGCTCGCGGTGCGAGGCCCGGGCGGTGCGGTCACCAGCCTCCGGGCCGGCACCGTCGCGGGGGCCGATGGGCGGCGCTCGATCGTGGCCCTCGCTGCCGGCGTGGACCGACTGCCGCGGCTGGCCCCCCGGATCGGCCTCACCTACCACCTCCGCGATCCGGATCCGACGGGCACGCGCGACGCCCGGATGCGCCTGGTACGAGACGGCTATGTCGGGATCGCCCCGGTCGCCGGCGGGTCGGTCAACGTGGGGATCGTGCTCGGGCGTTCCTGGCGCGCCGAGCTCGCCACGCGCGGCGCGCGTGCCGTGGCCGATGCCATCGTGGCGGCGATCCCGGGGCGCGACGACGACTCGGCGGCCTGGCGCGACGGTCCACCGACCGACGCCGTCGCGGGCGCCTGGCCGCTCGGGCACCGCGTGACCCGCCGCGCCGGTCGAGGCTGGATCCTGGTCGGCGACGCCGCGGGCTTCCTCGATCCGTTCACCGGCGAGGGGATCCACCGGGGGCTCGTCTCCGCCGAGCTGGCGGCCGCAGCGATCCACGCGCGGTCGCGCGGGCGGCGCGATGCCTTCGCTGCCTATGACCGCGCGATGCGGCGGCGCTTCCTGGCCAAGGACGGCGTGTCCGCGCTGGTCCAGGTCTTCCTGGCCCGACCCGCGCTGTTCGAGTACGCTGCTCGCCGGGTCGCCACCCGCCCCGCAGTCCGGGCGACGATGGGCCTGGTGATGGGCGACCTGGAGGGGGCCGGCCGCGTGCTCGATCCGCGCTATCTCGCCGCGCTGCTCGCTCCGTGACAGGGAGGCGGAGGAGACGCTGAGCGATGTACAGCACGATCTCCATCGACGTGGAATCCCCGCCCGACCTCGTCTTCCGGCTCGCCCGCGACGTCCGACGCTGGGAGCGGCTGCTCCCGCACTACGCTCGTTCTCGCGCCGTTGCTCAGGCCGCGGACGGGGCGGTGATCGTCGAGTTCATCGCCCGCCGACCGTTCGGCCCGCTCGTTGGACTTGGTGTCCCCGTCGCCTGGCGGGCGCGGACCTGGGCCGAGCCGGCGGCCCGCCGCCTCCGCTTCGTCCACCTCGCGGGGGCGACGAAGGGCATGGACGTGACCTGGCGGATCGAGCCGACACCTGCCGGCACGCGCGTCTCCATCGACCACGACTTCCGGCCCCGGCTGCCCGGCTTCGCGTCGTTCGTCGATCGCTGGTTCACGCGGCCCATCGCGGGCCGGACGCTGGCCACGTTCAAGGCCCTGGCCGAAGCACTGGTGAAGGCGCCGTCCGGGACGCTGCCGGACGGGGACGGTCCGGAGCGCCCGTCCCGGGGTATCCATGTCCATGAGTGACCGACGACGCGTGTGGATCACCGGGATCGGGGTCATCACCGCGATCGGGACCGGGGTCGCGGCCTTCCGCGCCGGTCTCCGGGCCGGCCGCTCGCCGGTCCGGCGAATCGACCGCTTCGATCCGAGCCCCTTCCGCTCGCAGGTCGCCGCCCAGGTCGACGACTTCGACCCGCTGGCCTGGATGCCGGCCAAGACCGCTCGACAGCTCGATCGGTTCAGCCAGCTCGGCCTGGTGGCCGGTCAGCTGGCGCTCGCCGACGCCGGCCTCGTGCCGGGCGACGGCGCCGGCGCAACCCCGGAGCGGACCGGGATCTACCTCGGGTCCGCGCTGGGCGGCATCGCCTACGCCGAGGAGCAGCACGAGCGATACCTGGAGCGCGGCATCCGGGTGGTCTCCCCCAACCTCGCGCTCGCCGTCTTCGGCGGCGCGGCTCCGGCGAACCTCGGGATCGCCCTGGGCGTGCGCGGTCCGATCCTCTCGACCGCCAACTCGTGTGCGTCGGGAGCGGTGGCCCTGGGGGAGGCTCTCGGCGACCTTCGCGAGGGCCGGGTGGACGCCGCGATCGCCGGGGGCTGCGAGATCCCGTTGAGCCCGCTCGCCTTCGGGGCGTTCGACATCATCCGGGCCCTGTCGAGCGGTCACAACGACGACCCCGCCGCGGCCGCCCGGCCGTTCGACACGGGCCGCGACGGGTTCGTGATGGGCGAGGGCGCGGCGCTCCTCGTCCTCGAGGCCGCCGATGCCGCCGAGCGTCGGGGCGCGATTCCGTACGCCGAGCTGCTCGGGTACGGGGCGACGTCCGACGGCAATCACATGGTCCAGCCGCGCGCCGATGGCCTGGAGGCCGCGCGCGCGGCGACGATCGCCCTCACCGATGGGGCCGTGGACCCGGCGGAGATCGACTACGTCAACGCTCACGCCTCATCGACGCCGATCGGCGACCTGGCGGAGGCGCGCGCGATCGCGCTGGCCCTGGGCCCCCGCGCCGCGACCGTCCCCGTCAGCGGCACGAAGGCGCTCTACGGGCATCCGCTTGGCGCATCGGGAGCCATCGAAGCCGCGATCTGCGCGCTGACGATCCGGGACGGCTGGGCACCCGCCTCGGTCAACCTGGCCGCTGCGGACGCGAACGTGCTCGAGCTCCTGCCCGGGATCCTCCGCGAGAGTCGTGACGGCGTCTACCGGCGGGTGCTGTCGACGTCGTTCGGCTTCGGGGGGCTCAACGCGGCCCTCGTTCTCGGGGCCCCTGCCGGCTGACGATCCGCCGGCGGGGTACCATGACCGTCCCCCCAAGACCAATCGCCCTGCTGGGAGGGCGAACAGTCCCGCCGGGGCTCCACCGCGGGGCACCCGGCCGCAGTGGAGGATCTCGCATGATGCGACGCACCTGGGCACTGGTTGCCCTCATGGCGGCATTGCTCGTGGCGGCTGGCGCCGCCCCGGTCGCAGCGCACGACACCGCCCACCATCCGGCCAACTTCCCGGCGACGATCAACCTGCCGAACGGGTGGGCACCCGAGGGAATCACGGCGGGGCGAGGCAACACCATCTTCGTCGGCTCGCTGGCCAACGGCGCGATCTGGAAGGGCAACGTGCGAACCGGGCAGGGACGCGTCCTCGTTCCTGGCGTCGCCGGCAACGTTGCCGTCGGAGTGGAGTACGAGACCCGCGCCAACCGGCTGTGGGTCGCCGGCGGACCGACCGGGACCGTGCGCGTCTACAACGCGACCTCGGGCGCCCTCCTGCAGACGTACACGTTCTCGCCGGTGGGCTTCCTCAACGACCTGGTCGTCACGCGTAACGCCGTCTACGTCACCGACTCCATGATCCAGCAGCTCGACGTGATCCCGCTCGGGCGACACGGAGCCCTCCCGGCCCCGACCGGGACGAGGACGCTGCCGCTGACTGGCGACATCACCTTCGTCGCCGGGCAGTTCAACGCCAACGGGATCGTTGCCACGCGCGGCTCCCTGATCGTCGTCAACTCCTTCACGGGCAAGCTCTTCCGGGTGAGCCCGAAGACCGGCGTGACGAAGGAGATCGACCTGGGCGGCGCGAGCGTCACCACGGGTGACGGGCTCGAGCTGCACGGGCGGACCCTCTACGTGGGCCGAAACGTGAACGAGGTGGACGTGTTCCGGCTCGGCGCACACCTCTCGACCGCACACCTGCGCCGCACCCTCACGTCGCCGACTCTCGACGTCTCGACGACGGTCGCCTACCAGGCCGGGCGCCTGTGGGTCGTCAACGCTCGCTTCAACACGCCGGTCACGCCCACGACGCCGTACTGGCTCACGCGCCTGCCGGCCCACCCGTGAGCTGATCGGGCACGGCGATGAACCCGACGCGTCCGGTGACTCGCGGTCGCCGGTGCCGCGTCGACCGGCAAGCGCGTCCGGCCGTTGGCGGCGCCCGGCATTCGCCGGCTGATCACGAACCGAGCGCGTCAGCCTGAGAGGGCCCGCCTGCTGGGGGGCAGGCGGGCCCTCGGCACGCCGGCGGTCTCGTCCGCCGTCGTGGTCCTCACGCCGGGTCGAGGCGCCCCCGCAGGAGGTCGGCGCCGTCGGCATCGGCCAGGCGGTAGGCCCAGCCGGGCCCTTCGCGCCACGCCGTGGAGACGAGCGCCGCGCCTGGCTCCGCCGGGCGGAGATACTCCAGGCGGTAGGTGCGCGGTACCGCGATCGTCGCCGCCTCCCCATCCGGCCCGGCGGTGATCGCCTCGTCGAGCCAGTCGAGGTAGACGCCGTTGTTGGCGTGGTTCATGGGGTCGAGCTCCCGCAGCCGCGGCGAGAAGCGGACGACCGCGGCGTCGGGCGGGCCCGGCGGGTGGTCGACCCGGATGGGGGTGAACGGCCCGGGGCCATCGATCGGCGCCCGATCGAAGTCGGACGGGATGCGGACCGGGGCGCGGCCGTCCGTCATGGCCCAGTCGACGACGATCAGGGCGCGGCGGTCGCCTCCCGGCCCCGTGACGTCCATCTCGCGGCGCGCCATGACCTTGCGATAGCCGGTGAGCCTCGTCGTCACCGTGACCGACTCCCCGTCGGCGATCGGTGCGAGGACCCGCGCCTCGATCGCCCGGACGAGCCAGGCGACACCCCTGTCCCGGTACCAGGAGCGCGGGAAGCCGAGCGCCTCGGAGTGAAGCCAGGCGACGTCGACCGCGTAGCCCATGAGCGCCGACCCGCGGAGCTGGCCGCGGGGCGTCGCCTCGTCGAAGCGGACGCGGTAGGAGGCGGTGTGGCGCATCGGCAGCGCCGGATCGACCGGGCTCATCGCGGCTTCCGCCCCGCCAGCGCGTCGAGCGCCTCGATCGTGACGACGACGGTCCCCTGCTTCGGCGCCGTCTGCTGCGCGAGGCGCACGGCGCAGCTCGTGCGCAGGTCGAAGATCACGAGGCCGGCGCGAAGAGCCGTTTCCTCGTCGGCGGCATGGCGGCGCGCGTCGTCGAGCTGGTTGAGCACGTCGGCGTTGATCCCGCGCGCCCCCCACTTGCAGTCCCACGCCTCGGCGTGCCCGGGGATCTCGACCGTCAGGTCGTAGGGGTGGATCTCGGCTGCCACGCCGTCGAAGAGGATCCGGCGCTCGCGGCGGATCGCCGATGCGGCCGCCGCCCCCGCTCGCCGCCGCACGAGCACCTGGGCCAGCTCCTCCACGAAGGCGCCGCGATACTGCGAGCGCGCCTGCTCGCCGCGGCCGGCGACGTCGAGGGCGGCGGCCAGGATCGCTTCTGCTTCCTCGCGCTCGGGGGCACCGGGTCCGAGAACCGTCGGGAAGATGGCCCGCCAGGTCGCCGGATCGGTCGACTCGCCGTTCATGACGGCGCGGGCCATCAGCCGCTGGGGATAGGTCGCGTCGGCGGCGAGCCCCGCGAGCCCGGCCACGAGCGGGTCCGCCTGGATCCCCGCATAGACCACCGTCCGAGCGTCCTTCGCGGCGTCCTGGAAGCGCACGGCCTCAGGCCCCAGGGTCTGCGGCGCCCCCGTCGTCGAGGGCGAGCTCGACGATCGCGGGAAACATCGACAGCCAGTCGATCGCCCGGTGGGGGTCCTCGATCCGCCCGACCTCCGCGCAGGCGGTCGCCACGGCGACGGCCCGCTCCAATCCCAGGGGCACGGCCGGGTCGTCCCGGGCGGCGGCCCGGATCCGGGCCCGACCCGCGTCCGCGAGGGCCGTGACGTACGTCCACTCGTCCTCGATCGTCTCGCCGAGGGCGGCCAGGCCGTCGAGGGCGGCGAGGGCAGAGGCGAGGGCCGCGCCCCGGGTGAGTTCGGGCGAGGCAGGGACGGGAGGCTCCTCCGGGTCGGCGGCTCCAGGGAGCTGGCTGGGCATACAGGCAAGGGTAGCGCCGCCGGTCATCTCGGTCGCCCGTGGTTGGCCGGGCTGCGGGGCTGCCGAGCGCGGGCGGTCGCGCACGGCGCTGCCCGTGGGCCACGCGCCCGGGCCGCCGGATCAGGCGTCGTCGGGCGTCCGCCGCTCCTGCTCGCGAGTCGCGGACTCGATCCGGGCCAGGACCTCCTCGAGCTTCCGCTGGCTGCCGCTGTTCCACGCTGCCGAGTAGATCCCGATCGCGGTCCGGCGCAGGCGAGCCGCGTCACGGCGCCCTCCCAGGCGCTCGAGGCGCTCGACCGCGTCGAGCACACGGCGGTAGAGGCGTGGCAATGCCTCGGCGATGCTCGCTTCCGGATGCATGGCGGGAGAGTCGCCGGCAGCGTCACTCGCGGCCATCACCCGAAGGTACGCCCGGCGATCGCTCAGTCGCCGCTGTGGCTCCCGGACCGGACGTCGAAGCGCCGCAGCGTACCGCTCGCCGGACCCCAGCGAGGCGTGACCCGCTCGACGTCGGCGCCGATGGGTCCGCGCGCGAGCGCGAGCACGAGCTCCTCGAGGGCCGCGCGTGGCCCTTCCGCCACGCAGCGCACGGATCCGTCGGCCTCGTTCGCGACCCAGCCGCTGAGGTCGAGCCCGACGGCGGCGTCGACGACGAACCAGCGGAACCCAACGCCCTGGACGCGCCCCGTGACCGTGGCGTCGACCCTCTCCTCGACCGAGCCGTCTCCCGGCGCCCGGACCCGTCCCGCGGACCGGTCGGCAGCATCGCTCACGCCGGGCTCCCCTCGTGCGCGGGCGGCCACGCCAGCACGAGGACGTCCACGAGCAGCTCCGGGTTGGCGTTGGCCTCCAGGAGCTGGACGGCACGCGAGAGGCGCACCAGGAACGCCGGCGGATCGGACGGAGCGACGCGGGCGGACGCCCGCTCGAGGTCGTCGAGGAGCGCCGGGTCGCGGACCGCCCCGGGCGCGCCGGCGGCAACGACGGCCAGGTCCCGGGCGACGGCAGCCCAGGTGGCGAGCAGCGCCGCGGCCGCCTGCCGGCGCTCGGCGGGGGAGCCCCGGGCGGGCCGCGCATCGCCGGTCGGGTCCCCCTCGCCGGTGCCAGCGGCGGCGGCCTCGGGGACCGCGAGCGCGGAGGTCGTGGCTGCGGCGTCGGCCTCGAGCCCGCCGATCGATCCGAGGTCGGCAGCGCGGGCGAGCAGCTCGCGCCCCGCCACGAGCCGGGCCGCCGTGCCGAGGTCGCCGAGATCGAGCAGCGACCGGGCGAGCTCCTCGCGCGCGGCAACGGCAGCGGGGGCCGCCGCGAGCGCGATCGCGAGCCCGGGCCGACCATCGGCCAGCCGCGCCAGGCGAGCCGAGCGCGGAGGCTCCACGCCATGCTCGGCGAGCAGGTCCTCCATGGCCCGCACCCCTACCGGCCCGAGGCGCAGCGTTGCCATCCGCGATCGGACGGTCGGAAGGAGCCGCTCCGGCTCGGCGGCGCAGAGGAGCAGGGTCGCCCCGCGCGGCGGCTCTTCCAGCGTCTTGAGCAGCGCGTTCTGGGCGTCCTCGTTGAGCCGCTCCGCACCCTCGACGACGGCCACCCGGCGCGCACCTTCGACGGGCAGCCGCGCCAGCTCGTGGAGGAGGTGACGGACGCTTCCCGGCTCCGGGTCGTCGGGGTCGCCGATTCGGACCTGGCGCCCGGGCCCCTCCGGCGCGAGCCGATGGAGGTCCTGGTGGGCGCCGGCGTCGACGAGGCGACACGAGCGGCACGTGCCGCAGGGCCGGGTCCCGGGATCCTCCGCGTGACAGAGGAGCCCGGCTGCAAGGTCGAGGGCCAGCGTGGTCTTGCCGACGGACCCCGGACCGACGAGGAGGAGCGCCTGCGGTGCCCCGAGGAGGAGCATCCGCTCCACGGCCGCGACAGCCACCGGCTGCCCACGAGTCGCGAAGCGATCGCCGACGGCCGCCCGCCGACCCCGCGCGGATGGCGGGCGCGGCGCTGCCCGGATCGGTCGGGCGCGTGCCCGTGGCGACGGCATCGGCGAGCCGGGCGACAGCCCGGGCGCTCAGGCGCCCTCGGTGGGCGCCGCCTTCCGGGTGCGCGGCTTGCGGGTCGTCACCGCGGCGGGCGCACCACCAGCGGCCGCGACCGAGGGGTCGGCGACCGCACCTGCCGGGGCGGGCGCGGCCGTCGTCCGGGTTCGCGGCTTCCGGGCGGGGACCCGTGCGGCCGGAGCAGCCTCGCCTCCCGGAGCGGCCCCGCCCGCCGGGACGGCCTCCGCTGCCGGCTTCCGCGTCCGTGGCCGGCGCGCCGGAGCCGCGGCGGCTGCCGGCGGTGCCTCGACGGCCGGGGCAGGCGCGGCTCCCCCGACCGGCTTGCGGCTCCGCCGCCCGCGCGAGGGTGCCTCCGCGGGCGCGAGAGCTCCCGCGGCTGCAGCGGCCGGGGCGGCATCGGCCGCCGCCGGCGCTGCGGACGTCGACCGCGGTCGCCGGGGCGGCCGGCTTTCGAGTCCGCGTCCGGCGAGCCGGGGGCTCTGCCGCCGGAGGCGACGGGGGCTCTCCCGCCGGTGCGGCCGGCAGTTCCTGGCGCGCCATCTTCTGGGCCAGCTGGGCCCGCAGCAGCTCCTCGAGCTCCGGCGGCACCTCGCTCCACGGCTCGGCCGGCGCCGAGGGCCGCCGCTCCGGGCCCCGGTCGCGGACGGGGGCCTGTTGCGGACGCGGGGGGCGAGACCCGCCGCGCTGGCCGCCGCCCTGGCCTCCGCCCGGGCCGCCGCGACCCGCCACCTCGGGGAGGCGGCTGCCGCGCCCGCCGTACCGCTCCCGGTCGACGGCCGCGGCGTAGGCGCCGCCCCGGCCGCGCTGGCCACCGCGCTGGCCACCGCGCTGGGGCGAGGTGCCCCCGCGGCGCCGTTCGGCAAGCAGGTACTCCGGGATCGCCGGCTCGTCGTCGTACTCCTCGTCCTCGATGGGCGTGGCCGAGCGCGGCGCCGACGGCACCCCGATCTGCGAGTCCCAGACCGAGCCGAAGGCCGCGGGACGCTGCGCCGGTCGCACCGGCTCGCTGATGTCCTCGGCCTCGACCTCCTCCTCCTCTTTCGTCGCCCTGCACGAGATCCCCGGTCGTGACCGGGGCGCCATCCGTTTCGATCGGCTGGTCCTGGTCCAGGCCCCGACCGCGACCGCGGCCGCGACCACCACGACGCCGGCGGCGCCGCCGTCCGGCCTCGCCCTCGCCGACCTCCTCGTCCTCCGGACCAACCGCCGCCTCGACCTCGACGTCCTCGACAACCTCGCCGACCACGGTCTGGGCGGCGAGCTGCGCGACGGCCGCCTTGGACAGCTTCTCGCCGGGCAGCGCGACCAGGCCGCCGCCGATCGCGGCGATGGGCTCCGCCGCCGGCCGCCCGCCGCCGATCGCGGCGATGGGCTCCGCCGCCGGCCGCCCGCGACCGCGGGTGCGCGCGCGCGGGCCCTCGGGCGCCTCCACGCCGACCTCCTCGATCACGCGCTCGGTGCGACCGCGCCCCCGGCCGCGACCTCGACCACGCCCCGTCCCCTCGGACTCCTTGTCGGGGACCTCCGTCATCGAGAGGTCCTCCTCGTCGGAGGCGACGCGTCGGCCGGAGACCGTCGATCCCTTCTCGACCTTGGCCAGCTGGGTGATGTCGGTGAACTTGTCGGCGACTTCCATGAGGTCGGAGCTCGTGTTGCCGCGGAAGCTGATCACCTCGACCCGCACGCCGGTCTCCTGCACGGCGCGGATCGCCGGGGCGAAGTCGCCGTCCCCGGAGACGACCACGGCGACATCGAGATTGCGCGACGTCTTCATGAGGTCGACGACCAGCTCGATATCGAGGTTGGCCTTGACCTTGCCGTCCCCGTACTTGCGGATGTCCTTGCTCACGACGCGGAAGTTGTTGCGGGCGAGGAAGGAATGGAAGTTGCGCTGGTTCTCGTTGTCCGGGTCGAGGCCCGTGTACGCGTAGGCGCGCACGAGGTCCCGGCCGGCGGTTGCCGCCTTCAGCAGGAGGACGTAGTCGATGTCCACTCCCGCCGCCTTGGCCGCGTAGAAGATGTTCGCGACGTCCACGAAGACGGCGACGTTCTTGCTCACTGTGACTCCTCAGCTCCTGCTGCGCGGGATCCGGTTTACCGGCCCGCGGGGCGGTCGCGCACGCCGCGCGTCCCCGCCTTCACCCCTGGGGGGCGGAGGCCCGATCCGCCCGTATTCGACATTCGACTCGCGGGCCCGACGCCCGGAAGCCGTACCGCTCCCAGGCGACCGGCGCGGCGCCGTCCGCCGGCGCGCCCGCCTCCACGACCGTGCATCCCTTGTTGCGCGCCGACCGGAGCAGCTCCTGGAGCAGGAGCCCGGTCACGCGTTCCGCGTCGTGACGCTCGTCGACCACCAGGAGGTCGATGGTCCCGACATAGCCGCTCGACTGGACCGATGGTCGGAGCGCGAGCACCGCGACCCCGGCCATCGTGCGGAGCGTCTCCGCGATGAGCACGCTCGCCTGTGGGAGGTAGACGAGCTGGCGGAGCAGGTCTGCGGCATCGAGGGTCGCGGCGTGGGCCGCCGGCGCGGAGGCGGCGACGAGCGCGACGATGCGCTCGACGTCGGTGATCCGTGCCGCCCGAACCTGGTATTCCACTCCGAGGGACTCGACCTCGCACAGGAGGCGACCCCTCCGATTCCTGAAGGGAGCTGGCGGTCGGGCTCGACCGGGCTCCGGCGTCTGGCGCCGCACCGGGGCGGGGAGCGCACTCTCGCGCTCGCCCGGCCACGCCGGGGCGCACGACGCCCGTATTGCATTCGGGTCGCCGACGCCTAATATACGGCATCGCTCCACCTATAACGTTCGGGAGCGCCGATCGGCCTCGACCCGCAGCAAGCGGCACCCACCCGGGCGACCGCGACGCGTTCCCTGTCGAGGCATGTCGAGCGGCACGTCCCGAGGCTGGTTGGAGGTCGCGCGACCCGCAGCGGGCCGCGCGGGAGGAATTCGAGGAGGACTCTACGCATGCGATTCGCCAAGTTTGGCGCCCTCGCGGGCGCCATCGTCGTCGTTGCTGCAGCCTGCAGCAGCGGCGGCACGGCCAGCCCGAGCGCCGCGGCCCCGGCGTCGGCAGGGGCATCGACCGCACCCGCGTCCGAGGCCCCGAGTGGCAGCCCGGCCGCATCCAAGGGCACGCTGAAGATCGGCACGGAGCTGCCCATGAGCGGCTCCGAGTCCGCCAACGGCGTCCCCACGGCGAACGGCGTGAAGCTGCTCGTCAAGGAGATCAACGCCGCGGGCGGCGTGGGCGGCTACATGCTCGAGGTCAACCAGCAGGACGACGCGGTGAACGGCGTCCACGACCCGACGCAGGGCGCCACGAACATGAAGACGCTCGCTCGCCGACGCGGAGGTGATCGGCGTGGTCGGGCCGTTCAACTCGAACGTGGCCAAGGCCGAGATCCCGGTCAGCAACCAGGCCGGCCTCCTGATGTGCAGCCCGGCGAACACGAACAACGGCGTGACCCAGCCGCCCGAGGGTGACAAGTACCGCCAGGCGAACCCGACCAAGATCAGCTACATCCGCACCGCGACCCCGGACAGCATCCAGGGCCCGTCCATGGCCGACTACATGTACAACGACCTGAAGGTCACGAGCGTCTACATCATCGACGACACCGAGACCTTCGGCGTCGGCGTGGGCGACACCTTCGAGGCCGAGTTCAAGAAGCTCGGCGGCACGGTCGTCAAGCGCGACAGCGCGCCGAAGACCACGACCGACTACACCCCGCTCTTCACCGCCGTCTCCGGCCAGAAGCCGGCCGGCGTCTACCTCGCCGGCACCACGCCCACCGGCATGGGCCTCGCCCTCAAGCAGGGCCGCACGGTCGCCGGCTTCGAGACCGTCCCCTTCGGCGGACCGGACGGCGTGGCCGATCTCGGGCCCGCCGGCACCGAGGGGGCGACGACCACCGTCGCCGGCGCCGCGGCGGCCAACGTGTACGGCACGGTCGGCGCGGTCCACGACGTCAAGGCGTCGTTCAACGACGCCTACACCGCCGAGTTCGGCCAGGCGCCGGGCGCCTACAGCGCCGCGGCCTACACCTGCGCCCAGATCATCGTGGCCGCCCTCCAGAAGGCCATCGACGGCGGCGCCGCCGACAACGCCGCCCTCCGCGAGGGCGTCCGCGCCAACGCCACGAACTCGGCCAACACGTTCGACACCATCTCCGGCCAGTTCAGCTTCGACAAGTACGGTGACAACACGCATCCGTACATCTCGTTCTACAAGACCGACCTGACCCTCAACCCGGCGGCCTGGACCTTCATCAAGCAGCAGGCGTTCACCGACCCGAACGCCCAGTAGCCCGTCGAGCCCACGCGGCCGGGCCCGGTCCCGGCCGCGTGGTGCGACCCATCCGTCGACCGCTCCCCTAGTCGAGGCGGCCAAACCCCATGAGTCGCGACATGTCGGGTCTCCTGCGATCGACCGTGATCGTCGCAGTGACGCTCCTCGCCGCGTTCGCGATCATGGTCGCCACGTCGTGGATCCAGCTGCCGCCCGACATCCGCACGCTCGACGCCGCGGTCGTCCGCGGGACGCAGCAGTTCGTCAATGCCCTCACCCTCGGCGCGGTGTACGCCCTCGTCGCCCTCGGCTACACCATGGTCTACGGCATCATCGAGCTGATCAACTTCGCCCACGGCGAGGTCTTCATGGTCGGCGCCTTCCTGAGCCTGGCGCTCCTGACGGGGCCCCTCCACGCGACCGGCGCGATCAATGACCCGGTGACCCTCTCCCTGACCCTCGGGTTCCTGTTCGTGGTCTGCATGCTGGTGATGGGCGTCGTCGGGGTCGTCATCGAGCGCTTCGCCTACCGGCCGCTGCGCCACGCGCCGCGCCTGGCGCCCCTCATCACCGCGATCGGCGTGTCGTTCATCCTCCAGAACATCATCGCCGTGATCCCCGGCTTCGGGACCTCGCCGCGCCCCGTGCCCCAGATCTTCCCGCCGACCCACGTCGAGATCCTGGGCGCCCAGGTCGGCCTCCTCAACGTCTTCATGGTCGTCGTCGCCCTGGGCCTGATGCTCGCGCTGCAGCTCTTCGTGGGCCGCACCCGCGTCGGTCGGGCGATGCGCTCGACGGCGCAGGACCGCGAGGCCGCCGAGCTCATGGGCGTGGACATCAACCAGACGATCGCGATCACGTTCTTCCTGGCCGCCGCGCTGGCGGGCGCGGCCGGCGTGATCCAGGGCCAGTACTTCGGCAGCATCCAGTACAACCTGGGCTTCAACGCCGGCCTCAAGGCCTTCACGGCGGCCGTGCTCGGGGGCATCGGCAACACCACGGGCGCGGCGCTCGGTGGCTTCACGATCGCCTTCGTCGAGGTCGTGGCGACGAACCTCGGCTACACCCGCTGGTCCGAGGTGGGTACCTTCACGATCCTCATCCTGGTCCTGGTGTTCCGGCCCGCGGGCATCCTCGGGCAGCAGCTGGGAGAGCGGGCATGAACGCGCGGGCTCGCCTGTCGGCGTTCGGGAGCGCGCACCGCTCGATCACGATCATCATCGGCTGGGCGATCGTCGGGGCGCTCCTGCCGCTGGTCGCCTCGGTGCCGCCGCTGAGCACCCTGCAGCCGGCCAACCTGTGGATCGACGGGTTCGCCAATGCCGGCGTCTTCGTGCTGCTGGCGATCGGCCTCAACATCGTGGTCGGCCTGGCCGGCCTGCTCGACCTCGGCTACGCGGCCTTCTTCGCCATCGGCGCCTACACCTACGCGTTTGCCGCCTCGCCGCAGTTCGGCCTGTCCGCGCCGTTCGCCCCGATGCTCCTCGTCGGGGCCATGACCGCGGCGACCTTCGGCATCCTCCTCGGCGCGCCCACGCTGCGGCTGCGGGGCGACTACCTGGCGATCGTCACCCTCGGCTTCGGCGAGATCGTGCCGGCCGTCTTCCTCAACGCCGACAAGGTCACGAACGGGACCAACGGGATCGGCGGGATCCTCGCCCCGCAGGTCCCCGGCCTGACGTTCTCTTCCCTCGACTCGTCCGGCTACTACGTCGTGATGATCGGGATCCTGGCCCTCGTGATGGTCGCCGTGTACCGCCTCCAGGACTCGCGGCTGGGCCGGGCCTGGATGGCGATCCGGGAGGACGAGCTGGCGGCGGCCAGCAGCGGCGTCAACACCGTCACCACGAAGCTGCTCGCGTTCGCGCTCGGCGCCTCGACCGCCGGCCTGGCCGGCGTCTTCGCCGCCTCGAAGCTCGGCTTCGTCGGACCGGACCAGTTCCTCTTCCAGGTCTCGTTCACGGTCCTCGCCATGGTCGTCCTCGGCGGCATGGGGAACATCTGGGGCGTCGCCGTCGGCGCGTTCCTCCTGTACGAGATCCAGAACGTCTTCCTGAAGCAGCTCCACACCTTCGTCCACAACCTCGGAATCACGGCCCTCGAGAAGGTGGACTTCACCCAGTACCAGTTCCTCCTGTACGGCCTTGCCCTCGTCGGGATGATGCTGCTGCGGCCCGAGGGCCTCTTCCCGAGCAGCGCCCGTCGGCGCGAGCTCCACGAGGCGGTCGACGGGGTGGGCGACGAGCAGGGCGAGGACCCGTCGAGCCAGCCGGTGGACGAAGCATGAGCGGGATCCCGCCGCGCCCGCCGGCCGACGCCGCCGCCCTCCTGGGAGCGACGCAGCCGTCGGAGTCCGTGTCGGAGGGGCCCATCCTCCGGGCGTCCAAGGTGACCAAGACGTTCGGCGGCCTGGTGGCGGTCCGCGAGGTGGACCTCGAGATCCCGCGAGGGGCGATCATCAGCCTGATCGGGCCCAACGGCGCCGGCAAGACGACCTTCTTCAACGTGGTCGCCGGGGTCATCAACCCGACGAGCGGCGTGGTCGAGCTCAACGGCGACCCGATGATCGCCAAGCCGGTGCGGACCTGGTTCGAGCCGGTGACGTGGGTGACGCCGGCGGGCATCGTGGCCGTGCTCGCCCTCGTGGCCTTCGCCGCGACCGGGAACCCCGACCTTGCGGGCATCCTGCTGGTCGTCGCCACCGCCCTGCTGGTGGCGATGCTCCTGGCGGCCCTCGGACGGCCGCGCTGGTACCTCGACCTCCTCCGTCGCGGCGGGACGTTCCGGAGCGCCCGGCCGAACGACATGGTGAAGGCCGGGATCGGCCGCACCTTCCAGAACATCCGCCTGTTCCAGAACATGACCGCCCTGGAGAACGTCCTCGTCGGGATGCACAGCCGGCTCGGCGCGAATGCCGCCGACGCGATGTTCAGCTCGCCGCGCAACCGGCGCGAGGAGAAGTCGGCCGAGCGCGCCGCCATCGAGTTCCTGGCCATGGCGGGCCTGCAGGGGACGCCAGAACGAGCTCGCCAAGAACCTCCCCTACGGCGACCAGCGTCGCCTCGAGCTCGCGCGCGCCCTGGCCAGCAAGCCGGCCCTGCTGCTCCTCGACGAGCCGACGGCGGGGATGAACCCGCGCGAGACGCTGCAGCTGACCTCGCTCATCGATCGCCTTCGACGCGACCTCCACCTGTCGATCCTCCTGATCGAGCACGACATGAAGGTGGTCATGGGGATCAGCGACCGGATCTACGTCCTCGATCACGGTGAGCTCATCGCGGTCGGCTCGCCGGCCGAGGTCCGGGCGAACCCCCGGGTCATCGAGGCCTACCTCGGGCAGGCGGCATCGTGACCGCCCCCGCGGCGACGTCGCGCGCGCCGGCGCCGGCCGACGGCGAGGTGCTCCTGCGCCTCACCGAGGTCCACACCTACTACGGCAACATCCACGCCCTCCAGGGAATCTCGCTCGAGGTCAACCGCGGGGAGATCGTGACCCTGATCGGCGCCAACGGCGCGGGCAAGACGACGATCCTCAAGACCATCTCCGGGCTGTTGCACCCCCGCAAGGGATCGGTCGAGCTCGAGGGCCGCGAGATCGGCAGGGTGGCCGCGCACCGCCTCGTCCGGGCGGGCATCGGTCACGCCCCGGAGGGCCGCCGCATCTTCTCGCGTCTCACCGTCCTGGAGAATCTCCAGATGGGCGGCTTCACGCGCACCAAGACGGAGAACACCGAGGAGCTGGACCACGTCCTCGAGGTCTTCCCCCGGCTCCGCGAACGGCTCTCACAGCGCGGCGGCTCCCTCTCGGGCGGCGAGCAGCAGATGCTCGCCATCGGCCGAGCCCTCATGGGTCGCCCCCGGGTCCTGCTGCTCGACGAGCCGTCCCTCGGCCTGTCCCCGATCCTCGTGCAGCAGATCTTCGCGATCATCCATCAGATCAACGAGCGCGGCACCACGATCCTCCTCGTGGAGCAGAATGCCCTCCAGGCGCTCAACATCGCCCGCCGCGGCTACGTCCTCCAGACCGGCCAGGTGGTGCTCGCGGGGACGGCCGCCGAGCTGCGCGAGAACCCGATGGTGAGGAGCGCCTACCTGGGCGAGTGACGGGCGGTTTCGGGTGGGGGCGCCAGTGGCAGTGAGGCTGCGTTCGCGAGGGACAGGCCGGGATGGTCATCCGCGGCCGGGCAGTGGGCACCCTGAGTGCGCGGCTCGTGCTGGGCCTCGCTCTCGCCGCCGCCGTGCCAGTGTGGGGTTGTGCCCCGCCCCCGCCCCGACTGCCGCCCCGACGCGCCGCCCCGACGGCGACCCTGCCCGCGACGCCGCGTCCGACGTCGGCCGCCATCTCCCCATCGCCGCCGACTCCGACTCCGGGCACCGCCGGGTGGGCCCGGGTCGATGCCGTCGAGAACCCGGCCGGCTTCCTCACCGTGCACCACGATTCGTCGGGCAAGCCGACGGTCTCGTGCGCGCCCTGTCATCCCGCGGTCGACACCCTGATGACCGACGCCGTCGCCGGGCCGGGCGGGGTCGTCGCGGTCGGCTGGGTCATCCAGGAGTTCCGGGGGGCGACGTGGTGGTCCGCCGACGGGGCCCGCTGGTCGCTGGACGACGACTTTCCCGAGGTCTCGATGCTCCGTTCCGTGGCCGCGAACGACGAGCGCTACGTCGCGGCGGGGAGGCGCGGCAACGGGGCGACGATCTGGACGTCGCCCGACGGTCGACGGTGGACCGCGAGCAGCTCGCCGGCGTTCGCCCGTACACCGCTGCGGATCGAAGTCGGTGGCGCGCGTCGGAGACGGGTTCGTTGCCGCGGGGTCCGAGGGCGGCGACTTCGGCAGCGGCCGGGCCGCGTTCTGGACATCGCCCGACGGGATCAGCTGGGCGCGGGCGCCGGACGTGCCGGCGTTCGCCGACGCGCGCGCCCTGGCCGATCGCCGTGGGGCCCGGGGGCATGGTCGCCGTCGGCATGACCGGCGCATCGGACGCCGACGCCCC
This sequence comes from uncultured Chloroflexia bacterium, assembly GCA_963776355.1. GTDB lineage: Bacteria > Chloroflexota > Limnocylindria > Limnocylindrales > CSP1-4 > CTSoil-043. Next base: position 642,851 of record CAVZLU010000006.1, on the reverse strand, counting down.
CGGCGTCGCCTGGACCTCGCCCGACGGCCGGCAGTGGCGTCGCGCGGCCGGCCAGGAGGCGTTCGCCGACGCCCGCGTCCGCGCGGTGGCATCCGTCCCCGGGATGGGATACGTCGCGGTCGGGGACAGCGACGCCGGCGACACCGCCGTGGTCTGGCGATCGGCCGACGGCTCGGCATGGGAGCGCCTGCCCGCGGCCCCCGAGCTCGGGCGGCCCGGCATCCAGGTTCGGGCCACCGACGTGATCGCCGGAGCCCGGGGCGTGGTCGTGGTCGGCACCCTCACGGAAGGGATCCAGTACGGCGCGGTCGCGATCTGGAGCTCCTCCGACGGGCGGACGTGGACCCTCGAGCCGCCGGAGCCTCCACTCCTCGACGGCGAGCTCGCCGCCGTCACGGCGCTGGGGGCCAGGATCCTCGGGGTGGGCGACCGGGGCGCGCCCGATGCCTACATCGCCGACGCGTGGCTCAGCCCGCAGGGATGGGGTCGCTGAGCTCGGCTGTCGCGGCCCTCGCGCGGCCGCTGGCGCCTGTGCGCGAACGCGTGTCGACCTACTCCTGCCGCCGGTTGTAGATCTCGGCGGTGGCGAAGACAAGGCCGAGGACGCCGAGCACCGTCAGCCAGAGGCCGGGTGCGCGGTCGGGCAGCATCGTGCCCGCGCCGCCGGGCTCGAGGGCGATGCCGATCACGCGGGCAACCAGGGCCACGACGGCGAGCCCGCTGGTGGCGGCGTACGCCCACCAGCGGTCGATCGCCAGCGGGCGGTCGCCGGCGGCGTAGGGCAGCGCCACGAGAGCCAGCGTGGCGAGGGCCGCGAAGAAGACCAGGATGCCGGCCCCCTCGAAGGCATTGCCCTCGATCGGGGTGATGCCGTCGCTGCCGCCCGCTCGGAACCACGGCAGGGCGCAGCCGACCAGGACCAGGATCGCCGAGACGGCGGCGATCAGGCGGCCCCGCCCGAGGGGGTGGCGATGGAGGGTCATTCGGGGTTCGTGTAGACCTCCGGCCGGAGCACGCCGACGAAGCGCAGGTTGCGGTAGCGCTCGCCGTAGTCGAGGCCGTAGCCGATGACGAACTGGTCGGGGATCTGGAAGCCGCGGTAGTCGATGGGGATGTCCACGAGACGGCGGGCCGGCTTGTCCAGCAGGGTGCAGATCCGCAGCGATGCCGGATTCTTCCCGCGCAGGTAGCGCACGAGGTAGTTGAGGGTCAGGCCGGTGTCGATGATGTCCTCCACGATCAGGACATGGCGGCCGTCGATCGACGAGGACAGGTCCTTGAGGATCCGCACGAGGCCCGATGACTCCGTCGCCGTGCCGCCGTAGGAGGAGACCTCCATGAGGTCGATCTGGACCGGGATCGTGATGGCCCGCATGAGGTCCGCCATGAACGGGAGCGACCCCTTCAGCACGCTGACGAGGGTGAGCTCGCGACCCGCGAAGTCCGCCGAGATGCGGCCCCCGAGCTCGGCGACCTTGGCCTGGATCTGCTCCTCCGAGAGGAGGACCTCGGCGACGTCGTCGACGAGGTCCGGGCGGTGGCTCACGCGGTCTTCTCCGCGCCGGAGGCTGCCGTCGCGGCCCGGGCCGCGGCGCGGGCGCGAGCGGCGGCCCGCGTGCGGCGCGTGCGCCGCGTGCGGGGCGCGAGCGGTGCCGGCAGATCGCCGCCACGGACGCCATGAGTCGTCGGCACGGCGCCCGTCGGCGCCGGGGCTGCCGGCGTGGCGGCGGTGGGAACGGCGGCGTTCGGCATGGCCGCGGTCGGAACGGCGGCGTTCGGCATGGCGGCGGTCGGAACGGCGGCGGTCGGCGCTGGAGCGGTCGCCACCGTCCGGGTGCGCGGGGTGCTGCCCTCCCGGCGGGGCGGCGTGGACTGGCCCTCGGCGCCGCTCAGCGCGTCGGCCAGCGCGATCCGCCCGTACTTGAGGAGCAGGGCCCGGAAGTCGCGCGCGTAGAGGAGCTTGATCCGCAGGTCGGGGTACAGCTCGCGGAGGCGGCGGAGCTTGCGGTTCTTCTTGCGGACGAGGCGCTGCTTCAGCGTCGTGAGCTCGACATACAGGTCGAGGTCGGGCAGGAAGAAGTCCGGGCTGAAGCTCTCGAGCACCGTCCCGTCGCGATCGAAGAGGATCGGGAACGTGTGCGGCTCGTATTGCCAGGCGACCTCGTAGAAGTCGAGGATCCGCGCCAGCTCGGCCTCGCTTGCGTGGGCGAAGGGGTGCCGGCGACGGGCATCGGTCACCGCGACGGGGTCTCCGACGAAGCGCGGGCGGGTGCCGCGTCGCGACCGGCGGGCCGCTCGGGATGGTGCGCCGGGAGGTCCATCGGGCCAAGTCTAGCCGGTCCGCCTGCCGACCGGGAAGGCTCCGGCGGGCATCGCCTCGATACCCAGGGGGAGTATCATGTCGGCTGAGACCACTCGGGGAGATGAGGACGATGACCATGGACCACCGCCACGGGACGCCGGCAGTGGCGTCGGCGGTCGGCGACCCCGACGCGACGGCCACGTTTCGGCACAGCTACACGAGGGACCGGGCGCAGCTCCTGCGCCGCCTGAGCCGGATCGAGGGCCAGGTCCGCGGGATCGGGCGGATGATCGAGCGCGAGGAGTACTGCGTCGACATCCTCCAGCAGACGGCGGCCCTGCGGGCGGCGATCGACGCGGTCTCGATCATGGTCCTCGAGGATCATGTCCAGGGATGCGTGCGCACGGCCGCGGAGCGGGGAGACGCCGACATATACGTCGAGGAGGTCCTCGACGTCGTGCGCCGCACGCTCGGCCGCCCGGTGCGGAGCGCGCCCCGCACCTGACCTGCGGCCCCGCGGTACTTCCGGCAGGGGCAGCGCGACGCTCGGGGGATGGCCCGCCGCGGTGCCGGCGCGCACCCTCCGGCCTGCATGGTCCACGATCCTGGGCGCTCGCCCCTTCCGGGGATTCCGGCTCCCCCGCCGTACGCGGAGCGGCGCCGTGCCTTTCGCCGCGTGGAGGACCTCACCGTCCAGGGGGAGCGGGCGCTGCTCGCCCGGGCGCTCGACATCCTCGCCGCTCCGGGGGACGCGGCGACGCACGTCGCCGAGATCCTGGCCCTGGTCTCGCGCGCCGTCGGCGCGAGGCGGGCGGCGCTGGTCACCGACCGGCCGGTTCGTCGGGTCCTGGTGGTGGCCGGCCCCGGCGAAGACCCCGGCGATGCCCGCCGGCTCGCCGCCTGGCTGGACGTCCATGCGACCCGATCCGCGGCCGCGCGGGCCGCCGCGGTGCCGGCCGAGATCACCGTCGTGCGCTCGCGCCAGGCGCTTGCCGTCACCCCGTTCGGACGGCCGCCGACCGACGCCAGCGACCGGTTCATGAGCCTCGACGCTCGGGCCGCGGGTGTGCAGCTGGGCCTCGAGCTCGCGGATGCGGCCGATCGCGCGACGGTCGCGGCGCGCCTCCAGCCGGCGATGATCCGTCATCTCCTGGCCGCCCTCGCGGCCGCCAGCGCGCGGGCCGCCGACGAGGACGAGCGCGCCGCCCTCCGTGCCCGCGAACACGAGCGCGAGCGTTTCGTCTCCATGGTCGCCCATGAGCTGCGGACGCCGCTGACCGGCCTCGGCGGGTATCTCGACCTCCTCGCCGACGGGGCCGTCGACGACCCCGAGATCGGGCGCGAGTTCATCGAACGCGGGCGGGGCATCGTCGAACGGATGGCTGCGCTCGTCGGCGACCTCCTGGAGCTGAGCCGGGTGGAGGCCGGGAGCCTGCGCCTCGACATCGAGCCGGTCTCGCTGGCTGAGGCGTGCGAGCGCGCCCTCGTCGCCCTCGCGCCGGTCGCAGCCGAACGGCGCGTCCGGCTGGTCGTGGAGCTGCCGCCACGCCTGCGCACCGCGCGTGCCGACCGTCGCCGGGTGGAGCAGATCGTCACCAACCTCGTCGGCAACGCCCTCAAGTTCACGGCCGACGGTGGCCTGGTCGACGTCGTCGGCCGGATCGAGCGGGATGTCGCCCTGGTGGTCGTCCGCGACGACGGGCCTGGCATCGAGCCCGGCGATCGCGAGCGGGCCTTCCGACCCTTCACCCGCCTCGCCCGCGACGAGCGGGTGCCCGGCACGGGCCTGGGTCTCCCGATCAGCCGCGACCTCGCCCGGGCCATGGGCGGCGACGTCGCCGTCGCCTCCGTGGTGGGGAGTGGCTCCTCGTTCCTCCTCGGCCTGCCCGCGTCCGAGGGCACCACGCGGGGCATGGTGACCGCGATGATCGCCGGCGCGGTCGAGCGCGAGCAGGTCGTTCTCGAGGAGCGGGAGATCCTGCGGGTGCTGCGGACCGGAGCCCGCTCCGCGCGAGGGCCCGTCGCGCCGGCCGACCGACCCGACGCCGGTGCCCTGGCTGCTCGGCCCGCCGCGATCGACGCTGCCTGAGCTGCCGCGAGCCGCCCGCGGATGCGCCTCGCCCGGTGACGTTGTCCACAGGTCGCGACCGGCTCGCACGAACATGGTGGAAAACCCGGTGGATAACCGGGTTGACGCGCGGCGGGTCCGGGCCAACGATCGCAGTCCGCATCGACAGCGGACCGACGACGGGGGCCGGCGCGCGCGAGGGGCCACGGGGAGACCCGGGCCGCCAACCGGACGGGCGCCGTGAGACCGTCCCTCCGGCCCGTGGCGGTGCGAGCAGCTCGCCGGCCGGGAGCGGCGGGGTCCACGGGCGCGGGATCCGCTCGACGCATGGAGGGTCCAGTGCCCGACCGGGCGCCGCTCCCGGCCGATCCGTCGCTGTGTCCGCCCCTGCCGGCCGAGGCCCTCGCCCGGCTCGACGCGGGCTGCGCGGCGCTCGGCCTGGACGATCTCCCGCCCGCCGTCCGCGAGGGGCTCGTCGGACATCTCCGCCTGCTCCTCGCCTGGACGCCGGCCGTCAACCTCACCGCCATCCGCGACCCCCTTGACGCGGTGGCCGGCCACGTCCTCGACAGCCTGGCGGCGGTGCCGCTGCTGCGGCGGGCCGGCGTCCGGCGCTTTGTCGACCTGGGCTCCGGGGGAGGCTACCCGGGCCTCCCGCTGGCCCTCGTCCTGCCGGCAGAGCGCACCCTCCTCGTCGACTCGATCGCCAAGAAGGCGGCCTTCCTGCGGGTTGCGGCCGCGGCGGCGCGCGCCCCCGGCCCGGTGGACGTCGCCGCCGTCCGGGCCGAGGATCTCGCCGCCGACCGCCGTCACCGGGAGCACTGGCCGGCCGTGACCGTCCGAGCGGTCGCCTCGTTGCCCGATCTCGTGGAGCTGGCCTTCCCGCTCCTCGTCCCCGGTGGCCTGCTGGTCGCCTGGAAGCGGGCGAACCTGGGCCGGGAGCAGGCACGGGCGCAGACCGCGATCGGCGCCCTCGGCGGGGGAGTCCTCGAGATCGTCGGCCCGGCACGCGGCCTGGACGGCCTCGAGGAACATGTCCTGGTGACGATCCGCAAGGCCGGTCGCACCGGTGCCGGCTGGCCGCGTCCGCCCGCGGAGCGGAAGCGCCGTCCCTGGTGACCGCGGGCGCGCGAGCCGGGCGCCGCCGCGCTACGCTCCGCGGCAATGCGCATCGCGGTCCTCTCGGACATCCACGCCAACCTCCCGGCGCTCGAAGCCGTCCTCGCCGCCCTCGGCCCGGTGGACGCCGTGTGGCACCTCGGTGACGTCGTCGGGTACGGGCCCCACCCCGACGAGGTCGTGGCCCGGTTGCGCGACGTCGGGGCCGTGGGCGTCCGGGGGAACCATGACCTGGCCGCGCTCGGCGGACTCGAGGTCGAGTGGTTCAACCCGGCGGCGCGGGCGGCGATCGAGTGGACCGCGCGCCGGATCGGTCACCAGGCCCGCGAGTGGCTCGGGGCGCTGCCGGAGCGGCTCGCGATCGATGACCTGACCCTCGTCCACGGCAGCCCCCAGGACCCGACGTGGGAGTACATCACGACCACGCCGGGCGCCCGGGCCAACATGGCCGCGTTCGTGACCCCCTACTGCCTGCACGGACACACCCACGTCCCGGCGGTCTGGAGGGAGGACGATGGACGGCTCGAGGGCATCAGCCCGTCAGACGGGTCCGAGCTGCCCCTGGACGAACGCCGCCTCCTGTTCAATCCCGGAAGCGTGGGCCAGCCGCGCGACGGCGACCCGCGAGCGAGCGCCCTCGTGCTCGACACCGACGCGCGGCTCGTCACCTGGCGCCGGGTCGAGTACCCGATCACCTCGACCCAGGCGGACATCCGGGCGGCCGGGCTGCCGAGGTGGCTGGCCGATCGCCTCGCGTTCGGCCAGTAGCGCGCCCCGCACGATGACGACCTGTGCGACCGGCCACGCAACGGGGCAGCCGGCGGACGGCACCCGGTGACCGGCGGACGGCGTCCGCTCCGGGGCCGCAAGGTCGGCGACCGCCGGGTCCGGGTCGACCGGCCCCACGCCCCCTACTTCCGCTACACGGGACCGGGCATGCTGACGGCCAAGGAGGCGGCCTCGGCACCGACGACGACCTCCGGACGAGCAAGAGAGCAGATCCGCCGGACCCTCTTCGGGCGCCGCCTCTCGAACGAGGAGGAGGCATTCGAGCGCCTCCCGAAGAAGCTCGCCCTCCCCATCTTCAGCTCCGACGCCATCTCCTCGTCGGCCTACGCGACCGAGGAGATCCTGCGCGTCCTCGTGCTGGCAGGCGCCGGTGCCCTGCTCGTGTCGCTCGACGTGGCGATCGCAATCACCATCCTCCTGACGGTCGTGTCCATCTCCTACCGCCAGGTCTGTCGCGCCTACCCATCCGGCGGCGGGGCGTACGTGGTCGCGAAGGAGAACCTGGGGCAGATCTTCGGGCTCGTCGCCGCCGGCGCGCTGCTGATCGACTACGTCATGACCGTGGCCGTGTCGACGGCGTCGGCCGTCGCCCAGGTCTACTCCGTGGTGCCGGCCCTGTACGACATCCGCGTCGAGATCGCGATCCTGTCGATTGCCCTGATCACGATCGCCAACCTGCGCGGGCTCCGCGAGGCGGGGCTCATCTTCGCCAGCCCGACCTACATCTACGTCGGGTTGGCATTGCTCATGATCGGCGTGGGACTGGTCAGGGTGGCCAGCGGGCAGGGCCCGGCCTCCCCGCTGCCAACGGACGTCGTGCCCTTCGGGACGGAGCCCCTGGGCATCTTCCTCCTGCTGCGCGCCTTCGCGGCCGGATCGGTGGCCCTGACCGGCGTCGAGGCGATCGCCAACGGGGTGCCCGCCTTCAAGCCTCCCGAGTCGAAGAACGCGGCCAACACGATGATCACGATGGCCGTGCTCCTCGGTGTCCTGTTCATCGGCATCACGATCGTCGTGGATGCGTTCGGCATTCGGCCGACCGTGGAGGGCGGGCCGACCATCGTCGCCATCGTCGCGGCCTCGGCCTTCGGCGACGGGACGCCCCTCTTCCTCGCCTTCCAGGCGGCCACGGCCCTGATCCTGTTCCTTGCCGTGAACACGAGCTTCAACGCCTTCCCGCGTCTCGCGGCGATCCTCGCCCAGGACGGGTTCATGCCCCGCCAGTTCTCGTTCCGCGGCGACCGGCTTGCCTTCTCCTGGGGCATCGTCGTGCTCGCCACGATCGCCGGCGGCCTCATCGTCATCTTCCAGGGAGACACGCACGCCCTCATCCCGCTCTACTCGGTGGGCGTCTTCGTCTGCTTCACCCTGTCCCAGACCGGCATGGTTCGCCACTGGTTCACCGTCAGGGACAGTGGCTGGTGGTGGCGGGCCGGGGTCAACGCCTTCGGCGGCGTCCTCACGCTGGTCGTCCTGCTCGTCGTCGCCAGCGTGAAGTTCTCCTCCGGAGCGTGGCTCGTGCTCGTCCTCATCCCGGTCCAGGTCGCGATGTTCCTGTTCATCCATCGCCAGTACGCCGCGTCCCGCGTGCATCTCGCCCTCAGGCCCCAGCAGGTCATCCCGATCCCGCACCGGGAAGAACGGGTGGTGGTGCCGGTCAACGGCCTCAACCGGGCCGTCGTCCAGGCCTTGAACGTCGGCCGCTCGATCGCTGACGACGTCCGGGCGGTGCTCGTCGCCGACGATCACGCCTACGCCGAAGAGGTCCGAGCGGCCTGGGAGCGGCAGGTGCCCGGCGTACCTCTCGTCGTCGTGGAGAGCCCGTACCGTGCCCTCACGGGCCCGCTCCTGGCGTATCTCGACGTCCTCGACCAGGGCTGGCGGCCCGACAGCGATATCCCGATCACCTTCATCGTCATCCCGGAGTTCGTGCCCCGCCACTGGTGGGAACGGCTGCTCTACAACCAGTCGACCAACCAGCTCCGGCGGGCCCTGCTGGGACGGCCAAACACGGTGGTGACGACCGTCCCCTACCGGCGCGAGGAGGCGGCGGCATTCCAGCGTCACGAGGAAGTCCCGCCCGCCGACTGACCCGGCTCCGGCGCTGGTCGCCGATGGCGGTGCTATCGTGTGGCCCCGACACGCCGCGCGAGAGTCACGCCTCGCCCGCACATCCCTGACCGGAGGACCCCCAGCGATCCGTGGGCGAGAAGCCGATCCCAGCCTTCACCCGTGCTGTCGTGGCGTTGAACGGGGGTCCCGCTGACGAGCGGATCCTGCGCCTGGTGCTCGACCAGGCCAAGCAGATCCGGGCCCAGGTCATCGTCGTGCACGTGGTTGAGATCGACTGGACGAGACCGCTCGACGCCAACGTGGCCGAGTCGAGCGGGGAGGCCCAGGGCGTCCTCGACTCCGCGGAGGCACGAGCCGAGCGCTACGGAGTTCGCCTCGAGGCGGTCCTCGTGCAGGCCCGCAACGTCGGGGCCGCGCTCGTCGACGAAGCGGCCGAGCGCGCGGCGGACCTGCTCGTGCTGGGGCTCCCCTACCGCAAGAAGTTCGGTGGCGACTTCGCCATCGGCACGACCGTCCCCTACGTCCTGAAGAACGCGCCGTGCGCCGTGTGGGTGGCGCGCGAGCCCATGCCCGAGGAATATCGACCATGAGAGCGGTCATCGTCGGATGCGGTCGCGTCGGCGCCACCATGGCGCGGTTGCTCGAAGCCGGCGGCAACGACGTCACGATCATCGACATGACGACCCGCGCCTTCGACCGCCTGCCCGGCACGTTCGCCGGAAACGCGGTTCGCGGCGACGGGACCGACGAGGACACCCTCCGCCGTGCCGGCGCCCAGGGCGCGGACCTCTTCCTGGCCCTCACGGAGGGCGACAACCGCAATATCATGGCCGCCCAGCTGGCCCTCGAGGCGCTCGGGATCCCGCGCGTCTACGCCAAGGTGAACGACCCGGTCCGGGCGGAGGCCTACGCGGAGCTGGGGATCGGCACGGTCTGCCGGACCACGATGATGTCGGCCGCCCTGCTCGGAGCCCTCGGGCAGCCCGTCGGCCCGGAACCCGTCCATCCGGGAGGGCATCGCCCACGAGCACCACGACGCGGCGCTGTCCCTCACCCGGGAGGCCTGAGCGATGTTCGTGCTCGTCGTCGGTGGCGGCAAGGTCGGCTACTACCTCACCAAGGAGCTGAGCGAGTCGGGCCACGAGGTCGTCCTCATGGAGAAGGATCTCGCGCGCGCGGTCCAGATCGCCGACGAGATCGGCTCGATCGTCGTGGCCAAGGACGGCTGCGAGGGCAGCTCTCTCGCCGAGGCGGGTGCCAACCGCGCCGACGTGGTCGCGGCCGTTACCGGCGACGACGAGGACAACCTCGTCATCTGCCAGATGGCGAAGCACCATTTCGCCGTGCGCAAGACGATCGCCAGGGTCAACAACCCCAAGAACGAGCCCCTCTTCAACCACCTCGGCGTCGACGAGCTCATCTCGCCGACCCGCATGATCCTGGGCTCGATCGAGCAGGACATCCCGGTCCACGAGCTGCTGCACCTGGCCCCGCTGTCCCGCGACTTCGAGCTGATCGAGGCCCAGCTCGATGAGGATTCGCCCGCGGTGGGGCGGAACGCACGCGAGATCGTGCTCCCGGACGGCTGCGCCATCGTCGCGATCGTCCGCGACGACGTCGCCCAGGCGATCCGCTCCGACACGGTGCTGCGCGCCGGCGACAAGGTGATTGCCACGGGCCGACCGGAGTACGAGCCGGACCTGCACCTGACGCTGATCGGGCCCATCGCCGAGGTCTGACAAGGCCGCGGACCTCCGCGGGCCGAGGCGCGGCGCGGGCCGCGGCCTCCGCCCGCCGGACGGCTCGGCTCGAGAGTGCCCCGGGTTCGTGCCGCGTGGCACCAGCCGCCCCGACTGGCAACCATCTTGACAACATGATTGATATGGTTTTAGGCTAACCGTGTGTCCGGAACCATCACAGCCAGAACGTCCATGAACGGCGCCGCGACGGCGCCATTCGTGCCCGTGGACACCCCGCGCCGGGGGGCGTGGGAGGCGACCACCGCAGCACCATGGGAGGTGCAGACGACATGACCATCATCCGCAGGGCGAACCCGTTCGATGAGCTGTTCACCCTTCGCCGGGCCGTGGACCGGCTCTTCGTCGACGATGTCTTCCACCCCCGATCGTGGCGTACCGTCACCATCGGCGCCGAGCCGGCGCTCGACGTCGTGACGACGCCGGACGACCTCGTCGTCCGGGCCAGCCTCCCGGGCTGGAAGCCCGAGGACGTGGAGATCACCCTCACCGGCAGCACGCTCTCCATCTCCGGCGAGATGAAGGAAGATGCCCGCCGCGAGGAAGAGTCCTGGATCCTGAGCGAGATCCGGCGGACGAGCTTCAGCCGCACGCTCGAGCTCCCTGAGGGGCTTATCGGCGACCGCGCCACCGCCACCTACGAGCATGGCGTCCTCACCCTTCGCATCCCGAAGGCGGAGGAGGTCAAGCCGCGGCAGATCAAGATCACGGCAACGGGCGACGGGCAGCCCGAGCGCGACGCGCAGCCCGAGCGCGAGCTCGTCGGGGCCGGCACGGCCGGCTGACGGCGTCACGAACGTGTTGCGCAGCCGGCTCGATCGGGACCCGAGTCGCCCCGTCTACGTCATCTCCGTCGCCGCCCGGATCGTCTCGGTCCACCCGCGGACGCTCCGGATCTACGAGGACGAGGGCCTGATCGAGCCGGCGCGAACGCCCACCAACATCCGCCTCTACTCCGACGAGGACATCCGCCGGATCCTGTGGATCCGGCATCTCACCCAGGAGCGCGGGGTGAATCTCGCCGGGATTCGCATCCTCTTCGAGCTGGAGGAGCGTCTCGGCGTCCGGATCCTCGAAGCGCTCTTCGACGAAGGAACTGCTGCCGGCCGCGATGACGCCACCGCGGCCGCCGAGGGGACGGTCCAGCATGGCCGGTGACCCCACCAACCCACGACCACGGCGGACCGCGAAGGCCGCCGCCAGCACCCGGAGGCCCGCAGGGCCCGAGGCCCAGGAGACCCCCATGCCGAAGTCCAAGGCCCGCGCCGACCGGTCCCCGGCCACGCTTCGCGAGCTGCCGCTCGTCGCCCTCCGCGAGACCGTGATCTTTCCCGAGATGATCGTGCCGCTCACGGTGGGCCGCGAGAAGAGCGTGAACGCGCTCAACGCCGCCGTAGCCGCCGACAGCCTCATCGCCCTCGTCACCCAGCGTCGCGCCGAGCAGGAGGAGATCGAGAGCGAGTCCGAGCTCTACGAGATCGGCACGCTGGCCAAGATCGCCCAGGTCGTGCAGCTCCAGGACGGCACCGTCCGGGCGATCATCCAGGGCCAGGGCCGCCTCCGCATTGACGGCTTCGCGGCCACCGCGCCGTACCTGCTGGCGCGCATCCAGGAGCTGCCGGACATCGCCCCGCCCGGCCTCGAGATCGAGGCCCTGATGAAGACGGTCCAGGGGCAGATCGAGCAGTACGTGCAATCCGGCGCCCCCGTGCCTCCCGAGGCTGCCGTCGCGGCCCGCAACATCAGCGAACCCGGCCTGCTGGCGGACATGGTCGCCTACAGCCCCGACATGACGACCGAGCAGCGCCAGGAGCTGCTGGAGACGATCGACGTCGTCGAGCGCCTGAAGCTCTGCTCGGCGTTCCTGGCCCGCCAGGTCGAGATCCTGGAGCTGAAGGGGAAGATCCAGAGCGAGGTCAAGTCCGAGATGGACAAGACCCAGCGGGAGTACATCCTCCGCGAGCAGCTCAAGGCGATCCAGCGCGAGCTGGGCGAGGACGACCCGCAGCAGGCGGAGATCCACGAGCTGCGGGAGAAGGTCGAATCGGCGGGGATGCCCGAGGAGGTGCGCGCGCGCGCCCTCAAGGAGGTCGACCGCATGAGCCGGATCCCCTCCGCCTCCCCCGAGGTGGGCGTGATCCGGACCTACGTCGACTGGCTCGTCGGCCTGCCCTGGACCGTCGCGACCACCGACAACCTGGACATCAAGGAGGCCGCGACGATCCTCGACGTGGACCACTACGGCCTCGAGAAGGTCAAGGAGCGCATCCTCGAGTACCTCGCGGTGCGCGCCCTGGCGGACACCATTCGCAGCCCCATCCTGTGCTTCGTCGGCCCCCCCGGCGTCGGCAAGACGTCGCTCGGCAAGAGCATCGCCAGGGCGATGGGACGCAAGTTCGTGCGGATGAGCCTCGGCGGCGTCCATGACGAGGCCGAGATCCGCGGCCACCGCCGGACGTACATCGGCGCTCTCCCGGGGCGGGTCATCCAGAGCATCAAGACCGGCGGCACGAACAACCCGGTCTTCATGCTCGACGAGGTCGACAAGCTCGGGATGGACTTCCGGGGCGACCCGTCCTCGGCCCTCCTCGAGGTCCTCGACCCGGAGCAGAACAACACCTTCCAGGACAACTACCTGGAGGTGCCGTTCGACCTGAGCCGGGTCCTCTTCATCACGACGGCGAACCTGCTCGACCCCATCCCGGCGCCGCTGCGCGACCGGATGGAGGTGATCCAGCTGCCGGGATACACCCAGCTGGAGAAGATCGAGATCGGCAAGCGTTTCCTCGTCCCCAAGCAGCTCCACAACCACGGCCTGACGGACAAGCACGTCCAGATCACCGACGAGGCGTTCGTGACGCTGGTCCAGGCCTACACCCACGAGGCGGGGGTCCGGAACCTCGAGCGTGAGATCGCCAACGTCCTGCGCAAGGTCGCCCGGCAGGTCGTCGAAGGGCGCAAGCGCAAGACGATCGTCGACGGGAAGAAGCTCATCGAGTTCCTGGGCCCGCCGCGCTTCGAGTACGGCGAGCTCGAGTCGGAGGACCAGACGGGCGCGGCCACGGGCCTGGTCGTGACCGAGGTCGGCGGCGACGTCGTGGCCGTCGAGGTCACCAAGATGGAGGGTCGCGAGGACTTCATCCTGACCGGCCAGCTCGGCGACGTCATGAAGGAGTCCGCCCGCGCCGCCCTGTCCTGGATCCGGTCGAACGAGAACCGCCTCGGGATCGAGCGCGAGGTGTTCGAGAAGAACACGCTCCACATCCACGTCCCGGCCGGGGCGATCCCGAAGGACGGCCCGTCGGCCGGGATCACGATGGCCACGGCCATGGTGAGCGCCCTCACCGGGATCCCGGTCCGCAAGGACGTGGCCATGACCGGTGAGATCACGCTCCGCGGCCGGGTCCTCCCGATCGGCGGGCTCAAGAGCAAGATCCTCGCCGCGCACCTGTCGGGGGCCCGGATCGTGATCCTCCCGAGGAAGAACGAGAAGGACATCCGCGACATCCCGGACGAGATCCGGCGCCAGATCAGGCTCATCCTCGTCGACTCGATGGACCAGGTCCTCGACGCGGCGCTGCGGCGCAAGCCGAAGGCGCTCGTCGTCAAGGTGCCCTCCTCGGGCGGCGGCGCGACCCGCAAGGTCGAGCCCGCCACCGTCCCGGCACCGCGGCCCGGCTTCCCCGCCGATCAGCCGCCGGCGATCGCGTCGGGCCGCTAGGGAACGTCGCGATGATCGGCCCCGTCACGGCTCCCTCGGCCGGGCGGGGCCTCGCCGCCCCCCGGTTCGGCTGAGGGAGCTCGTGGATTACAAGGACTACTACGCCACCCTCGGGGTGCCCCGGACGGCCACGACCGGCGAGATCAAGAAGGCGTATCGCAAGCTCGCCCGGCAGTTCCACCCCGATCGCAATCCCGGCGACGCCGCCGCGGAACGGCGCTTCAAGGAGATCAACGAGGCCAACGAGGTCCTCGCCGACCCGGCCAAGCGGACGCAGTACGACGAGCTCGGCGCGCACTGGCAGGACTATGCCCGCAGCGGCGGCCGCCCGGGTGCGGACCCCTTCGGCCCCGGCGGATCGTTCGCCGGCTTCCGCACGTCGGGCGCCGGCGCTCCCGGGGGCGGGGTGCGCTTCGAGTTTGCCGGCGACCCCGGTGACTTCTCGGAGTTCTTTCGCACGTTCTTCGCCGGCGGCGTCGCCGGCGCCTCGGCGGGCGCGGCCGGGGCACGCGCGACCGCGGCCCGCGGTGGGGCCCGCGGCGGTGGCAGCCGCGGTCGGGCCGGGACGGTCGACGACCTCGGCGGCACCACCCTGGAGGACATCCTGGCCGGCATGGGCGCCGCCGGGATGGGGAGCCAGGCGGGGAGCGGCCACCCGGGCGGCCGCTCGTCCGGCGGCGGCTCGGCTGGCGGCGCCGGGCGAGGGCGTGCGGCGTCCCGGCCGGTGGAGGCCGCCATCTCGGTCCGTCTCGAGGAGGCCGCCCGCGGCGCGACCCGCCTGCTCGAGATCGATGGGAAGCGCCTCGAGGTGACCATCCCCGCGGGCGTCGAGACGGGCAGCCGGATCCGCCTGCGCGGCAAGGGCGGCGGGCACGGCGACGGCGCCCGCGACCTCGTCCTCGTGGTGACCGTGGAGGCGCACCCGGTCTATGCCCGGGACGGATCGACCCTCTCCCGCGAGCTGCCGGTGACGCTACGTGAGGCGCTCCTGGGCGCCGACGTGCCGTTGCCGACCCTCGACGGGCGACGACTGCTCCTGAAGATTCCCGCCGGGACCCAGCCCGGTCGGACGATCCGCCTCGCCGGCCAGGGGATGCCCCGCCTGAAGGACGGCGTGCGGGGAGACCTGCTCGTCAGGATCCGCGTCGTCCTGCCGACGCTCGACGGGCAGGGGAAGGCAGCCGCCGCGACCTTCCTCGAGGCGGTGCATCAACCCGACCCCCGCCCCGGCACCTGAACCTGCACATACCCGGAGTCCCCCGATGAACCTCGACCATTTCACCCAGAAGGCCCAGGAGGCCATCGTCGCCGCCCAGGCGTCAGCCGAGCGCCTGCAGAGCCCCGTGCTCGACGCCGAGCACCTCCTCGCCGCCCTCGTGGACGACGACGAGGGCATCCCGGCCGAGACCCTGCGCCGCGTCGGGGTGGACCTGGCGGCCTTCCGGGGCGAGCTGGCCGCGACCCTCGCCCGGCGAGCCAAGGTCGCCGGTGGCCAGCTGACGCTTGACGCCCGCGCCCGCGACGTGCTCGAGCGTGCCGCCGACGAGGCGAAGCGCCTTGGCGACGAGTTCATCTCGACCGAGCACCTGTTGCTCGGGATCGTCGACGTCGGCGGCGAGGGCGAGACGATGCTCGAGCGCCACGGAGCCGGGCGCGAGGCGCTGCTGGCGGCCCTGGCGGGGGTCCGCGGCGGCCAGCGCGTCACGAGCGCGACGCCCGAGAGCACCTACCAGGCCCTGGAGAAGTACGGCCGGGACCTCACCCAGGAAGCACGGGCCGGCCGGCTGGATCCGGTCATCGGGCGTGACGACGAGATCCGGCGTGTCATCCAGGTCCTGTCGCGGCGCACCAAGAACAACCCCGTCCTGATCGGCGAGCCGGGGGTCGGCAAGACCGCCATCGTGGAGGGGCTGGCCCAGCGGATCGTCCGCGGCGACGTGCCCGAGACCCTCAAGGACAAGCGCGTGGTGGCCCTCGACCTCGGCTCGATCATCGCCGGCGCCAAGTACCGCGGCGAGTTCGAGGAGCGCCTCAAGGCGGTCCTCAAGGAGATCAAGGACAGCGAGGGACGGATCGTCCTCTTCATCGACGAGCTGCACACGGTGGTCGGGGCCGGCGCCGCCGAGGGGGCGATGGACGCCTCCAACCTCCTCAAGCCGATGCTCGCCCGGGGCGAGCTGCACACGATCGGGGCGACGACCCTCGACGAGTACCGCAAGCACATCGAGAAGGACGCGGCCCTGGAGCGCCGCTTCCAGCCCGTCCTGGTGGACCAACCGACGGTCGAGGAGACGATCAGCATCCTGCGCGGCCTCCGGGAGCGCTACGAGGTTCACCACGGCGTCCGGATCACGGACTCCGCGCTCGTGGCCGCGGCCACCCTGTCCAATCGCTACATCACGGACCGCTTCCTGCCCGACAAGGCGATCGACCTCGTGGACGAGGCGGCGAGCCGCCTGCGGATGGAGATCGACTCCATGCCGATCGAGCTCGACGAGCTCGAGCGGCGGCGAATCCAGCTCGAGATCGAGCGCGAGGCCCTGCGCAAGGAGAAGGACGAGGCGTCGAAAGCGCGGCTGGAGACGCTCGAGGTCGAGCTCGGCGAGATCGCGGAGCAGGCCGGGGCGATGAAGCAGCGCTGGCAGGCGGAGAAGGACGCGATCGCCGGCCTGCGGGCGACGAAAGCCGAGCTCGAAGCCACCCAGGTGCGGATCGAGCAGGCAGAGCGCGAGGCCGACTACGGCACGGCGGCCCAGCTCAAGTACGGCACCCTGGTCGAGCTCCAGGAGCGGATGCGCCAGCAGGAGGCCGCCATGGCCGCGTCCGAGGGCGCACCGCGCCTGCTGAAGGAGGAGGTCGACGCCGACGACATCGCCGAGATCGTGGGGGCCTGGACCGGGATCCCGGTCAGCCGCCTCATGGAAGGCGAGATGGCGAAGCTCGTGCGCATGGAGGACGCGCTCCACGAGCGCGTCGTCGGCCAGGACGAGGCGATCGCCGCGGTCTCGGACGCGGTCCGGCGTGCCCGGGCCGGGCTCCAGGACCCGCGGCGGCCCATCGGGTCGTTCCTCTTCCTCGGCCCGACCGGCGTGGGCAAGACCGAGCTGGCCCGGGCGCTGGCCGCGTTCCTCTTCGACGACGAGCACGCCATGGTGCGGATCGACATGAGCGAGTATCTCGAGAAGTTCTCCGTGCAGCGCCTCATCGGCGCGCCGCCCGGGTACGTCGGCTATGACGAGGGCGGCCAGCTCACCGAGGCCGTCCGCCGCCGGCCGTACCAGGTGATCCTGTTCGACGAGATCGAGAAGGCCCACCCCGACGTGTTCAACGTCCTCCTCCAGGTCCTCGACGACGGCCGGCTGACGGACGGCCAGGGCCGGACGGTGGACTTCAAGAACACGGTCCTGATCATGACCAGTAACGTCGGCAGCCAGGCGATCGCGGCCTACGCGGGCCGTCCGGCGACCGGTGACGCCGGTTACGAGGCCATGAAGCGCGAAGTCCTGGGCACGCTTCGGTCGACGTTCCGACCGGAGTTCCTGAACCGGGTCGACGAGGTCATCGTCTTCCACGCCCTCACCGAGGGTGACCTGGCCCGCATCGTGGACCTCCTGCTCACGGACCTGGGCCGCCGCCTTGCCGGCCATGACCTGGCCCTCGAGCTGACGCCGGCGGCGAAGGCCGTGATCGCCCGCGAGGGGACCGACCCGACCTACGGGGCGCGCCCGCTCAAGCGGACGATCCAGCGCCTGGTGGAGAACCCGATGGCGCGCGCGCTCCTGCGGGGCGAGTTCCGGCCGGGAGCCCTCGTCCGGGTCGACGCGGACCCGGTCGGCGGCACGCTGCTCTTCACCCAGGAGGGGGCGACGGTCGTGGCGGAGGCGAGCGACCGGCGCGACGCGCGGTCCGGCGCGGAGCCGGCGGCGGAGGTCGTGGCCGCCCGGAGGGGCCGGAGCTCGATCCTGGACCTGCCGCCGACGGCGCCGCCCAACAAGGATGGCGACGAGGAGCGGCTCAACTAGGATCGGGCGGCGTGCGGGCGCGTTCGGCCCGGGCCGGAAGCGCCAATCACCGTGTGCGGGTCGGCGTTGCGTCCCCCGTACGATGCGCGGATGACACCCGGGGCCGTGCGCGCCCGCTTCGCCACGCCGCCGGCGCCACTTCCGCCGCCGCCGGCCTGGCTGCGCCCGGAGCGGCTGCCGAACGGCACGCCGTTCGAGCGGCCGGCGCCGCCGCCCACGGCCCGCCTGGCGGCCGCGCTCGTCCTCGTCTACCCCGGCGAGGACGGGGAGGCGCACCTCGTCCTCACCGAGCGCGTCGACTACGGCGCCGACCACCACTCGGGCGAGGTCTCGCTTCCCGGCGGCAAGGTGGATCCGGGCGACGCCGACGCCGTCGCGACCGCGCTGCGCGAGGCCGAGGAGGAGGTCGGGCTCGATCCCGATGAGGCGGGCGTCGAGGTGATCGGCCGCCTCGACGCACTCTGGATCCCGCCGAGCAACTTCCTCGTGACCCCGATCGTGGCCGTCGCCGCGCGCCGGCCGTCGTTCGTCGCGGACCCACGCGAGGTGGCGGCCATCCTGGAGGCGCCCGTGGCGGCCTTCCTGCCCGGCGTTGCCCCCGTCATCGTCGACCCGGACCCGCGCGGCCGGCCGCTGCGCTACGGGGCCTACATGGTCGAGGGGCGGATCGTCTGGGGCGCGACGGCCGCGATCCTCGGCCAGCTCGGCGCGGTGCTCGGGGCGGAGTAGGCCCAGGGCAGGGCCGGCGCGGCGGGCACACCGCGCGGCGGGCGGCATGGCTCGGCGCGGCGGGCACGCCGCGCGGCGGGCGGCATGGCTCGGCGCGGGAGGCGGCGCGGCGCGGCGCGGCCGGCGGCGCAAGCGCGCGGGACGGTCGCACGGGGCCGACTACAGCGGCTCACCCTCGAGCGCGGCCTGGCGCGCGGCATCGGGGGCCGGAGTCCGCATCTGGCCGTCGGCCGGGGCAACGCCCGGCGGGGTCGCCTCGTCGCCCGGGGGAAGCGCCAACGGCCTGCCGTCGAGGATCCCGAGGAGGTGGGCATCGTCGGCCCCGGAGAGCTCGACCACGATCGCCCGCATCTCCGACAGCTCGGTCCAGGCCCCGTGCGGCACATCGGCCGGCCAGAGGACCGCCTCGCCGGCGGCCACGAGCGCCCGCTCCTCGCCGACCTCGACCCAGCCCCCGCCCTCGATCACCACGAACCAGGTCGTGTTCGGGTTGGAGTGGGGCTCGATCGCCGCTCGTCGCGCGAACGCCATCTCGGTGATCACCCCGCGGCCGTCGGCGTGGATCACCTGGCCGGCGATCCCCGTCGTGCCGGGTGGTCCGTCCGGTCGCCGGTTGCCGACGCCGAAGCGGCGGATCTCCATCGCGATTCCCGGGCTCCGGTCAGCGGCGGCGGCGCTGTGAGCGCACGGTCCGCGAGGCGCGCGTCCGCTTGGGGCGGATCGTGGCCTCCGGGTGGGCAAACTTCTGTTTCGAGTAGTAGCGCGAGCGGGCCAGCTGCGTCTCGTAGGCGGAGAGGTACGGCGGGAACCGCACGAACCGGGTCCAGACGAGGACGCCGACGCCGATCGGCACCGACAGGATCACGAACAGGAAGATGAAATGGAACACGGCGTAGACCAGGAGCATGAAGAAGAAGATCACGCCGCCCCAGAGCAGCCACTCGTAGAGGTCGAGGTAGACCTGGTGGCGTCGGAGCTGGCGTGTCCGAACGTTGTAGAGGAGGACCGTGGCCGCGATCCCGACGATTGCGAAGATCCAGATCGGATTGAAGAGGTCGGGGAAGTTGACGTCGTTGAACGGCTCGAAGAGGTAGTCCCAGGGCGGGAGCGTCACGGTCGCGGAACCTCCTCGGATCGCCCGGCGGCGGGCCGTTCGGCCGGATGGGCCGGCAACGCCGGCGGCACGTTCCCCGGGCGGCCACCCGGGGCGACCGGCCGAGTATGCCACGGTCGCGCGCTATACTCGGCCCCCAGAGCGTGAAGCCGCCTGCGCCCCGGGCGGTGCGGATCGACGCGCGCGTACCCCAGCGCGCCCATACGGAGGTCCCAGCCGGGTGCGAGCCCTCGTCTCGGTCGCCAACCGCCAGGGACTTGCGGCTCTCGTGCGCGACCTGCTGGCCCTCGGAGTCGAGGTCTACGCGACCGACGGAACGCGCGAGAGCCTCGCCACGGATGGGATCGACGTCCTCCCGGTCACCGCCCTCACCAACGTGGCACCGCTGGTCGGGGGCATGGTCAAGACGTTCCATCCCGCGGTGTACGCGGGGATCCTCGCCCGCCGCGATCGCCCGGAGCAGCTCGAGGAGCTGGCCGCGAACGGCATCGGGCTGATCGACGTGGTCGTGGTCAACATCACCCCGTTCGCGCCGCAGGTGGGCGAACGGCGCATGCCCCTCGACGAGGCGGTCGAGATGATCGACGTCGGCGGTACGGCTCTGCTGTCGGCCGCGGCCCGGAATCATGCCGGCGTCGCGGCCGTGACCAGCCCGGCCTCGTATGGGCAGGTCGTGGCCGAGATTCGCGACCGGGGGAGCGTCTCCGCCGAGCTGAGGCAGCGCCTGGCGGCCGAGGCGTTCGCCGTCGTCGCCGCCTATCACTCCGAGGTCGCGGCCTACCTCAACCAGGTGACCGGGACGACCTTCCCGCCGCACATCAGCGTCGTCCTGGAGAAGGTGACGGACCTCGCCCACGGTGAGAACCCGCACCAGCGAGCCGCTTTCTACCGCGAGACGACCCACCGCGACGGAACGCTCGCCGACGCCGTCCGGCTCCAGGGCCGGGCGCCATCGTTCAACGACTTCCTCGACCTTGACGCCGCGTGGCGGATCGCCGCCGACTACGCGGCCCCCACCGCGGTCATCGTGCGCCATACGGACCCGGTCGGGATCGCCTCGGACCACTCGCTCTCGGCCGCGTTCCGACGGGCTCTCGAGACTGACCCGGCGGCGGCGTTCGGCAGCACCGTCGGCGTCAACCGGACCGTCGACGAGGCGACGGCGCGCGAGGTGACCGAGGGGACCTTCGAGGCGCTCGTCGCCCCCGGCTACGCCGAGGAGGCGCGGCGCATCCTGGCGGCGCGGCCGGAGCTCGAGCTCCTCACGGTCCCCCCGAACCCGGCGGGCGGCCTCCGCGATTACGGCATCGCCGCCCTCGACTTCAAGCGCGTCGGCGGCGGGCTCCTCGTGGAGAACCTCGACGCGACCACGGTAGACCGTGGCCAGCTGCGCGTCGTCACCCAGCGCCGGCCGACCCTCGAGGAGCTGAACGACCTCCTCTTCGCCTGGCGGGCCGCCGCCCATGTCCGCTCGAACGCCATCGTCCTCGTTCGCAATCTCCAGACCGTGGGCATCGGCGGCGGGCAGGTCAGCCGGCAGGTTGCGGTGGAGATCGCCCTCCGCCGCGCGGGGGACCGGGCCAAGACCGCGGTCATGTCCTCCGACGCCTACTTCCCATTCCCGGACGTCATCGCCCACGCCGCGATCGCGGGCGTCACGGCCATCATCCAGCCGGGCGGGTCGCGGCGGGACGAGATGGCGATCGAGGTCGCCGACCGACACCACCTGGCAATGGTCTTCACCGGGCGGCGCCACTTCAGGCACTGACTGCAGCCGGCGTTCGACAGGGGGACCCGACGCATCCCGCGACCGCCCCCCGGCCGTTCGACTGTAGGTCGGCGCGCCAGGGCCGATCGTTCGACCCCGGTCGGGGAGAGCAGCTAGCGGAGGCTCGCCCACCCTCCGCGAGCGCGATCCCATCGCGCCACTGCTCGAGCCGCCCCTGGCCCTTCCGCCGCTTCCGCGCGGGCGCGGGCCGTGGCCACGGTCTCGGCCCAGCCCGGGGGCCGCAGCCGGGGCGCGAGGTCGGCGAGCGGGGCGAGCACGAAGAGGCGCTCCCGGGCGCTCGCGTGGGGGACCCGGAGCCACTGGGCGGCGGCCGGCGTGGCCGGGCCGGTGCCGAGCCCAGTGGCCGTGCCGGTGCCGAGCCCTGCTGAGCCCCGCGGCGGGGCCGGTGCTGAGCCCCGCGGCCGGGCGCTCCACGTTCATGGCGTGGCGCCCGAAGACGAGCAGGTCGAGGTCGATCTCGCGGGGTCCCCAGCGCGCCCGGTCACGGCGGCCGAACGCGCGCTCCAGCGTCTTCAGGGCGACGAGCAGGGCAAGCGCCCCGGTCTCCGGGTCGGGGCCGCGCGGGACGTCGAGCGCGGCCACCGCGTTGCGGAACTCGGGCTGGTCGATGGGGCCGACCGGTGCCGTCGCGTACAGCCGGGAAACCCCCGCGAGACGGGCCCCGGGGAGCGCGGCCAGGGCGTGGATGGCGCGCGCGAGCATGCCGGCACTGTCGCCGAGGTTCGCCCCAAGGCCAATGTAGGCGCGGACACGCGGGCGACGCGGGCGGCGAGGCGGACTCGCGGAGGTCGCCATGCCCCGAGAATACGCGCGTGGGCACCGTCACCGTGCTGGTCCTCCATCCGCCGCTGCCGGCGACCGCGGGTCCGCTGGCCGCGGCCCTCGACGCCGCCCGCCGGGACCTCGCCGGACGGCACCTCGCGGGGTTCCTCGCGGCCGGCGCAGGGAACGCGGCGCTGATCGAGGAGGCGAGCACCGAGCCGTTCGGCGCCCGCCTCCGCCGGCTCGCCGGTTCGATCGCGACGGGGGGTCTCGTCGTCCTCGGCTCGGGGGCGATGGCGCTGGCGCGCCCCGCGGACTACCGGGCCTTCGTGAAGGCGGCGGCATCCGACGCGGATCTTGCCCTCGCGAACAACCGCTTCTCGGCGGACGCGGTGGCCATCTCGCGGCCGGCCGTCCTGCGAGACCTGCCGGACCTCCCCGCCGACAACGCCCTGCCCCGCTGGCTCGAGGAGGCCGCCAACGTCCCGGTCGCGGACCTCGGACGACGCCCGCGACTCGGTCTGGACCTCGATTCGCCGGCCGACCTCGTCCTGGCCGGAGGCTCTCTCCCGGACAGTGCGGCATCGTCGTCCTTCCCCGCGCGGTTGGACCAGGTTCGGTCGGTCATGGCTGACCGTCGTGCAGAGCTTACGGTTCATGGTCGCTCCTCGATGGGAACGCTCTCCGCGCTGGAGCGCCGGGCCGCCTGTCGGATCCGGGCGCTCGTGGAGGAACGCGGCCTGCGCGCCTCGTCGCGGCTCGCGCAGGCTCCGGGAGGGATCTCCAGGCGGCCACGGCCGCTGCGGCCGCCCGCCTCCGTGCTGGGCCTCCTTCTCGACCGGGAGGGCCCCGACGCCCTCGGCCGGGTCCTCGCGCGCCTTGGCGATGGCGCCGTCATCGACACGCGGGTGCTCCTTGCTCACCGGCTGGGCGCGGACGAGGCCGCCTGGCCTGTCGCCGAGGACCGCTTCGCGTCGGACCTGCTGCTCCCGGAGCGGATCGCCGATCCGTGGCTGCGAGCGCTGACCGGGGCGGCCACCGCGGCGGCGATCCCGGTTCTCCTGGGCGGGCACACGCTGGTCGGGCCGGGGCTCCGCGTGCTCCTGGAACGCGCCCGGTGACGTCGCCTGCCGAGCAGGCCATCCGGTCGGAGATCGACCGGCGTGGGCCGATCCCTTTCGCCGACTACATGGCCCTCGCCCTTGGCCACCCAGAAGGCGGCTACTACGCGGCGGCGGCCGCGCGACCCACCCGGGCGGGCGACTTCCTCACGGCCCCCGAGCTGGACCCGATCTTCGGGGCGGCCCTCGCCCGACAGGTCGCCGAGGCCTGGGAGCGCATCGGGCGGCCGAAGCCCTTCACGCTCGTGGAGTACGGAGCGGGAGCCGGCACGCTGGCGGTGGCGATCCTCGCCGGCCTTCGCGGCGACGGGACGCCGGCGGCCGACGTCCTCCAGTACGCGCCGGTCGAGCAGAACCGCCATCGGCTGACCGAGCTGCGCAGCCGGGCCGCCGCAGCGGGCCTGCCGCTCGTCGACCCTGCCGGCCTCGACGACGCCCCGGCCGCCGGCATGGTGATCGCCAACGAGTTCCTCGATGCCCTGCCGGTCCACGTCGTGGAGATCCACGGCGCGACGCCGCGCGAGGTGTACGTCCGCGTCGGGGACGACGGCACGTTCGAAGAGGTCCTGGGCGACCTCTCCGGTCCCCGGGTGGGCGAGCGGCTCAAGGGCCTCGGGGATGCCGGCATCGACCTCGTCGAGGGCCAGCGCCTGGAGGTCCGGCCGGCGGTGACGTCGTGGGCCGCCGAGGTGGGGCGGCGGCTTCGGCTCGGCCTGGTGCTGGTGATCGACTACGGCGCCCCGGCGGCCGACCTCTACGGCCCGCGCCGGAGGGCAGGAACCCTCATGACGTACCGGGGCCATGCCGCAGACGGGTCCGCGGGCGCTCCCTACCGCGACGTCGGCGCACGGGACCTCACCGCCCACGTCGACACGACCGCCCTGGCCGCGGCGCTGGTGTCGGCCCGCTTCGAGGTGCTCGGCGAGACAAGCCAGGCCGAGCTGCTCACCGGGTGCGGCCTGGAGGAGCTCCTCCAGCGACGCCAGGCCAGGTCGCCCACGATGGCGGCGGCGCTGGAGCTGCGGAGCGCGGTCATCCGGCTCCTCGACCCCCGGCACCTGGGCGGCTTCCGCGCCGTCCTTGCCGGGCGGGCGATCGCGAGCGAGCCTCCGCTTCGCGGACTGTCGTTCCGGATGCCGGGCCGGCGATAGGCGCCGCAGGGCGGCGATCCGGAAGCCGTCGCGAGGCCGTCCGGAGGCCCGGGCCGCGCGCGCCAGCGGCAAGCCGCCCCTGCTAGGATGGCCCCGCACGCCCGTGCCCTCGGGTGCGTGCGTGTGTGCGTCTCACCCGAGCTTCCCGCCGGGCCGGCGGTGATCGCCCGTGCATGCACGGACCGCCGGCCGCAGAGAGGTGCGATGGAAGGCATCTGGTACGTCGTCGGCTTCGCCTTCGCGGGCGTCTCGTTCGTCTTCCTGACGATCGGCGCTGCGTGGCTGATCAGCCACCGCACGAAGGGCAGCCCGCTGAAGGGACTCCCGTACGAGAGCGGAATCCCCACGTACGGCGACACCCACGGGCGGTTCGGCGTCTCCTATTACATCTACGCGCTGCTCTTCGTCGCCTTCGACATCGAGGTCGTCTTCATCTTCCTGTGGGCGCTGGTGGTGCGCGACCCGATCCCGGGGGTCATCGCCTCGATGGCGGCCTTCATCCTCATCCTGCTGCTGGGGCTCGCCTACGCCTGGCGGAAGGGGGTCCTGACGTGGCGCTGACCGGCCCGCCGGCGGGTGCGCCCGGAAGCCGCCTGCCCGTCCCGGCGACGAACGAGGACGACGCCCTCGCGGAGGCGATCACCGTCCCCAACACGCTCTGGTCCCCGGCCGACCCGGATGCGTACGAGGGCGTGCCGGTCGACGAGGCGCCCACATTGGCCCTGCGGCGCTACGAGGAGACCGGCGAAGGGCGGCGCAACGACGGCCGCTGGGGGGCCCTGGACATCGTGCCCACCAAGGCCGACTACGTCCTGGACCTGATCCGCATGAACAGCCTGTGGCCCCTCCTCTCGGGCCTGGCCTGCTGCGCGATCGAGATGATGTCGACGGCGACGAGCCGCCACGACATCGATCGCTGGGGGATGTTCCCCTTCCGGGCAAGCCCGCGCCAGTCGGACGTGCTCATCGTCGCCGGCACGCTCACGACCAAGATGGCGGACCCGCTCGTCCGCCTGTGGGAAGAGATGCCCGAGCCCAAGTGGTGCGTGGCCATGGGCGACTGCACCTGCTCGGGCGGCCGCTACAAGCGGAGCTACAGCACGATCCAGGGGATCGACCGCGTCCTCCCCGTCGACGTCTACGTCCCCGGCTGCCCGCCGCGCCCGGAGGGCCTCATCTACGGGATGATGAAGCTCCAGCAGCTCGTCAAGGAGCGCCGCGGGCACTGGCCCGAGCGGAACATCGGGCCGACCGTGCCGGAGGGCATCTGACGGTGGACCGCGCCTTCAAGGCCCTCCTCGAGACGAAGCTTGGCGCGTGGCTGGAGGGTCCGGTTCGTCAGCGCCACGACCAGACCGAGATCCGGGTCAGGCCGGGCGACGTCCCGCAGGTCATGCGCACGCTCCATGACGACGCCGACCTGCGCTTCGAATACCTCGCCGACCTCTGCGGCGTCGACACGGGATCCACGTTCCAGGTCGTCTACCACCTCTGGAGCGACGCCACGCCGGACTGGCTGCGAGCTGTCGCCGACGAGATCCCGCGCGACGAGCCGCGGGTCCCCTCGGTCACCTTCCTGTGGAAGGGCGCCGAGTGGATGGAGCGCGAGGCCTACGACATGTTCGGCCTCGTCTTCGAGGGCAACCGCGACCTGCGCCGCATCTACATGCCCGACGACTTCGTGAGCTTCCCGCTGCGCAAGGACTTCCACCTCGCCGACGACGTCGCGCGCTCGCCGGGCGGCGGCGTCCGCGCGATGGAGCGGGCCGGCGCCCCGGCCGAAGCCGACGACACCACCCTCCGGCGCACGACGCCGGGGGCGTAGGCGAGCGCGCGATGCCGAACCCCACGCGACCGAGCCTCGACGATCCCGCCCTCACGATCCCCGTCGACCATGCCGGGATCTTCGACCCGGTCCCGCTCGCCCGGACAGAGCGCCAGCGCGAGTTCTACGACCTCAAGGACGGGGAGATGCTCCTCAACATGGGGCCCCAGCACCCGTCGACGCACGGCGTCCTGCGGGTGATCCTCAAGATCAACGGCGAGCAGGTGGTCGACCTCGACCCCGTCCTCGGCTACCTCCACCGGGGCGTCGAGAAGCTCTGCGAGAACGCCGACTACCACCAGGTGATCAGCCAGGTCGACCCCCTCGAGTACATCAGCTCGCTCTTCAACGAGTGGGGGGCCGTGCTCTCGTTCGAGAAGCTGCTCGACGTCGCGGTGCCCCGTCGCGCCGAGTACATCCGGGTCCTCTCGGCCGAGCTGAACCGGGTCGCCAGCCACATGCTCTACATGGGCTGGTACGCCCTCGACCTCGGGGGGATCACGCCCATCCTGTGGAGCTTCGCCGAGCGCGACGAGATCATGGAGATGCTGGCGGCGCTGACCGGCCAGAAGCTCCTCTTCAACTACTTCCGGATCGGCGGCGTCAACGGCGACCTCAACCACGAGTTCATGAGCCGCCTGGCCGACTGGATGGGCCGCGCCGGCGCCCAGCTCGAGGCCGGGATGGGCCTCCTGAACGAGAACGAGATCTTCGTCCGGCGTGCCCGCGGCCTGGGGGTGGTGGACCGCGAGACGGCCCTCCGGATGTGCGTGAGCGGGCCCAACCTGCGCGCCTCGGGGGTTCCCTTCGACCTCCGCCGGGCCCACCCGTACAGCGTCTACCCGGAGCTCGACTTCGACGTCCCGACGCGCGCCGAGGGCGATTCGCTCGCCCGCTACCTGCTGCGGATGGACGAGGTGAAGCAGAGCCTGCGGATCATCGACCAGTGCATCCACCAGATGCCCGACGGACCGGTGTCGGCCAAGCTGCCGCGCCTCCTCCGGCCGCGCCCGGGTCGGGCCTTCAGCGCCGTGGAGGCACCGCGAGGCCAGTACTCGACCTACGTCGTGAGCGACGGCACCGACCAGCCCTTCCGGATGCGGATCCACGACCCGAGCTTCCTGCACCTGCAGCTCGTCGGCCTCCTCATGCCGGGCAACCTCATCGCCGACACGATGGCGATCATGGCCTCGCTCGACCCGGTCATGGGCGGCGTCGACAAGTGATGGGCGCCCGCCGATGACCCCCGTGACGGCCTACTGGAACCGCCTGTCGATCCCCTCGCGGGTCTTCCTCGTCGCGCTGCCGACGGTGCTCGTCCTCGGCGCGCTCGCGATCGTGGCCATCGCCGTCCTGCTTCCGCCGCTCATCGACTTCCTCGACGCCAACCCGGGCCTCGTCCGCTTCCTGGTCGCGGCCACGGTCATCATCGTGGTCACGATCCCGACCGCGTTCCTGCTCATCTACCTCGAGCTCAAGGTCATCGCCCGGATGAACCTGCGGGTGGGTCCCGACCGGGTGGGCCCGTTCGGGTCCGCCCAGTCCGTGGTGCACGGGCTCAAGGTGCTCTCCAAGGAGGACTACACCCCGCGCGGCGTGGACGTGCCGGTCTTCACCCTCGCCCCGGTCGCGGTCTTCCTGACCACGATCATGGCCCTGCTCGTCGTGCCCTTCGCGCCGGGGCTCGTCGGCCAGGACTTCAACATCGCCCTGCTCTACTTCTTCGCGATCGGCGGCCTCAACATCGTGGGCCTGATGATGGCCGGCTGGGCCAGCTTCAACAAGTACAGCCTCATCGGGGCCCTGCGGGCCGCCGCCCAGGCGATCAGCTACGAGATCCCGCTGACCCTCTCGGTGGTCGGCGTGATCATCCTGGCCGGAACCATGAGCATGAACGCGATCGTCGAGCAGCAGGCGGGGTCGCTCCTGGACTGGAACGCCTGGAAGCAGCCCCTGGCGCTCATCATCTTCTTCATCGCCGCGGTCGCGGAGGCGAACCGAACGCCGCTCGACATGACCGAGGCCGACCAGGAGATCGTGGCCGGGTTCGCGACCGAGTACTCGGGCATGCGCTTCGGCTTCTTCTTCTTCGCCGAGTACGTGAACGTCTTCGTCGTCTCGGCGGTGATGGTCGTCCTCTTCTTCGGCGGCTGGAACGCCCCCTTCGACTGGCCCTTCGCCGTCACCCTCAACCTCGACCCGGCCGGCCTCGGGATCGGCCTCCTGTTCGCGTTCGTCATCGTTCCCGTGGTGGGGACCCTGGTCCTGGCCATGCCCTTCTGGATCGGCTCCTCCCGGATCTCCGCCCTCCAGGCGCTCGCCATCGGGTTCATCCTCTTCAACCTCGTCGCGGTGACCCTGTTCCTGGGCTGGGCCTTCATCAGCTTCGCCTGGGTGTCCGGCCTCCTGTGGATGTTCGCCAAGACCTACGTCTTCGTCCTCGTCTTCGTGCAGATGCGGGCGACGTTCCCCCGGGTCCGTGTCGACCAGCTGATGGGCTTCGCCTGGAAATGGCTGCTGCCGGCGGCCCTGCTCAACATCTTCGTGACCGCGATCGCGGTCTCGATCGTGGCCGGCCGATGAAGGGGCGGCCATGAGCATGGTTCCCGGCCTGGGCCTGCTGCGGGGGATGGGGCTCACCCTGCGCCGGTTCTTCCAGCCGCCGGTCACCATCAAGTACCCCGAGGTGCCGGCCGACGTCGCGGTCAAGAACCGCGGCCGGCTCCAGCTGCTCTACGACGAGCACGGCACGCTGAAATGCGAGACCTGCTTCCAGTGCGCCCAGGCGTGCCCGATCGAGTGCATCGACATGGGCGGGATCGACACGAAGGGTCGCTTCGCGATCCACTGGGGCGCCGCCGAGACCTACGGCGAGCGACGCGAGGAGTCGGCCCTGCGGCGCGCCGGCCGGGAGGTGCCCGACCCGCCGTACACGGCGTTCGAGCCGGTGGCGCTCGCCGCCGTCGACGCCATCCTCGAGGAGCACGACCACGACCCCCACCGCATGCTCTCGATCCTGGAGGCGGTCCAGGCGGAGTTCGGCCACCTGCCGGTGGCGGCCCTCAAGCGGATCAGCCACCGCACCGGCGCCTGGTACGCGATGATCTACGGCACCGCCAGCTACTACCACCACCTCCGCTTCGAGCGGACCGTGGAGGAGGTGGCGGCCTGCCGCTGCACGGCGTGCCTGATGGCCGGCGGCGGTCGCGTCGCGGAGGCGATCGCCAGCGGGCTGGGGACCGAGCTCGGCCGGCCGACGCCCGACGGCCGCATCCGGTTCGCCTGGCTCTCGACGCACCTCCCGGGCGCGGCGGCGCCGCTGGTGGCCCTCGACGGCGAGGCCCAGCCCGAGGTCACGGCGACGAACGCGACCGCCTGGGCGCAGGCGCTCGTCGGGGCGCACCCGGCAACGCGGACGGTCCACTGAGCCGATGACCACGCTCCTCACGACTTCCGCCGGCGAACCCCGTCCCATCCTGGGCGACGGCCCGCCGTCGCCTGCGACCGACCTTGCGGCAGCGATCGCCGGCGGCGCGTTCGAGGCCCTGCGAGCGGTCGTGGGCGCCCTCGGACCCACGGGGACCGTGGCCACGATCGCCGCCTCCGGCCTGCGCGGCCGCGGCGGGGCCGGCTTCCCGGCCGGCGACAAGTGGCGCGCAGTGGCCGGCTCGGCGGACCCGGTCCGCTACGTGGTCGCCAATGGCTACGAAGCCGACCCGGCGCAGGGATCCAACCGCTTCCTCATGGAGACGCGGCCGTTCGGGGTCGTCGAGGGCGTGGCCATCGCGGCCCTCGCCGTGGGAGCCCGCGACGCCGTCATCGCGGTGCGCGCCGAGTACGCCGACGCCGTCCGCGCGCTCGAGGCCGCCGCCTTCTCCGCCGAGGAGGCGGGCCTCCTTGGCCCCGATGTCCTGGGCTCCGGGCGCGGGGTCGCGGTCACCGTCCGGACCGTCCGGGGCGCCTACATGCTGGGCGAGGAGACGGTCCTCCTGAAGGCCCTCGAAGGCCAGCGCGGCCAGCCCGAGCAGCGACCGCCGTACCCATCCGAGCGGGGCCTCTTCGGCCACCCGACGCTCGTGCATAACGTGGTCACCCTGGCCACGCTCCCCTGGATCGTCCGCCACGGGGCCGACGCCTTCCGCGCGATCGGCGATCCGGAGGCGCCGGGCACGGTCCTGGTGCAGCTCTCGGGCGCGGTGGCCACGCCGGGCATCGCCGAGATCCCCACCGGGACAACGCTGCGCGACCTGCTGGCCCTGGCCGGGGGCATGAGCGCCGGCCACTCGTTCAAGGCGGTCCTGGTGGGCGGTCCAAGCGGCGGCCTGCTGCCGGAGGAGCTGCTCGACACGCCGTACACCTTCGCGGCGCTGCGAGCCGCCGGCGCGCACGTCGGCTCCGGCGCGGTGGTCGTGGCCGACGAACAGACCTGCATCGTGGACCTCGCCCGCCTGCTCGTGCGCTACGGCGCCGACGAGGCCTGCGGCAAGACGATCCCCTGCCGGATCGGCCTGCGCCGGCTGGCCGAGATCGGCCAGCGCTACGCGGACGGCGCGGCCCGTCCCACGGATCCGAAGCTCCTCGCCGACCTGACCGACGACTGCGTCGCGAGCGCGCTCTGCGATCACGAGCGCCTGGCCCCAAGCCCGCTGCGGACCGCGATGCGCTACTTCGGGCCCGAGATCGACGACCACGTCCTGCGGGGCACCTGCCCCGCAGGCGTCTGCGGCCCCATCCGGCTCACCGCCGCGCAGGCAAGGTAGAGGACGACCCGCTGATGGCCGACCTGATCTCCCGACCCCCCGACCCCACACCCGCGTTCCGCCCCGAGCCGGGGGCCGAGAGCCTGGCCGAGCGCCTCTTCCGCACGCAGGCCCCGCAGCGGCCGCAGTCCAGCCCGGCGATCCGGCTCGAGGTTGACGGACGGGTCCTCGAGGGGCGCGAGGGCCAGACGATCCTCGAGGTCTGCCGCGACAACGGGATCGAGATCCCGACGCTCTGCTACGAGCCGAAGCTGCCCGGCTTCGGCGCCTGCCGCATGTGTGTCGTCGAAGTCGAGGGCGAGGAGCACCCGCCGATCTCCTGCTCGCGCGTCGCCGAGGCCGGGATGGTGGTGCGCACGCAGACCGAGGAGGTCCGCCGCCTGCGCCGGACCAACCTCGAGCTGATCTTCTCCGACCACAACGCCTACTGCCTGCCGCCCTGCCAGAACAAGTGCCCCAGTCACATCGACATCCCCGGCTTCCTCAAGGCGAACGCCGAGGGCGAGTTCCGCGAGTCGACCCGGATCTTCAAGCGCACCATCCCCTTTCCCTCGATCCTCGGCCGCGTCTGCCCCGCCCCGTGCGAGGAGCATTGCCGCCGCGACGAGGTGGACGAGGCCATCGCGATCCGCGACAGCCACCGCTATGCCGGGGACCAGGTCCTGCGGGAGATGCTCGAGGAGAACGTCGACCCGCCGCTGCCGTTCGAGCGGCAGCCGACCAGCGGCAAGCGGGTGGCGGTCATCGGGTCCGGGCCGGCCGGCGCCGCGGCGGCGTACTACCTGTTGATCGCCGGCCACGACGTCACCATCTTCGAGCGCGATGCGGAGCCGGGCGGGATGCTCCGCTACGGCATCCCCGAGTACCGCCTGCCGAAGGACCGCGTCCTCGACCCCGAGTACGAGAGCGTGACCCGCCTCGGGGGGCGGTTCGTCTGCAACCAGGCCCTGGGCCGCGACTTCAGCCTCGACGACCTGCAGAACCAGGGCTTCGACGCGGTCGTGCTCGCGATCGGCTGCTACGACACGAACAAGCTGGGGATCCCGAACGAGGATGCTGACGGCGTCATCGACGGCCTCGAGTACCTGAAGATCGCGACCCTCGGCCTGACCTACCCCGGGCACGCCGGGACCCGGGTCGTCGTCATCGGCGGCGGCTTCACCGCGATGGACTGCAGCCGGACCTCGGTCCGCCAGGCGGCGTCCGAGGTGACCCTCGTCTATCGCCGCGACATGAAGGACATGCCGGCCGCCAGCGAGGTCCACGAGGCCATCGAGGAAGGCGTCACCACCATCTTCCAGGCCGGGCCCACGCGCGTCCTCGTCGACGAGGGGACGGGCAGGGTCAGCGGCGTCGAGTTCATCCGGATGCAGCTTGGCGCGCCCGACGCGTCCGGCCGGCGGCGCCCGGAGCCGGCCGCGGGCACGGAGTTCGTCCTCGAATGCGACCGCGTGCTCCTGGCCATCGGGCAGGGGCCCGACCTCGCCTGGCTCGGCCCGGGCAGCGAGGGCCCCCAGGCCACGAAGCAGCACCGCCTCCGAGCCGATGCCGTGACCTTCGAGACGGGCCGCCCGGGCGTCTTCGGCACCGGCGACGTCCGCACCGGCGCGGCGACCGTCGTCCAGGCGATCGCCGACGGGAGAAGGTCGGCGTACGCCGTCGACGCCTACCTCCAGGGCCTGGACCTCGGCGCGATCCGCACGCGCCAGACGCTGGCGGAGCCGCAGCCCGAGTTCCTCTCGATCGTGCCCTTCACGTCCGAGGTCAAGGAGTCGCGGCACCGCCTCGCCAGCCTGCCGGCCGAGGAGCGACGCACCTCGTACGTCGAGTACGAGATCCCCTACAGCCGCGAGGCCGCGGTCGCCGAGAGCACGCGCTGCCTGCAGTGCACCTGCGAGGCGATCGGCTTCTGCGACCTGCGCCGCCTCGGCATCGAGTACGGGACGACGCTGCGGTCACTCGAGCCCCAGAACAACCGCGGGGCCGGCTTCCGCAGCGTGACCGAGAACCGCTTCACGGGCTACAACCACGACTACATCCGCGACGACAGCCATGCCTTCATCCTCCGCGAGCCGTCGCGCTGCATCGACTGCGGCCGCTGCGCCCAGGTCTGCTCGGAGGTCGTGGGGGCCGCCTGCTACGACTTCATGCGAATCGGCTTCGACACCCTGGTCACGACCCCGCTCGACATGAGCCTCAACGACACGCCCTGCGTGTCCTGTGGCCGCTGCGCCGAGACGTGCCCCACGGGGGCCCTCATGCCGAAGCCGCGGCTCCTGGAGAAGTACGAGGTCGACGAGAGCCGCTGCATCCTCTGCGGCATCTGCGTGGATGCCTGCCCCTACGACGCGCTCCGCTGCGGCCCCGACTTCGAGCTCGCCCACACGAGCCGCATCGAGCCGATGATCGACCTGATCGCGATCGCGGCCGTGGACCGCGAGACCGAGATGACCTACATCCGGCGGGAGCCTGACTGGGCCCAGCGGGCCCAGGCCGCGGGCCGCGACATCGGGCCGCGGATGCTGCCCGTGCTCCCGGCGCCGCTGGCCGGGGGCGGCGGGGGCGGCAACGGCGGCGGCAACGGGCACGCGGGCGGGCGCGCCACCGGCAACAATGGGCACGGGTCCGCCGGCGAGGCCGGCGGGCACGCGCCCCACCAGTAGGGGCGGTCCGGCACGGGCGAGCGCGGGGGGCGGGCCGGAACGGACGAGACACACGGCGGAGAGAGGGAGCAGGTGCCGATACCGGAGACCGTGCCGCTGCTGGGGATCAGCTGGAACGACGTGCTCTTCGTCGTCCTCGCCGGCGTCATGATCGGCAGCGCCCTCCTCGTCGTGACGATGCGCGACATCATCCGCTGCGGCCTGGCCCTGATCGCCTCGTTCGGCGCCCTCGCCGGCATCTACGTCATGCTCGGCGCGCCGCTCGTGGCCGCGGCCCAGGTGCTCGTCTACGTCGGCGCGATCGCCGTCCTCATCCTGTTCGCGGTCATGCTGACCCAGGCCAAGAACGCACCGGTTCGCCTGGTCTTCCAGACCCAGGCCATCCCGGCCGCGCTGGCGGCGATCGTGCTCGCCGTGATCGTCGCCCTCAGCGTCGTCGCCACCGACTGGGGTGACGTCGGCACGCGGATCGCGACCGGAACGGTGGCCCTGGCTCGCCTCCTCTTCACCGAGTACGTCCTGCCGCTGGAGGTCGTGAGCGTCCTCCTCCTGGCGGCCGTGATCGGCGGCGTCTACCTGGCCCGGCGGGAGGACCGCGAGGCATGAGCCACTCGCTCGACGCCTACCTGGTCCTCTCCGGCATCCTGTTCGCCATCGGCACGTTCGGCTTCCTGGCCCGGCGCAACGCCATCAGCATGCTCATGTCGATCGAGCTGATGCTCAACGCCGTCAACCTCGCCATCGTCGCCTTCGGCGCCTTCGTGCCGGAGCTGAACGGCAAGGCGTCCGTGATCGCCCTGATGGTCATGGCGGTCGCGGCCGCCGAGGCGACCGTCGGCCTCGCGATCGTGATGGCGATCTACCGCAACCGCCGCACGCCCCTCGTCGACGAGTACGACTCGATGCGCCAGTAGCCCGCGAGGAGCCCCGGAGACCCGCGTGATCGAACCCCTGGTCCAGAGCGCCGCC
Source organism: uncultured Chloroflexia bacterium (assembly GCA_963776355.1). GTDB lineage: Bacteria > Chloroflexota > Limnocylindria > Limnocylindrales > CSP1-4 > CTSoil-043. The sequence continues at coordinate 608,117 of CAVZLU010000006.1, read as the reverse complement.
CCGCTGCTCGCCGCCGCGGCGGCGGAGCCGATCTCGGCGTCGGCGACCGACGTGCTCAACCTCGTCCCGGTGCTGCTCCTGCTCCCGATCTCGGGCTTCGTCTTCACGGCCCTGTTCGGGCGGCGCATCGGTCGCTTCGCCTTCCTGCCGCCGCTCCTCCTGGTCGTCGCCACCTGGGCGCTGGCGATGGTGGTCGTGTTCGAGGCGCTCACGGGCGGGTTCGGGGAGCACGGGGCGGGGATCACGATCTACACCTGGATCCCGGCCGGCGCCTTCCAGGTGACGTTCGGCCTCTTCGTCGACCAGCTGACGGCCTGCCTCCTGATCGTCGTCACGACCATCGGCATGCTCGTCCACCTCTACTCGGTGGGCTACATGGCCCACGACCCGGGGCGCTGGCGCTTCTTCGCCTACCTGAACCTCTTCATGTTCAGCATGCTGCTGCTCGTCCTCGGCGACAGCTGGCTGACCGTGTTCGCCGCGTGGGAGCTCGTCGGGCTGAGCTCGTACCTCCTCATCGGCTTCTGGTACACGCGCCGCTCGGCGGCCCTGGCGGCCAAGAAGGCGTTCATCGTCAACCGCGTCGGCGACGTGGGCTTCGCCCTCGGCATCATGCTTATCTGGGTGAGCACGGGCACTCTCGACATCCGGGCGTCCTTCGCCCTCATCGCCGGGCTCGACATCACGACGATCGCGGCCATCGCCCTGCTGGTCTTCTGCGGGGCGGTGGGCAAGAGCGCCCAGTTCCCGCTGCACGTCTGGCTGCCCGATGCGATGGAGGGTCCGACCCCGGTCTCGGCCCTGATCCACGCGGCCACGATGGTCAACGCGGGCGTCTACCTGGTGGCCCGGGCGAACCCGATCTTCAGCCTGGTCCCGGGAGTCATGGTGGTCGTCGCCGCGGTCGGCATCTTCACCGCCATCCTGGCCGCCTCGATCGCCTTCACCCAGACGGACATCAAGCGGGTCCTCGCCTACTCGACCCTCTCCCAGCTCGGGTACATGTTCGCGGCGCTCGGCGTGGGGGCCTTCGTGGCGGCGATCTTCCACCTCATGGCCCACGGCTTCTTCAAGGGCCTCCTGTTCCTCGGCTCGGGCAGCGTGATCCATGCCGTCCACGAGGAGCAGGACATGAACAACATGGGCGGCCTGTGGCGGAAGATCCCGATCACGCACTGGACGATGCTCGTGGGCACCCTGGCGATCGCCGGCATCCCTCCCCTGGCCGGCTTCTTCAGCAAGGACGAGATCCTCGGCGAGAGCCTCAAGGCGGGCTTCTACTGGGTCTGGGGGATCGGCCTCGTCGTGGCCGTGATGACCGCCTTCTACATGTGGCGGCTCATGGGCAAGACGTTCTACGGGGATCCGAGCGCGTACGTGAAGCGGATCTGGGACCGCATCCACGAGTCGACGTGGACGATGACGCTCCCGCTCGTGCTGCTCGCGATCGCGTCCGCGACCGTCGGCCTGTTCCTCGGCCTGCCCTTCGGCGACTCCCGGATCAACCAGTGGCTGGAGCCGGTCTTCGCCGTGTCCGAGGCGAGGCTGAACCCCGACCAGGCGCCATTCGAGCTGTTCGGCATCGACGGCGCCCTGATCCTCGTCAGCGTGGCTGCCGCCACCCTCGGCCTCGTGGTCGCCGTGGCTCTCTTCGGCGCCTTCCGGCGCCGCGGCAACCCGGCGCGCGTGGCGGCCCTGACCGAGGCCACCGGCGCGACCCGCTTCCTGTACCGGGCGACCCTGAACAAGTGGTGGTTCGACGACCTCAACCACCTCCTGTTCATCGTGATCGGCGGTCGTGTCGCCGGCGCCTTCTGGTGGTTCGACCGGGCCATCGTGGACGGGACGGTCAACGGCGTCGGCCGGGTCACCCTGGGCGCGGGCCGGGGCCTGCGCCGGGTGCAGACGGGCCGCGTGCAGAACTACGCCCTGGGGATCGCGATCGGGCTGATCGTCATGGCCGGCTCGTACCTCCTGATCGCGGGGAGGTAAGACCGATGACCATCGACGTCGGAACCTTCCCGATCCTGAGCGTCATCACCTTCCTGCCGCTCGCGGGCGCGCTCGTGATTGCCATCATCCCGCGCGGCAACCTGGGCGCCATCCGCTGGACGGCGCTCCTCTTCTCGCTCGCCACCTGGGTCGCCAGCCTGTGGCTGCTGCTCGGCTACCTCCCCGGCCGCGAGACCGTCGGCATCAGCTTCCAGTACGTGGAGCGTCTCGACTGGATCCCGCTCTTCGGCATCCAGTACAAGGTCGGCGTGGACGGGCTCTCGGTGGCGATGGTCGTCCTCACGACGACGCTGACCTGGATCTCCATCCTGGCCAGCTTCGGGCCGATCAAGGAGCGGGTGAAGGAGTACATGATCTCCTTCCTCATCCTCGAGGTCGGCATGATCGGCGTCTTCGTCTCGCTTGACCTCTTCCTCTTCTACATCTTCTGGGAGGTCGTCCTGGTCCCGATGTACCTGATCATCGGGATCTGGGGCGGGGCCAACCGCATCTACGCGACGATGAAGTTCGTCCTCTACACCCTCGTGGGGTCGCTCCTGATGCTGGTCGCGATCCTGGCCACCGCGTACACCTACCAGGCGGCCACGGGCAGCTGGGAGGGCGCCTTCGACCTCGAACGCCTGGCGGGATTCGGCTTCGACCGTACGTTCCAGCTGCTCGCCTTCGTGCCCTTCGCCCTGGCCTTCGCCATCAAGGTCCCGATGTTCCCGTTCCACACCTGGCTGCCCGACGCCCACGTGGAAGCGCCAACGGCCGGGTCGGTGATCCTGGCCGGCGTCCTCCTCAAGCTCGGCGCCTACGGCTTCATCAGGTTCGCGCTGCCGCTCTTCCCGGAGGGGGCCCATGCGTTCGCACCCCTCCTCATCACGCTGTCGATCATCGCCATCATCTACGGCGCGATCGTCGCCCTCGTCCAGCCGGACCTCAAGAAGCTCGTCGCCTACAGCTCCGTCAGCCATATGGGTTTCGTGACCCTGGGGATCTTCATCTTCCAGGAGCAGGGGATGCAGGGGGCGATCCTGCAGATGGTCAACCACGGCCTCATCACGGGGGCCCTCTTCCTCCTCGTGGGGGTCATCTACGAGCGGACGCACGATCGCCAGATCGCGAAGATGGGCGGTCTCGGGGTGGCGGTGCCGGTCTACTCGGCGGCACTCGGGTTCTTCGTCTTCGCCTCCGTCGGCCTGCCCGGCCTCGCCGGGTTCGTGGGCGAGTTCCTGGTCTTCGTGGGGGCGTTCGCCTTCAACCCGTGGACGGCTGCCTCGATCGTCTTCGTGATGATCTTCGCCGCCGCCTACCTGCTCTGGATGCAGCAGCGGGTCCTGTTCGGGCCCCTCTCCGAGTTCCTGGCGGGGCTCGGGCAGCACCTCGTCGACATGAAGCCCGTCGAGATCCTCACGCTGGCCCCGCTCGGGGCCCTCACGGTGATCTTCGGCATCTTCCCCGGCCTGCTCCTGCAGCTCATCGCCGGGTCGGTCAGGGCCGTGCTCGCAGCCGTCGACCCGTCGCTCGCGACGGCCATCGGGCGCTGAGGGCACGCCACCGATGTCGAGCGCCGACCTCGCCGTCATCGCCCCGCTGATCGCCGTGGTCCTGACCGCCGGTGCGGTCATCGTGGCCGACATCATCAGGCCCGGGAACACGGTCCTGGCGACTGGCGTCAGCCTGGTGGGGCTGGGGATCTCCGCGGCCCTGGTCGTGTGGGCCGGCAACAACCCGGGGAGCGCCTTCGGGGGCTCGTACCGGGTCGACGCCCTGACGACGTACCTGGACATCATCTTCATCGCGATCATCGCCCTGACCATCCTGTTCGGCCCCGACTACCTCGTGCCGCGGGACCTCCCCGTGGCCGAGTTCGCGGCGATCCTCTGCTTTGCCCTGGCGGGGGCGATGCTCATCTCCGCGTCGGCCGACCTGCTGGTGCTGTTCCTCGGCCTCGAGCTGATGGTGATCCCGGGCTACCTGCTGGCAGGGTTCCACCGCCGCGACGCGCTCTCCACCGAGGGCGCCATCAAGTACTTCCTCCTGGGCTCGTTCTCGAGCGCGATCTTCCTGTTCGGCCTGGCCTTCGTGTGGGGGCTCACGGGCTCCACCCGGATCGGCGACGTGGCCGCCGAGCTGGCGCGCATCGTCCAGGGCGCGCAGGCCCTGTCGCCGGGGCTGGCGATGGGCCTTGCCTTCCTGACCACGGGCGTGGCCTTCAAGATCGCGGCCGTCCCGTTCCACTACTGGACGCCCGACGCCTACCAGGGCTCGCCCACCCCGATCACCGGCTACCTCTCGGTGGGCCCGAAGATCGGCGCCTTCGCCCTGATCCTGCGCGTCTTCGCCGAGGCCCTGGGGCCCCTGCGCAGCGAGTGGATGATCGTCTTCTTCGTGCTGGCCACGCTGACGATGACCCTGGGCAACCTGGTGGCCATCACCCAGGACAACGTCAAGCGGATGCTGGCGTACTCGTCGATCGCCCACACCGGCTACATGCTGGTGGGGCTTACCGCCTACGCGGGGGGCCAGATCCAGGGCCTCCAGGGGCTCCTGTTCTACGCGGCCGCCTACACCGTCATGAACCTCGGTGCGTTCGCGGTCGTCGCCGCGCTCCAGAAGCGCCCCGGCGTGACGAGCCGCCTGGAGACGTTCGCGGGCCTCGGCCGTCGCGAGCCGGCCCTGGGCATCCTCATGGTGCTCTTCCTGCTCTCGCTGACAGGGATCCCGCCGACTGCCGGCTTCTTCGCCAAGGCCTACGTGATCCTGGCCGCGGTCCAGGGCGGGGGCTGGCTCACGCTGCTGGCCGTCATCGCGGTGCTCAATGCCGCCGTGGCCGCCTTCTATTACCTCCGCGTGGTCGTCTACATGTACATGCGGGAGCCGCAGGCCGAGCAGGCCCCGGTGGCCCACGGCATGCTCCTGCGATCCGGGCTCCTGATCACGGGGGTCCTGACGGTCACGCTGGGGCTGTTCCCGGGGCCGTTCATCGAGAGCGTGGGCGCCGCCGCCCAGGCCGTCTCCGGGGTCCTTCCCTAGGCGCTCGCCGGGGACCCTTCCGGGGCCGCCGGGGCCGCCGTCTCCGGGCCGCCACCCGGAGCCGTGGCGGTCCGGCGGCTCATTCGCCCGTCGTCACGCCGGGCAGGATCGTCGCGAGGCCCCGCGCCATCTCGTCGGGACCAAGGCCGCCGAGGGCCGCGTCCTGCACGATCCCGTTCGCGTCGATCCAGTAGTGGACGGGCAGGGCCGCCGCATCCCAGGCCCTCGCCCGGCTCCCGTCGTCGTCGAGGGCGACGGGGAACGTGACGGAGAGGCCGGACACGAACGGCTCGACCGTGGCCCGGTCCTCCTTGACGTGGACCGCGAGCACCACCAGCCCGGCTTCGGCGTAGCGGGCGGCGAAGCCGTTCATCAGCGGGTACTCCTCGCGGCTGGGCGGGCTGTAGGTCCCGGTGAACACGAGCCAGACCGGTCGCCCGCGATAGGCCGACAGGTCGACCGGCGTGCCGTCGAGCGCCGTGGCGACGAGCGGCGGCGCCGCCTTCCCGACGAGCGGGAACGGCGACGGGCTGCGGCTCGCGCTGGGCGTGGACGTGGGGCCGGAGCTCGGGGAGGCCGTGGCGGGGGCCGGCGTCTCCACCACTGCCACCGGCGGGGCGGAGGCGGCGGCGATCGGCTGCGGGGCGGCCGGGACCAGGGAGTAGACGGCGACGGCGAGAGCGAGGGCCGCCGCCACGCCGACGAGGAGCCCGACCACGATCGCGATGAGGGAGCGCATCGGCGTGGAGCGTAGCGGACTGATGGCCGCGCTGCGCGGCTCGGGTGACTCGCGAGAGGACCCGGGCCGGCGGCGTGCGGCGCAACAGGAATGGGACCTCCGGCGTCACAGGACGCGACAGAAGCGCCGGGCGGCCCCGGCCGATCTGCTTGCTAGGATGCCCACGCACATGCGCTCCCTCGTCGACTGGATCCGTGGTCGCCTCCTGCCGGCCCTCGTGACGGCGGCCGGCGTGGCGCTGCTCGCCGCCGGCCTCCTCTCGTACCAGGATCCGCCCGAGGCGGTCGCCGTCGTCCCCGCGACGCCGGCCCCGGCGGCCTCGTCGGCCCAGCCCTTCCCGACCCGGCTGCCTCTCCCACCGCTCGGGGCCGATGGATCGCCCGCGGCCTCGTCGAGCCCGGGGGCAGCGCGGGTCGCGACTCGCGTCGTGGTTCCCGCCCTGCGGATCGACCTGCCCGTGGTGAAGCCACCCAACGATCCCAACCACTTTCCGTACTGCAACGTGGCCGAGTACCTGCCCCAGCTGAGCCAGCCCGGGCGGCCCGGCACCACCTATCTCTACGCTCATGCCCGCGTCGGCATGTTCCTGCCGATCCTCACGACGGCCGACAAGGCGATGAAGGGCATGCTCGTGCAGGTCTACACGAGCGACGACCAGGTCTTCCTGTACGAGGTCACGCGGGTCCTGCGCCACCAGTCCAGCCTCGATGTCGCCTTCGGGGCGACGGACGAGCAGCTCATGCTCCAGACCTCCGAGGGGCCGCGGGGCACGATCGGCAAGACGATGCTGATCGCCACGGCCGATCGGCGTCGGCCCCGCCGACCCGGCCGCCGCCAACCCCGCGGCGAAGCCGGTCGTGTGCCAGTAGCCGCGCCCTAACACCCGGCGGACCGACGACTGACACGCGGCGGACGACTGACCCGCGGCGGGGACGGGCCACGGACCGAAGACCGACCGCCCCGGGTCGACGCCCGACCCGGCCGGATGACGGCAGCCCGCCACGACCCCCCGATCCGCTGAACCCGGCGCCCGTTCGCGGCGTAGGAAGGGCAGGGGGCAGACTGTACGGGTGAGATCGATCGTGGCGTCCGCGCGGGCGTGGCTCCTGCTCGTCGCTCGCCGGATGGCCGACGAGCGCGCCCTCGTTGGCGCGGCCGTCCTCGTCACGCTCATCGCCGCAACCGTTGCCGCCGCCTGCGTCATCTACCCGGACACGACGGCCCGGCAGGGCCTGCTCGCGGTCCTCGACGCCGCCGCTCCCGGCGCCTCGAGCATCCGGGTGACGGTGGACCTCCCGCCGACCGCCGCAGACGGCGCGGATTCGGTCGTCTCCGCGGCAACCGGGAATGCCCTCGGGCCCGCGGGTGGGCGCCTGGTCCGGACCATCCGCTCCGAGTCCTGGCAGCCCCCGGGCGGGGCCGGGCTCGAGCACCCGCCGCTGACCATGTTCGCCTGGGACGAGGGGCTCCGGGATCGGGCGACCCTCACCGCGGGCTCCTGGCCCGGCGCCGGATCGCCGAGCGAGGTCGAGGCGGTCCTGACGGAGGCCGCCGCGACGCACCTCGGCGTGGGCGCGGGCAGCGTCGTCACGCTCCTGAGCCGGATCGACCCGACGCGGTTGCTGGCCGTCCGCATCAGCGGCCTCATCGCGATCACCGACCCCACGGACCCGGCCTGGGGCGCTGACCCGCTGGACCTCGAGGGAGCCATCCAGCCGGGATCCTTCCCCGTCCGCGGTCCGCTCTTCGTGGAGCGCGACGTCCTCCTGGCGCGCACGGTCCTGCAGCGCGCCTCCCTCACGTGGCGGGCCCTGCCGGCGTTCGAGCGTCTCGGCCCCGGCGACATCGCGGCCGTGCAAGGGAGCGTGGCCGGCCTGGGGCCTCTCCTCCAGCGGCAGCTCGGGACCGATCGCAAGGTCACGGTGCTGACTGACCTCCCGGCGATCCTGGGGCGCGCCGGCGGCGGGATCGTGGCCGGGAGCGGCAGCACCACGATGATCGCTGCGCAGCTGCTCCTGCTGGCCATGTATGCCCTCCTCCTGCTCGCGGTCCTCGTCGTCGAGCGGCGGCGCGCGACCTCGGAGCTCGCCCATGCGCGCGGCGCCCCGGGGTCCGCCCTGGTCGGGATCGCAACGCTCGAAGGCCTGCTCATCGCCCTCCCCGCCGTCGTGCTCGGGCCCGTGCTCGCGCTCGGCCTGGTCGGGCTCCTCGCCGCCGGCGAGGGCGCGTCGACGGCTCCGCGCATCACGCCCGCGGCCGTGGCGCTCGCCGCCGCCGCCGGCCTGGCCGCCGTGGCGGGTATGGTCCTGCCGGCGGTCGCGGCGCTCGGCCCATTTGCCCGGCTTCGCGGCTCGCTCGCCGGCCGCGGGTCCGGTCGCCTCGCCGAACGGACGGGGATCGACCTCGCGCTCCTCGTCCTCGCCGGGCTCGCCCTGTGGGAGCTGCGCGAGAACGGGACGCCGATCGTGCGGGCCGCCGGTGGTGGCGCGGCGGTGGACCCGCTCCTGGCCATCGCCCCCGCGGTCGGGCTGCTCGCAGGCGGGCTCTTCGCCCTTCGCGTCGGCCCGCTCCTCGCGTCCTGGCTCGAGCGGCCCGCGGGCCGGGCAGCGGGTGCGGTCGGGCCGCTCGCCGCGCGCGGCCTGGCCCGGCACTCGTTCCAGGCGGGTCGGGCGGCGCTGCTGCTCGTGGTCGCGACCGGCGTCGCCCTCTTCGCCGCCTCGTATGCGCGCACGTGGGAGAGATCGCAGCGCGACCAGGTCGCGGCGATGCTCCCCGCCGACATCGTCGCCGCCGCGTCGGTCGGCCCGGCCGCGCCGCCGGAGCTCGCGACCCGGGCTGCCGCCCTGCGGGTCGATGGCGTCACGGCGGCCATCCCCGCCGATCGCGAGACCTTCGCCGTCGGGAACGTGGTGCGCCGGGGGACCCTGGTGGCCGTGCCCGCCGCGCCGGCAGCGATGCTGGCCGTCCAGCCGGACGATGCTGCCGGGGCACTCCCCGCCGAGCTCGTCCGCGCCCTCGGATCCGGGCGGGCAGACCTGCCGGTCCTCGCCCTGCCCGACGGGACATCGAGCGTCCGCCTCGGAGTCCGTGCGGGGCTCGCCGCGGCCCCGGGCGCGGATGGGACCATCGGCATCATCCGACCCGGGTGGAAAGGGCTCGGCAGCGCGCTGATCGTGAGGGACGGCCTGGGCCTCCTCCACCGCTTTCCCGGCCCGACGGGTCAGGTCGCCGGAGGGTTCCAACAGCTCGACGTGCCGTTGACGGTCGCGACGGGTGCCCTCGCGATCCGCCCGGATGGCCCCCTCGACGTGGTGGCCGTGGAGCTCGCGGTCACGCTCCCCGATGGCGTGAGCGCGACCGGCACCCTGGCCCTCGAAGCGGTGGGTGTTGCCGCAGCGGACGACGGCGGTATCGCGGCGGTCGCCCTCGGGCCGATCCAGGGGGCGTGGGGCGCGGTCAGGGGCACGTTCGGGGTGGCCCCGGCTCCCCTGGCCGCCGATCCCGGGCGACCCCTCGCGGTGACCATCCGGGAGCCCCTCGTCGGACCCGTTCCGACCGTGGTGGCGTTCCGACCCTCGTCCCTGGCGGCGATGGCCGAGGTACCCGTCGCGGCGCTCATCGATGGGTCGACGCGCGAGGCGCTCGCGGTGGAGGTCGGCGACGTGATCTCGGTGCAGCGCGGGCTCAGCGCGGTCATCCGGACCACGGTGACCGGCGTCGTCGACGTCCTGCCCGGGATCACGCCCGGGCCGGGCGGCATGTGGGTCGACCTGCCGACCCTGGCCCTCGTCGACTATGCGCGGGATGGGTCCATCCCCGCGGCGACCGAGTGGTGGCTCGGCGTGCCCGAGGTCGACGCAGAGCGGGCCGCGGCCGCGCTCCGGGCAGGGCTGCCCCAGCTCGACGACGTGCGCGTCCGGGCGACGGAGACGCGACGTCGGCTCGACGACCCGCTGGCGCTGGGGGCGCGCGGCTCACTGGGGCTGGCCGCGGCCGCGGCCCTGCTGTTCGGCGTCGTCGGCTTCGCCGCCGCCGCCTGGCAGGCAACCCGCTCGCGCCGGTCGGAGCTGGCGATCGCCCGTGCCCTCGGCCTCGGGCGCGGCCAGCTCGCGGCCTGGCTCGGGCTCGAGCTCGCCTTCCAGCTCGCGGTCGGGATCGGTGGCGGCCTGCTGGTGGGCCTCCTCCTGGCCTGGTCCGTCCTTCCCTCGGTCGCCCTGACGCCGGACGGGTCCCTGCCGGTGCCGGCCGCAGCGGTGCAGGTCCCGTGGGACCTGGCCGCGCTGCTCGCCGCTGCTGGCGTGGCGGCGATCGCGATCGCGGTGCTGCCGCTGTCCCGGCTTGCCGGGCCCGAGTCCCTTGCCGCCGAGCTCCGCGAGGCGGCGCCATGAGTGGCGCGACCCTCGCGGCCGGGACGGCAGTCCTGGCCCGGACCGGCCTCCGGGCAGGCCGCCGAGACATCCCCCTCGCGTTCGCCGTCGTCGCTGTCACGGCCTTTCTCGTGACGTTTGCTCCCCTCTGGTTCGGGCGCACGGCGGACGACGCCCTGCGGGCGCGGCTGGCGGCCGCCACCGAGGCGCAGCGGGGCCTCGAGTTCGAGCTCCGGGGCCGCCTGGACCCGGAGCCGGGAGCTCCCCTCGCCGCGGTCCAGGCACGAGCCCGCACGCTGACGGCCGAGATGCCGGCCTCGCTCCGCGGCGGGCTCGCAGCCCCGGCCGTCCTCGTCGACAGCCCCGAGTTCGAGGCCATCGACGCGCCGCGCCCGATCCTGCGGCTGGGACTTCGGGTGGAGGACGTGGCCGACGGCATCCGGTACGTCGCCGGGCGCGCCCCGACGGGGCACACCGCGTCGATCGAGCTCCCGATCCGGCCCGGCGCGGACGGCAGCGCGGCCTCGGCCATCGCCTACGAGGTGGCCCTCTCATCCGGTACCGCGCACGATGTCGGCCTGGCCGTGGGCGATCGGGTCGTCATGATCCTTGGATCGAACGCGGTCGGCTTCGTCGTCATCGACGTCGTCGGGATCTTCGACGTGGCCGATCCGGCCGCCGGCCGCTGGTTCGCCGACCCGACGCTCGCGACCGCGATCAAGGAGCGGGTGTCGGCGGAGGTCACGATCTACCATGCGACCGCCCTCCTCGCACCGTCCGCCTATCCGGCCCTGAACGGGTCGGAGGGGTCGATCGGGTCGATCCAGCCCCAGTTCCGCTACCGCTGGCGCTACCGGCTCGACCCGGGGGCGATCCCGGCAGACCAGGTCGGAACGGCGATGCTGGAGCTGGCCAGGCTCCGGGCCGCCCATCCGTTCGGCGTGTCGGCGACCACGCCGGCCCTTTCGACCGGGCTGGCCGACATCGTGGCCCGTTACCGGGCGGACCGGGCGACGGCGGCGACCGCCGTTGGCCTGGCCACGGTCGGCCCCCTTGCCGCCATGCTGGCCGCCCTGGCCCTGCTCGCGGTGGCCGCGTCGCGCCGCCGCCGCGAAGCCACCCAGACGCTGCGGGCTCGGGGCGGCGGCGTCGCCCAGGTCGTGGTCGGGCGGGCGCTCGAGGCGCTGGCCGTGGTGCTGCCCGCCGCCCTCGTCGGCGGGTGGCTGGCGGCGATGGTCGTCGGAGGGCCGTGGGGCGCGGCGGCCCTCGCGCCGGCGGCCGCGATCGCGCTGGCGGCGGCAGCCCTGGCGACGGGCATGGCCGCCCTCGAAGCCGCCCGGCCGCCCCGGGTTCGGGAAACGGGCCCGGGGGGTCCGGGGGGACGGCGACGCCTGGTCTTCGACCTCCTCGTGGTTGCAGTCGCCGTCGGCGGCGCGCTGTCGCTGCGGGGACGCGATCCAACCACGGTGGCCACGTCGGGCGCCGACCCCGCTCTCGTGGCGGTGCCGGTGCTGGTGGCGCTGGCCGGCGCCATCGTGGTGCTCCGGCTCTACCCGCAGGCATCGCGCCTCGGGGCGCGGGCGGCCGCGGCCCGTCCGGGACTTCCGGTCGCCCACGGCCTGCGGGGCGCTGCCCGGGGCGCCGCGGGTCAACAGGTGTCGCTCGTCGCCCTCGTGCTCGTGACAGCCATGGGCGTCTCCTCGGCGATCGTCCTCGGGACGCTCGCCCAGGGCCAGGAGAGTGCCGCGGCCGAAACGGTCGGCGCCGACTTCCGGGTGGAGGAGCACGCCCCGGGCGGCCTTCCCCCCCGTTCGACCTCCAGGGCATCCCCGGCATCGAAGCCACTGCTGTCGCCGCCCGGACGGCCGCGAGCCTCCGCGGGGCCGGCCCCATCCCGGCCTCGATCAGGCTCATCGCGCTCGACATGCCGGCCTACGCGAGGGTCGTCGCGGACCGGCCGCTGAACGCCGCGATCCCCGCCGGGCTCCTGGCCGCGCCGCTGCCCGCCATGGGCTCCGCGGCGAGCCCGATCGAGGCGATCGTAGGCGCGGCCACGATGAGCCGCCTCGGGCTCGCGGCGGGCCAGCTCGGCACCCTCACGGTCCGCGGCCGCACGGTGACCATCCGGGCCGTGGAGGCGCGGACACGGTTCCCCGGCCTGGGGTCGATCGACGACGCGGTCCTCGTGGACCGCTCGGCGGCGGCCGTGGCCCTCGCGGGCAACGCCGCGCCGCCGAGCGTGATCTTCGTGCGGGGGGCCGCGAGCCTGCAGTCAGCGTTGGCCGCCGCCGTCGCCCGCTACGGCACCGTGATCGACCTCAATGCACGCGAGCAGGCGCTCGCCGACCTGCGGGGGAGCGCGCTCGTGGTGGCGATCCGGCTCGGGTTCGGAGCCGCGCTCCTCGTTGCCTTCGCCTACGCCGCGCTCGTCGTGGCCATCGCCGCCCGGTGGTCGATCAGGGAGCGGGATCGTGAGCTGGCCGTCCTGCGAGCGCTCGGGACGACGTCGCGGAGCCTGGTCGCCCTGCTGGCCGTGGAGGTCGTACCGCTCGTCCTCGTCGCCGTCGCCGCGGGAGCCGTGCTGGGCGCGATCATCGCGGCGCTGACCGTTCCCGACCTCGGGCTCGAGCGAGTCGTCGGGTCGGGCGGACCCCCGCCGCTCGGCGTCGATCCGCTCGCGCTCCTCGGCCTCGTGGCGATTCCCGTCGCGGGGGCGCTGATCGCGGTGGCAATCGGCGCCCGGGCAGTCCGCGGCGTCGACCTCGCCCGGGCAACACGGGCGATCGACCCGTGAGCAGCGAACCTCGCGCCGCGGCCCGATCGCGTACCGTGCCGGCGATGGACCACCCCACATCCGGGGGCGCCGCCCGTCGGGCGGCCATCCTCTGCGAGAACCTCGTCAAGATCTACAAGGTCGCCGACCTGGAGGTCGTCGCCCTCCAGGGTCTCGACCTCCACGTTGACGAGGGCGAGATCATCGCCGTGGTCGGCGCGTCCGGAAGCGGCAAGTCCACCCTGATGAACATCCTCGGGGGGATGGACGAGCCGTCCGCCGGTCGGGCCCTCGTGGCCGGCCACGACCTGGCCCGGATGGGGGGTCGCGAGCGGACGGCCTACCGCCGCCGCGTGGTGGGATTCATCTGGCAGCAGACCGCCAGGAACCTCGTCCCGTACCTGTCGGCGACGGAGAACGCGGAGCTGCCGATGCTCCTCGACGGGCGCGCCGGCGGCGAGCGGAGCCGGAGGGCGTCGGCGCTCCTCGACCTCGTCGGGCTCGACGCGCGCCGCGACCTGCGACCGGCTCGGCTCTCCGGGGGCGAGCAGCAACGGGTGGCCGTGGCCGTCGCCCTCGCCAACCGCCCCGCGGTCCTGCTCGCGGACGAGCCGACCGGGGAGCTCGACACCGACAGCGCGAGCGAGCTCTTCGAGGCGCTGCGCCGGGTGAATCGCGACCTCGGGACGACCATCGTCCTGGTGACCCACGACCCGCTCGTGGCCGAGCACGTCGGGCGGACAGTGTCGATCCGCGACGGGCGGACGAGCACGGAGACGCTGCGGGGCCGGGACGGCGTCGCCGTGGCGCTGGAGGAGGAGTTCGCGGTCCTCGACGGAGCCGGCCGGCTCCAGCTCCCCCGGGCGCAGGTCGAGGCGCTCGGGCTTCGCCGGCGGGTTCGGCTGCGCCTCGAGGGCGACCACATCGGGATCTGGCCGAGCGGCGGCTCGGCCGGAGGCGGTGCGCCGCGGGTCGACCGGCCGGCCGACCCGGTCGAGGGCGACCCCCCGGCGAGGACCGAACCCGTCCCGGCGCCGCGACGGGCGCCGCAGCGCGCGGACGCCGCCCTTCCGCCCGACGCGGATCCCCGCGGTGGCTGACCCCGGAGTCGCCGGCTCCACCGCGGCCGACGTTCGCGCCGAGGGGCTCGTCCGCGAGTTCCGCAGTGGCGACACCTTGCTCGCGGTCCTGCGCGGCCTCGACCTGGCGGTGCGGCCCGGGATCCTCGCCGTCGTGACGGGCCGCTCCGGAGCCGGCAAGACGACCCTCCTGAACCTGCTCGCCGGCCTCGATCGTCCGACGGCCGGTCGGGTGGAGGTCACCGGTCGCGACGTCGCCCTGCTGGCGGAGGCCGAGCTCCTGCGCTTCCGGCGCGACCGCCTCGGGATCGTGTTCCAGGCCGCCTGCCTGGTCCCCATGCTCTCGGCCGCGGAGAACGTGGAGCTCCCGCTCCGGCTCCAGAAGACCGAGCCGCGCGAGCGGGATGCCCGGGTCCGGGACGCCCTGGCCGCGGTCGGCCTTGCCGGGCGGATCGACCACCGTCCCGGCGAGCTCTCGGGCGGCGAGCAGCAGCGCGTGGCGGTCGCTCGGGCGCTCGTGACGCGGCCATCGGTCGTGATTGCCGACGAGCCCACCTCGCAGCTGGACGTGGACACGAGCCGGATGCTCGTGGAGCTGTTGCGCGCGGCCGTCGCGACGGGGATCACGGTCGTGGCAACCAGCCACGACCCGGTGCTGCTCGACGCCGCCGACGAGCTCTATGCCCTCGAGGACGGCCGGCTCGCGGCCGGCGCGGGTGCCGCCCGCGTGCACGTCCCGCGATAGGTGGCGCGTTCCGGCGTGCCGCCCAGCGACGCGCGCGGACGTCCTTTCAGATCCAGTCGATCCTCCTGAGGAGCACCGCGATCAGGACGGCGAGCCCGGTGATCGCGAACGTGACGAGCCAGAAGCCCGGTGCCTCCCCGAGCTGGAAGGCCGACCCGGCCTCGCTCATCCCGAAGATGCCCGCGAACGCGCCGATCCCGGCCAGGATGACCGTGATCCCGGTGAGCCGCTTCATGATCAGCGAGAGGTTGTTGTTGATCGTGGACAGGTAGACGTCGAGGGCCGCCGTCACGAGCTCGCGGAACCCGTCGTACTCGTCGGAGAGGTGGACGGCGTGGTCGTAGATGTCGCGGAAGTAGACGACGTGCTCCGGGGCGATGAACGGCAGGGCCCGGTTCGTGAGCTGGTTGAAGACCTCGCGCTGGGGCGAGCTGACGTGGCGCAGCTCGACGAGCTGGCGCTTGAGGGCGAACAGCTGCTCCAGGGTGTCGTTGTCGGGCCGGCTCACGATCCGGTCCTCCAGGTCGTCGATCGCGTCCTCGATCCGGTCGAAGACCGGGTAGTAGCCGTCGACGATGAAGTCGAGGAGCGCCCACGTGAGGTAGTCGGTGCCGCGGCCGAGCACCGGCGCCACGCCGTCGCGCAGGTGCTCGGCGGCGCGCGGATCCCAGAAGCTCGTGTGCGACGTGAGGACGAAGCCCCTCCCGAGCACGAGGTCGATCTCGTCCACGAGGAGCTCGCGCTCCCACGCGACGGCGAACACGACCAGGTGGGCGAGGTCGTCGGTCAGCTCCAGCTTGGGCCGCTGGTTCCGCTCCAGGATGTCTTCGGCGATGAGCGGATGGAGGCCGAGCTCGGCCGCGACCGCCTCCACGAGCTCCGCTGACGGGTCCGTCAGGTCGACCCAGGAGCGCCCATCGGGGTCACCCGCGGCATGCCGCACCGCCTCGAGCCCGGTCAGGCCCTGGCTCCCGGCGGCCGACCAGTGCTCGACGCGGAGCGCCGCCGCGGCCTCCCGCAGGAGTCCCTCGGCGAACGGGGGGGACGTCGCCGGCTGCCCTCCGGGCAGCGGTCCCGCGTCCGGCCGGGCCGGCGTCTCAGAGGGCGAGGGTGGGCTCGGGCTCACCGGGGGCGGATCCGGCTCCATCGCCATCGGGACCTCCCGCTGCCGTCGGCGCGCCGTCGCCGGCGGTCTCGCCGCGGAGCATACGCGGCCGCGCGCCCAGCGCGAGCCCCGCGGGCAGCGCGGCGGCGGTCACGACCGCGGCCACCAGGAAGAGGCCGACCATCGTCTCGGCCGCCCGTTGCGCCGCCCACGCCTCGAGGGCGCCGACCACGAGGGGATCGTGGAGCGGCCGGCCGGCCAGGGCCGGGGGGACGATCTGGCGGTAGGCGTCGGGCGAGCCGAAGACCTGCGCGGAGAGGCGGTCGATCGTCGTCGAGCCGTAGGCCGTCAGGACCGCCAACCCGAAGGCCATGCCGATCATCCGGGCCACCGTCACCGTGGCCGAGGCGGCCCCGAACCGGGCCCGGCCCACGGCCTCCACGGCGGCGGTGCTGCGGGGCGTCACGGTGAGCCCGAAGCCAAGGCCGAAGAGGCCGCCGGCCGCGGCGACCGCTGGGTAGGACACATCGGCGCTCCAGGCTGCCATCCAGGCAAGCCCGGCGATCGAGGCGAGGAGCCCGATCGCGGTGACCGCGCGCAGCGACCAGCGCCGCACGAGCCAGCCGGAGACGAGCGCCCCGACCGCCGTCGCGCCCGCCAGGGCCCCGAGCGCGATCCGCTGGTCGTCGGGGCCGCCATAGAGCACGCGGTCGACGAACACGGCCGAGCCCACGATCGCGGTGGCGAACGCGTAGCCGGTGAGCAGGCTCACCAGCGCCGCCGAGGCGAAGACGCGGTCGAGGAACAGGCGCGGGTCGAGGAACGGGTCCGTCCGGCGCAGGCCGAGGGCGATCGCGCCGATCCCGGCGAGAACCCCTCCGGCGATGAGGGCGAGCGGGAAGCGCGTCCGGGCCCTGGGAGGTCCCCGCCGACCCGCCGGCCCCCTCGCCGAGGAGCGTCACCCCAATGAGGACCGCGGCGAGGGCGAGCGTGAAGAGCAGCGCGCCGGCCACGTCCACCCGGGCGCGCGTCCGCGGCGTGTCCCAGCCCGCGGTCGCCGCCCAGCCGCAGGCAAGGGCCGCGATCCCGATGGGCACGTTCACGTAGAACACGTACCGCCATGCCGGGGCGAGGAAGTCCGCGGCCGGCCCGCTGACGCCCAGCCGGGCCAGGGCGGCCTCCGGCTGCGCGGCGTCCAGGATGGCCGCCCCCAGGAACGGTCCGGCCGCCATGCCCAGGAAGGTCAGCGCCCCGATCACGCCGAGGGCCCGCGGGCGGTCGTTGCCCGAGAAGAGGTGCGAGGCAGCGGCCGTCGCCACGGGCACGAGGGCACCGCCGCCCAGGGCCTGGAAGGCCCGGGCCGCGATCAGCTGGTCGAGCGTCTGCGACATCCCCGCGAGAAGCGAGCCCAGGGTGAAGCAGACGAGGGCGCCGAGGAAGATGCGCCTGGCTCCCCACAGGTCCGCCATCCGCCCGGCCAGCGGCATCGTTCCCACGTAGACCAGGAGGTAGGCGTTGATGATCCAGCTCGCGTGGCGGAGCTCGGTCCAGCTCCCGAGGTCGATCACGATCGCCGGCAGGGCGACCGCCGTGATCATCAGCTCGAGCCCGGCAAGGAAGACGCCCGTGCCCAGCACGGCCAGCAGGACGAGTGCGACCCGGCGGTCCATCAGCGGAGTGTAGGGGCGCCGCGCGACCGCCCCACCCGGACGTCCATCGCGGCCGATCGCGGGTGCATACTCGCGTCGAAACGGAGAGCCGATGACAGCCGACGGCCTCGAGATCGAGCGGAAATACCTGCTGCGCGAGGCTCCCGCCACGGAGGAGCTGGCCCTCCTCGGCGCTCGCCCGAAGCGAATCGAGCAGGTCTACCTGCGCCCGTCGGGCGACTGGCTTCGGCGCCTCCGCCGAATCGAGGCCCACGGGCAGTCCCGCTACGTGCTCACCCGCAAGCAGGACGTGGAGGGGATCGTCCGCCGGGAGGTCGAGGTGGACCTCTCGCCCGAGGAGTACGGACGCCTGGTCGCCGAGGCCGACCCGGCGCGGCGGGTGATCCGCAAGGTCCGCCACGTCATCTCGTTCGGGCGCTGGACGCTGGAGCTCGACGTCTTCAGCGATCCGCCGGGACTCGTCCTCCTCGAGGTCGAGCTCGAGGATCCGACGGAGGTCCCGGAGCTCCCGCCGCCGATCGCGGACCTCGTCATCCGCGAGGTCAGCGCCGAGCCCGCCTACGCCAACTACAACCTGGCCCTTCGCCCCGATGTCGCCGACGGCGGCGGTGCGAGCGAGGGCGACGCCGGTCGCCCTACCGCTTGACGGCGTTCCAGGGCCGGGGCACGCTCGCCGCGATGGCACCGAACCGCGAGGACCGGCCCGAGGACGGCGGCGACGAGCTGCCCCCGTCGGAGGCCGCCCGTGCCCGCCGCCGGGACCACGACGCCTCGGCTGCCGCCCGTTCCGGGATGCGGACGGGGCTCGCCAAGCAGTTCAAGCAGGTCCTCGACGCCCAGTCGAGGCGGGCGCGGGCCGCCCTCCCCGGCGGGCCCGACGGCGGCGCGGGCGAAGAGGACGCGGGGGACGAGCCACCCCCGAAGAAGCGCGGGCGGCGGACGCATCGCCCAGCCGATCCGTCTCGCTGACGCCGCTGCCCCGACCTGGTTGCCGGACGGACGACCCTTGACACGCGGGGCGACGCGAGCCTACCATCAACAACGCTTTATATAAACGCACGTTGCTGCGCAGACCGCCGAGCCGTGAACGGCCCTGGCGCCTCGATCCCGATCGGAGCCCCCACCTGAGCCCCTCGCCCGCCCGCTTCCGTTCCACGATCGCCTCCATCGTCGACCAGCCCGACGACCTCCGCGAGATCCGCACCTTCCACAAGGCCCTCGCCGACGTGAACCGCCTGCGCATCGTGCGCCGCCTGGCCGACGGGCCGGCCAGCGTCGGGGAGCTGATCGATCATGTCGGCCTCAGCCAGCCGCTCGTCAGCCACCACCTGCGCCGGCTCCGCGAGGCCGGCCTCGTGGTCTCCCGGCGGGCGGGTCGCGAGACCATCTGCTCGCTGCGGCCCGAGGCGTTCGGCGAGGTCGCCGCCCGTGAGCGGGCGATCCTGGGGATGGGCTGAGCATGGCGATCTCGAACGAGGCCCGCGGCCGGGTGAAGAAGGTGGGCGAGCCGATCGCCCTCTTCCTGGGCCGGCTCGGCCTGACCCCGGACGGGCTCACCCTCGTGGGGTTCGGCATCACGACGGCCGGCGCGGTCCTCCTGTGGAACCAGCTCTGGATCGCTGGCGGCATTGTCGTGTTCGTCGGCGGCGTCTTCGACATGTTCGACGGCACGCTCGCCCGGGCCACGGGCCGGGTCAGCAAGCTCGGTGCGTTCCTTGACTCCGTCTTCGATCGCTGGGGGGAGGCGCTCGTCTACGTCGGCCTGGTCGCGGGCCTCTCGGCCAGCGGCTGGACCAACGCGCCGATCTTTGCGGCCGCGGCCATGGCCTCGGCCTTTCTCGTCAGCTACACGCGGGCCAAGTCGGAGGGGCTCGGCTTCTCCGCGGGCACCGGCATGGCCGCGGTCGGGGTGATGCCCCGGGAGATCCGCCTGGTCATCCTGTGCGGAGCCCTCGTCCTCGGCGGCCTGCTCGGCACCGGGGTCGCCACGGCTGGCGCCGGCGGCTCCGGCATCCCGCCGGGGATCGTCGTGATCGAGGGCGCCCTCGCGATCATCGCGGTCGGGGCCACGCTCACCGTCATCCAGCGCGTGCTCCACACGCGTTCCCAGGCCCGCGCGGCCGCCACGACCACGGAGGCGGCCGAACAGACGAGCTGAAGCAACGACCCCACCACCTCGACCATCCATAGCAGGAGGATCCACGAAGCAGCGATGGCAAAGAAGAACGGCAGCAACGGCGTGAGCGGCGACGGCAACGGCACCAGCGGCGCGGGCAAGGCCTGGGCGGGCGCGAATCGCAGGGACGGCAAGATCCGGGTCGCGATCGTCGGCGTCGGCAACTGCGCCAGCAGCCTGGTCCAGGGCCGCTACTACTACGAGAACGCCAAGGAGAGCGACTTCGTCCCCGGGCTGATGCACGTCAGCCTCGGCGGCTACCACGTGCGCGACATCGAGTTCGTGGCCGCCTTCGACATCAACCGCACGAAGGTCGGCAAGGACCTCTCCGAGGCGATCTACGCCCACCCCAACAACACGATCGTCTTCCAGCAGGTCCCGCCCATGGGGGTCACGGTCGACCGCGGGATGACCCACGACGGCCTGGGCAAGTACCTCAGCCAGATCATCGAGAAGGCGCCCGGCCCCACGGCCGACATCGTCGGCATCCTCAAGGAGCGCGAGGTCGACGTGATGGTCTCCTACCTCCCCGTGGGGAGCGAGGAGGCCACCAAGTGGTACGCCGAGCAGGCCCTCAAGGCCGGCGTCGGCTTCGTCAACGCGATCCCGGTCTTCATCGGCCGCGAGCCCTACTGGCAGCGCCGCTTCGCCGAGGAAGGCCTGCCGGTCATCGGCGACGACATCAAGAGCCAGGTCGGGGCGACGATCAGCCACCGCGTCCTCACCCGCCTCTTCATGGATCGCGGGGTCCGCCTGGACCGCACCTACCAGCTCAACTTCGGCGGCAACACCGACTTCCTCAACATGCTCGAGCGCGAGCGGCTCGAGAGCAAGAAGATCAGCAAGACGAACGCGGTCACCTCGATGCTCGACTACGAGCTCGAGCCCGGCAACGTCCACGTCGGGCCCAGCGACCACGTGCCGTGGCTGACCGACCGCAAGTTCTGCTACATCCAGATGGAGGGCACGACCTACGGCGACGTCCCGCTCCGCGCCGAGCTCAAGCTCGAGGTCTGGGACAGCCCGAACAGCGCCGGCGTCATCACCGACGCCATCCGCTGCCTCAAGCTGGGTCTCGACCGCGGCCTGAAGGGCACCCTCGTCGCCGCGTCGAGCTACTTCATGAAGAGCCCGCCGGCGCAGCTCCACGACGACATCGCCTTCAATCGCGTCGAGGCGTTCATCCGCGGCGAGGACAACGAGACCCTCGTCGGGACCGAGAAGCAGGTCGAGCGCAAGCTCCGGACCCTCGCCAAGGCGCCGGCCAAGGTGACCGCCAAGTGACATCCGCCACCGGGTCCCCGGACAGCGCGGCGCCCGCCGCGTCCCCGGGGGCCGGGGCAAGCGGCACCGGGGGGCGCTTCCGGGCGCCCCACCGCCGCGAGCGCAGCCGCCCGCGGACTCGCGAGAGGTTCGTGATCGCCGCCTATCGTGGCGGATCGTGGATCCTGGGTCGCCTCCCGTTCGGCCCCACCGTCCGGGTCGGCGGGTTCCTCGCCGTCGTGGTCTACCACCTGTGGCCGGAGAGGCGGCGTTACGTACGGGCCAACGCCGCCCGGGTGCTCGGCCTGCCCGTCGACGACCGGCGGGTCGACGCCATGGCCCGGTCCGTCTTTCGCAACCAGGTTCGCTGGGTGATCGAGGGCATCCATCTCGTCCGCATGACGAACGAGGAGCACGTCGCCCTGTTCGACGCCCCGGCCGCGGACCGCCTCCACGAGGCGTGGGTCGCCTCCAACGGCCTCATCATCGTCGGGCTCCACCTCGGCAACGGCGAGGCCGCCGCCGCTGCCCTGGCCGGCCGCGGCTGGCCGGTCCACTACCTGGCCGACGACACGGCCTACGACGAGCTCTTCGAGCGAATGTCAGCCCAGCGCCGCGCCTGGGGGATCGAGGTGATCCGCTGGCGCAACCTGCGCGAGGTCTATCGAGTCCTGCGTGACCGCAAGATCCTCGCCCTGCTCGTTGACTGGGGCTATCGCCCGGACGCCCAGCCGGTCCGCTTCCTCGGGGCGTGGACGACGTTCCCGGCAGGACCCGCCGTCCTGGCGGCCCGCACCGGGGCGACGATCCTGCCGTTCTGGACCCTCCGGCTGCCCGATGGCTCCTTCTCCGGCGAGGTCGGGGCGCCGATCCTCGTGACCTCGTCCGAGCCCGCGGAGATCGCCCGGGCAACCCAGGCGATCGCCGACGGGCTCGAGGTCGGCCTCCGCGCCGGACCGGACCAGTGGTGCGTCTTCAAGCCGATGTGGCCCGCCGATGCGGCCGAGGAGGCAACCCTCGCCGCCCGCGCCCAGAATCCGGCCATCCCGGCCGCCGCCGACGGGTCCCCATGACGCCTGCCGGGCCGGCTCCCGGACCGGCGCCCCGGGGGACGCCCTTCCAGCGTGCCCGGGCGGGTGCCCTCGGCGTCGTCGGGACGATCCTCGTGCACCTTCCCGCCGCCGTCGGCGGCGGCCTGTCCGACGTGATCGGCGAGCTCTGGTACCGGGCGGCGCCCGGTCGGGCCGCGACGGCCCGGGGGAACCTCGCCCACGTCGTCGCCTGGCTCGCGGCCGAGGGCCGCGGATCCGCGAGGGCCCGCGCCGCGGCCGGCGACGCGGAGGCCCTGGAGCGGCTCGTGCGGGCCTCCTTCCGGCACAGCGTTCGGACGTACGTGGAGACCCTGCGCGGCGGCGCCGCCTACCGTGATGCCCTCCGGCACATGGTCATCGTCACGCCCGAGGCGGTGGAGGCCGCCTTCGCCGCGGGCGGGGCCGCCGTCTTCGCGGCCATGCACTTCGGCTCCATGTCCGGCGTCTCCGCGGTGCTCGCCGCCAGCACGGACGTGCCCGTCACGGCGCCGATGGAGACGATCGGCGATCCCGAGCTCCAGCGGCTCCTCAGGCGTGCCCGGGAGGCGGGCGGGGCCAGGACCATCCCCCTGGCCGACGCGGGACGCGAGCTCCGGGCCGCCCTCGGGCGGGGCGAGATCGTGGGCCTCATCGCCGACCGTGACATCGCCGGCGGCGGGAGTCCCGGTGATGCTGTTCGGGCTGCCCACGTCGTTGCCCATCGGCCCCGCCTTCCTGGCCCTGGACTCCGGGGCGCCGCTCCACGTGGCGGCCACGATCCGGACGCGTGGGAACGGCTACAAGGGCTGGCTCGTGACCGTGCCGCCGCCGCCCGCCGACATGTCGCGCCGGGCCCGGATCGAGGCCTTCCTGGCCGCGGAGGCGGCGACGTTCGAACGCCTCGTCGGCGAGGCTCCAGAGCAGTGGTGGACCGTCTTCTACCCGATCTGGGATGGCATCGGGCCGCGGCCCCGGAGGGCCCGATGAGCGCGCCCATCCTCCGCTCCACCCAGGGCCCGAGCCCGGAGGAGCCCCACGGCCGGGCCGACCTGCACATCCATACCCTCGCCTCCGACGGCGTGAGCGGTGTCGATGAGGTCCTCGCCTTCGTGATGGAGCGGACCCAGCTCGACGTGATCGCGATCGCCGACCATGAGCGCGTGGATGCGGCCCACGCCGCCCGCGCCATCGCCCGCGCGCGCGACCTGCCCGTCGAGGTGGTGATCGGCGAGGAGGTGTCGACCCGCGGTGGCCACCTGCTGGCCCTGTTCATCGACGAGGCCGTCCCGCCCTTGCGCTCCCTGCGCGAGTCGATCGGCCTCGTCCACGAGCAGGGCGGTCTCGCCATCCCCGCCCACCCCCTGTTCCCGTACCCGATGTGCGCCCAGGCCTGGACCCTGCGGCGGCTCCTCGACGGGGCCGACCCGCGCGTCCGCCCCGACGGCGTGGAGGCCTTCAACCCGACCACGTTCGGGCGCCCCGTCCACCGCCGGGTCGTCGCCTTCGCGGCCGAGACCAACCTGGCCGTCGTCGGCAACAGCGATGCCCACGAGGCCGCCGGCGTCGGGGCGGGCTGGACGACCTTCCCGGGGCGGACCGCGGAGGACCTCCGGGCCGCGATCCTTGCCGGCGCCACGGGCTGGCACGGCAGCTTCCACGGCACCTCGTCGCAGCTGCCGACCTTCGGCAGGCAGCTTCGAAAGTACGGTCGCGACGTTCGCGCCGAGGTCCTCGGCCGGGCCCGCCGCGACGGCAGTGGCCGCGACCACGGCTATCCCGGCGGCACGCGCCGCCCGCCCGCGCTCGACGAATCCGCCGTGCGTTCGCGGGAGGAGGGCCGGCCATGAAGGTCGGGCTCGTGACGCCGTACGTCTACCCGCTGCCCGGCGGGGTCAACGACCACGTGGGCCACCTCTACGAGAGCCTTCGCGCGCGGGGCCACGACGTGCGGATCATCACCGCGAGCCACGGCCTCCAGCGCAGCTCCGAGGGCGACGTCATCCGCATCGGCAAGGGCTTCTCGGTGCCCGCGAACGGCTCGGTCGGCACGCTCACGGTCTCGCCCCGCTACCGCTCGCAGGTGCAGGCGGTGCTCGCGCACGAGCGGTTCGACCTCCTCCACTTCCACGAGCCGTTCGTCCCCTTCCTGACCCTGGTCTCCCTGCGCGAGTCGCGCAGCGTGAACGTCGCCACGTTCCACGCCTTCGCCGGCTATGCCCCCGGCTACCAGCTCGGCGGCCGCATGCTGGGCCCGGTCGCCGCCAGCCGCCTGCACGGGCGCATCGCCGTGAGCGCGGCGGCCCGGCACTTTGCCGACCGCTACCTGCCCGGCGACTACAAGGTGATCCCGAACGGCGTCGACCTGCGGCGGTTCGCCCATGCCGTGCCCCTCGCCCGCTGGCAGGACGGCCGCCCGAACATCCTCTTCGTGGGCCGCCTCGAGCCCCGCAAGGGACTCCTGCCGCTGCTCAAGGCCTTCCGGGTCCTGCGCAAGGTGGGCCCCGACTGCCGGCTCCTGGTGGTCGGCTCCGGTCCCCTGGAGCGGGAGGCCCGCCGCTACGTCATGACCCGCCGGCTGGGTGGGGTGGAGTTCCTCGGGCGGGTCTCCGACCAGGAGAAGATCCAGCTCTTCAAGACGGCCGACGTGTACGTCTCGCCGGCCACCGGCCGCGAGAGCTTCGGCGTCGTCCTCCTCGAGGCGATGGCGGCCGGTACGGCGATCGTCTGCAGCGACATCCACGGCTACAAGGGGGTCGTGAAGCGCGACGAGCAGGCGATCCTCGTCCCGCCGGGCGACCACCGCGAGCTGGCCTCCGCGATCCTCCGCCTCGTCCGCGACCCGGCCCTGCGGGCCCAGATGAGCGCCAGCGGCCTCGAGCGCGTCCAGGAGTTCGGCTGGGACCGGATCGCGGCCCGTGTCGAGGCCTACTACGGCTTCGTCATCCGCCGGCTGGCGGCCCAGGGAGCGCTGCCGCCGCACTTCTCGACCGAGGTGCCCCCGGACCCGCGCGTCGGCGGGCCGGCGGCCTGAGCCCGCGGGTCAGGCCGGGGAGTCGGCGGGCCCCGTCCCCCCGGCGACCTCGACCTGGCCGGCCCGGCGCTCGGCGCCGGCGAGCCGCCAGGTCCACGCCCCGTATCCGACGATGATCGCCGTGAGGAGCACGGCCACGAACAGGATGAGGGGCCAGGCTCCGACAAGGGCGACCGTCACCGGCGGGTCCGTGTTGACCGGGAACTGGAACGGGTAGAGCCAGGTCGGCAGGAGGGCCTGGTAGTCGTTGAAGATGCCCGTCGGGAGAGGCAGCCCCGACAGGTTGGGATAGAAGAGCACGAACACGAAGGCCGCCGCCAGGACGAACCCGACGACGAAGCGGCGCGGCGAGGTCGCGCTCCAGGCGAGGTAGGCGATCGGCGCGAGGACCACCAGCAGGCCGATGGCGAGCACCTCGCCGGGCACGTTGGGATAGACCATGAACGGCGTCGCCGGCAGCACGAGCCAGGCGACCCCGAGGGCCACGAGGCCGATCCCCGCCGTGGCGGCAAGCCGGGCCAGGCGCGGACCCGTCTCCGCCCGGCCCTCGTCGGTTCGCGCGGCCCGGTCGAGGGCGAGGAGCTGCCACAGCAGGAGCACCCCGGCCACCAGGAGCACGGCCAGGACGCCCGCCAGCTGGGCCGAGATCGACACCGAGAGCGAGGCCCCGCTCGAGCACGCCTGCGACCCGGGATTCGCCTTCTCCACGTTGACGATGGCGCACAGCGGAGCACGCAGGAGCCAGAGCGCGACCGGCGCCAGCAGGGCCCCCGCGGCCGCGGCCCGCGCGAGCAGCCAGGTTCGGCGGGAGGGGCCCGTCCAGATCTCGGCGGCGAAGTAGGCGAGGGCGAGGAGGATGAACGGCAACGCGGTGTAGTAGTGGTACTGGAAGGTCGCCCGGTCGATCCGCGACCACGGCAGCCAGAGGGCCGCGAACATGACGGTGGCGAAGGCGAGGGCGAGGCTGCGGCGGCGGAACGCCTGCCAGGCGGCGAAGGCGAAGGCGGGGATGGAGAGCCACCAGGTGGCCAGGTTGCCGCCGTCGTAGATGGCGCCGACCGTGGGACCGGCGAACGTCTGCTGGTAGAACCAGACTGGCTTGAAGTCCGGCGGCCAGGCCCACCACGGGGAGGAAGCCGCGTGCGTCGCCCGCAGGTTGTTGTGGTACTCGTACATCCCCTTCGTGAGGTCGAACAGGGTCTGGCCCTTGTTCCCGGGGGGCCAGCCGGCGACGATCTGGTTGCCCATCGCCGCCCAGGGCAGGTACGAGATCACGTAGACGGCGAGCGGGATCCCCACCAGGCACGCCGCTGCCCACAGGATCGGCACCCCGGCGAGCCAGCCCGGCCGCAGCCATCCCTCGGGCGCCGGCGCCGCCGGCTCGAGGAGCGCAGCCGGATCGTCGGCCGACGGCGGCGGGGCGAGCGGGCCGAATCCGAGCCGGCCGGCCAGCCAGAACGAGATCCCGGCGACGCCGCCGAGCGCCATCAGCCCCAGCGCGAGCCCGAGCGCCACCGCTCCCCGGTGGAGGACCACTGCCGCGAGCCCGACGAGCGCCCCGGCGAGCGCCGGTCCGGCCACCGCGATCTGCACCTCCTCCACCGTCCAGGCGACGGGGTGGAGGACGACCACGGCCGCGGCCACGAGCGTCAGGGCGATCATCAGCAGCAGGAACAGGACGTTCCCGCCGCTCGTGGCCTCCGGTCCGGTCGCGATCGCCTCGTAGCCGAGGGTGGCCGCGATGGCCGCCAGGCCGATCACGATGAGCGTGCGGCCCAGCGCCGAGCGGAGGAGGATCAGGAGGCCGATCCCGCCGATCGCGTAGAGGCCGACCCACTTCGATGCCAGGGCCACGCCGAGCAGAAGCCCGACGACGGGCAGGCCGACCCAGAATGCGCCCCGCCAACGCCACGCTCCCGTCCAGATCGCGGCGAACAGCAGCCCCGCGGCGACGATGAAGAAGGCCACGTACGAATCGTTCATGGCAATCCGGGACTGGGCGAAGAGCATCCCGTCGGCGAGGACGAAGAGTCCGGCGAGCACGGCCACGGTGCGACGGCGGAAGAGGATCCGGGCGAGCAGGTAGATGAGGCCCGCCATGAGGGACCCCAGGAGGACTCCGGGGACGCGCCAGGAAAAGGCGTTCTGTCCCATGTCGACCGCGGCGCTGGCCCCGTCGGCGGCGAAGAGCAGGAGCTGCTGGCGATCGGTGCTCGGGTAGTCGGGCGCAGTGTCCGCGGCCCAGGCCACCGGCGCAAACGGCAGGGCTGCATCGGCGAAGACGGAGTTGCCCCGGGGCTCGACGACGTAGACCGTGCTGCCCGTGCCGTCGGGCGTGCGGCCGAGCACGTGGACCATCTCGCTGGCGGAATCGAAGGTGACCCGCTGGACCGCGCCGGGCATCCACACGGTCTGGTCGCGCGTTGCCGGCGTGTCGTCGGTGGGGAGCTTGATCGTGGTGAGGTTGCTTCCGGTCGCGACGTAGAGCAGTGGCTGATCGAGGCCACTCACCCCGACCAGGCCGGTTGCCGGCGCGTCGAGTGCGACCTGGCCCGTCTCGGTGCCCGACGCCGGTTCGAAGAAGGTCACCCCGGCCCGGCCGGCAACCGCGATCCGGGGAACTCGCTGGACCTGGACCCCCGCGAGCGTGCCGGCGGTGATCGCGGCGTCGACCGCGGCGCGGTTCGCCACGATGTCGGCCGTCAGGACGACGCGGGGCGCATCGGACTCGAGGGCCGCCCGGTAGGCCGCCGCGTCGCCGCCGACGAGGGTCACCAGCTCGGCCGCGACCGCCGCCGCGTCGGTGACGTCGCCTGGGATCGCCACGAGCGCTTCCACCTGGCCGGCGTCGGCCACGTCGGCACGGCCGGCCACGGTGACCCGGGACAGCTCCGCCGCCGTTGCGGCGTCGAACGTGACCAGCGCGTCGCCGGGCATGCCCGCGACCACGAAGTCGCCCGTGCCGACCGCCCACAGGCGCTCGACCGGGCTCCTGGCGGTGCCGCCCGGATTCGCGAAGGGGGTGGGGGCGAGGGCCGCCAGCTCGGCGCCGGTGGCGGCGCTCAGGGTGTCGGCGGCGACCGCCGTGTCCATCGCCAGGATCTCGCCGGACGCGGTCCCGACGTAGGCCTGGTGGGCGTCGGTATCCACCGTCACGGCCTGCGCGCCGGGGATCGGGAAGGTGGCCAGCCGGGCGCGCGAGCGAAGGTCGTAGACGGTCAGCCCGTCCCCGGTGACGATGTACAAGCGCTCGCCGCCGCGGGTGAGGGCCGACGGATCGGTCGAGGCGGCGAACGGATTGTCCCAGCGGGGTTCGATGGCGGCGTCACGCACCGGCGTCCCGAGGTTGCTCCGGGCGACCACCTTGTTGTCGCCGAAGAGGACGATGCCGGCCGCCATCCCGTACTTCGCGACGTGGGGATGCGTCCACTCGTAGATCCCGTGGGCTTCGCCGTACGTCCAGTCCTGCAGGAACTCCATTGCCGTCCGCGCGTGGTAGACCTCGTCGAAGTGCATCCGGAGCGGCTCGCCGAGCCGGAACGTGCGCAGGAACATCGCGGCGACGACGAGCACCACGACGAACCACAGGTCGATCCGGCCGAGCCGGCCGCCGCCTTCGCGGAGCAGGCGCCAGGTGCGGTCGAAGGGAGCCGGCGCCGCCATCTCCGGCGCGGGATCATCCGGATCGGCGGCTCCGCGAAGCGACCCTCCGCCCGATGAAGCTGCCGCCGGCATGGCGGCCGCGATCCCGGCCGGGAAGGTCGGTTCCGACCGGCCCGCCCACCCCGGCCCGGGGCTGGCGGCATCCTCCTCGCCGAGCTCCCACGACGCGGTCTCGTCGGTCTCGCCGGCGACCGGGCGGGCCAGGAAGGCGGCCGCGGCCACGAGCCCGCCGGCGTGGGCGATCGCCGCCAACGAGACCCCGAGCGTCGAGCGAAACGCCTCGCCGAGGCGGGCGCCGAATCCCCCCAGCGCCCCGAGCATCGGGCCCAGGCCGGGGCTGTCGTAGAACGGCAGGGTCAGGATGCCGTAGAGGTTCGCGAAGTTCGCGGCCGCCAGCACCGCGTACACGGCCGCCCAGCGGGGCCGCAGGGCCAGCAGGATGGCTCCGAGAGCGAAGAACGGGTAGAGGTACCGCTCGTGGACGCGGGTCGGGAGGACGAAGAAGGCGATCGACATCACCGTCAGCGCCACCAGGAGGGCCCGGCGGTCGTCATGGCGGCGCCACAGGACGGCCATGAGGGCGATGATCGCGATGGCGATGAGCGACGTGCCCACGACGAGGGCCGGGATTCCGAACGGCGCGTAGTAGGGGTCGGCCAGGTTCCGGGGGTTCGGGGCGTCCCTGATCCAGGTTCCCGCGGCCGCGAGCCCGTTGCCGTCCATCGTGACCAGCGCCCACGGGTTGTAGGCATTGACCGTGATGAACGGGTAGCCGCCGGCGGTCTTCACGATCTGCTGGAGCAGCCCGACCATCGTGATCCCGAACGGCAGGCACAGCAGGGTGGCCGTGACAAGGCCGGCGATCGTGGTGGTGACGAGGCGGATCGGACCCCCGCCGAGGCGGCTCCCGTCGTCCCGCCGCTCCACCCAGTGGCGATAGATGATGACGGCCGCGGCCAGGGGGATGAGGATCCCGAACTGGGGCTTGATCACCGCTGCGATCGTGGTCAGGATCGCCGCCTGCTCCGACCGGCCTCGCCAGAGCTCCCGCACGGCCAGCAGCAGGAAGAGGGTGCCCACCGAGTCCACCTGGGCCCAGACGGCGCTGTCGAACCACGAGACCGGGACGAGCAGGAAGACCGCGGCGGCGATGAGGGCCCCGCGGCGGCTCGCCCCGAGCTCGGCCGCGAGGGCGAAGATGGCGACCGCCAGGGCGAGGTCCGCGACGATCGCCGGCAGCTTGAGGAGCTCGCCGATGGCGATGCCGGATGCCTGCGCGACGAGCCCGAGCGCCCACAGGACGTAGAGGTAGCCCGGCGTGTAGTCGACGAAGATGCCGCGGTCGTAGAAGCCCCACGGTCCGTCCTGGGCGAGGGCGCTCGCCCAGCCGCTGAAGCTCGCCAGGTCGACCTTGAACCCGGAGCCGGGCAGGAGGACGTATGCGATGATGAGACGGAGGGCGAGACCGAGCGCAAGGAGGACGCCGAGCGGGACGATCGCGTCCCGAACGCGAACCCGGGCCTGCTCGCCGGCCCCGGCGCTCTCGCCCGCTGCGGGGCCTGGCACGGGTAGTTGGTACGGCCTCCTGGAACGAGCGCTGAGGTGGACCGGAGTATAGCCCAGGGCCCGCTCCCCGACCCCGGGGGCGCCCTTCTCGTCGCGGCCGCACCCCGGGCCCGGACGGCGCTCGTCGTCGGACTTGGCCTCGTGCTGGCCTGCCTCGTCCTGTACCAGCTGACGAGGCCCGCGCACGCGACCGTCTACAACCACTTCGCCTGGCAGGCCCAGGCGTGGCTCGAGGGCCAGCTCTCGATCCGCTTCCCGGTGGTCGGGGCGGCCGGGGGTCCCGGAAACGACTACTTCAACGACGTCATCCCGGTCGTCGACGCCGCGGGTAACCCGACAGGGCGGGGGACCATCCCGTTCCCCCCGCTCCCCGCCCTCGTCCTGCTGCCGTTCGTGGCCCTGGGCGGGCTCGCCGTGGACCAGGCAGTCCTGGTCGTGCTCATCGGCGCGCTCGACGTGGCGGTTGCCTTCTGGCTCCTGGGCCGCCTCGGGCTGCGGCCGCTGGTCCGAAACCTGCTGACGGTGTTCGTCGGCGCCGGAGGCGCCCTGTGGTACGCCGCGTCCCTCGGGACCACGTGGTACGTGGCGCACGTGGTCGCGGTGGGCCTCACGCTCGGCGCGGTGGGCCTTGCCCTCGACGCCGAGGAGCACGAGGCGGCCCGCGATCCGGCGGCTGCACGGCCGCTGCTGGACGGCCGCCAGCTCGCCGCCGGTGTCCTCCTGGGCCTTGCCGCCACCAGCCGGCTCACGATCGCCTTCGGGCTTCCGTTCCTCCTCTTCGTCGGCGGGGGCGGCAGCTGGTGGCGCCGCGGCCTGCCCGCGGCGATCGGCATGGCGATCCCGATCGCCCTCCTTCTCCTCTACACCGATGCGGCGACGGGGGCCCTGTTCAACCCGGCCTACGAAGCGCTCTACCGCCACGAGGTCGTGGCCTACCCGAACCTCGGCTACAACGCCGCCTGGGCGCTCCAGGATGTCCGCTACATCCCCCAGAACCTCGGGCTCATGCTGTTCGGCCTCCCGACGGCGATGCCGACCTGCGATCCGGGCGTGGCGCGCACCCCGTGGAGCACGGCCGGCTGCTCGTGGCTCGTTCCCAAGCCCATCGGCATGAGCCTGCTCCTCACGAGTCCCGCCTACCTGCTCGCGCTGCCGTCGCTGGCCCTCGTCCGCGACCGGCGGGTGGTCGGCGCCTTCCTGGCCACGCTCGCGATCGCGACCGTCAACCTGATGCACTTCAGCCAGGGCTGGGTCCAGTTCGGCTATCGCTTCAGCCTCGATTTCGCACCGTTCCTGCTCGTGGCCGTGGCCCTCGGCACCGAACGATTCCTGGGGCCGGGGGCGGCGACCCGCCAGGGACGGCTGGTCGTCGTCGCGGGGCTGGTCGCGGCCTCGGTGGCGGTGCAGGCGTGGGGGATCGCCTGGGCTCGGACGCTCGGCTGGTGAGGGCGGTTCCCCCCGAGCGGGCGCGCTGGGCGGCGGCGGCCGACGCCGGCGCGCCCCTGCTGGTCGCCGTGGTCGCACTCGGCCTCGCCCGGGCGACCCTCCTCCCCGGCCAGGGCTTCTGGGACACCGGCGAGTTCCAGGCCGTCCCGCCGGTCCTCGGGACCGCGCACCCGACGGGCTTTCCCAGCTACGTCGTCCTGGGGTTCCTGGCCTCGCTCGTCCTGACCCCGATCGGCGAGCCCGCCCTGCGGATGAACGTCCTGTCGTCCCTCTTCCTGGCGGCGGCCGCCGGGCTCACCGTCGTGCTGGTGCGCCAGGTGACGGGCCGAACGCTCGTCGGGATCGCGGCCGGGCTGCTCCTGGCCCTGACCCCCCTCCCCTGGCACATGGGCACGTTCGCCGACCCGCACACGCTCCACGCGGCGCTGCTCGCCGGCCTCCTCGTCCTCCTCGTGGGCTGGGAGCGCCGGCGGCGGGCCGCCGCGCCCGGGGCGGACCGCTGGCTCGTCGCGGCAGCGGCGCTCTTCGGCGTGATGCTCGGCAATCACGCCCTGGCGATCCTGCTGGCTCCCGGCATCGCCCTCTACGTGCTCGCGGTGGAGCCCGGGATCGTGCGGCGCCCGCGGCTGATCGCCCTGTGCGCGGTGGCCGTCGTCGGGACGACAACCGCTCTCTACCTCGAGCTGCCGATCCGGGCCGCCATGGGGGCGCCCATCGTGTACGGACGCCCCGACACGTGGAGTGGCTTCTGGTACGTCCTCCTCGCCGAGCAGTTCCGGGGCGGCCTCGTGAACCCGTTCGGCGATCTGGTCCGCAAGCTGGGCGACCTGGTCTCGATCGCCGGCCAGCAGCTCGGGGTGCTGGTCGCCCTGGTCCCGGCCGCCTTCGTCCTCGTGGCCTTCCGACGGCCCCGATTCGCCCTGCTGACCGGGGCCTGGCTCGTCGTCACGTGCTGGTTCGCGGCTTCGTACACGGACGGCGTCATCGAGCGCTACTACCTCGGCCCGGCGCTCATCGCGATTGCCTGGCTGGGCATCGCGGCGGGTCTCCTCGTCGACGCCGCCTTCCCCTCGCTCGAGGTCGAGGACGCCGTCGCCGGGCCGGCCGCGGACGAGCCGGCCGGCGCGGCGGGCGCGCAGGCGGGGATCGATCGCGTGGCCCTCGCCGCCGGCGCGATGGGCCTGGTCCTGGCTGCCGGGCTCGTCCTGCCGGCGGCGCTCGCGGCACCGGCAACCGCATCGCGCGTGGACGTGAGCCACGACACGCGGGCGACGGACTGGAGCCGCTGGGTGATGGAGACGGTCCGGCCGGGGGCCGTGGTCGTCTCCTGGTGGAGCTACTCCACCCCGCTCCGGTACCGGAACGTGATCCTCGGCGAGCGTCCCGACACCACGATCGTGGACGACCGCGACCGCCTCGACAAGAACCTGGGCTCGCTGGACGACGTGATCCGGGCCAACCTGGCGACGCACCCGGTGTACCTGATCCGGACGCCCGGCGAGATCGCCGCCCTCGAGGCGGACTGGGTCCTCGAGGCCATCCGCGACCCGGCCGGCCAGCAGCCCATCTACCGGGTCGTCGCGGCGCGCCCGGTCGCCGGGTCTCGCGGACCTTCAGCCATGCTTCAGGCGAAGCCCGCTAGCATGGGCCCATGAGTCCCGTGCCTGCGGCGCGCGTGGCCGCGATCTCCTACTTCTTCCCGGCCCATGACGAGGAGGCGAACCTCGAGGGCCTGGTGGACGAGGCCCTCGCCGCCCTGCCGGGGATCGCCGAGCGCTTCGAGATCATCGTGGTCGACGACGGCTCCCGCGACGCGACGCCGTCGATCGCCGATCGTCTCGTGGCCGCCCACCCGGACGTCGTGCGGGCGGTCCATCACCCCACAAACCTCGGCTACGGGGCTGCGCTCCGGTCCGGCTTCCGGGCCGCGCGCCTCGAGCTCGTCTGCTTCACCGACGGTGATCGCCAGTTCCGGGTCGCCGACCTCGGCCGCCTCACCGCCCGGCTGGGGCAGGCGGACCGCCCGGACGTCGTCGTCGGCTACCGGATCAAGCGGGCCGACCCGCCGATCCGGACCATCTACGCCCGCCTCTACAAGCTCGCCAACCGGGTGTGGTTCGGCCTGCCCGCGCGCGACGTCGACTGTGCCTGCAAGCTGTTCCGGCGGACGGCGCTCGAGGGGATCCGGGTGGAATCGGAGGGCGCCTTCTTCTCCGCTGAGCTCCTGATCAAGCTGCGGGCCGCCGGCCGCTCCCTGGCCGAGGTTGGCGTGGAGCACTATCCCCGGACTGCCGGGTCGCCCACCGGCGCGAAGCCGTCCGTGATCTGGCGCGCGGTGAAGGACTTCTGGGGACTGCGGCTGCGGATGTGGGCCAACCGGGCTCGCGCCATGCGACGCGGCGACGCGATCGTGGGGCTCGTGTCCGACGCCTGACGTTCGCCGGCGGGCGGCCTATTCGCGCGGCGGCCCCTCGCGGGGCTCGTCCGTTCCGGACTCGACGTCGAGCGAGTTCACGAACTCGCGGAAGACCGAGAGCCGCTCCTCGTCGAGCGGGTCGTCGTCCGCGCCCGCCTTGTCGCCCTCCACGGCCGCGCGGTCGAGGACCTCCTCGGCCGCGAAGATGCGGCTCCCGGTCCGGACCGCGAGCGCCAGCGCATCCGACGGGCGGGAATCGATCTCGTGGACCGCGCTGCCCATCTCCAGCACGATCCGGGCGTGGAACGTCTCGTCGGCGAGATCGGCGATCACGACCTCGCGGATGGTGGCGCCGACCTGGCCGAGGACGCGGGCAAACAGGTCGTGGGTGAGGGGTCGCTCCGGCGTGTGCCCCTGGAGCCGCGTGGCGATGGCGTTCGCCTCCCAGGGGCCGATCCAGATCGGGAGGTAGCGATCGCGCTCCAGGTCCTTGAGGATCACCACGTGCTGCGTCGAGAGCATGTGCACGCGCACGCTCTCCACCGCCATCTCGATGAGCCGTCCGGCCATGGCCCGATTATCCCACGCACCATCGCGGGGCCGCTGGCGGCAGAGACCGGCGGCTACGGGGTCGGCTTCGGCGTGGGCCTGGCTGTCGGCTTGGCCGCCGGCTTGGCCGAGGGCGCGAGTGACGGCGCGGCCGCGTCAGCGGCCGCCTGGAGAACGGCTGACCCGACCTGCTGGGCATCGGCCCAATAGAGGACCGGAGGCTGGCCGGCCGCCCGGTTGACCACGAAGAGGCCGCGCACGTCGGCCCAGTCGCGCCCGCCGCCGGCGATGACGTACTGGGCCTGGTACTTGCCGGTGGCCTTGTCGAAGGCCACGATCCGGGCGCTGCCCGGGTCATAGCCGTACATCGTGCCCTCGCCACGGGACCCGGGCGAGGAGATGATCTGGTAGCCCGGCGTCGGCCGGAGGAGCTTGTCGGGCGGCGCCTGGGGTCCCCAGCTCCCGGCGCGGCCCGAGATGAAGCGCTGCACGACGCCCGCGCTCGCGAGGTAGACCTCGCCGTCGATGTACATCGACGTCGCCTTCGAGACGTCCTGCGGCGTCGTCATGTAGCCCGACCCCGCGCCGGGGTAGCCGCTGCCGTCCTGGGCGGGCGAATAGCGGAGGATCTGCTGCTCCGACGGATCGATGACGTACAGGTTGTAGAGGCCGTCGTTCGCGTCCCTGACGTAGGTTCCGACCTCGAGGACGTCGGCACCCCACGTGGAGGATTCGGCGATCCGGATCCTGGCCAGCGTGCCGTTCCCCTTCGCGTCGGCCGGCCGCCAGCGCCACAGCACGTTCTTCACGTCGAGCGCGAGCACGTCGGGACCACCGGTGGCAAGGCGGCGCAGGTCGGCGACCTTGATGCCGGCGGCGCTCGTGCCGGTCTTGATGACGGGGGTCGCCTTCTTGGCCCGCAGGTCCACCCGGTAGACCGCCTTGGTCGTTCGATCCAGGACGTAGGGCACGCCGTCCGGCCCGAGGACCATGCCCGCCAGGTCGAACGGCTTGGCCTGGCCGGCGAACGAGAACGCGGTCTGCGGCGTGACCTCGACCACGCCGTAGAGGCTGTTGAGGCCCGCGACCACCTGCCTGCGAAGGGGGTTCAGCGTCAGTGCCGGGACGCCGTTGGCGGCGGCCGGCCCGAGGCGCTCGTACGCGTCGGTGAGGAGCTCCTCGGCCTTCCGCGGATCGTCGACGACGAGGTTGGACCCGTTGCCGAAGACGAGGCGGAGGTCGTCCTTGAGGGCGGCCAGCGCCTTCTCGCCGGCGGACACCGTGTCGATCTTGCCGCTGCCGGATCCGCCAACCAGCCACAGCCCGGTGCCGAGCACGGCCGCGATGGCAACGAACGCGAGCACGGCGACGGCCGCGCGGCGCTGGGACTCGCGCCGGGTCGTGGCCGGGGTGACCCGGCGGCTGCGCTGGCCGCGGCGCGGCAGGAGATCCTGGAGGCGGGCGAGGACGACGCCCGCCCCGCTGCCGATGGCGCTCCGCGCCTTGCTGGCGCCGGCGCTCACGGCGGCGACCCCGCCCTCCACCGAATCGGCCAGGGGGATCGGCGATCGATCGGGCGTACCGGCGAGCGGCTCCGGCGGGCGCACGGGGACCAGGCGCCCGCGCTGGCTCGTGGCGGAGATCTCGGCGGCCTCGATGGCAAGGGCGCCGTCGCTGCCGGTACCTCCGGCCGCGGTGAAGCGCTGGTGCACCCGCTCCATGGCCGCCTGGGGGTGGAGCGTGTTGACGGCATCCTTGAGCTCGTCGGGTCCGAGCTTGCCCGTCATGTTCCGCGACACGAGCAGGAGCGTGTCGCCGGCTGCGACCTCGCCGCGCCAGACCTTGGGCGCGAAGTCCTCGGCCGGCAGCCGGAGGTCCGCGTTCGGGTCGGGGAGGGTGAGGAGGTGGGCCTGGTGGATGAAGTAGGCGTCGACGGGCCCGGCCGTCGTCACGTACATCTCGTTGCCGCGGACGACGGCCACCCCGAGCCCGATCGGGCCCTTGCCGTCGCTGCCGAGGCCGAGGCGCTCGCGGTTCGCGGCCAGCTTGCGGTTCGCGGCCCGGATCGACTTTTCGAGGCACACGACCAGGCCGGCGGACTCGTCGTAGTAGTACTCGCCCTGGACGGCGTCGGCAACCAGGCGGGTCGCTTCCTGGAGCCGGCGCCCGCGGCCCAGCCCGGACACGACGACGTAGAGGTTCCCCTTGGAGCGGGATGTGGCCCCGATCGTCGGCTCGACGACCGCGACCGTGTCCGGGGAATCCTCCAGGCGCTCTGTCTCGGCCACGACGCCGAGCTTCATCTGCAATCGGACAGCCATCGACTCACAACGACGGTGGATGATGGGCCGGCGTGACGCCGGCCGCCCGTCGCGCGAGCGGGTGGCGTGCTCCGCGGCGTCAGGGCCTGCGGATCATACCCTCCACCACGATTCGAAGCCGGGTCGCCGGGAGCCCGCCCGGCGTCGCCGCGAACGCCTCGAGCAGCTCCTCGGCGCGGATCCGCAGCTCCTGGCCGACGATGGCGGCTGTCGCCTCGACGACCAGCGTGGAGTGCCCGTCGATGCGGACCGGCCGCGATTCGCCGACCGCGCCGGGCACCCGCTCGGCGACGACAGCCTCCCACGCGGTCCGGGCGCGGGCCCAGCGCAGCTGCTCCTCGAGGCCCAGCTCGCGGGCCGCCTCGTCCAGCAGGTCGCCGACCCGCCGGACGGGCCGCCGCGAAGAGAGGCGCGGATCGTCGAACGAACGGGCCGGGCTCATTCGGCCGACTCCACGAGGCGCGCGGCCTCGCCCGAGGCGGCGTTCCCGGCGGCCTCCACCCGCCAGGCCGTCCCGGCCGCGCGGAGGGCCGGGTCGAGGTCGGCGAGCGTCGTGGTCGTGACGAAGGCCTGCGGCAGGGTCGCGATCCGCCGGACGAGATGCCCCCGGCGGGCCGGGTCGAGCTCCGAGAAGACGTCGTCGAGGAGCAGGAGCGGCGGGCGGCCGTCGAGCTCCGTCAGCAGGTCGAGCTCGGCGAGCTTGAGGGCAAGGATCGCGGTGCGCTGCTGTCCGCGCGAGCCGAAGGACGACATCTCGCGCCCATCGAGCTCGAAGGCGAGGTCGTCGCGGTGGGGTCCGACGAGGGTCGTGCCGTTCCAGAGCTCCTTGTCCGCGGTCTCGCGCAGCCGGCGGGCGAGGGCCTCGCCGGGCGTCTCGCCGGGCGCGGGCGGGGCATTCGTCGCGTACTGGAGGCGAAGGGAGCCCTCTCCGGGCGCGATCTCGGCATGGGCGGCGGCCAGGGGGCCCGCCACCTCGCCGAGCAGGCGGTGGCGCTTCTCCAGGACAGCCCCGCCGGCCT
Organism: uncultured Chloroflexia bacterium; assembly: GCA_963776355.1. Classification (GTDB taxonomy): domain Bacteria; phylum Chloroflexota; class Limnocylindria; order Limnocylindrales; family CSP1-4; genus CTSoil-043. Next base: position 570,085 of record CAVZLU010000006.1, on the reverse strand, counting down.
CGACGAGCCGCGTGTCCCAGAAGGGAAGCTGGTCCCGCGTGGCCTGCTCCTCGCGAATCGCCCGCAGGAGGTGGTTGCGCTGGGTGAGGGCGCGCCCATAGGTCGAGAGGTCGGAGGCGTAGGCCGGGAAGCGCTGGGTGGCGAGGGCGTCGATGGCCGACCGGCGCAGCGCCGGGGCTCCGACGATCAGCAACATCTCCTCGGGCGCGAAGACGACGACCCGCAGGCTCGCGCCCAGCGACGTCGCCCGGCGCGGCACGCCGTTCACCCGGATGCGCTTCCGTCCGCCCGTCGGTCCGTCACGCACGAGCGTGACCTCGAGGTCCATCGCGGCTGCTCCGTCGGCGCGCACGCCATCGACCCGGGCGAACTCGGCGTCCCAGCGGATCATCTCCGCGTCCGTGCCGGTGCGGTGCGACGTGCCCCGGGCCAGGAGCACCATCGCCTCGAGGAGGCTGGTCTTGCCGGCCGCGTTTGGCCCCCAGACGAGGTGCGGGCCCGGCCCGAACGCGACCTCGAGGGCGGCGTAGGCGCGGAACCCCGCGAGGCGGAGGGTCGTGAGCAGGGCCGCGCCGGGCCGCTCGGCCCCGGCCTCCCGGATCTCGCCTACGAGGTCGTCCGCACCGGCATCACGACGTGCGTGTAGTCACGCCCGTCGGCCGGCCGGAAGACGCCGGGCGAGAGAGGCCCGTTGAGCTCGATCGCAAACCGGTCGGCATCGACGTTCTGGAGGACGTCGCCGAGGTAACGCGCGTTGAAGGCGATCGTCGTGCCGTCGCCCTCGATCGTGGCGTCGACCACGCCCACGTGGTCGCCGACGTCCGCCGCCGCCGCCACGGTCACCTGCGGTGCCCCGTCGGGCGCGACCTGCAGCTTCACGATGTTGGCCGACGCGCTGGCGATATACGCGGCCAGCCGCACCGCCTTGAGCAGGTCCTCGCGGTCCAGCTCGACCCGGGTGGCGTGCGACGCGGGGAGGACCTGTTGGTAGTTCGGGAACTGGCCGTCGATGAGGCGGCTCACCAGGTCGACCCCGTCGACGTGAAAGAGCACCTGGTTCTTCTGGGCCGAGAGGATGATCTCGACAGGATCGTCCGTATCCGCCAGCACCCGGGCCAGCTCGGTGTAGGAGCGGGCGGGAACGACGACGCTGGTCTCCTCCACGGCGTCCAGGCCGGCCACCGTGGTGATCGCGATGCGGTAGTTGTCGGCCGCGGCGAGCGTGATGCGGTCGCCCTCGAAGCGTGTCAGGACGCCGGTCAGGATCGGCCGGGCCTCGTCGCTGGCGGCGGCGAACGCGACCTCGGCCAGGGCCCGCTTCAGCACCTTCTGGCTGACCCGCGTCGTCGGGCGCTCGCCGGCCGCCGGGATCGCGGGGAACTCATCGGCGTCGATTCCCCGGAGATGGGTCTCGAATCGGCCGCAGCGCAGGTGGAGCCGGTCGCTGTCCTTGACCTCGAGGTCGATGCGCTCGTTCGGGAGCGAGTTGACGACGTCGGTCAGGAGACGGGCCGGGACGGTGATCGCGCCGTCGGTCTCGATCTTGCCCGGCACCCAGTACGTGATCCCGATCTCGAGGTTCGTGGCGGTGAGCTTCAGGCCGGCGTCCTCGGTGCGGAGGAGCACGTTGGCGAGCACGGGCAGGGTGCTCCGGCTGGAGACCGCATGGCTCACCACCGAGAGGCCACGGGCGAGGTTCTCCTGGATCACCGACAGGTTCACGGACGAGTCACTCCGAGTGCACGGGGCGGGAGGAACCGGCAGGGCGCGCGAGTCGCGGCCCCTGGTGGGTTCGTGGTGGATCTCATCTTCGCATGGAACGTCATCACCGTCGTCATCATGGTGTGGATGACGTGGACGGCCGAGCGCGGCCGTGCGGAGCGATGCCGTGGACGACCGGCATCGCGATGGTGGACCACTGGCGACGGGTCGGGGTCATCGCGGGGGACACCCGGTGGATGGACGAGGCCCGGGAATCCGGGCGCGCCGCCGGCCTCAGCCGGCAGCGATGGCATGGCCGCCGCGACTGACGGCCGGGGTGCGGCCGCTTGTCCACAGGCGCGACCTGTTTTCCACCGAATTGGCCGGTTTATCCACACGAAGGGGGCCGAACGGACCCCGCTCCGGTGCCGGACCGGCCCTCCCGGGTGCCCGCGGACGGTAGCGTGCCGGCGCTCAGTCGGCGTAGATCAGCTCGCGGACGGCCGCGATGTCGCGGCGGAGCTCGTCGTTGACGGTCACCTCGCGACCGATCTTGTCGCAGGCGTGGAGGACCGTCGAGTGGTCACGGCCGCCGAGCTCCGCGCCGATGCGGAGGAGGGAAACGTCGGTCTCTTCGCGCATCAGGAACATCGCGATCTGGCGCGGCGTGACGATCGCCTTGTCGCGCTTCTGGCCGCGCATCGCGTCCATGCCGACGCCGTAGTAGTCGGCGACCGCCCGGGCGATCTTCTCCGGCGTGACCTGGCGCTTCTTGGGGTTGTAGAGCACGTTCGAGAGGACGGCCTGGGCCAGCTCGATGGTGATCGGCATGGCGCCCATGCTCGCGTAGGCCACCACCCGGTTGAGCGCCCCCTCGAGCTCGCGGATGTTGCTCACGACCTTGCGGGCGATGAATTCCACGACATCCGACCCGATGGGAACCGAGGACTCCTCCGCCTTCGAGCGCAGGATGGCGATTCGAGTCTCGAGGTCGGGGGCCGTGAGATCGGCGATCAGGCCCCATTCGAAGCGGCTGCGGAGGCGCTCCTCGAGGGTCGTGATCTGCTTGGGCGGCCGGTCCGAGGAGAGCACGATCTGCTTGGCGTCCTCGTGGATCGTGTTGAAGGTATGGAAGAACTCCTCCTGCGTCCGCTCCTTGTCGGCGATGAACTGGATGTCGTCGATGAGGAGGAGGTCGATCCGCCGGTAGCGGGCCCGGAAGTCGTCGATCCGGCCCTGCTGGATGCTGGTGATGAACTCGTTGGTGAACTTCTCGCTCGTCGCGTAGACGACCTTCTTGCGCGGGAAGCGGGCGATCACCGCGTTGCCGATGGCATGCATCAGGTGGGTCTTTCCGAGGCCCACCCCGCCGTAGAGGAAGAGCGGGTTGTACGCGTGCCCGGGGCGCTCCGCGACCGAGAGGGAGGCGGCATGGGCGAGCCGGTTGGCCGAGCCGACGATGAAGTTCGAGAACGTGTAGCGGGCGTTGAGGCTGGCCGCGCCGCCGTCGGCCCCGACGCGCGTCGGCTCGACGCGGACCTGCTGGGCAGGTGCGGCGACGGGGACCTCGCCCGTTCCTGCAGCGTCCTCCCGGACGACGAACTCGACCTGGACGCTGTAGCCGACGATGCGGGCCAGCGTCTGCGAGATCAATGGGCGGTAGCGGGTCTCGAGCCAGTCCTTCGCGAAGCCGTTCGGCACGGCGATCCTGAAGCGCGTGTCGTCCACGTCGACCAGCGACGTGTGCCGCAGCCAGGTCTCGAAGTTGGCCGGAGACAGCGCGACCTGGAGCTCTCCGAGCGCCGCGCGCCAGATGTGCTTCGCGTCCATGAGGACCTTGTCTGCTCCGGCGCTGGGGTGCCGGATGGGGGGCGTTGGTTCCGTGCCGGTGTGAGGCGGTGACGGACGCGAGGGACAGCCACCCCAGCGGGCTGGGGAGCCGTCTCGCGGGCCGCCCCGAGGAGTCTCCCCGGGGTCTCCCGCGGGCGTCCCGGCGCCGTGGGCCGGCGCATCGTAGCACTGCCCCGGACGCCCCGGCAAGCGATTCGGTCCGGATTCGCCGATACTCCCCAGGAGTATCGTGGGGAGCGCGCGATGAGCCCGGCTCGGGGTCCGCCTCCCCCCGGCGGGGGCGGCGGCCGCGGTGCTTTGACACTCGGATCGAGCGCTTCCATAATCACACGGCGTTCTCGCGCCTGGTGCCCGTGCGCCCGGCGCGTCGACGTGCCTCTCGAAGTCGCGCGGCGACATATCCGGGGCGGACGATTAGAGGAAGACAAGACGCCCGATGAAGCAGACCTACCAGCCGAAGAAGCGTCATCGCGCGAAGGAGCACGGCTTCCGAGCCCGGATGAAGACCACCGGGGGCCGCCGCGTCCTGGCCGCACGTCGCGCTCGGGGCCGCAAGCGGCTGGCGATCTGACACTGGCACCGGGTCGCCCCCGCGGGCGTCTCGGGATGCTGACCCGACCCGCGGATTTCGCGGCGATCCAGGCCCACGGGACCTCGCGGTCCCACCCGCTCATGACCGCTCGATTTCTGCGGACCGGCTCCGACGGCGTTCGTTTCGGCCTCGCCACCGGCCGAGCCCTCGGGGGAGCGGTGGTCCGGAATCGGGTCCGGCGACGGGTTCGGGAGACACTCAGGGTGATGGCGCCCTCGTTCCAGCCCGGCTGGGACGTTCTGATCATCGCCCGGCCGGCCCTCGTGGATGCGGACCACGCGGTGCTCGTCGAGGCGCTTGAGCGGCTCCTCCGCCGCGGAGGGGTCCTCGGAGGACCAGTGGACGCGTGAAGCGGATCGGGATCGGGCTCATTCACCTGTACCGGATCGCCTTCGCGTGGCTGCCCTCGAGCTGTCGCTACTACCCCACCTGCTCACGCTACACGGAGCAGGCCATCGATAAGTACGGCCTCCTGCGGGGGAGCTGGATGGGCGCGCGGCGGATCGCCCGCTGCCATCCCTGGCACCCCGGCGGCTACGACCCGGTTCGCTGATCTCGAGGAATCCGTGACGTTCCCCCGCATCAAGCGCGATCACCTGCTCCTCCTGGCACTCCTCGCGCTCGTCGTCCTCGTCGTCGCCGCGTGCGCCGACGCCCCGGGAATCGTTCCCGGCGGCTCGCCCGGTGCTTCGGCGACTGCGACGCCGCACCCGCCCCTGACCCCGGCCGAGCCCGGGGCCAACCCGATCAGCCTGCTGGCGTGGCTGTTCAACCCGATCTTCCAGGGCCTCTTCATCTTCCTCGTCTGGATCGAGCAGCTGACCGGCGACATCGGGCTTGCGATCATCGTGATGACGCTCGTCGTCCGGACGGCCCTGATCCCGCTCTTCCGCCGCCAGATCGTCTCGACCCGGCGGATGCAGCTCGTCCAGCCGGAGCTCAAGGAGCTCCAGAAGCGGTACAAGGGCGACCGGGCAAAGTTCAGCCAGGCCCAGATGGAGCTCTACAAGGAGCGCGGCGTCAACCCGGCTTCGGGCTGCCTGCCGCTGTTCCTCCAGCTCCCACTCCTCCTGATCATCTACCAGGTCATCAGCCAGGGCCTGACGAATCCCGATCCGACCGCGATGTTCACGGTCTTCGGCCACCAGGTGCTGACCGTGCAGTGCGTGAACGGCCTGGGGACGCCCGCGTACGACCCTTACCAGCCGTGCATCGACACCACGATCACCTACCTCAACAACATGGACGTCTCGAAGGCGCAGGTGCTGTTCGCGCTGCCCCTGATCGGCGGCTTCAGCGTCCTGGCCTTCATCTCGGCCATCCTCCAGCTCGTCCAGAGCCGAATGACGATGCCGCCGTCGGACCCCGCCTACCAGGACCAGAACAGCAGGATGCAGCGCCAGCTCGTCCTGTTCCTCCCCCTGATCTCGATCCTCTATGGCGGGTTCCTGCCCGCCGGCCTCTTCATCTACTGGATCGTCACCACGATCTTCGGCATCGCCCAGCAGTACCTGATCGTCGGCTGGGGATCGATGTTCCCCGTCCTCGGATGGACGCCGTCCTTTGCCCAGGACCACCGGCCCCGCTTCCCCGTCGAGATCCCATCCGACAGCCGTGCGCCGACCGGCGACGGCAAGGGGGGCACCACCACTCCACCCCGCCCCATCGCGCGCAGAGAGGCTGACCGGACCGCATCCGCGGCGGCCACGGTGCGCCCGCGCGAACGAGGCCGCCAAGGCCGCCGAGGGAGAAAGCGCTGAGACCATGAGCGAGTACCGCGAGTTCACCGGCAAGTCCGTCGAAGAAGCACTCCGCAACGCCCGCGAGGCGTTCGAAGTCGGTCTCGACGAGCTCGACTTCGAGATCCTCACGCCGGGCAGTCGCGGCGTGCTGGGCATGGGGGCCGAGCCCGCCCGGATCGTCGCCGCACCGCGGAGCGCCCTCGGCGGTGCGGCCCCCAAGCGCGCTGCGGCCGAGGCCACGCCCCTCCCGCCACGACCGCCCCGCGATGAACGCCCTCGCGACGACCGCCCGCGCCACGACGACCGCCCGGCCCGCGACGACCGACCCCCCCGCCGCGACGAACGGCCCCGCGAGGAGCGGCCCCCGCGCCGCGACGACCGCCCGGCCCGCGACACCCGGCCGCCCCGCCGCGATGACCGGCCTCCGCGCCCGGACACGGCGCGGCCCGGGCGCGGCGGCACCGCGGTCTCGTCCGCCGAGGAGGAGATGGTCCAGGTGGCCCGCTCGCTGACCCGCGAGCGCGAGGAGCTCCAGGCGGCCGAGGCCTCGCCCGCGGCGCTCGACGCCGGCAAGGCCATCCTCGAGCAGCTGATGGATCACCTCGGCTTCGAGATCGAGGTCGTGGTCGAAACCGGCGAGACGAACCGGCTCAACGTCGTCGGCTCGGACGACGAGGTGCACGAGGCGCTCGGCGCCCTCATCGGACGCAAGGGCGAGCGCCTGTCGGCCCTCCAGCACATCGTCAACCTGATGCTGTCCCGCCAGATGGGTGAGTGGACCCGGGTCCTGGTCGACGTCGAGGGCTATCGCGGGCGCCGCGAGAAGCAGCTCCGCGAGATCGCCCTGCGGGCCGCGGACCGGGTCGTCGAAACGGGCAAGATGCTCCAGCTCGAGCCGATGCCCGCCCTGGAGCGACGCTGGGTCCACCTCGCGCTTCGAGGCCACGCGGCAGTCGGCACGCAGTCGATCGGCGAGGAGCCCAACCGGCGCATCGTGGTCATCCCCCGCGCGGGCTGATCGAGCGGCCGGACCGCGACGCTCGACCTGTCGGTCCGGGACGATCGACCCCTGCGCGCCCTGCTAAATTCAGCCACCCGATGACACCAGCACTGACCACGCCAACCCGCGGCCGGGGCTTCCCGCGTGGGAAGCTCGTCCTCGGCGTGCTCGCGGGATTCGTCCTCGCCCTCGCCTTCGGGGCCGGGGCGATGGTGGCCTACGACGGCCAGTACACCGACCGGATCTACCCGGGGGTCACCGTCGACGGCGTCGACGTCTCGGGCCTGACCCGCGACGCTGCGGCCACCCGGCTCGAGCGCGACCTCGCCCACTACCGCGCGGGCCGGGCCGTGGTCACGGTCGACGGCGTCGACCTCACCATCGCCTACGAAGATCTCGGGCGGCATGCGGACGTGCCGGCCCTCGTCGAGCTTGCCTGGTCCGTGGGACGGAGCCAGGCCGATCCGCTGGGACGGGCCGCCCAGGGCGTCCGCAGCCTGCTCAACGGGACGGAGATCAAGCCGCTCGTCGAGCTCGACCCGCAGGCCGTCGCCCGCGCCGTCGGCGCGGTCGCGGCCTCGCTCGACCGGGCCCCCGTGAATGCCTCGGCCGCCGTGACGAAGGCCGGCTTCACGACCACCCCGGCGTCAGCCGGCAGCGGGCTCCCCCGCGCGGACGTCGCCGCCGCGCTCCTCGCCCGCCTGGCCGATCCGGCCGCGCCGGACACGCTGCGACTCACGTTCGGGGCCGTCCGAATCGAGCCCTCCGTCTCCGACGCCGAGGCGGCTGATGCCGTGGCGGCCGCGACCCGGATGGCCCGGGACGTGAAGCTCGGCAGCGGCAAGGAGAGCTGGACGATCCGCGCGGCGACGGTGCGGTCGTGGATCCGGTTCGAGCCGACGACCGACAGCGCCTACCGCCCGACCGTGTCGCCGACGGCCCCGTCCAAGGCCCTGGCCGCCCTGGCCGCGAAGATCGATCGTGACCCGAAGGATGCGACGTTCCTCGTGGGCCGCGGGTCGGCGGTCGTCGGCGTCGTCGCCGCCCGGAATGGACGCGCCCTCGACGTCGCCGCCTCCGCGGCTCTCGTTGCCCGGGCAGTGGCGGATCGGGCGAACGTCACGCCCGACCGCTCGGCGGCCGTCAAGCTCGCGATCACCGCCATTGCGCCGAAGCTCTCGACGGAGCAGGCCCGGAAGGCGGCGCCGCTGATGAAGCGCCTCGCGGGCTGGACGACCATGTTCCATCGCTACGAGGCCAACGGGTTCGGCAACAACATCTCGATCCCGACCAGCGACATCAACGGCTACGTGGTCCAGCCGGGCGCGGTGTTCGACTTCTGGTCGGCCCTGGGCCCGGTCACATACGCCCGCGGCTACCGCGATGGCGGAGCGATCCTGGAGGGCCGCACGCAGCCGACCGGCGCCCTGGCCGGCGGCATCTGCTCGTCCTCGACGACGCTCTTCAACGCCGCCGCCCGGGCCGGCCTCGAGATCCTCAGCCGCAACAATCACTACTACTACATCAATCGCTACCCGATGGGCCTCGACGCCACCGTCTGGAAGACCGCCGGCAGCCAGCAGAGCATGCGGTTCCGCAACGACACGAAGTCCCCGATCCTGATTCGCGGCTGGACCGGGGTCAACTTCGTCCGCTTCGAGATCTGGGGGGCGCCGACGGGTCGCACCGTGAGCTTCTCGCGCCCGACGATCCGAAACGTGGTCCGGGCGATCGACACGGTCCAGTACACGACCAGCCTGCGCCCGGGCCAGTCCAAGCGCATCGAGCTGCCGGACAACGGCATGCACGTCTGGGTGACGCGCGTCGTCCGCGGCCCGGGGGGCAAGGTCATCCACAACGACACGTTCTACTCTGACTACAAGCGCGTGAACGGCATCCTGCTCGTCGGCAAGAAGGCGGCCGCGCCCCCCGCCGCCCCGACGCCCACGCCGGCCCCGCCGCCCACACCAGCCCCACCGCCCGCGCCAGCCCCGACGCCCGCCCCGTAGGCCGTCCCGCGGCGCGCCCGCGGCCGGTGCGGGCGATCGTCCGCGGCTGGTCCGCTCGGAGGTTCTGCGGATGGTGGGAACTTCGGGACGTGGCCTGGTTGCTCGACTCGTGGTACAGAATCGTCGTGGAGGACCGCCGGCCCGTGCATCCGACGAGTGATTCCCGCGTCGCCGGTCGCGACCCCGCGGCGAGCCGGCCCGCCGGGATCTGCCACGGCGCAGGGCACGTGGTCGTGTACGGCAACGAGGCGTTCCGATCGGTCTTTGGCGGCGGCTGCGTGGGCCTTCCGGCCCGCGAGGGGCTCATCGGCCTGCCCCCTGCCGGCTTTGCCGTCCTCGACGCCGTGCTGGGCCGCGGCCGACCGGAGCCCGCTGGATTCGCATGGGCGGCCGCGACTGGCGCATGACCGTGGCGCCCCGGCGCGACCCGGGCACAGGCGAGGTCTACGGGGTCGCCTTCCATCTCCGCCAGCGCGACGATCTCCCGCTCGTCGAGGACCACCGGGGCTGACGGAGCGTCCCCGAGCGCCGTCGCCTCAGCCGGCGGCGTCGGCCCGGAGCTCCGCGGTGGTCGGCAGCATCGACTTTCCGCGGCGGACCACCTTGAGCAGGATCCACGCCAGCGGGATCGGAAGGAACCAGTAGTACAGCCGGTACAGGAAGACTCCGGCCGTGACCTGGGCCTGGTACTGGGGACCGGCGATGGCCGACAGCCACGTGATGAACAGCAGCTCGGGCACGCCCGCACCCCCCGGCGAGAGGGGGATGATCGTGACCACCATGACGAGGCCGTAGACGCCGAAGATCTCGCCCGCGGTGAGCGCGCTGTCGGGAACCCCGACCAGGCGCAGGGAGACGATGAGGACGATGGCCCAGGCGAACTGGGAGAGGATCGACAGCGTCAGCGCCAGCAGGCCCCGGCGTCGGATCACCTCGCCGAGCTGATCCCGGAACCGGCGGATCGAGCCGGCGACGTCGGGTGTTCCCTTCCGCCCGAGTCGCTTCATGACGCTCGACGTGACGCGCTGCCCGGTTCGGCCCAGCCAGTCGGCGACGCGTTCCGAGCGGACGACGGCGATGATCAGCCCGGTCACGCCGAGGAAGGCGACGATGCTGAGGATGGCGACCGTCCACGCGGCCCCGGCGTTCACTGTCCCCGTGAGGTCGCCGGTGAGGGCGAGGACGATAACGGCGAAGAGCGGCAGGAAGAGGCGGCTCAGCTCGTTGACGACCCCGTACAGGGCGATGCCGGACGTCGCCGGGACGTTCCTGATGCCCCAGCCGCGCTCGACCACCCAGAGGACGCCCATGTTCCACGGGCCGAACGGGATGCTCGAGCCGATCCCGGACAGGATCAACCACGACATCGCCCCGCGGACGGCCGAGAGGCCCGGGATGAGCGCGCTGAAGACGAGACCGCTGACCACCCAGCCGATCGCCCCGAGAACCGTGATGAGGGCGATCTGCCCGGCCGAGAGGCCCTGGAACGCGGTGAGGACATCCGAGTAGTCGATATACCGGGGGAGGATGACCACGAAGACGATGACCAGGACGCCGATGATCAGGCCCGACCGCAGGATCGCGGACCGCCGGCTCGGTGGCGCCGCCGCGACGGCCGGGCCTTCGGGCGGGGCGGAGGCCGGCGCCGGGGCGGGCTCGCCTGCTGTGGCCGCTGGATCGGGGCCCGTCGTGCTCATCTCTCCGCCGCTCCTGCTGGTTGACCCGGTCAGGGTAGCGGCTGCGACGACGCCGGTGTTGACACGCCCGCGCGTCGGGAGGGCTCGCCCGCGACGGCGTGGCGCCACGACGCTTCCCGCGCGCGGGGGGCAGATCCGCTCGGGGCTTCGGGGCGTATCTCGGGCCATCCGCTCCCTCACGAGGTGTGACATGGCCGTTCGACTCCGACTGCAGTGGATTTGCCGGCACCTCCTGCTGGCCGCCCTGGCCGCCCTCCCGATCCTGATCGCGGCCTGCAACAACGGGGGCGGCGGGGGCGGCGGCGGCTACTGACCGCCGGAGGCTCGGCGGCGACGCCTGTCGGACCCGCTCCGGCGCCGGGAGAACGACGGGAACGGGAACGAGGGCGGCCCCGCGCGGCCTGCCTCGTTCCCGAAAGGGGGAGTGGAGCCGGAGATCAGACGCGAAGCCTCGCCCGGCAGGTCTCGCCGGTCCTGGGGTTGACGGCGAGGGCGACGAGGGTGTCGACGCCGGCCCGGTTCGTGATCAGCCGCCGGACCGTGAAGGAGCCGCTCGGAGCGGTGGTCCGCCGGGCGCCGGTGAAGACGCGGTGGCCGTCGTCCCAGATGCGGACGTTCCACAGCCGGTTGACACGGTTCTGGTCGACCTGGAACTCGACTTCGATACGGCCGTTGTCGTGCTTGGCCTTCAGTGCGCTCGTGCTGCGAGCGCTGCAGTGGCCGACGGCCCGGACGGTCGGGCTGCCGCCGCTCGCAAACGTCGCTGCGGGAGCAAGGAGCGCGCCCATCGTGAGGGCGCTGGCCATGGCTCCCGAGGCGAGGAGCCGGGCCGGGCTGAAGCGTGCGAGGCGGGACATCGGGGACTCCTCGTGGGTCTTTCGTCGGGTGGGACCGGCTGGACTTGGTCTCTCGGTCCCGGGTGGCCCGGCGATGTGGCCCACAGCGTCGGTGCTTGCGCCGGCCGCCGAAACAGGCCCCGGTCGCGAAGTGATTCGGACCTTGGTCTGACGGAGCGGCCGACCCTGGCCCGTTCTCGGGGCCGCTTCGCGCGCGTACGATGAGGCGACGATGTCGAGCATCTCATTCCCGCCCGCTCCCGAGCCCGTCGCGGCGCAGGCCGGCACGGCTGTCGCCGCGAGGCCGGCGAGGCGTTGGCGACGGGCCCTCCAGCGGCCTCGCCTGACGCTGGCGCGGCGCTTCCTGGCGGCCAACCTCGTCATCCTCATCGTCGTCGGCCTTGTCGTCGGCATCTGGATCGGGAACACGCTGGAGCGTGGGATCGTGGACCGGACGGCGTCGGTCACGGCCCTGTACGTCGAGAGCTTCGTCGAGCCCCACCTGCAGGATCTCGCCGCCAACGGCCAGCTGACCCCCGCCAGCACGGCCGAGCTGGACAGCCTGCTGCAGACAGGCCCGCTCCGGGACCTGGTCGTGTCGCTGCGGGTCTGGTCCCCCTCCGGCACGATCGTCTACGGCTCGATTCCCGCGCTCGTCGGGCAGACCTTTCCGGTCGAGGGCGACCTGGCCGAGTCGTTCGACGGACGTGTCACAGCCGACCTCAGCAACCTCACCGCCACCGAGAATGCGGTCGAGCGGCAGCACTGGTCCCGGCTGCTGGAGATGTACCTCCCGGTGCGCCGAAGCGGCACCAACGACATCATCGCCGTGGTCGAGTTCTACCAGCTCCCGAATGCCATCGACGACGAGGTCTGGCAGGCGCGCCTGGTCTCCTGGGCCCTCGTCGCCGCGGCGATCGGTGGCTCGTTCCTGCTGCTCTTCGGGATCGTGAAGCAGGGGAGCGACACGATCGGTCGCCAGGAAGCCGACCTGAAGCGCCAGGTCGGCGAGCTCTCGACCCTGCTGGACCAGAATTCCGCCCTCAACGACAAGGTGCGTGCGGCGGGCCAGCGGACCCTGACCCTCAACGAGCGGGCCCAGCGTCGCGTCAGCGCCGACCTCCACGATGGCCCGGGCCAGACCCTTGCCCTGGCGCTCATCCGCTTCGACGCCCTCCGGGCGGCGGAGGCGAAGACCGGCGAGCCGCCGCCGGAGCTGGGGGAGATCGAGGCTGCCCTCCAGGACGCGCTGCGCGACATGCGGGCCATCGCGGCCGGCCTGCGGATGCCGGAGCTCGCCCCGCTCGACGTCCGGGAGGTCGCCTCGCGGGCGGTTTCGGACCACATCCGCCGGACGGGGATGCCCGTCGAGGTCGCCATCGCCGAGGCGCCCGACCAGGTCGCGCTGCCCATCAAGATCGCCCTGTACCGCGCCACCCAGGAGCTCCTGTCGAACGCATTCCGCCACGGTCGTGGAGAAGGCGTCCGGGTGAAGCTCGATGCCGACGAGAAGGTCCTTGCCCTCGAAGTATCCGATCGAGGCCCGGGCTTCGACGTCGACGCGCTGGGCCCCGAGCCGGGTCTCGGCCTGGCCGGCATGCGCGAGCAGGCCGAGCTGCTGGGCGGCGACTTCGAGGTCTCGTCGACCCCCGGGCGGGGACGGTGGCCCGGGTTCGCTGGCCGCTGCCGCGAGGCCGGCGGGCGCCGGGCCAGGCGGAGGGCAACGCGTGACGGACACGATCCGGCTCGTCGTGGCGGACGATCACCCGATGTTCCGGGCCGGCGTCGTGGCCTCGCTCGGCGCGGCGCCAGATCTCGACGTCGTGTCCCAGGCGAGCGATTCCGCCGAGGCGGTCGCGATGGCCCGCGAGCACCTCCCGGACGTCGTCCTCCTCGACATCGCCATGCCTGGCGGGGGGCTCAACGCGGCGCGGGACATCAACGTCGCGTGCCCGGCCACGCGCGTCATCATGCTCACCGTCTCCGAAGACGAGGACGACGTCATCGCGGCGATGAAGGCCGGCGCCTCCGGCTATGTCCTCAAGGGCGCCGGCGCCACCGAGCTGATCGGCGTGATCCGGTCGGTGCATGCCGGCCAGGTGTACGTCGCGCCCGGCCTCGCCTGGGGGCTCCTGCGGGAGATGTCGAAGCCACGGACCTCGCCGCTCGACGAGCTCACCGCCCGCGAGCGCGAGGTGCTCGAGCTGGTCGCCTCCGGTCTCGGCAACCAGGAGATCGGCGACCGCCTCGGGCTGGCCGAGAAGACGATCAAGCACTACATGACGAACATCCTCGGGAAGCTCCAGGTGCGCAGCCGCGTCGAGGCGGCGCTCCTCGCGGCACGGGAAGGGCTGGGCACCGCTGCCCGATCCGGAGCGCTGACCGCGGCTTCGGCCGCGTCGGTCGCCGACCGTCCGCGGTCGCGGGAGCGGTCATTGGCTCGACGGCGGAGGCCGGTCGCCTCGCGCGCGACGTTGGCGGACCTTCGCGACACCCGGTCGGCGTCACTCGGTTCCTGTGGGCGCGCCCGGCAACTCCTAGACACCGTTGCCGTTCTTGGCTGATACTCCGCTGTATGACCGAGAACGTCCCGCGATCGTCCGCGCGCCTGCGCGTCGGCCAGGCCGCCGAGATGCTCGGTGTGACGGTCGAGACCCTGCGACGGTGGGAGGCCGAGGGACGGCTCCGGATGGAGCGATCCGACGGCGGCCAGCGCCTCGTGGAGATCGAGGAGGTCCGCCGGCTCCTCGACGAGCGGCGAAAGGCGTCCTCCGATCGGCCGATCGTCGCCCAGTCGGCACGCAATCGGTTCCCCGGGATCGTCACCAGGATCGAGCGCGACCGGATCGCCGCGGTCGTCGAGGTCATCGCCGGACCGCATCGGCTGGTCAGCCTGATGACTGCCGAGGCCGTCGACGACCTGGGGCTCAGGGTCGGCGACGAGGCCGTCTGCGTCGTCAAGGCAACGAACGTCATCGTCGAGATCCCGTCGTCCCGGGAGTCGCGAGCATGAAGCCCCGCATCGCCGTTCTGACGTCGATCGTCGCCATCGCGCTCGCGGCCTGCTCCAGCGGCGGGGCGTCTCCATCCGCGAGCGCCGCCGCATCGGCGGCTCCCACGACAGCCGCGTCCGCATCGACGGGCGCGTCGACCGCCGCGGGCGCCGCGCTGACGATCTACGGCGCGGCCTCGCTCAAGGGCGTCCTCGACAGGGCGAAGGCGGCCTACGAGGCGGCAAACCCCGGGACGACCCTGACGATCTCGACCGACTCCTCGGCTGCGCTCGAGACCCAGATCGAGCAGGGGGCGCCGGCCGACGTCTTCCTGTCGGCGGATACGGCGAACCCGAAGAAGCTCGTCGACAAGCACCTCGCCGCGGGCGATCCCGTCAGCTTCGCGACCAACAAGCTGACGATCGTCGTCCCGGCGAGCAACCCGGCCGGGATCAGGTCGCCGGCCGACCTGGCCAGGCCCGGGGTCAAGGTCATCGCGGCGGGCGACAGCGTGCCGATCACGAAGTACGCGACGCAGCTCGTGCAGAACCTGGCCAGGGAGCCCGGCTATCCGGCCGACTTCGTCGCCGCCTACGCGGCGAACGTCGCCTCGAAGGAAGACAACGTGAAGGCGCTCATCGCCAAGGTCGAGCTCGGCGAGGGTGACGCCGGCATCGTGTATGTGACCGACGCCAGGACATCCGACACGGTCACGAGGATCGACGTGCCCGATGCGGCGAACGTGCCGGCAACCTATGACGGCGTCGTCGTCGGGGCCTCCAGGAACCCCGCGGCGGCCAGGGCATTCCTCGACTGGCTCGCGGGACCTGGCGGGCAGGCGATCCTGACCAGCCTCGGGTTCCTGCCCCCGTCGTCATGATCGATTCCATCGCGGGGACCGGGACCGGGAGCACCGGGGGCGCGGCCGACCGCGCGCGGCCGGCTTCGCCGCGGCCGGGTGGCTGGGGTGAGCGGTCGATCGTGTCGCTGGCGGCACTCTTCGTCCTCTTCCTTGCACTGCCTGTCCTCGGCCTCGTCGTGCGAGCCGTCCTCGACGGGTCCCTGCAGGTCGCGCTCGCCTCCCCGGTCGTCGTCCAGGCACTGTGGCTGAGCCTGGTCACGACGGCGATCAGCCTGGTCGTCACGATCCTGCTCGGACTCCCCCTTGCGATCGTCCTGGCGCGCCGGCGATTCCTGGGCAAAGGCTGGCTCGAGGCGATCGTCGACCTCCCGATCGTCCTGCCGCCGTCGGTCGCCGGCCTCGCCCTGCTCCTGGTCTTCGGGCGCCGTGGGCTGCTCTCGGCGCCGTTCGAGCTGCTGGGGTTCTCGGTGCCGTTCACGACGGTCGCCGTGATCCTTGCCCAGATCTTCGTCTCGGCCCCGTTCTTCGTCCGCTCCGCCCGGACCGGCCTTGCCGGCGTCGATCGCGACCTGGAAGATGCCGCGCGGGTGGACGGCGCGTCGGAGCGGCAGCTGTTCCGGTCGGTCACGGTGCCGCTCGCCAGCGCGGCGCTGGCGGCCGGACTCGTCATGAGCTGGGCCCGCGCGCTCGGTGAGTTCGGGGCCACGATCATGTTCGCCGGCAACGTGGAGGGCCGGACGCAGACCCTGCCGCTCGTCGTCTACGGCGAGTTCCAGGGCGGCAACCTCGACGCGTCGATCGCAGCCGCGGCCATCCTCGTCCTGGCCGCGTTCGGCGTGCTCATCGCCGTCCGCGTCTTCCACTGGGGACGGGTGCTCGATGTCCGGGGCATCAGCTGAGCTGCGGTCGCCGGAGAGGGCGTCACTGGCATGGTATCGCACGATCGCCGGCCGACCGACGAGGAGTTGGTGGAGATGGGGGAGGGTCGAACTCCCCGTCCGAAACCCGTGACTCGGGCCCACTACGAGCGTGTCCGATGCTTGATCTCGACCGGCCCACCCCCATCGGCAGGGGCGATGACCGGCCCAGCTGCGTGTCCCTAGATCGGGCTTGGCTCCCGGCTACGCGGCGCTTGCCGGGGCTGCACCTCCGCTGAGTGACGCTTCCACGGCCCACGGAGGAGAGGCCGCTTCCACGCTCACCTTACCGCCTAAGCGGCGAGGGCGAGAGCAGGCTGCTTGTTGGCAGGTACTTCGTTTTGCCGCCTTTTAACGAGGCCAGAGCGGCATCCTCGGCTCGCGTTCCCGGGCTGCGGGGCCCCGTCGAGACCACGCATCCCCACCGATCGGAACGACCCACAGGCCATCCCGTACCGGCACACGGGCCGGCGCTCTCATTCTACCCCCAACCGTGGCGGCGACCTCCCGGGAGCCGGCCGCTTCACGGCGGACCTGGCGGGCGCCCGTCTCACGCCTCCCGATCATGCCGTCCCGGCAGTACGATGCGGCCGCGGCCATCGGGCAGATTCGCGCCGGGTGCGCGGGATCGCCGCCACACCGGAGGGGGCGCCATGTACGACACCGAACGCGACGTCACCGATGCCCTGACCGCCGGGCCGGAAGCCCTCGACGGTGTCCTCTTCGGCGTGGGCGAGGACCTCGCCCGGCGGTCGAAGGGCGGCGACGAGGGCTGGAGCGTCGTGGAGGTGGTCTGCCACCTCCGCGACGCCGAGGAGCGCGCCCTCGAGCGGGCGCGGGCGATGCGCGACGAGGAGGACCCGATCCTGGCGGCGTACGACCAGGATGCCTGGGCCGTGGAGCGCGGCTACGCCGCCGACGACCTGCCCATGGCCGCGGCAGCGTTCGCCCGGCACAGAGCCGACCACGTCGCCCTCCTTCGAGCACTGCCGGCCGGTGGCTGGGCTCGGAGGGGCCGGCATGCCGAGGTGGGCACGATCACGATCGAGGGCCAGGCGATCCACCTGGCGACGCACGACGTCCAGCACCTGGCCCAGATCGCCCGCGCCCTCCGCGACGCACGCGGATAGTCCAGCGATGCGCCTGGGCCGGGGGCCCGTGCTGCGGTGACGGAGGCGGGCATGCTCGCCAGGCCGGCCATGGCGAGCGACGCCGGGCCGATCGCCCGCATCTATTCGGAGGGGATCGAGGAGAGGATCGCGACCTTCGAAACCCGTCCGCGCACGGCCGCCGACGTGGAGGCCTGGTTCGATGGACGGCACCCGATCGTGGTCGTCGAAGACCCGGCCGGCGCGGTGATCGCGTTCGCGGCGACGACCACGTACCGGCCGCGGGCATGCTACGACGGCGTGGCCGAGTTCTCGGTCTATGTCGCCCGCGGGTCGCGCGGACGGGGCGCGGGCCGGCTGGCGATGGAGGAGATTCTCGAGGCCGCCTCCCGCGCGGGCTTCTGGAAGCTCGTCTCGCGCGTCTTCACCGACAACGTCGCCAGCCTCCGGCTCCTCGGGAGCCTCGGGTTTCGCGAAGTTGGCGTCTACGAGCGCCACGGGCGCCTCGACGGGCGCTGGCGCGACGTCGTGATCGTCGAGCGTCTCCTGCCCGCCGCGACGGCGGCCGACGGGCCGGGCGAGGCGCCGCCCGGGATGCCAGCGGCCCCATCGACGCAGGCCCCGGCCGACGGGCTGGGCCGGGCGCCGGCCGAGTAACCGGACCCCGACACCCCGACGGCGACCCGGGTGCCGGCGCTCGCGGCGCCGGCCGATCAGCGGCCGCGACGGGCGTTGGCGAGCTCCCGGGCGATCTCGCGCTTCGCGTCGCGATCGGCGATGTCCCGCCGCCGGTCGTGGAGCTGCTTGCCCCGGGCGAGGGCGATCTCGAGCTTGGCGTGGCCCCGGCCGTCGATGTACAGGCGCAGGGGCACCAGCGTCAGCCCCTTCGACTTCGTGATCCCCAGGAGCTCGTGGATCTCATCCTTGTGGAGGAGGAGCTTCCGCGTCCGCTTCGCCTCGTGGTTGTAGCGATTGCCGGTCGCATACGGCGCGATGTGGGCGCCGACGAGCCAGGCCTCACCGCGCTCGATCCGGGCGTAGGCCTCCTGGAGGCTGACCTTTCGGGCCCGGATCGACTTGATCTCCGTGCCGGTGAGGACGATTCCTGCCTCGAGCGTCTCCTCGATATGGAACTCGTGGCGTGCCTTGCGGTTGAGGGCGATCGTCTCCTCGCCCATCGGCGGCTGCTCCTTCATGGTGCGCGGGGAACACGCGTGCGCCGGCGCGGCACGTCGGCGCGGCGGCCGGCGACGGCGCCGACGATGGTGCCTCAGCCGGGCACCCGGACGCACGAACGCCGGCCCCATCGAGGGACCGGCGTCCGAACGCGTTTCTAGCTGCCCACCCGCGGGTGGCGTCCGTCAGACGGCCGCCTCCTGCGAGGTGGTGCAACGACGCTCACAACTGTCCGTCACTGCACATCACCTCCTTTCGGTCGCGGGAAACGTACAGGACACCGCCGGATCTGGCAAGCAGGTGTACGCGTTTCGGCACCTCCGTTACCCATCAACCCCAGGGAGGCAGCGAACCGAGGCGAGCCGGTCGCAGAGGCAGCCGCCGTGCGGCCGTCTACGCCGCGCGGGCGAGCGCCGGCCTGACGACGGCGGGCTGAACAAGGGGCGATGTGGCGGACGCCTTCAGCACGCCGAGGGCCGCGTCGATATACGGGTCGCCGCTGGAGCCCGGCTCGCTGGCCCCGGCGCTGGCCGGCGGTACGGCCAGGTCCGGCTGGAGGCCGACGCGGTGGATCCAGCGCTTGTCCGGGGTAAGCCACTTCGCGATCGTCAGGCGGAAGCCGCCGGCGTCGGCGCTGAGGTCGATCCACTCCTGGATCGTCCCCTTCCCGTACGTCTTCTCGCCCACGAGGGTGCCGCGCTTCGTGTCCTGGAGGGCGCCGGCGAGGATCTCGCTGGCCGAGGCACTGCCGCCATTGACGAGCACCGCAACCTGGACGTCGGACCCGGTGGCCACGCCGCCGGACGTGGCGTTGGTCGCGAGCTGGGTGCCGTCGGCGGATTCCTCCCAGAAGATCGGGCCCGAGGCGATGAACTGGCTGGCGATGGAGCGGGCCGCGGTCACGAAGCCGCCGCCGTTGTCACGCAGGTCGATGATGAATTTCGTCACGCCCTTGTCCCGGGCCGCGCGGAGGGCGGCCTCGAACTGATCAGCGGAGTTGTCGGAGAAGGCGGCAAGGCGGATGTAGGTCACCGCACCAGAGGCAAGGTCGCGGCTGTCGACCTGCCGGGACACGATCGTGTCGCGCACGATGGACACGTCGAAGGGCGCCCCGCCGTCGCGGGCGAGTGTCAGCACGACGGCCGTGCCCTTCACCCCTCGGACGCGGCCGATCGCGGCCTCGAGGGTCTCGCCGTCCACGGTCTTGCCGTCGACGGCCGTGATCCGGTCGCCCGCCCTGACGCCGGCGCGCTGGGCCGGCGAGCCGTCGATCGGCGACACAACGACCATGAGGCACGTCGGCCCGATCGTGGCGCAATCGGCCGCGGTCGCGTCGGTTGGACGTGTCGACACCGTGGCCCCGATACCGCTGAACTCACCGCCGATCGACTCTCGCGCCTGGCGGAGCTGATCGGGGCTCATGTACGACGAGAACGGATCGCCCAGGGCGCCGACCATGCCGTTGATCGCGCCCTGGACGAGCTTCTCGCGGTCGACCGGCCCAACGTAGCTCTTGGTGATCGACTCGTAGGTGTCCCAGAAGGGCGCGAAGAGGTCCGCCTCCGCGGCCGGGGTGCCGGGCGTGGTGGCGGTGCGGGCACCGAGCGTGAAGCCGGAGAGGAAGAGGCCGGCGCCTGCCAGCACGGCCACGGCGATGAGCGCGACCTGCAGCGGGCCGACGGTCCGCCGGCGGGCCGGCGCCGCCGGAGCATCGCCCGCCGGAGCATCGCCCGCCGGAGCATCGCCCGCCGGAGCATCGCCCGCCGGAGCATCGCCCGGCGCCGCCCCGGTGAGCACGGCGGGCACGGTCAAGGCCGCGCGATCGGACTCCGACATCGCGGGCGTCGAACTGGGAGCCTCGCCGTCCTCGGTCGAGCGAGGAGCGGCCCGGTCGGCGGCGGGCAGGGGCGCGGCCGGACGGGGTTCGGGAGCGGGAGAGTCGGTCATCAAACGTCCAATGCGCAGGAAGAGGGCTCGGCGTGGCGCGGGTGAGAAGCGTACATCGGGGGTTCGGATGGAGCCTGCAGTCGGTTTCGCCCGGCAGCCGGCGGGGCGAGCGGTCAGTCGACGGGCGGGGGCTCGGTCAGCCGACCGGGGGGATGTGGTCAGCCGACCCGTGCCCTGGCCCGGCCGGGGTCCGGGCCGCGGCGCCCGTTGACGGAGCTCGAGGGGCCGGGGCCGGTCAGCGGGCGAGGTAGCTGCGGACCGACAACCAGGAGCCCAGGACGCCCACCCCGAGGCCCGTCCCGACCACCAGGAGGACGATGTCCCGGCCGATCGAGCCGAGCTCGAGGGGCAGCACCCGGAAAAATCCATACATCAGGTCGCTGGCCGGGCCGGCCAGGGCCGCCAGCACCGCCAGGGCACAGGCCGCGCCGAGCAGCCCCACCAGGGCGCCCTCGAAGATGAAGGGCCAGCGGATGAACGCGTCGGAGGCGCCCACCAGGCGCATGATCTCGATCTCCTCTCGCCGCGCGACCACCGCCAGCCGGATCGTGTTGACGATGATGAACAGGACCACGAATCCGACGAGGACAAGGACGATCAGGCCCCCGGTCCGCAGCACGTTCGTGACCGACGTCAGCCGCTCCACCAGCTGCTGCACCTCCACGACGTCCTCGACGATCGCCTGCCGCTCCGTCAGCATGTCGACGACCGGCTGGTAGTCGCGCGGATCGACGAGGCTGACCTCGAGGCTCGCCGGCAGCGGGTTGCGGTCCAGGTATCCCGTGAGGTCCACCTGGCCGCGCTCGCGGAGGCGGGCCCGGAAGCGGGCGAGCGCCTCGTCCTTCGAGACGTAGCGCACGGCACGGACCTGCGGGAGCGCGGCCACGTCGGCCGCCAGGGCCTGGGCCTGGACGGATAGCACGGGCTCGGCGCCCGCCACGTCTCGCAGGTCGGCGACGACCTCCACCTTCTCCTCGACGTACGTCACGCCTGCCACCAGGCCCGCCTGGAGGAGCCAGAAGCCCGCCAGGAGCAGCAGCATGAGCACCATGGTGGCGATCGCCGCCAGGCTCATGAGGGCGTTGCGGCGGATCCCGTGCAGGGCGCGGCCGAGGCTGAAGGCGAGGAACCGCGGAAACCCGACGATGGCGCTCAGGGTGGTGGTCCTCAATCCTCGCGGTGATAGCCGCCGATCTCGTCACGCACGATCCGGCCCTCCTCGAGGGCGACGACGCGCCGGCGGAGCGAGGTCACGACCTCGGCGTTGTGGGACGCCATCAGGACGGTCACCCCCAGCTCGTTGATCCGCAGCAGGAGCTGGATGATCTCCCAGGAGATGAGCGGGTCGAGATTGCCGGTCGGCTCGTCGGCGATGATCAGGCGGGGCTCGTGCACGAGCGCGCGGGCGATCGCCGTCCGCTGCTGCTCGCCGCCGGAGAGCGTGCTCGGCCGCTGGTCGGCCTGGGCGGCGAGGCCCACGACGGCAAGTGCGCGCTCGACGGCCGGCTTGATGCGGCCCCGGGGGGTTCCGGTCACCTCCAGGGCGAACGCCACGTTGTCCCGCACCGAGCGGTCCGCCAGCAGCTTGAAGTCCTGGAACACGATTCCGACCCGGCGCCGGAGCTCCGGGACCTTTCGGCGCGGGACCCGGGCGAGATCCTTGCCGTCGACGACCACCGCGCCGGCAGTCGGGAGCTCGTCACGAATGAGGAGCTTGAGGAGGGTCGACTTGCCGGCGCCGGACGGGCCGACGAGGAAGACGAACTCCCCCTCCCCCAGGGTGAGGTCGATGTCGCGGAGGGCGATCTTGCCGTTTGGGTACGTCTTACCCACGCCGCGGAGGGCCAGGAGGGGATGCGCGGCGGGTTCGGCGCCGACGGCCTGCCCGGGGCCCTGCGCGGGATCGGAGGCCGGCGGGGGGAGGGTGGCGCTCGTCACGGTCGTCCCGAGGCTACCACCGCGGCGGCGATCCGTCGCGACGGCGGCGGTCGTGGGACGTCACGGCACGGCGAGCGTGATCGGCACGTAGCGGGAGAAGTCCGCGAACGGCCGGTCCCAGCACAGCAGAGCCGGGAAGTCCTCGATCCGCAGGCCCGCCTCCAGGAGCGCGGTGACCGCTCGCCCGGCCGAGCCCGGGATCCAGGCCGAGAATGCTCCGGCCGGCTGGACGGCCCCGAGGAGGTGACCGAGGACGGCCGGCAGGAGCGCCTCGTCCTCCACCGCGAGCGGGCCGACGCGGCCCACCCGGGACGTGTAGCCGTAGCCGACGGCTCGTCCGCCGCCGGCCTCGTAGAGATAGCCGAGCCGGCCGGACGTGGCCAGGAAGGCATGGTCCTGGGGGTGGGAATACCCGAGGGTCTCGCGGTCGAGCCCCCCGACGAGCTCGGCCAGCCGCCGCGGCCCGGGTCCGCCGGCGAGATCGCCGGCGAGCACCTCGAAGGGCACGGCACGGATCCCCGAGGGAAGCGGTACGAGTCGGGCGGGATCGGGTCGCCCGACGAGCTCAAGGATCGGCACCCGAGGCACGATCCCGTACCGCGCGTACAGCCCGTTCGAGATCGGCTGGGCGGCATCCGTGCAGGTGGCCAGGGTGGTCGCGTCGTCCGGGGCCGGGAGGACCGCTTCCAGGAGGGCGCGTCCAAGGCCTCGAGCCTGTTCGTCCGGATGCACGAAGAGCATTCCCAGGAACCAGACGTGGGCCCGCCTGATTGCCGCCGTGAAGGCGACGACCCGCTCCCCGCCCGCGGATTCCGCTCGTACGGCCACGAGGAAGCTCCCGGGATCGGTGCTCCGGAGGTGACCGAGCATCGCCAGCAGCGGACCGGGTGCCGAGATCATCGGAGGCCGGCCCACGCGCGATCCATACTCGTCGAGCCCCGCCCGCCAGACTTCGGCGCAGGCCTCGAGCTCGGCCTTGTGCGCGGGTCGCAGGCCGAGCCCGTCGGGGAGCGACCCCCGGGCGGTGAGCGAGCCACCCGTCCGCGTTCCGCCGGCCGCGGCGCCGGTCATCCCGGTTCGCCCACGCCCGGCATCGACGCGCCGGTCGCCTCCCGCTCCAGCTCGGCCTGCATGAAGGCGTCGAGGTCGCCGTCGAGGACGGCCGCCGTGTTCGACGTCTCCTGGTCCGTCCGGTGGTCCTTCACCATCTGGTAGGGGTGGAGCACGTAGCTGCGGATCTGGTTGCCCCAGCCGGCCTCGACGTGCTCGCCCTTGAGGCGTTGCAGCTCCGCCTCCTTCTCCTCGAGGGCGCGCTCGAGAAGACGCGACTTGAGGACCTTGATCGCCAGCTCCTTGTTCTGGGTCTGCGACCGTTCGTTCTGGCTCTGGGCCACGATCCCGGTCGGCAGGTGAGTGAGCCGGACGGCCGAGTCGGTCTTGTTGACGTGCTGGCCGCCCGCGCCCTGGCTGCGGAACGTGTCGACCCGGATCTCGTCCCAGTCGAGCTCGATCTCGACGTCGTCCTCCGCCTCCGGGAGGACCTCGACCAGGGCGAACGTCGTCTGCCGGCGCTTCTGGGCGTCGTACGGGCTGATCCGGACCAGTCGGTGGACGCCCCGCTCCGCGCGCAGCCAGCCGTAGGCGCGCCGCCCCTCGATGGCGGCCGTCACGCTCTTGAGGCCGGTCTGCTCGCCCTCCGTCTGGTCGACGATCTCGGTCCCGAACCGGTGCCGCTCGGCCCAGCGGAGGTACATGCGGAGGAGCATCTCGGCCCAGTCCGTCGCCTCGGTCCCGCCCGCGCCGGCACTGATCGAGATCAGCGCGCTGCCGCCGTCGTACTCGCCGGAGAAGAGGAGCGCGGTCCGCTCGCGCTGGTAGGTCGTGCGCAGGGCCTCGGCATCGCGTCCGATCTCGGCCAGCATCTCGGCGTCGTCGGCCTCCGTGGCCATGTCGAAGAGCTCCTCGAGGCTGGTGGCTCGCGCCTCGAGATCCCGCCACAGGTCCACCTCGGAGCGGAGGCCGTCCGCCTCCCGGAGGACCTTCTGCGCGGAGCGCTGGTCGTCCCAGAACGCCGGCGCGGACGTCAGCGCCTCGAGCTCGGTCAGCCGCGACTCCCGGGCGGGGAGGTCAAAGACGCCCCGAGGTCGCGCGGATCCGCTCGACGAGATCGCGAAGGTCGGCCCGATCCACCTAGATCCGGCCTCGCGCATCCTGGAGCAGGATCGGCCGCAGCTCGATCAGCCGCAGGGCTGTCTTGCTTCGGGCGACGACGGGGTTCACGCAGGGGCAGTACCCGTTGTGCGGGCAGACGCCGCAGTTGCCGTCGCAGTCGAGCGCCGCGGCGTAGCTGCAGGAGCGGCAGTCGCGCTCACAGGCGATGAGATCGACGAAAGTGGGGTCCTCGACCTGCTTCACGACTCCCTCGCTCCGGATGATTCCAGCGTGCGACGGCGCAGGGGCCCGTCCCGCCGGACCGCCAGGTGCGCCCGCCGCGTGCGTGCGCAGCATCGGGGCCGAGTATAGGGGGCAAATGCCCACTGGCCAAGAGGGTGTTTTTCGGCCCCCGCGGCCCGCTCCGCGCGGTCCCCGTCCGGTCGCCGGATCAGGAGCCCGGCGTGCCGCCCTGGATCTCCGGCAAGGGTCGCCCGACCAGGCCGTACCAGGCCAGGGCCCCGAGCTCGTGGACGGTGGCGTCCAGGCGGTTCGCAAACGTCGAATTGCTCGGCGAATCCGTTGCCGGCGACCCGAAGGCGCCCATGCCGAGATCCTCGGCGATCCGCAGGACCCGCAGCATGTGCGTCCGGTCGGAGACGAAGATCGTCGCCCCGGCCCCTCGTTCGGCGAGGATGCTCGCCACGGCCTCCAGGGACTCCTGCGTCGAGCGGCCGCGGTCCTCCACGAGGATCGCGGCCGCGGGCACGCCCTGGGCGATCGCGTAGGCGCGGGCGGTCGCGGCCTCCGTCGTCCGGTCGCCCTCGCGCCGGCCGCCGGTCATCACGAGGATCGGTGCGCGCCCGTCGCGGTAGAGGGCGATGGCGTGGTCGACCCGGGCCCTGAGGACCGCGGACGGTCGCCCGTCGTACTGGGCAGCCCCGAGGACGACGATCGCGTCGGCGACGCCGATCGTCGGGGCGTCGTCGACGGCGCCCCGGGCCCACACCCGGAAGCTGGCATAGGCAGCGACGCCGACCACGCCCGCCAGGCCCAGGATGGCGACCGTGGCGAGCGTCCGACCGACCGATTGGCGGCCGGCCGGGCTCACCGCCCGTGGCACTTCTTGTACTTGACTCCCGAGCCGCAGTAGCAGGGATCGTTGCGGCCGAGCTTGGCTCCGGCGCCGCTGCCGGGAGCAGGCGCGACAGCTCGATCGCCCACCTGCTGCTGCATCGCGCGGATCGCCGGGCCCGCGGGCAGCCCGCGGGCGACGACGCCGTTCCCGCCGCCCGCCGCGCTCCCGACCGGGGTCCGTCCCGGGGACGCCGCCACGCGGGGGCCGCCACCGTCCGTGGTCGCGGCCGGTCGCGGGCCCGCCGCGATGGCGGCGGCCCCGGCCGCGAGGCTCGCCGCGAGCTGCGATTCGTCGGGCGTCGGCGTCGACGGCTGCTTCACGACCTGGACCCGGAAGATCGTCGTCGCGACCTGGTGCCGGATCAGCTGGCCGAGCTGGTCGTAGAGGTTGAAGGCCTCGCGCTTGAACTCGTTGAGCGGGTCCTGCTGCGCGTAGCCGCGGAGGCCGATGCCGCGACGCATGTCGTCGATCTCGGTCAGGTGCTCGACCCAGAGGGAGTCGATCGTCCGCAGGAGGACGAGGCGCTCCACCATGGCCCAGTCGACCTCGCCGACCTCGGCCTCCATGGCCGCCAGCCTCTCCTCGGCCAGGGCGCGGAGGTGGCTCGCCAGCTCGTCGTGCCCTCCGACGGCCCAGAGCTCGTCCTCGGTCGTCCCCGGGCCGTCGAGGCCCATTGCCCGCAGGCCCTGGGCCAGGGCCTCCATCCCCCACTCGTCGGCCGCGTCGCCCGTGAAGTGCTGGTCGAGCAGGGCCTCGATCTCCTCGTCGAGGAAGGCCCGCACCGTGTCGGTCAGGTCCTCGTTGTTGAGGACCTTGTCGCGCTCGGCGTAGATCGTCTCGCGCTGCTTGTTGATGACGTCGTCGAACTCGACGACCCGCTTGCGGAGGTCGAAGTTGAAGCCCTCGACCCGCGACTGGGCGCTCTCGATCGTCTTGCTGACGAGGCGCGACTCGATGGCCACGTCGTCCTCGAGGCCCATCCGCTCCATGAGGCCCGCCACGCGGTCCGAGGCGAACCGCTTCATCAGGTCGTCCTCGAGGGAAAGGTAGAAGCGTGACGAGCCCGGGTCGCCCTGGCGGCCGGCGCGGCCGCGGAGCTGGTTGTCGATGCGCCGGCTCTCGTGGCGCTCGGTCCCGATGATGTGCAGCCCACCGGCCGCGACTACCACGTCGTGCTCGGCGTCGCAGCGTGCCTTCGCCTCGCGGAAGACCTCGTCGTAGGTGGCCTTGTCCACCTCGGCCGGGTTCAGGCCGCGCTGGTGGAGCAGGTCCGACGTCAGGCCGGCAGGGTTGCCCCCGAGCAGGATGTCCGTGCCGCGCCCGGCCATGTTGGTGGCGATCGTGACCGCCCCCCCACGCCCCGCCTGGGCGACGATCCCGGCCTCCTTCTCGTGGAACTTCGCGTTGAGGACCTCGTGCCTGACGCCGCGGCGACGCAGCATCTCGCCGAGGATCTCCGACTTCTCCACGGAGACCGTGCCGACGAGGATCGGGCGACCCGCAGCGGTCATCTCCTCGATCTCGTCGATGAGAGCGTTGAACTTGCCGTTCTCGTTGCGGAAGACGAGGTCGGCGTCGTCCTCCCGGATCATCGGCTTGTTCGTGGGGATCGCCACGACCTCGAGCTTGTAGATCTTGTGGAACTCCTCGCCCTCGGTCATCGCGGTGCCGGTCATGCCCGCGAGCTTGTCGTAGAGGCGGAAGTAGTTCTGGAAGGTGATCGTGGCCAGGGTCACCGACTCGCGCTGGACCCGGAGGCCCTCCTTCGCCTCGATCGCCTGGTGGAGGCCCTCGCTCCAGCGACGCCCCGGCATCTGGCGGCCGGTGAACTCGTCGACGATGATGATCTCGCCTTCCTTGACGAGGTAGTCCTTGTCGCGCCGGTAGAGGGCGTGGGCCCGCAACGCCTGCTCGAAGTGGCGGGCCAGGCGCGGATCGGCGTCGTAGAGGTTCTGGATGCCGAGGAGCTTCTCCATCTTGGAGACGCCCTCTTCCGTCGGGGAGACCGCCTTGTCCTTGAGGTCGACGAAGAAGTCGCCGCCGTCCTCATCCCCCTCCGGCCGCGCCTGGAGCTTCGGCACGAGGCGGGCGAAGGTGTAGTAGAGGTCGGCCGATTCTTCCGCCTGGCCGCTGATGATCAGCGGGGTCCGGGCCTCGTCGATGAGGATGTTGTCGACCTCGTCGACGATCGCGAAGGAGCGTTCCCGCTGCACGCGCTGGTCGAGCTCGGTCACCATGTTGTCGCGCAGGTAGTCGAAGCCGTACTCGTTGTTCGTGCCGTAGGTGATGTCGGCGGCATAGGCCTCGCGGCGGGCAACCGGCCGGAGGTTGATCAGGCGCTCGTCCGTGGTCGGGTAGCCGGGCTCGAAGAGGTAGGCGGTGTCGTGGACGATGATCCCGACGCTGAGGCCCAGGAAGTGGTAGACGGGTCCCATCCACTGGGCGTCGCGCCGGGCCAGGTAGTCGTTGACGGTGACGAGGTGGACGCCCCGGCCGGCGAGCGCGTCGAGGGCCGCCGCGAGCGTCGGGACGAGGGTCTTTCCCTCGCCCGTCTTCATCTCGGCGATCTTGCCCTGGTGGAGCACCGCCCCGCCGATCAGCTGGACGTCGAAATGGCGCATCCCGAGCGTCCGCCGCATCGCCTCCCGGGCGCACGCGAAGACTTCCGGCAGGGCATCGTCCATCGCCGCCTGGAGACGCTCGTTCTCCTTCGCCCGGCGGGCTCTCTCCATGTCCCGGCGCCGCTCCCGGTCGTCCTCGTCGAGCTCGTCCTGCGTCGGGCCGAAGTCGGCCTGGAGCTCCGTCAGCTCGGCCCGGACGTCGTCGACGCGGGCGCGAATCTCGGAATCCGAGGCGCGCTCGAGCTCCGCCTCGAGCGCGTTGGCGGCATCCACGAGGGGCTGGATCCGCTTGACCTCGCGGTCGTTGGAATCGACGAATTGGGAGAGGAAGCCCATGACCATGGCCCGATCAGTATAGGGCCGGCCCGTTCGGGGACCCTCGGTCGCCGGCCGGGAGGCCGTCGCGAGGGAGGCCCGCGCCCCGGCAGGAGGGCCGCGCGGCCTACTCTCGATTCGGGTCCGCGGCCGCCGGCGGCAGCACGATCACGAGCGGATCGGCGGCCCCGCCCGCTTCCCCGGCGAGGCCGCGAATCTCCTCGCCCGGCCGCACCCGCTCCTCGACGGGCGCGAGGCCCCGACGCATCTGCTCCTCGAGATCCTGGAGGAGGCCCCCGACGACGACGGAGACGCCCGCCGCCGCGGCGCCGGGTCCGCCCCGATGCCGGGGCCGGGCGCTCGGCGCGGTCGGGGCCATCCTCGACGCGACCTGGGAGGCTCCTGGCGGGCTCGTGCACCACTACTTCCAGAAGTGGGTTCCGTAGCCGGCGAGCAGGAGGACGAAGGTGAGGGCGCCCAGCCCCAGCCAGAAGAGCACCGCGACCCATGTCCGGGTCGGGTTCATCTCGGGATTCTTCAGCGGCGAGGCATGCCAGCGCGGCGATTCGAGCTGCTCGCGCCACTCCACGGGGGCCTCGGGCCGTGGCTCGAGCCCGCCCTCGCCGTCCGGTCGGTGAAGCTGGAGGGTCATCGGTCTCCGGGTCTGCTGGCCGGCGCGGCGCCGGCGGACGGGACGGAGCCTGCCGTGGTGGGGAGATTGGCCGCCCGGGAAGGACCCTGGGTCAGGCGGTGCTCGGGGTCGAGGTGGGAACCGGTCCGGGCGTCGATCGTGTGCTCGACGCCATCCTCCCACAGGATCATCTCCTGGGTGAGGGTCACCTCCGACGAGAAGAGCGCTCCCACCGATTCGCCGCGGTGGATGCGGCGGATCGCCTCGCCGATCAGGGGGGCAACCGAGAGCGTCGTGATCTGCGGCAGTCGCTTCTCGGGCGGCAGCGGGATGGAATCGGTCAGGACCACCTCCCGCAGCCCGGAGGTGTCGACGCGGTCGATGGCCGGGTCGGAGAGCACTCCGTGGGTGGCGCAGGCATAGATCTCCTCGACGCCCTCGCGCTCGAGCGCCCGCACGACCTCGAGGAGCGTCCCGGCCGTGTCGATCTCGTCGTCGACGATGATCGCCCGCCGATCGCGGACCTCGCCGATGACGTTCATGACCTCGGCCCGGTCGAGATTGCCCACCCGCCGCTTCTCGATGATCGCGAGCGGCGCGTCGAGCAGCTCGGCGAAGGTGCGTGCCCGCTTCGCGAAGCCGAGGTCGGTGACGACCACCAGGTCCTCGAGCTGCTTCTGGCGGAAGTAGTTCGAGAGGAGGTGGACGGCCGTCAGCTCGTCAACGGGGATGTTGAAGAATCCCTGGATCTGGCCCTGGTGGAGGTCCATCGACAGCACTCGGTCCGCGCCGGCCACCGTGATCATGTCGGCGACGAGGCGGGCCGTGATCGGAACCCGCGGCTGGTCCTTCTTGTCCGATCGGCCGTAGGCGTAATACGGGATCACGGCCGTGATCCGACCGGCGCTGGCCCGCTTGAAGGCGTCGATCATGATCAGGAGCTCCATGATCGACTGGTTCACGGGGCGGCAGGTCGGCTGGATGAGGAAGACGTCCTTCTCGCGGACGTTGTCGAGGATCTTGACGAAGATGTTCTCGTTGGCGAACGAGAAGACCTCCGCCTGGCCGAGGGGCACGTTGAGGTAGCGACAGATCTTGCGGGCGAGGCCCGAGTTGGCGTTCCCGGTGTAGACGTCGAACGAGTCGGAGTACACGGGCGCCTCCTCCGCTCCGAAGCCCCTCACGAGCGCGGATCGCTCCCGGAGCCCGGATCCGCCGCGGGGGCGTCATTGTCGCCCATGCCTCCGCGCTCCGCCAGTCCCTCCCGGAACGCCGCGATGCCGACCACCCGGTCCTCGCCGTTGAGGCGCATCGTGATGACGCCCCGCGCGCCTGACGAGTAGCGGTTGATCGTGTTCGTCTCCGTCCGCACGACCTGCCCCGCGGCGCTGATGAGGAGCAGCTCGTCGTCGCGCTCGGTCACCTGCTGGACCGCGGCGACGCGCCCGGTCTTCCGCCCCTCGAGCGGGATCAGCATCACGCCCTGGCCGCCCCGGTGCTTGCGCCGGAACTCGGAGAGGGCGACCCGCTTCCCATAGCCCGTCTCGGTCAGGACGAGGAGGTCGCGCTCCGGCTGGACGACGCTCATGGAGACCACCTCGTCGCCGGCGCGGGCGAGCCGGATGCCGATGACGCCAGCCGCGTCCCGGCCCATGGCCCGGACCTCCGTCTCGGCGAAGCGGGCCAGCTTGCCGAGTGCGGTCGCGATGATGACGTCGTCACGACCGGTCGCAACGTCGACCCACGCGAGCTCGTCATCGTCGGCGAGCGTGATCGCGCGGATCCCGGACGAGCGGACCTTCTCGAACTGCTCCAGCGGCGTCTTCTTGATGATCCCCTGGCGGGTGGCCATCACGAGGAACCTTCCCGCCTTGAAGTCCGGCACCACGAGCGTGGCGGTGGGGAACTCCCCGGCTTCCACCTGGACGCCCGGCAGGTTGATGATGGGGATCCCCTTCGCCTGGCGGCTGGCGTCCGCCACGGAGTGGACCTTGGCGCTGAAGACCCGGCCGCGGTTGGTGAAGAAGAGGGCCCAGTCGTGCGTGTTCGCGACGAGGAGGCTGTCGACGGCGTCCTCCTCGCGCGTGACGTGGCCGATGATGCCCTTGCCGCCGCGGCCCTGGCGGCGGTACGTGGCGACGGGCTGGCGCTTGATGTACCCGCGACGGCTGATCGTGACGACGACGTCCTCGTCGGCGATGAGGTCCTCGTCGGTCATCTCGCGGCTCGAGTCGTCCACGACCCGCGTCCGCCGCTCGCCGGCGTACTTGCGCCTCAGCTCGGTGAGCTCGTCCTTGATGATCGCGAGCACCCGGGAGGGGTTGGCGAGGATGTCCTCCAGCTCGGCGATGAGCTGGATGACGGCCAGGTACTCGTCCTCGATCTTCTTGCGCTCGAGGGCGGCAAGGCGGGCGAGCCGCATGTCGAGGATCGCCTGCGCCTGGATCTCCGAGAGGCCGAATCGGGCCATGAGGTTGGTCCGCGCGGTCTCGACATCCGCCGACTCGCGGATCGTGCTGATCACCTCGTCGAGGTGGTCGAGCGCGATCTTGAGGCCTTCGAGGACGTGTGCTCGCTCGCGGGCCTTGGCAAGGTCGAACTCGGTGCGCCGCCGGACGATCTCGCGGCGGTGCTCGATGTGGTGGGCGATGACCGACTTCAGGGGGAGCGTCTGGGGCTGCCCGTCGACCAGGGCGAGCATGTTGAGGTTGAACGCCAGCTGCATCGCCGTGTGCTTGAAGAGGTTGTTCAGCACCGTGTGCGGGTTGGCGTCGTTCTTGATCTCGATGTAGATGCGCATGCCGTCGCGGTCCGACTCGTCGCGCAGGTCGGCGATGCCGTCGATCCGCTTGTCCTTCACCAGGTCCGCGATCTTCTCGAGCAGGGTCGCCTTGTTCACCTGGTAGGGCAGCTCGGTGACGATGATCGCCACCCGGTCGCGACGGGCCTCCTCGAAGGCGACCTGGGCCCGCATCACCACGCGACCATGGCCGTGGGCGTACATCTGGCGGATCGCGTCGACGGTCTCGGTCACCCCGGTGATCGGGTTCTTCTGCTGCTCGAGGCGGAAGATCGAGCCGCCCGTCGGGAAGTCGGGACCTTTCACGAAGGCGCAGAGGTCGTCGGAGGTCAGCTCGGGGTCGTCGATGAGGGCGATCTCGGCATCGACGATCTCGCCGAGGTGATGGGGCGGGATGTTGGTGGCCATGCCGACAGCGATCCCCGACGAGCCGTTGATGAGGAGGTTGGGGAGCTTGGCTGGCAGGATCGTCGGCTCGCGGTGCTGGCCGTCGTAGTTGTCGGTGAAGTCGACCGTGGCCCGGTCGATGTCGGCCAGCATCTCGGCCGCGATCGCGGTGAGGCGGGCCTCCGTGTAGCGCATCGCCGCGGCCGAGTCGCCATCGACCGAGCCGAAGTTGCCCTGGCCGTCGATGAGCGGGTAGCGCATCGAGAAGTCCTGGGCCAGGCGGACGAGGGCGTCGTAGATCGCGGCATCGCCGTGCGGGTGGAGCTTGCCCATCACCTCCCCGACGATCGCTGCGCACTTCCGGAACGAGCTCGTCGAGGTGAGCCCCATCTCCCCCATCGTGTAGAGGATCCGGCGATGGACGGGCTTCAGGCCGTCGCGGACGTCGGGGAGGGCGCGGGCCACGATCACGCTCATCGCGTAGTCGAGGTAGGACGTCCGCATCTCGTCCTCGATGCGGATCGTGCGGACGTCGCCCAGGTTGTCGGTCACGGTTGCGATCTCCGGTGGCGGTCGGCAGCGGGACGGACGGTCATGGCGGTCCCTCGTCGGGGTGCGGCCGACCCGCACCGGCGGCGACGAAGGCGCTGGCCGTGGCGGCGGCGATCGACGTGGACGCCGCGCCGGGCCGGCGCCGCAGGCCCGCGAGCATCGCCCGCAGCGCCGCCGCATCCTCGGCCGGGAGCTTCGCGAGCACGTCGCGCAGGACCCAGGCGCGGTTGCCGTCGGCCGTCGCCGCGGCTCGCCCGGCCTCGACGCGGCAGAACGCGGCGACCGGTGCCGGGTCGACCCGCGCCAGCTCGCGGAGCGCCCACGACAGGGCCTTCTGCACGTCCGGCTCGGCGTCGCCGATGAGCTGCTCGACGAGGGCCAGGCCGCGCTCGATCACCGCGCCGGTACGCCCGAGACTGTGGTCGGCGTGGGGAATGGTCGCGATCGTCGAGCCGACGAGGCGGCGTTCCCAGCGGCTGGGGCTGAAGACGAGCTGCTCCAGCTCCGCCCAGCGGTACGGTTCGCGGAGGATTCCGCCCGCCGTGACCCCGGCCAGGGTGTCGACCGTGATCCAGTCGTCGGCGTCGCGGCCCATCCGGCGCAGGACCTGCCAGCCCCGTTCCGGATCGGCGGCGAGGATCCAGCCCACGATGGTGATCGCCATCCAGCGCAGCTCGCGGAGCTCGTTCGCGGCAAGGGCCTCGGCGACGACCAGCAGCCGCGCGGGGCGCACGCCGCGGACCGCCCGACGGAGGCTGGAGAGGACGGCGGCCAGCAGTGGCGTCCGCACGCCGAGGGTGGGCCCGATCCCGGGGGCGACGAGGCGTTGGCCCTCGGCGTAGGCCGGGTCGGCGATCGAGGCGAGCGCGGAGGTCGCCGCCACGACGAACCCGGCCGGGTCGTCGATCTCCTCGGCGAGGGCGCGACCCAGCGCCCGGGCGGCCTCGAGACGATCGGCCACGAAGGCGCGCCCGGCGCTGGTCGCGACGGTCTCGCGGCGGGCGATCGCGGCGGTCACGGGATCTCCCCCGCCGCGCCGCCATCCGCTCGCACCTCGTCGTCCGTCGGCCGCACGCCTGCTCCCCCTGCCCCGCCGTCCGACCGCACGCCGCCGCCCGCCTCGGAGGTGGCCGAGGTCGCGTCATCGGGGACCAGGCGGAACCGGTAGCGTGCCTTCAGCTCCTCGCGGCGCGCCTCGGGCGCGGCCACGTAGACGCCTTCCGCGGTCGCGTAGACGTCGCCGGTGGCCGGATCGAGGAGCTGGCCCCGGGTGGTCAGGAGGCGACGTCGCCGCTCGATCACCCGTCCTTCGCCGCGGACCCGCGCCCCCACCGGGACGGGACGCCGGAACTCGATCGACATCCGCGCCGTGTAGCCCCACGCGTCGGCGCTGGCGAGCGCCCAGGCCATGACCTCGTCGAGCACGGTGGCGACGATCCCGCCGTGGGCGATGCCCTCCCATCCCTGGAATGCCGGAAGGAGCACGAGCTCGGTCCAGCAGGTGTCGCCGGACACGTGGAGGACGAGGTGGAGGCCGTGCTCGTTCAGCTCGCCGCAGGCAAAGCAGGCGTGCGGCGAGACCTCGAAGCGGCCGGCCGCCGTCACGACCTCAGACGTCAAGGTTGCGGACCTTGCGGGCCTCGGACTTGATGAAGTCCTTGCGGGGGGCGACCTTCTCGCCCATCAGCATCGTGAAGATCTCGTCGGCCTCGACGGCGTCGTCGACCTCGGCCCGCAGGAGGGTCCGCGTCTCCGGGTTCATGGTCGTCTCCCAGAGCTGGTCGGCGTTCATCTCGCCGAGGCCCTTGAAGCGCTGGACGCTCAGATGCTTCACGTTGAGCTTCTTGATCGCCGCCTCGCGCTCCTTCTCGCTCTGGGCGTAAAGCGTCTGCTTGCCCGTGCTCACCCGGTAGAGGGGCGGCTGGGCGATGTACAGGTGGCCGTGCTCGATCACCAGGGGCATGAAGCGGTAGAAGAAGGTCATGAGCAGCGTCCGGATGTGGGCCCCGTCCACGTCGGCGTCGGTCATGATGATGATCCGGTGGTAGCGGAGCTTGGCCAGGTCGAACGTCTCGCCGATGCCCGCCCCCAGGGCGATGATGAGCGGCCGAACGTTCTCGCTCGAGAGGACCTTGTCGAGCCGGGCCTTCTCGACGTTGAGGACCTTGCCCCGCAGCGGCAGGATGGCCTGGAAGCGTCGATCGCGCCCCTGTTTCGCCGAGCCGCCCGCGGAGTCACCCTCGACGATGTAGAGCTCGCTCTTCGCTGGATCGCGCTCCTGGCAGTCGGCTAGCTTGCCCGGCAGCGACATGCCCTCGAGGGCACCCTTGCGGATCACCAGGTCGCGGGCCTTGCGGGCCGCCTCGCGGGCGCGGGCAGCGGTCAGGCTCTTCTCGATGATGCGCCGGCCGTCGGCGGGGTTCTCGTCGAGGTGCTGCGCGATCCCCTCGGCGACCGCGGCCTGGACCTGGCCCTTGACTTCGGCGTTGCCGAGCTTGGCCTTGGTCTGGCCCTCGAACTGCGGCTCCACCAGCTTGACCGAGACGACGGCCGTGAGGCCCTCGCGGACATCGTCGCCGGACAGGTTGGCGTCGCTGTCCTTGAGGATCGCGGCGCGGCGGGCCCAGTCGTTGAGGGAGCTCGTCAGGGCGGCCCGGAACCCGGTGATGTGCGTTCCGCCGTCCACCGTGTTGATGTTGTTGGCGAAGGCGAAGACGTTCTCCGTGAACGAGTCGTTGTACTGCAGGGCGACCTCGATGGTCGTGGCCCCATCGCGCCTCTCGACGGCGATCGGGCGCGCGTGGAGGACCTCCTTGTGCCGGTTGAGGTGGCGCACGAACGACACGAGCCCGCCCTCGAAGTAGAAGGAGCGCTCGCGGTCCGCACGCTCGTCGACGAGCGTGATCCACAGCCCCTTGTTCAGGTACGCCGACTCCCGGAGGCGCTGGGCGATGGTGTCGAACCCGTAGTCCACCGATTCGAACACTTCGGAGTCGGCACGGAAGGCGGTGCGCGTCCCCCGCCGATCACCCTGGGGCCCCACCTTCGTCACCGGGGTCGAGGGCTTGCCCCGGACGTACTCCTGGGCCCAGACGTAGCCGTCGCGCGCGGACTCCACGCGCAGCCACTCGGAGAGGGCGTTGACCACGCTCACGCCGACGCCGTGCAGGCCTCCCGAGACCTTGTAGCCGCCACCGCCGAACTTGCCGCCCGCGTGCAGGACCGTGTGCACGACCTCCAGGGCGTCCTTGCCCGTGGCATGCCTGCCGACGGGAACGCCGCGCCCGTCGTCGGTCACCACAACCGTGGCGTCGGGCAGGATTCGCACCTCGATCCGGGTGGCGTAGCCGGCCATCGCCTCGTCGATCGAGTTGTCGACGACCTCCCACACGAGGTGATGGAGGCCGCGCACGTCCGTCGAGCCGATGTACATACCCGGACGGCGCCGCACGGCCTCGAGGCCCTCGAGGACCTGGATGCTCGCGGCCGTGTACTCGCCGCCGGCGCGGCGAGCGCGGCCGGTGCCCGCCGCCGTGCTGGAGCTCGCTGGAGCTCGATCCGTCACCCGTTCCCTCCGGTCAACCGCTCGTAGAGCCGTCCGAGCTCCTCGTCGCTGTACCACTCGATGATGATCCGGCCGCCGCGCCGCGACCGGGCGAGCCGAACCTTCGTGCCCAACGCCCGGCGCAGGTCGTCCTCGACGCGCTCGATCTCGGCGTCGGCGGGCCGCTCCGCCCGGGCCGCGCGCGGCGCCCCGTCACCGGCATCGCGCAGGCGTCGCGCCAGCTCCTCGACCTGGCGCACGGAGAGGCCGCGCCCCACCGCAAGGGCGAGGAGCTGGCGCTGGCCTGTCGCCGAGAGGCCGAGGAGCGCCCGGCCATGGCCTTCGGAGATCTGCCCGGCCTCGATCGCCGCCTGCACTCCCGATTCGAGGTCAAGAAGGCGGAGCGCGTTTGTGATGGTCGGCCGGGCCTTACCGACACGGATGGCAATCGCTTCGTTCGTCAAGCCGAACAGATCCCGTAGCTGCCGGTAGGCTCGAGCGGCCTCCATCGCGTTCAGGTCGGTGCGCTGGAGGTTCTCGACGAGGGCCAGCTCCAGCTGTCCCTGTTCGTCTGCCTGGCGGACGATGGCGGGGATCCGCTCGAGGCCGGCGAGGAGGGCCGCCCGGAACCGGCGCTCGCCGGCAACCAGCCGGTAGCCGTCGAGCGTCTCGGTGACGAGCACGGGCTGGAGAACGCCGTGCGCGGCGATGCTGGCGGCGAGCTCGGCGAGGCCCGCCTCCTCGAACGCGGTCCGCGGCTGATGGGGATTCTTCTCGATCCTGTCGAGGGGGATCTCGACGGGGCCGGACGTTGCCGACACGGCCTGCGGGATCAACGCAGAGAGACCCCGACCGAGCGAGGATTGGCGCACCGGGCGGGCCGTCACGCCGCGCCCCCGAGGACGGATCGCTGCCCCCGGCTGCGGAGCTCGGCGGCAAGGGCGCGGTACGCGGCCGCGCCCCGGCTGTCCGGCGCGTACTGCGAGATGGGTCGCCCGTGGCTCGGGGCCTCGGCCAGTCGCACGCTCCGGGGGATGACCGTCGTGTACACGGCCCCGGCCATGTGACCACGGACCTCGGCGGCGACCTCGGCGGAGAGATTGGTGCGTGCGTCGAACATCGTGAGGACGACGCCGTTGACCGCGAGGGCGGGGTTGAGGTGGTCGCGGATCAGGTGGATCGTCGCGATGAGCTGGCTCAGGCCCTCGAGCGCGTAGTACTCGCACTGGAGCGGCACGAGGACCGCGTCGGCGGCGGTCAGCGCGTTGACCGTGAGAAGGCCCAGCGAGGGGGGACAGTCCAGGAAGACGAAGTCGTATCGCGATGCGATGGCCGGCAGGAGTCGAGCGAGGCGTCGCTCCCGCTGGGACACGCTCGCGAGCTCGACTTCTGCCCCAGCGAGCGCGATTGACGACGGAACGAGGTCGAGGCCATCGGTGGCCGTCGGGCGCGCCAGGTCCGCGAGCGGCACGCCACTGACGAGGGCGTCGTACACGGAAGTCGTGCCGGCCGTTCGGGTGATGCCGAGGCCGCTCGTCGCATTGCCCTGGGGGTCCATGTCGACGACGAGGACGTGGGCCCCGTCGGCGGCAAGGTAGGCGGCCACGTTGACGACTGTCGTCGTCTTCCCGACGCCGCCCTTCTGGTTGGCACAGGCGATCGTCTGGCCCATCTACCAGCCAGTCTGAACAGGGATCACGATCGTAAAGTCTACCATCGGAGGCCGGTCTCATCCGTCGTTCGACCCCGATCGGTCTCGGCACCCGTGTCCCGAGGGAGCCACGCGCCACCTGGTGAGCGTTTCACGGGATCGCACGGCCACCTGGAGACGGCCTTGATCTCGGGGGCAGGCCACGAGTCTGGGAGATGGCGCTCATCGGCCGGTTTGTCGCGGTTTCACGGCGGCTTACTGACCTTCACGTACCGGCCCAGGGGATGACCCGCACCGACGAGCCTGGATGTTTCACGTGGAACGCCGAGGCGGCGGCAGGGGGCCGTGCCGGCGCACAAGCCACGGTCGACCTGTGCTGTCCCCCTGCCCGGGCTCAGCGCTCCCGGGAGCCCGCGTCTTCTGCCTGGATCGCCACTCAGTGGATCGTGACCCGCAGGGTCGTCACACGCCGGGTCGCAGGGGCGTCCATTGCCCGGTCCGGGAGGGCGTCGGTATACTCCGTCCGCAGGCCTCGTGGTCCACCGGGTAGTTCCGGCACCCACGGGCGAACTGAGGAACGACCGTCTTGAGCCTGGTTCTCGCAGCGGTCGCTGCCGCAGTGGCTGCGCTCATTCAGTCAACCGTCCTGCCATTCGCCGCTGAAGGCGGCGGAGGCCTCGATCTCGTCCTCGTCATCGCCGTCGTTTGGACGATGGCGCTGGGCCTCGAGGGTGGCCTCGTCGTGGCCTTCCTTGGAGGGCTCGTTATCGACGTACTGCTGATGCGGCCGCTCGGGCTGACCGCCTTCATCGACCTCCTCGCCGTCGGCGCCGCCTGGGTGATCGGCCGGCTGTTCACGCGTGCGCTGTATCCCGTGATCGTCCTGACGGCAGCGTTGCTCTCGGCGGTGGCGGGCCCCGTGACGGTGCTCCTTTACCGAGCCCTCCGGGAGGTTCCGCCCGGCGTCGACCCGACGTCGGGCATCGTGACCTCCGCGATCCTCGGGGCAATCGTCGCCGCCCTCACGGCACCGATCGCACTGGCGCTCGCACGACGGAGGCATACCGAGGAAGCCGAGCGAGTGGACTGGTGAGCGTTCTCGAGCAGCCCGCGACGCACCAGCGACGACCCACGCGCTTCGCCGTCTTCGGCATCGCGGTAGTCGTCGTCCTGAGCGGGCTCACCGTTCGTCTCTCCGCCCTGCAGCTTGCCCCGACCGCGACGCCCGGCCCGGGGGCACCCGTCGTCCAGGTGGGCGAGTCACGCCACACGGACCTCCTGCCGATCCCATCCACGCGGGGGCTCATCTTCGACCGCGCGGGCCGGCCGCTCGTGGAGAACGTGCCCACCTTCACCGTTCGGGTTCGCCCCGCCGACCTGCCGCTCTCCCGGCGACCCGGGGTCGTCGACCGGCTGGCGGGCCTCCTCGGCACGACGCCGGGCGCGATCAACGCCGCCCTGGACAGCGGCTCGACCTCGCGCTTCGACGCCGTGCCCATCGCCCGCGACGTCCCCGAGGCGACCGCGCGGCTGATCAGCGAGGACGGCCTGACCCTTCCCGGGGTGGAGGTCACGATCGAGCCCCGACGCGACTACCTGTCGGGCACCCTGCTGACCCAGATCGTGGGCTACACGGGTGCGCTCTCGGCCGAGGGCTACACGGAGCTCAAGGTCCAGGGCTACCTCCCCGACGACAGGATCGGCAAGGCGGGGGTCGAGCTCTCGTACGAAGCGGTCCTGCGCGGCACGTACGGCACCCAGAAGGTCGAGAAGGACGGCACCGGACGAACGATCCGGGTCGTCGGGGTGGACACCCCGCCCAAGGCTGGCGATTCGCTCGTCCTGACGATCGACAGCAAGGAACAGAAGCTCGCCGAGAAGGCGCTGAAGTGGGGCCTCCAGAAGGCCCGCCTGCAGCGCGGGACGATGGTCGTGATGAACCCGCAGACGGGCGAGATCCTGGCGATGGTCAGCCTCCCGACGTACGACGCGAACCAGTTCTCGCGGGGAATCACGAACGCACAGTTCAGCCAGCTGATCACGAACTCGAACAAGCCCCTCATCAACCATGCGATCGGCGACATTCAGCCCCCGGGCTCGACGTACAAGCTCGTGACCGGGACCGGCTCGCTGGGCGACAGGATCATCACGACGACCTCGACCGTCCGGAGCAAGCCGTTCGTGCAGCTCGGGGCGACGAAGTTCTGGGAGTGGAACCGGCGCGGCTGGGGTCCGCTGACGATCTACGAGGGGTTCGGCCACTCCAGCGACACCTACTTCTACCAGCTCGCGCAGCGCCTCGGCATGGACCGCCTCGCCTACTGGGCGCGCCAGTATGGCTTCGGCAGCCCCACGGGCATCGACCTCCCGAACGAGGCGGCCGGGCTCGTGCCCACGAACCAGTGGAAGATGGACGCCTACGGGCAGCCGGTGTATCCGGGTGAGGTCCTCCAGGCGGGCATCGGCCAGGGCTACGACCTGGTCACGGTCCTCCAGCTCGTCAACGCCTACTCGGCCATGGCGAATGGTGGCAAGCTCATGAAGCCCCAGGTCGTGCGGGAGATCCGGGGCGCGGACGGCACGGTGGTCCGCCCGTTCAAGCCCGCCGTGCTGCACAAGCTCAAGGTGTCCGCTGCCGTGCTGACCGCGATGCGCCAGGCCGCCCGGCGCGTCGTCACGAGCAAGCACACCTACAACCTCGTCGACCTCCCGATCGTCGTCGCCGGCAAGACCGGGACCGCCGAGTTCGGCATCAGGGACAAGAACGGCGTCCTGCCGTACAGCCACTGGTTCGTGGGCTTCGTTCCCAAGAACGCGCTGAAGAAGAACAATCCGGGCGGCTCAGTGACCAAGCCCGACTCGCCGCTTGCCTTTGCCGTCTTCACCTACGACTCGCGGACGCTTGGCAATGTCGCGACCGAGGTCGCGAAGTACTACCTCCAGCTCCACTACGGGATCAAGCACGACTACCGCCTGCCGGAGCTTCTGCAGCGGACGAACTTCTACCAGGGACGCACCTGATGGGCGCTCTGCGGGTGGAGCGGGCGACTGCCACCGGGATCGCCGCCAAGGCTTCCGGGGTGAGCTGGCGAGACTACGACATCCAGCTGACCATCTACGCGGTCCTCCTGGCGACACTCGGGCTCACCATGGCCTACAGCTACACGACCGCCCAGCTCGGCGAGGCGATCGTGGCCGGCTCGACGTTCACCCGGGGACTGGTCTGGGCCGGCATCGCGATCGTCGCCTACGCCCTCGCGACCGTGTTCGACTACCGCTGGCTGCGCACCCTGACCTGGCCGATCTACGGCGTCAACCTGCTCCTGCTCGCCGCGACGCTCGTCCTCGGCGACTCTGATACCGCGTCGGCGCGGTGGATCGGCGTGCTTGGCTTCCAGTTCCAGTTCAGCGAGCTGGCGAAGATCCTCATGATCCTGGTGCTGGCCCGGTACCTCGCCGACCGCGAGCAGAAGCTCGACTCCCTCACCTCGATCCTCGGCGCCTGCCTCGTGATGGCGCCGCCGTGGATCCTCGTCATGCTCCAGCCCGACCTGGGGACATCCCTCGTCCTGGTGGCCATCCTGGGCGGGATGCTGTTCATGGCCGGCGCCAGCCTGCGCTGGCTCGTGGGCCTGGCGGTCGCCGGGCTGGCGGCCCTCCCCTTCGTCTGGACGTACGTCCTCCACGACTACCAGCGCGAACGGCTCACGAGCTTCCTCGATCCGGCCAAGGATCCCCTCGGCGCCGGCTTCCAGCTCCTCGTCGCCCAGAAGGCGGTCAGCTCCGGCGGGCTCCTCGGGGCCGGCCTCACGAACGGCGCCCAGAACCAGTCGGACCTGTTGCCCGTCCAGACGACGGACTTCGTGTTCGCCATCGTCGCCGAGGAGCTCGGCTTCATCGGCTGCGTCGTGGTGTTGCTGCTCTTCGCCGCCCTGATCTGGCGGGTGCTGGCCATCGCCTGGCGCTCGCGCGACCCGTTCGGCCTCATGGTCGGCGCGGGCATTGCCTCGATGGTCCTGTTCCAGCTGACGGTCAACATCGGGATGGTCCTCGGGATCATGCCGATCACCGGGATCCCGCTCCCCTTCATCACCCACGGCGGCTCGTCGCTCGTCAGCATGGCGATCGGCCTCGGCGTCCTCCAGAGCATCGCCATACGCCAGCAACGGGCGGAGTGGTAGGGATCCGCGTCACCACGGGCCGATCTGATTCGCCCGAGCTGGGGGACTGGGGACGGGCTGAGCGTCAGGTGCCAGGCTCCCGCGCATGGTCGCCGGCGGTGAGCCTGTCCGCGGGGGATGCGGCGGGATGACCGATCGGCGGCTCCGCGGGATGACCGATCGGCGGCTCGGCGGGTTGGTCGGTCGGCGGCTCGGCGGGTTGGTCGTCGGGCTCCTCGAGGCTCGCGGGGCCCGATTCCGGGGTCGAGCGCGCATCACCCGTGGCTGCCTCAACCGGTGACATGCCGCCGGCGCGGCGGAAGGCGTAGATGTAGAGGTCCCGCATCGTGGCCGCGATCGGCAGGGCGAGGATCGCCCCGAGCAGGCCGGCGATCGCACCGCCAATCACGAGGGCGAAGATCACCACGGCCGGATGGAGGTTCGTCGCGTCGCCCTGGATCTTGGGGACCAGGATCGTGTTCTCGACCTGCTGGATCGCGAAGTAGAGGACGAGCGCGGCGATGACGGCCGGCGCGCCGGCGGTGGCTCCCAGGAGGACGGCCGGGATCGCCGAGATGATCGGACCGATCACTGGCAGGAGCTCCATGACGCCGGCGATGACCGCGAGCAGGACCGCGTACCGCGAGAAGACCGGGTCGACCAGCGTTCCCAGCACGAGCAGCCCGACGAAGGTGGCGATCCCGACGACGAGCCCGAGGATGAGCTGTCCCCGGACCCACGACCCGAACACCCGGCGGACGATCCCGAGGGCCGCCCAGGTGTCCGCCCGCCATGCGTCCGGGACGGCGCGATCGAAGCCGCGCACGATCGCCGGTCGGTCCCTCAGGATCCAGAACGTCCAGACCGGGATGATCAGGTAGCCGAAGATCGACCCCACGAAGCCGAGCACGGAGCTGAAGACCGGCCGCAGGATCGTGGGGACCAGCGACCCGATGTTGGCCAGCAGATCGCTGATCGCCTTGTCGACCGCGGCCTTGACGTCGGCCGGCAGGTCCAGCCGGTTCCACCAGCCCAGGACCTCGGACAGGCGCCGGTTGATCTCGTCGACGTAACCGGGCGCGTTCCTGGCGATGGCCCGGACCTGCTCGACGAGGGGGCCGACCAGGAGCAGCACGAGCTCGACGAGGAGGATCGTGGCAACGAGGTAGACCAGCAGGATCACGAGCGTCCGGGGAACGTGGCGGCCGCCGATCCTGACGCGGGCAAGCCGTTCGACCAGGGGGTCGAGGAGGTAGACGATGAGCACGCCGACGACGAAGGGAGCGAGCACGTCGCGGCCGAGCCAGAACAGGACGGCCACGAGGCCGGTCCCGGCGAGGAGGACGAGGACCCGGCGCGAGGGCGCCGGAAGGCCGGCGGGAGCGTGCGGAGCGGTGGCCTCCATCCTTCCGGCAGACTAGCAGACGTGACGCCCGCGACCGAGCCCCCCTCGCCTCCCACCGACGCCACCGTCCCGGTCGCACGGCCGGGCCCGGCGGTCGCGCCGGCCCGGCAGCGGTGGCGACTGTACGTTTCCGTGCCCGCCCTCACGGAGGCCGACCGGGCGAACGCGGGCGGCGGGCGTGGCTGGTCGGACATCACGGCCGCGGCGGCCCTCCCGATGGCCGGCGAGCCGGGGCGTCCGAAGGTGGCCCAGGCAGCCCCGCTCGCGCTCGGGATGGCCGGCGAGCGAGAGGTCGTCGACCTCTACCTGGCGGAGCGCCTGCCCCTGGCCGACGTCCGGGAGGCCATTGCCGCCGCGCTGCCGGCCGGCTGGTCCCTTGTCGACCTGCACGACGTCTGGGTGGGTGCCCCGGCCGCTCCCGCAGCGCTGGTCGCCGCCGACTACCGGGCGATCGTCGCGGGCGCCGCCCGCTGGGCGATCGAGGGCGCGGTGCTCGCGCTCATGGCCGCCGACACGCTCCCCCGCGAGCGGCGACGCGAGAAGAAGACCACCGCCTACGACCTGC
Organism: uncultured Chloroflexia bacterium; assembly: GCA_963776355.1. Taxonomy (GTDB): domain Bacteria; phylum Chloroflexota; class Limnocylindria; order Limnocylindrales; family CSP1-4; genus CTSoil-043. The sequence continues at coordinate 525,795 of CAVZLU010000006.1, read as the reverse complement.
GGCCACTCATCGAGCGCCTCGAGGTTCGGGCCGGCGGCCTCGACGGGGTGACGCTCGCGCTGCGGCTCCACCACGCACCGGACGCGGTCGGCCGGCCGGATGAGGTGATTGCGGCCCTGGGCGAGCCGCCGGCCCCGGCCCTGGCCGTGCCGCTGATCCTGCGTTCGATCGTCCGGGAGCGCCTCGTGATGGTCGACGAGACGGACGCTCCGCCGGGGAGCCCCGCGTGACCCGGGCGACGACGCGCACCGCCGGGAGCCGCCTTCGCGCCCACCGCGCGGCAAGCCGGCCCCGGGCGTCCGAGGCTTCCGGTCGGGACCTGTGCCCCGGGCCGATCCTGCCGCTCGGCTCTCGCCGCGAGGAGATTGCAGGCTCACCATCGGCGATCGGTGGTCCGGGCATCCGCGGCGGGCGCGCTCTCGATGCCGGGCCCGCGTCCCGCGACATCCGTGGAGGTGCGCCATGGTCGACGCCATCGACCTTCGCGGCCTGACGCGCTGGTACGGCAAGCGACGCGGGGTGCTCGACCTCGGCGTGACCGTCGTCGAGGGCGAGGTCTTCGGCTTCCTCGGCCCCAACGGCGCCGGCAAGACGACGACGATCCGGATGCTCCTTGGTCTCATCCGCCCGAGCGCCGGGTCGGCGACGATCTGGGGACTCGACGCCTGGCGTGACGCACCCGCGATCCACCGGCGGCTGGCCCATCTCGGAAGCGACCCGGGTTACCTGGGAGAGCTCACGGCGGGCCAGACGCTCGACCACCTCGGCGCGCTCCGCGGGCTTGCCGGCGGGGCGTGGCGCGACCTGGCCGACCGCCTCGAGCTCGATCCCGGGGTGCCGATCCGGAAGCTCTCGCGCGGCAACCGCCAGAAGGTCGGCGTGGTCCAGGCGTTCATGGGGAACGAGCCGCTCCTCGTGATGGACGAGCCCTCGACGGGCCTGGACCCCCTCATGCAGCGCGAGTTCCTGGCCCTGGTGGCAGAGGCCAGGGCCGCGGGCCGGACGGTCTTCCTCTCGTCCCACAACCTCACCGAGGTCGAGCGCTCGTGCGATCGGGTGGGCATCATCCGCGACGGCCGGCTGGTGAAGGTCGCGACCGTGGCTGCGCTCGTCGGCGACCACACGCGCGCGGTCAACCTCGTGCTCGCCCGGCCGGCCGAGAGCGGGACGTTCGACCTGCCCAACGTCACGGTCCTCTCGAGCACGGGCCAGGACGTCCACCTCATGGTGCGGGGCGACGTGAACCCGCTCCTGCGACGCCTGGCCGACCTGGACGTGCGCGACGTCGCGATCTCGACGCCCGACGTCGAGGACCTCTTCTTCCGCTACTACGACGGCTCGGTCGTGGGGTCGGAGGGCCGGGCCGGGCCGGAGACAGCCGGGGACGCCGCCCCGGATGGCTCGGCCGGAGCCGCCACGCTGCCCAGCGCGGTCCAGCCGCCACCGGCCGGGCCCGCCGACGAACCACCGGAGCGCGAACGCTCCGCGGGGGCGGTGAGATGACCGCCCTGACCTTCCGCCTGGAGCTCCGCCGGAGCCGGCTGATCGCCTTCTGGCTCGCGATCATCGCCGCGGCCTACAGCGGGATCATCGGCCTCATGTACCCGATCCTGAAGGACAACGCGGCCGCGATCGAGGACTACATGAAGCTCTTCCCGCGGGAGTTCATGGCCGCCTTCGGCATGACCGGAAGCCTCGCCGATCCAGGGGTCTTCTTCACCACCTACGTCGCCAGCTTCCTGTGGCCGATCGTCGCGGCGATGGCGGCGATCATCCTCGCGACGCGCCCGGTGGCGGCCGACGTCGAGCGCGGCTGGACCGAGCTGGTCCTCGGAACGCCGCTGACCCGGCTCCGCTCCCTGGGCGCCGCGATCCTCTCCCAGGCGCTGGTGCTCGGCGCTCTCGCCCTCGCCACCGTCGGCGGCGTCCTCGTGGCCGGCGTCCTCGTGGGTGCGGGCTTCGATGCCGGCCGGTTCCTGGCCGGGGCCGGGATCCTGTGGCTCTTTGCCTGCGCCATCGCCGGGGTCGCGTCCCTGGTCGGGGCACTCACCCTGAGCCGGGGGATCGCCGCCGGCCTTACGGCCGGCATCCTCATCGCCATGTATCTCCTCAACATCGTCGCCCAGGTCCGGGTCGACTTCGCCTGGATGGCCGACCTGGGCGCATTCAAGTACCTGCTCACCACCGAGCTCATCGACGGCGGGGCCGTGCCCTGGGTGTCGATCGCCGTGTTCGCGGTCGCCGCGATCGGCGGCTGGGCGGCATCGCTCGTCGTGTTCGCGCGGCGCGACCTGCTCGCGTAGGCGCGGCCTGCCGGCGTGGGCTGCTGGCCGTCCACACGAAGGGCGGTCGTGTTTGACCCGGTGAGGCCGGCGCCGTACACTGCCTCTTCGCGCCCGGTCCGACCGGACGCCTCGCTGTGCCACCCGCGGCCCCTTGCCGGCCGCTTCACCAGCGGCCCCCGCGCCCGCGCGCCACGGCCCCATCCCGGAGACCCATGTACGCAGTCATCGAGACCGGCGGGAAGCAGTACCGCGTCGAGGTCGGCACGGAGCTCGCGGTCGAGCTCCTCGAAGTCGAAGCGGGCGAGGAGATCACGCTCGAGCGCGTCCTCCTGGTTGCCGACGGCGACGAGGCGGCGATCGGTCGCCCCGTGGTCGACGGGGCCACGGTTCAGCGCGACGGTCGTCCGCAACGACCGGGCCGCCAAGGTCATCTCGTTCAAGTACAAGCCCAAGGCGCGGCGGCGGGTCAAGAAAGGCCACCGCCAGGAGCAGACGGTCCTCCGGATCACCGACGTGACGCTCAACGGCAAGAGTGCCGCCGCGGAGGCCCGCCGGGCCGCCGAGGCGAAGAAGACCGAGCGCCAGCGCCTGGAGGAGGCCGCCGCGATGCAGGCGGCGGCCGACGCAGCCCTCGCGGCCACGCTCGCCGCCAAGGCCGCCCAGGCCCAGCCCGTGACGGCACCCGAGGGGACAGCCCCGAAGAAGACCCCCGGACGGGCGTCGAAGGCCGATGCCGCCCCGCCGACCGCGGCCGCCGAGGAAGAGGCCGACGCGCCCGAGGCCACGCCCAAGGACGAGGCGCCGGCGAAGGCGAAGCCGAAGCGCTCCCGCGCGGCGAAGAAGGAAGACTGATCGATGGCCCACAAGAAGGCAGGCTCCAGCTCGAAGAACGGCCGCGACTCGGTCGGCCAGCGCCTGGGCGTCAAGGTCGGCGACGGTCAGCTCGTCCCGGCCGGCTCGATCATCGTCCGCCAGCGGGGGATGACGTTCGTGGCCGGCACCGGCACCGGCCTGGGCCGCGACTACACCGTCTTCGCGACGGTCACCGGCCGGGTCCGCTTCGAGCACCAGACCCGCCGCAAGAAGCGCATCCGCGTCGAGGCGGTCGCCACGGAGGCCGTCGCGGCCGCCGAGACCCCAGCCGCCGAGACCCCGGCCGCCGAGATCGCCACCGCCGGCGCCTGACGGCGCCGCCACGAGGTTCCCATGAAGCAGGGCATCCACCCCAAGTACTACATCGCCAAGGTCCACTGCGGGACGTGCGGCACGGAGTTCGAGGTCGGCTCCACCCGCCAGTCGCTCCGCGTCGACGTCTGCAGCGCCTGCCACCCGTTCTTCACCGGGAAGCAGATGATCGTGGACACCGCCGGCCAGGTCGAGCGCTTCCAGCGTCGCCTGGACCGCGCCCAGACCGGCCGCTGACCACGGACCGGGCCTCGGCCGCCGGCGATCGACCGCCCGGACCGCTCGCGACCGAACGGCGGGCCTCCCGGCCCGCCGTCCTGATTCTCGCCCGCTAGACTCATCCCATGGCTCGCTTCGCCTACGGTGGCCAGGCCCTCATCGAGGGCGTGCTGATGCGCGGTCGCGACGCGATCGCGGTCGCCCTGCGCCACCCCGACGGCCGGATCGTGTGGTCCGACGAGCGCCTCGGGCAGGGCTTCCGCGGGACCCGGCGGGCGAAGCTCCCCCTCGTTCGCGGCCTGGTGGTCCTCTACGAGACGCTCGTGATCGGGACGCGATGGCTCGTGCGCTCGGCGGGCGTGGCGGCCGCCGAGGACCTGCCGGCGCGCATGACCGCGGACGGGCGCCAGGCGGATGCGGCGGACTTCGGCAAGGGTTCGGTCGCGCTCATGCTGGGGCTGACCCTCGTCTTCGGGGTGGGCCTCTTCTTCTTCGTCCCCCTGCTCGTGGCCCGCTTCGTCGCCGGGGCCCAGCCGGGGATCGTGGAGCGGGCCGTGGAGGGCTGCGTGCAGGTCGCGATCTTCCTCGGCTACCTGATCCTGATCGGGCGGACGTCGGACGTGCACCGCACGTTCCAGTACCACGGCGCGGAGCACATGACGATCCACGCCCTCGAAGCCGGCGATCCCCTCACGGTGAGCGAGGTCCGCAAGTACCCGACGGCCCACCCCCGCTGCGGCACCGAGTTCCTGGTGGTGGTGATCCTGGTCTCGATCGTGGTCTTCTCCCTCGTCGGTCGCCAGGACAACATCCTGCTGACGATCCTCAGCCGGCTCGTGCTGATCCCCGTGATCGCGGCCGTGAGCTACGAGCTCCTCCGGTTCGGGGCCCGCCACCGCGGCAACGCCGTGGTGCGAGCCTTCTTCGAGCCCGGGATCTGGGTCCAGAAGATCACGACGAAGCAGCCGACCGACGACATGATCGAGGTCGCGATCGTGAGCATGGAGCAGGCGCTGGCCGCCGACGGCGAGGAGCTGCCCTCCGGCAGCGGCACGATCGTGCGCTCCCCGCTCGTCCTCGCCGGTGCGCCGCCCGCGCCCGCCGCGGAGGGCTGAGCGCTGGACACGCTCGACCAGAAGCTGCGGGCTGTCGTCGCCCAGTACGAGTCCCTCCAGCGTGAGCTGGCGCTGCCCGAGACGTCGTCCGACCCGGATGCCCTCCGCCGCCTGGGCCGGGAGCTGGCCCGCCTCGAGCCGGTCGTGGAGTCGTTCCGCGGCCTCGAGGCGATCCGCGCCGAGCTCGCCGGCGCCCGGGAGATGCGCGACGCGGAGGCCGACGAGGAGATGCGGACGATGGCCCGCGACGAGGTCGCGCGGCTCGAGTCCGCCGAGGCGGCCGCGATCGAGGAGCTCAAGGTCCTGCTCCTGCCGCGCGATCCGAACGACGACCGGAACGTCATCCTGGAGATCCGCGCCGGGGCGGGCGGCGAGGAGGCGGCGCTGTTCGCCGGCGACCTGCTCCGCATGTACCTCCGCTGGTCGGAGCGCCACCGCTTCCGGGCCGAGGTGATGACCCTCAACGAGACGGGGATCGGTGGCGTGAAGGAGGCTGTCGTCGAGGTCTCCGGCGACGGCGCCTACAGCCGCCTGAAGTACGAGAGCGGCACCCACCGGGTCCAGCGCATCCCCGCGACCGAATCGTCCGGCCGGATCCACACCTCGACGGCCACCGTGGTCGCCCTGCCCGAGGCCGAGGAGGCCGATCTCGCGATCGACGAGGACAGGGACCTCCGGATCGAGGTCAAGCGCGCCTCGGGCCCCGGCGGCCAGGGCGTCAACACGACCGACTCGGCCGTCCGGATCACCCACCTTCCCTCCGGGCTCGTGGTCGAGATCCAGGACGAGCGGAGCCAGCACAAGAACAAGGCGAAGGCGATGGCGATCCTCCGGGCGCGCCTTGCCGACGCCGAGCGCTCGAAGCAGCGCGAGGTCGATTCCGCCGTTCGGCGCTCGATGCTCGGCTCGGGCGACCGGGCCGACAAGATCCGGACGTACAACTTTCCCCAGGACCGGGTGACGGACCACCGGATCGGGATGGACCTCTCGAACCTGCCCGGCGTGCTCGACGGCAACCTCGACCGGCTCGTCGACGCGCTGGCCGAGACCGACCAGGCGGAGAAGCTGCAGGTCCTCACCGGGGAGGACGGCGCCGCGTAAGGCGCGGGCGCTCGCCCGGGCCCGCGGACTCCCGCGATGGCGACGATCGGCGAGCTCCTCCGGACGACCGTCGAGCGCCTCCGGGCCAGCGGCTCCGAGAGCCCGCGCCTGGACGCGGAGCTGCTCCTGGCGGACGTCCTGCGCATCGACCGGACGACGCTCCTGGCCCATCCCGAGCTTGACGTGGGGCCGGAGAGCGCCCTGCGGTTCGCGGACCACGCGCGCCGCCGCGAAGCGGGCGAGCCGGTGGCCTACATCCGGGGCCTGAAGGAGTTCCACGGGGTGGCTTTCGCCGTCGACGCCCGGGCGCTGATCCCGCGGCCGGAGACCGAGGTCCTCGTCGACCTCGCCCTCGGCGAGATCGCCGAGCGGCTGGGGCGCGCGCCGCGACCGCCCGGCACGGCGGCCCTCGCCGTCGCCGACGTGGGCACGGGGAGCGGCGCCATCGCCGTCGCCCTCGCGGTCGCCCTGCGTCGCCGGGCGATGCTGGGCGACGTCGAGATCGTCGCCTCCGATTGCTCACCCGATGCCGTCGCGCTCGCCCGCGAGAACGCGGTCGCCCACGGGGTGGGGGACAGGGTGGCCGTCGCGGTCGCCGACCTCCTGCCGGCGGCGGGCTCCCCCGCCGGCCTCATCGCGGTCCCGGAACGGTTCGACGTGGTGTGTGCCAACCTCCCCTACATCCCGTCCGCCGTCGTCCCGACCCTCCCCGTTGCCGCCTCGTTCGAGCCCGCGGCGGCCCTCGATGGGGGCGCCGACGGCCTCGACGTGATCCGGCGCCTCCTGGACCTGCTGCCCGAGCGGCTGGCGCCGGGCGGCGTCGCCCTCCTGGAGATCGGCAGCGACCAGGGGGGAGCGCTGCACGCGGCGGCCGGGCACCTGGACCGCTGGGAGGTTCGGGTGGAGCCCGACCTCGCGGGACAGCCGCGGGTCGCCATCCTCGAGGCGCGGCCGTGATCCGCGGCCGGATCCGCCTGGTCGCCCTCGACCTGGACGGGACCCTGATCGGGGAGGACCTGCGCCTGCCGGCGCGCACGGCGGCGACGATCCGGGAGGTGGTCGAGCGCGGTGTTCACGTCGCCCTGGTGACGGGCCGCATGACGAGCTCGGCCCTGCCGTACGCCCTCGAGCTGGGCCTCCGCGCCCCGCTCGTGGGGTTGCAGGGCGCGCTGGTCCGCGAGATGCCCGCCCCCGGGAGCGGGCGCCTCGGGCGGCTCCTGCTGCACCGACCGCTCGCCGCGGCCGTCGCCCGGGAGGTCCTGCCCTGGTGCCGGGCGGCGGGCCTCGTGCCCCACGTGAACCACCTCGAGCGGATGATCATCCCGGCCGACGACGAGCGAGCCGACGAGTACCTGCGCTGGAACTTCGGGCGGGTCGTGGTCGTGCCCGACCTCGACGCCTGGGTCCGCGGGCCCGTCACCAAGGTCATCTCCGTCGCTCCCCCACCGCTGCCGGAGGCGATCCTGGCCCGCGCCCAGGCCGAGTTCGCCGGGCGCGCCGACGTGACCGTCAGCCACCCGTCGTTCCTGGAGTTCCTGGCGCCGGGGGTCAACAAGGGCCGAGCGGTCCGGTTCCTGGCCCGCCGGCTGGGCGTGGACCTGCGCGACGTCCTGGCGATCGGCGACCAGCTCAACGACCTCGAGATGATCGCCGAGGTCGGGCTGGGGGTGGCCATGGCGGGGTCCCCCGCGGCGATGCGGACGGCGGCCCGGATCGTGGCCCCGCCCGTCGAGGAGGAGGGTGCCGCCCAGGTCCTCGAGGAGCTGGTGCTCGGCATGCGGCCGGCCGGAGCGCGCCGGCCGGCCTGAGGACGGGGTGGCCGACGGGGGACGGCGCGCTCCCGCATGGGCCAGAATGAGGGCGGCCGGGCGCGGTGCGACCGGTCGGCGGGAAGGAGAGCGAGTGAGCATGTCGGGCGCGCTGCGCGCCGCCTCGGCGTCGATCGCCATGGTCGACCCGGAGGTCTGGGCCGCGATGCGCGGCGAGGCCGACCGCCAGCGCTGGAAGATCGAGCTCATCGCCAGCGAGAACTACACGTTCGCCGCGGTCATGGAGGCCCAGGGCTCGTGGCTGACCAACAAGTACGCGGAAGGCCTTCCCGGACGTCGCTACTACGGTGGCTGCGAGTGGGTCGACATGGTCGAGCGCCTGGCCCAGGAGCGGGCCCTGGCGTTGTTCCCGGGCGCCGCCCACGTCAATGTCCAGCCCCATTCGGGAGCCCAGGCCAACCAGGCCGCGTTCTTTGCCGTCCTGACCCCGGGTGATCGCATCCTGGGCCTGCGCCTCGACCAGGGCGGGCACCTGACCCACGGCCTGGCCGTGAACCTCAGCGGGCGATGGTTCGAGGCCCATCATTACGGCCTCGACCCGGCGACGGAGGCGATCGACTATGACGGGCTGGAGCGCCAGGCCCGCGAGGTGCGCCCGAAGCTCCTCATCGCCGGCGCGAGCATGTACTCCCGGATCCTCGATTTCGAGCGCCTGGCCGCGATCGCCCACGACGTCGGCGCCTACCTGCTCGTCGACATGGCCCACATCGCGGGGCTCGTCGCCGCCGGCGTCCACCCGTCGCCGTTCCCGCATGCCGACCTCGTGACGACCACCACCCACAAGACGCTCCGCGGGCCCCGCGGCGGGCTCATCTTCGCCACGCCGGGGCTGGCCACGGCCGTGGACCGGGCCGTGTTCCCGGGGATCCAGGGCGGCCCGCTCATGCACGTGATCGCGGCCAAGGCGGTGGCCCTGCGGCTGGCCGCGACCGAGGAGTTCCGCGCGGACCAGCGTCAGACGGTGGAGAACGCGCAGGTCCTGGCGGCCGAGGTCGCCGCGCGCGGCGGCCGGATCATCGCCGGGGGCACGGACAACCACGTCTTCGCCGTCGACGTCCGGCCGTTCGCGACCACCGGCAAGGCCGCCGAGCGGCTCCTCGACGACGTCGGGATGACCGTCAACAAGAACACGATCCCGGGCGATCCCGCGCCGCCCAACGTGACCTCGGGCATCCGGGTCGGCACGCCGGCCGTGACCACGCGCGGCTTCGGGCCCGCCGAGATGCGGGCGGTCGGGAAGCTGCTGGTGGACACGCTCGTGACCCGCGACGAACCCGCCGAGCAGGCCCGGATCGCGGCGGAGGTGCACGACATCTGCTCCCGCTTCCCGGTGCCGGGGCTGCCGGGGGAGTGACGGGCCACGGCCGGCGGAACACCCGGTGACCGACCCCCGACTGCTCGTCCCGGCCCTTCTCGCCTTCCTCGCCGCGGCCGGCCTCGCCCTCCTCCTCACGCCCGTCGTACGCCGCCTGGCCCGCCGCGTCGACGCGATCGACCTTCCCGACGCTCGCCGGGTGAACACGAGCCCGGTGCCGCGGGGCGGCGGTGTCGCGGTCGCGGTGGCGTTCCTCGTCGTCACGGCCGTGCTCCTCGCGCTCGGCACGGCCGTCGGGCTGTGGCGGCCGCTCGACGCCCTTGCCCGCCCGGAGGTCGTCGCCCTCCTGGTGGGGGGTGCCGCGGCCACGCTGGTGGGACTCCTGGACGACAGGTTCGACCTGCGCGCCCGGTGGCAGTTCGCCGGCCAGGTCCTGGTCGCCCTCATCCCGGTGGTGCTCGGCATCAGCGTCGGCGTCATCGCCAACCCGTTCGGGCCCGGCGCCATCCCGCTCGAGGGGTTCTGGGGCGCGGTCTTCGTGGTCGTCTGGACCGTCGGGATGATCAACAGCATCAACTTCATCGACGGCCTCGACGGGCTCTCGTCGGGCGTCGCCCTCATCGCCGCGGTCACCCTGGGGATCCTCAGCGTCACCACCACGGACGCCGAGCCGGCGGTCGCCCTGGTCTGCTTCACCCTGGCCGGCGCGCTCCTGGGCTTCCTGCGCTGGAACTTCCACCCGGCATCGATCTTCATCGGGACCAGCGGCGTGGTCTTCCTGGGCTACACGCTCGCCCTGCTCTCGATCCTGGGCAGCGCCAAGGTCGCGGTGGCCCTCCTCGTCCTCGGGGTCCCGATCATCGACACCTTCTACATCATCGTCCGCCGGGTGTCGCAGGGGCGGTCGCCCTTCTCCGCCGACCGCGGCCACATCCACCACCGGCTGCTCGACCTCGGCATGACCCATACCCAGACGGTCCTGCTGATCTACGCGATCTGTGCCGGGCTCGGCACCCTCTCTCTCCTCCTGTCCGGCACGGGCCAGCTCTACGCGTTCCTCGGCGCCTTCCTCGTCTTCGGGGTCGTGATCCTGCTCCTCGACCGCATCGTCGACGACCGCTCATCCGGGGAGGCGTGAGGGCGGTACGCTTGGCGGAGCCCCGCCCCGGGCGGGGCGACGGCGGAGGTGCGGGCGTGGCCAGGCCCAGCGGCGCGATCAGGCGGGGCGGCGACGGCGGCGCGATCGACGCCCTGGTCTCCCTGCTCGCCGCGCCGGGATTGCGGACGTGGGTGGCCATCGTGCTGGGCGCCGTCGCGTGCGGGACGGCCGGCTACATGCTGCTCGAGGGCTGGAGTCTCCTCGATGCGCTGTACATGACCGTGATCACCGTGACGACGGTCGGCTTCAAGGAGGTCCGCGAGCTCGACGCGGCGGGTCGAATCTGGACGATGATCATGTGCGCCGTGGGCGTGGTCCTGATCTTCGGTACCGTGGGCCTGGTCACGGAGTACCTCATCACCGAGGCGACGAGCGGAAGGAGCCGGACGCGACGCATGGCGAAGGCGGTCGGGGAGCTGCGCGGCCACTACGTCCTGTGCGGCTACGGGCGCGTCGGGTCGACCGTCGCCCGCGAGCTCGTGCACGACGGCACGCCGTTCGCCGTGGTCGACGTGAACCCCGCCTCCCTCGAACGGGCCCGCGCGGACGGCCACCTGGTGGTCGAGGGTGACGCGACCGACGACGCGACCCTTCGGGCGGCCGGGATCGACCGAGCCCGCGGCCTGATCTCCACCATCGACTCCGACTCCCAGAACGTCTACGTCATCCTGTCGGCGCGATCGATCAACCCCGGACTCCTGGTCGTGGGCCGGGCCGGGACGCCGGCCGCGGAGGAGAAGCTGGCCCTGGCCGGCGCCGACCGCATCGTCTCGCCGTACACGATGGCGGGCCGGCGGCTGGCCGAGCTGGCGATCCGCCCACGCGTCGTCGACTTCCTGGACGCCGCGCTCTCCCACGGCGAGCTGTCCTTCAGCCTGGAGGAGCTCTACGTGACGCACGACGGCGAGCTCGAAGGCGCGACGGTGGCCGCGATGCGGGCGCGCGGGCTGTTCGTGCTCGCGATCCTGACCGCTGACGGGCGCTACGCCGCCAACCCCGCCGACGATCGCAGCCTGGCGGCCGGCGAGACGATCATCGCGTCGGGGTCGGCCGAGGCCCTCCGAACGGCACGGGGGGAGCTGGGCGCCCCCGGATGACGCCCGTGGTGGTCGTCGTCGCGGCCGCCGTCATCGTCGCGATCCTCGTCGTGATCTCCGCCGTCGGGGGCCGCGTGGTCCGTGCCCGCCGCCGCGCCGCCGCCGAGGCCGCGATCAGCGCCAGCGAGCAGGTGGCGATGGAGCGGCTGGCGTGGCTCACGGGCCGCGCGGACGCGCCGCCGGACGTCGGGCCGGCGGCGGCCGACGTCCGGCGGTCGGCGCGGGCCGGGGTCCACGGAGCGGCCTCCCCCGAGGCCCGCCGGGACGCGTCGGACCTGATCGATGACCGGGTCTGGGTGGTCTCCCCGAGACGGCGGCTGTGGCGGGACACGTCGGCGGTCCTGCTGGTCGGCGTGCTCGTCGTGCTGGTCGTCCTGCTGCTCTCGCCGCCGGGCGGGCCGGCGGACGGCGGGGTCACGGCGCCCACCTCCCGTCCGACGCCCGCGCCCAGCCGCGCCCGCGGCGCCAACCGCGACGCCGCCTCCGATCGTGACCCCACCGCCTGCGCCGTGAGCTGGCGCAGCGAGCCCGGCAGCGCTGGCCGTCCCACGCGCCGGCTCCGGTCGCGACCGTCCGGGTGCCCTTTGCTATACTCGCGCCGCGTCGGAGGGATCCCCGCTACGCCATGCCCGGACGGACGTTCGCCTACTTCGCGCTCTTCTCGGAGATCGGCATCGTCCTCCTGGTGACCGTCCTTGTCGGAGTGCTCGCGGGGTACTGGGCCGATCAGCAACTCGGGACGCTGCCGATCCTCCTGCTCGGCGGGCTCTTCGTGGGGCTCGCCGCCGGAGCCCTCGTGGTGTACCGGCTGATCAGCCGCTTCCTGGCCGACTACGAAGACTGACCGGACCGCGTGCGGCGCGACCGCCGCACCCCGAGGCGTGGAGCGAGCGTGGCGAACCAGCCGCAGATGGAGACCGTCGCGACCGGGGCCATGGGCCCGCGGCCGGCCTGGCGCCGGGTGCATCCCCTCGCCTGGCTCGTTCTCGTGGTCGTCGTCGCCGACGTCATCGCCTTCCTCGTCGCCCCGCCCTTCCCCAAGGGCGGAGCCCCGGGCGACGCCTGCACCTACCCCGTCTGCTACATCAACGGCACGCTCGAGTTCCCGCCGCCCCACGTCGTGTGGCAGCTCGATCCCGCCAACCCGCTGCCGACCGGGCAGCTCGTCATCGGCTTCAACGTGAGCATCACGAACACCATCCTCACGATGTGGATCGTGATGGCGGTGGTCCTCTTCGTGGCCATCCTCGCGACGCGGGCCATGCGCGACGTGCCGGGGCGCCTCCAGAACCTCGTCGAGTTCGCGTACGAGGGCCTCCACGACTTCGCGGTCGGCCTCGGCGGCGCAGGGGCGGCGAAGCACTTCCCGGTCTACTCCGCCTTCTTCCTGCTGATCCTGTTCTGCAACTGGAGCGGGCTCATCCCGCCGGTGGGCCGGATCGAGGAGCTGCGGGCGCCCACGTCGGACGTCAACATCACGATCGGCCTCGCCCTCGTCAGCTTCCTCTACTTCGAGATCCAGGGCTTTCGAGCCAACGGCGTCGGTGGCTACCTCTCGAAGTTCCTCCCGGTCTACGAGTTCAAGCATGGCGTCGGGGCCGGGATCATCGCCGTCTTCGTGGGCCTGGTCGAGCTCATGCTCGAGTTCGTCAAGCCCGTCACCCTGGCCATGCGGCTCTTCGGCAACATCTACGGCGGCGAGGTTGCCCTCGGCGTCCTGATCGCGCTGACGATCGGGATCATCCCCATCGCCATGTACAGCCTGGAGCTGCTGCTCACCTCGGTCCAGGCCCTGATCTTCAGCGTCCTGACCCTCATGTTCACCCTCGCGGCGGTGGAGAGCCACCACAGCGAGGAGGGCGAGATCGGTGAGGAGGCCGTCCACGGCGGACCGGCCAACGCGCCCGTCGACCTTCCGGCCGCAGCCTGATCCGCGGCCGCCACCCCAGGCCCCACACGCCCCGGCCGACCGGCCGGGGACAGGAGAGGAGACACGACACAATGGAGAACCTCGGCGCCGGCCTCGCCGCCCTCGGCGTCATCGGCCCCGGCATCGGCATCGGCATCCTGGCCGGCATGTCCGCGGCCGCCATCGGCCGGAATCCTGACGCCGCCGGCCAGATCCGTGGCCTCGCGATCATCCTCGCGGCCTTCGCCGAAGGACTCGGCGTCCTCGCCGTCGTCGTGGGAATCCTGGCCCTGATCATCCGTCCGACCGCAGCCTGACCTGATCCCGGGACGGAGCAACCACGTGGAACTCCTGGCTGTGGCGGCCGGCGCCAGCGCCTCGGCGGCTCCGCTCGCCGCCGAGGGCGGCGGAGGCCTGACGATCAACCTCTTCTGGGTCATCGTCAGCGCCCTCAACTTCCTGCTGTTCTTCGCCATCCTCTGGACGTTCGCCTTCAGGCCCCTCGGCCGGATGCTCGCCGACCGCCGGGGGCGGATCGACCAGGGCCTCAGGGACGCGGAGAGCGCCCGCGTCGCGTTGGAGAAGTCGGCCGCCGCGGCGGCCGACGAGATCGCCGCCGCCCGCCGCGAGGCCCGCGAGATCCTCGATCGCTCCCAGCGCGTCGCCCAGGAGACGCGCGAGGCCGACATGGCCGCCACGCGCGAGGAGCTGGAGCGGATGCGGGTCCGGGCCGCGGCCGAGATCGAGGCCGAGAAGGGGCGGGCGATCGCGGACCTGCGGGCGGAGGTCGCCGACCTCGCCATCGCCGCCGCCGGCCGGATCGTCGGGGAATCCATGACCGGCGAGCGGCAGCGCCGCCTCGTCGAGGAGTTCCTCGCCGAGTCGAGCGCCACCGAGACCTCGGCCTGATGCCCCGCCCGTCGACGGCCGCGCGCCGCTACGCGGAAGCCGCCTTCGAGATCGCCCAGCGCGACGGGACGCTCGACCGCTGGCAGGACGACCTCCGCCTCGCCGGGGACGTCCTGGCGCAGCCGGAGGCCGCGCGGGTCCTCGCCAACCCCGCGATCCCCGAGGCGGATCGGAGCGCGATCACGGCCAGGCTGTTCCAGTCGCGCGTGTCGCCGCTCGCCTACAACCTCCTCCTCCTGCTCGCCCAGCGGGGGCGATTGTCGATCGCGCCGGCCATCGCCTCGGAGTTCAAGCGCCTCGTGGATCGCGAGCGCGGCGTCGTCCCGGCGACGGTGAGCACCGCGGTCCCCCTCGAGCCCGCCGAGCTGGCGGCCATCGACGCCCGCGTCCGGGAGATGACCGGGGCGCGCGCCGAGATCACCACGGTCCTGGACCCCGCCCTCATCGGGGGCGTCACGGTCCGGATCGGCGACCGACTCATCGACGCCAGCGTGCGGGGGCGCCTGGAGCGACTCCGCGACCGAATCGCCGCCGGAGCCCGCTGACCCCCCGCGCCGCGCCGGAGGTCCGCCGGCCCGCCGCGCACCCGACTGGAGCACCACGATGGCCATCAGATCCGACGAGATCATCAGCATCATCAAGTCCTCGATCGAGGGCTTCGACGCGACGTCCGAGACCCGCACCGTCGGGACCGTCGTCGAGGTCGGCGATGGCATCGCCCACGTCTACGGCCTGGCGGGCGCCCTCTCGTCCGAGCTCCTCGAGTTCCCCGGCGGGGTCTTCGGGATGGCCCTCAACCTCGAGGAGGAGACCGTCGGCGCGGTGATCCTGGGGGGCGCCAGCGCCATCAAGGAGGGCGACGTCGTCAAGACGACGGGCCGCGTGGTCGAGGTCCCGGTGGGACCGGAGCTGCTGGGCCGCGTCGTGGACCCGCTGGGCCGGCCGCTCGACGACAAGGGCCCGATCAACGCGACGAAGACCCGCCCGGTGGAGCGGATCGCGCCCGGCGTCATCGTCCGCAAGGGCGTCGACACGCCGGTCCAGACCGGCATCAAGGCCATCGATGCCCTGATCCCCATCGGCCGGGGTCAGCGCGAGCTGATCATCGGCGACCGCCAGACCGGCAAGACGGCCCTGGCGGTCGACACGATCATCAACCAGAAGGGGAAGGGCCTCGTCTGCATCTACGTGGCCATCGGCCAGAAGCTCTCGACCGTGGCCTCGACCGTGGCCGTGCTGGAGAAGCACGGGGCCATGGAGCACACGATCGTGGTCGTCGCCGGCGCCGAGGACCCGGCGCCGCTCCAGTACCTCGCCCCGTACAGCGGCGTGGCCATCGGCGAGGAGGTCATGGAGGTCGGTGTCGAGGTTCCCGGGCAGGGCCTGGTGAAGGACGCCCTGTGCGTCTACGACGACCTCTCCAAGCACGCCTGGGCCTACCGCGAGATGGCCCTCCTGCTCCGCCGCCCGCCCGGTCGCGAGGCCTATCCCGGCGATGTCTTCTACCTCCACAGCCGCCTCCTCGAGCGGGCCGCGCGCCTCAACGACGACAGCGGCGGCGGCTCGCTGACGGCCCTGCCGATCATCGAGACCCAGGCGGGTGACGTCTCGGCCTACATCCCGACCAACGTGATCTCGATCACCGACGGCCAGATCTTCCTCGAGACCGACCTGTTCAACGCCGGCCAGCGGCCGGCGCTCAACATCGGCATCTCGGTCAGCCGCGTCGGCTCGGCGGCCCAGACGAAGGCGATGAAGCAGGTGGCCGGCCCGCTGAAGCTCGACCTGGCCCAGTACCGGGCCCTGGCCGCGTTCGCCCAGTTCGCCTCCGACCTCGACAAGGCCACCCGCGACCAGCTGACCCGCGGCGAGAAGCTGTCCGAGATCGTGAAGCAGCCGCAGTACGAGCCACTCCCGGTCGAGAAGCAGGTCGCGATCCTGCTGGCCGCCACGACGGGCGCCGTCGACGACATCCCGACGCCGCGGGTCAAGGAGTTCGAGGCGGGCTACTACCGCTTCCTCGAGGCCGAGCGACCCGAGCTGCTGACGAAGCTCGCCGAGACCAAGACCCTCGACGACGAGATCGCGAGCGGCCTCGAGGAGGCGATCGCGGCCTACCGCAGCAGCTTCCTCGCGTAGGACAGGGGAGCCCGGGAGCGGATCGTGGCCAGCCAGCGCGACATCCGGCGGCGCATCGGCGCCGTCCGGAACATCAAGCAGATCACGCGGGCGATGCAGTTCGTGGCCGCGTCGAAGCTCAAGCGCGCCCAGGACGCGACCCTCTCCAGCCGCCACTACAGCCGGATGCTCGACGAGGTCATCGCCGATCTCGCCGCCGTCCTCGATGCCGAGAACGACCCGCTCCTGGCCCGCCACGAGCACGGGAAGCGGCTCTTCGTGGTCATCACGACCGACCGCGGGCTGGCCGGCCCGCTCAACACGAACACCGTCCGCTTCGCCCTCAAGGAGATCCTCGAGCACGAGGGCGAGCTCGCCGTCGTGACCGTCGGCCGCAAGGGCCGCGACGCCCTGCGCCGCGCGCACCTCCCCCTGGAGGCGCACTTCCCGGGCTTCGGCGATCGCCCGACGTTCGCCGACGTCACGCCCCTCACCCGGCTCATCAGCGACGACTTCCTGGCCGGCACCTACGCCCGGATCGACCTGGCCTACCCGCGCTTCGTGTCCACCCTGGTGCAGCGCCCCGTGCTCGAGCAGATCCTGCCGATCCAGCCGGCGACCGACACCGCCGGCGTGCCGGGGAACCAGTTCATCTTCGAGCCGAGCCCGGCGGCCGTCCTGCGCCAGATCCTGCCGCGCTACGTGGCCACTCGCATCTACCAGGCCATCCTCGAGACCACCGCCTCCGAGATGTCGAGCAAGATGGTGGCGATGAAGAACGCGACCGAGAACGCCGAAGAGCTCATCGAGGACCTGACGCTCTCGTACAACAAGGTCCGCCAGGCGAACATCACCCGCGAGATGATCGAGATCGCGTCCGGCGCCCAGGGGCGCTGACGACGCCGGCAGGAGGCTTACCCAACCATGGCGACCGTCGCACCCGCGGCCAGCGGCCGGGTCATCCAGATCACCGGCCCCGTCGTGGACATCGAGTTCCCGCCCGGCCAGCTCCCGGCCATCTACAACGCCGTCGAGATCCGCCGCCCGGGCCTCCAGCCGCTCGTCTGCGAGGTCCAGTCGCACCTCGGCAACAACTGGGTGCGGGCGGTGGCCATGACCACCACCGACGGCCTCGCTCGCGGCACGGAGGTCGCCGACACCGGCGCCGCCATCCTCGTGCCGGTCGGCGAGCCGACGCTCGGCCGCGTCCTCGACGTCCTGGGCAACCCGATCGACGGCAAGGGCGAGATCGATCGCACGAACGTGCTGCCGATCCACCGCTCCGCGCCGGCCTTCGACGAGCAGACCACGGAGGTCGAGGTCTTCGAGACCGGCCTCAAGGTCATCGACCTCATCTGCCCGTTCAAGAAGGGCGGCAAGGTCGGCATCTTCGGCGGGGCGGGCGTCGGCAAGACGGTCATCATCCAGGAGCTGATCCGGAACGTCGCCCAGGAGCACGCGGGCGTCTCCGTCTTCGCCGGCGTGGGCGAGCGCTCGCGCGAGGGCAACGACCTGATCAAGGAGATGACCGATTCGGGCGTCATCGCCAAGACGGCCTTCGTCTTCGGCCAGATGAACGAGCCCCCCGGGGCCCGCCTGCGCGTCGGCCTGACCGGCCTCACGATCGCCGAGTACTTCCGCGACGAGGAGGGCCGCGACGTCCTCCTCTTCATCGACAACATCTTCCGCTTCACCCAGGCCGGCTCCGAGGTTTCGGCCCTGCTCGGCCGGATGCCCTCGGCGGTCGGCTACCAGCCGAACCTGGCGACGGAGATGGCGGCCCTCCAGGAGCGCATCACCTCCACGACGAAGGGGTCGATCACCTCCCTGCAGGCCGTCTTCGTGCCCGCCGACGACTACACCGACCCGGCCCCGGCCACCACGTTCGCCCACCTCGACTCGACGATCCGCCTGGAGCGGAACATCGCCGAGCTCGGCATCTACCCCGCGGTCGACCCGCTGACGTCGACCTCGCGGGTCCTCGACCCGCTCATCGTGGGGCACGACCACTACGACGTGGCCCGCGAGACGCAGCGCGTCCTGCAGCGCTTCCGCGACCTCCAGGACATCATCGCCATCCTCGGGATCGACGAGCTGTCGGAGGAGGACAAGGCGACCGTGGCCCGGGCGCGGCGCCTCCAGCGCTTCATGAGCCAGCCCTTCTTCGTGGCCGAGGTCTTCACCGGCCGGTCCGGCGTCTACGTCCCGATCCGCGACACGGTGGCCTCGTTCAAGGAGATCCTCGAGGGCAAGGTCGATGCCCTCCCCGAGCAGGCCTTCTTCCTCGCCGGCACGATCGAGGACGTCCGCGCCAACGCCGCCAGGCTGGCCGAGTAGGAGCCCGGGATGCCCATCCGGCTCGAGATCGTCACCCCCGAGAAGCTGGCCTACAGCGACGAGGTCGACGCGGTCACCCTGCCCGGGAGCGAGGGCGAGCTCGGCATCCTGCCGCACCACGCCCCGCTCATCTCGATGCTCGGCGCGGGTGAGCTGCGGTTCCGCAAGGACGGCGTCGAGGAGTCCTTCGCCATCATCGGCGGGTTCGTCCAGGTGCGTCCCGACAAGGTCGTGGTGATGGCCGAGACGGCCGACCTGGCCGCCGAGATCGACCTCGAGCGGGCCCAGGAGGCCCGCAAGGACGCCGAGCGGGCGCTCGCGGCCGGGTTCGTCGAGCCTGCCGACGTCGCCCAGGCGCGGGCGGCCCTCCAGGCGGCCCTCGTACGGATCCGCGTTGCCGAGCGCAGCCACCGGGAGGGGCCGCGCCGGCGCGCCTAGCGCCGGCCCGGCCAGGCAACGATCCCGATGGCGGACGCCCGCCCCTTCCACTGGGAGTACACCCCGACCCCCGTCCCCCGGGAAGTCTTCCGGGTGGAGGGCGGCCGCCCGCTGTCGGGCACGGTCCGGATCAGCGGGGCCAAGAACGCCGCTCTCAAGCTGCTCGCCGCCGCCGTCCTCACCGGCGAGCGCTGCCGCCTCTCGAACGTCCCCGAGATCGAGGACGTTCGCGTCATGGCCGAGACCCTGGCCGACCTCGGGGTCGTCGTGGACCATCCCGGCCACGGGATCTACGAGGTGGCCGCCGGCGACGTCGACTGGCTCTTCGTGCCCCTCGAGGCGGCGGCCAAGATGCGGGCCAGCTTCATCCTGTTCGGGCCGCTGCTGGCCCGCTTCGGGCGAGTGATCATCAGCAACCCGGGAGGCGACCGGATCGGCCGCCGCCCCGTCGAGCTCCACGTCGACGCGATGCGGGCGCTGGGGGCCGAGATCGAGTACCGCAACGGCTACTACCTCGCCAAGGCCCCGGGGCGGCTGCGCGGGGGCGAGGTCACCTTCCCCTTCGTGTCGGTCATGGGCACCGAGAACGCGATGCTCGCGGCCACGCTCGCCGAGGGCCGCACGGTCATCCGGCCGGCCGCCCGCGAGCCCGAGGTCGACGACCTCATCGCCTTCCTCCAGAAGATGGGCGCCATCGTCGAGCGGACCGCGCCCGACACGATCGTCGTGGAGGGCCGCCGGCGTCTCCGGGGCGCGGACCACCGCGTGATCCCCGATCGGATCGAGGCCGGAACGTTCATCGTCGCGGCGGCGGTCGCGGGCGGCCACGTCACCCTGGAGGGGGCGCCGTGCGAGTTCCTGGGCCGGTTCCTCGACGTCGTGGCCGGCATGGGCGTCCAGGTGGCCTGCGGCGCCGACACGATCGACGTCGAGGGGCTGCCGCGCGATGCCGACGCGTATCGCGCGGTCGACGTGGAGACCGCTCCGTACCCCGGCTTCGCCACCGACCTCCAGTCCCCCACGAGCGTCCTCATGACCCGCTGCTCCGGCACGAGCCACCTCCTCGAGACGATCTACGAGGATCGCCTCGAGTGGCTCGCTGAGCTGCGCAAGATGGGGGCGGCGGTGGAGATCCGCGACGCCCACCACGCCGAGATCCGGGGGCCGGCCCGCCTGCGCGGCGCCGAGGTGGACATCAGCGACCTGCGCGCCGGCGCCTCGCTCATCCTGGGCGCCCTCGCGGCCGACGGCGTCTCCACCATCCACGGCGCCCATCACGTCGAGCGCGGCTATGAGAACATCGACGGCAAGTTCCACGACCTCGGCGCCAGCATCGAGCGCCTCCCCGAGCAGGTGAGCAGCACGCCTTCATGAAGATCGGCATCGACCTCGGCACGGCCAACGTCCTCGTGTACGTCAAGGGCCGCGGCATCGTCATCCAGGAGCCGTCCGTGGTGGCGGTGAGCGAGGACAACCGGATCGTTGCCGTGGGCGAGGAGGCGCGCGAGATGATCGGCCGCACGCCCGGCAACATCCAGGCGATCCGCCCCATGAAGGACGGGGTGATCGCCGATTACGTCATCACCGAGGCGATGCTCCGCTACTTCATCGGGCGGGCCCGCAAGGGGACCTTCTCCCTGAGCCGGCCCGAGGTGATGATCAGCGTGCCCGCCGGCGTGACCTCGGTGGAGAAGCGCGCCGTGCGCGACGCGGCCCTCAAGGCGGGCGCCCGCGAGGCCTTCCTCATCGAGGAGCCGCTGGCGGCCGCGATCGGGGCCAACGTGCCCATCAGCGGGCCCTCGGGGAACCTGATCATCGACATCGGCGGCGGGACCAGCGAGATCGCGGTCATCGCCCTCGGCGGCATCGTCGTGAGCAACAGCCTCCGCGTCGGCGGCAACCGCTTCGACGACGCCATCGCCAGCTACATCCGCAAGAAGTACAACCTGATGGTCGGCGACCGGACGGCCGAGGAGGTCAAGATCGCGGTCGGGACGGCCCTGCCGCTGGAGCGGGAGCTCCAGATGGAGGTCCGCGGCCGGGACCTCATCGCCGGCCTGCCGCGCACGATCCCGATCACCTCGTCCGAGGTGATGGAGGCGATCGAGATGCCGCTCCAGCAGCTGGTCGCGGCCGTGCGCGGCGTCCTCGAGCAGACGCCGCCCGAGCTGTCGTCCGACATCATCGACAAGGGGATGGTGATGTCCGGCGGCGGCGCCCTGCTGCGCAACGTCGACCGCCTCCTCACCCAGGTCACCGGCGTCCCCTGTCACGTGGCCGAGAATCCCCTCAACTGCGTGGCCCTCGGGACGGGCCTCGCGCTCGAGCACTTCGACTTCTTCAAGAAGTCCCTCGTCCAGCAGGTCTGACGGTCCATGGACGAACGCCTCGGACTCGCCGCGGCGGCCGGCGTCGCCTTCGTCGACCTGCACTGCCACACGAGCGCGAGCTTCGACTCGCTGGCCGACCCGCTCAAGGTCGTGCGGTCCGCGCGCGACCGCGGCCTCACCCACCTCGCGATCACCGACCACGACCGGATCGACGGCGCCCTCCGCGCCCGCGACGCGGCGATCCCCGGGATCACGGTGCTCGTGGGCGAGGAGGTGAAGACGGCCGGCGGCGACCTGATCTGCCTCTTCCTCTCCGAGGCCATCCCGCCCGGGCTCCCGCTCGCCGAGACGATCGCCCGGGCGCGTGCCCAGGGTGGGCTCGTGGGGATCCCCCACCCGTTCGACCGCTACCGGGGCTCGGTCGGCCGGGCGGAGGACGAGATCCTCGCCCTCGCCCCGCTCGTCGACTGGGTCGAGGCCTTCAACGCGCGGGTCGTCTTCCGGGAGGGCAACGAGCGGGCGGCGGCCATGGCTCGAACGACCGGCCTTCCGGGGGTCGCGGTGTCCGACGCCCACGCCACGCTCGAGGTCGGCATCGCCGCGACCCGCGTCGAGGGCGACCCGTCCACGCCGGCGGGGCTGCTCGCGGCGCTTCAGAAGGCCCGCCTCGTGCCCGGCCGGGCCACCTACTACGTCCGCGCGCTCACCCCGCTGGCGAAGCTCGTCCAGCGCGCCCGCGGCAACGGGCGCGTCCCGCCCGGCGGGGCGATCGGGCACCCGGGAGGGGCCGACCGGTGAGCGAGCTGCAGGGATCCGCGCCGCCCGAGCGAGAGCCGACCGTGGACCAGGTCTCCCTCGGACGCCGGCTCCGCCAGCCGCGGACGCTGATCTCGATCCTGGTCCCCGTCGTCGTCATCATCGTCTTCGTCAGCCTCAACCGGAAGCAGCTCGAGGTGGTCCCGGAGCTCATCCTCGCCGCCAACCCGCTGATCCTGCTGGCCGCCTTCGCCGTCTACTACCTCGGCTTCCCGCTGCGCGGCTATCGCTGGTCGCTCATCCTGCGCGGCTCGGGCTTCTACTGCCCCACGAAGGACGCCACCGAGATCATCTTCCTGTCGTGGCTGGTGAACTGCGTGGTGCCGGCCAAGCTCGGCGACGTCTACCGCGCCTACCTCCTCAAGATCAACAGCGACGCCTCGATGTCGAGGACGATCGGGACCATCTTCATCGAGCGGATCCTCGACCTCTTCGTCATCGTCATCCTCGGCCTCGGGGCCGGCTTCTGGAGCTTCCGCGGCGGCCTGCCGACGGACGTCCAGGTCGTGCTGGGCATCGGCATCGGGGTGATGGTCGCCCTGGCCCTCGGGCTGCTGTTCCTGCGCAACGCCGGACGCCCCGTCCTGGCGGCGCTGCCGCTGCCGCGCAAGCAGACGGTGCTCGCCATGTACGACCGCTTCGAGGAGGGCGTCTTCGGGGCGATCGGGTGGCGGGCGCTGCCGCGGCTGCTCATCCTCACGGGCCTGATCTGGGGCACCGAATCGCTGCGCCTGATGCTCGTCGTCAAGTCGCTCGACTTCCCCGACGTCACCCTCGGGCTGTCGGGGGCGATCTTCGTGGCCCTGATCGCGTCCCTCCTCACGGCCGTCCCGCTGACGCCGGCCGGCCTCGGCATCGTCGAGGCGGGCATCGTGGGCGTGCTGACGCTCGTCTACAACGTGCCGCTGGCCGAAGCCACGGCAATCGCCCTGCTGGACCGCGTGATCAGCGTCTTCAGCGTGATCGTCCTCGGGTCGATCGCCTACGTGATCTCCCCCAAGCCGCGCGGGGAGGGGCGGATCCCGCCGGCTCCGGGCACGGTTCCCATCCCGGCCTGACAGGCGCTGCCGCCGCCGTTGCGGGCCGGCCCTGGTGGCCCGCGGCCGCCCGGCGCCACGGCAGCGCCGCGCGGGCGGCCCGGCAGTCCGCCTCGACCCGGCGTGCTCGTCCGGCCCGCGGCCCCGGGCGGCGATCCCGGTACCCCGCGGTGCCGGCGGCCATGACCGGGAGTACGAACGGGTCATGGTTCCCCGATGCGCCACTCTCGATAGTGGCGTCACGCGGACTTGCCGCACGGATCCACGGAGCGCCCACTTCGAATGACCGAGCAGAACGGCCGTCCTTTCAACGAGTGGCTGCGCGCCCAGCTCAAGGCGAAGAAGATGTCGCAGCGCCAGCTGGCGCAGGCGTCGGGCGTCGACCACTCGACGATCTCCCGCCTCGTCCGCGGCGACCGGACCCCGTCGCTGGGGACCGCGACCAAGCTGGCCCGCGGCCTGCGGGAGCTCCGCGACGACGCCGACGCCCCGCAGTACCTCGGCCTCGTGTCGAGTGGCGTGACCGTCAACCCGACGGCCCGCGTCGAGTACGCGCTGCGCGCCGACGAAGCCCTCGGCGAGCCGCAGGTCCGCCAGGTGATGGAGTACTACCTCGCGGTGCGGATGCGCCGCTACGCCCGGCCGCTGACGACCGCGCCCCGTCCCGGGCTGCCGGATCGCCAGCTCAGCAGCAGCTCCCACTCCCCCCTCGCCTCCGTCGTCGGCCTGCCCATGGACCGGGGCGTCTCCACCGTCCGCCCGCCGACCATCCTGCGGCGCTCATCCGGGAGGCCGTGACTCCGAAATCTACGCTCGTCCCGGGAGTGCCCTCCGCTCCCGGGTCTCGGGGACAGCGAACGCCGGCGTACTGGGGCGCCGGCGTTCGCTCGTTCCTGCCTTGGCCAGCGGCCGCTCGCCGGCCTCACGCCACCTGAGTCACGAGGCCGGGGTCCGGGCGCGGGCGCCGCGCAGCTCGAACGCCTCCGGCGGCAGCGGGTCCAGCGGCCGGCCGGCGACGATCCGGCGGGCCCGCTCCATGTTCACCGCGTCATAGCCCTCGTCCATGCCCGGCGTCTCGAGGAAGTAGGCGACGTGGGCCAGGTCCGGGTGGGTCATGAGGCGCCGGAGGCCCGCGCCGTCGCCCATCTCGCCGGCACCCAGGTGCTGGTGGCGGTCGAGCTTCGAGCCGCGGGCAGCCTTGGAGTCGTTCAGGTGGACCATGACCAGCCGTTCCAGCCCGATCCGGCTCGCCACGGCCGCGACCAGCTCGTCCACACCTTCGGCCGTCGACACGTCGTAGCCGGCGCCCCACAGGTGGGCCGTGTCCAGGCAGAGCCCCACCCGTCCCGGGGGCACGCCGAGGGCGTCGATGGCCGCGAAGAGGGCCTCGAGCTCTTCGATGCTGGCCCCCAGGCCGTCGCCGCTTCCGGCCGAGTTCTCGAGCACCAGCAGCGGGGCCGGGGCAGCTCCCGCCTGATCGACGACCGCGACGACACGGGCGACGCCCTCGGCCACCCGGGCGATCCCGAACGGCACGCCGGCGCCCTTGTGGCTCCCGATGTGGACGTTGACCAGGCGCGCCCCGAAGTCGGGAGCCACGGACAGCTCGTGGGCGAGCAGCTCGACCGACCGCTCGTGGAAGTCGTGATCGGGGCTGGCGAGGTTGACGAGGTACGAGGCATGGACGGCGATCGGAGCGATGCCCAGCGCCTCGATGCGGGCCCGGAAGGCCGGCAGCTCGGCCGGCGGCTCCGCCCGCCGCTTCCAGGCCGTGGGGTTGTCGGCGAACACCTGGAGAGCATCGGCGCCGATCGCGTAGGCCCGGTCGACGGCGCGCACCATCCCCTCGGCGAGCGGCAGATGGGCTCCCAGCGGGCGGCCGTCGGGAAGGGCCGGGCGGGCCGCCGGCATGGGCGCCGCGGATCGCGGGCTCGGGACGCGGCAGATCGGTTGGGTCGAAGGGTGCTGCGGAAGGCGGGCATCGTGGGGCATCGTAGCGTCGGGTGCGACGCCCCGGCACCCGCCCGGGTGCGACCTCAGCGCTTGGCGACCTGCTTCGAGCTCCGGCCCGGCGTGTACTCGCCGGCGATGACGGGCTCGATCAACCCGAAGTCGCCGTCCTGGCGCCGGTAGAGGAGGTTGAGCCGCTCGTTCTCGGCGTTCACGAAGATGAAGAACGCGTGGCCCAGCGTCTCCATCTCGGCGATGGCGTCCTCCTCGAACATCGGCTCGATCGCGAAGCGCTTCGTCTTCACGACCCGCGGCTCGCGGGCCTCGTCGGACGTGCCGTCGGCGAGGCGGGCAAGGATCTCCTTCTCCTCGGGTCCGCGCGCCCTCACCCGCGGCTTCTCGCGATGATCCACGGCCCGCCGCTCGACCTTGTCGACGACCTCGTCGATCGCCGCCTCCCAGGTGGCGCCGTCGGCGCGTCCCCGCAGGGTCTGGCCGTCGATGACGAGGGTGGCGTCCGCGATCCGCGAGTCGTCCGCGCTTCGGTGTCGTTCGACCGAGAGCTCGATGATCGCGTCCGTCCGGTCGTCGAGGTGGCGCTCGAGGCGTCGCATCTTCCGCTCGGCGTAGTCCCGCACGGCGTCCGGCACGTCCAGGTTCTTGCCCTTGACGATCGTCCTCACGGCAGACCTCCAGGGTTCGTTCCGGCCGGCCGGCACCGCGGGTGCGGTGGCCGGTGATGGCCCGATCGCATCGAGTATAGGGCGGCCTCACCCGGCGTTCGCGCGGCCACCCGGTCACGCCTCTCGCGCGACCGTGAGCGCCGAGACGGCCACCGCCCCTGCATCGAGCAGGGCCTCGGCGCAGGCGACGAGCGTGGCCCCGGTCGTGACGACGTCGTCCACGAGCACCACCCATCGATCGCGGAGCGCGGCGCGCCGCGTCGGGTCGGTGGCGAAGGCAGCGGCCACGTTGGCGGCCCGAAGATCGCGCCCGAGCTCGAACTGGGGGACCGTCGCTCGCGAGCGGCGCAGGGCCGGGGCGACGGGAAGGCCCAGGTGCGTCGCCGCGGCCCGGGCCAGCAGCTCGGCCTGGTCGTAGCCGCGGGCGGCGCGCCGCGCCTCGTGGACGGGCACGTGCACGAGGACGTCCCCGCCGATCGCCGCCTCGCGCCAGCGACTCGCCATGGCCGCGCCGAGCGGCAGGGCCAGGCGGCGCTCGCCCGCGTACTTGAGGGCGTGCAGCGCATCGCGGACGATGCCGCCGAAGGGCGCACACCACTCGAGCTGGACGAGGGGGAACGGAACGTCCGACGGCATGCCGATCGGCACGCCCGCCGGCAGCCCGGCGTCGCACGCGCGAGGCCCGACGCCGCAGGCGGCGCACAGCGGCGTCCCCTCGCGGCGACAGCCGATGCAGGCTGCCGGGAAGGCGAGGTCGAGGAGGCGCCCGGCCAGGGCGGCCGGCGAGGCGGGCCCAGGGCGCGCACCGTCCACCATGCCGGACAGGATGCCGGAGGCGCCGTAGCGGGTGCTTATCCGAGGTTACGCGGCGTCCCGGCGCCCATCCGCGCCTTCACGCCCGCTCACCGCCCGCTACCCCGCCTGCCCGCTGCCGGCCGCCCCCGGCCGCTCAGCGCCCGGCCGACGTCAGCCGCTCGCGGGGAGCTCCTCGAGGACCACGATGTCGCCCGCCTCCGTCCCGGAGGCCGAGATCGCGCCGACGGGGAGCTCGAGGCATCCGTCCGCCCCCCGCGCCCACCACACGACCCCGATCCACGGCCGCAGGTTCTGGCGCACCGACACGACGCGGCGGCCGCCGTCCGGCCCGGGCCTGGCCAGGAACACGACGTCGATGGCAAAGCGCATGAAGAGCATGTGGATGCTCGACCCGGGCCGGAGCCACATACCGCTGCCCGGGGCCAGCGAGGAACGGCCCATCAGGCCCAGGAAGCGGCCGGCGAACGACTCGGCGACCTCCAGCGAGGCGCCGAGGTCAGCCTCCCGGGAGGCGTTGCGGGCGCGGAGGCGGCGCTGCACGTGGGCGCGGCGTGCGTCGGCTGCGGGGCGCGTCGGCCGCGTGGGCCGACCCGCCCGACCTAGCCCCCGGGCCCGTTCGGCCCGCCGAGGTTCTTCATGATCAGGATGATCGCCGGGCCCAGGATGACGATGAAGAGCGAGGGGAAGATGCAACCGACGAGCGGGAACAGCATCTTGATCGGCGCCTTCGCGGCCATCTCCTCGGCGCGCTGGCGGCGCTCGATGCGGAGCTGCTCGGACTGGACCTGCAGGACCTTGCTGATCGAGACGCCCAGCTGCTCGGCCTGGATGATCGCGCCGATGAAGTTGGTGAGGGCCGGGACCTCCGTGCGCGGGATGATGTCGCGCAGCGCGTCGCGGCGCGCCTTGCCCACGCGGACCTCGGCCAGGGCCCGCCGGAACTCGTCGACGAGGGGGCCGACCATCTTCTCCACGACCTTGGCGAGCGCGGCGTCGAAGCCGAGGCCGGCGCGGACGGAGATCGTCAGCAGGTCGAGGGCGTCGGGGATCTGGAGCAGGATCGCCTTCTGGCGGGCGCGGACCCGGCGGCTCAGCCAGAACTCCGGGGCGATGTAGCCGACGGCGATGCCGGCGACGCCGAGGAGGATCGCCAGCAGGGGCCCGGTATTGAGGAGGAACATGAAGACCAGGAAGAAGAGGATGCCGAAGACCACGGCCGCGATGGCCTTGATGCCCATCCAGTCGGGGACCCGCAGGTCGCCCGGGTTGCCCGCGAGGGCGAGGTTCTTCTCCGTGCGCGACGTGAACGACGACGAGGTGAAGCGGCTGACCGTCCCCGACAACCGGGCGGCGAGCGGCCGGAGGGTGCGCTCCAGGAACGGGGCCTGGAGCTCCAGCTCCTCGAGGTTCTTGGCCTGCATCGACCCCAGCTGGGTCAGGCGGGCCTGGACGGGGTCGACCGAGGACGACCCGGCCAGGCCGAACGCGATGAAGAGGATCGCGAGGGCCGCGGAGCCGGCGATGACGATCGGGACCAGGTTCTCGGTGCTCATGCCCTAGACCTCGATGTCGACGATGCGGCGGATGATCATGAAGCCGACGAACATCATGAGCGCCCCGACCCCGATGAGGATCACGCCGGCGGGGATGCCCAGGAGGGCGACGGCCGGGTCGGTCATCGGCGCGAGGAATCCGGGCGCGATGACGAAGAGGAACCCGACCAGGGCGATCGGCAGGAAGGCCACGACGTAGCCGGACATCCGCTGCTGGGCGGTCAGGGTGCGGATCTCGCCCTTGATCCGGACCCGCTCGCGGATCGTGTAGGCGATCGAGTCGAGGATCTCGGCGAGGTTGCCGCCCACCTGGTACTGGATGGAGATGGCGGTCACCATCAGCTCCAGGTCGTCGGACCTCACGCGGCGGACGAGGTTCTCCAGGGCCTGCTCGAAGGGCAGGCCCAGGTTGACCTCCCGGATCACCCGGGCGAACTCGGTGGAGATGGGAGGCCGCGCCTCGCGGACGACCAGCTCGATCGCCTGCAGGAAGGACGAGCCGGCCCGCAGGGCGTTCGCGATCAGGGTGATCGTGTCCGGGAGCTGCTTGTTGAACTGGCTGATGCGCTTTCCCTGGCGGCGATGGACGTACCAGCGCGGGAGGAAGAAGCCGACGATCGCGCCGACCAGGAGGATGATCGGGTTCTGGAGCCCGGAAAAGACGAAGCCGACCAGGTACATCGCGACCGGGACGCCGACGATCATGCCCACCCAGATGAAGAGGTACTCGCTCGGCTTCAGCTTGAGGTCCGCCCGGGCGAGCTCGCGCGAGAGGTTCGCCCCGAAGTCGCGCTGCTCCACGACCTTGTTGAGCTGCGCGATCGCGGCGCTCTGCGAGATGAGGTCGCCGAGCGACGCCGAGCTCGCGTCCGCCTTGCCGCCCTCGGGCTTGCCGGAGGCATAGCGTTCGAGGCGCGCGGAGACGCCGGTCCCGCCGCCGCTCGAGGCGATCCCGACGGCGATGACGAGGATGGCGAGCGCCGCGACGGCGGCGACGACGATCGTGAGCGGCACGGCCTGCCCTCCCGCTCCCTAGTAGACGAAGCCGAAGAGCCCGGGCGGCAGGTGGATCCCCATCACCTCGAACTTCTCGACGAACTTGGGGCGGATCCCGGTCGCCTTGAGCCGGCCCTGGATCTGGCCCTCGACGATGCCCGTCTGCTCGAAGACGAACACGTCCTGCATGACGATCACGTCACCTTCCATCCCCTGGACTTCGGTGATGTTCGTGATCCGCCGGGTGCCATCCTTGAGGCGGGCCTGGTGGACGATGAGGTCGACGGCGGAGGCGACCTGCTCGCGGATGGCGCGCAGGGGGAGCTCCACGCCGGCCATGAGGACCATCGTCTCGAGGCGCGACAGCATGTCGCGCGGGCTGTTGGCGTGGCCGGTGGACATCGAGCCGTCGTGGCCGGTGTTCATCGCCTGGAGCATGTCGAGGGCCTCGCCCCCGCGGCACTCCCCCACGATGATCCGGTCCGGGCGCATCCGCAGGGCGTTGCGGACGAGCTCCCGGATCGGGATCTGGCCCTTGCCCTCGATGTTGGGGGGTCGCGACTCCAGGGTCACGACGTGCTCCTGGCGGAGCTGCAGCTCGGCGGCGTCCTCGATCGTGATGATCCGCTCGTCGTTGGGGATGAACGAGGACAGGACGTTGAGGGTGGTCGTCTTGCCGGAGCCCGTGCCGCCCGAGACGAAGAGGTTCAGGCGGGCCTCGACGCAGGCCTTGAGGAAGTCGAACATCTCCGGGGTCGCCGTCCCGAAGCGGATCAGGTCGTCCACCGTGAAGGGGGAGGCGGCGAACTTCCGGA
This sequence comes from uncultured Chloroflexia bacterium, assembly GCA_963776355.1. Lineage (GTDB taxonomy): Bacteria > Chloroflexota > Limnocylindria > Limnocylindrales > CSP1-4 > CTSoil-043. The sequence continues at coordinate 495,783 of CAVZLU010000006.1, read as the reverse complement.
TCGTGACCACGGGCCCGACGAGCGAGAGCGGCGGGATGATGGCGTTGACGCGGGAGCCGTCGGTGAGGCGGGCGTCGACCATCGGCGAGGACTCGTCGACGCGGCGACCGATCGGGGCGATGATCCGGTCGATGATCCGCATCACGTGGTCGTCGTTCTGGAAGACGACGTTCGTCAGCTCGAGCTTGCCGTTGCGCTCGATGTAGACCTGGCGCGGGCCGTTGACCATGACCTCGGTGATCGACTCGTCGCGCAGCAGCGGCTCGAGGGGCCCGAGCCCGATGATCTCGTCGGTGATCTGCTCGAGCATCCGGACCCGCTCGGCGCGGGTCAGGGCGAGGCCCTCCTCGTCGATGACCTTGCCGAAGATCTCCTCGATCTGGCGGCGAACCTCCACCTGGTTGGCGAGGTCGAGCTTGGGGTCCAGGTCGGAGATGACGCGGCTCTGGATCCGGAACTTGACATCCCGGAAGGACTCGCGGACAGGAGCGTTCGGAAGCATCCGTTGAGCCGGTGCGAGGGCCGGGCCCATGCTGCCGGGCGCTCCGGGTCCGGCGGGCGCGGGCGCGCCGCCCGGCGCGGCCGCCGCTGGGCCCGCGCCGGGCCGGGCACTCTCGATTCGCTTCAGCAGGGACATCGTCCCACCACCTCTTCACACCCCCGACGGGGAGCTCCTGTCACATTGTCTACCGCCACGCGAAGAGCGACTTCTTCGTCGCCGACTTCCGCGCCTCGGCGGGCACGGCCTCCGGCGCCCCGAGGAGCGCCCGGGCGAGGCGAAGGATGTCCTGCGACACCTGCGCCTCGCGATTGCTCACGAAGAACGGCACGCCCCGGTTGAGGGCATACACCACGCTGCGGCCGTCACTGACCACCGTATGGTCAACCTTACGCCCGATCGAGTGCTCCACGTCCGCGACCCGGATGCCGAGCGCGGAATTGGCGCGATTGAGGACCAGCTCGATCTTGTCCTGGGGATAGCCGAGCTGTTCGGCCACCTCCAGGAAGAGGCGCATGTTCTTGATGCTCGTGATCTCGAGCGTGAGGACGGTGAGGACCACGTCCGCCGCGTCGAGGATCGCGAGCGTCGAGTCGCTGAAGGCCGCCGCGCAGTCGACGACCACGAGGTCGCTCTTCGAGCGGAGCACGTCCAGGACGCGCCGGATCGCGGTCGGGGTCACGAGCTCCGCCATCTCCGGCGACGGCGGGGCCAGGAGCACCTTCGCCCCCGTCGAGTGGGTGATGACGAACATGTCGAGGGAATCGGGCTCGCCGCCGGCCTCGAGCTCGGGGACCAGGTCGGCGATGGACTTGTTCTTGGGATTGAGGTTGAGGAGGACGCCGACGTCGCCGAACTGGAACGACCCGTCCACGAGGACGATGTTGGTCCCCGCCTCCGAGGCGGCGGCGACGGCCAGGTTGACGGCGATCGTGGTGCGGCCCACGCCCCCCTTGGGGCTGAAGACGGCCACGACGCGCCCGGGCCCGCGGCCGTCCGCCGCGGAGCGGGACTCCGCGATCGGGGCGGCCATCCGGCCGGCCTTCTCGCGCTCGCGGAGGTGGACCTGGCGGATGGAGGCCGTCAGCTCGTCGGAGCTGAACGGCTTGACCAGGAACTCGCGGGCCCCGGCCAGCATCGAGCGGCGCAGGTAGTCCGCCTCGCCCTGGACGGACATCATCACCACCGCCGAGGTCGGGACGCGCGCCATGAGGAGCTCGGTGGCCGCGATCCCGTCCATCTCCGGCATGTTGATGTCCATCAGCACGACATCGGGGTGGAGCCGGGCTGCCAGCTCGACCGCCTCCTGGCCGGACGCCGCGGCCCCGACCACCTCGATGTCCCGTTCGAAGCCGAGGAGCTTCGTCAGGTGGTCGCGAGTCTCGAGGATGTCGTCCACGATCAGGACGCGGATCTGATCGCTCATTCGCTGGTGGGCCTTCGCATCTGTCTGTGCCTGGTCGATGGTCGGAGGGTGGCTCGCGCCGGGCGGGGCGACCGCACCCTGCGCGGGGCCGGCGACCGTGGGCTACTTCGTCGGCAGGACCGTCTCGACGACCTGCGGCGGGATGACCGCCCACTTGTCGACGAGCAGGCGGAGCGTGACGCCCTGCGTCTCCTCGCTGGCGGCCTCGTTGTCGAGGGGCGAGCGGAGCACGAGGGTGATGGTGCCGTCGATCTGGCCGAAGCGGAGCACCTCGGCCTGCTGGTCGGTGACGGCCAGGAGGACGATCTGGGTCTGCCCGTTCAGCGCCGGTGTCGCGCCGGTTCCCGTGCCGCCCTCCGTGCCGCCGGTGGTGCCCGTGGTCGTCGTCGGCGGTGGGAGCAGCGTGCCCACGACCTTCAGGTTCTGGATGATCGCCTTGACGGAGGTGGCGTTGAGGCCGGGGACGACCGAGGGCTGCTTCGTCACCGGGTCGGTGGTCACGACGGGGAACTTGTCGGCCCCCGCGATGCCGATGACCACGTCCACGCGATCACCCGGCTTGACCAGGGTCCCGACACCCGACACCTGGTCCACCATGACGGCCATCGCCCGCGTCCCCGGGTCGAGGAGGCGGCCGACGTCGGGGTTCAGCGTCACCACCGAGAAGTCGGTCTCGGTGACCTGCTGGCCCTTCTTGAGGTCGGTCGTGACGGTCCGGCCGATCACCTCGCTCTTGAACGAGGGCGTGCCGGCCACCTTGTCGACGCGCCGCACGTCCTCGGTCGCCAGCATCTCGTCGGTGAGCGTGGTGCCCAGGGGGATGTCGACAGCCGCGACGACGTTGGTGGTCTTCTCCTCCTGGGGCGTCGTCCCGGGCGGGTTCTGCCCCAGGGCATAGATGACGCCGACGAACGCGATCGCCGCCAGGAAGATGCCGATCAACAGGATCAGGCGATTGCTGCGCTTCAAGGTTTTTCTCCCCGTTGCCGTGTGACAGGCGGCACCACTCTAGCACCGGCCCACGGCCGCGCGACTGTACAAAAGGCCTAGGACCGTTGGGAACAAATGGAAGGAATTCCCGCACGACGCGCACGGAGCTGTCCCTCGTCCTCGACGGCCCGGGACATGGAGGAACCGACCCGGCGGGAGACCGGTCGCGCGCGGGCGGGAGCGCCAGACCGTGCCGGCGCAGCCGGAGCCTTCGGCGGCGATGGTCCCCGACGGCCTCCCATGCCGAAAACGAGAACGGGCCGCCGGGAGCTCCCGGCGGCCCGTTCCGCTGCGTGGTCCTAGACGGACGCTGCCGACGGTGGACAGGATCTTCGAGACCTGGCCGCCCAGGAAGATCAGGGCGACGATCGCGACGATGGCGATGAGCGCGAGGATCAGCGCGTACTCCGCGAGACCCTGGCCCTCCTCGTCACGGTCCAGGAAATAAGAGATAAGTCCGGACAGGTATGCCATGTGGTGTTCACCTCCTTCCTTTCGAGAGTCCCCCGCCGGTGCGGGAGCTGTGGGTCCGCTGACCCGGGACGGATGATCGGCGCCGACCGCGAGCCTGAGCCCGGTCGACGGCCTGCGAACGCTAGGCTGGACCGTCGCGGATGTCAAGTCCGGTACGGCCTGCCGGTGGTGCGGATCGGCGCCACGACGGCTCGAGACGAAGCGTCGACGGCCGCGACGGATCCGCAGGGCGACTGCGGATGCGCGCGTCAGACCGACGTGCCGACCGTCGACAGGATCTGTCGAGACCTGGTTGCCCAGGAAGATCAGGGCGACGATCGCGACGATGGCGATGAGGGCGAGGATCAGCGCGTACTCCGCGAGACCCTGGCCCTCCTCGTCACGGTCCAGGAAATAAGAGATAAGTCCGGACAGGTATGCCATGTGGTGTTCACCTCCTTCCGTTCGAGAGTCCCCCGCCGGTGCGGGAGCGGCGAGCCAGCAGTGCGAGCCTGAGCTCACCCGACGGAGGCCGAACGCTAGGACCGGCATCTGGGCAGCGTCAAGGGCCGGACGGCCCTCGGATCGTGCGGCCCGGCGCCACGTCGCAACGCTTCTGGAACCCCGGAATCGACGAAGCCGGGCTCCAGTGGAACCCGGCTTCGCGCGCTTCGCGTGTGGGCGAGCGGTCAGACGGACGAGCCGACAATAGAGAGCATCTGCGAGACCTGGCCGCCCATGAAGACGAGGGCTACGATCGAGACGATCGCGATAAGGACGAGGATGAGGGCGTACTCGGCGAGCCCCTGGCCTTCCTCGCGGGCTCGCAGGCGCTCGAACAGCGCCGCTGCCGCGTGCATTCCTGCTATTGACCTCCCATGCTGCCGGTTCCTGGGTCCGACGACGGTGGTCAGACCCAGAATCAGAACGGGTCCGGCGCGCTGCTGGCGCCGGACCCGCACCGGTGTCCAGGTTGACGGACGGAGCGCGGCTAGACCGAGTTGCCGACCGTCGACAGGATCTTCGAGACCTGGCCGCCCAGGAAGATGAGGGCCACGATCGCGACGATCGCGATGAGGGCGAGGATGAGGGCGTACTCCGCGAGCCCCTGCCCCTCCTCGTCCCGGTGCAGGACGGCGAGGACGTAGTCGATGAGTGCCATGAAGGCCTCCGCTGATAAGTGCGCACACCCCGGGATCGGAGCGAGCGCGAGGCTACGACGGAGCGGGCGGGCAGCGCCACTGGCCAAGTCGTACCGGGTGGGGTGGCAGTACTTCCGGCAGGAGAGGCGCCCACGGCCGCCGGATGAGCGCTGGCCCGCGGTTGGCGCCCGGCCGCCGTCAGGCGAACGAGAGCCCGGCCGCCAGCCAGCCCGACTTGTCCACCTCGCTGCCGATCATGCTGAGGACGAAGGCGAGCTGCGAGCGGAACAGCACGAGGACCGCCACCGCGACCAGGGCCGCCAGGGCCAGGATGACCCCGAACTCGACGAACCCCTGGCCGGCGCGGTACCCGGGCCCGGAGAGATGGCCCATGACGCGTTCGCGGAGCAGGCCAACCACGCGCCGGCTCATGGGACGTCCGCGGGCACCGGCGGCAGCGCGAAGCGGACGGTGACCCGGTGGCCGTCCGGGGCGAACTCAACCCGACCGCCGACCGACGAAGCGCGATCGACCAGCTCGCGCCGGATCACGGGCGTCAGCACGGCCACGCTGCCGCGGGCGGCGGCGCGCGCCCGGCGATCGTCGGCCATCTCGCGGAGCGCGGCCGGCATGTCGGGTCGAAGCGCCTCCTCGACCTCCGCCGCCGGATGCATGGCCTGGACCACCACCTCCAGCTCGCTGCCCCAGTCGAGCGTGAGCGTGACCTTGTCGGGGTGGCCGCCGGCGAGGCCGGCAACCGCCTCGTCGGCCACGCGGAAGACGGTGCTCTCCAGCTCCATCGGCAGGCGGCGGTCCGTTCCCAGCGACTCGAACTCGACCGGGACGTGGGCCCGCCGGCTGCGATCCCTGGCCACCCGGCGCAGGGTGGGGACGAGGCCCAGGTCGTCGAGGACCATGGGCCGCACGTCGAAGATGAACGTCTTGGTGGCCTCCAGCGTCCGCTGGACCATGGCCGTCAGCTCCTTGACCTCCGACCGGGCGGCGGCGGGATCGCGATCGAGCAGGCGCTCGACGATCTCGGCCTGGAGCACGATGTTGGCGAGGCTCTGGGCGGGCCCGTCGTGCATCGCCCGGGCGATGTCGCGGCGCAGGTCCTCCTGGGCCGCCAGCACCACTCGCCCCATGGCCGGCTGCGGTCCACCCTCGCTGACCTCCGCGCTCGTCCCGGCGCCGGGTGTCGCCTCGTCGGCCGCCGGCAGCGTCGCCACCGCCCCGCGGATGCGGGCGAGCCCCTCGCGGTAGCGCTCGAGGGTCTTCTGCTTGCCGGCCAGCACGTCGAGCTGGGATTCCATGACGGCCGCCCGCTTCGTGAGCGCCACCAGCTGGGCGTTGGCCTCGGCGAGCTCGGCCGGCGCCGCTCGCGGTGCCGAGCCCGGCCAGGCGCTCGGCGGCGTTGGCCCGCTTCTGCTCGTGGCGGCCCGCCTCCGCGCGCGCCTGCCCCACCAGCATCTCGATCTCGGCGAGCTCGCGGTCCAGGCCCTCGAGCTCGCGGTCGAGCATCTCCGCGAGCGCCGCGGCCGTGCCCGGAGGAGGGGACGCGGGCGGGATGTCGGCCAGGTCGGCCATGGCGGACGGTCAGTCCTCCGGCATGCGGATCCAGCCCTGGCGCATCGCGTACACCACGGCCTGCGTCCGGTCGTTGACCGCCAGCTTCCGCAGGATCGAGCTCATGTGGTTCTTGACCGTCTGCTCGCTGATCGAGAGCTGGTAGGCGACCTGCTTGTTCGTCATGCCCTGGGCGATGTTGTCGAGGATCTCCACCTCCCGCGGGGACAGCGGGGCGAAGATCGGGGCGGCCTCCTGGCCGTAGATCGCGAGCTCGCGGAACTCCTTGAGCACGCGCGAGGCGACGGCGGGCTTGGCGAACACCTTGTCGTTGATGAGGAACTCGCCCGTGGAGACGCGGCGGACGATCGTGACGAGGTCGTCGGGGCCCACGTCCTTCAGGATGAAGGCGGCCGCGCCGGCCCGGATGGCCTGGAACAGCGCCTCCTCGTCCTCGTCGGGGGCCAGGATGATGATCCCGGTCGCCGGCAGGTCCCGCTTGATGCGCTGGGTCGCCTCGATCCCGCCGGGCGCCGGCAGGGAGAGGTCCATCAGGATGATCGAGGGGTCCGTGTCGAGGGCGGCGTCGTGGGCCGAGCGCCCGTCGTCCGCCTCGCCCACGATGTCGAAATCCGGCTCGCGCTCCAGGATGGCCCGCATCCCGACCCGAACGAGGGCGTGGTCGTCGACGAGCAGGATCCGGATCCGGTCGCCGACGTTCCGCCGGTCGGGGCCACCTCGCCGGCGATCCGGCCCTGCATAGGTCATGCGCTGTCTCCTCTCCTGCCGATGGGGATGTCGAGCACGACCACCGTGCCGTGTGCCGGCCGCGACCGGACCTCGAACCGGGCGCCGACGAGCTCCGCCCGCTCTCGCATGAACTGGAGGCCGAAGGTCCGCCTGCCGGGGGCGCCGATCGCCTCGGTGTCGAAGCCCCGGCCGTCGTCGTGGACCTCGAGGATCCACCGCCCGCCATCGGTCCGCGTCACGACGCGGACGGTCCGGGCACCGGCGTGCTTGCGCACGTTCTGGAGCGCCTCCTGGAGGACCCGCAGGACCACCACCTGGGCCGTGTCGTCGAGGACGCTGGTCGGGGCCGAGAGGTCAACATCGATCTCCACGCCGGTGAGGGCCGTGAGCGTGCTCGCCGCGTCGCGGATCGCGCCGTCCAGGCCGACCTCCACGAGCAGCGGCGGCCGCAGCTGGCTGATGAAGGCCCGCACGTCCCCCAGCTCGCGCCGGAGCCGCTCGCGCAGGAAGCGCAGCTCCATGCGGGCGGTCGGCCGGTCCCGGTCGAGGATCTTCTCGATGTACTCGACCCCGAAGATCGCGTTGGCGAGGGCCTGGGCCGGCCCGTCGTGGACCTCCTGGGCCAGGCGCGTCCGCTCGGCCTCGCGCGCCTCCACCACCCGCATCTGGCGGTCGTCGGCCAGCTCCGGCGCCGCGGGGTCGGCGAGGAGCGACGCGTCGCCGCGTTCGAGGAAGAGCCAGGTGCGCTCCAGGCCGCGGACGACGAGCTCGAAGCGGGCGAGCTCGGCCTGGCGCTCTCCCAGGTCCGAGGTCCGCAGCGCGACGCGGCGGCGCAGCTCGGCCGAGCGGCCCTCCTCGGCCACCGCCTCGGCCGCTTCCATCGATGGGACGTCGCCGGCCGACGGGGCGGCGACCTGCGCGCCGGTGCCGTTGGCGTCCAGCGTCGTCGGATCGAGCTCGGCCAGGGCGAGCCGATCGGCGTGGTCGAGGGTGTCCCGCTCGTCGTTCCAGGTGCCCAGCTCCTCGTGGAACGCCTCGCGGTAGCGCTCGGTCACGGCGCGCAGGGTATTGGCCGCGTAGGCGAGGGCCTCCTTCGCCTCCGCGTGCAGGCTGTCGAAGCGACTCGCCGCAGCGCCGCCGGCGCCGATCTCCGTGCTCATCTGGCGGCCAGTATACGGTCGCTCACGGGCAGGTCACGCGGTAGACCCGGAAGGCGTCGGCCCTCGCGTCACCGGCCTCGGGCGGCGGCAGGGCGACGGGCGCGAGGCAGGCCGCGTCCGGGTCGACCGCGAGGCGGGCCGGCCAGCCGCCGTGCTCGCCGTCGAGGACCACGATGTCGGCCCCGAACGTGCGGGCGAGGTCGACCAGGCTCGCCACGGGCTCGTCGGGCAGGGCCAGGGTGGAGACCCGGTGCACCTCCGCGAGCCAGATCGGGTGGTTCGCGATCACGGGCGCCGACCCGTCCAGGGGGACCCCGGCCACCGCCATGCGACGCCCGAGGTCGCGGTAGGCGACCTCGGTGCCGTGGGCCTGGTCCCCGTAGGCGATGACGCCGGGCACCATGAACAGCACCGCCCCGAACCCGGCGAACAGCGGCGCGAGCCAGGCCACGGGTCGCGTCCAGCCGCGCCGCCGGCCCACCCAGGCCAGGCCCTCGTCCAGGCCGGCCAGGCCGGCCACGAGCAGGAGGGTGGCCGCCGGGATCGAGGCGTGGAGGAACGTCCCCCACTGCGTCTGGACCGGGAAGACGAGCGTCACCACCAGGAAGGTGATCAGGGACAGGACGAGCAGCGGGCGCAGGGCGCGCAGGCGGGCCGCCCAGGGCAGGGCGACGAGGCCGATCACGGCCAGCGGCGCGCCCGGCACCATGAGCACAAAGAAGAGGTTGTGGGCGAACCCGTCGACGCGGTGCTGGATCCAGGCGGCCGGGCCCAGCGCCAGGTAGTCGGCGGCGGTGGCCGGATGCTGCCAGGCGAAGATCTCGATGCCCGTGATCGCCCACGCGTTCGTGATCGCCTGGGCTGGCAGGGGCGTGCCGAACGTGACCCAGTCCCGGACGAGCCACGGCGACATGACGGCCAGGGCGATGACGGCCGGGCACCGCGATCGCGGTCACGACGGCCCGGGCGCCGCCGGCCCGGTAGGCGCCGACCGCGACGATCGGCCCATGCCGCCCCGACCCAGGCGGCCTCGTTGCGGGCCAGCCCGGCGACGCCGATGACGATCCCCAGGCCGACCAGGCGCGGGTCGAGGGCCCGGGTCGGCGGCCGCCGCAACAGGCGGACCATGATCAGGCAGGCGACGAGGGCCGGCAGGCCGAACGGGTTCGACGAGTCGAGGTGGAGGGAGGCGAGGACGAACGGCAGGCCGACCGCGGCCACCAGGCCCGCGCCGACCGCAAGCGTTCGGGACCGCTCCGTGCCCAGGCCCCGCTCCTCGGCGACGTCGGCGCCGATCCGCCAGGCGACCACCGGGACGAGGGCGCCGAGGACCGCCGCCACCGGCAGCGTCGTCGTGTACCCCGTGGAGCCGCCGGCCAGCATCGGGACCAGGCCGAGCAGGCTCGGCAGGGGCAGCCAGATCTCGAAGGCCGCCCGCGGGAAGAAGAAGCCGAAGTCGCCGGTCAGCGAGTCACGCGCCGGCGTCGCATAGGACCAGATCGTGTCGCTCACGAACCCCCGGCCCTCGGCGAGGTTGCGGGCGACGCCCCAGTAGTAGGCCGTGTCCTCGGGGATCGGGAAGGTCACCCGGCCGGTCGCCCAGAGGCGCACGAGCAGGGCGACGACGAAGACGATCCCCGCGCTGAGCCACGCCTCGCGGCGCGACGGACGCCAGGCCGGGAGCCCCGGCCCGCTCACCGGGCCGCCCCGGCGCAGCGCGCGTCACCGGCGTCAAGGCAGACCGGGTAGAGCGCGACCCCCAGCGCCCCTGCCGGGAGCGGCGGCGCATCGGGGAGCTGGCGGGCCGGCCGGCTCGCCACCGGCGGGCCGAGCCAGGACGGGCGCGGCGCCCCGTCGAGGATCGGCGCCATCGAGGCCACGGTGTCGGCCCGGTTCAGGACCAGCCAGCGGATGTCGTAGGCGCTCGCCACGTCCTCGATGGCCTCGACCGGGTCGTTGACGAGGACCACGCCCCCGTGCCCGGTCCAGTACAGGGTGCCGGACGCGTCGATCGACATCACCCGGTCGTCGGGCGCCGCGTTCGCCGCGACCAGGCCGTTCGCCACGAGCGCGAAGTCGTCGCGGCGACCCGCCCAGGCGGCCTGGGTCACGAGGGCGCTGCCGGCCGCGATCACGGCCGCGAGGCCGACGGCCGCCACCGTGAAGAAGCGCGTGCGCCGACGGCGGCATCCCAGGTCGACCGCCGGGCCGCGACCCAGCCGACGGCCACGGCGATCCCCTCGAGGGCGAGGATGAACGCCTGGGGCGCCAGCCCGACGGCCGAGTGGATGAAGGTCCCGCCCGGCACGTGGACGGCGGAGACCAGAGCGGAGAAGGCGAACAGGAGCCCGGCGTAGGCGAAGAACGGCCCGAAGTCGAGCGAGCGCCGGCGGACCCAGCCGCCGACGACCATGAACGGGACCAGGAAGGCGCCGCCGACGAGCAGCGAGAAGATCGTGACGGCCGCGACCAGGCCGCCGATCCGGCTGGCGGCGAGCGGACCGAGTCCCTGGGACAGGAGCCACTGCAGGTTCGCCGGCGTCGTGATGCTGTTCCACTCGTCGATCGAGCGGATGAAGAAGACCTTGCCCGACGCCGACGACGGCGAGATCGAGCCGAAGACCGCCAGCTGACGGGCCAGCCAGGGCGCCAGCACGACGAGGAAGAGGGCGAAGCAGGCCACGCCGGCCCAGGCCGGGATCGCCGGGCGCCGGGCACCGCGGCTGCGCCAGGCCCGCCAGCGATCCCAGGCGAACGCCAGGCCGAGGGCCGCTCCCACCAGGACGCCGTCGTTGCGGGCCAGCGTCGCCAGGCCCACCAGCAGGCCGCCGATCGCGAACGCCCGCGCGTCCCCGCGCAGGCCGCGTGCCCCCATCCACAGGGCGCCCGCGACGAGCGGCTGGTAGAGGCCGAAGTTGTCGGGCTGGACCATGAAGACCGCGCTGGCGGCGGGGATCGCGACCAGGATGCCGGCGCCGATCGCGACGAGTCGCGTCGTCCCGGCGTCGCGGGCGATGGCCCAGGTGAGCGGGGCGGCGAGCGCGCCGCCAAGCGCGAACGGCAGGGCGGAGGCGATCGCCGTGGGGCCCAGGAGCCAGATGAACGGCACCTGGACGATCGACGCGAGGGGCATCCAGTGGGCGTTCGAGGGGACCGGCAGGACCGGGTTGGCGGGGATCGCGCCGCCGACCTCGGGGAAGATCCAGATCGCGTCGATCGAGAAGCCGTGGCCCGCGGCCAGGCTGTGGGCCACGTCCACGTAGTAGAAGGAGTCGGGATAGGCGGGATCGGGGAAGCCGGCGAGCAGCACGAGCCGCACGACGAGCGCGAGCAGGTAGAGGGCGAGCGGCGTCCCCACGGCGGTGCACGGTAGCACCACCCGACCTCCGGGCGGACCCGTACGGATGGGGCGGCCCGGATAGGCCGATCAGAGGTCCCCGCCGGGGTGCCGCCGATCCCCGGCGTCGGTACGATGCCCGCGGATGCCAGCGGACCGGCGCGCGCCTCGCTCCTCCACGGTGCCCTGGTTGCTCGTGGCGGTCCTCGGGTGGGCGGGCTTCGTCCTGATCGCGACGCGCCTGGCGAGCCTCGACCCGCCCCGCCTCGGGGACGACCTGCGGTTGCTGGTGGACGCGGGCATCCGGTGGCGCGACGGGGCTCCCCTCTACGCGCCCGTGCCGCCCGGGGCCGCGCTCCCGGCCGAGTCGCTCTTCTACTCGTACCCGCCGCTCGTCGCCCAGGCGATGTCCCTCGTCGCGGGGATCCCGTTTCCCGCGATCTTCGTCGCCTGGACGGTCGGGGCCGTGGCCGGGCTCTGGCTCGTGGCCGAACGCCTCGGTCGCGGCGGGCGTGCCGTCGCGTTGCCCGCGCTCGCCCTCGCCCCGTTCGTCTACCCGCTTGCCGTCGCCCTGCTGGTCGGCAACGTCAACGCCTGGTTCCCGGCCGCCATCGGCCTCGTGCTCCTCGCCGTTCTCGCCGCCGGCAGGGGGAGCTCCGTCGCCGGCGGTGCGGCCCTCGCCGTCGCCGCGACCGTGAAGCTCCATCCCGCGTCGCTCGGGGCGTGGCTCGTGGTCCGCGGCATCCGCGACCGGCGATCGGGCAGGCCGAGCCAGGCCCTCCGCGTCGTCGCCGTCGCGGCGGCCGTCGGGCTGGGCCTGGTCGCGCTCAGCCTCGTGATCGGGGGTCTCGCTCCGTGGGCGGACTACGTGGCCTTCCTGCGCGAGAGCTCCGGCGCGGCGGACATCGTCTCCCCGCTCAACGTGGGCCCCGCATCCCAGCTCGCGCTGCTGCTCGGCCTCTCCGACGACGCCGCCCGGGCCCTGCAGGTCGCGATCGCCATCGCCGCGATCGCGGGCACGGCCGTTGCCGCCTGGGTGCTCGACGACCCCGTCGAGGGCTTCGCCTGGGCGACGGTGGCCTCGATGGTGATCCTGCCCGTCACGTGGTTCCACTATCCGGTGGCCATCGTGCCGGTCGCGATCGCGGCGGCGTCCCGGGCCCGCGACGACCGGTTCGCCCGGACGGCGGCCCTCCTCGGCGCGGCGATCGTTACCGCGGCGCTGGCGATCCTCACGCCGGCCTTCGTGTGGATCTCGGTCGCGCTCGTCCTGGCGGCGGCCCGCGCGTCTCGGCCTGCCGCGCGCGAGAGGCACTCGTGAATCGCGGCCCGCGCCTGGTCCGGTTCCAGCGGCCGGCCCGGGATGCGCTCGTCGTGATCGGCATCGCTCCGGGCGCTCTACTACTTCTTCGTCCAGGGCATCAAGCCGTGGGAGTTCCTCGGTGTCGACGCCCGTGCCTACTGGGCCGTGGATCTCGCCCATCCCTACGCCGGCGCGAGCCTTGGGGATGTCTCTTCTTACCTGTACTCGCCCGCCTTCGCCCAGCTGCTGGCGCCGCTCGGAGCGCTGCCCTTCGCCGTCTTTTTCGCGCTCTTGTGGACCGGCGTGTCGGTGGCCATCCTCGTCTGGCTGGTCCGGCCGTGGCCGTGGGCCGTCCCGATCCTAATCCTGCCGATCATCTACGAGCTGTGCGTCGGCAATATTCATTTCCTGTTCGCGGCCGTCGCCGTCCTCGGGTTCCGCGCGGCCGGGATGTGGGCCCTTCCGCTCCTCACGAAGATCACGCCCGGCGTCGGAGTCGCGTGGTTCGCGTTTCGAAGGGAGTGGCGCGACCTTGCCATCGCCGTCGGGACCACGGCGGCGATCTTCGCCGTCTCGTTCGCCCTGAACCCGACGGCATGGTCCGAATGGATGGCCTACCTGACGCCGTCGTCGGGACGCAGCGAAGCCCTCGTCGTGCGAGTGGCGGCGGCGCTCGTGCTCCTCGGCGTGGGAGGATGGGGCGGGTGGCGCTGGCTCGTCCCCGTGGCCATGTGGCTCGCCCTCCCGGTCATCTACGTCAACTCGTGGGTCATCCTGCTGGCGATGGTCCGCCTCCGCGAGCACGAGGACCCACCGCCGTTCGGAGCAGTGGGTTGACCGGCCTGCCCGCTCACGTGAGCATCGCGCCGCGAAAAGCACTGATTGGGCTGGCGTGGCTGTCAGCCATCGTGGGTGTGTTCGCCGTGGTGCGTGCATCCGAGGAATGTCTGGGCCGCCGACGTGGAGCGGAACCTGGCCGCCGCGGCCGCATTGGCCAGCGGATCGTTCGGCTCGGTGCAGGACTATCTTTACTCGCCGTTCGCAGCAGCCCTGTTGATCCCTGCCCTCGCGGTTCCGACCGGCGTCGCCGTGGTCGGGTGGCTGCTGATCGAGCTCTTGGTGCTGGCAGCTGGGACGGCCGTCGCGACCCGGGGCCTGAACCTGCCGGATCGCCTGCTGGTGGCGGTCGCAGCGCTCTTCTTCCTCCCCATCCTCTACGACCTCGAGCTTGGGAACGTCACCGTGCTCGTGACGGCCGCGGTTGCCCTGGCGGTCTGGACGCCCGACCGTGTCGCGACCGGGATCCCCCTGGGGCTCGTGCTCGCGACCGCGCCGAAGCCCCAGCTCATCCCTCTGCTCTTCTGGCTCGCCATCTTCCATCGCCGCGCGCTCGCGGGAGCCGTCGGCTCCGCGGCCGTCCTGACGCTGGCTGGCCTGGGGTTGACGGGCCTCACGCCGTACGCCGCCTGGCTGGACGCGCTCCGGGCCCCCCGGTACCTGGGCGGCGCGCAGATCATCAATCTCGCGCTCTGGTCGCTGCCCCTGCCGGTCGCGATCGGTGGCGCCGTGGCGGCCGTTGGGGCGTCTATCCTCGCGCTGCGACGGGGTTACTGGCCGGGCCTCATCGCGGCGATCTGTGTCGGCATGCTGCTGGCGCCGTATACGCTCATCTACGCCGCCGGCCTCCTCCTCGTTGCCGTCCCGGCCGCCGCTCATGCCGCTCCCCGGGCAGTGCTCCTGCTGGCGCTGACGGCGCCGGTCGCCCTGGTCGTCGCCTTTCCAGCCTGGGTTGGAGCCGTTCTGGTCCTGGCCGTCGTTATTCCGGCCGGCAGGTGGCCGGCCCGGCCGGCCGGCCGCACGGTTGGCGACCCTCGTCGGTCGGCAGTCCGAGTTCCGCTCGACGCAGCCCCGTGACCACAGGGATCGGTGTGGCAGGAGCGATCGCTCCGGCTCCACATCCTGGCGCGAGCGACCGAATGCAGACTCTCAGGCGGCGCTGGGACCGCGTTCGCGGGGTGGTAACTCGCGCGCGATTGGAGTACGTCTTCCTGGCGATCGCCCTAGTCTGGGGAGTGACGCAGGTGTTCCTCGTGCCTCCCCTGCAGGTCCCCGACGAGGGAGATCACTGGTTCCGGGCATGGGCGTTGACGGACGGACAGCTCACCGCGGACCGCGAGGGCATGATCACACTGCCGGGCGGCTTCGCTCGCACGGCCGATCTGTACACGCGCCTCGTCAGTGGCGAGCGAGGGCTGCCCGTATCCTTGGTGGGGCAAGAAGGCTTCTCAGGTTATGGGGATCTCTTCAACGGCGCGGCCCCCCCCGGGGCAGTAAGAGTCCCCTCCCGGGTGGCAAGCTACGGGCCGATGGGCTATCTGCCCCAGGCCGCAGGCATCGGCCTTGGGCGCCTTGTGGGAGTGCCGCCGCTCACCTGCTTCTACCTGGCAAGGCTGGGGAACCTCCTCGCTGCAATCGTCCTGCTCTTCTTCGCCATCCGGCTGGCGCCGTTCGGCAAACAACTCTACCTACTGTTGGCGCTGCTGCCGATGACGATGTACGAGCTGGCAAGCGTTTCGTGCGACGCCTTGACCATCTCGGGCGCCATGTTCTTCACGTCGCTCCTCCTCTGGGCGAGCACTCGCGCGACTCTGCGAAGAACCGATGTCGCCCTTACGTTGTTGGCCGCTGCCCTCCTTCTCAATCTGAAGCCCGGGTACTGGGCATTCGTCCTGCTGGTGCTTCTCATCAGGCCTGCGCAGCTCGGTGGCCGCATGCGGTATGCCGCGTTCATCGCCGCCAACGGCCTCCTGGTCGCGGGCATCTCACTGGTCGTGTTCCTCCTCACGTCCGCCGACTCCCGAGTACCGGCCGTCGGGGGAGCTCACGCTCAACTCTTCTTCATCCTGAACCAGCCGCTGGGCTTCCTAGAGATCCTGTGGTCGAACGTGCAGAACGATTTGCTCAAGTGGACGCTGCAGAGTATCGGCGTCCTCGGGTGGCTTTCTTTCGCCCTGCCGCCAACCCTCTATGTCACTGCTTTTCTGGTGGGGTTCGGGTTCTTCTTCCGGATGAGGGAGCGAGTCGAACTGGAACCATGGCGGCGTGCGCTCCTAGTCGCCGTAGGACTTGCGGTGTTCGGAACGATGGCCGTCGCTCTCTATGTCTTCCTTGAGCCAATCGGCAGCGGGCGGATCTACATGCAGGGCCGTTACCTGGCCCCGGTGTGGCTCCTTCTACTCTTGTCCCTGTACGGCATCAGATTCGCACGGAGGCAGCTGGGGGGCCTGTTCGTGGTCGGCGTCTTGCTCGTGCTGATGGGGGAGAACCTGCATGCATTGGTCCGTGTCTACCACTCATGAAGAGGCTCGTGGGGAGGCAAGAGGGACCGAGTCCGGGGCCGGCGAGGCTGGCACGAGGCCGCGCCGAACGGCGTTGCGGGCGCCGACGGTATTCCGGGAGCCGCCGCTCGGCCAGTCCCCGAGCGAAGCGCACCGCTCTTCGCGCAGCGAACGGACCCCAGCCTCCGGCACCTCTCCTCTGCCATCTGCGGAAGGGTTGGATGCATCGGCCACCCAGTCGGCCGCCCTCGCGCTCTTCGGCGGACTCTCTGCCCGCGGGCGGGCTTCAGTCGATGGGAACTGGCTGGCTTCAGTCGATGGGACTGGGCTGTCGTGGTGGCCCTTGGTGTTCTCGCGACGCCGCACCTGCTGAGCTACCTGCCGATGACCCTTCACGCGGCCGTTCGCGACCCCTCGCCGCCGCCGGTTGCAGCAGGCCGCGACAAGAGCCCGGCGGGGCCGCAATGAGGACCGGGCCGCGGCCGGCGTGCCCTCGACCTGCTCGTGTTCGCCCTGGCGATCCTCGGTGCTCTGGCCGGGATCGCGCTCCTCTACAGTCACCTCGTGTCGGATCCCCTCGCGGATGCGACGGCCTACTACGAGGCGGCCGCCCGACTCAACGCCGGGCAGTCGCTGTACCCGGCGGGCCAGGACGTCAACGGGCCGACTGCCTTCTTCTACCCGCCGCTGTTCGCGATCTTCTTCGGCCGCTGGCGATGTTGCCGCGGGAGATTGCGGCTGCCATCTGGGAGGCGATCGTCATCGGGTCGTTCCTGGCGACTCTGTGGATCCTCGGCCTGCGACGGCGGGCGACGTGGATCGCCGTCGGCCTGCTGGGCATCCCCATCGCGTGGACTCTGGCGATCGCCCAGGCGCATGCCGTGGTCACGCTCCTGCTCACCATCGGGACCCCGCTCGGGATCGCGCTGGCCGCGAACATCAAGCTCTTCCCGCTCCTCGCCGGCGTCTGGTTCCTGGGGCGCCGTGACTGGCGCCGAGTGGGTGCCCTCGCCGGCTGGACCGCAGGGCTGAGTCGCGTTCCAGCTCGTGCTGGAGCCCCAGGCCACCATCGACTACGTGCGCGCGCTCGGCCTCGGCTGGGTGGGCGAGATCCGCAACATCTCGCCCGTACGCGATCTCGCCGCTCCTGTGGGCCGTTCTCCTGCGGCCGGCGTCTCCTCGCCCTGCGACTCGCTCCCACGCGCTACGGCTGGGCGGCCGCCGTGACGCTCTCCACGCTGGCGCCGCCCCGCCTCCTGAGCTACATGCTCATGGGCCTCCTCGCCGTTCTGCGAGCCGACCGTTTCGCGGCCGCAGGCGGCGCCGGCCGCTCGCGCCCCTCGACGACGAGACGGCAGGAACCTCTGCCGCCGTCCCACGGCGGCGAGCAGGCGGCCGCCGGGACCTCGTCGCGGTAGGACCTGGATCCGCGCCGGCCGTACTCCGTCACCCCGCGCCCTGCTCGAGCGTCGGCATACGCGCCGCCCCCCGCGACGATCGCCACTCCTCGATGAGGTCGGGCACCCACGCCACGAGGCCGACGAAGAAGGAGATCCCGGTCAGCCAGAGCGTCGGCATCCCGACGCCGATCGCGACGTAGGCGAGCGCCTCGCCGTGCCAGCCCCCGATCCGGCCGGCCACGGCCGCCAGGATGAGCGCGGCGACGACACGGACGGCGTAGGGGATGGGGAGGACCCCGAGGCGTCGCCCGGGCCCCGGGCCGCGAGCGTGCCCACGAACTCGTTCCAGAACCCCGGGGCCAGGATCCAGCTCACGCCGCAGATCGCGACGAGGGTCAGCGCCGCCATCGCGGCCGCCCGCCAGCGCCCCGCGGCGGCAAGGTAGACGAGCCCCACACCGGGTGACAGCTTCACGGCCGCGCCCACGCCGAACAGCGCCGGCCAGCGGCGAATGGCGACGATCGCGAGGACCGCCAGCTGGAGGTGGATGTTGCGATACCAGAACTCGATGGTGACCGGGAGCAGCGCGACGAGGGCGAGCGCCACGAGCGGGCGCCGGCCGGCGATCCAGAGCAGGCACAGCCCCATGAGCGCGAGCCACAGGTATTCGAAGGGCCAGGAGCCGATCACGGCAGCTATCGGGACCATGACCTGCGCCATGGGCGGTGGGTACTGGTAGGCGAACGGCACCTGGGGCCCGGTCGTGAGCTCATACGGCGATCGCCCCTCGATGATCGACCGCCCCGCCAGCCAGTAGGCGTGCGAGTCGCCGAGCTCGTCCCAGCGGTAGACCGCCAGGACGAGGAGGAGGAGCAATCCCACCGTCGCCGCGGCGATGAGCAGCACAAAGCCGGGGCGCAGGGCGGTGCGTCGCGCAGCCGCAGTTCCGGCATCCATCCGGGCGATCCTCACACCTCGCGGCTGTCGGCGCCAACTGGTCCGGCCGGGCCGGCCCGACCGGGACTTCCGGTCCCTCGCGCTTCCGTGCACGCGCCGTAGACTTGCCGGCCATGGACGGGCCTGCTGGATGCATCGCGCTTGACCTGCCTCATGGCGGAGTGCCGTCGGCCTGGCCCTCCGGCCTGCGTCCGCGGAATCGCCAGAGGCGCCATCGCCGCGAGCGACCCACGAGCGCCGGCTCGCTCACCAGCCCGGCCGCCACCGTGAGCAGGTAATGGACGTAGATCGCCGGGCTGGCGAAGAGCGAGGCCACGAGGACCAGCGTTGGCGAGCCGAGCACGAACCCCACGACGAGCCCGATCGCGGCCACGGCGAGGCTCGCGGCCCGGTTGTCCGACAGCGGGTTGATCGAGTCGACGTACGTGCCCTCGGTCGCCAGCGCATGGAGCCAGGCCGCCCAGCTGTCGGGGCCCCAGACGAGCGTCCCCGAGAGCGCGAGGGCGCCGAGGACCGCCGCCGCGGTGAGCATCCGCCGGCGGTCTCGCCAGAGCAACGGGACCAGGAGGATGGGATACGCCTTGAACGCGACGGCGATGGCAAGGCCGACCCCTCCGGCGATGCCCGGAAGGAAGGCGACGACGAGCGAGCCGGCGATCAGCGCGTTGACGTTGCCCAGGAGGAGCGTCGGCGCGACGGCGACGAAGAGCAGGATCGCGACCGCGGGCGAGGCCCAGCGGCGCGGCTCCACGGCCAGGAACGGCAGCAGGCCGAGTGCCAGGAGGCCCGGCGGCACGACATCGACGATCGCGAGGAAGGGCCAGCTCGTCGGCGGGTAGAGGTACGGGTGGTAGATGTCCGGGTTCCAGGACGGCGGCGGCGCCGCGTACGGCGACCCGGTCGCGTGCCACAGAGCGGCCGCCTCGCGATAGATCTGCCAGTCCACGAAGAAGGGCGTCACGCCCGCGGCCACGGCGGGCACGATCCAGACCAGGAGCCCGCCAGCGACGATCACAAGCCATACGCGCGCGGAACGCGACGATCCAGCTCGACGAGCCAGTGTCGCTCCATGGATGGCTCCCTATGCTCGTGGTCGCCCGGCGCCGGCCGCCGGCCACCGGGCAGCCGGATGGAAGCATGATGGCCGCATGATCGCGTCCGAGCGCATGACGAACCCCATCTTGACGCGTTTCCGCGCTCCTCCGGGAGGTAGCGAGCGATGAGCGGGCCGGTCCCGGGCGTCGATGTTCGCCTGCTGGCGCCGGGCCGCCCTGCCGGTGCTGGCGATCGTCGTGCCGATCGCGACGGTCGGCGCTGATCCTGTTCGCGGCCGGCAATACGCTCGGCTACGACTACCTGATGTACGACGGCGCCGCGCGGCGCCTGCTGGCCGGCGGACCTCTGTACGACCTTTCGTTCACGGCTCCGGGGCCGAATGGCCTCTTCGACTACCCGCCCACGTTCATCCTTGCGATCCTCCCGTTCGCCGCAACGATGTCCCCGCTGGCCGCGTCGCTCGCCTGGACCGTGATGCTCATCCTCGCGTTCCTCGCCGGCGTCACCCTCCTTCCGGTCCGCCGCGAGGTCCGCTGGGCGGTCATCCTCCTGGCCGGACTGTCCTGGCCCTTCCTCTACGCCGTGAAGCTCGGCCAGCTGGGCCCGCTCCTGTTCCTCGTGTACGCCGCCGCCTGGCGATGGGCCGACCGGCCGCTCGGCGTCGGGGTCGCCATCGCGCTCGGCACGGCGGGGAAGCTCCAGCCGGCCCTGCTCCTGGGCTGGGCCGTCGTGACCCGCCGCTTCCGCGCCGTCGCCGTCGCCGCGGGCGTCATGGTCACCGGCACGGTCGTGGCGGCCGCTCGTCGCCGGCCCCGCGGCGTGGCTCGACTGGGTCGGGCTCATCTCGCGCGTCGGGGGCAACGCGATGACGGCCCCCGGCGTGCTGAGCATCGGGGCCATCCTCTACCGCGCCGGGGCTCCGCTGCCGGTCGCCACCGCCGTCCAGTGGGCGAGCGCGGCGGCCGTCGGAGGCGTGGCGTTGTACGCGTGGATGCGGCGGCCCGCGGCGGTCGCGATCGTCGTGACGGCAGTCGCGTCCGTGGTCGTCTCGCCGATCATCTGGGGGCACTACGCGGTGATCCTGCTGCTGCCGGTCGCGCTCCTCCTTGAGCGCCGCCAGTGGTGGGCAGCCGCGCTGCCGATCGTCACGTGGCTGCCCGTCGAGGCGGTCTACCCGGTCGTGTTCGCCGTCAGCCTGCTCGCGCCGCTTGCCTCCCGGACGCTTCATGCGCCATCGGCCGACGCCGGGCCGGGTCAGCCCCTCGTGAGGGACCGCCGGGCGGCGGCGCTCTCGCCGCGATCCTGACGCATGCAGCCGACGGCGCCCGCGGACAATGAACCGGTTCGAGCAGCGCCTCGATGGTCTGCGA
The DNA here is from genome assembly GCA_963776355.1 of uncultured Chloroflexia bacterium. Lineage (GTDB taxonomy): Bacteria > Chloroflexota > Limnocylindria > Limnocylindrales > CSP1-4 > CTSoil-043. The sequence goes on along the minus strand of CAVZLU010000006.1, from coordinate 475,036 downwards.
GACAACCGCACGCTCGGGCGACCGGTCCAGTTCTACTTCCGCCGCCGCGAGCAGCTGCTCTACCTCGTGGTCGGCGGCTGGAACACGCTCTTCGGGTACGCGGTGTGGGCGCTCATGCAGTACCTGCTCGGCGACTACCTGAACTACCTCGTCATCGTGGTGCTCTCGTGGCCGATCGCCGTGCTGAACGCCTACGTCGGCTACCGCTACATCGTGTTCCGCAGCCGAGGCCCGGTGCTCAGGGAGCTTCCGCGCTTCTCGCTCGTCTACGTCGCGACGCTCGTCGTGAACCTCGCGCTGCTGCCCGTCGCCCTGCGGGTCCTGCCGTTCAGCATCTACGTCGTCCAGGCGCTCTTCACGGTCGTGGTCGTCGTCTGCAGCTACCTGGGCCACAAGTACTTCAGCTTCGGCGGCGGCAATCGCAATGACGCCGGCGACGCGCCCGTCTACGATCCCACCGCCGTATCGAAGGACTGACCGCGTGCCCGACCGCCGAAAGGAACCGCAGTGCCTCTGCTGACCATCCTCACGCCGTGCTTCAACGAGGAAGGCAACGTTCGCGAGGTCTACGAGCAGGTCAAGGCAGTGATGGCGACCCTGCCGGACTACGACTACGACCACCTCTTCATCGACAACGCCTCGACGGACGGGACCGTCGGGATCCTGCGCGAGCTCGCCGCGGCGGACAAGCACGTCAAGGTCATCGTGAACACGCGCAACTTCGGCCACGTCCGCTCGCCGTATTACGCGTTCCTGCAGGCGCGGGGGGATGCGGTCATGAGCTGTGTCGCCGACCTGCAGGACCCTCCGGAGCTCATCCCCCAGTTCGTCAAGAAGTGGGAGGAGGGCTACAAGGTCGTCATCGGCGTGAAGCAGGGCAGCCGGGAGTCCTGGCTCATGGCGCGGACGCGAAAGCTCTACTACTGGCTCGTCGCCAAGCTCTCGTCCGACGTGGAGCTGGTCCACAACTTCACAGGCTTCGGGCTGTACGACCGGGAAGTCGTCGAGCAGTTCCGCAGCACCGACGAGCAGTACCCGTACTTCCGGGGCCTGGTCAGCGACTTCGGGTACGAGCGAGCCGAGATCCACTACGTCCAGCCGGCCCGCACGCGCGGCAAGACGCAAGAACGACTTCTTCAGCCTCTACGACATGGCGATGCTGGGCATCACGAACCACTCCAAGGTTCCGCTGCGCCTCGCCACGATGGCGGGGTTCGCCATCTCGGTGCTCAGCCTGCTCGTGGCGATCGGGTACCTGGTCGCCAAGCTCATCTTCTGGGACGAGCTCCAGCTCGGCCTTGCGCCACTCCTGATCGGCATCTACTTCTTCGGCGCCGTCCAGCTCTTCTTCATCGGGGTCCTCGGCGAGTACATCGGCTCGATCCACACCCAGGTCCACAAGCGTCCGCTGGTCGTCGAGAAGGAGCGCATCAACTTCGACTGACCGGCGCAATGCTCGTTATCAAGCAGCTCCGGTCGGGACGACACGACATAGGGACCCCCAACGTATCGGGCTGGCCAGACCCTATCGGTAGTCTGGGCGTCGTACGCGCGCGCCGAGAACACCACCCTCACGGTTGACCTATTCGCAGCCCCCGGACGCAAATCCGTCGTGCCTACTCGCTGCGCGCCGCCTTTCGTGCCCAAGTGGTCCAGAACCCCGAGGCGTCAGACGAGGCCGTCTCATAGCCGCACTCACGGAAGATGCGCTCTACCTCCTGGGTCGTTCTGATCCCATTGACCCAGTGGTGCGTATCCAGTGCAAAGTTGATCGAGTTGCTCTGCAGGAAGGGCCTCGAGCTCTCGAGGACCTCGACTTCAGAACCCTCAATGTCCACCTTGATGAACGCTGGGAGCCCGAACCGCGCACAGGCCGACGCGAGGTCGACGGTCGCCACCCTGCTCGCGACACCCGTGGTCGCCCGCGGACTGTGCCGTGACAGTACCGACCCAGAGTTCCCTCCTGGTAGAACTCTTCCTCGCCGGAAGTTGCGGCCACCGCGAGCAGGAGCGGTGTGACGTTGCGTAGTTGATGCCTCTCGATGTTGTGCAGCAAGAGGGTATAACTGCTCGCATCGGGCTCAAATGAATAGACGCGCCCCGACTCACCGACGGACTTTGAGAAGAAGTACGTCGACACTCCACAATAGGCCCCTAGGTCGAAGACAACATCGCCTTCTTTCGGGCGATACCAACGGAAGTAGTCATCGATCGCCGAGTCCTCCTCTGGGAAGGAGTTGATCTCGAATTCGAGCCCGGACGATGTGTACGTCTGCAGGCGCGGGCCACTGTAGTCAACGAGGAGCGAGGTTCCGCTGGACGTCGGCACGACTTGCCCGAAGTAGGATTTGAAGCTGGCTGCTATGGTTGGCGCGTAGAGCCAGTTCTTGCGCGAGATCCGAATCACGCGGTCGACTTTGACTATGTCGACGGCGGCTGACGGGAATTCCAGAGCGACGCCGTGGGGCGCGCACCTTCGCCGCAACAATGACCGGACGATGGGGTTGCCCGGGCCAAGGGCGATGGCGAGACGGGTCAGCTGGTAGTGCGCCTGTTGCGGATGGAATCCCACGTGGTTCCTCCCTGCAGGGTCCGTCACGGAGTACGTCGTCACAGCCCACGCGCGCAGGCTCGCTTGCCTTCCGCGTCGTTGCTCTTGGTCAGTCGGTGCTCTTGCCCCCAGCGCTTTCACGACTCCCACAGGCGGACAGGCTGCCTCCCCGAACCGCAATCCCGCAACCAGCGAAGGCAGCAACCCGATGCAGACGATCGTCGGGCGCGTCACCGTCGGCCAGATTCCCTGCTCGAGCTCAGGGCCATTCGCGCCTCTCGCGCGCTCGATCAGCTGCTTCTCGACCATGCCCGCGATGAAGTGGTACACGAACTCGTGACATTCCTGGATCCGCGCGGTGTCGCGCGAAGGCACCGCCAGGAGATGATCGCAGTCGGCGCCCATCAGCTCGGCGCCGGTCTCACCCGTGAAGCCCACCGTGACCATCCCGCGCTCGTCGGCCGGCGCTGATCGCCGCGAGCACGTTTGCCGAGCCTCCGCTGGTCGAGAGCGCGATCAGCACGTCGCCGGGACGCCCGAGCGCCTCGACCTGGCGGGCGAAGACGTCCTTGTAGGCGGCGTCGTTCGCGATCGATGTGAGCACTGACGTGTCGGTCGTCAGCGCGATGGCCGGCAGGGGTCGGCGATCGAGCCGCATCCGGTTCACGAACTCGGCGGCGAAGTGCTGGGCGTCGGCCGCACTGCCGCCATTGCCGCAGATCAACAGCTTGCCGCCCTGATCGAAGCAGGCTGCAGATGCGTGCCGCGATGGTGACGATCACCGCCGATGATTTGGCAACGGTGCCCCGAACCGCCTCGACGTGGGCGGCCAGTTCTTCATCGAGCCCCATGTTCAGCGCCCCTCTGCGTCCGATTGTCAGGTCTCCGGCGACACGATCGGCGTGTCGCACGGCCCGAGCGTCCCGTCACTAGATCGCCGTCCAGCCGCCGTCGACGACCAACGCATGCCCAGTGACGTAGCTCGATGCATCCGACGCCAGGAAGAGAAGCGCTCCGGCCAGCTCTTCCGGCCGCCCGTGCCGCCCGAGGCATGTTCGTGAAGCGAGGCGACCCAGAAACGGATCGGAACGGTCCACGGAGTTGGCGCCGGCCTCCTCGGTATTCGAGAACGGCCCGGGCAGGATCGCGTTGGCGCGGACTCCGTGCGCCCCCCAGAAGGAGGCGACGTAGCGCGTGAACGCAAGCGTGCCGGCTTTGGCCGCCGAGTAGCCGGGCGGGTTGAAGAACGTGGTCCCATCGTACAGGCGGGGGTCGGGCGCCACCAGGGCATACATGGTGGAGATGTTGACGATGCTCCCTCGGCCCCGGACCTTCATCCCGGGCCGAGCTTCTGGACGGTCAGTGCCGGCCAGTAGATGCCAGACGTGAAGTGTCGCGTCCATTGCTCGATCGTGGCCGTCTCGATGCGCGCCGGCAGTCGTGTTGAAGCCCGTGTTGGGTCCAAGCTCATATGCGTTGTTGACCAGGACGTCGACTTCCTCTTGAGCCGCGATCTCGTCCAGGACCGTCGAGAAGGCCGTCAGGTCGTACATGTCGACCCGGCAGGGGCGCACGCGCTCCGCACCAAAGTCGCGGGTCCATTCCGCGGACAGCTCCTCCAGCCGTCGCGAGCGTCCAAGAGCGATGAGCCGGGCCCCGTTGCTGAGCAGCGTGCGCGCGAAGGTACGTCCGAAGAACCCAGTCGCGCCCGTGAGCAAAGCGGTTCTACCGTCCAGAGAGAACAGCGACTCGCCTGAAGGCTCACCAGCAACTCCGCCCACCATCGATGACCAGATTCGCACCGGTCATGTAGGACGAGGCGTCCGAGCACAGGAACAGGATCGGCGCCCTGGTACTCATCTACGTCGGCCATCCGTGACAGCGGGATCAAGGCGCTCAGGCGCGTCACGAAGTCGTCGGGCTGGCCGTTGAAGACGCCCCCCGGGGAGATGGCGTTGACGCGCACGCCGGCGTCCGCCCAGTACGTCGCCAGGTAGCGCGTCAGGCCGATCAGTGCAGTCTTGACCACCGAATAGGTCACGGGCTTCACGGGCTGCTGATCGTCTGGCAGACCTTCCTGTCGGTACAGCCGCTGGTCCGGGCGCGATGACCGCCAGGTCGGAGGCAATGTTCAGGATCACGCCCTTGCTCCGCCGCGCCATCTCGGCCCCGATAACCTGGCTGCACAGGAACGCTCCCGGTGAGTCCCACGGCGAGGTCCGCCTCCCACATGCCGAGCGGGAAGTTCTCGAGCCGCGACCAGGCGGGACCGGAGACCGCCTCCACCTTCGGGTTGTTCGCCGCGTTGTTGATCAGGATGTCGACCGTGCCGAACCGCCTCCAGGACCGTCCCCAGCAACGTCGTCACCTCTTCGGCATCGGGTGATGTCAACCGCGCAGCCCAACGACTTCACGCCGTACCTCGTCGCGAGCCCTCAGCCTTGGCCTCCGGCTCCGCCGGAGCCAGATCCACGAGTACCGGTATTCCGCCCGCCGCCGCGATCACCTCGGCGTGCTTGTATCCGAGCAGTCCCGAGCCACCGGTGATCACGGCGACCCGTCCTGTCAGGTCGAAGAGAGTCTCGACTTCTTGGTGCATCGAACGCTCACACGCTCCGCGTCTGGCCGCCGTCCGCGACCATGCATGTCCCGGTGATGAACGCGGCGCGGTCGGAGGATAGGAAGACGATCAGGTCGGCGATCTCCTCGGGTCGGCCGAATCGCCGCAACGGCACCTCCGCATCGATCTGCCGCAAGACCTCGTCTCGTCGCTCGGCCAGGTGTCGTTCCCATGAGCCGCCGGAGAACAGGATGTTGCCCGGGGCGACGCAATTCACGCGCACGTTGAACGGACCCAGCTGGCGGGCAAGGTTCTTGCCGTAGCTGACGAGAGCGGCCTTGGCGGCGCTGTAGGGCAAGGGCGCAGGCGTGCTCTCAAGGCCAACGATCGAGGCGACAAGGACGACGCTGCCCTGGCGGGACCGGGTCATTGCCGGGAGAACGTGCTGCACCAAGCGGTAGCGCGGACCCGAGGTTCATCCTCGAAGAGGCCATCGCCAGTCGGACTCCTGGAGGTCCCAGCCGACTGGACCGCGACCGCTGCCGACGTTGGCTACGAGGCAGTCGACCTGGCCCCACCGCTCGTTGACGGACGAGACGACCGTCCTGATGACCTCGGAATCACACAGGTCGCCCTCGCAGGCCATCAATCGCTCTTGACTGAACTCGGACTCCAGGGAGACTCGCGCCCGTGCCAAGCGTACTGCCGTCGCGTCCGGTGATCACCGTCCGGCAACCTTCCGCGAGGAAGGCGCGCGCCGTGGCCAGTCCGATCCCCCGCGAAGACCCTGCAACGAGGACGACCTTGTCCTCCAGGTGAAGATCCACGCCTATGCGCTGCCAGCCTGGAGCGCGAGGACGTACTCGCGGTTTCTCCTCGCCCAGGCTACCTCGTCGCCGGTCGTCCCTCGCGCCACCTGGAGCACGAAGTCCCCTTCGTAGCCGACCTCTCGGAGGCAGCTCGAACAGGGCCATGAAGTCGGTGTCGCCGGTTCCCAGCGGGACGGTGCTGCCTCCCTTGACGCGGTCCTTGATGTGGACGCTGCCGACACGTGCTCCGTAGGCCGCGAACTCGTCCCGGGGGTCGTAGCCGAGCGAGGCGCTGTTTCCCGAGTCGTAGTTGACCTTGACCATGTGTGCGGCAGCCGCGCGAGCAGGTCGGCGAACCGACGAGGCGCAAGCGACGTCTCCAGATGCAGCTCGCACGCCCGTGTCGTCGAGGATGGGCAGCAGCGGCTCCGAGGACGGCGACGACCTGGTCGCAGCTCGCTGTCGGAGTCGATCCGCGAGGCATCGACGAAGGGCAGGATGACCACGCGACGCACACCCAGCATCGCGCAGCGCCCGAGCGAGCCATACCAGGGTACGCGGTCCGCTCCTCGATCTCCCGCTGGTCGGCTCGAAGGAGTGGCCTGTCCATGAAGTAGTCGGCGCACAGCGAACGAACCACGACATCACGTCTGCGCCGACAGCTCGCTGATCCGCGCAGGCCGTCGTCGCGTGGCGATCGGATTGACGTCCGCCCCGTGGACGGTCGTAGATCCATTCGATGGCGTCGAGACCAGCCGCGGCCGCCAGGGCGAACTCCTCTCGCCAGCGCTCGCGCGGAAAGCACTGGATCCGCCCGTCTGACGGCGGGACGCAGACGCCCCTGCATCGATCGGCGATGTGCATCAGTCGTCCAGCGGCGGGACGATCATGTTGGCGAGGAACTCCTCGCGGTCGAGGAACGGCCACAGGTCCTCGAGCGGCTTGGAGACCATGCTGCCGTCGGGTCGCTGCACCGACGAGAGCCGCGGGGCTCCGCTCTCCTCGGCGGGCGACCACGACCTCGCAGACGACCGGCCCTGGCGTCTCCAGCACGGCGCGGACCTGCGCGCGCAGGTCCGCTGGTCGTCGATCGCGCAGCCGGGCAAGCCGTAGGCCTCGGCGACCTCTCATCACGTCGGGCAGCGTCAGCCCGCTGGTGGCGTCGGCGGCGACCAGATTGCCTGGAAGTAGTTCTCCTGGGAGGCGCGGATCGACGCGTAGCCGTTGTTGTTGATCACGAAGATCTTGATCGGCAGCTCGCAGCCGCCGCACCGTCTCCAGCTCCTGGATGTTCATCTGGAAGCCGCCGTCGCCGTCGACGCAGACGTCCGCCGCCGACCTGCCGCCAGGCAGGCGCCGATGCTGGCCGGCAGGCCGAAGCCCATCGCGCCGAGGCCACGTGAGTGGAGCACCCGCTGGCCCTGCTTGACCTGGAACGCCAGAGAAAGAGCTCGATGCCGGCGCCGGAGCTGCCCGAGGCGACGATGTCGCCATCGCTCGAGCTCGTCGGAGAGCGCCTCCGAGAGGACAGTAGGTGCTGACGCCCTCGTCCTGCTCGCCGGTACTCGGGCTGGACGACCGGGTAGCGCCGTTCCAGTCCTGGCACCGCCGCACCCAGTCGTCGTGCTCGCGCGGACTCGTCGATCTGACCGAGCTGCCGATTGAGCTCGCGCAGGAACGCGCCGGCGTCGGCAACGATCGGGCAGGTGCGACCTGGTCGTCCTCATCTTCCGGATCTCGGCCGCGTCGATGTCGACCATCACCTTGCTCGCCGCCCGCGCAAGCTTGTCGTGGGCGTAGCCGGTCAGGGCCATGTCGAGCCGCGCGCCGATCGACCAGCAGGAGGTCCGCAGTTCTGGAGGGTGAAGTTGGCGCCGCGCGGCGCGATCGACCCGGGACGTCCGGAAACAGCGGATGGGCCTCGGCAGCAGGTCCATGCCCAGCCAGGTCGTCAGGACGGGGACCTGCAGTGCTCGACCGACGCGACGGAACTCGCCGCTGCCCCGGCCAGCGCGGATGCCGTTGCCGGCCACCATCACGGGACGCTCGCGACGATTGCAGCAGTGATGGCCGAGCGAGCTGCTCGACCTGGGCGTCGAGGCTCGTCCGCCGGCCTCGTCGGCTGGCGGGCGTGAACCCGGCGAGTCTCGGCCGGATCGATCTGGGCCGCCTGGACGTCGAGCGGGATGTCGATCCAGACCGGGCCCGGCCGGCCGGCGTGCGCCAGGTGGACCGCCTTCTCCAGGTGGTAGCGGATCGTCGCCGGGTCCTCGATCGTGACCGCGTACTTCGTGATCGAGTGCGACGATCGAGACGATGTCGATCTCCTGGACGCCGAGCTGCCGCACGCCGCGAGTCCCGCTTCGAGGTCGGCCGCTTCACCTGGCCGGAGATGAACAGGCAGGGCGTCGAGTCGAGCCAGGCCGCGCGACGCCGGTGACGGCGTTGGTGCCGCCCGGGCCGGTCGTCACCATGGCGACGCCGAGGTTGTTCGTGACCTTCGCGTATGCCTCGGCGGCGATGGCGGCGGCCTGCTCGTGCAGGTTGCAGACGTATTCGAGGTCCGTGCATCGGCCGAGCGATTCGTTCAGATGCATCGCGCCGCCGCCGGGCAGCAGGAAACGTGCCTGACGCCCTGGTCGGCGATGAACTGCATGACGTAGTCGGAGAGCTTCATGCATCATGTCGATGCTGCACGGCCGGCGTGCGTGGTCTGGCCGACTGCGGCCAGCAGACGCGTCGACCAGCTCGCGGACCGCGCCGTGGCCGCCCGCGTCGCGCCGTCGACGAACGCTGCCGTCGGCAGTGGCCGACGCGGCTGCGGCGTCGGCCGGCGCGGCCGCGAGGCCGCAGATCTCCAGCGCCGGACGTCGTTGACGTCGTCGCCGATGAAGCAGATTTCGTCGAGCGTCGAGGCCGCGTCGCGCCGGCGAAGTCGCGCAGCGCCGCGCGCCTTGTCCTTGCAGCCGCTCGTACACGTCGGCGATGCCCGAACTTCGCGGCGATCGCGGTCCACGCAGCGGACTGTCTTCGCCGGAGACCAGCGCGAAGAGCAGGCCCGGCCTTCCGCGCCGAGCGAGACGCCCATGATGTCGGCGAAGCGAGAAGCGCTTCCACTCCTCGCCGCCGGCCCCTCAGCCAGACCCTGCCGTCGGTCAGGACCCCGTCGACGTCCAGCGCGATCGCCTTGATCGCCATCGCTCACAGCCCGACGCGCCGCAGCTTCTGCATGACCGGGATCTCGCGATCGGAGGACCGTCTTGACGCCGTCGCCCATCGCCGTCTCCACGAGCCGGATGTCGCGGACGAGGCGCGATGATGCCGTTCGGCTCCAGCGACGCGGCCTGGTCGGATCCCCACATCGCGCGGTCGAGGGTGATGTGGCGCTCGACGCATGCAGGCGCCCAGCGCGGCCGCGGCGACCGACGACGGCGATGCCCGTCTCGTGACCCGAGTAGCCGACCGGCACGCCGTAGCGCTCGCGCAGCGCCGGAATCACCCGCAGGTTCAGCTCGTCGTACTGCGACGGATAGGTGCTGCAGCGTGCAGCAGGACCAGGTCCTGCTTGCCGAGCACGTCGACGGCATGGTCGATCTGCTCGAGCGTGCTCATGCCGGTCGACAGGATGATCGGCTTGCCCTTCGCGCGGGTGTGGCGCAGCAGGTCGTCGTCGGTGAGCGACGCCGACGCGATCTTGTAGCAGGGCGGGTCGAACTGGTCGATGAAGTCGACGGAGGCCTCGTCCCAGCAGGAGGCCAACCAGGCGATCGGCTTGCGCCGGCAGTACGCGTCGATCTCCTGCGTACTCGGCCTGGCCGAACTCGAGCCCGCGCTTGAGATCGCCGTTGGTCTCGCCGAACGGGATCTCGCGCGGCTTGGCCAGCTCCTCGGGCGTGTAGACGACATCGACCGTGCGCTTCTGGAACTTGACGGCGTCGCAGCCGGCGACGGCCGCGACGTCGATCGAGCTTCTTGGCGATCTCGAGGTCGCCGTTGTGGTTGATGCCGATCTCCGCCACCACGTAGCAGGGGTGCCCGTCGCCGACGGGACGATCCCCCAGCAGGACTTCCATCAACGTATCTCCCTTGGCGGTCGCGGTCTCGATGCGCGATGACGCTGTTGCGATCGCGCGCCGACCCGTATCGCTCGAACATACATGCCGAGCCTGTCGCGCGCCCTAGCGCGTTGGTCCTGGCCGGTACCAGCTCTGCCGTGCGCGGTATGGCATCGTCGAGGTCGACACGAGTGTCGGACGTCGAGCTCTCGGGCCGCCCGCGCGGTCGAGGGGACGTAGCGCGCGGGCGGCGCTCCGGCGGCGCCGGCGACGCGGCAACCCGAACGGCGATGTCCGGTCGGACGACCGTCGCCACCAGGTGGGCCAGCTCGGCGATGCTCAGGTCCTCCTCGGAGCCCGACGTTGTACGGCCGACCGGACTCGCCCTCGACCAGGATGGTCCAGAGCCAGACCGCGAGGTCGGCGGCGTACAGATACGAGCGACGCGCGGTGCCATCGCCGTGTCACCTCGATCCGATCGCGATACAGGGCGTCGCGGATGAAGTTGCCGATGGCGAAGTTGGCATCCAGTGGCAGCAAGCGGACCGACGAACGCGAAGCAGCGCGCGATCTTGGCCTCGAGATCCGTCTGTGCCGCGGCGGCGGAGCAGAGGAACTCCGCAGCGCGCTTGCCGTGGGCGTACCCGGCGGATGCGTCCTCGGGACGAGGCGCGCCGACGTACTCCTCGGGGAGCCGCTCGCAGTCCGGCGGTTGCGTGCCGTAGACCGCGCCGGAGCTCGGTGAGCAGCAGCTTGCCGCGCCCCACGGCGCACGGCGAAGTCGAGGACCCGCTCGGTCCCCTCGACGGCCGTCCGGAAGGACGCCGCTCGGCGACTGCCCGAGCCGCGTCTCGGTCGCCATGTGCAGCACGTGCGTGCAGTCGCGCGGTCGGGGCAGTCGAACGACCTGACGTCGCCCGGGTGCAGCGTCACGGCCGCGTGCCCGGCGATATGCGGCGCGGCTCGGCGAACCGACGCGGATCGCGGGTCAGCACGATGGCACTCGGCGCCCAGACCCAGCTCGTCGTTCGCCCTGAGGAAGCTCTCCAGCATCCAGCGGCCGAAGAACCCGGTGCCGCCGGTCACGAACAGGCGACCGCCGCGCAGGTCGTCCCAGAGGCCCTGGGTGTGCTCCAGGACGTGGTCCAGGTCCGCGCTCCGGCAGCGGCCGAGCGTCTACTCCCAGGCATCGGTCCGGATGTCGCTCGGGAGACACGCCGCGCTCGCGCAGCTGCGCGGTGAGCGCGGTCGAGCATCGGCGGCGGGCCGCTCAGGTAGAAGACCGGGTCGTCGCAGCGCCGCGATCGCCGGCCACGCGGCGTCGACCTCGCAGGCGGCCGTGCGTCTCCTCGCAGACCAGGCTGCACGTCAGCGACGGGACCGTCGCGGGCGCGCGCCTCGACGAGCGGCGCCGTAGACGAAGAGGTCCGGCGTCCGGGCGCCGTAGAAGAGCAGGACGCGCGGCGCGTGATCGGGCGTCGAGCGATCGCAGGAACGCCGTGAAGGCGGTGACGCCGGTTCCGCCGGCGAACAGCACGGCGTCCCTGGCCGGATCGACCATGAACTCGCCGTACGGCAGCTTGACCCAGACGCTGCGCTCCGACGGCCAGCTCGCGCTCCATGCGCGTCGTGAACGCGCCCTTGACCGCGTAGGTGATCGTCGAGCCGGTCCCGCTCGTCGGGCGAGCTGGCGATCGAGAACACCCGCGACTCCGGCCAGAAGCCGCCCCGTCGTACGGATCGAGCGCCAGGTGCAGGAACTGCCCGGGCTTGAACGCGCGGCACCGCGCATCGACGGCTCGAGCTCGACGGTGTAGACGTGCTCGCCGTGATCGGTCACGCCGCGGACGACGCAGGGGATCTTGCGGACGACCGCCACGCGTCCCTCAGCGGTCTCGGCGCCGGCGCCCGACGTCGACGGCCGCGACCGTGCGCGCTCGCCGGCCATGAAGCGCCCGAACGCTCGATCATGTAGTCCATGCGGGCGTCGTCGATCCCCGGGTAGACGCCCGACGAAGAAGGTGTCGGTTCATGACCGCGTCGGTGTTCGCCAGGTCGCCGACCACGCGGCGCTCGATGGCCTCGAAGGCCGGGTGCCGCAGCAGGTTGCCGCTGAACAGGCTGCGCGTCTCGATGCGGTTGGCCTCGAGGAACGCCGGTCAGCTCGCTCCTGCGTGAAGCCGGCGTCCTCGCGCACGGTGATCACGAAGCAGAACCACGACGGATCCGTGTTCGGCGGCGCGGCCGGCAGGATCAGCCGGTCCTCGTACGGGCGCAGCGCCTCGAGCAGCCGGGCGTGGTTGCGCTTGCGCGCGGCGACGAACTCGTCGAGGCGGGCCAGCTGGGCGCAGCCGATGGCCGCCTGCATGTCGGTGGCCTTCAGGTTGTAGCCGAGGTGGCTGTAGACGTACTTGTGGTCGTAGCCGTACGGCAGGCTGCCGAACTGCTGGCTGAAGCGCTTGCCGCAGGTGTTGTTCTCGCCGCCGGCGCAGTAGCAGTCGCGGCCCCAGTCGCGGATCGAGCGGGCGATGCGGGCGAGCTCCTCGTCGTCGGTGACGACCATGCCGCCCTCGCCGGTGGTGATGTGGTGGGCCGGGTAGAAGGACGACGTGGCGAGGTGGCCGAAGGTCCCGGTGAGCCGGCCGCCGATAGCGCGAGCCCAGGGCGTCGCAGTTGTCCTCGACGAGCCACAGGTCGTGCTCCTCGACCAGCTCCATGACGGTGTCGAGGTCGAACGGCACGCCGAGCGTGTGGGCGAGCATGATCGCCCGCGTCCGCGGCGAGACGGCCGCCCGCAGCTGGTCCGGGATCGGCGTTGTAGTCGCCGAGGCGGACGTCGACGAACACCGGCACCAGGCCGTTCTGGACGATCGGCGCGACGGTGCTCGGAAAGCCCGCGGCGACGGTGATCACCTCGTCGCCGGGCTTGAGGCGGCGGTCGCCGAGCTTGGGCGAGGTGAGCGCCGTGAGCGCGACGAGGTTCGCCGACGAGCCGGAGTTGACGAACAGGGCGTCCGACAGGCCGAGGTAGTCGGCGAAGCCCGCCTCGAACTCCTCGGTGAAGCGGCTGGCGGTCAGGTAGAAGTCGAGGCTCGAGTCGACGAGGGAGCGCATCTCCTCCTCGCCGAAGACGCGGCCGGCGTAGCGCACCGGGTCGCGGTCGGGGTCGAACGGCGCGCGGCGCGTGGCGCTCGCGGTAGTAGCGGCCCACCAGCTCGAGGATCTCGTCGCGCGTGTCGGCCGCGTCGTCGCTGGCTCGGTCACGTGGTCGACCTCCTCGTCGTCGTCCGGCCCACGGCAGGCCCGCGGCGCGGGCGTCGTCCTGGTAGGCCCGGAGCTGATCGTTCGACCAGCTCGCGGGCCGCTGCGCAGGGGCCCGGTAGTACTCGCGGTACCAGGAGGCCGTCCGGCGCACGGCCGTCTGCGCGTCCCAGACCGGGCGCCCACCCGAGCTGCTCGCGCGCCTTGCGGCTGTCGAGGCTGCAGCAGCTGGGCCTCGTGCGGCTGCGGCTGCCGGCATCGGCCGGCGTCGTCCAGCGAGCCGGACCCCCACTCCTCCAGGAAGCGCTCGACGACCCAGCGCACCGGTCGCTCGCCGGCCTGGTCGTCGGGCCCGAAGTTCCACGCGCCCTCGTAGCGACGGCCATCGCGCAGCATGCAGCGCCGCCGAGCCAGAGGTAGCCCGACAGCGGCTCCAGGACGTGCTGCCAGGGGCGGATCGGCGTCCGGGTTGCGGACGACGATCGGGCTCGCCGGCGGCCAGCGCGCGGACGGCAGTCGGGGATGATCCGGTCGGCGCGCCCAGTCGCCGCCGCCGATGACGTTGCCGGCGCGCACGGACGCCACCGCCGCGCCGTCGGCGAAGAAGCTCTCGCGGTAGGCCGCCGTGACGAGCTCGGCGCAGCCCTTGCTGGCGCTGTACGGGTCGCGGCCGCCCATCGGATCCGTCTCGCGGAAGGCGCGGCCGGTCTCGCGGTTCTCGTAGCACTTGTCGCTGGTGACGATGACGACCGCGCGCACCGACGGGCAGGCGCGGGCCGCCTCGAGCACGTTGACGGTGCCCATGACGTTGGTCTCGAAGGTCTCGCGCGGCTCGGCGTACGCCCGCCGGACGAGCGCCTGGGCGGCCAGGTGGAAGATCACCGACGGCCGCGCGGCCTGCACCTCGGCCACCAGGCGGTCGCGATCGCGGACGTCGGCGACGACGTGCCGCAGGCGGCTCGCCGAGGTCGAGCGCGTCGAACAGGTTCGGCTGGGTCGGCGGGTCGAGCGCGTAGCCGGTGACGTCGGCGCCGAGCGTCCGCGAGCCACTCGGCGAGCCACGCGCCCTTGAACCCGGTGTGGCCGGTGACGAAGACGCGTCGGCCGGCGTAGCGTCTCGCGAGGCTCATCGGCCATCCGAGTACAGCAGGATGAGCGGCACGTCGTGGCCCGAATCGCTCGCGGGCCGCGGCCGCGATGCCCGACTGGCTGACGGCCGACGACACGAGGATCGGCGCGTCGACCGCTCGCAGCTCGCGCGGCGCGAGCACCGGGCGGCCGGCCAGAGCTGCCGCCGGCGTAGTGCGGGTTCGAGTCGAGGAAGGCGACGATGTTGCACTCGCCGAGCCGAGATGTCTGCAAGCAGGTGCAGCGTGTGCGTGCCGGTTCCCCAGACGTAGATCGGGCTCGCCTGACGACGCCAGCGCGGCGATCTCGTCGAGGACCGCAGCCTCCGTCTCGGTCGCTGTCGGCGACGTACTCGCGCACGTCGTCCGCTCCCGTCTCGATCGCGGCCGACTGGCGAGCGCGCGATCGCCTCGCAGCGGTAGACGGCTTCGAGCGCCGGCCCGTGCGCCGTCCGTGCCCATGCGGCAGCGACGACGGCGCGCTCGCGCGACCAGTCGAGTAGCCCTCGCAGCGCCCAGCAGCATTCGCCAGCGACGCGGCTCGTGAAGTAGTTGATGTGCTCGACGCTGAACTCCTGGAACGGCGCGTCGACGTGGTCCCTGAACGCTGGCCGCATCCGGGACGCTGACGAAGACGTAGCCATCCGTCCGTAGGAGCGCCGGCGACTGTCGCGCATCTGCTCGCGCGGATCGAGGAGGTGCTCGAGGACGGCGACGTAGCTGACGACGCCGAACTCAGTGCCCCACGCCCGCGCCGCTCGAGCCCGCCGACGACCACATCGAGACCGGCGTCGTCGCGCGCGACGCGCGACCGCATCCGGCGACGGCTCGACGCCGTAGGACGCTCGAAACCCGCGTCCCGCAGCGCCACCAGGAAGCGCCCCGGTCGCGGTGCCGACGTCCAGCACCGGAGCGTCGACGGTCGGCACGTTGGCGGCGATGAACGCGGCCTGATCCGCGTAGCGCTGCGAGCTCGCGGGCGAGAGCTGCGGCTCCGTCCGCCCTGAGGTCGTACTTGGACGAATCTGCCGTAGTACTGGGCGAACCGCCGCTGGTCGGGAAGCCCGATGGCAAAGCACATCCCGCATGCGCGACAGGCGACGACGTCGTACGCCATCGCCGATGCTGCCCGCGGCGAAGTGTCTCGAACCGCTGCCGATACAGGAGCTCGTCGTAGGACGGAGCCGCAGACGGGACACGGCCTCGCGGGCCGTGCGGCGCGTGCCATGTCCGCTCCGATGCCGAGTCTGATCACCGACCTGTCCACACCGCCCACGGCGCCTCGCCCGAGTCCCACAGGGCCTGCAGCGCGCGAAGGTCGCGCAGGGCATCCATCGGCTGCCAGAAGCCGCGATGGCGGAAGGCCACGAGCTGGCCGTCGGCGGCGAGGCCCTCGAGCGGCTCGCTCTCGAAGAGCGTGTCGTCGCCCTCGATGCGGTCGAGCACGGCCGGCTCGAGCACGAAGAACCCGCCGTTCACCCAGGCGCCGTCGCCGACGGGCTTCTCCTGGAAGGCCCGCACGCCCGGCGCCACGACCCGCCCGTCGACCTCGTCCTCGTCGATCTCGCAGCGCGCCGAAGCGCCCCAGCGGCTGGACGGCCGTGATCGTCGCCAGCTTGCCGTGCGCCCGATGGAACTCGAGCAGCTTCGCGATGTCGACGTCGGCGACGCCGTCGCCGTAGGTCAGCATGAACGTCTCGTCGCCGATGTACTCGCCGACCCGCTTGATCCGGCCGCCGGTCTGCGTCTCGGCGCCCGTGTCGACGAGCGTCACGCGCCACGGCTCGGCGGCGTTCTGGTGGACCTTCATCGAGTTGTCGCGCATGTCGAAGGTCACGTCGGACATGTGCAGGAAGTAGTTCGAGAAGTACTCCTTGATGACGTAGCCCTTGTAGCCGAGGCAGACGACGAAGTCGCTGAACCCGTAGTGGCTGTAGGTCTTCATGATGTGCCACAGGATCGGCCGCTCGCCGATCTCGACCATGGGCTTGGGCCGGGAGGCGGTCTCCTCCGACAGGCGCGTGCCGAGTCCGCCGGCGAGGATGACGACCTTCACGACGCGCTCGCTTCCCGAGATGACGAACCGCGAACGATGGCGGCAGTGTATCGGCCGCCGCCACCCGGATGCTTCCCGTGGCGTCAGTTACAGGAGGCGGCCGATGTCCGCGCGCTTCAGGGAATCCTGAGGACCTGGGCATCGCCGCTCGTCGCGATCGGGACCGCGTCAGGCACCAGCGAGTTCGGATGTGTCGCGTCGGCATAGATGTAGTTGATGCCATTCTCCTTCAGGAAGGCGGCAACGGTCGCCGGGGACGGGGCGGCTACCGAGTTTGGATAGAGTCGCCCGCTGCGGAGCCCATGTGAAGAACTGGTTGGGTACTTCTGCCGACGGTCTCGCGCCGATCAGCATGCTGAGGAACTCTGCTTCGTAGCACATCGGCACGACGCGGTGGCCCGTGTGCGCATCGATGCTCAGCGAGTCTTGAGTCGCCAAAGGAAACCTCCTCAAAGGGCCCGCACGCGTACGCTAACTTGGCGTCCGCTGGCAACTGCCCGATCGCCCCAGGAGGCTGACCGAGATCGGCTCGTAGGCATATGGCCGAAGAGCTGCAGCCGGGGAATCACCGTCCCGACGCCCACGCCAGTTGGATCGCGCACGGACTACGACGGCCGGCCGCCAGTCTCAGGTGCTTCGTTTCTCGTAGGCGCTGCAGTACGATCCAGGACCGCAACGGCGGCGACCGGCGTCGCGATGACGGCGATCCCGGCATAGAAGATGTAGAACATCGTGAAGTCGCCGAGCCGCGCGCCCCAGGCGATCGCGCCCGCGACCAGGAGCACGACCTGTGCCGACGTACAGGTCCGCCTGGACCGGCGCAATCCTTCGCGGACAAGGAACCACGCGACTGCGATCGCGAAGAACGCTCCGCCGCCGAGGATCGTGATCGCAACTGAATCGCGCCACGAATGCGTTGAATGCGGAGACGGCCGGCGGCGACGCGTTGAGTCACAAAGCCATGGCCTGCTGAGCATCCCCCACCCCACGGTCGCGACAACGGCGATCGCCGTCGCGATGATGAAGCGTCGCCAGACTGCGGCGACGATCGACAGGCAAGTGGCGAGCGGTCTTCAGGGACTGGACGATGCGAATCGCCCAGACGCTGCCGACGCCGAGCAAGGCCAGAAGCGCGACCGCGAGGTGGGCCGGCACGATAAGTCCGCGACGCTGCCGCAAATACGGCGAGGGCCCAAGTCGCCTTCCGTCGGTCCAGCACCGCCACGCCGTACAGGGCAACAAATCGCCGCGACCGCAGCCATTCCGTACGTTCTGACCCCGAAGATCATGCCCACGGCCCATGAGCTGAAGAACGGTCCCGGGATCAGCGGCATCGGCGCAAGGAAGAGGCACGCGAGACTGCCGAACACGTATGCCCAGCGTGAGTTCGTCGCTGCGAGTCGGCGCACGACCGCGCCCGTGAGGGCGGCCGCCGCCAGCAACAGGACAGGAAGCACGATCCAATAGCGCGCCGGAATAGGCGCCGAGCCGAAGACGGTGGTGACGGCCGAAGCCAGCCACAGCTCGCCCCAGTGGTACCACGTTTGCGGCGGCAGCCCTGACCGGGGGAACCCAGAAGGCCCGCTGGTCGTCTCGGTTCCGGTCGTGGCGAGGTCTCTGCCGAGGACCGCGTAGAACGCCTCGTCCATGAACTCGACGGGCTGCACCCCATCGCGCGGGCTCGGTGCCATCGTCGGACCCGTAGAGAGTAGCGGCGACCGTGATGAACGCAGCGCCGGCCAGGCCCAGGAGGATCAGGGACCCGCGATTTGTCCTAGGGGGCGCCGGCCGGGGTGCCGACGCGTCGACGGAAGTCACCGCCGACTCTGCAGCGCCGTAGTCGGCGACCAAGCTGACTCTCGGACGCGCTCGGCGTGCCACCGCGAGAACGATCGCAATGGCGAACCCCACGGCCACGGGTGTGAATGAGCTCCGGCAGCCGGATCCGAGTGCCGCCCACCAGGCGGCGAGGACCATGAGGCCGGACGCCAGCCCAACCCCAAGGATCTCCCCCGCTGGCGCATCCGACGCCGAGCAGGCCAACCTTTCGCGCCACCCAGGTGCCGAAGATCAGGCAGGCGCCGCCGAAGAGCAATGCCTGCCCGATCGAGAGCCAGACCTCTCCATTGGAGACCGTAATGGCGATTTCGGCGGCGAGCTGCTGCAGCCATCCCAATGGCGATCCTCGCTTCCCGGCAGGTCTCGGTGTCGGTCGAGCTCTTGCCGGGCGATCGTACCCTCCAACGTGCCGATACCCGCGTGGTACTTCTCCGCCCCCCGGCGACATGCCCTTCGCCGGGACTCGGCGACCCCCGTCCTTGAGGTCGCGCTCCGGTCCGGGCCCGGGCCGGCGTCTCGCCTACCCGAACGTCGACCGCCTCGAGTTCGTAGCCGCAGAATGAGGCTGGTGGACGATCGGGGGATGTGGGGCACCCCCACCGGCTGGTACCCTCGCCGGGCATGAGTAGCCATAGACCTCGACGTGGTCGTGCTCGGGGGCGGGGGCCACGTCGGCCTCCCGCTCAGCCTCGCCTTTGCCGAGAGCGGTCTGCGCGTCGGCGTGTTCGACACGAACGCAGCCACGCTCGGGCAGATCGGCCGCAGGCGAGATGCCGTTCCGCGAGGGCGGAGCCGACGAGCTCCTGCGCGCCATCCTCCCGACCGGCCGCCTCGCCCTTTCCAGCGATCCGGCGGCTCATCGGTCGCGCCGACGCCCTCGTCATCGTCATCGGGACGCCGGTGGACGAGTTCCTGGACCCCTCGATGACGCTGCTTCGAGAAGACCGTCGGCCAGGTCGCGCCCCACCTCCGCGACGGCGCGCTCGTCGTCCTGCGCAGCACGGTCTACCCGGGGACCACGGCATACGTCGCGCAGGCATTCGCCGACCGCGGCCGGCGCGTCGACGTCGCCTTCTGCCCCGAGCGGATCGCCGAGGGGCACGCGCTGGAGGAGTTCCGGACCCTTCCCCAGATCGTCGGCGCCGACGACGCCGGCCGTCGGCGACCGGGCGGCGGCGCTCTTCGCGCGGCTCGGCGGCGAGATCGTCGCGCACGACGCTCGAAGGAGGCCGAGCTGGCCAAGCTCTTCACGAACACCTGGCGCTACATCCAGTTCGCGATCGCGAACCAGTTCTTCATGGTCGCCCACCAGGCCGGACGTCGACTACGCCAACGTCCTCGACGCCATCCGCGCGCGACTACCCGCGCGCGGCCGACCTGCCAGCGCCCGGGCTTCGCCGCCGGGCCGTGCCTCTTCAAGGACACGATGCAGCTGGCGGCCTTCACCAGCGACCACTTCCCGATGGGCCACTCCGCGATGCAGGTCAACGAGGGGCATGCCGGCCTACATCGTGAGCGCCCGGAGCGCCGCCACGGGACGCTGCGCGGGCACACGGTCGGGATCCTCGGGATGGCCTTCAAGGCGGAATCGGACGACAACCGCGCCTCGCTGAGCTACAAGCTCCGCAAGCTCCTCGCGCTGGGCCGGCGCGAGCGTCCTCTGCGCGGACCCGTACGTCCAGGACCCGCGCTCGTGCCGCTCGAGACCGTGCTCGCGGCGGCCGACACGCTGTTCCTCGGCGTCGCCGCACCGCGCCTACCGCGCCTCGACCTCGGCGACCGCGAGCGTCGTCGACGTCTGGGATGCCTGGGCCGTCGGGATCGTCGCTCGTGAATGCGCATCCTGGTCACCGGGCGCGGCCGGCTTCATCGACGGCTACCTCGTCCCGGAGCTGCTCGAGGCGGGCCACGAGGTCGTCGGCGTCGACAACTTCAGCAAGTACGGCCCGGCGCGCCGCAGCTACGACGACCACCCGGGCTACCGCTTCGTCGAGGGGGACGCCAAGGACGCCGGCGCTCCTCCCGGAGCTGCTGCGCGGACTGCGACCAGGTGGTCGCCGCGGCGGCGATGATCGGCGGGATCAGCTACTTCCACGAGTTCGCCTACGACCTGCTCGCCGAGAACGAGCGGATCATGGCAGCGACGTTCGACGCCGCGATCGCGGCGCACCGCGACGGGGCGACCTCGCAGCGGATCGTCGTCCTCAGCTCGTCGATGGTCTACGAGTCGACCGACGGTCTTCCCGACGCCCGAGGGCGCCGCAGCTGACGTCGCCCGCCCCCGCATATCGACCTACGGCTTCCAGAAGCTCGCGTCCGAGTACTTCGCGCGGGGCGCCTGGCAGCAGCACGGCCTGCCGTACACGATCCTCCGCCCGTTCAACTGCGTCGGCGTCGGCGAGCGCCGGGCGCTGCGCGACAACGACGTGCATGAGCGGCAACGTCAAGCTCGCCATGTCGCCACGTCGTCCCCGACCTGGTCCTGAAGGTGCTGAAGGGCCAGGACCCGCTGCACATCCTCGGCGACGGCACGCAGGTCCGCCACTACACGTACGGCGGCGACCTCGCCCGCGGGATCCGGCTGGCGATGGAGTCGCGACGCGGCGCGTCAACGAGGACTTCAACCTCTCGACCCCGCGAGCACGACGGTCCTGGAGCTGGCCGAGCTGATCTGGCGAAGGTCCACGGCGCCGAGCCGCCGTTCCGGCTGGGTCTCCGACCCGCCGTTCGAGCACGACGTCCAGCACCGCGTCCCCGACGTCGCGAAGGCGCGCGACGTCCTCGGCTTCGAGGCGACGACCACGCTCTCGACGCGATGCTCGACGAGGTCATCCCGTGGATCCGGTCGCGAAGCGGCAGCGGGGCGCATCTGATGGCGGCGGCGAGCTGGACGCCGTCTACGCGCACGCTTCCCGGTGTCGGAGCGAGCAGGCCAAGGACCGCATCTGGCGCGCGATCGTGCGCTTCCTGCAGCGCTGGTTCCCCCCGGACGGTGCCGATCCTCGACATCGCCTGCGACCGCGGCGACTTCATCCGGCACCTGACGCGCGAGAACGCTGGGCGACGGACCTGCGCGACGTGTCGGCCGAGCTTCCCGCCGGACGTTCGGTTCATCCGGCCGACGGCCGCGAGCTGCTCCAGGTCCTTGCCGCCGGGCCTCGTTCGACGGGGTCTTCATGAGCAACTACCTCGAGCACCTCCCGTCGGGCGACGCGGTCGTCGAACAGCTCCGGGTCGCCGCCGGCCTCCTGCAGCCCGGCGGCCGTCTCGTCGTACTGCAGCCGAACATCCGCCTTGACCGGCGCCGCCTACTGGGACTTCATCGACCATCGAACGCCGCTCACCGAGCACAGCCTTGTCGAGGCAGCCGGGATCGCCGGGTTCCGGACCGTGGCAGTCATCACCCGCTTCCTGCCCTATACGACCAAGGGCCGGCTGCCGAACCACCCGATGCTCGTCCGCGGCTATCTCGCGTTTCCGCCGGCGTGGCGACTCCTGGGAAAGCAGACACTCTACGTAGGCGAACGATCCGATGATGGCCAGCGCTCCGCGCCTGACGATCGATCGACGGCGCGCCGCCCTTCTGCCGCCGGGCTCGGCGTCAGCGCGGTCGCGATCTGGTTGTGCGTTCGATCGGTCGATGTGCGAGCGTCGTGATGCGCCGCTCGCCGATGCCGATCGCGGCCCGCTCCTGGGATTCCTCGTCGTCCTGGTGGCACAGACGCTGGTCCGAGCCGCCCGCTGGAGCTTCCTTCTCCCTCGGGTTAGCGAACGGCGAGTTCCCGTCCGGCGGACGCTTCCTCCGCTGCTCGTCGGGTATCTCGGGAACGCTGTCCTGCCCGCGCGCCTGGGCGAGCCCGCGCGGGCGCTGCTCGTGGCACGACGGGAGAGTCTGCCGGCCGCGGCGGCATTCGGCTCCGTCGTGCTCGAGCGCGTCATTGACACCGCCACGTTGGCGCTCGTCGTGCTTCCGGCGGCCTGGCAGGCCGGGGCTCCGCCCTGGATCGTCGAGATCGCGACGGTAGGCGCGGCGGTCGCGGGCACGGTTCTTGTCGCGCTGACATTCGTGGGCCTGGGCGGAACGGTGGCGGCGGTTGACCGCCTGGCGGGCATGGTCGAGCCCACCTGGGCGGGACCCCGCGTGTCGGCGCTGGTCGAGGCACTTCCGGGAGTTTGCAGCCGGGGTCGGCGCCACGCGTCGCCGGCCTGTGATCCTGGTCGCTGCGTCGCTCAGCCTCCTCGTGTGGGCGATGGACGCGACACTCGTCTGGCTGGCGGCGCAGTCGATCGGCGTCACCTTGGAGCCTGCGCAGGCCATCCTGGTCGCCGGAGTGGGCGTCTTCGCGACCATGATCCCGGCGGCGCCCGGCTACATCGGCACCTACGAGCTTGCGGCCACGGCGACCGCGGTGGCGCTCGGCGTCGACCCCGAGCAGCGCTCGCGATCGCCGTCCTGACGCACGCGCTTGTCCTGCTGCCGACGGCCGCGGCCGGAGGCGTCGCCCTGGTGATGATCCAGCGCGAGGGGTTGGGCGGCGCCAGGGATCCGGTCGTGGCGGTGGGCAGCAGATCCACCGCGTTCGGTCGAGAGCCGCGGATGACCATCGAAGGAAGCCCCGAGCTGACGGCGATCATGCCCGTCTGGAACGAGGGCGAACGCGTCGCCCCCATCATTCGCGCGTTCGCCGCGGCCGTCCGAACGCCCTACGAGCTCCTGGTCGTGTTCGACATGCCGGAGGACATGACCGTCCCGGTGATCGAGCGACTGCAGGCCGAGATCCCTGGTGTGCGCCCATACCTCAACACGATCGGCCCCGGCGTTCTCAACGCCATGAAGTCGGGGATCGCCGCCGCCCGTGCGCCGTACGTGCTCGTGACCATGGCCGATGGCTCCGACGAGTACGGCGGCGTCGACCGAATGGTCGCCCTCGCGCGCGCCGGCGCCGACGTCGTCGCCGCCAGCCGCTACATGCGCGGCGGCCGGCAGGTCGGCGGGCCTCGGCTCAAGCGCTTCCTGTCCCGCACGGCAGGCCTCTCGCTCCATGGCTCGCCGGCGTCCCGATCCACGACGCCACGAGCAACTTCAAGCTCTACAGCCGCCGCTTCCTCGACGCGACGCCCATCGAGAGCGAGGCCGGGTTCGAGCTGGCGATCGAGCTCTCGGTCAAGGCGACCCTCCAGGGCCGCCGCCTCGCAGAGGTCCCGACGACCTGGCGGGACCGCACCGGCGGCCGAGCCGCTTCCGCCTGCGCAAGTGGCTCCCTCACTACCTGCGCTGGTATCGCCGCGCGTTCCTGGGACGCCGCCACAGCGCTCCGCCTGGACCCGCTCGCTAGCCTTCAGGTTGCACGAGCTTTGCCGGTCGCGTCGGGTCGGCCGGTCGACTGGCTCGTGCCTCGACCAGGAGCCGCCAGAGCACGGCGACCAGGAGCAGGCTCATCGCGACACGACCCGATCGACTCCCGACAGTCCCCGCGATGTGGATCGGCCCGACCTGTTCACCCGCCCGGCGGCACCGCAGCTACGAGGTTGAGCGTCATCGTCGCGGCAAGGACCAGCCAGATCAGGCCGACCGAGCGGCGCCCGAAAAGGACGGCAAGGAACGCGACGGCGGGATAAGAATACCGCTCGTGCATGGTCGTGAGCAGGCAGAAGGCAACGAGCACGGCGGCGGCCAGCCCCAGCAGGAGGCCGGTCTGCGTCGGTCGATGGCGCACGGCCACAAGCACGGCAAGCATGCCCAGACCCGCCGTCACATATCCCAGCATGCGCGGTGTGAACGGACCCGAGGATGGGCATGTTGTCCACGAGGAACGACCCCCCGCCGAGGCGCGACTGGAAGACCCACCAGGGGTTCCAGGCGTTCAGCGAGAGGGCTGCATAGGTCTCGTTCTGGTATCCGAGATCGTGCGCAGATAGGCCGCCGGCCCACCTGCCGGCGATGAACGGGATCCACAGGACCAGAGAGCGTCCCGATTGTCGCGACGAGCGGGACCAGGAGCCTCGCGCACCCAGGCGGGCCCACGCATATGCGGCGAACGGCACGATGAAGGGCAGGGCCTGGGGCTTCGTCCCGAGAGCGAGGCCCAGGGCGATCCCGGCAGCGACCCAGTGGCCTCGTGCTGCGAGGATCGCGGCCACGACGCCAAAGAGCGTGAAGATCGACTCGAACTGCCCCCAGTACGCGCTGACATACCAAGTGACCGGCACCAGGGCGAGCGCGAGACCGGCCCCCACGGCGATCGTCGGGCGCCCTCGCAGTACCCAGACGACCACGAGTGCGAGGGCGAGATCTGCGCCCGACGCTGGGATCTTCAGCGACGTGCGGATGAGCGGGTCGGACGCATCGGTGGCCGCCTGGAACGCCGGCTGCAGAAGCCCGACGACCCAGAACAGGTAAGCCATGACCGGGCCGAACGAGAGCTGGAGGTCGTACGCTTTTCCCAGAGGCGACGGTCGTCGCCAGCTGGTGGACCAACCCCGCGAACAGGTCCAGGTCGGCACGGTACCCCTCCGTTGGCAGGAGCACGACGCGGAGCAGTCGCGGCGGCGATCAGCCCGGCGGCGAGGACGATCCGATGTGCTCGGGCGCCATGGCTGGCCCTCGGCCGTCTGTGATGGCCTGCCCACCGCCCCGCGCGAGAATCGAGCTCGCTCGCGGCTCGAGCCCGACGGTTGTCACCTCAGGGCTACGATGAGGCCAGGCAGCGCTCGGTGACGGCCTGACGTGACCGACCGGGCGACGATCGGCCGTCGCGGATGCCACGTTCGGGCAGGGGCGACGGGACATGGGTCATGGTGCCGGCGAGTATACCGACGGCATCGCGGCGCGAGCGGGCTCGTGGGGGCCCAGCAACCAGTCCCCGCCGGGCGGCTCACGGTACGCGGGCGAGCGGTGCGCCGCCGCCAGCGCCCCGGCGACCAGGAGGATCGCCACCCACTCGACCGGGTGGACGTAGGAGGCGATGCCGATGGCCGCGACCAGCGCGATCTCGCGCCGGATGCGCAGCATCGCCGGGACGAGGAACAGGAGCCCGAACATGTAGAGCGACGGCGCGCCGATCACCGTCAGGACGCCCACGGCCGGCCCGGCCGAGCGCCTCCCCACGAGCAGCACGCCCAGGCTCGCGACGGCGCAGATGACGAGGCCGATGCCGGGCAGGAGCCGCACCAGGGAGAACCCACCGTAGGGCCAGTCGGGATTTGGCGCCCGCGCGAGCTGTTCGGTCCAGTCCCTCCAGGCGTCGATCCCGACCATCGGCAGCGTGGCGACGACGACGATGACGACGGTTGCCAGCCCGAGGATCGCCGCCCGCCGGCGCCAGCGGAGCACGTGGAGCCAGGGCTGGAGCTGCCCGATCTTCAGGGCCCAGATTGCCGCTGCGCGCCATCCGAGCGTGAGGTCCGGCTGCCCGGCGCCCAGCACGTCGTTGCCTGCTGCGGGGTCGTCGGCGGCGCCGGGCCGCCGGGCCGTCACGTAGATCGTCACGAACGCAGCGAACAGCAGGACCTGGACGTTGCCGCCGATGAGGGGCTCGGCGAACGGCGGCCAGAGGAGCACGGCGGGGATCCACGCCCACGGGATGTCGAGGCGGCGGCATGTCCAGATCGCCGTCGCCAGGAGGAGGACGAGCCACGGCACGAGCACGAGCCACCGCGGGAGGAGCGTGAGCGGCGCGAGGAACGGCAGCACGTACGGCGGGTACACGAACGGCTGTCCGGCGCCCGGGACGCCGGAGAACGCCGACGCGAGGTAGGGCGGCTCTCCGGCGAGCCATCGCTCAGCGGCCCGCAGCGGGATCTCGAGGTCCACGCCGACCGTGTACGTGCGGAAGTTCCAGGCCCAGGCGATCGCGATCGCAACGGCCAGGACCGCGGCGAGCACGGTTCGCAGGCGCCGGTCGGCCGCCGTTCCCGGGTTCCAGTCACGCACGCCCATCACGCACGGATGGTACGGGCGGCGGCCACGCTGGGGCGGCGCCGTCGCCATGCCCGATAGACTCCGATCCGATGGTCGCGACGACATCGCCTCGCGCGCGGATCGCGCAGCCACCCGCCCGATGGCGGCGCCCGCTCGCGGCCGGCTACGCCCTCTTCGCCGTCATCTACGTTGTCCTGCTGTTCACCGGGCACCTGCCGGGGGCCGGCGAGGACACCCGCGGCCTACTGGGCCAACACGCTGCCCGACCCCTATTCGCTGAGCACGTACACGGTCGGCGGGGGCTTCTACTACGCCCCGCCATTCGCCCAGGCGTTCTGGCCCCTGACGTTCCTGCCCTTCCCGGTGGTGGCCGCGGCCTGGGCGGCCCTGCTCCTCGGGGCGCTGTGGCTGCTGCTGGGCGCCTGGTCGTTGCCGGCCCTCCTGTTCGTCCCGATCGCCCAGGACATCTACTCGGGCAACGTCAACCTGCTGCTGGCCGCGGTCGCCGCCTGGGGGCTCCGGTGGCCCTGGCTGTGGGCGTTCCCCCTCTTCACCAAGGTGACCCCCGGCGTGGGGCTCGCCTGGTTCGCGGCCCGTCGCGAGTGGCGGTCGCTCGCGGCGGCCGGACTCGTCACCGGGGCGATCGCCGTGGTCTCGCTTGTCGTGGCGCCGGACCTGTGGCGGGAGTGGATCGACGCCCTCGCGGCGAACGCCGCCACGCCGGCCGGACTCAGCCTCGGGCCGTTGTGGCTGCGGGTGGCCGCGGCGGGGGCAATCGTCGCGTGGGGCGGCATCACGGGCCGGACGTGGACGATAGCGGTCGCCATGGTCATCGCCTTCCCGCGCCTCTGGGTGGCCAGCCTGGCGGTCCTGGCGGCGGTGCCTGCGATCGGGGACGTGGCCCCGGCTCCTCTCCGCCGCCCCGCGCCGGCCGGAGCCGCGCCACCGGGCCTGCTTCCCCGTAGACTCCGGCCTGTGACCGCCTCGAGCCTGACGATCATCCTGCCGGCCTACAACGAGGAGCATCGGCTGGGGCCTGCCCTCGATGAGCTCTTCGGCTACCTGCGCCGGCACGGCGAGCAGGGGCGTGAGGGCGCGCCCGGGGCGGCGCGGCTGCCGGACGACGTGCGGGTCCTGGTCGTCGACGACGGGAGCACCGACGCGACCGTCGCGCTCGCCCAGGCGCGCCCCGAGGCGCAGATGACGACGAACACCGGCGCTCCGTGGCTGGCCGTCCTCGCCGTCCCCCACGGCGGCAAGGGCGCGGCCGTACGGGCCGGGATGCTGGCCGCCGACACCGACCTCGCCGTCTTCACCGATGCGGACATGGCCACCCCGCCCGACCAGATCCCGCTGCTGGCACTGGCCCTCGTGGACAACGATGTGGCTCTCGGCAGCCGCATCCAGGCTGACGGCAGCGACATGCGGCGCACGCAGCCGGGCTTTCGCCGCCTGATCGGGCGCGCCTTCCACGGGCTCGCGTCCCTCTGGGCCGTCGGCCACGTGCAGGACACGCAGTGCGGCTTCAAGGGCTTCACCCGCGAGGCCGCCCGCGACCTCTTCGCCCGGCAGAGGATCACGAGCATCGTCTTCGACGTCGAGATCATCTACCTGGCCCGGAGACGTGGCTACGGGATGGCGATCGTGCCCATCGTCTGGTCGGACAAGCACGGCTCCCGGATGCACCCGGGCCTCCTGCTGGGCCTGCGCGTGGCCTGGGACCTCTTCCGCACGCCGCTCCTGCACCGGAGGGTGTCGCGCCGGCGGAGCTGAGACGTGCGCGCCTGCCGGCCTTTCGGGCCCGACGGCTGGCAGCGTCGCGGACACTCCTCTCAGCCTCCTGCCGTAGCCTTGCGATCACCGTGACCGACAGCCTTCACCGCCATCGCGGCATGATCTCGCTCGTCGTCCTGCTCGCGGTGGCGACGGCCGTGTACTGGGCGTCGGCCTGCAAGTTCGATGCGGGCCGGCCGGACCTCTTCTACCTCGCCGACGCCTTCCTCCACGGGCGGCTGTGGCTCGAGCACGCGTTCGGCCCCTACGACATCGTGGTCGTCGGGACGCGCGTCTACGTGCCGTTCGCGCCGTTCCCGGCGGTCGCCTTCGTGCCGCTCGTGGCGATTCTCGGTCCCGACTTCGTCACCCAGTGGCAGCCGCTCGTCAATGCCCTGCTCGCGGCGGCCGGCCTGGGGCTGTGCTGGTGGATGCTCGCCCGGATCGGCGTCCGCTCGATCCAGGACCGCCTCTGGCTGACCGTCCTGTGGGGCTTCAGCACCGCGATCTGGTTCACGGCCGCGCGCGGCGGCGTCTGGCACACGGGGCACCTGGTGGCCTCGATCCTCACCTTTGCCGGCCTCGTGGAGATGTTCGGGCGGCGGCGGCCGCTCCTGATGGGCCTGCTCTCGGGGGCCGCGTTCCTGACCCGGCCGCCGGTGATCGCCGCGCTGCCGCTGTGGGCCTGGGCGGCCTTCCCGCCCGACTGGCGGCGGCGCCTGCGCTCGATCGTGCGGCCCATCGGCGCGGTCGCCCTCGGCTTCGCGCCGGCCGCCCTGTTCGGGCTCTGGTACAACTGGGCCCGCTTCGGGAGCCCGATCGAATCCGGCTACTACCTCGCCGCGCTGCCGGCGTTCCTGGAGGCGCAGCGCCAGAAGGGCCTCTTCTCGCCCGCCCACCTGTCGATGAACGTCGACCTCTTCCTCCTGCGCCTGCCGGCGCTGCAGTCCGCCTTCCCCTTCTTCCGGCCCGACGGGCTGGGCATGTCCGTCCTCGTCACCAGCCCGGGTCTCCTCTACGCGCTGCGGGCCCCGTTCCGCGACGGGCGTGCCGTGGCGCTCGGGATCACGTTCCTCCTCGTCCTGCTGCCGAACCTCCTCTACTACGGCGGCGGGTGGCTCCAGATGGGCTATCGCTACGCCCTCGACGCGATCCCCTTCGCGATCGCCCTCGCGGGCATGGCGGCCGCGCGACGCGGGCTGCCGTGGTGGGCGAAGGCCCTGATCGCGTTCGGCGTCCTGGTCGGGCTCGGCGGCGTCTACTGGGTCTACAACCTGCACTGACGGCGGCGGGGCCGGCGCGTCCGTCAGGGTGCCGGTGGATGGACCTGGCCCGGGGAGAGCAATGGCGACGGCGGGCCGAGCCAGTGGCGCAGCAGGAAGTACTCGGGCAGCGGGTGGTCGTCGGTGACCAGGGGGCCTGGGCCGGCGAATGCCGCGACCTGGTCGCCCGCCAGGCGCACCAGCTGCGGGATGAGGGCGGCCCAGCCGTCGAGGTCGTGGCGCGGCGAATCGTACGCAGACGAGATGTCCTGCAGGACGTCGCCCCGCGCGAGGACCTCGCGGATGGCGGCATCGTCGAAGCCGAGCGGCTCGTCCGAGCCGAGCATGTAGAACCCCCAGCCGCCCGCGCCCTGGGCAACGATCACGTTGGGGAACACGTCGCGGAAGGTCCGGACGTGCGCCCTGAACTCGTCGAGGGTCTGGCCGTAGGGCACCCATTGCATCATCACGCCACCCTGGTTGAGTCGGGCGCGGGCCGCAGCATAGAACTCGCGCGACGAGATCACCGACACGCCCGAGCTCTCGATCGGCGGTGGCGGGTCCACGATGATGATGTCGTAGGTCGCGTCGGTCAGCTCCACGTGGTTGCGGCCGTCGGCGATGATGACGCGCCCGTTGGGGTTCGCGAGCACGGACGCGGCGTCCGGGTAGAAGGCGCCGAACATCGTCGGCACGGTGGGCACGAGCTCGACGGCGTCCGACTTCAGGCCCGCGATCAACGAGGCGCGGAACGCCGAGCCCATGCCGAAGGCGATGGTGAGCTCGGTTCGCGAGCCCGGGCGGAGCGATCAGCGGCAGGATCGGCATGAGCTTGGCGTCCACCGTGAGCAGCGTCATGGAGGTGCCCGTGACCCAGAGCTGCTTGTACCCGTCCTTCTCGCCTGCCTGGACCGAGGCGATCTCGTCCTCTCCCGCCGCGAAGACCTGCCCGCCGGTCGACCGGATGAGACGCGACGCTGGGATCGACGGACAGTCCGCCGAACGGCGACGCCGATTGCGACAGCGGCCAGCGACGACGAGCGCCGCCGATGCCCACGAGGCGGCGGGGCATCGGCCCCCGCATCATGCCCCGCGCGGCGAGCGCGATGCCGACGCAGGCGTTGGTGGCGGCGAGCAGCGCGACCGCGGACGGCGATCCGATCAGGGGGATCACGACAAACGGGATGAGGAAGGTCGCCACGATCGCGCCGATCGTGTTGGCGGCGAGGAGCAGCCCGGCATTCCGCCCGATGTCGTGATCGTCGCCCGCGACGAGGGCCGACGTGGCCGGGAACGTGAGGCCCATCACGATAGGTCGCCGGCAGGACGACGACGGCGACCGGGACGACGAAGTCCGCCCAGGAGCGCGCCGAAGTCCCGGGTCAGCGGCAGGAGGCCGGTGAGATGGCGGTCGATGGCGAGCAGCCCCGACGAGCGCGAGGATCGCGATGATCACCTGCCCGTGGGCGAGCAGGCTGACGGTGTCCGTGATCCGGCTCCGGACGCGGGAGAACGTCACCGCGCCGAGGGCGAGCCCGACGAGGAAGATCGGCCAGGATCGTCGTGAAGACGTACGTCGAGTTGCCGCTGCCCGAGGCGAGGAGGCGCGTCCACAGCACCTGGTACCCGAGGGACGTGAGGCCCGACATGAAGGCCAGCGTCGCCGCGAGCCGCACCCTGGGGACGCGCGTACCCTGCCCGGTTCTGGCGACCGGGCGCGATCCCGGATCGGGAGGAGGGCGGCGCGAGCGGGCGACCGCGTGTCCACGATCGCAGGACGATGCCGCCGATCGAGGACGAACGCGACCAGGCCGGCCGTCGCCGAGCAGGCGGCGCCGATCACGAGGGCCCCCGTGAGCCCGAGCAGCTCGATCAGGACGAAGCCGGACACGATCGTGCCGACGATGGCCCCGATCGTGTTGGCCGCGTACAGGCGTCCGAATGAGCCGCTGAGCTCACCGGCATCCCGCGAGAGGTATCGGGTGAGCGTCGGCAGGGTCGCCCCCATGAGGATCGTCGCGGGGGCGAGCGCGACGAGCGCCAGGGCGAACCGGACGAGGGCCAGGGCGACCGGCGCCGCCTCCAGCGAGGTGAAGGCTCCCCGGTACACCTCGTGGAGCAGGCGGAACGTGAGCGGCGTCGCCAGCACGACCCCAACCAGGACGATCTCGAGGAGGCCGTACATGCGCAGCGGCCGCCTGACCCGGTCGGCGACGCGTCCGCCGAAGCCGCTGCCGATCGCCATCCCCCCGAAGAAGCCGGTGAGGATCGCCGAGACGGCCTGGGTCGTGTTCCCGAAGACGAGCACGAGCTGGCGGGCCCAGACGATCTCGTAGATCAGGCCGGCCGCGCCCGACAGGACGAAGATCGCGAGGATGAGGCGTCGCACCCGGCGAAGACTATGCGGTCAGCGCCTCCGGGATCCCCGTCGGTCGGTCAGGGCCGCCAGGTGGCCGCCGTCATCGACAGCGTGCCGGTGACCGCCCGGTAATACGCGCCCGGCTTGTACGGATCCATGATCCCGGTCGCCCCCGGCGTCCGGGCCGAGGTGAACGTGCTCTTGTAGGTGCCCTTTCGCGCCGGGTCGGACCAGAAGATGTGGGCCATCGTCTGGTTGCTCGTGAAGAGCAGGCGGACGATGTAGGCGGCGCTGGCGAGCGTCTCGGCGAACACGGCCCGTGCGCCGATCCGCAGGAAGCCGGCCCCGAAGTTGTCGACCCGCCTGCGGGCGACCGACAGGGTCGGGTTCGCCTTGCCCGGCTCGGAGCTCCCGGCCGAGTAGCAGGCATGGTTCAGGATCACCACCGCGTTGGGCGCGAGGCGGATGGAGGCCCGGAGGTAGGCCTCCCCGTAGTAGGCCGTGCGCGTGTTGCCGCTGCCCGCATACGGGTTCAACCCGAGTCCGTCGACCTTCTTCGGGTCGAGGGTGGCGTTGTACGGGTTGGGGAAGCCGTTGCCGTGACCCAGGTACATCAGGAGGTTGGCGCCCTGGGCGACGGACTTGACGCGGGCCCAGGTCGCGTTCGGGGTGTAGACCTCGACGACCGTCGCGCCGTAGGAGCGGGCCTGGGCGGCATATCCGCGGGCTGCCCGGAGGTAGATGCTCGTGTTCGCCCCGGAGGGACCGACCACGATGACGACCTTGACCCGGGCTGCGGTGGCCGAAGCGGGGGAGGGGGCGGCGGCGAGGCTGCCGGCCGCGAGCAGCGCTGCGAGGAGGGCCACGAAGAGGCCGCGCCGCGGGGCTCTCGTCGTGATGGAACGGACTGCCGCCCGCAGGGCGACGGTGGCGTCGGCCGCCATCAGGCTCCTTTCTACCAGGACGCCGCGGGAAGGCCACGGCGAGCGTTGGGATGCGGCGCCGGTCGGAGGTTTGGGGACACCCGCAGGGTACGGGCCGACGATGCGGGTCCGGCGCGGCCCCGCTCGTGCTGCCGCCTACCTTGCCCGATCCCCGCCCATCCGGCAACCCGCCGATCGGCCCACGAAGACCCTGCCGGATGGTCATGTGCGGCCCGTGCCGCCATGTCGGGGTGGCGTGGCCCGTCGTCCGGCGACAGTTGCGCGCGCAACCGGTGCTATTCTCGGGATCGATGACCCCCGCCCCCCCGGACCTCGACCTTCCCTGTCCCCCCGCGCTCGCCGACCCGGCGGGCGCGACCGAGATCCCCGGCCCGCGCCCCGGCGATCCGGGCACCCTGCGTGCCGTCCGCCGCCCGTTCGCGGACATTGATCCCGCCACCTGGGATGCCCTCGCCGCGGCGACGCCGTGGGCGACGCCGTTCGCGCGCTGGGGGTTCCATCGCGCCTGGTGGGATGCCTACGGGGAGAACGCCCACGAGCAGACCCTGGTGGTCGTGGATCCCGCCGCGCCCGATCCGGCAGCGCTCGTGGGGATCGTCCCGCTCATGCACCGCCACGAGGTGGAGCCCGACGACGCCATCCTCCACACCCGCCTGCGGGGCGACCAGCACATGCCCCTGACGCCGGTGGCGGCCACCGCCAAGGCCGTCTTCTTCGGGGCCAGCTACCACGCCGACTACGC
The DNA here is from genome assembly GCA_963776355.1 of uncultured Chloroflexia bacterium. Taxonomy (GTDB): domain Bacteria; phylum Chloroflexota; class Limnocylindria; order Limnocylindrales; family CSP1-4; genus CTSoil-043. Next base: position 441,777 of record CAVZLU010000006.1, on the reverse strand, counting down.
GACCATCCTCGCGCGTCCCGACGACCTGCCGGCGGTGGCGGAGGCGCTGGCGGCGGCGATGGCCGCGCCCGGCGCGGCGACCGACCCGGGTCACCCGGCGCCGTGGGACGTCGTCGACCTGCGCCGCCTTCGCTGTGACGACCCCGCGGCCGCCGCCCTGGCCGACGCCTTCGGCTCGCGGTTCGGCGAGGGCTGGACCGTCGTCCGCGAGCGCGAGGAGGTCTGCCCGGTCGTCACCTTCGCCCCCGGGATGGACTTCGAGGCCTACCTGGGAACGCTCGGGAAGAAGGAGCGCCACGAGGTGCGCCGGAAGCTGCGCCGGGCCCAGGCCGCCGGCGACGTCCGCCTGGCCCGGTCGGCGGACCCGGTTGCCGACCTCGACGACTTCGTGGACCTCCACCAGCGGCGCTGGGGCGCCGAGGGCCTCTTCCCGCCGACGGCCGGCGGGGACCAGAGCCGCGCCTTCTTCCGCCGGCTCTTCGAGCTGCTCGGTGGCGACGGGACGATCCAGCTCCACTTCCTGTCGGTGGGCGAACGTCGGATCGCGGCCGGGATCTGGTTCGAGGACGACGACGCCTGGTACCTCTACAACGCGGGCGTGGACCCGGACGCGCGCGAGCTCTCGCCCGGCGTCCTCATGAGCGCGACGGCGATCGAGGCCGCGCTCCTCGCCGGACGGCGACGTTTCGACTACCTCCGCGGCGACGAGCCCTACAAGTACGAGTGGGGCGCCGTGGACGAGACAATCCAGCGCCTGCTCGTCGTGCGAACAGGGAACGAGAGATGAGCGCACCGCTTCCGGGCGATCCCTGCGTCAAGCCGCTGGACCGGCCGCCGGTCCCCGGCGGCCGAACCGTGCGCGTCGTGGAGGTTCTCGCGACGGGCACGAACGGCGGCGCCCAGGAGCATGTCTACTCGCTGCTCAGCCGGCTCGATCGCGATCGCTACGAGCCGACGGTGATCTCGCTGTCGCACGGGAGCGCCGAGCGCCGGATCGCCCGGCTCGGGATCCCCGTCCACGTGATCGACGAGCCCGACGATGCGATCGCGGTCGGCGCCGTCGCCACGCTCATGTCCGACATCCGGCCCGAGGTGGTCCACAACCACATGTACCGGGCGGAGCTCGTCGGGACCCGGGCGGCCCTGGCGATCGCGGAGGCGGGGCGGCCGCGCCCGTTCATCGTGGGGACGGTCCACTCGAGCCGCATCCGCTCCCCGGAGGACCGCGAGGTCCTGCGGACGCTGACGCCGCGCATCGACCACCTCATCGCCGTGAGCCGGGCCATGGAGCGCAAGATCGCCGAGGAGCGGGCGAGCGACGTCCCGGTCTCCCTGATCTACAACGGCGTCGACCTCGTCCGTTACGACCACACGGACCCCTGCTGCACCCTGCGCGAGGAGTACGGGTTCCCGCCCGAGGCCCAGATCGTCGGGGTGGTGGCCCGCCTCGAGCACGAGAAGGGCCACCCGACGCTCCTCGACGCCTGGCCGGGCGTGCTGCGCCGCGTCCCGAACGCCCGGCTCCTGGTGATCGGCGAGGGAAGCCGGCGAGCCGAGCTCGAGGCCCAGGCCGCGGCTCTCGGGGTTGCGGCGGAGGTGGTCTTCACCGGCCGCCGCGACGACGTCCCGGCCGTGACCGCCGCCCTCGACGTCGCCGTCCTGCCCTCGTATCGCGAGGCGCAGGGGCTCACGATCCTCGAGGCGATGGCCCTCTCCCGCCCGGTCATCGCGTCCGCCGTCGGCGGGATCCCCGAGGTGATCGAGGACGGCCGCACCGGGATCCTGGTCCCGCCCCACGATTCGGAGGCGCTGGGGAGCGCGATCATCCGCTTGCTCACCGATCACGCCTATGCCGACATGCTCGCCCGGGGCGGGCACGACCTCGTCCACGAGCGCTTCTGCGTCGAGCTGATGGTCTACGCGGTCGAGGAGATCTACGACGAGGGCGCCCGGGCGGTGCGGCCGGCGGAGGTCGCTGCCGCGAGCTGACGAGCGCGTTCCGGGCACATCCCAGCGGGCGGCAAACGTGCCATCGACGCGCGGCCGCGCGGCCGCCCGATCGGGGACAAGACGCTCCACGACTTGGCATACCCTGAGCCGGATATGTCCCGCGACCGACTCTGGCTCGCGCTCGCGATCCTCCTGCCCGCCCTGGCGGCGACGATTGCCCCGATGTCCACGGTGGATCTTGCCTACCAGGTGCGAGCCGGCGAGCTGATGCTCGGCTCGCTGGCAGTCCTGCGCACGGATCCCTTCACCTTCACGGCGTTCGGCCAGCCGTGGCTCAACCAGCAGTGGGGGGCTGGTGTCGCCTTCGCCCTCGGGGACGGCGCGGCCGGTTGGAGTGGACTCGTGGTGCTCCGCGTCGTCCTGGTGGCGGCGGCCGTCGGGCTGGTGACCGTCGCCGCGCGCCGCTGGCTGGCTCCCCGGTCGGCGTCCCTCCTTGCCCTGGCCGGCTTCGTCGTGGGGATCGCCGCGCTCGGCCTCCGCGCCCAGCTCTTCGGCATCGTCCTCTTCGCCGCCGTGCTCGCGATCCTCGCCTGGCGCGACCGTCGTCCCCGGCTCACCTGGGCCATCCCGTTGCTCGTCCTCGCGTGGGCGAACCTCCACGGGAGCTTCTTCCTGGGACCGGCCGCGGTGCTCGTGGCCTGGCTGGACGACCGGCTTGCCCGTCGGCCGGGCTCCGACCGCCTGCTCCTGGTGCTCGTCGCCTCGCTCGTCGCCACCTGCATCACCCCCTTCGGGCCGTCGGTCTGGACCTACGCGCTGGGGATCGCGACGAACGGGGAGATCACGCGGCTCATCTCGGAATGGCAGCGTACGTCGCCCTTGACGTTCACCGGCGCGCTCTTCTACGCCTCGGTCGCGGCCGCGGTTGCCGTGATGCTGGTCGCCCGTCGCCGCGGCGCGCGCTGCCGCGCTGGCCCACGCTCGCCTGGCTGGCCGGCCTGGCCCTGCTCGGCGCCTACGCCGAGCGCGGTGTCGCCTGGTGGGCCTTCGGGGCCCCGGTTGCCCTCGCGCCGGTGATCGCCGCGGTCCTGCCGGCGCCCCGTCCGGCGCGCCCGGAGCCGCCCGCCCTGCGCCGCCTCAACGCGGGCGTCGTCGCCATCCTGATCCTCGTTGTCGTCGCGGCCCAGCCGCTGTGGCGCGGCGGCGACCCGCTCACTGGCCCTGACGGGCTCCTCCGCGATGCGCCGGGAGGTCTCGCCCGAGCGCTGGCCGGGCTCGCGGATTCGTCGGACCGGGCCGTCGTCCCCCAGCCATGGGCGTCCTGGTTCGAGTGGGCGACACCCGGCGTTCCGGTGATGGTGGACTCGCGGGTCGAGGTCGAGCCAGTGTCGGCCTGGACCGACTACGCGTTGATCGCGGCGGGTGGCCCGGAAGCCCTTCCGACGCTGGCGAGGGTCGGCGCGTCGGTTGTCGTCGTGGACCCGGCGACGCAGCCAGCGCTCGCGTTGCGAATGAATGCCGCCGACTCCGGCTGGCGTCTCGCCTACGAGGACGGCGACGGCGCGATCTTCGTCCCCGATTCCTGAGCCTTCAGAGCTTCGAGGAGGCCCAGTAGCGCTCGGCGAAGCCCGGCAGCCCGCCGAGGGCCGCCACCTTGGTCCCGAAGCCGCGCACCGCGTCGCCCATCTGGTCGGTCCCCCCGAACAGCCGCTCGAGCTGGCTCTCGTAGAGGGTGAGGCCCTGGATCTTGCGCTCGACCGTCTCGGTGATGTCGGCGTACTCGGGGGTCAGGCCCACGTCGGCCGGGATGCCCGCCAGCGCCCCGGCCGGCAGGTCGTCGAGGTGCCCGAAGTCGCCCCACCAGGCGTAGGGGAAGTCCTCGTAGTAGGTCACGATGCCGGCGTACTCGGGGCCGGGCATCACCCAGCGCCGCCCCGTCTCGAGAAGGGCAACGCCCGCCCGATGGACGAGGCGGTGGTCGACGTGGCCCCCGATGCCGAGCGGCAGGTAGACCTTCTGGGGCTCGAGGCGGACGATCTCCTGCGTCAGGAGGTCCAGCGGCGCGTCGTCGTCGTCGCGCGGCGCCGCCAGCAGCTCCTCGTCGTCCTCGTAGCCGCGGAAGACGGCGTCGGGCAGGTCGAGGAAGACGATCGAAGCCTCGGCGAAGTAGGCGTAGCGCTCGTCCTCGAGGCGTCGGGCGGCCATCAGGTCACCCGCGATCTTCGCCTCCACGAGCTCGGTCGTGAGGACGGCCCCCTGCTGCGACACGTCGTCCATGACCGCCTGGCCGGCCTGCGACCGGTTGTGGATGTCGGCGCGGCGGTACCACGACGAGCGCTGCCAGAAGCGCTTGGCGGCCGCGTCCGCGTCCGCCTGGGTGGCGTCGAGCCGGGCGGCGTCGGCCCGGTACGGCGCGTCCGCGCCGGCGTCGAGGGGCCGATCGGCCCGGATGTTGTCGCGGTTGAACGCCTCGGTGTTCGGCCAGAGGGCCTTGCTCCCGAATCCCAGCGCCTCGCGCTGGTACTGGGAGAGGCCCGCGGCGGCGCCGTTGCCCGAGAAGACGGTGACGATCGTGACGTTCTGGCCCAGCTCGCGCAGGCTCGCGATCAGCCCACCGCACGAGAGCGCGACGTCGTCGGGATGGGGGGCGACGAAGACGTGGGTCATGGTGCCGGCGAGTATACCGACGGCATGGCGGCGGGTGAGGGGCGGTGGCTGCCAGCGTGAGGTGGCTGCCCGCGGGAACGCGTCAAGGCCAGCCGCCCAGGCCGACGACAGCCCCGTGGCGCCTGTCAGGGCCAGCCGCCCAGGCCGACGAGCGGGACGAACACGCACGCGCCGTGCCGCGTCGTCAGCAGCTCCGAGCCGCGCCGCTCCACCAGCAGCAGCTCCTGCTGGCGCCGCCCGCCCACGGGGATGACGAGCCGGCCCCCGTCGCCGAGCTGGGCCGTCAGGGCGTCGGGCACGCGCGGGGCCGCGGCCGCGACGATGATCCCGGGCCAGGGCACGCCATCGGGATCGCCGGCGCTGCCGTCGCCGACCTTCACCTCCACCGATTCCCCGTACCCGAGCGCGGCCAGGCGCGCCCGGGCGGTCTCCGCGAGCGCCGGCAGGCGCTCGATGCTCGTCACGTGGCAGCCCATCGCCGCCAGCACCGCGGCCTGGTAGCCGGACCCGGTCCCGATGTCGAGCACGCGGTCGCCGGCCTCCGGGGCCAGGAGCTCGCTCATCAGGCCCACCATCAGCGGCTGGCTGATCGTCTGGCCGTGTTCGATCGGGAGCGCCTCATCGGCATAGGCCGACTCGTGGAGCCGTGCGGGGACGAACGCCTCGCGGGGGACGGAGGCCATGGCGGCGAGCACGCGCGGGTCGCGGACGCCGCGCGCCCGCAGCTGGATCTCGAGCATCGCCGTGCGGGCGGCGGCATACCGGTCGCCGTTGCCCGCCGGGCGGCGCTCTGCCCCGGGGTCCTCCGTACGGGTCACCCCCCGAGAATACGCCCGGCGATGTCAGCGGCCGTGGCGCTCGCCCCTGCGCGACGGCGCGGCGAGGACCGCGTCGCTCGGCTACGGCGACGCCGAGGGGCTGGCGGCCGGCGATCCCGACGCGGCCGGCGATCCCGACGCGGCAGGCGAGGTCGACGCAGCCGGGGTCGAGCTGGCCGCCGGAGAGGTCGATGGCGCCGCCGAGGTCGAAGGCGCGGGCGAACCGCTCGGCGCGCCCGATGGCGAGGCCGCCGGCGAACCGCTCGGCTCCACCGTGGGCGACGCGGCGGGAGTCTCGGACGGAACGGGCCGACTCGGTCGGGAAGGGGGTGGGTGACGGCTTCGCGGTCAGCAGCCCGCCGTTACCGAGGACGAGGGCATTAAGCGAAGATCAGGGCAAAGACGGCGGTGACGCCGATCACGAACACCTTCGAGATTCGGTCATCGACGTGCACGGCCCGCTCGGACGCGGTGGTGACGTGATCGGGTGCCCGGACGCCGCGGCGGATGGTGCGCCGTCCCCCGGTCGCGGCGGCGGCACGCCCCGGCGGCGGCACCTGCCGCTGCGCCGGCTCCGGCGGCCGCCGCTTCGCCCCCCGGCGAGGCCTCCTCGGCCTCGTCCTCGTCCTCGTCGCCGGTCTCTTCGTCTAGGTCGAGATCGTCGGCCCCGGCACCCTCGAAGTCCCCGTCGTCGTCCCGGCTCGCCTCGTCGCCTTCGCCGCTGTCGTCGGCGCCGGCCTGCGTCGGCGACTTGTCGGGGGCTGCGTCGCCCGGCTCGAGGGGGGCAGCGGCGTCGGCCGCCGCGGCCTCCGCGTCGGTCGTCTCCTCGGGGGCGCGCCCGTCCGACTCCGTCATCGCTGTTTCGTCACTCCCTGCTGCCGCCGATCGCGGCGGCCAGCGCCGGGGCTCGTCGTGGCCGCCCGTGCGCTCCGGCGGCGAGTGTAGCGGAGGCCCGACCCGCGGCGCGCGCCCGCGGCGTGAACCCGCGCACGGTCGGCCGTTCAGGCATCGCGCAACGGCTGGCTCAACAGGCCGGCGAGGCCGGCGAGCATCGTGAGGATGCCGAAGAAGACGAAGACGACGGCCGGCCCGACCACCTGGCCGAGGATTCCGCCCACGGCCATGGCCAGCGTGATCGACCCGAACACGACCGAGAAGCGGAAGGAGATCACGCGCCCGATCATGCCCTCCGGCGTGCGCTCCATGAACAGGGTCTGGGTCGGGATGACGAACACCATGTTGGCGACGCCCATGCCGAGCGCCAGCCCGAACGCGACCTGGAAGTTCCCCGTCAGCCCGAGCGCGGTCACGCAGGCACCGTAGGCCACGTAGCCGAAGATGACCATCCGCCCCCGGGCGATGCGTCCGCCCAGCAGCCCGATCGCGAATCCGCCGACCAGGTTGCCGATCCCGATCGCCGCCTCGATGAGGCCGTAGCGGGCGATCTCGTCGATCGTCGCCGACGTCAGGGCCGTGCTCGCGTAGACGGCCATCAGCCCGATCGTGATCCCGATCGCGAACTGTCCGGCGACCGCCTGCAGGGTGTTGGCGAAGAGGACGGCGTCCCCCCGCAGGAACCGCCATCCGGCGACGAGGTCCGCGCGCAGCCCGCGCATTCCCGGGACGGCGGCGGAGGCCGTTCGCGCGACGGCCGGGATCGCCATCGTGACGATGAGCAGGCCGGAGGCCAGGTACGACGCGGCGTCGAGCCAGAAGGCCAGCGCCAACGAGCTCCCGACCAGGGTCACGAACAGGGTCGCCAGCGGATAGCCAATGACGTCGGCGATCGAATCCCCCAACCAGATGGCCGAGTTGGCGGCCACGAGCTCGTCCTGGCGGACGATGCGCGGGATCACGGCCGTGCGGGCGGGGCGGAAGAAGATCGAGACGGTCGTGAGCGCGAACACCAGCGGATAGACGAGGAGGACGTTGATGGCGGCCGCGCCCGGGACGAGGAGCACGAGCGCGGCCCGCAGGAAGTCGGACACCACCATGACCCGCTTCTGGTCCCAGCGATCCACGAGCGCGCCCGCGATCGGCCCGATGACGAGGTTGGGGAGGGTGGCGGCGACGAAGGTGAGCGCGACCGCGAGCGCGGACCCGGTGGTGCCGTAGACGAGGAACGCGAGCGCGATCTGGTTGACCCGGTCGCCGAAGAGGCTGACGAGCTGCCCGATCCAGAGCGCCCCGAATGACCCGTTCTCGGCCAGCCGGACGTACGGATGGTCCAGGGCCCTGGCGAGGATGCCGCGGGGGATCGCGCGCTCGCGACGACCCTCCTCGGGCACGGGCGTGAGGGCGGGGCTGACGACGCCGGCGCCGGACCCGCCGAGGAAGACGGGCCGCTCCAGGCCGATCGTCCGGGTGAGGGCCGGCGCCAGGCCGGTCGCCGGTCGCACGCGATGGGCGCCCGCGGGTGCGATCGCGGTGGCGACATGCCCGTCGAGCGCGGGCGAGTCGGCCGACACCTCGGCCGAAGGCTCGCGGATGACGCTGGCGAAGGCGAAGAACGCCAGCCCGGTGGACAGGAGCACGTCGCCGATCGACAGGACGTTGCGGATGATCGGCACGGGGATCGGGATGAGGTCGCCGAGGGGCCCCGCGTGGCGCAGAAAGTCGAGCCCGGGCTCCACGAGGATCGAGTGGATGGGGGAGGCGATGTCAGCCGGCGTGAGGCCCGCGGCCTCGAGGCTGGGCGCCCAGACGGGCATGTAGCCGCCGTTAACGAGGATCGCGGTCGCGTTCAGCGCGCTGCCCACCAGGGCAAGCCCGATCCCGGGTCGATCGCGGTTGGCCCACAGGGCGACGAGGAGGATTCCGTAGGAGGCGGCCAGGAGGGGCACGCGGAGCTGGTCCACAAGCGCGACGTCGCGCTGCAGAGCGGCCTCGATCCCGAGGCGCAGCGCGAGGGCCAGGAAGATCAGGAGGGTCCCGCGGAGGCGGACCGCGAGCAGGTTGTCGAGGCGTCCGCCGGCAGCGAGTCCGACGATCAGCCCGAGGACGATCCCTGCAAGGAGCACCCCGGGATTGCGTCAGGACGCGCGGTCGGGAGCGGGTACGTTGACACTCGCCGACGAGCCCGGGGGCGGACCTCCGGGCGGATCGGACGGCGTCACGTTGGCCATCCGGCTGGCCGCCTGGGACAGGAGCGGCACGGGTGGCCTGGGCTCGGCGGTGCGCCCCGGGTCGTTGATCCCGGCGGCCCAGTGCGTGCGGGCGAACGCGTCCACGATCTCGGGGTCGAACTGCACCCCGGCGAACTTGCGCAGCTCGGCCATCGCCTGGTCGTTCGTCAACGGCTTCATCCGGTATGGTCGAGCCGCCGTCATCGCCTCGAAGGCGTCGGCCACGTGGAGGATCCGCGCCAACTTCGGGATCTCGTCGCCGATCAGGCGGTCCGGGTACCCGGAGCCGTTGTACCACTCGTGATGGTGGCGGATGATCGGCAGCTCGGGAGCGAGCTTCGTGACCGGGGCGATGATGTTGGCGCCGATCACCGGGTGGGCGTTCATGATCGCGCGCTCTTCCTTCGTGAGCCGGTCGGGCTTGTTGAGGACGCTGTCGGGCACCCCGATCTTGCCGATGTCATGGAGCAGCCCGCCCCACTCCAGGGCTTCCAGCTCCTTCTCGCCGACCCGCATCACCCGCCCGATGTCAACCGAGATCAGCTGAACTCGTCGGCTGTGCCCCGCAGTGAACGTGTCGCGCGCGTCGACCGCCCCGGCCAGGCTCTCCACGGTCTGCGTGAACATCTCGCGCATCTCGATGATAGCGACGGAGTGCAAGACGGATCAGGTACACAGGGAGAATGACGAGGAGGATGGCCCACCATCCCGCGCCGTCCAACACGTAGATCTGGCTCATCAACCAAGCCAGCGGTACGAGGGCTAGAAACGTGCCAATGAAGGTCGGCGCATCTCCGCGAATGACGTCGATTGGGCTCTGGCCGTGGCGCAGGCTGAGAATCATTGCGGTGATGATGAGGTTGGAAACGAAGAAGACCGTTGCGCCGACTATCGTCGCGAGAAAGCTCCACGTTGGTGTGGAATGCGCCGCGCCAAAGAGCGCCGCTGGCCAATCCCGCCGAGGATCGCAGGCAGTGCCAAGCCGGCATGGTTCGCTAACGTTCCATACCACGGGACTTCGCGCCGGAGTTCCCGCAGATCCGTCGTTCCGATCAGGGCCACCCAACCCGCTGCCGTCGGCCCGCCGAGACTGAGTACAACGACGAGCGGGGCAATCGACGTATTCACGATCGAGCCGCGCGGCATTTCAACGGGTAGGGCAGACGCTAGGAATGTCACCGCCGTCCAGAAGATGAGCCCAGCGATCACATCTGCCTGTAGGTTGTCGAAGACGTGGAGGCGAATCGCGTCTCCGACGGGAATCACAAGACTCGTGACGACCAGCGCGACTGCGCATGCCGCCACGAGTCCGGTGATGAAGGTCTTCAGGCTTCTGTTCATGCCCCTCGACTGGTCGCAACGCCCTGAGCTAACTCTAGCCCGGACCGCTAGGCGACCTGCATGGGACGAAGGTACTCAGAAGCCGTTAAGTGATGCGCCCCCCGCGAGCAACACAGAGACCAACGCTGCTACGACGGCAGCCACTCGGAGAAGCCGGGACTTCATGAATCGATACCCGGATCCCTGGCGCCTAGAAGCCCTTGAGACCGTAAACCGGGACCATTGCGTGCCCTCCAAATGGTCCCCGTGTCCTTCTGAACACGGAAACCGACCAGACTGGGGTCGGTCGGTTGCACTAGTCGCTCCACCTCGCCCCAAGTGCCCATTTCAGGCGAGGTCTCAGCGCGTCCGAGATTGATATTGCTTACTAGTACCGGAGTACCAGTCGGCGGCGGGACTCTAGTCCTCGCTTCGAACGACGGTCAATACGTAACGTTCCCTATGTGCCCTGGAGCTCACACGATCCACCCGGAGCTACATTTGGTCAAGGGGTGGAGGCTCGATCCCTAGCTCGTCACGCATGAGGGACGTGTAGTGCTGGTATTGCTCGGCGGCCGCGGCGTGCGCCCCGAGCAGGCGGTACATCCTCACGAGGCTGGCCTCGATGTGGTCGAGCGACGGATCAGTCTCCAGGAGCGCACGGGCCAGTTCCATGGCGTCAACGAATCGCCCGGCAGACGTGCTCGCCGCGATCGCACGCTCCATCACCTGCAGGAACTGGGCGTGGAGCGACTCCCGGTGCATGGCGGCCCAGTCCTCATACGAGAAGTCGAGGGCGAATCGACCGCGGTACTCTTCCGCGAGCGCGGAGATCGCCGGCAGCGACGGGTTCGAACCGAGGGCCTTCATCAGCTCCTTGCAGCGGATGGTCCGGCTTGAGATCAGCTCCGGGTCCAGCCACACGAGCTCGGAATCCTGGTTGATGTAGCCAGGCGAGAGGTCATCCGAGTAGGCGGGCTCGATGATCCTGCGCAGGAAGTAGACGGTCTGGTGGAGCGAGTTCACCGCCTGGTCAGGATCGTTGTCAGGCCACAGTGCATCGAGAACCTGGTCGCGCGTGGCTGACAGGCCGGTCTTGGTCAGCAGGAAGCAGAGCAGCGCGAGCGGCTTTCGGCGGATGTCGGTGCCGGGAATCACCCGTGTCCCGATGCGCACGATGATGCGACCCTGGTCCTCAACCCAGACATGGTCGGCCGTCTTGCGGGCGAGCCGGTGGCCGAGAGATGGCGATCGATAGGGGCCTTTCAGCTCCCGGCTCAGCAGGCGAAGCCGACGGACGTCCTGCTTCTCCCCGGCGGCATCGAGGATCGTTCCGGCCGCCCAGCGAGCCCGGGGCGACGCGCGATCAGCCACTGCCCGAAGACCGGCAAGCCAGCGGGGCGGGCGTCGTCCGACCGCCTCGTGGACGATCGCGAGGGCTGCCTCGTCGAGGACGTCGAGCCGGCTCAGGACCACCTCGGCGAGAGCCATGACGATGCCCGGTTCGACGGTCCACAAGGCGACGATTGCCGATGACGCCGCCAACGGATCTCGGTGCAGATCCTCGAGGAACTGAACCGTTCGCAACGCAGCCGTCGCTCCCTGGCGCTCGGCCTGCTCCCGGGCGTCGGCGATCCTCGCCGCAACATCTGGGGCCCCCGTCAGGATCGCGGACACCGCGCGCGCCAGTCGCACGCGAACATAGAATCCCGGGTATCCGGTGTGCTGTCCCTCCGGGATCGCCGCCAGAAGGTCGCGCGCCTCGTCCGGGCGTCCGAGGCGGTTCAGGGACTCGGCGCGGAAGAGGAGAAGGTAGGTCCGTTCGGCGGCCGTCCGGGCGCCCACCGCCTCGGCCTCGGCGAGCAGCGTTCGGCCGCGATCCGGATCGATGTAGCTCCCGACGACGTCGGCGGCCTCGACCAGGGTCTCGAAGCGGGCCTGCGGGAAGCGGGAGGCGAGGGCCTCCCCAATCTCGACCATCGCGGCCTCGACCGACCCGACGTGAGCATTCGCCCACGCGGCGACGCATTCGACCGTGTCCATCTCGGGTCCCGCAGAGGTCGCCGCAAGGGTCTCCAGCGAGAGTTGCGCACTTGCCAATGCCCTTCCGGCGTCTGCCGAGCCACGGGCAAGCCAAGCCAGGTTGAGTTGCGATATTCCGAAGTAGTGCAGCGTGCCCAAGCCGCGGTGCGAGCGCGGCAGTCCGCCCGGCGACGGCTCCGCCCTCGGGATCGAGCCATCCAACCATTGAGTCCGCGCCAGGGTGAGAATTGACTCCGCGATGGCGGAGTAGACAGTCCCATCGGGACTCCCGAACAAGCGAGTAGCGTGGCGCAATCGCCGACCAGGAACTCGCCCGCGTTGCATTCAACCGTAGTCAGCGTCGCGAGGGCGGCCGTGAGGGGAATGGTCCGATCCCCGCCCGTGGAGGCCTGGAGCGCGCGCTGCGCGGCGTCGCGGGCACGGGCGATGTCGCCCTCCCGCAGGAACGAGCGAGCGACGAGGGCCAGCGCCCAGCCCGCCTCGTCGGACGTGCCGGCAGCCCGGATCAGGTCCACGGCCGCCTGGGCGCCGCCGGCGCCGAGGATTGCCTCCAGCGACGACGACAGGACGCGCTCGACGTCATCGCGCCGCCCCGCGGCCGCGTAGTGGTGTCCTGCCAGCCACCAGCTGTTCGCTTCGGCGGCGGCCGCAATTCGACCGTGGATCTCCCGGACGCCATCCGGACCCACCGCATCGAGGAGTCGTCCTTCGAGGAAGCTCCGGACGAGGGGGTGCAGCAGCCGTCCGGCCTGGCCGGTCCGGCCGCGTCGCGAGAGGAGCCCCGCCTCCTCGATGGCATCGAGCAGCCGTCGGGCGTCGGCGGGCGTGACGTCGGCGGCGACGGCGGCAAGCTGGGGAGTGGCCACCTGGAGGAGCGAGCAGCGCTCCACGAAGTCCTGCTGCTCGACCGGCATGCGGCCGACGACCTCCTCGGCCAGGTAGTCGTGGAGATCGCCATGCCGGGCCGACAGGCCGCGGATCACCGTGCGGATCTCGTCGCGGGGCCGGCCGCGGACGGCGGTCTCGACGAGGCGGAGCGTGGCCGCCCAGCCCTCGGTGGTGCGCGCCAGGTCGTCGATCAGATCCGCCTCGAGCGGATGCCCGTAGGTCTCCCGAAAGAGCTGCTCCATCTCCACCCGGTCGAAGCGCAGGTCGGCCGTCGAGAGCTCGGCCACCTCTCCGAGAGCCCGCAATCGCGCGAGGGGGAGCGTCGGCGTCCTGCGCGTCGAGATCAGGAGCGCAAGCCGCTCGGGACCGCGCACGAGCAGCTCGCGCACGATCTCGCGGATCTCGGGCACGTCGTCCACGACCTGGTAGTCGTCGAGGAGCAGGACGGTCCCGCCCGTCACCCAGGTCCGGACCTCGGTGAGCAGGGTGCGCACGATCGCGGCGCGATCGCCCATCCCGGCCCCGAGCTCGCGGATGAGGGACATCGTGTTGGGGGCGAACTTCGGGTCGACCTCCCGTCCGGCCGCGATCACGTGGTTGACGAACACGACCCAGTCGCGATCCGTCTCATCGAGGCGATACCAGAGCGTCCGGATCCGGGTCCGGCGGCTCCAGTCGGCCAGGAGCGTGGTCTTGCCATAGCCGGCGTCGGCCACGATCAGGACGAGGCGGGCATGGACCTTCGCGGCCACCCAGTCGAGGAGGCGGGGTCGCTCGAGGGTCTCCGTGGGCAGCAGCGGTGGCTGAACCTTGCCGACCTGGACGGGGAAGCCGAAGACGTCGAGGTCGCTCATCGGCGGCTCACCTCGTCGGAGAGGCGCGGGGCGGTCGTCCGGTGGGCGCCCGGGTCCCACGGGCACGAGGGCCCCCTGCGTGCGGATCGCCGTGCGACGGGTGCTCGCAGGGGCGAGGTCGGGAAGGGGGCGCGCCATGCGGCCCATGCTGGCGCCGGGCGCTCACCGGCCACTTATCGGCCATCGAAGCGCGGGCCCGCTCGCGTGCGCAGGTCGCCGAGGGGCGGGGCAGGTCTCCGTCAGCCGTCGTACTCGAAGCCGATCTTCAGGTCGACCCGGTACTCCACGATCTCGCCGTTCTCGACGACCGCCGTCGACTTCACGACCTCGACGGTGCGGATGTTGCGGACCGTTCGCGACGCGGTCGCGACCGCCTGGCGAGCTGCGTCACTCCACGAACTCGGGCTTGTGCCGACCATCTCCCGGATGATGATGACGCCCATGGCAGACCCTCCAAACCGGGCCGCACGCTCGCGCCGGCCACGCGCCGGAAGTCTAGGCGCGTGGCGGGGAGGAGCGGTGGCGCATCCGGGTCGGACGTGCATAGGCGACGCGGACGGCATCGCCGCCGAAACCGACCCGAGCCGGACCTCTCCATCCCGCCGCAGGACCGTCTACGGGGCCGCGCCGCTGAAGCGCTCGCCGGCGTAGCTGACGAACCGCGTCTGGGTCTTCTTGAACCACAGGTCGATCTCGCCGGTCGGCCCGTTGCGGTGCTTGGCCAGGCGCAGCTTGATCGACCTCGCCGTCGGCGTCGTGGTCCTCCTGGCCCCGCTCCTTCTCGCGCCACAGGAACATGACGAGGTCAGCTGTCCTGCTCTATCGCTCCCGAATTATGGCTCAGGAGGCCGTCCGCGAGCCAGCTTGCGGGCCCCGGGACGGTCAAGTCGAAGACCTCCTCGACGCCGGCCGGCTCGATCGCGACCACCCGATCCCAGAACAGCGGCGCGGCAACCATCTGTTCCAGCTCCGGGTCCTGGAGCAGCGTCGCGTAGCTTGCCGCGACCGCTCGCGACGGCCGAAACGCCGTGTGGGCGGACCACCCCGCGTAGGTGACGCCCCGCATCTCGGCGACCTCGCGCATCGAGAGCCCGAGCTCTTCCATGCGGTCGCGCACGCGGTTGAAGAAGGCCGCCGGGAGCGTGTCGACATTCGTGTTCGGCCGGATGCCGTCGAGCGCCGCCGCCAGGCGCTCCGCCTGGGGGGCGCGGGGGCCGAAGCCACCGACCAGCTCGAGGAATCGGCCCTGGTCCGCCGCCCCCGAGATGTGTACCTGGTAGCCGGGGCGGTAGCCGGCCTTCGTGGTCCTCTTGGTGCGGGTCACGATCCCGAGGCGAAGCAGCGCCGCGGCGACGTCCGCGGCAAGACCGCGGCTCGTCGTGGCGTAGAAGACCGTGTGGGGCGATCGCGACCGCTCGGGTGCCGCCCAGATCGTCCCGTCCGTCGCCCACAGGTGGCGCAGCAGCAGCGCCAGCTGCTCGTTCGAGAGGCGGAAGACGGCCTCCGGCAGGCGCTTCTCCGGCGAGCGTTGGCCGAAGACGCCGAGATCTCGCAGCCACTTGTTGACGCCGGCCGGGTGCCAGCGATTCCCGTTGCCCGAGATCAGGAGCTGGTGCCAGCTCCCCCGGCCGGCCATGCGCGTCACCTTCGACCCGAATGCCGACGTTGCGGCGCTCGTCGACCGCCGCGGAGTTGGCCTCGCTCGCCGTCGTGTAGCGCAGCGGCCGGTTGGAGAGGTAGCTGCCGTCGCCGACGAGGTGGCCCAGGAGCACGACGTGTGCGTCGGGCCAGTGCTCCGGATCGGCCGGCTCCGGGAGCGGGCGTGCCAGGGCCAGGCGGTCGCCGACCGCCATCTCCTCGACCCGCCGCCAGCCGAACCCGGTGAGCAGCCGATGCTTCGCCGTCGCCCGGATCGTCCGGCCGCTGGCCACGCGCACCGTGAACACCTGCTTCCGTCCGACCGACCACACGAGATCGGAGCGGGCGGGTGCGATCGTCCCCGAATCCTCGTGCCATGCCAGGACCTCGGGCGTCGTGCCCGCGAGATCGCGGATCGGGACCCGCCGGCCGTCCGCCAGGACCACCAGGGTGTCGCCGGTTACGCACTCGCGCAGGTCGGACAGCCGCGGCTCCTTCGATTCCCGCATCTCGGGCTGGCGCGAGAGCTGGGACAGGGCGACGACCGGGACCTTGAGCTCGCGGGCCAGCGCCTTGAGGCCGCGGCTGATCTCCGAGACCTCCTGCACGCGGTTGGCGTCCTTCGTGGTCGTCGACGACTGCATGAGCTGGAGGTAGTCCACGATCACGAGGTCGAGCCCGACCTCCGCCTGGAGCCGGCGCGCCTTCGTGCGCAGCTCCATCGTGCTGATGTTGGGCGTGTCGTCGATGTAGATCGGCGCCTCGGAGAGCGAGGTCATCGCCTTCGACACGCCGACGAAGTCCATCTCGTCGAGGAACCCGGTCCGCAGGCGCTGGCTGTCGATCCCGCCGACGGACGAGAGCAGGCGGAGCACCAGCTGCTCCTTGCTCATCTCCAGGCTGAAGATGCCGACCGACCTGGGCGGCGTGTTGCTGATCGCGGCGAACTCGGCGATGTTGAGGGCCAGGCTCGTCTTGCCGACCGACGGCCGCGCGGCCACGATCACGAGGTCGGACGGCTGGAGGCCGGTGGTCAGGGCGTCGAGATCGGGGAAGCCGGTCCGCACGCCGCTGATCTCGCCGCGATGGGTGTGCAGGTAGTCCAGGCGGTCGAACGCCTCGTGGAGCAGCTGCTTGAGCGGGCTGAAGCCGGCGGCGAGCCGACGCTCGGAGACCGCGTACAGCTCGGCCTCGGCCCGGTCGATTGCCTCCTGGACGTCCGGCGTGTCCTCGTAGCCGACCCCGGCGATCCGTCCCGCGGCCGCGATCAGGTTCCGCAGGACCGCCTTGCGCTCGACGATGCGGGCGTACTGGGCAGCGAAGACGGCCGTCGGCGTCTGCTCGGCGAGCGATGACAGGTAGGCCCGGCCCCCGATCGCTTCCAGGTTGCCCCCGCGCTCCAGGGCCTCGGCGACCGTGACGATGTCGATCGGCTCGCGGCGCTCCCACAGGTCGATCATCGCGCCGTAGATGGTGCCGTTGGCCTGCCGGTAGAAGTCGACGGGCCGGAGGACGTCGGCGACCTCGATGATGGCGTCGCGGTCGATCAGGACCGCGCCGAGGACCGACTGCTCGGCCTCGAGGCTCTGGGGGGGAAGGCGGTCGAGCGACACGGCGACTCCGGCTGGGGTTGGCGGCGATCCGGCACATGGTGCGCCGCGCCGGCAGCGGGCGCGAGGGGGTTGTCCACGAGTCGTCGCGTGGCGTCCACCTCCGGTGGCCGATCGTTCACCGAACCGGTGGACGGGCTGTGGATGGAACCGGCGGCCCGTCAGTCGAGGCGGCGGATCACCCCGATGAGCTTGCCCTGGATCCGGACGTCGTCGTAGAACATCGGCGGGTACTGCTGGTTCGCCGGCTGCAGGCGCACCCGCCCGTCCTCCTTGAAGAACCGCTTGAGGGTGACCGCGTTCTCCTCGACCTGGGCGACCACGATGTCCCCGTTCCGGGCCGTCTGCTGCGGCCGGATCACCACGTAGTCGCCGTCCGCGATCAGGGCGTCGATCATGGAATCGCCGCGGACGCGGAGCAGGTAGGCGTCGCCCGAGGCCGCGAGGAGATCGGGGATCGCGCGGTACTCGTCCGCGCTCGCGTAGGCCTCGATCGGGCCGCCGGCGGCGATCTCGCCGATCACCGGGAGGAGGTGCGCCTCCACGGCCATGGATTGCGGCGTGAGCTCGGCCGACAGCCCCAGCTGGAGGGCGGCCTTCGGGGTGAGGCGGATCATCCGGGACTGGGCCGCGCCGCGCTCCAGGTAGCCCTCCTCCTCGAGGGCCCGCAGGTGGTGGTGGACCGCCGACGTGGAGGCAAGGCCCACTGCCCTCGCGATCTCGCGCACGGACGGCGGAACCCCGTTCGCCCGGATCATGGCGGCGATGTAGTCGAGGATCTTCCGCTTGCGCTCGGCGTCGTGCCTGGTCACGGTGCTCCTTTCCCGGGTCCTGCGGGAAGAGTACCGAACACCCGTTCGATTGTCAACGCGAACGATCGCGGGTACGTTCGGCACTGGCACCGCGTCGGGGCGATCCGCGACGATCCCGTCCTGAAGCCCCAGGCTGAGGTGGCGCAATGACCCGCGTCCTCGTCATCCACCACGACATCGACCTCTCCGACCAGGAGGTGGACAGCCTGCGGCGGCGCGGCTACGACGCCCGCCAGTGCCTGGGCCCGATCGGGGCCAGCTGCCCCATCCTCGCGGGCCTCCCCTGCGACCTCGCCGAGGGCGCCGACGTCCTGGTCTACGACGCGTTCGTCACCGGCGAGCCCGACGGGGCGCAGGCCCTGATCGAGGGGATGCGCGAGATCCACCCCGAGGTGCCCATCGTCCTGGTCGCCACCGGCGTCGAGCCGTCCTGGATAGAGACGGCCGGGCACCACGGCGTCACGCCGCTTGTCGGGCGCCCGACCGGCGAGCGCCTCGCGGCGGCGATCGAGGAGGCGCTGACCACCCGCGGCGAAACCGGGGCCGGACCGGGCTGAGCCCCGGCCGTGTGTCGGGGCGGGGCGCCGCGGCTCGCGACGCCCGGGCGCGGCACGCTCGATCCGTGCTGGTAGACTGGCCCTTCGCCCTTGCCCGCAGCGGGGGCAGGAGAAGGAGCATTTCGACAAGGATGGCCGACCCGAAGACGCGGTCGACGGCCCCGGCACGCGCCCGGCGCCGCATCCGCCGGCGCGTGCTGATCGGCCGCACCCTGACGATGCTCGCCCTCCTGCCCCTGGCCGGGCGCCTGCCGCTCCACGCCCGGATCCTCGTGGGCCTGCTCGTCGACTCGCGGGTGCCGGCTTCCCGCAAGGCGATCCTTGCCGGGGCGTTCGGCTATGCCATGGCGCCGGTCGACATCATCCCCGACCGGATCCCGCTCCTGGGCGTGCTCGACGACCTGGTGATCGCGGCCCTGGCCATCGACGCGTTCCTGGCCGGCGTGCCCGACGCGGTCCTCGACGAGCAGCTCGACGCCGTCGGCCTGCCGCGGGCCGCGTTCGACGAGGACCTGCTGCGCGTGCGGCGGCTCGTTCCGCGCCCGATCCGGCGCCTCGTCCACCGTCTCCCCGCCGCGCTGCAGATGGGGGTCCGCGCCGTGCGCAGGGCCAGGCCGCTGCTCCGCGTTCGGGGCCTGCTCAGCAAGGAGGGTTCTCCCGCGTGAAGGTCATCCTGACCAGCGATGTCGCCAAGCTCGGCAAGAGCGGCGAGCTCAAGGACGTCACCGACGGGTACGCCCGCAACTTCCTGATCCCGAACAAGCTCGCGGTGCCAGCGGCCGGCGGCGCCTACCGCGCCTGGCAGCACGACATCGCGAGCCGGGAGGAGAAGCGGCAGCGCGAGCGCGGCGACGCCGAGATCGCGGCCAACCGCATCGCCTCGACGACCCTCACGATGGGCGTCAAGGTCGGTGAGGGCGGCAAGCTCTACGGCTCGATCACGACCCAGGACATCGCCGACGCGCTCGGCCGCCGCGGGATCAGCGTCGACAAGCACAAGGTGGACCTCGACCAGCCCCTCAAGTCACTGGGCACCTACAAGGTCGCGGTCAGGGTCTACGCGGGCATGACGCCCGAGGTCACGATCGTCGTCGAACCAAAGGGCTGATCGACCGGCCGCCGGCCCACCCGGACACCGGCGCTGACGGCTGATTGGCGATGCTCGCGGCCCTCGTCATCCTCGCCCTCGCCGTCCTCGGCGGCACGGTCGCGACCTACTGGTACGACCCGGACGCCCCCTTCGCGTCGCGCCCGTTCACCGGCGCGGCCACCGGCCTCGTGGCCCTTGCCGGAGTCGGCCTGGTCATGGGCTTCGTCGTGGGTCCGGTCGCGGCGAGCGTCGTGCCCGCGGTCGCGGTCGTGGCGGCCCCCATCGGGCTCCTCGCGATCCCCCGGTTCGGCGCCGCAGCCCGCCGCGACCTGGCCGACGCTCGGGCGATGGCCCGCCGCGCCGCCGCCGCCTGGCCGCGGACGCTTCTCGTCCTCGGCGGGCTGGCCGCCATCGCCGTCCTGACCTGGCTCGTCTTCGAGAGGGTCATGCTGGAGAGTCCCGACGGCATCGGGACCGGCTACATCAACAATCTTGGCGACCTCCCGTTCCACCTGCAGGTGGTCGCCAGCTTCGGCTGGGCCGGCAACCTCCCGCCCGAGGACCCGACCTTCGCCGGGGCCGCCTTCACCTACCCGTTCCTCGTCGACTACCTCTCGGGCATGCTCGTGCTCGTGGGGGCGTCCCTCCGCCAGGCAATCCTGCTGCCGAACCTCGTCCTCGGGGCCGCGCTGATCGGCGTCCTCGTGCGCTTCGCGGGCACGATCACCCGCGACCGGATCGCGGCCTGGCTCACCCCGGCCCTCGTCCTCCTCGGTGGCGGGCTGGGCTGGGTGATGCTCTTCAACGACGCCCGGACGGGGAGCTCGGGCCTGGTCGGGGCGCTCCTGGCCCCTTCTCACGACTTCACGATCCTGTCCGACAGCGTCTGGCGCTGGGGCAACGCGATCACGACGCTCCTCGTGACCCAGCGGAGCCTGCTCCTGGGGCTCCCGCTCACGGTCGTCGCGCTGACGCTCTTCTGGCTCGCCCTCGCGCCCGCCACGACACCCGAGGTGCGGCGCCAACGCGTGATCCGGCTGGCGGTCGCGGGAGTGGCGACCGGTGGGCTGGTCCTCGGCCACACCCACTCGTTCGTGGTCCTGCTCGGGACCGGCTTCCTCCTCGGCCTCCTCTTCGCCGAGTGGCGGGACGGCCGGTGGCGCGGGTGGGTGGTCTACCTGGCCGCCGTGGCGGCCGTCGCCGTGCCGTCCGCGCTCCTTCTCGTCGCCGACTCCTCGGCCAACGCCGGTACGTTCTTCGGGATCGAGATCGGCTGGGACCGCGGCTCCACGGACCCGATCACGTTCTGGCTCCTCAACACCGGCCTCTTCATGCCGTTGCTGGGCGTGGCCCTCCTGGCCGGCCGGGTGCCGTGGGGCGCCGGACCGCCCCTCGTCGACGGCCGGCTCCTCCGCTTCTGGCTCCCCTTCGTGGCCTGGTTCGTGATCCCGAACGTGGTCAAGCTGGCGCCCTGGACATGGGACAATATCAAGGTCCTCTTCTACTGGTGGGTCGGGTCGGCGCCGCTGGTGGCGCTGGCGATCGCCGCCGTCTGGCGCGGTCGCTGGCGGAGCCTGCCCCGCCCCGCCGGCCGGGTCATCGCGGCCGGCGGCGCTGGCGGCACTCCTCCTTTCCGGGAGCCTCGACCTGGGGCGCGTCGTGAGCGGCCAGACCACGTACGGACAGTTCGACGCCGACGGGGTGGCCTTCGCCGAGCGCATCCGGGCGACGGTCCCGCCGGACGCCCTCGTCCTTCACGCGCCGACGTGGAACCCGCCGGTGTACCTGACCGGCCGCCGCTCGCTGCTGGGCTACCCGGGCTGGATCTGGGCCCATGGCCTCCTGTACGCGGACCGCGAGCGCGACATCGGGCTGATGTACATGGGCGGCCCCGACGCGCTCGCGCTCATGCGCGAACGGGGCGTCGAGTTCGTCGAGGTGACGCCGATCGAGCGGGGCATGCTCAAGGTCGACGAGGCGATGTTTGCCGCCTTCCCAGTGGTCGCCGAGGTCGGCGACTACCGGCTCTACCGGGTCCCCCGGTGAGCCGCGGGAGAGCTCGCCGGGACGCTCGGCGGCGACCGGCGGGCCGCAGCGGCGGACGGACCCGCGGCGCCGGGGCCAGTCGCGGCGCCAGGGCCAGTCGCGGCACCCGGCGCACCCGAGGCGCCGAACGCGACCCCCGCGCAAGGTGGAGCGCTGCGGCCTGACACACCGGCGATCCCGGGCGCGCCAGTGGCGTCCGCCAAACGTTCCGGGCTGCGTGCGCTCATCGACGCGCCGGGTGCCGCCGCCGGGCTCATCGTGATCGCCGTCCTGTTCGCCGTCGCAGGCGCCCTCCGCCTGTGGGACCTCCCCCTCGCGCCGTTCCACAACGACGAGGGCGTCAACGGCTGGTTCACCTCGCAGCTCCTTCGGACGGGCACGTGGGCCTACGACCCGGCGAACTACCACGGCCCGACGCTCTTCTACGCGACTGCCCTGTCAGGGCTGCTGGTGGGACTCGGCGACACGTCCATGCGCCTCGCGCCGGCGGTGTTCGGGCTCGCGACGCTGGCGCTCGTCCTGCTTGCCGGGCGTTGGATCGGGCGGGCCGGGGCGATCGCTGCGGCCGCCCTGCTGGCGGTCTCGCCGGGGATGGTCTTCTTCTCTCGCTATGCGATCCACGAGATGCTGCTCGTCTGCTTCACCCTCGCCCTGGTCCTCGCGTCGTGGCGCTGGTGGGAGACGGGGCGCGCCCGGTTCCTGCTGGCGGCCGCGATCGCCGCCGCCGGCATGTTCACGACCAAGGAGACGGCGATCATCACGGTGGTGGTCCTGGCCCTGGCCGTCGCGTGCGTGGCGCTGTTCGAGCGGCTCGCGCCGCGGATCACCCGGCGGCGATCGCGCCTTGGCCCATGGGCCGCCACGGCGCCCGCGGTGCAGGCGCCCGCGGCGGAGGCGCCCGCGGTGGAGGCGCCCGCGGTGGAGGCGCCCGCCGGCGTCGCCCTGCCCGCCCCACGAGCCTCGAGCCGTGCGCGCCGGGCCAAGGCGACGACGATCGGGACGCGCGGCGCCGACCCGTTCGCTCGCTTCGGCGGACGCCAGCGCCTCCTGCTCTCGCTCGCGGGCGCGGCAGTCGTCTTCGTCGCGATCTGGGTCACCCTGTTCTCCTCTCTGTTCACCAACTTCCCGAAGGGTGTGGTCGACTCGTTCCGAAGCCTCGCCATCTGGACGCAGACGTCGGGCGCAACCCAGGTCTCGGG
Organism: uncultured Chloroflexia bacterium; assembly: GCA_963776355.1. Taxonomy (GTDB): domain Bacteria; phylum Chloroflexota; class Limnocylindria; order Limnocylindrales; family CSP1-4; genus CTSoil-043. The sequence goes on along the minus strand of CAVZLU010000006.1, from coordinate 419,160 downwards.
GCCCCTGGCGTACGCGGCCTGGATGGCGCAGGAGGAGGCGGCCCTCCTCGTCCTCGGGCTCGGCGCCTCGGCGTGGGCGGCCTGGGAGGGTCGAAGCCGGTTCGCCATCTTCAGCGCGGCGTGGGCAACCGGCCTGTTCCTCGCCTACTCGTTGATCGGCTACAAGACCCCCTGGCTGATGCTCAACTGGCTGGTCCCCTACGCGCTCGTCGTCGGGTACGCCCTGGGGCGAGCCTGGGAGGCCCCCCGGCGCACCGTCCGGCTTGGCGCGGGCGCGGTGCTCGCCCTGGCCCTCGCGCTCGGGGCGGTCCAGGCCGTGCAGCTCGCGTTCCGCGACTACGACGACGACGCGAATGCGTATGTCTACGTCCAGACCAATCGCCAGGTGAAGGACCTCGTCGCCTGGGTGGACGCGGAGGACCGCCGACGCGGCGCCGGCGGCGAGCTCGGGGTCGTGATCATGTCGCCCGACTACTGGCCGCTGCCGTGGTACCTGCGCGACGATCCGAAGGCCGGCTACTACGGCAAAGTCGTCGACGTCGCCGCGCCGGTCCAGGTCGTGCGCGTCGATCAGCTGGCCTCCCTGCCCGCCGGGTTCGCCGACCGCTACGTGGAGGCCGGCCGCTACAGCCTGCGACCCGGCGTCGAGCTCGTCGTCTTCGTCGAGCGCGGCACGTGACCTCGCGGCTCCGCGCCTGGGTGGGCTCCGCCGAGTTCAGCGACGCGGTCCTCCTGACGCTCGGGATCCGATTGGCGCTCCTCGTCGCCGCCCCGGTCGCGGTCATCCTCTTCGGCGACGAGGCCGCCCGCACCCGGATCCCGCTGGACCTGTGGAACGCATGGGACGCCCCGCACTACTTCGAGGTCGCCGCGGTCGGCTATGTCGACCCGGCCCGCGCGGTCCTCTTCCCGTTGCTGCCGGCCATGCTCCGGGTCGGGTCCCTGCTCGTGCCGCCCCTGGTCGCCGGCATGCTCATCTCCATCGCCGCCTCCGTGGCCGCAGCCGTCGCCCTGTACCGCCTGGGCCGGCTCGACGGCGCCGATCGCCGGGTCGCCCGCGGCATCGTCCTGGCGATGAGCGTGTTCCCGACGTCCTTTGCGCTCGTTCCCCCGTACACGGAGCCGCTCTTCCTCGCCTTCGCGGCGTGGAGCGTCCTCCGGGCCCGCCGCGCGGACTGGGTGGGCGCCGGCGTGCTCGGACTCCTCGCCGCGCTTACGAGGCTCCCGGGCATCCTTCTCCTGCCGGCGCTCGTGCTCGAGCTCCGCGGGCAGCCGCGGTCGCCGCGCATGCTGGCCCTCACCCTCATCCTCGTCGGTCCGCTCGCCTACGTGGGGATCAACTGGATCGCCTATGGCGACCCGCTGGCCTTCATCGGCGTGCAGCGCGAGGTCTTCCGCGTCGAGACCATCGCGCCGTGGCAGGCCCTCGCCTCGCTCTGGGCCGCGGTCTCCACTCCGCGGGCGGACCCCGGGTGGCTGATGATCTACCTCGCCCCGCTGCTGGCCATCCTCCTGCTCGCGGCCACGACGGTCTGGGCCCTGGTGGCGGCCCGCGGTCGCCCGAGCTACGCGGTCTATGCCGGGCTCTCGCTGCTCATCTTCGCGAGCGTCTCGTGGCCGATCAGCGTTCCGCGCTACATCCTGGGTGTCTTCCCGATCTTCCTCATGCTGGGCGGGTTCGCGCGCAGTCGCGTCGGGGGTGCGGTGCTCGTGGGATCGGCGATCATCCTGGGCTTCATGACCGCCGAGTTCGCCCTCGGGCGGTGGGCGTTCTGAGCGCGGCCGCCGGTCAGCCTCGCAGCCGCCAGACTTCCACTCCATCCACGTCGTAGACGGTCTCGAAGTTGGCACTCCCCGAGAAGTCGGTCGGCTCGCCGTCCGCGCAGTCGGGGATCCCGCCCGACGACAGGACGTAGGTCGCCCCGTACCTGGCCATGACCTCGGCGGCGACCTCCGGGCCGTCGCAGTAGGCCGCCCGGACGTCGGCCTCGCGGGGAGCCGGGTCGTAGCCCAGGTTGGCGGCATACGGTCCGAACGTCGTGATCCGCAGGCGGCCGGCATAGTCGACCGGGCTGTTGATGAAGGCGTCGGTGACGAACACCGCGCGCCGCGGGGTGTTGGCCGCGATCCACACGGCGGCGTGCTCCTGGGCCGTGCTCAGGGCCACGGGCTCGGAGACGAAGTGCCAGGTCGCCACGAGGGCAGGGGAGATCGCTGCCGCGGCCACGATGACGGCCGCCACGACCAGCGCCTGGCGCCGCAGGAGCCACCCCGCGAGGATCGCCACCGCAACCCCCATCACCTGGAAGTACTTGTTCATGTCGAACTCGACCGCGCCCGCCACCACGAGGTTGGGCACGAGGAACAGGGCCACGGCCCAGGCGGCGAGGAAGGCCCGCGCCGGCGGCCGCGAGACGAGGAGGGCGAGGATCCCGAGGAGCAGGGGCAGCCCGAGGTTCGTGACGTAGAAGAAGAGCACGGCTCCGGGACCCTGGTCGAACGGCGCCTCGGCCCAGCCGGTGACCAGCCGGATCGACCCGCGCTGCTGCTGCAGGAGCGCCGGCCCGACGACGAAGGGGAGGGCCAGCACGACCGGGGCCGCGAACAGGGCCGCGTCGCGGAGCCAGCCCGGCCGCCGCCAGGCCCGGCGGGCGACGAAGAAGAGGGCGACGAGCAGGTAGGACGCCGGGAAGAAGTAGAACTGGAACGGGGCCAGGAGGGCGGCCAGCAACCCGGCCAGGAGCATCCCGGCGGGCCTTCGCCCAAGCGAGACGCGGACGAGGAGCAGGACCGACAGCAGGCCCGGCAGCCCGAAGGTGGTCGCCCGGTGGGGGAAGAGCCCCGTGCCCAGGATCGAGGCGATCTTGAAGTACGGCCAGCCGGGGTCCCAGGTGTTGTCGTACGGGTGGGCGATGACCAGGTCCGCGACCGAGCCGGCGCCGGCCGACAGGTCGATGACGAGGCGCATCCAGCCCATGCCGCCCCCGACGAGCACGAGGAGGGTCGCGATCGTGGCGGCGCGACGGCTGCCGGTGAGGTGCCGGGCGAGCTCCCACGTGACGAGGGCCAGGGCGCCGGCCATGAAGGCGCTGGATACGATGAACACCGGGATCACGTGGAGCCCGGCGGTCGCGGCCGCGATCGACCCGTGGAAGTCGGCGAACCAGTGGTACGTCAGGGGGACGCCCGCGAAGTAGGGGACCTGCGGCGGGAAGTTGCCCTCGAGGATGCTCTGGCCGATCGAGACGTGGACCAGGAAGTCGCTCCAGTTCCAGCCGCCGGAGACCCACCCGGCCGGGATCTCGTGCCAGGCGTTCCCCCACAGGACCGTTCCGACCAGGAGGGTCGCGAACGTCGCGAGCACGAACGGCGCTGGCTCGCTCCGGGCAGCCTCCAGCGTCCGCCTCGGATCCGGGCGCGGCGGCGGCGCCAGGCCGCGGATCGGGACGGCCGCGAGGATGAGGCTGGCCGCGGCGAGGATGACGACCGTGTTGATGGCCACGGCCCGGTCGAATCCCCCGGCGGCGAGTCCGACGAGATTGGCGAGGTGCGCCGCGAGGTAGGTCGACGCCACGATCCCCACGCCGAGCCGGCCGGCCGGCCCGAGACGCGGGACCACCCGCGCGACGAGCAGCCACCCGGGGATCGCGAACAGGAACGGCCACGCCACCGCGATCGCCAGGGGCGGGACGAGCCAGGCCAGCCCGAGAGCGGCGGCCCCGACCAGCCCGACCACGAGCACCCGGCGGCGATCCGACGGCACGGCCGCGGTCGGGTGGCGACCCTCCGACGGCACGGCCGCGGGCGGGTTCGCGACGGGGCTTTCGTCGAGGGTCACGTCGCCGCGATGATAGGCGGGTGCGAACGAGCGCCACGATCCTCCACGTCGACCTCGACGCGTTCTTCGCGGCGGTGGAGCAGCGCGACCGCCCCGAGACCCGCGGGCGCCCGGTCATCGTCGGCGGCGACCCCCGAGCCCGCGGGGTCGTCTCGGCCGCCAGCTACGAGGCCCGCGCCTTCGGCGTTCGCTCGGCGATGCCGTTGCGGACGGCCGCCGCGCTCTGCCCGTCCGGCGTCTTCCTGCCCGTCGACGGGGCGAAGTATCGCCGCGAGAGCCGGCGCGTCATGGAGATCCTGGGGCGCTTCACGCCGCTCATCGAGCAGGTCTCGATCGACGAGGCATTCCTCGACGTGGCCGGGACGGAAGCCCTCTTCGGGACCCCGGAGACGATCGCGCGCCGAATCCGGGGCGAGGTTCGCGCCGAGGTCGGGCTCACCGCCAGCGTCGGCGTCGCCGCCACGAAGCTCGTGGCCAAGATCGCCTCGGACCTGCGCAAGCCCGACGGGCTCGTCGTCGTGGCTCCGGGCGACGAGGCCGCGTTCCTCGCGCCACTTCCGATCGGGCGCCTGTGGGGTGTCGGCGAGCAGACCCGCGTGGTCCTCGCCGAGCAGGGGGTGCGCACGATCGGCGACCTTGCGCAGCTGCCCGTCGACGTGCTCGTGCGCCGCCTCGGCGCCCATGGTGCGACCCTGCACGAGCGGGCCCTCGGGATCGACGACTCGCCGGTCAGCGGCGAGGTGGCCGCGAAGTCGGTCAGCCACGAGCACACGTTCGACGTCGATACGGCGAGCGCCGAGCTGATCGAGCGGACGCTTCTGGCCCTCTCGGAGGGCGTTGCCGCCCGCCTGCGGGCCGGCGGCGTCCGTGCCGCGACGGTCCAGGTGAAGGTCCGCGACAGCGGCTTCCACACGGTCACCCGGCAGCGGACCCTGGCCGAGCCCACCGACCTCGCGGACCCGATCTTCCGGGTCGCCCTCGACCTCGTGCGGCCGGAGGTCCGCGGGCGGCGCATCCGGCTCATCGGGGTCGGCGCCCATGGCCTCGGCGAGCCGGCGCAGCTCGGCCTCTTCGCCAGCGAGGATCCGCGGCGACGCAAGGCGGTGGAGGCCCAGGACGAGATCCGCCGCCGGTACGGCACCCGGGCTCTCACCCGGGCGCGGCTGCTCGGCGACCCCCTGGCCGACCCGGGCGGCCGCGACCCGCTGCAGCCGCTCCAGGGCCGGCGCGTCGGGCGCGGCTCGTCGACGTCGCCGGCCGGGCCGGGCACGCCGCAGGCTCCGGGCCACGGCGGAGGCGACGGCGGCGCCGGGAGCAACGATGCCGCCGGAAGCATCGACGACGCCGGGAGCAACGATGCCGCCGGAGGCACCGCCGACGCCGGCGTCGACGACGAGGCCGGGAGCCGGGACGAGAGACGGAGTCCCGACAGGCCCCGAGCCGACGGCCGCTGAGCGATCGAACATCCGTGCCAATCAAGCTGGCACGGAGGGCGGCGAGACTCGGGCCGTTCGCTGCCCTGGTGCTTGACATCGAACGGGTGTTCGATCTAGAGTGCGGGGACGAGTCGAACACCTGTTCTGTCTCCCGAGTGCCCCGGGCGACGCCGAGCCGCCGAAGAGGAGCAACATCATGGCGATGACCCGCGTCGAGCCGGTCGAGGTTCGGGTTCGAACCGACTGGCTGTCGGGGCGCCCCCGGGAGATCCGTTGGGGCGACCGGACGATCCAGGTGACCGCGATCGCGGCGGTCCTCCGCGAGCGGTCCGCCTATCCGATCGAGATCGGCCCGAGGACGACGTTCGAGGTGGACACACCCGACGTGCGCCTCTCGCTGACGTTTCGCCACCGCGGCCGCCGCTGGCTCGTCGAGGGCCTCGACCCGGACGTCGCCCGGGCCGCCTGAACGGCGCGGACGCCAACGGGCTCGCCGAGGCGCCCGGCGAACACGAGCACGGCCCTGTAGCCCGTCACCTCGTTCAACGGCTCCGCGCCGGCCGTCGATCCGGCGCTCCCGGCCTGCCGCCCTCCCGGCGGGCCGTTCTCCTCGGGCCCGGGGCAGGCGCGACCGGTACCGCGTCCGCCCCGGGCCCGGCCATACCCGGGCCAGCGGGCCCACCCGGGCCGCCCGTCATCCGGGCCGAGGGACCGGCGGCCCGGGGTCCCGGGCGGGACGGCCCTGTCCGGGGGTGACCCGCCTCATACAATCGGGCCCATGTCGGAGATGCCCTCGCCTCGCTTCGGGTCCATGCCCCTCGACGGGTTCATCGAGCTCCTGGGCTCGGCCACCCCGAGCCCGGGAGGCGGCGCCGCCTCGGCGGTGGCCGCCTCGTGCGGGGCGGCACTCGTGGCGATGGTTGCCTCGCTCTCGCTCGATCGCCCGAAGTACGCCGCCTATGCCGCCACCCACGCGCGCCACGGGGCCGCGGGCCGGGAGCTTGCCGCTCGCCTGCTCGACCTCGCCGACGAGGACGCCAACGCGTACGCGGACTTCGCCGCGGCCCTGAAGCTGCCGCGTGAGACGGACGCGGAGAAGGCTGCCCGGACGGCCGCGATCCGGGCGTCGGCGCGCGTCGCGGCGGACGTGCCGCTGCGGACCGTCGAGGCCTGCCGGGCCGTGGTCGCCGCGTCCGAGGCGCTCGCGGGTCGCAGCAACCTCAACGCCGCCAGTGACCTGGCGGTCGCCTCGCGGCTCGTCGAGGCCGCGGCCCACGGTGCCGCGGAGAACGTCGTCGTCAACCTCCCGTCGCTCGGGGACGAGGCGCTGGCGGGCGAGCTGCGCGGTCGCGTCGAGACGCTGCTGGCGGAGGTCGAGGACCTCGCCGAGGCCACCCGGGCCAACGTGGAGCGGGCCGAGCTGCGCGATCCCGAGGCCGGGGCGTGACGCTCCTCAACGACGAGGGTCCACGCCTCCTGCGGGGCGGCCCGATCGCCGTCGACGTGCGGGCCGACGTCGCAGCCGACGTGGCCGACTTCAAGGCGACGCACGGCTACACGCCCGAGCTGGCGGTCGTCATCGTCGGCCGCGACGCCCCGTCGACGGTCTACCTCCACAAGATCCTCGACGGTTGCCGCCTGGTCGGCATCCAGGACCGCCTGGTCGAGCTCGGTGACGACTGCACGGCCGAGGCGCTCGGGCACGAGATCCTGGCCCTGGGCGCCGACCGGACGGTGGCGGGGATCATCGTCCAGCAGCCCCTGCCGGCCGCCATCCCGCTCCGCGTCGTCATCGACACGCTGGACCCCGCCAGGGACATCGACGGGATCCACCCGCTCAATGCCGGCCTCCTGTCGCTCGGATACGACGGCTTCCTGCCGGCCACGGCCCATGCGGCCGTGGAGATCCTCAAGCGCTCCGGCGTTCCCCTGAGCGGCGCCCGCGCGGTCGTCGTCGGTCGCAGCAACGTCGTCGGCAAGCCGGCCGCGTTCCTGCTGCTGCGCGAGCACGCCACGGTCACGATCTGCCACTCGCGGACGCCCGACCTCGGCGCCCACCTGCGCGAGGCCGATGTCGTCGTGGTCGCCGCCGGACGGGCCGGTCTCGTCACCGGGGAGATGCTGAAGCGTGGCGCCGTCGTCGTCGATGTCGGCATCAACGTCGTGGACGGCCGCCTTGTCGGCGACGTCGACTTCGAGTCCGCGGCCCGCGTCGCCTCGGCCATCACGCCCGTTCCCGGTGGCGTGGGTCCGCTGACCAACGCCATCCTCCTCACCCACCTGGTGCGGGCCGCCCGCAACCAGGTCGAAGGGAGGACGGCGCCCGGTGCCGGCATGCTCCGCGCCCCGGCCACGAGCGCCGCCGCCGCCGTCCCCGACCCGGCGATGTCCAGCTCCACATCGCGGTCCGCCCACTGAGCTCAGAGCGCCCCCGGAGGCATCCCATGTCCTTCCCGTCCGACCTCGCGATCGCGCGCTCCGTGCGCCCGCGCCCCATCGTCGACGTCGCGGCCGACCTCGGCCTGCGGCCCGACGAGATCGAGCTCTACGGCCCCACGAAGGCGAAGGTGACCCTGGCCGGGGTCGAGCGCGTCGAGCGCGAGCGCGCCCGCGGCAAGTACGTCGTCGTGACCGCGATCACCCCGACGCCGCTCGGCGAGGGCAAGACGACGACGACGGTCGGCCTGGCCCAGGGCCTCAACCGGATCGGCCGCAAGGCAGCGGTCGCCATCCGCCAGCCGTCGCTGGGGCCGGTCTTCGGGATCAAGGGCGGCGCCGCGGGCGGCGGGTACTCCCAGATCATCCCCATGGAGGACTTCAACCTCCACCTCACGGGCGACATCCACGCGATCAGCGCCGCCCACAACCTGGCCTCGGCCTTCCTGGACAATCACCTCCATCACGGGAACGCGCTCGGCATCGATCCGTTCTCGATCCGCTGGCCGCGCGTGGTGGACATCAGCGACCGGGCCATCCGGCGCGCGGTCATCGGCCTCGGCGGCAAGGAGAACGGCGTTCCCCGCGAGGCGGAGTGGGTCATCACCGTCGCCTCGGAGGTGATGGCGATCCTGGCCCTCAGCAAGGACCTCTTCGACCTCCGCGCCCGGCTCGGCCGGATCGTCGTCGCCACCAGCCGCGAGGGCAAGGCGGTCACGACCGAGGACCTCCAGGTGGCCGGCGCGATGACCGTGCTCCTCCGCGACGCGATCAAGCCGAACCTCCTCCAGACGCTGGAGGGCGGCCCGGCCTACGTCCACTGCGGGCCCTTCGCCAACATCGCCCACGGCAACAGCTCGATCATCGCCGACCGCGTCGCCCTCGCCACCTCCGACATGGTCGTCACCGAGGCCGGCTTCGGGGCGGACATGGGGGCCGAGAAGTTCTTCGACATCAAGTGCCGGGCGTCGGGGCTGCGGCCCGATGCGGCCGTCGTCGTGGCGACGATCCGGGCCCTCAAGATGCACGGCGGGGTGGGCCGGATCGTGGCCGGCAAGCCGCTCGATCCAGCGCTCACCACCGAGAACGTCGAGGCCGTCGTGAAGGGCGGGGCGAACCTGGCCGCGCAGGTCGAGCTCGTTCGGTCCTACGGGGTCCCCGTGGTCGTGGCCATGAACGCCTTCCCCACCGACACGCCGGCCGAGTTCGCGGCGGTCCGCGAGGTCTCCCTGGCCGCGGGTGCCCGCGACGCCGTCGTGACCACCAACTTCGCCGACGGGGGCAAGGGCGCGGAGGCGCTCGCTGCCGCGGTCTGGGAGGCGGCCGAATCCGAGGGCGGCGCCTTCCACCTCCTCTACCCGGACGAGATGCCCCTGCGGGAGAAGATCGAGACGATCGCCACCCGGGTCTACGGGGCGGCCGGCGTCGACTTCGCCCCGGCCGCGACGAAGGCGCTCGCCGAGTACGAGAGCTTCGGGTACGGCCACCTCCCGGTCTGCGTCGCCAAGACCCACCTCTCGCTGTCCCACGACCCGGCGCTCAAGGGCCGCCCCACGGGGTTCCGCCTCCCGATCCGGGACGTGCGCCTGGCGGCGGGAGCAGGCTTCATCTACCCGCTCGCCGGCGACATGCGGACCATGCCGGGTCTGCCCAGCCACCCGGCCGGAGAGAAGATCGACATCGACGCCGACGGGAACGTCGTCGGGCTCTTCTAGCCGTGGCCGCCTCGAGCGCGCCGGGCGCGGGTCCCGCGGCGGCGGCCGCCGCCCCGGGCCAGCCCCACGCGGCCGGTGAGCACCACGGGCAGACCGCCACCGAGGCGCGCCTCGATGCCCTGATGCCCGCCGAGATGGCGGCCAAGGCCGCCGAGGTCGGCGTCCGCAAGGCCGCCCTCGGCGTTGTCCCGATGTTCGTGCTGGCGATCCTGGCGGGGGCCTTCATCGCCCTCGGCGCCGCCTTCGCGACCACGGTCTCGGCCGGGGCCACCGGCGTCCTGCCCTACGGGATCATCCGGCTCGTCGCCGGGCTCGCCTTCTCGCTCGGCCTGATCCTCGTGATCGTCGGGGGGGCCGAGCTCTTCACCGGCAACAACCTGCTGGCGATGGCCTGGGCCTCGCGCCGGATCTCGACCGCCGCGGTGATGCGCAACTGGGGCATCGTCTATGCCGGCAACTTCGTGGGCGCGGTCGGGACGGCGGTCCTGATCGTGGCCGCGGGCCAGTACGCGTTCGGGGGTGGATCGGTCGGCGCCGTCGCCCTCACCACGGCCACGACGAAGGTCGGCTACGGCCCTCTCCAGGCGTTCGTCCTGGGGATCCTCTGCAACGGCCTCGTCTGCCTCGCCGTCTGGCTGACGTACTCCGCCCGCACGACCACCGATCGCATCCTGGCCATCGTCCCGCCCATCGCCGCCTTCGTCGCCATGGGCTTCGAGCACTCGGTCGCCAACATGTACTTCATCCCGGTCGCGATGCTGATCAAGGCCGTGGCGCCGGCCTCCTTCTGGACCGCCATCGACCACGTTCCGGCCGACTACGCGGCCCTCGACTGGCAGGGGCTGGTGGGCAACCTCGTCCCGGTCACCCTCGGCAACATCGTCGGGGGCACGATTCTGGTGGGTGCCGTCTACTGGCTCGTCTACCTGCGCGGGAGGCGCTGACCCCGGAGCGGCGCCCGAGGCGCGCCGCGGGCCGATCACGGTCCACCCTCAGCCGGGGAACTCGTCCTCGTCCGGCTCCTCGTCAACCTCGTCGGCTTCCTCGGACACGCCCTCGTCGCCGCCCGCCCGGTCGTCGCGCTCGCCGAACGGCGACCCCACGACCTCTTCCCAGGGGCCGAGGAGAACGTCCAGCTCGTCGTCCTCGAGGAGATCCTCGAGGACGACGGCATAGGCAGCGTCGAGCACCATCGGGACGGCCGCCACCCGGGGGCTCATCTCGGCGGTGCTCTCGCCGCCGGCGGCCACGCCGGCCGGGAACCAGTGCGTCGTGCTCGCTGCCCAGGCCGCGACCTCGTCACCGATCGCCCGCACCGCCCCGAGGCGACCGGCCGACCTGGCGATCTCGCGGAGGCGGGAACGCAGCTCGGCGCGGGCCGCCTGGACAGGATTGTCGTCGGTCGTCTCGATGGAGTCCCCACCCGCTGCCGCCAGCGCGGACACCGCCCCAGCGGGCAGGTGGTCGAGGTCGTCGAGAAGACGCTCCGCGGCGACGGTGTTGGGACCGTAGGGTCCGCTCATCGCCGTTCAGGCCGACGTCGCGGCGAAGAGGCAGATCGCGACGACGAGCCCGGCCCCGATGCCGAGCAGCCCCGCGCCCCACGCCCTCCAGTCGATCGGACCCAGCGCCGCGGCGTGCGACCCTTGCTCCTCGTGCCCGGCATGGCCGTGGCCCGCGTCGTCGGGCTCGTGCGGGGAGGCCGGCTCGTCGTGAGTCGCGTCGCTCATGGCCGCATTCTAGACCCGGCGGTCCGGGCGTCGGTCGGTTGCATCGACGGCCGGAGTGCGTCGCCCGGCCCGCCGGCGGACCTGCCCGCAGGCTCCCGATTGACTCGTCTCGCCCCACGCCGGGGGCGCCCTGCTCCGCGCCGGGGTCGGCGGGCCCTACTTCGCGCCGGGGTCGGCCGGCCGTTGCCGGCCGGGGAACGGCCGCCCGAGACGGAACCACAGCAGCACGACGACCAGGCCGGCGACGCCGACCGCGATCAGGAGGTCGAACGGCTGGAGCACCCGCCGGATCTCCTCCCAGTTCTCGCCCAGCTGGACACCGGCCCACACGAGGGCGGTCGACCACAGGAAGGCCCCCGCGGTCGAGTAGACGACGAACTTCCGGAGGTCCATCCGGGCGACCCCCGCCGGGAAGCTGATGAACGTGCGGACGATCGGCAGGAGGCGGCTGAAGAACGCCGTCTGGGCGCCCCAGCGGGCGAAGAACTCGTCGGCGATCTCGAGCTCGTGCTCGCGGATCAGGAGGTACTTGCCGTACCGCTGCAGGAACGGCCGGCCGCCGTAGGCGCCGATCGCGTAGGCGATGAGCGAGCCGATCGTGTTCCCGAGGGTCGCCACGACGACGACGATCCAGAAGCTCCATGGCTGGCCGGTGATCGGCTCGATCTTCGAAGGGTCGGAGACGAGGAACCCGGCGAACGGAAGGATCAGCTCCGAGGGGAGCGGGATCATCGCCGACTCGATGGCCATCGCGAACATCACGCCGAGGTAGCCGACCGCACCGTAGAGCGTCTCGAGGAAGGGGATGACGGTCTGGTCGATGAAGGCAAGCATCGAGAGCGGAGGATACGCGAGCCCGGACCGATCGACGGCGCCCGGACGGCGTTCCGACGCGTCGACGGACAACCGGGTCGAGCGACGCGGGGCGGACTATGCTCGGCGATGTGAGCGATCCGACCGCCCGCCCGCTTGACCACCCCAGCGGTCCGCACCCCGAGCCCGGGCGTCCGTCGCCGGGCGCACAGGCCGGCATGATCGTCCTGACCGGCGCCGACCTCACCGTGCCGGTCGTCGAGGCCGTGGCCCGGGCCGGGGCGAACGCCGTCCTCGATGTCCATGCCCGGGCCCGGATGGCCGAGGCCCGGGAGGTCGTCGAGCGCCTCGTCGCGGCGGGCGAGGTCGTGTACGGGATCACGACCGGGTTCGGTGACCTCGCCACGACCACGATCGCGCCGGCGGACGCGCGCCGTCTCCAGGTGAACCTGCTCTCGAGCCACGCCGTCGGCGTCGGCCCGGCGCTGCCGCGCGAGGTCGTCCGGGCGATGCTGCTGCTCCGCGCCAACACCCTGGCCCTTGGTCACTCGGGCTGCAGGCCGGAGGTCGTCGACCGCATCCTGCGGTTCCTGGAGCTGGGGATCCACCCCGTCGTGCCCGCCCAGGGGAGTGTCGGAGCGTCGGGCGACCTCGCCCCGCTGGCCCACCTCGCCCTGCCGCTCATCGGGCACGGCGACGTCGAGCTCGACGGCAACGTGATGCCGGCCATGCTCGCGCTCCGCGAGGCGGGCCTGGATCCCCTCGTGCTCGAGGCCAAGGAGGGCCTCGCGCTCCTCAACGGGACGCAGCTCATGAGCGCCTTCGGCGCCCTGCTCCTTGCCGACGCCGACCGGCTGACCCGCACGGCGTCGGTCGCGGCGGCCCAATCCGTCGAGGCACTGCTCGGGACGGACGTTCCCTACGCGGCCGCCTACCAGCTGGCGCGGCCGCATCCCGGCCAGGTGGCGGTGGCGGCCGAGATGCGCCACCTCCTGCGCGATTCGGCGCTGATGGCCAGCCACCATGCCTCGGCGCACAAGGTCCAGGATCCCTACTCCCTGCGCTGCGTGCCCCAGGTGCACGGCGCCGTTCGCGATGCGCTGGACCACCTGCGCCGCGTCCTCGACGTGGAGATGAACGCGGCCACCGACAACCCGCTCGTCTTTCCCGAGGGGGGCGTCGCCGGACGCCGACGTGGCGGCGACCGGCGGCGGCCTGGTCATCTCGGGGGGCAACTTCCACGGGGAGCCGATCGCCCTCGCCCTCGACTTTGCCAAGCTGGCCCTGGCCGAGCTCGGCGCGATCAGCGAACGGCGGATCGCGCTCCTGCTCGACGCCCGGCTCAGCGGCGGCCTGCCGCCGTTCCTGGCCCCGGCCAGCGGGCTCAACTCGGGGATGATGGTGCTCCAGTACACGGCGGCTGCCCTGGCGTCGGAGAACAAGGTGCTCGTGCACCCGGCGTCGGCGGACTCGATCCCGACATCGGCCAACCAGGAGGACCACGTGTCGATGGGGGCCACCGCGGCCCGCCACGCCCGCGACGTCCTCGACAATGTCGAGCGCATCCTGGCCCTCGAGCTCGTTGTCGGGGCCCAGGCCCTGGACCTTCGTCTCGCGGTCATGGCGCGTGGCCTCCGTCCCGCTGGAGCGCCCGTCACCCGCGACGAAGCCGGATCCGCGCCGATGGCCGGGACCGGGGTTGCGGAAGCCCATCGGCGGATCCGCGCCGCCCTGCCGAAGCTCGATGACGATCGGGAGATGAGCGCGGACATCGCGGCCGCGATCCGGCTCGTGCGGACGGGGGCGCTCGTCGACCTCGTCGACGGCTGAACGCGGCTCGCCGGGGCCGCGGTGCTCGAGTTCCTGGCCGCCGGGATCGTCCTCGGCCTCGCCGCCGGATTCTCCCCGGGCCGCTCATGGCCCTGGTGCTGGCCCAGTCGATCCGCTACGGGACTCGCGAGGGACTGAAGATCGCGGCCGCGCCGCTCATCACCGATGTCCCGATCGTGGTCCTCGCGACCATCCTCGTCGCGGCCGCTGCCGGCACGGCCACCTGGGTCCTGGGCGTGATCTCCCTCGCCGGGGCCGCGTTCGTCGCCTACCTCGGGGTCGGATCCCTCCGCACCACGGGGATCGAGGCGGGCCGGCCCGGCGAGGCGCCCCGGTCCTGGTCGCGCGGGGCCATCGTCAATGCCCTCAGTCCGCACCCGTACATCTTCTGGGTCACCGTCGGAGCGCCCACGCTCATCCTGGCCTGGGACCAGGGAGCGCCGGCCGTCGTCGCCTTCCTCGCCGGCTTCTACACCTGCCTCGTCGGCGCGAAGTGCGTCCTCGCGATCCTCGCCGGCCGTTCGAGTCAGCGACTTCGCGGGGGCGCGTACCGGGCGGTCATGCTCGTCCTGGGTGTCCTGCTGCTCATCTTCGCGGCCCTCCTGGCGGTCGAGGGACTGCGGCTCCTGGGGATCACGGGCGGCGGATAGTTCGTGGCCGCGAACGGTCTGCCTGGACGAACGTTTGTCAGCCGCCGAGGGCCCGGCGAATCGCGCGGATGCCGAGCACCGTGCAGCCGAGCGCGAGTGCCTGGCGCCATGTCCAGCCCAGGCCGCCGGGGTCGTCGGGTCCGGCCGCCAGCGGCGTCCCATCGGTTGGGGCGATCCGAACGAGCGGCACCCAGGCGACGCACTCCAGGATCCGGTCGTCGGAGGAGGTCGGTGGGAAGCAGCCGGCCATCGCCCCCGGCAGCGCCATCGAGCGGCACAGCGGCGGGATGATCCGGGCCCGGACGCTCGGATCTCCCGCCTCTGCCGCCAGGGCCGCGATCGGGGGACGGCCCGGCAGGAGCAGCGTGACCCGCTCGTCCTCGAGGATGTTCCGGTACCAGAGCGTCGACGGGCCGTAGCCGGCCATCACCCAGGCCGCCCCATCGGCCACGATGTAGCCGAGCGGAGTGTGCCGCGGGAGTCCGGAGCGGCGGCCGGTGGTCGTCAGCAGGCACTGCCAGCCGGAGAGGGGGTTGCCCAGCCAGGCGCCGAGGCCGGCCCGGTGAAACGGAACCATCGCGTAGCGGTTGCCGTACTTGAAGGCGATCCGGCTGGCGTCGGAGAGGGCCTTCGCCGTCGTGCCGAGCTCGGGCGGGGGCTCGAAGCGCCCCCGCCGTGGATGCTCCGGCTCGGGCGGCGTCGGCGCCGCGGGTGGACGGCGCGCGGTTCGCGGTCATGGCGGGGAGCGTCGCCCGCGGCCGGCCCGCACGCCAGTGCCAGGCGTCCCGATCCGCCGGCGCGGGCGCGGGCGTCGCCCGCGTCGCCCGCGAGGCGAAGCCCGGCGCCGTCGCGGCGCGACTCGCCAGGCGGCCGTGCGCCCATCCTCGGGGCGACCGCCGGCGGCCCGCGCTACTCTCAACGGATGGACGGGATCCGCATCGTCGACGTGGTCGACGCGGCCGCATTCGGGCTCCTCCCGCCGTGCGCGGACCCGTCGTTCGACCATCGCACCTGCGACTACTGGGAGGACGCCGACCGCGGTTCGAAGTCCCCCCGCGCAAGCTGGCTGCGGACGGGCGAGGCAGGGGCGGCCGGGGCGCCGGCGCCCGCGCGGCGGCCATCGAGCAACCCGTTCCTCGCGGACCTCGAGGCCTCGGACGACAATCCGTTCGCGCTGAAGCGTCCTGCGCCCCTGAACCCGTTCGCCCTCGACGACGACGAGCCGCCCGCCGAGAACCCGTTCGCCCCAAAGCGTGCCGAGCGCCCGAGTGTCGGTCCCGGCGCCCCGCCAAAGCTGGCGCTCCTGGGGCGCGGCCTGGCCGTGTTCGGGAGCTACGCCAAGGTGCTGCTCGTCGATGGCGGAGACGATGGCGAGGGCGAGCGGCCGGCCGCGTACACCCAGTTCGGGCCGCTGTCCGCGTACCCACGGGCGCTGCGATTGCGGGAGCTCTATCCGCGCCTGCCGCAGAGCCCGCTGCCCGCGATCATCACCTGCGTGGCGGTCGCAGCCTCCGACCGCGGCCGCGGGCTCGGCCAGCGCCTGGTGGCCGCGGTCTGCGACGACCTCGCCGGCCGCGGGTTCGCCGCCGTCGAGGCGTACCCGGAGATCGGGCCGAAGCCGGACGCCACGTCGGCGGCGACGACGGCGTTCTGGGAGCGCGCCGGCTTCACGGTCGTCGTGCCCGACGAGCGCTACCCGGTGGTCCGCCGCGAGCTCTGAGGCCGCGAGCTGTGAGGCCGCGCCCGGATCTGCGTCCCGGGAAGAGCGGCAGGCTCGCCGTCCGGCGGCATCGGCGTCACCTGGTCCCGCGCGACCAGGTCGAGGCGGGTCCACGCCGCCGGCAGCACGTCGATGCACCAGCCGCCCGGCCGGGCGGCCGAGGGCACGATCAGCGCGTCGGCGCCGACGGCGACCGCCGCGGCCATCGCCCGGCGGCAGGCCTGGTTCGGGCGCTCGGGCGACCACGGCGCGACGAGGTCGTCGAGCGTGACCCGGAGCGTCGCCCGCGTCGCCTCGTCCCGGAGGTCGAGGACCGCCAGGTCGGCCTCGAAGATGCAGCGCCAGCGCGGGTCGTCCGCCGGTCGCACGGCGCCGCCGGTCGCGAGCGCCCACTCGCTCCAGATCGTCGCCTCGTCGAGCGCGCCGTAGAGCGGCCACGCGTCGCCGACCCCGTGGTAGCGCCCGGCGTGCGGCGCCAGCCCGCCGGGCGGAAGGCAGGCGGGGACCCGGAGCGCGGTCTGACGGTAGATGCGGCCCGTGAACCGGCCCACGGGCGGCGACGGCCGGCGAGCCCGACCCCGCGTGGTCCCCGGGCGCGGAGCCTCGTTCAGGTCGCGTCGCCGGCCGCGTACGCGAGCGCGGCGCCACGGACGCGCTCGGTCTCGCCGCGCGCGATGAGGTCGGCGGGTCGATCGCCGCCGAGGTAGGCGCTCGGGGCGGTGAGCCAGGCAGCGGTCCCGCGCGCCGACATCGACCCGCCGAGGAGCCCGACCACGGCCGCCAGGTCGGCCAGCCGGCCGACGAACGCCCGCCGGCGAGGACGCGTGCCCGCCCGCCAGCGCGCGGCCGAGCGCTCGCTCGCGCCCGTCGCGACCGCGACGGCCCGGGCCGGCAGGAAGCGGACGATGTCGGGGGCGCTGGCGGCGGTCATCGCCGGCTTCTCGCGGCCATCGCTAGCCGAGACCGCGGCCGCGGAAGGCGTTGGCGTGAGCCGGGAAGCCCTCGTGGTCGGCGAGGGCCGTCGTCGGGCCGGCGAGCCGCGCGAGCGCTGCCGGCGACAGCCGCGCGATCGACGTGGTCGTCTGGAACGTCCGCGCCGTGACCCCGCCGTTCACCTTGGCGAAGCCGCCCGTCGGGAGGGTGGCCGGGATCCCGATCGAGTAGCTGCTGGCGCCGATCGGGGTGTCCTGCCCGAGGAGAATCTCGCCGGCGTAGCGGAGGCCGCGCAGGGTGGCCTCCGGCTGGGAGGTGGCGACCTGCAGGTGCTCGGGGGCGTACTCGTTGGCGAAGTCGATGGCCGCCGCCATGGTGTCGAACAGGAGCACCCCCCCGAGGTCGCCGAGCACGGCGGTCGCATAGCCCGCGGCGGGGCTCGGGGAGCGCCGCCACCTGCTCGGCGACGGCCACCTCGAGGGCGGCCGCCAGGTCCGGCGCGTCGGTGGCGACGAGGGCGGCCGAATCGGGACCGTGCTCCGCCTCGTTGACGAGGTCGAGGGCGAGGCGCCAGGGGTCCGCGCTCGCGTCCGCGAGGAGGAGGCTCTCCGACGGGCCGCACAGCATGTTCGTCACCGTCCCGAAGCGCTGCGCCAGCACCTGGGCGGCCGCCACGGCCGGGCTGCCCGGACCGACGATCTTGTGGACGCGGGGGATGGTCTCGGTCCCGAAGGTCAGGGCCGCGATCCCCGCCGGTCCGTTGGCCCGGAAGACGGTGGCCAGCCCGAGCTCGTGGGCGACGGCCAGCGTGGCCGGGTCGACCACCCCCGTGCCGGGCATCGGCGGGACGAGGACCACGATCTCGGGCACGCCGGCGACGACCGCGGGGACCCCGATCTGCACCAGCACCGACGGGAAGCTGCCCTTCCCGGCCGGGACGTACAGGCCGGCCGACGGGATCGGGGTCGCCTGTTCGCCCACCTCGAATCCGGGCCGAATCTCGGCCAGCCAGCCGAGCGCCGTCGCCCGGACCTGGGCCGCGTTGAAGAGACGGCTGTTGTGGATCGCCTCGCGAACGCCGGCGAGCAGTGCCGTTCCCGCGGCTGCGTGGGCGGCGTCCAGCTCCTCGGGTTGGACGCGGAGGCCGGCCGCCGTCAGCCGGATGCCATCGAAGTGCTCGGTGGCGTCGAGGACCGCCGCGTCGCCGCGGGCCCTGACGTCCTCGAAGAGCGCCTCGATCGAGCGCTGGAGGCCGCCCTCGAAGATGGCCGCCGTGGAACGGGCCAGGAGGCGGGCCTGTTCGGCGACGTCCAGGTCGGCCCAGCGGCGGACGGCGAGGATGGGCATGGCTCCCGGAGCGTAGCGGATCGGCCGGACGGATCGCGACGATGGATCGCGACGATGGCCAGCGGCGCGACGCGGCACCGACCCCCGGCGGCTCCAGGGCGTCTCCGCCCCTGTACGGCCGCGCCACGCCGCGCGACACTCTGCCCATGACAACCTCGCCCGGCGCCCACGACGCTCCGCCCCTCCCCGGCGCGCGCCCCGTCCGGGCCCCCCGTGGCCCGGAGATCTCCTGTCGTGGCTGGCAGCAGGAGGCGGTCCTGCGGATGCTCATGAACAACCTCGACCCGGAGGTCGCGGAGAACCCGGACGCCCTGGTCGTCTACGGCGGGACCGGCCGCGCCGCCCGGAGCTGGGAGGCCTTCGATGCCATCGTCCGCGAGCTGCGGGCGCTGGCCGACGACGAGACGCTCCTCGTCCAGTCGGGCAAGCCGGTCGGCGTGTTCCGCACCAACCCGTGGGCCCCGCGGGTGCTGATCGCCAACTCGAACCTCGTCGGGCGCTGGGCCACCTGGGAGCACTTCCGGGAGCTGGAGCAGTCGGGGCTGATGATGTACGGCCAGATGACAGCCGGCTCCTGGATCTACATCGGGACCCAGGGGATCCTCCAGGGCACGTACGAGACGTTCGCCGAGCTCGCGCGGCAGCACTTCGGCGGGACGCTGCGCGGCCGGGTCATCCTGACGGCCGGCCTCGGCGGCATGGGCGGCGCCCAGCCGCTGTCGATCACGATGAACGACGGCGTGGTCATCGCCATCGAGGTCGACGAGGCGCGCGCTCGCCGACGGCACGAGATCGGCTACGTCGACCGACTCACCGATTCCCCGGCCGCGGCCCTGGCCGTGGCCCGTCGGGCGGCCGCGCAGGGCGAGGCCCTGTCCATCGCGCTGGTCGGCAATGCGGCCGAGATCGAGCCGGGGTGGGCGGCGTCCGGCGAGCGCTTCGACGCCGTCACCGACCAGACGTCGGCCCACGATGCCCTCGGCGGCTACGTGCCGCCGGAGATGACGCTCGCCGACGCCCTGGTCCTGCGGCGGACCCAGCCGGAGGTCTACCAGCGGCGGGCGATGGCCGGCATGGCCGCCCACGTGCGGGCGATGCTCGCCTTCCAGGCCGCCGGGGCGGTCGTCTTCGACTACGGCAACAACATCCGGGCCCAGGCCCACCAGGCGGGCGTCGCCAACGCCTTCGCGTTCGCGGGTTTCGTGCCCCTCTTCATCCGGCCCCAGTTCTGCGAGGGCCGCGGCCCGTTCCGCTGGGTCGCCCTCTCGGGAGATCCGCGGGACATCCTCCGCACCGACGCCGAGATCCTGCGCCTCTTCCCGGACGACGCCGGGCTGCGCCGCTGGCTCGAGATGGCAGAGGCCAGGGTGCCGTTCCAGGGGCTCCCGGCCCGGATCTGCTGGCTCGGCTACGGGGAGCGCGCGCGGGCCGGCCTCGCCTTCAACGAGCTCGTGCGCCGCGGGGAGGTGGGGGCGCCGATCGTCATCGGGCGCGACCACCTCGACTCGGGGAGCGTGGCCTCGCCGAACCGGGAGACGGAGGCGATGGCCGACGGGACCGACGCCGTGGCCGACTGGCCGCTCCTCAACGCCCTTGTGAACACGGCGGCCGGGGCGACATGGGTGAGCATCCATCACGGCGGCGGCGTGGGGATCGGGTACAGCCAGCACGCGGGGATGGTGATCGTCGCCGACGGGACGGACCTGGCCGCGGCCAAGCTCGAGCGCGTGCTGACCACCGATCCCGGGATGGGGGTGATCCGCCACGCCGACGCGGGCTACGAGCGGGCGCTGGACGTGGCCCGGGAGCGCGGCGTGCGGATCCCGATGCGGGACGGGGGCGGCTGACCCTCCTACCCGACCGGGGACGCGGCGTCGACCGCGTCGACCGCGTCGACGGGCTCCGGCATGGCGTGGATTCCCCGCACCGGGCTGAAGAGCACCGGGAGCACCGCGGCCATCTCCCCGAGCGCCCCGATGAGGAGCGTCTCGCGCACGCCGACGACGGTGCCGAGCAGCCCGCCGAGCAGGGCGCCGATCGGGATCGTGCCCCACACGAACCAGCGCATCGTGGCGTTCATGCGCCCCTGCATCCGGGCGGGGGTGATCGCCTGGCGGAGGCTCACCTGGGCCACGTTGTAGACGACGGCGGAGACGCCGGCGACGAAGGCGAAGAGGGCGACGAGGGCGATGAGGACCGGCGTCGCCGTCCCGGCGGGCGCCAGCGCCAGGGGCAGGAGCGCCGGGCCCGAGATGCCCGCGAAGGCGATGATCGTCAGACCCACGCCGAGCCGCCGCGAGACCCGGTTGGACACGAGGGCGCCGAGGAGCGCCCCCGTGGCCCCGATCGAGAAGGCCACCCCGATCGCCTGCGCCGTCATCCCCAGCTCGCGCACGGCGTACACGAGGAGCACGGCGCCGGCGACGTTGCCGAACAGGTTGGCGGTCGCGGTGCAGGCCGCGATGTTCTTCAGGTAGGCGTGGCCCAGGACGTAGCGCAGCCCCTCCGCCATCTCCCGGCGCATCCCGGCCCGCGCCTGGCCGTCCTCGCGGTGGACCTCCGGCGGCGGCTCCGGCCGCCGGATGAGGAACACGAACAGCGCCGACCCGGCGTAGGAGAGCGCGTCGACGATCACGGCGAGCGGCGCCCGCAGCACGCCGATGAGGACGCCGGCGAGCCCGGGCCCGATCACCGCGGCGCCGGCCCGGCTGATCTCGAGCTTGGCGTTGCCCTCCTGGAGCTGGTCGCGCGCCACCACGGACGGCAGGTAGCTCTGGTAGGCGACGTCGAAGAAGACCGTGAGGACGCCGACGACGAAGCCCACGACGTAGAGCTGGACGATGGTCAGCGCCCCGAGGGCGAAGGCCACCGGGATGGTCGCGAGGGCGACCGCTCGCCCGAGGTCCCCGGCGATCATCACCGGCCGTCGCCGCAGCCGGTCGACCCAGACGCCCGCGGGCAGCCCGATCAGCAGGAAGGGCAGGAAGTCGACGACCCCGAGCAGGGCGACCTCGAAGGTGGACGCCCCGAGGAGGTCGATGGCGACGAACGGGATCGCCAGCGCGCTGACCTGGGTCCCCAGCTGGCTGACGGTCTCGGCCGTCCACAGGCGCAGGAAGTCGGGGCTGTGCCAGAGGCTCGGCGGCGGGTGCGTCGGCGCCGGGGCGTCGCGCGGCGGGTCGGGGGCAGGCATCGGTGTGCCACGATACCGGCATGGCCCTCGTCGAGTCCGTCCCGAACGTGTCCGAGGGTCGCCGGCCCGAGGTGCTCGACCGCCTCGCCGGGGCCCTCGAATCCGTGCCCGGAGCGCACCTCCTCGACCGCACGAGCGACCCTTCCCACAACCGCAGCGTCTTCACGCTCGCCGGGGAGAGCGAGGCGGTGGCCGACGCGCTGGAGCGGCTCGTCGACGTGGCCCTCCGCGAG
This sequence comes from uncultured Chloroflexia bacterium, assembly GCA_963776355.1. Lineage (GTDB taxonomy): Bacteria > Chloroflexota > Limnocylindria > Limnocylindrales > CSP1-4 > CTSoil-043. The sequence continues at coordinate 397,286 of CAVZLU010000006.1, read as the reverse complement.
ATCGACATGGAGGAGCAATCCGGGGAGCATCCCCGGATCGGGGCCGTCGACGTCGTCCCCTTCGTGCCCCTCGGCGAGACGACCCTGGAGGACTGCGTCGGCTTCGCCCGCGACTTCGGCCGCAGGATCGCGTCCCGCTTCGACCTTCCGGTCTACCTGTACGCGGCGGCCGCGACCCGGCCCGACCGGGTGAAGCTCGCCGACCTGCGCCGCGGACAGTACGAGGGCCTGCGGGCCGAGATCGCGACCCGCGGCCGCGAGCCCGACTACGGGCCGGCACGCCTCCATCCCCGGGGCGGCGCCACGTGCGTCGGCGCACGCCCGTTCCTGATCGCCTGGAACATCAACCTCGCCTCGGACGACCTCGAGCTGGCGAAGCGGATCGCCCACCGAGTCCGCGAATTGTCGGGCGGCCTGCCCGCGGTCCAGGCCAAGGGCTTCTTCATCGACGAGCTTCACCGCGCGCAGGTGTCGATGAACCTGCTCGACTTCGCCCGGACGCCGCTGTGGGCAGCCTGGGAGATGGTGCGGGCGGAGGCGGCGGAGGACGGCGTGGAGCTCGCCGAGTCCGAGCTGATCGGCCTCGCGCCGCTGGCCGCCTTCGAGGCGGTCGCCGACCATGCCGGGGCGCCGCGCGGCGCGGCCCCGGAGGAGCGGGTCCTGGCTGCCGGGCGCTACCTGAGGCTCCGCGACGCGTCGCCGCTGATGGCCCTCGAGCTGCGCCTCGCCGAGGCGGCGGGCGGCTGATGGCCGCACCGAACCGGCCGCGCTCCGCTCGCCGCGGGCTCCTGGTCTCGGGGGCGGCCGAGGTCGCGACGCTCGCCGGCGGGACGCGCCGGGGCAGCGGCCAGGGCGACCCGGCGATCGCTCCCCCCGGGACGGCCGTCGCCTGCCTTGATGGACGGATCCTCGCCGTGGACCGAGAGTCCGGGGCCGAGGCGGCCCTGGCGGCGGCGCTCGCGGCGGACGGCCGCGATCCCGGTGCCTTCGACCGCCTCGATGCGCGCGGCGGCACGGTGACCCCGGGCCTGGTCGACGCCCACACCCACCTGCTCTTCGCCGGCTCACGCGAGGGCGAGGTGGGGATGCGGGCCCGCGGCGCCACCTACCTCGAGATCCTCGCCGCGGGTGGTGGCATCCTCTCGACCGTCCGCGCGACGCGGGCCGCCTCCCGCGACGCGCTCCTCGCCCACGGGCGCCGCTGGCTGGGCCGGATGCTGCGCTCGGGCACCACGACGGTCGAGGCGAAGTCCGGCTACGGCCTCGATCTGGCGACCGAGCTGCGGCTCCTCGAGGTCGCCGGCCAGCTTTCCGCCGACGGTCCGGTGGACGTCGTCCCGACGTACCTGGGCGCGCACGCGGTGCCCGACGAGATGCGGGCAGCCCATCGCGGGCGACCCGGCCGCAGCGACCGAGGCCTACGTGGCGGCGGTGATCGCCGAGCAGCTGCCGGCGGTGGCCGCGCAGGGGATCGCACGGTCCTGCGACGTCTTCTGCGAGGCGGGCGTCTTCACCCCCGACCAGGCGCGCCGCATCCTGCTCGCGGCGCGGGCCCTCGGGCTCGACGTCCGCCTCCACGCGGACGAGCTCGCGCCTTCCGGCGGGGCCGAGCTGGCCGCCGAGCTCGGCGCGCTCTCGGCCGACCACCTTGGCTTCCCATCGCCCGAGGGGATCCGGGCGCTCGGTCGCGCGGCCGCGGCCGGCCGGCCGGTCGTGGCCGTGCTGCTCCCGACCGTGTCCTGGTTCCTCGGGCTCCCCGCACGCGAGCCCGCGCGCGAGCTGATCGGGACCGGGATCCCGGTCGCCCTGGCCACGGATTTCAACCCCGGGACGTCACCCGTGGTGAGCCTGCCGCTCGTCATGACGGCCGCGGTCGTGGGGCTGGGCATGGATGCGTCCGAGGCCCTCGTCGCCACCACGGTCAACGCGGCGGCCGCCCTCGGCCTGGCCGATCGTGGCGCCCTGGCGCCGGGGCTCCGCGCCGACCTCGCGGTCTGGGACGTGCCGACGCATGCCCAGATTCCGTATTGGGCCGGTGCGGACCTCGTGCGGACCGTGGTTCGGGGCGGCCGCATCGTCGCCTGACGCGCTCGCCGACGAACGGACGGCGACGGCGGCGGCAGCGCCGCCCGAGGCTAGACCCTGCCGCGCGATTCGAGGAGGACCGTCGTCGTCTCCTCCGGGAGACCGCTCGACGTGATCGAGAGCCGTGGTTGCGGCTCAGCGGCCGGTGTTCCCATCTCGTGGAGGAACTTCGCGACCGCGGGCTCGCAGGCTGCCTCGTCGTCGCAGACCGGCATCGGGACGACGATCCTGGGGTCGAGCTGGGCGACCAGCTCCGCGGCCCTGGTCGGCGACAGCTGGCCGCCGATGGGCACGCAGACGATGTCGACGGAGCCGATCTCGCCGAGCTTCTCCTCGGTGAGCGTGTGGGCGATGTCACCGAGGTGCACGACGTGCACGCCGTCGACCTCGACGACGAAGGCGACATTGCGCCCGCGCTCCGCCCCGTGCTGCTCGTCGCGGAACGTTCGCACCCCGTTGACGAGGACGTGCTTCACCTCGTACTCGCCGGGGCCGTCCAGCACGAACGCCGCCTCCAGGCTGGAGGGCAGGTAGGTGGCGCCGTCGCGGGTCGTGCGGCCCCTCGGCTTCTGGAGCGGGGTGTCGTCGCGGTGGCTGAAGGTCACGATGTCGCCCGTGATCCCGCGTCCGGTGGGTCCCACGACGGCCTGGTAGGGGTCGGCCACCACCACGGCATCGCGTCCCTTGAGCCGGACGCAGGTGCGCCCGTACCACGTCAGTTCCATGGGGGGATTCTGCCATGCGGCGCTGCACCGGAAATCGCCGGCGCGCCGGTCTCGCTGCCGGGTGGGGGCGCCGGCGGGCCGCGGCGGACATGAGCGGGCCGCGGCGGACATGAAAAGACCGGGAGCGCCTGCCCATCGGCGCCCCCGGTCGAGGGAGGGAGGGCGGATCTGTGGGAGTCGGAGGGATCGACTCGGTCCCGCAGGTCCATGGCGAAGCCTAGGACGCGCATGTTCATGCTCAACCCCGGGAGTGGTTAAGAAACCGCCACCAGCGCATCCCGTGCCAGAATTCGGCCATGACACCCCTCCCCACCGGGCCGCTCCCCCCGGTCGCGGCCCCGCCCGCGGCTGCTCGTCCGCCGTCGTCGCCGCCCTCGTCCTCGTCGGCGCCTGCGGCCAGGCACCGACGTCCCCCCCCGCCACGAGCTCGAACCCGTCGCCCGCGTCCACGGCGGGCGCGTCCGCGAGCACGACCCCGGCGGCGAGCCCCGCGCCCAGCCCCGCGCCCAGCCAGGACGCGGCGGCCCTCTACAGCCGGATCGAGGACCAGGTGATCGCCGAGCGCGGGCTGCCGGCCAAACAGCGCCTCGTCCCGACGATCCTCTCCGAGGCCGAGGTCAAGGCGCGAATCCAGGCCGAGTTCGCGAAGGACAACCCGCCCGACGAGATCGCGACCTCGGAGCAGACCCTCAAGGCCCTCGGGCTCCTGCCGCCCGATGCCTCGCTGGGAACCCTGTACGTCGACATGCTCGGCTCGCAGGTGGCCGGCTTCTACGATCCGAAGGCGAAGGCGATGTTCGTCGTCTCGAAGTCGGGCTCGGTCGGGGCCACGGAGAAGGCGACGTTCGCCCATGAGTTCACCCACGCGCTCCAGGACCAGAGCTTCGGCCTGGAGGGGATCGACGTCGACGCGGTCGGTCAGGGCGACCGCTCGCTTGCCCGGCTGGCGCTCGTCGAGGGCGACGCGACGCTGGTGATGGCCCGCTGGATGAGCCGGAACCTGGGGCCGGCCGAGCTCGGGGAGCTGCTCAATGTCGACCCCGAGGCCCAGGCACAGCTGGCGAAGATGCCGGCGATCCTGCGCGAGACGCTCCTGTTCCCGTACCAACAGGGCCTGGCCTTCGTGAACGGTCTCGGGGCCAGCGGCGGCTGGGAGGCCGTGAACCGGGCCTTCGGCCGGCTCCCCGACTCGACCGAGCAGATCCTGCACCCGGAGAAGTACCAGGCGCGGCGAGAAGCCGCTGGACGTGAAGCTGGACGGGGCGGCGCTTGGCGAAGGCCATGGGCGCCGGCTGGACCGCCACGCCGGCCGACACGCTCGGCGAGTTCCAGCTCTCGACCTGGCTCCGCGAGAACGGGGTGGCGGCGGGCGACGCCCAGGCGGCCGCGGCCGGCTGGGGCGGCGACCGCTACGTGTACCTCCGCGGCCCGGGCGGCACCCACGCTCTCGAGCTGCTCACCGAGTGGGACTCGCAACCGGACGCCGAGGCGTTCCTGGCCGCGGCCGGCATGGCGGCAGCCCGATCTGCCCTGGGTTGCCGAGGCGCGCGTCGTGCCGCAGGCAGACGGCAACAGCCGGGCCGAGCCGGTGGCCGTGCTCATCGCCAGCGACGCTGGCACCCTGGGCAAGCTCCTCGCTGCGGCCGCAGCGTCGCCCCGCCCGTAAGGGCTACATCGATTCCGGGGCGGAGATCCCCAGGAGGCCCAGCGCGCCCGCGAGGGTGAGCCTGGCCGCGCCCACGAGGGCCAGGCGCGCGCGCGACCGCTCCGGCTCGGCGGGGTCAACGACGCGCGCGTCGCGGTAGAAGGCGTGGAACTGGGTTGCGAGCTCGGTGGCGTACGCCGTCACGCCCTGCGCTTCCTGGGCCGCCGCCGCATCCTCGACGACCTCGGGAAAGCGGGCCAGCGCGCGGACGAGGAGCGCCTCGGGCCCCGCGGCCAGCCCGCCCGGCCCGATGCTCACGGCCGGCTCCAGCCCGACGGCGGCAGCCTTGCGCAGGATCGAGGCGATGCGGGCGTGGGCGTACTGGACGTAGTAGACGGGGTTCTCGTTCGACTGCTTCTTCGCCAGCTCGATGTCGAAGTCGATGCCGGAGGTGTGGCCACGGGCGGCGAAGAACCAGCGGGCCGCGTCGACGCCGATCTCGGCCAGGAGCTCGTCGAGGGTGATGAACTCGCCCGCCCGCTTCGACATGGAGACCTCGACCCCGTCGCGGACGAAGCGGACCCAGGCGATCAGGATCACCTGCACGGCCTCCCGGTCGAAGCCCATCGCCTCCGCGGCATTCCGCAGCCGCGCCACCGTCCCGTGGTGGTCGGCGCCCCAGATGTAGACGAGGTGGTCGAAGCCGCGACTGAACTTCTCGACGACGTACCCGATGTCGGACCCGAAGTACGTGTAGTCGCCGTTCGACTTCCGCACCACGCGGTCCTTGTCGTCGCCGTAGTCGGTTGAACGGAACCAGAGCGCGCCGTCGTGCTCGTAGAGGTGGCCCGAGGCGCGAAGTCGCCCGAGGGCCCGGTCGACCCAGCCCTCGCGATAGAGCGAGCCTTCGCTCTTCCAGACGTCGAAGCGGACGCCGAGGCTGGCAAGCGAGGACTCGATCCCCGCGCGCACCCGCTCGGAGGCCCACGCGCCGACGATCCAGGCCGCATCTCGGGCCGCATCCGGGGGCTCGTCGTGAGCCGCATCCGGCGGCGCGCCGGGGTGCCCTGCCGGCGAGTCGCCCGGCGCGGGATCGGGTGGCCGGGAGTCGCCGACGGCCTCGGCGGCCGCCCACACGTCGGCGGGGACCTCGCGCGCCAGCTCGTGCACGTAGGCGCCGCGGTAGCCGTCCTCCGGGATCTCGGTCCCGCGGCGGATCGCGACCACCGAGCCGCCGAGGTTCCGGACCTGGGCCCCGGAGTCGTTGAAGTAGTACTCCCGGGTGACCTCGTGGCCGGCGGCTTCGAGCACGCGGCAGAGGAGGTCACCGACGAAGGCGCCGCGGGCATTGCCGATGTGGAGCGGGCCGGTCGGGTTGGCCGAGACGAACTCGAGGTTGAAGCGCCGCGGTTCGGGCGGTCGCAGCCTCCCCCAGGCGGCAGGGTCGGCGACGATGGCGGCGACGAGGTCCTCGAGGGCGGCGTCCGACAGGCGGAGGTTCAGGAACCCCGGCGGGGCCACCGCGACCGAGGCCAGGACCGAGCCCGGGGCGCCCGCCTCGGCCGTGATCTCGGCGGCGATGGCCTCGGCGATGCGCAAGGGCGACAGGCGGTAGGGCCGGGCGAGCTTCATCGCCAGGCTCGAGGCGAAGTCGCCGTGGTCGGCGCTCGCCGGGCGCTCCACCTCGACGGCCGGCATGTCCGCGCCCTCGACCAGCGGCAGCGCGCCCGACGCCACGGCGCGGGCCCAGGCGGCGGAGACCGCGTCCCGCACCAGCGAACGCAGCGGGGTCATGCCGGGGGATGGCTCGAGCACCGCGACATCCTAGCCCACCGATGTTTCGCGTGCGGCCACAGGTGCCGGCGAGGATGGACCGTGGCACGGCACGGCACATCGCGAGTTGCCCGTGGGGTGCGCGCCGTGTAAGGTCGGGCCCGCTCGCGTGTCTACCCCGCAGGTACCGGGGGCGCCTGGCCGTCGGTACCGCGCAGGTACCACCGGGAATGGTGCGGAGGGGCACCGCCTGACGACCGCCGTGGGGGGTCCAGTGCGGTTCGCTGCCGTAACAGCCGGAACCCCCGGCCCTGATGGTACTGGACGGGTCCCGGCGGGACCCCCATCATCAACATGTCGATCGGGCACGGGGCGCCAGGCCCCCGCAAGTATCACGGGGGTCGATCGACCCGGCATCATCCGCGGCTCTCCCGGCCGCACTCTCGGGGACCACATCGATGACACGCTCTTCGCCTCAGGCGCGACACCGCGTCACTACCTTCCGCCGTGCCGGCTGGCTTGCCGTCGCGGCGATGATCGCCATGGCCCTGGCAGGACCGTCGGCCGGCATCGTCCGCGCCGCCGGCCCGGCAACAACGGTGGGGACCCCACCGGCAACGGCACGAAGTCGAACGCCACCGTCGGCGGCAGCCTCTCGGCGGCCGGCAGCAGCGCAACGATGGACAAAGACGCCGTCATGGTCTGCAGCGACACCAACGTCGGCTCGCTGACCGGGACGTTCACGCTCAGCAAGACGCTCGACGTCGGTTCGAAGATCGTCATCTACCTCGCTCCCGAACAATGGCTCGAACGCCAACCCGGTGGCGAATGTCTCCAAGAACGAGACCACCGTCACGCTCACGGGCAGCAACCACACGAGCGGCTCGGTTGTTCCGTGGTCGTTGACGATCACCTCGCCCTTCACGGTCTCCTCGGGCGGGATCCTCGCCGTGTTCGCGGTCAATGACGACGGGACGACCGTCGATCTCGTCGAGCAAGACCAACTCGCTGAACTGCACCGAGGCGCAGCCGACCCCGACCCCGACGCCGACCCCGACCCCGACGCCGACCCCGACCCCGACGCCCACCCCGACCCCGACGCCGACGCCGACGCCGACCCCGACCCCGACGCCGACCCCGACGCCGACGCCCGACCCCGACGCCGACGCCCACCCCGACGCCGACGCCGACGCCCACGCCGACCCCGACGCCGACGCCGACGCCCGACCCCGACCCCGACGCCGACGCCGACGCCCACGCCCGACCCCGACGCCGACCCCGACCCCGACGCCGACGCCGACGCCGACCCCGACCCCGACGCCCGACGCCGACGCCCGACGCCGACGCCGACGCCCACCCCGACCCCGACGCCGACGCCCACGCCGACGCCCGACGCCGACGCCGACCCCGACGCCGACGCCGACGCCGACGCCGACCCCGACCCCGACGCCGACGCCGACGCCGACGCCCACGCCGACCCCGACGCCGACGCCGACGCCCACGCCGACGCCGACCCCGACGCCCACGCCGGTTGCTCACCTGATCGTCCAGAAGTTCCTCGACCTCGACCCGTCGCCGACCAGCTCGGTCCTGGTCCCGGGTGCCGACTGGACGTTCACGGTCAGCGGTGACCCGAGCCTGACCGGTACGACGGACGCGAACGGTCTCACGACGTTCGACTTCCTCGGGATCGACGGCAGCCTGTCGGTCGACGTGACCGAGACCATGAAGACGGACTTCGTCATCCAGGCCGGGTCCTGCGAGGTCACGACGGCCCCCGCGGTCGCCACCGTGCCCCAGGCGCTCGGCGACCCGCGCGGGACGTTCAGCGCGAGCCCGCCCGCCATGAACGACGTCCTCATCAACGCTGGTGAGACCGTCACCTGTACGTTCATCAACACGAGCGGCGCCGTCGAGGCCGCAACGGCCACCCCGCACGTCACCCCGCCGCCGACCGACACCCTCCCGGTCACCGGGACGCCGGGCGGCGACAGCTGGCGCCTCGTCCTCCTGGCCCTCGCCGGGATCATCGCCAGCATGCTGCTGCTGACTCCTGCCACGCCGAAGGCGGTCCGCCGCCGCCGGTAGCTCCTCAGGCGCTTCCCCGAGAGCGCACGACCGCCGGGGCCCGGTTCGCCGGCCCCGGCGTCGTGATTCCCGTCAGACCGCCCAGGCCTCCCCGTCCGCCACGAGCGCGACCGCGCCGTCGAACGCGGCCCGCACGGCATCCAGAGTGGCCGCGGGGTCGTGACCCATCTGGAGGTGGGTGAGGAGCACCCGCGCCGGCCGGGTCGCGGCCGCGAGCGCGCCCACGGCCGGGCCGTCGAGGTGAAGGTCGCCGACCGGGACGGGCCCGGGCCCGAAGGCGACCTCGCAGAGGAGCGTGTCCCCGGGTCGCACGAGCGGGAGCAGGTCGGCGGCACGGCCGCAATCGCCCGAGTAGACGAGGCCCGGTCCGCCCGGATCGGCCGTCGCGCTCACCCGGACGGCATAGCTCTCGTCCGTATGGGTCACCAGGATGCTCTCGAGCAGGAACGGGCCGATCGCCTGGGTCCCTGTCCGGCGCGGCTCGACGTCCAGCGACTGGGCTGCGAACCCGGGCTCGGCGAGGAGTCCATCCAGCCGCTCCACGAGGCCCGCCGGCGCGACGACGCGGACCCGGCGCGCGGGCGCGAACTCGTAGCGCAGGTAGTGCCGCAGGGGCACGAGATCGATGAAGTGGTCGGGGTGGAGGTGGCTGATGACGACGGCCTCGATCGTGCTCGGCTCCAGGCGGCCGGCCAGGCCGGCGAACCCACCCTGGCCGAGGTCCAGGCAGAGGTGGCGGCCGGCGAGCGTGACGACGTACGTGCTCGAGGCGTTGCCCGGCTGGTTCGGGTAGGCGGCGCCGCATCCGACGACGAGCAGGTCCATTGCCGCGGAGGGTAGCGGGTCCCGACCGTCGCGACGACCCCCATGCCGGCGAGCGCCCTCGTCCAAGCCGTTCGGTCGAGCCCGGCCTCGGTCGCCGGGCATCAGGGGCGAGCCCGGCCCTTCGCCGCCAGCAGGCCCTCCGGGATCGCGACCCGGGACTCCGCCCGCCGGGCGCCCGGGGACCGGCGGACGGCGAGCTCCGCGAATCCGGCCGCGGCCGCTGTCCTGTACGCCCGGGCCAGGCCATAGGCGAACGAATGGGCGCGGTGGGCATCCGAGCCCGCGGTCACGATCTCTCCGCCGAGGGTCCTGAACCGCTCCACGACCCACGGCGCGGGGTAGGTCTCCCGCGGCGCCTGGCGCAGCCCCGAGCTGTTGATCTCCAGCCCGGTCCCCGTCTCGATCAGCGCTCGCAGCAGCGGCTCGTAGGTCTCGGGCGAGGCGGCGAAGGCGGCCGGCGGCACGTGCCCGGCCACGTACTTCTTCACGTAGTCGAGATGCCCGAGCGTATCGAAGAGCTCGCTCCTGATCGCCGCCAGGACGTCGGCGAAGTAGGGCTCGACGATCTCGGCAAACGATCGCCCGTCGACCCAGGCCGCCACCTGCGCCGCCTTGTACGGCGACCGCGGCGCGACGTGGCACGAGCCGATGACGAAGTCGTACGGGTGGGTCGCGAGGTGGGACCGGATCTCGGGCTCCCGGTCAGCCTCGTAGGTGATCTCGACGCCGAAGCGAACCGCGAGCCCGCGGTCGGCCCAGCGGTCGGCCGCTCCGCGGACCGTCCGCTCCCGGGTCGCGAAGTCGGAGAAGGCGAACGACGGGGCGCCGGGATCGAAGTCCAGGTGGTCGGTGATCACGATCTCGGGGATGCCGCGGGCCACGGCGGCCGCACAGAAGACGTCGACCGGAACGTCGCTGTCGGGCGACAGGTCCGTGTGCAGGTGCGCGTCGAGGGGCAGGTCGCGGTCGACGTCCGGACCCGGCTCGGACAGCTCCGGGAGGTCGTCGATCACCCGGCGACGAGACCCAGCTCGCGGCCGACGCGGTCGAACGCGTCGAGGCACGCGTCCAGCTCGTCGTCCGTGTGGGCCGCCGTCACGATCGTGCGCAGGCGGGCGCCGTCGATGGCGACGGTCGGGAAGACGACCGAGGTGGCCCAGACGCCCTCCTCGAGGAGGCGGTCGGCAAAGCGGATGGCAAGCGCCGAATCGCCCACCAGGACCGGCGTGATCGGCGTCTCCGAGAGCCCGGTGTCGAAGCCGAGCGCGTGGAGACCGGACTTGAAGCGGCGGGTGTTGGCCCAGAGCCGCTCGATGAGCTCGGGCTCCGCCTCCAGCACGCGGATGGCCGCCAGGCACGCGGCCGCCACGGCCGGCGGGTGCGACGTGGAGAAGAGGAACGGGCGCCCGCGCTGGATCAGCATCTCGCGCAGGGCGAGCGGCCCGGCCACGTATCCCCCGAGCACGCCCATGGCCTTGCTGAGGGTTCCCACCTGGATGGCCACCCGGCCGTGGAGGTCGAAGTGGTCGACGGATCCTCGCCCGTTGCGCCCGAGGACGCCGGAGGCATGCGCGTCGTCGACGAAGACGGCCGCGTCGTGCTCCTCGGCCGCGGCGACGATCCCGGGCAGGGGGGCGATGTCGCCGTCCATGCTGAAGACGCCGTCGGTCACGACGAGGATCGCCCGGTACGGCTCGCCGTCGGCGCGGCCGTCGTGACGGGCGGCCGCGAGCAGCTCGCGCAGGTGGGCGACGTCCTTGTGGCGGTAGACGACGCGCGGCGCCTTTGCCAGGCGCATGCCGTCGATGATCGAGGCGTGGTTGAGCTGGTCGGACACGATGAGGTCGTGCTCGCCGGCGACGACGGGGATCACGCCCGTGTTGCAGGCGAAGCCCGACTGGAACGTGAGCACCGCCTCGACGTGCTTGAAGTCGGCGAGGGCCGCCTCCAGCTCCTCGTGGAGGCTCATCGTTCCCGAGATCGTGCGGACGGCCCCCGAGCCGGCGCCGTACCGCCGGGCCGCCTCGATCGACGCCTCGACGAGGCGGGGGTGCGTGTTGAGGCCGAGGTAGTTGTTCGAGGCGAGGGAGATCACGTCCCGGCCGTCCACCGTGACCCGGGTGCCGTTGGCCGAGCTCATCACCCGGAGCGGTCGGTAGAGATGGGCGGCCTTCAGCTCGTCCAGCTCGGTGGACAGGTGGGCGAGCGGATCTGCGCCGGTCGTCATGGCTTCGGCCTCCTCGCCACGCCGCGCATCACGCGGTCCAGTCCATGATCACCTTGCCGGCATCGCCGGAGCGGGCGGCGGCGAAGGCGGCCTCGTGATCGCGGAACGAGAAGCGGTGCGTGATGGCCGGCGTGATGTCCAGGCCGGACTGGAGCATCACCGTCATCTTGTACCAGGTCTCGTACATCTCCCGGCCGTAGATGCCGCGCAGGGTCAGCATCTTGAAGACGATCTCGTTGACGTCGAGGGAGATCTCCTCCGTGGGGATGCCGAGGATGGCGATCGCCCCGCCGTGGGCCATGCTGGCCATGGCCGCCCGCAGCGCGGTCGACGTGCCCGACATCTCGAGGGCGACGTCGAAGCCCTCGACCATGCCCAGCTCCCGGGCGACGTCGAGGAGGTCGCGCTCGCCCGGGTCGACGGCGACGGTTGCGCCCATCCGCGCGGCGATCTCCCGCCGCACCGGGTTCGGCTCCGAGACGACCACGAAGCGGGCACCGGCATGGCGGGCCACCGCGGTCGCCATCAGGCCGATGGGCCCGGCGCCGGACACCAGGACGTCCTCGCCGAGGACGGGAAAGGCGAGGGCGGTGTGGACGGCGTTGCCGAAGGGGTCGAAGATCGCCGCGACCTCCTCGTCGATCCCGGGCCCGTGGTGCCAGATGTTCGTCATCGGGAGGGCCACGTACTCGGCGAACGCCCCGTCGCGGCCGACGCCGAGGCCGATCGTGCGCACGCAGAGGTGGCGCCGTCCGGCCAGGCAATGGCGGCAGCGGCCGCAGACGACGTGCCCCTCGCCCGAGACCAGGTCGCCGGGGCCGAAGTCGCCGACGTTCGACCCCACCTCGACGATCTCGCCGACGAACTCGTGGCCGATGACGAGCGGCGGCACGATCGTCCGCTCGGCCCACGCGTCCCACGAGGCGATGTGGAGGTCCGTCCCGCAGATCCCGGTCCGGTGGACGCGGATCAGGACGTCGTTGATCCCGATCCCCGGCCGCGGGACGTCGCGCAGGTCGAGCCCGGGTCCGGGAGCCGTCTTCACGAGGGCGAGCATCAGCCGCCTCCCTGTGCACCGCGTGTCGCACCGCCCCGGGCCGGGCGCCACGGACGCTCGGCGGGCGGCGGTCCGCGCCTGATTCTGCTCCCCTCGCGGCGTCCGCGTGCCGAGGTCAGGCAGGCCTCCGGGGCGGTGCGCCGCCGGCCGCGAGGAAGCGGGCGGCCGGCGAGCCATCCGGCGCGGTGCCGTCCTCGTCGACGATGGGGTTGGCGACCGATCCGATCCCCTCGACCTCGACCCGAACGAGGTCACCCGGGAGCAGGAAGACGGGCGGTTCGCGGAAGACGCCAACGCCGGAGGGCGTGCCCGTGATCACCAGGTCGCCCGGCTCGAGCGTGATGCTGTCCGAGATGAAGGCGATCAGCTCGGCCACGGAGAAGACCATGTCCGACGTGCGGCCGTCCTGCACCTGGACCTCACGGCCCGCCGCCGGGCCCAGGCTCGCCGTATGGAATCCGCGGACCCCGAGATCGTCCGGGCTGCCGACCTCGTCGGCGGTCACCAGGCTCGGGCCGATCGGCAGGAAGGTGTCGGAGCCCTTGGCCCGGAGCCATTGGCCGTCGCCGCGCTCGCCCTCGCGCAGGGCGGGCCGGCTCCCCTGGAGGTCGCGGGCCGAGATGTCGTTGGCCGACGGTGTAGGCGGCCACGTGGGCGAGCGCGTCGGCGACGCCCACGCGCCGCGCCCGCCGCCCGATGACGACCGCCAGCTCGGCCTCGAGGTCGAGGGCGTGGGTCGTGGCCGGGCGGATCACCGCCTCGCCGGGGCCGATCACGGCGTTGGCGAACTTCGCGAAGAGCATCGGCCGCGTCGGCAGCGGGAGGCCCTGCTCGATCACGTGGGTGGCGTAGTTGTGGCCGACGCACACGATCTTCCCGGGCTCGAGGGGCGCGGCCCGGGTGAGCGTCGACGCCGCCACGCCCCGCAGGCCGGTGTCGTGGGCGCGCTCGAGCGCGGATCGCGTCTCGGCGAGGTCCTCGTCCTCGGCGAGGAGGCTGCGCGGGTCGAGGTAGGAGAGCTCCTCGCGCAGCCCGGCGCGCGCGGCCAGGAGGTGGAGCGGAAGCGCGACCTCCCCCTCGAGGATCGCGCTGACCGGCAGGCCCAGGTCGTCGAGGTAGGCGATGAGGCGCACCGGGGCTCCGTCCGCTCGGGCTACGGGGCTGGCGGGGCGACTGCCTGCGGCGACGGGCTCGCCGCCGGCGCGGCCGACGGGCTCTGCCCCCGGCACGGCATTCTGGCATTGCGGCTCGGGACCGCGATCCGCGTTCTGGTCGTGGTACGCGATGATCGTCGGGACGTCGAGCGTATCCAGGAACATGACCCGTCCCCAGGTCACGACCGCGTACGGTGTCGGGAGGTCGTCGAAGCGGGTGACGACCACGGTCGAGGTCGGCGGGAGGGCGCACAGCGGGCTCGCCGGGATCTGGCCCTGCAGAGCGCGGAGCTCCTCCTGCGCCGCCGGCGTGCAGCCCTCCGGGCAGCGATAGAGCACCACCATCTGGCCGTGCTCGAGATTGTGGACCCAGCCTTCCGGCACGGTCGCGTCGTCAGGCCCGTAGAACCGGGGGGCAATCGGGCCGAAGCGCGCGTCCTGGTAGTGGGGACCGGACGTCGGCGGACAGAAGTCGTACGTCACCTTCGCGCCCGTCTCGACGTGGGTGCGGCCGAGGTCCTGGGTGACCTGGCCGAGGCGTGGCGTCGCGTCGGCGGCCGGCGTGGCCGATGGCTCCGGCACAAGGATCGAGCCGCAGGCGTACGCGGGCTGGGTGGCGCCGAGGAAGATCCAGGCGCCGCCGATGGCCACGATGGCCACGATCACCGCCCCGATGATGAGGCCGCGGTAGCGCTCGAACCGGGACCGCCTCGGTGCAGGCCCCGGCGCCCGGCTGCGGCGCACCGCTGCGGTCTCCACGCCGCGCGGCGCGGAAGAGCCGGTGCCGGCCGGAGCGGTTCGCGGAGCGGGGGTGGCGGGTTTCGAGCCCCGGGAGCGCTTCGACACGGACAGAGGTTCCTCACGAACATGGGACGGGGGAATCGAGCCGTAGGGTAGCCGAAACGGCGCGATCGGCGGCCGGGCCGGCCTCAGCCCGGGAGGAGCCTCAGGGCTCGGACAGCCAGGCCTTCACCGCCGGGCGCCGGAGGCCCGCGAACAGGGCAACGCCGACGATGGCGGGCACCAGGGCGGTCGCCGGGGCCGGACCCAGCAGCAGGAGCGGCACGGCCGGGATCGTCAGCGTCGAGAGCCCGACGGCGAGGCCACGGGCGGCCTCCTTCCGCTGCAGCACGAGGGTGATCGTGAAGATCGTGTAGGCGAGCAGGACCATGACGACGACCCCCGGGAGGCTGACCGGGGCCGAGACGGCCTGGTCGATCACCCACCTCATCGAGACGCCGATGGCGCCCAGGATCAGGAAGGCGTAGGTGAGAAAGACGAGGACGCCCGCGGGCGGGATCCGGCGGCCGGAGGCGGAGGCCATGGAGCGATTCTGCCACCGTCATGCACGATCCGGATCGGTCCGCGGATGAGCGGGTGGTTGCAGGGGCACAACGGCGTCGTTCGTAAACCGGTTTGCTACGCTTGCGCCTCGCGCCGCCGCCCGACGCTCCAGGGCGACGGTCGCCGGGAGGAGCTCGAGGACGTGGACCAGTCACGGCATCGAACGCGGATCGCCGACGTCGCCCGCGCCGCGGGCGTGTCGAAGACGGCCGTGTCGTTCGCCTTCAACAGCCCCGAGCGGCTGAGCCGGCCGGCGGCCGCCGCGACTCGGACCCGGCTCGCGGGGTACCGGGCCGCATTCGCCGCGGCCGGGTTGGGGTTCCCGGACCACGTTGTCGAGGAGTCGCGAGCGTGCAGGGCGGTGCCGCGTGCCTCCTCGGGGCGGGGGCCGTGGCCTTCGCCCGACCGCCGTCCTCGCGATGGCCGACGTCATGGCCATCGGCGCGATCAGCGCCGCGCGCGAGCTGGGCCTCGCGGTTCCCCGCGACCTGAGCGTCGTCGGCTTCGACGACATCGACCTCGCGCGCCACGTCGACCCGCCGCTGACCACGGTGTGCCAGCCGGTCCGACGCAAGGGCGAGGAGGCGTGCCGGCTGCTGCTGGAGGCGATCGCTGGGGTGGGTGGCGGCGTGCCCGAGCGGCGTCGCCTGAAGACCCACCTCGTTGTGCGCGCCTCGACCGGGCCCGCGCCCGCGTCACTGCACGCGGAGCCCGGCCAACGCTGAGCGGCAGCACAGCGGGCGTGGCGGGGCGCCGGGCGGCCCGGGAACCGTGCCGTGGGTCGCGGCCCGCGGACCGGGACAACCCGCGAGTCGGGCCGGTGAGGCTCATGCATTGCATCCCGTATACTCCCTCGACGTGTCTGACCTCCCGTTTGTCCCGGCGCGCCCGGAGCTCTCGGATCGGCTCCTCACCGTGCTCGACGCGGAGGGCAAGATCCCGCGGGCTCTCGCCATGGTCGGATCGCTCGACGCTGCCGACGTCGTCGTCGTGGGCGATGCGCCGGTCCGGGTGGCCGCCGTCCGCGAGGCCGGCGGCCCGCGTGACGGTGCTGTCACTGCCATCGGCATCCACGCCCGCCCCGGACGATGTCGTGGGCAGCGCCCTCGGCACGCTCCCGGCGGCCTCCGCGGACGCGCTCGTTGCCCTGTGGTCGAGCTTCGCCGGCCCGTGTCCGGTGTCCCTCGCCGCGGCCGAACGGGTCCTCCGGCCGGGCGGCCGCCTGCTGGTGCTGCAGGACTATGGCCGCGACGACCTCGACCGCGTGCGGGGCAACGGGCGCGCCGCCGAGCTGTTGAGCTGGAGCCGGCGTGACGGCTGGTACCTGGTGGCCGGCTTCCGCATCCACGTCGTCCACACCTTCTGGCAGGCGGCCGACGTCGAGGAGGCCCGGGCGCTCCTCGCGGCCGCCTTCGGGACGGCCGGCGAAGCGATTGCCGGCGACGTTCGCCGCCCTCGCCTGGCCCACAACGTGGCCATCTACCACCGGACTCGCGCGGCGCCGTGAGCCAGCAGCCGCATGTCTCGCCGCGGGGCCCGGGCGGCACCCCGGCGCGCCACGGCGTCCACGTCGGCCCCGTTCGGATCACCCCCACCCGGATCATCCTGTTCGTGGCCGTCATCGGGTCGGTCGGCTATCTCGTCTACGCGATCACGGTCCGGGATGCGACCCAGATCCCGATGCTTGCCTCGGGCGCGGCTGTCCTCGGGATCGTCTTCTCGGCCCTGGCGATCGCCGGCGTGACCGAGACGATGCGCGCCGCGCGTGCCGATCGCCCGGGGCGGTCGGTCGTGGCGGCGGTCTTCGGGGGTGTCGCCGGGATCCTCGCCTTCGGGTGCTTCGCCGCCGCCGCCGTATTCGCCCTCCTCTGGAGCGCCACCCCGTGACCTGAGCGGGGCCGCGACACCCGACCTCGGCCCGGCTCCGGCGCCGCCTCCCCTGCTAGACTCCGGCCGCTGCCCCCATCGTCTAGAGGCCTAGGACGCCACCCTTTCAAGGTGGAGATCAGGGGTTCGAATCCCCTTGGGGGCACCAGCCGGGCGGTGGTCGGGCACGCCGCCGCGCGGGCGCGGCTGGCGATACCCCGGGGCCGGACGTCGAGCACCGACGCCCGGCCCGGCTTATCCTTCGCCCGTGCCGTTCGACATCCAGGGGATACGGATCCCGACGATCCAGAAGGACAACGTCGCCACGCGCTGTCGCGGGTGCGGCGGCGAGATCGTGGGCACCCCGTTCCGGGTCAACGTGATGGACGTCGTCGCGACCGAGGTCCCGTCCTCGTGGGCGGCAACCACGCCGATCAACCCGGGCCCCTACCAGTTCCACCCCGACCCCGCGTGCGTCCGGACATGGATGCGCGCCCGCGGCTGGCTCTTCTGCCGTCGATCGGCCGTCCGCGAGCTGATGCGCCCGATCGTCGTCCCGGGCGACCAGCCGCGCCGCGCCCTCTGCGACGGGCTGCACCGCGACGACCACGAGCTCGTTCCCGCCTGACATCTGCCCGCGCACGACGGGCTCCCGAGGTGCCAACAGGGTGTCCGTCGCCCTCCCCGCCGCGACCTCGCTCATCGCCCTCTTCTTCGCTCTCGCCCTCCTCGACCAGTGGCGCGAGCGGCGCCAGACCTTCCAGCTCATCTGGGCCCTGGGGATGACCTTCTACGGCATCGCCGCGGGCTGCGAGGCGATCGCCGCCGCCGTCGGGCTGGAACGAGGCCCTCTATCGAACGTGGTATCTCACCGGGGCGGTCTGGACGGCGGGCTGGCTGGGGCTGGGGACGGCGTTCCTGCTGGGCCGCACTCGCTTTGGCTACGCGTTCGCCTTCTGCCTCTTTATCGCGGGCCTGTTCACCGTCCTCACCCAGCGCCGCTACCAGTACGAGGGCGCCGGATCGGCCCCGATCGCCTACTTCGTCGCTGCCGGGATCCTGGCGGTGGCGGTCGCGGTGGAGACGTACTTCCAGGACGATCGCTGGCCGCGGATCGCCGCCGTGGCGATCGGCGGGGCGACGATGCTCAGCGTGGTCCTGATGTTCACGTTCACGCTGCCGCCGCCGGGCTACGCCCTCGATCCGGCGACCGGGTTCCCCACCGCGGACCTGTTCCCCGGCACCCTCCGTCTGCTGACGCCGTTCCTCAACGTCACGGGCGGACTCAGCCTTGCCCTCGGCGCCGTCTTCTCGGCGTATGTCTTCATGCCCAAGCGGCGACGTGCTCCACTACTCGCTGGACCCGAACCAGAAGGGGGATGAGTTCCTGTTCAACCTCCTGATCGCGCCGGTCGCGATCACGGTCAACCTGGTCGCGTCCCTTCCAGGCGCCACCCGCGCACTCGCCAGCGGGAAAATCCACAGCCGGGTCCCGGCCACGATCCTCATCGCGATCGGCGCGTTCGTGGCCTCGTCCGGCGACACGCTGTCGCGCTTCGGGGTCACCACGTTCTTCGAGCTCGGCAAGCTCGTGGCCGTCGTCTTCCTGTTCCTCGGGTTCCTGGTGAGCGTCGAGGCCTTCGCCGACGCTCCGGGTCCCGTTCACCGGCATCGTCCTCGGCCGCCGCCAGCCACGAGGGATCGCCGGGGGATCCGGCCTTGCCGCCCAGCGGACCCGGCGCATCCCTCTGAGGGCGATGCGGCGCGGCGTCGGGGGAACCGCTGGGGTCGCGGTCGCCGCATGCCTGTTCGGGACACTGGGGCCCGTCTCGCGCGCAGCCTACGAGCTCGGGCTCTCGCCGGTCGCGTTCAGCTTCTGGCGCGCCTCGATCGGCAGCGTGGCCCTGGCGACGCTCCTCGCGCTGCTCGCCGCCCGGGGTCGCGGCCGGCTCCGCTGGCGGACGCTGCCGCCCCGGGCCATCGGTGCGCTGGTCCTCGCCGCCGCGACGAGCCTCGTCCTCAACGTGTCCATCTTCACAGCCTTCCAGCGCATGAGCATCGCCGTCGCCCTGCTCGCCTTCTACACGTACCCGGCGTTCGTCGCGGCCGCTTCCGTCGCGCTCGGGGAGGAGAAGCTCACGCGGAAGAAGGCGGTGGCCCTCGGGCTGGCCCTGGCGGGCATGGTGGTCGTCGTTGTCGGCGGCGCGACGGATGGTGCGGCGCCCGACGCCGTGGGGATCGCGCTCGCCCTGCTCGCCTCGGCGATGCAGGCGGCCTACGTGCTCCTGGGACGACGCGGCTTCCGGGCGATCCCCTCCGAGGAGGCGACATTCGGCGTCCTGGGCCTCACGGCGATCGGCTACCTGCTCCTCGCGATCGTCGGCGGGACGCTCGACCTCGTGGCGATCCCGCTCACCGAGCCCTCGGCCTTCGGACCGCTGCTCTGGGCGGGAGTCGCGGGTGCGGGCATCCCGACCACGCTCTTCCTCGTCGGCATCCGCTCGATCGGTCCGACCCGGGCGGCGACTGTGGCCCTGCTCGAGCCCGTGTTCGGCACCCTCCTGGCGGCCTGGCTCCTCGGTGAATCCCTGGGGCTCGTCCAGGTCGCCGGCGGGGTCCTCGTGCTGGCCGCAGCGGCGCTCGTCCAGCGCGGGGGCGAGAACGCCGAGCCGCACGAGCCGGCGAGCGGCGCGGCCTGACCGGCGGGCACGGACCGACCCGGAGGCGTCACGGGCGGCGAAGCCAGCGCGTCTCACGGGGCGCGTGGAGGCACGTTGGGAGGCCCCGGCGACCGGCCGGGAGGCGGGGCCAGCGGACCCCGCGGCTATACTTGAACGGCGTCCGGCTCCAGCGGCCCGCCCGCCCGCCACCCCAGACCGAGGTCCGATGCGCGTTCGCAAGGCCGTCTTCCCTGCCGCCGGGTGGGGCACCCGCTTCCTCCCCGCCACCAAGGCGCAGCCGAAGGAGATGCTCCCCCTCGTCGATCGGCCGGTGATCCAGTACGCCGTCGAGGAGGCGGTCGCCGCCGGCATCGAGCAGGTGATCATCGTCACCTCCAGCCAGAAGCGGGCCATCGAAGACCACTTCGACATCAACTACGAGCTCGAGCACCTGCTGGAGGAGCGCGGCGAGATCGAGCGACTCCGCCAGATCCGGCACATCAGCGACCTTGCCCAGATCGCGTACGTGCGCCAGAAGGAGCAGCTGGGCCTGGGGCACGCCGTTCTCATGGCCAAGGACCTCGTGGGGCACGAGCCGTTCGCCGTCATCCTTTCCGACGACGTCGTGGTCGGCCAGCGACCGTGCATCGGGCAGCTCATCCATGCGTATCACCAGACCCACAGCTCGGTCGTGGCCGTGATGGAGGTGGACCCCGAGGAGACCGGGCGCTACGGCGTCATCGGGGGCGAGCCGGTGGAGGGCGAGGCGGGTCGCCTGTGGAGGGTCGACCGCCTCATCGAGAAGCCGGATCCGGGCGACGCGCCGTCGAACCTCGCGATCATCGGCCGCTACGTCCTCACGCCGAAGATCTTCGACAAGCTCGAGCAGACACCCCGCGGCTCCGGCGGCGAGATCCAGCTCACGGACGCGATCGAGGCCCTGATGCAGGAGCAGCCGGTCTACGGCTACGCCTTCGAGGGAACCCGGTACGATGCCGGGACCACCATGGGCTGGCTCAAGGCGTCGGTCGAGCTCGCGCTCGCCCGGCCCGACCTTGGCCCCGAGCTTGCCACCTACCTCCGCGGCCTCGAGTTCTGAGCCGCTACCGCACGACATCAGATCGAAGGGGAGAGACCACGGAGTGACAGCGCTCGGCGACGTGCTCGGAGGCCGGTACCGGCTCGTGGAGCTCCTGGGCCAGGGCGGCATGGCCACGATCTACCGCGCCACCGATGCCCAGCTCGGCCGCGAGGTGGCCGTCAAGGTCCTGCGACCCGAATACGGTCGCGATCCTGACTTCATCGCCCGCTTCAGGCAGGAGGCGCAGTCCGCGGCGTCGTTGAGCGACCCCAACATCGTGGGTGTCTACGACTTCGGGATCGACGCCGATGGGCCCTACATCGTGATGGAGCTCGTGGACGGCGAGGACCTCGCCACGCTCCTGGCCCGCAACGGCCCGCTCCCACCCCGCCAGGCCGCCCGCCTCAGCGCGGAGGTGGCCCACGCCCTTGCCGCCGCCCACGCCCGCGGGATCGTCCACAGGGACGTGAAGCCCGGCAACATCCTGGTCTCGGCCGACGGCCGGGTCAAGGTCACGGACTTCGGCATCGCCCGCGCCCTGGCCGATGCCCGCCTGACGCTTCCCGGCGTGACCCTGGGCTCGGTCCACTACTTCAGCCCCGAGCAGGCAATGGGCGAGCCGGCGACTGAAGCCTCGGACATCTACAGCCTCGGGGTCGTGCTGTACGAGCTGCTCACGGGCCGCCGGCCGTGGGAGGGCGACAACGCCGCTGCGGTGGCGATGGCCCGCATCTCGGCGCCTCCACCGCTCGTCTCGAACGTCCGGCCCAACGTGCCCCCGGTCCTCGAGGCGATCGATCGACGGGCCCTCGCCCCGGACCCCGCCGCTCGCTTCCCGAGCGCCCGCGCGATGGCCGACGCTCTCGAGGGTTTCCTCGACGATGGCGCCCCGCGAGGCGCCGCGGCCGCTTCGGCCGTCGCCGCTGGGGCCGCTGCGGCGGCCGTGGCGGCTACCGCCGCCCGGCCCTACCCGCCCGACGCGTACGCCGCCACGCCGGTCGGCCCGGCCCCGCCGCCCCCGGTTGCCCCGACGCCCGCCATGGACGATGAGCCCGGCGGAACGAGCCCCTGGATCTGGATTGCGGGCCTGCTCGGCCTCGTCATCCTCATCGTGGTCGGCTTCCTCATCTTCCGCATGCTGTCGTCCAACGGTCCCGCGGCGACCCCTGGTCCCGGCACGGTCACCCTCCCCTCCTTCGTCGACCAGTCGTTCGACAACGCGACGGCGACGGCGCAGCAGCTCGGCATCGTCCTGGAGCCCACCTACGTCAAGCGCAACGACAAGGCGGAGGGCACGATCGTCAGCCAGGATCCGGCCGCCTCCACGGTGGTCGACAAGGGATCCACGGTCAAGGTCGAGGTCGTCTCGGGCAAGGAGCTGGTCGCCGTGCCGGCGCTCACGGGGCTCACCGAGGCGGACGCCATCAAGGCCATCACCGACGCCAAGCTCACGCTCGGGGTGCGGACCGAGGACTTCGACCCGGCGATCCCGGCCGGCTCCGTCATCGGGTCCTCGATCCCGGCGGGCACCGAGGTCCCGACCGGCACCGCGATCGACTACGAGGTCTCGAAGGGCCCCGAGCCGACGCCGAGCCCCACGCCCGCGCCCACGCCGGCGCCGACGCCGGCGCCCACGCCGGCACCGACTCCAACGCCCACGGCCGCCCCGACTCCGGTGCCGACCCCTGTTCCGGTCTCGGTCGGGACGTATGTCGGCCTCACAGTCGCGGACGCCAAGGCCCAGGCGACCTCGGAGGGACTGGTGATCCAGTGGCAGGGCGGCGCCTCGCCGGCCGACACCGACGTGGTCACGGCCCAGAACCCGGCCGCGGGTGCGAGCGTCGCCCCGGGCTCCCCGATCCTGCTGTCCGCCGGCTCCCCGACCCCGAGCCCCTGAGGCGCCGTCGGGACGGTCAGGCCTCGGGCTCGGACCAGATCCCGCCGGGCACGGCGAACGCCGGCCCCAGGGGATCGACGACGGCGATCGCGTCCGGTCCGACCGTCCATCCCGGCCGGCCCGGGCGCCAGCAGCCGCGGAGCTCGCTGCCGCGGAGCGGGATTGCCTGCGGGTCGAGCCCGCACGTCCCGCCGATGACGGGCGCGACCGACCGCCGGAAGTGCATGCAGGTGGCGCAGGTCGTGCTCGAGCGCCGGCAGACCCAGCAGCGGGCCGCCTCGGGCTGAGGCGTGCGACAGTGCGGGCACCGCCAGTTCGGCATGCGCGGATCGTAGCTGCGCGCGAACCGACTGTCGAGAGGCTCTTCGTGCACGCCGAACGGATGGTCGAATCGAACGGATGGTCGGTCCGCCTGTCACCACGCGGAGGGCGGAGCCCTATTTCGTGATCGTGATCGACGCGAGCCCGCGGGCGTCGCCGAACTCGGGTGTGCTCACAGAGGCCGTGACAGGGCCGGTCAGGCCCGCCGTCGCACCGGCCGGGATGATCGTCCGGAACGTGGCCAAACCGGCGCTGTTGGTCACGTCATCGCCCGAGATCCCCTGCACCCCGGGGATCGACAGGGTGAAGGTTACCGACACGCCGGCAAGGGGCCGGCCGCTCGGGTCGTTGACAAGGGCCCGTAGAACGATCGTGCTCGGCAGTCGGCGAGCGCTGATCTGGTAAGCCGAGGCTGATACGTTCACGGTCAGCGCGCCGGACCCGCGCCGCACCGTCAGGACCGAGGAGCCGACGTTCCCGGCGAGGTCGGTTGCGGTCAGCGAGATGCCGTTCGTGCCAGATGAGATCGGCACCACGATGACAAACGCCCGATTGGCGCCGGACTTCGCCGTCGCCGTGGTCCCGGTCGCCTCGTTGCGGGCCACGACGGTGGCGCCCGCCTCGGTCTTGCCATTGATCGTCGCCGTCCTGCCGTTCACGGTGGCGCCGTTCGCGGGCGAGACGATCGTGACCTTCGGCTTCGTCGTGTCCAGGATGAAGGTGACCATCGCGGAGGGCTCGCTCTCGACGCCGGGTCCCGCAATGGTCGCCGAGACGTCGTTGCGGCCCGGCTCGAGGGGCACGTCGCTGACCACGAAGGAAGGTGTCTCGTTCACCGGCAGCTCGCGCACGACGACGGGCTCCTGCTCGGGCAGGGCGATGGAGACCCGCACGACGAACCCATCACGTCCCGCGAAGGCAAGCGGCACGGTGCCCGACAGAGCCGCGGTGGCCTTGTTCGTGTACGGGCTCTCCGGGGCCACGAGCGTCGGCGCGGCCGGCACGTCGACCAGCGTCGCGCTCGGCGTGGGCGTCGCGAGGACGGTGGCGGTGATCCCGCCCAGCGCCGTTCCGATCGAGGAGACGACCCGCGGAAGGAACCCGGTCACGGTCGTGATCACGACGGCCGTCAGCACCATCACGGCGACCAGGAGGGCGAGGCGCACCGGGAGCGCCATGCCGCGGGCGGGCTCGGGCGCGCGTGGACCAACGGTCCGCGCGGCGCCGCTCCGGCGTGGTGCGGCGGGCAGCTGGCGCGGTCGGCCCGACGACGGCGGACGGGGGCGTACCTGGCTCGGCCGGTCGCGGCGGGCGGTCATCGCGGTCATTGTCGCAGGTCGTCGCCCGCAGCCGTTTGCGATGGCGACGACCACCCGCGAGCGCGTCGTGCAGTGTACGCTGGGGCTCTCAGCACGCATCCGGATGCGTGCGGCCATGAGGGACTGGGGAGTGGCAGGGCGCGACTCGACGCGGGATCGTGCGGCGTCGGCCAGCGCGGGAGCGGTGGCCCCGCCGGGCGTCGCCCGTGCGCCCCGGCCCGCCACCGTCGGCACCTTCCGGACGGTCGTCGGGGTCGGCCCGGGGATGCGAATGCCCGCGCGGCTGTCGCCGATCGACTCTCGGCGCCCGGCACCGTCGGCCGGCCCCCGGCCGATGCACCCGCCCATCGGGCGGGTCGCGCGCGCCCGTGATCTCGGCACCACGGCACTGCAGGCTTCGGCGACGGCGAGCCGCTTCGACACGGCCGCAGCCGCCGACCAGCGGGGCCCGGGGACCGGCGCCGTCAGGGTGCGCCCGATGCCGGTCGGGTCAACCGCGCGCCTCGGCTTCGGCATGCCGAGCCTCCGGCGCAACGTCTGCCCCCACTTCTTCATGACGGGTGCCCGGGGGGCCATCCCGATCCAGGCCCCGCACCTGCTCAAGGCCCTCGTCCGCCAGGAGATGAACGTGTCGCGCTGCCAGCTCCGGGGCGGGGTCCACCTGGAACAGGGGTACGTGAACGACGTCTGCCTCTCGGCGCGGTTCAACCAGTGCGTCTTCTACGAGGACGAGCTGTCGCGGTGACCCGGCGCGGGCCGCGCGGCGTCCCGGTCGCGCCCACGGCGGTGCTTCCCACCACGTTCGCGGAGGCGGTGGCCGCGGTCCAGGCGCGCGGGCGCTTCGGGGTTCGCCTCGGCCTGGGCCGGACGCGTGCTCTCCTGGGCGAGCTGGGGAGCCCGGAGCGGCAGCTCCGGGGCGCGCTGGTCGGCGGCACGAACGGCAAGGGAAGTGTCGTGGCGCTCGTCTCCGCCTGCCTGGTGGCCGCCGGCATCCGCGCCGGCGACACGCCGAAACCCCACCTCGTCACGTATCGCGAGCGGATCCGCATCGACGGTCGCCCGATCTCGCCAGGCTCGTTCACCGACCTGGTCCGCGAGGTCCTGCCGGCCGCGGACCGGGTCGCGCGCCGCCGCGGCCCGCCGACGGAGTTCGAGCTCATCACCGCACTGGCGTTCGCCTGGTTCGCCCGGAGGGCGGTCGAGGTGGCGGTCGTCGAAGTCGGGCTCGGCGGGCGCCTGGACGCGACCCACGCGTGGGACGGCGGCGTGGCGGCGATCACGAACGTCGACCTCGACCACACCGAGTGGCTCGGCCCGACGATCCCGCTGATCGCCCGCGAGAAGGCCGCGATCATCGTCCGCGGCGACCGGGCCGTGTGCGGAGCGGACGGGCCGGCGCTCGCCGTGATCCGGCGTCGCGCTCGGCGCGTCGGGGTGAACCTCGTGGTGGCGCCCCCGGTCCCGGTCCGGACGATGGACCGCGACGGCCTCGTGGTGGAGCTGCCCGGTCTCGGTGTCGCGCGTGTCGGGCTCCTCGGCCGGCACCAGGCCTCGAACGTGGCGGTGGCCGATGCCACGCTCGATGCGCTCGAGGCCGCCGGGATCGTCGCCGTCCCGTCGGGCGCTCGCCGCGCCGGCTACGCGGCCGCCCGCTGGCCCGGTCGCCTCGAGCTGGTGGCGGCCGCGGGGGCGGGGCCCGGCGGCTCCGATGCCGAGGTGCTCCTCGACGGCGCCCACAATCCGGCTGGCGCCGCCGCCCTGGCCGCCGCCGTCGAGGAGCTGCGGCCCATCCTTCGCGAGGGCTCGGGCCGGCGGCCGGCCGCGGTGACGCTCGTGCTCGGGATCATGGGCGACAAGGATGTCGCCGGCGTCCTCGGGGCCCTCGCCGCGGCGCCCTCGCTCGCGCGCAGCAGGGTCGTGGCGACGCAGGTGGACGATCCCCGCGCGCTGCCCGCGCCCGCCCTGGCGGCGCGGTGGCGCGAGGCCGCCGGGCCGATCGCCGGCTCGATCGAGGTCGCCGCCGATCCGCGAGCTGCCGTGGCCCGGGCCGTCGCGACGGCGCCCGGCCCGGTCGTGGTGGCAGGCTCTCTCTACCTCGTCGGTGCCGCCCGCGCCCTCCTGGTCGACGACCCCGAGCTTCGGGACCCGGCGTAGGATCAACGGATGGCCGCCGACCGTCCCGGCATCCCGGCCCCGCTTGCCATCGGCCCGCGCCTGTTCGCGTGGGGCTCGCGCACGTTCGTGATGGGAATCCTGAACATCACGCCGGACTCGTTCTCGGGCGACGGGCTGCTCGCGGGCGAGGGCGACCCGGTCGCCGTGGCGGTTGCCCGTGCCGGCCGAATGGTGGCCGAGGGCGCCGACATCCTCGACGTTGGCGGCGAATCGACGCGTCCGGGGCATGTCGTGGTCGACGAGTCCGACGAGACCGCGCGCGTCGTCCCGGTGATCGCGGCCCTGCGCGAGGCGCTGCCCGAGGTCCCCATCTCGGTCGATACGACGAAGCCGGCGGTGGCCGCGGCCGCGCTGCTGGCCGGCGCGCACCTCGTGAACGACGTCTGGGGCGTGGCCGAGGACGACGGCCTGGCCCGCGTCGCTGCCGAGCACGGCGTTCCGCTCGTGCTGATGCACAATCGGGCCGAGGCGAGCTACACGGCGCTCATGGCCGAGATCGTGGCCGACCTCCAGCGCGCCGTCGAGCGCGCCGTCCACGTCGGCGTGCCCCTGGACTCCATCGTCGTCGACCCCGGGTTCGGCTTCGGCAAGGCGCCGTCGCACAACCTCGCCCTGCTCGGATCCCTGGGGCTCCTGCGGGCGCTCGGCCGGCCGATCCTGCTCGGGACGTCGCGCAAGTCGACCCTGGGGAAGGTCCTCGGCCTGCCCCCCGCTGAACGCCTGGAGGCGACCCTGGCGACGACCGTTCTCGCGGTCGCGGCGGGGCTCGACATGGTCCGCGTCCACGACGTGGGGGCAAACGTGCGCGCCGCCCGGATGGCCGACGCCGTCGTGCGCGGCTGGCGGCCCGAGGGCTGGGAGGGCCCGCCGTGAGCGACCGCATCGAGCTGCGCGGCATGCGCTTCCTGGGGCGCCACGGCGTCCTCGCGTCCGAGGCCGAGCGGGCCCAGCCCTTCGAGGTGGACGTGATCCTCGAGCTCGACCTGGCGGCCGCCGGGTCCCGTGACGACCTCGGTGCCACGGTGGACTACGGCGCGGTCTTCGCCGCCGTCCGGGACATCGTGGAAGGCCCGCACGTCGCCCTCATCGAGACGCTCGCCGAGCGGGTCGCGGGCACGGCGCTCGCGGCCCACCCGCCCGTGCACGCGGTCACCGTCCGGGTCCGCAAGCCCGGTGCGCCGCTTCCCGGCACGTTCGCCTGGGCCGGCGTCGAGATCCGCCGCACCCGCTGACCGACGGGGCCCCAAGAACGGCCTTCCACCTGGACGCGCGCAGCGCGGACCCGGCCGGAGCCGGACGGAAGCGGGCCTGCTCGGCTCCGACCGGCCGCCCGGGCCGGCTACGGAGTGGCCGGAGGTCGGGTCCCCAGGGTGAGGGTCAGCGTCAGCTTCTGGCCGCTGCGGAGGACGTCGAGGGCAACCGTTCGACCCGGGGCGTACTGGGTGAGGATGTCGTCGAGCGGGTGCGTGGTGTCGATGGCGGTGCCATCGACCGCGGAGATGATGTCGCCGTCCTTGAGCCCGGCGGCCGCCGCCGGGCTGTTGGGCACCACCGGATCCTTCGGCTGGCCCGCGGCGTCCTGTGCGCTGAGCCACGCCCCCGCCTCGACCGGGAGCTTGTGGTCGGCCGCAACCGACGGGGTGATCGGCAGGTAGAAGACGCCGATCCACGGACGGCTGAGCTCCTTGCTCGCCAGCGCCTGCTGCATGATCGGGCGGGCGATGTTGATCGGGATCGCGAACCCGATTCCCTCCGCCGTCTGGGCGACCGCGGTGTTGATCCCGATGACGTTGCCCTCGGCATCGAGCAGCGCTCCGCCGGAGTTGCCGGGGTTGATCGCGGCGTCGGTCTGGATGAGATTCCGGATGACCGTGCCGTCCTGGACCTGGATCGTCCGGCCGAACGCCGAGATGATCCCGGCCGTGACGGAGTTCGTGTAGGTGCCGAGCGGGCTGCCGATGGCGATGGCCAGGCCTCCGACCTTGGCCGCCGACGAATCGCCGATCGGCGCCGCCGGCAGGCCGGTGGCATCGACCTTGACGATGGCCAGGTCGGTAAGGGTGTCGATGCCGTAAACGGTGCCGTCGAACGTCCGCCCATCCTCGAGCGTCACGGCCAGCTTCTGGGCGTCGGCGGCGACGTGCTTGTTGGTGACGATCCAGCCGTTGCTGTCGAAGATCACGCCCGAGCCGACGCCCGACTGGGGGACGCTGCCGAACGGGTCGTTCGGGTCGGCGACAGCCCCGCTGACGGCGATCGTCACGATCGCGGGCGACACCTTCGCGGCTGCCCGCGTGATCGCCGAGCTCTCGTCGATGGCGGCCGGCTGCGGCTGGAGCGTCTGCAGGCCCTGGCTGACCGGGGCAGCGGTAGCGGTCGGGTGCTGCAGCGCTCCCGACGCGGTCAGCAGGCCGTACGTGCCGAGGGATCCGATCACGGCCGCGGCGAGCGACGCGGCCACGACGATGGCGACGGCACCCCGGCCGCGACGCCGGGGCTCAGCGACCGCTACGGCGGCAACCGCGGGCTCCGGCTCGTACCAGCTGCGCGGGGTTGGCGGCGCAATGTCATCGGCATCGGCCCCGATGGCGGCGTCCGTCCAGGCCGGCCGGCGCTCGGCGGTCGGCGAGTAGACGACCGGCCTGGTCGCGGCATCGGCCTTCCACGACGACTCCGGATCGACGGCGGGCCCATACCAGGAGGGGTCGGCCCGCGGCGGGTCGGTCGAACGCCGACGACGACGGTCCTTCGGAAGGCAGTGGTCCTTCGGAAGCCATCGGCTCCGTCGGCGACGTCTCGGCCTCGGGCTCGCGGGCCGGAGGTGCGGCCCCATGGCTCGTCTCGGTCTCGGGCGTCTCGGCCGCGGGCATCTCAGCCGGTGAATCGTCCGCCGGCGTCGGCTCGGCGGGCGTCGGCGAAGCAGCCGTTGGCTCGGCGGATGGCGGTCCCGCGGGCCGCGGCCAGGGTGCCGCGTGCTCGGCGGTCGTCGGCTCGGCGGGCGTCGCCGCAGATGGCGCGGCGTCGCGCGTCGGGTCGAACGGATCGGTCATGCGTCGTGGTGCTCCGCGGTTGGTGAGGAGGGGTCGGATTCGGGATCCCGACGCTGAGGTGCTCAGCCTAGGGTGGCCGCTCGGGGTTAGGGCTGGACGGGCGCCCTGATGAAGAATTCGCTACATCTCCGACTCGCGCCTCGACAGCTGCTCACCCGGCCCGCGATCGCGCGCCGGCGCCGGCACGTCCTCTCCCTGCCGCGGATCGCGCGGCAGGATCACCGTGATCGTCGTCCCCGCCCCGACGCGGCTCTCCACGGCGATGCGGCCGCCGTGCATGTCGACGATCGACTTCACGATGGCGAGCCCCAGCCCGCTCCCGGTGCCGCGCGCCTCGTTGGCCCGCGACCCGCGGTAGAAGCGCTCGAAGATGTGGGGGATCTCGCTGGCATCGATGCCCACGCCCGTGTCGTGAACGGTCAATCGAGCCCCGTCGCGATGCGGGGCGAGCGAGACGGTGACGGTTCCGCCGGCGGGCGTGAACTTGATCGCGTTGCCGAGGAGGTTGGCCGCCACCTGGCCGATGCGCTGCGGATCATGGCGCACCCGGAGGGGGCCGGGCGGAAGCTCGAGGCGCAGGACGAGCCCGCGGGTCCTGGCCGCGGCATCGGCCTGCTCGAACGCTGACTCGATCGTCGAGCGGAGATCCTCGGGCCGCAGGTCGAGGCGCAGGAGGCCGGACTCGAGCTTGGAGAGCTCCAGCAGGTTATGGGCCAGCCAGTCGAGGCGATCCAGCTGCTGGCGACTCGTGGCGAGGAACTCGGCTCGCGTTGCTGGCTCGTCGCCGGCCGGGCCCTGCAGGAGCTCGGTGTTCATGCGGATGGCCGCCAGGGGGGTGCGCAGCTCATGCGAGACGTCGGCGAGGAAGTCGCGGCTGCGGTCACGGTCGCGGCGGATCAGGTCGATCGACTCCTCGAGGCGGTCGGCCATGACGTTGAACTGGCGCGCCAGCTCGGCGACCTCCGAGTACGACGACTCCAGCTCGGCGGCCGGCACCCGGCCGGAGAGATCGCCGGAGCCGAGGCGGCGGGTCGCCTCCCCGAGGCGGCGAAGGGGCCGTGTGAAGCGGGCCGCCAGGTAGGCCGAGACCAGGAGCGTCGCCATGAGCGCTCCCAGGGCGGCGATCGCGATGAGGCCGGTGATCGTGCCCAGCGTGGATGCCCGGGTCGTGTAGGGGTTGGCCAGGATCGTCTGCACGCCCCACGGCTCGCCGAGCGGCGGGTTCGCATAGGGCCCGATCCTGTTGCTCGCCTCCAGCGGCTCGCGGGCCTGGCCCGGTTCGGGCTGGGCCGTGAGCTCCTTGGTGAACGTGCCGTTCGATGCCGGGGTCACGATCGTCGGACAGGTGGGGCAGGAGGTCGTGGCTCCCCCGATCCCGATCTCCACGTCGGCGAGGGCCACCTGGTCGGCGAGGAATGCGAGCAGCTCCGGGTTGCCGAGCGCAGCCGCCACCGCGGGATTGAGCGTGTTGCCCGCCACCACGACCGGCGCGTTGCCCCGGGCCGAGTTGGAGAACAGGGCGACGATGTTGGCGACCACGAGGCCGCGGGCGTCGAGGGCGGCCTGCTCCTGGTCGCGGAAGTAGGCGTCGAGGCGGTTGATGACGATGGCCGAGACGGAGAGGAGCGACAGCGCCACGACGGCGACGAAGGCCAGGGTCAGGCGCGCCTGGAACGTGCGGCCCGTCGGCGGAGGGGACGCCGGCGGGGTCGGTCTGGGGGCCGCGGCCAGGACGTCTGCCGCGACCGCCTCAGCGGTCCGCGAAGGCGTAGCCGGCTCCCCGGACGGTCAGGACGAAGACCGGCTGGGACGGGTCGTCCTCGATCTTCTCGCGCAGGTGGCTGACGTGGACGTTGATCGTCTTCTCGTCCTGGTCCAGGGCCTCGTAGTCGCGGAGCAGCTCCAGGAGCTCTCCCCGGCTGTAGACCCGACCGGGACGGCTCGCCAGGTGGCGCAGGATCTCGAACTCGGTCGGGGTCAGGCTGAGCCGCTTGCCCCCGCGCTGGACGCGCCGCCGCTCGAGGTCGATCACGAGGTCGCGGTGGCGGATCACCCGTCCCCCGGCGGCGTCCGCGAGGTCGCCGTAGGCCCGCCGCAGCAGCGCCCGGATGCGGCTCATGAGCTCGCGCAGGCCGAAGGGCTTGGTGAGGTAGTCGTCGGCGCCGAGCTCGAGCCCGATGACCTTGTCCACCTCGTCGTCGCGGGCGGTGAGGACGAGGACGGGCATCTTGGCGCCCGTCGCCCGCAGGCGGCGGAGGACCTCGAAGCCGTCCATCCCGGGGAGCCGCACGTCGAGGACGACGAGGTCGGGCGCCTGGTGGCTGGCGAACTCGAGCCCTTCCTCCCCCGAGCGGGCGACCGTGACCGAGTAGCCTTCCTGCGCCAGCGCGTACTCGATGCCCCGGGCAACGGCGTACTCGTCCTCGACGATCAGGATGGTGGCGGCCATAGCGGCCGGATCGTACAACCCCCGGACGGGCCCCGCCGTGCTACCCTGCGCACGATCGGGCACCTCACCGCGGCCGCGGTCGAGCCGTCGCGCCGGGGGCGGGCCCGTCCCGGCGCCGCCGCCGGACGCAGCCCTGCCAGCACCAGAGGAACCTCATGCCGTCCACCCGCCCCGCGCTCGCCGCCGAGCGCCGCACCGAGCTCGGGAAGGCGAACGCGGGCCTCCGCCGCGGTGGCCGCCTGCCGGCCGTCGTCTACGGCCACGGGATCGAGTCCGCGTCGATCTCGCTCGACGCCCACGAGTTCAGCCTCCTGCGTCGCCACCACGGTCCGAATGCCCTCATCGACCTCTCGGTCGACGGCACGAAGGCCAAGCCGGTCCTCGTCCAGGGGGTGCAGATCCACAAGGTCAACCGGCGCGTCATCCACGTCGACCTGTTCGCCGTCAGGATGACCGAGGAGATCACGGTGGAGGTGCCGGTCCACGGGACCGGCGACTCGGAGGCCGTCTCCAAGCACGGTGGGACGCTCCTGAACGCGAGCGGCAGCGTGAAGGTCCGGGCACGGCCGGATCATCTGCCCCAGATGATCGAGGTCGACCTGGCGGTCCTGGTCGACTTCGACGCGGCGATCCACGCTCGCGACCTCTCCATCCCCGATGGGGTCCACCTCGTCACCGATCCCGACGAGATCGTCTTCAAGGTCTCCCCGCCCCGGGTGCAGGAGGTCGAGGCGGTTCCGGTGGAGGTCGCGGAGGGCGAGGCTCCCGAAGCGGCCGGCGAGGCCGAGGTGGAAGCAACCGAGAGCTGATCCCGGGCCCGCGCCCCTACGGGCCGGGCCTCGACATCTCGCCGGCGTCGAGATCGCCCAGCATGTAGCGCTGGATCGTTGGCCCGACGGCGCGCACCAGGACCTCGGGAGGCGCCGACGCCAGCGGCTCCACCCGCACGACGTAGCGGGCCAGCGCGAGCCCGATGAGCTGCGAGCCGACGAGGACGGCGCGGGCCTGCGCGTCCGGGCGGTCGGTCGCGCTCGCGAGCGCCACGAATGGTCCCTCGGCCAGGAAGCGGCGGAGCATCCCGGCCGCGACCGGGTCCGCTGTCGCCGAACGGATGAGCCCGAGGAGAAGCGGTCGCATCGTGGGACCCTCCCACATGCTCGAGCATCGCCCTGACCAGGCGCTCGCCGAGCTGGTCCCGCGGCCCGTCGATGACGCGCGGCACGAGTGCCGCGAGATCCTCGGGAACCTCCATCGCGGCGACGAAGAGCCGCTGCTTCGTGCCGAAGTAGTGGTGGACGAGCGCCGCGTCGACGCCGGCGCCCGCGGCGACGTCGCGGATGGTCGTTCCGTCGAAGCCGTGGGCGTCGAAGCCCGCCCTGGCCGCCTCGAGGATTCGCTCGCGCGTGTCGCTCGATCCCGGCCGCCGGCCGGTCCGGGCCGATCGTCCGGGTACCGTTTCCGTCACGCCACGTCCCGGCGAATGGTCAGCGAGGCGATGGTGGCGAAGAGGACGGCCATGAGCGCCAGCACGACGAGGTCGACCTGCAGGGCGGCGGTTCCCAGGCCGGCGCCCGCGATGAAGACCTCGCGCAGGCCATCCACGGCATAGGTGAGGGGCATGACCTTCACGAGGGGCTGGACGATCGCGGGGAGGCTCGCGATCGGGAACAGGACCCCGGAGAGGAGAACCTGGGGCACGATCACGAGGGGGATGAACTGGATGACCTGGAGCTCCGTGCGGGCGAACGTCGAGAGGAAGATGCCGAGGCTCACCGCCCCCAGGGCCGTGAGCACGACAACCAGGAACGCGAGCAGGGGGCTGCCCGCGATCGGGATCCCCAGGCCGAGCCAGAAGTCGGGGAGCGGCCCGATGGCCGGCACGTGGACGCTGGCGAGGGCCCACGTGAGCAGCAGCGCCACCTGCAACGTCGCGAACAGCCCGAAGCCCAGCGTGTAGCCGAGCACGACCTCGCCGCGGGTGACCGGCGTCGCCATCAGCCGCTCCAGGGTTCCCCCGGTGCGCTCGCGCAGGAAGCTGACCCCGGTGAGGAGGTAGACGAAGAAGTAGGCGAAGAAGCCCACGAGCGCCGGGGCGAAGTTGGCGACCGGGTCGGTGCTCGGCGTCCCGTACAGCGTCGTGTGCACGATCGTGGGGACGGCGGCCCCGGTGACCGATGCGGCGACGCCGAGGAGGGCCTTCCCCACCGCGGCCACCTGGCCCGCCTCGCCTGACGGGTCGAGTCCGTTCGTCATCACGGTGATGGTCGTCGAGCCACCGGACCCGAGGCCGGCCGGGAGGATGACGGCGACCGACGCCGATCCGTCCTCGATCGCGGCGCGGGCGGCGGCCTCGTCGGCGACCACGGTGGCGGTCCCGCCCTGCTGCTGGAGCGCCTGGGAGAGGGCGCCTGCCGCGACGACCCCGGGTGGGCCCGCCTGGTTGACGATCACGGCGTCGACGGTCGGCGCCTGGCCTTCCCGGAGGATGAACGTCAGGAGGCCCGTGACGATGATCGGGGCGATGAAGAGAAGGGCGAGGGAGGGGCGATCGCGCCGGATCTCCTGGGTCACCCGGCGGAAGAGGGCCGCGACGCGGTGGCCGTTCATCGCGCCGTGACCCCGTCGCCGCCGAGCCGGAGGAACGCCTGCTCGAGGCTGTCGGTGCCGGCCTGGGCCCGGATGTCGGCGCCCGTTCCGCGGGCGATGACCTTGCCCGAGCGAATGAACAGCAGCTCGTCGCAGCGGTCGGCCTCGTCCATCACGTGGCTCGAGACGACGATGGTCGCGCCGCCGTCGGCGAGCGCCCGGAAGTGCGCCCAGAACTGGACCCGCAGCAGGGGATCGACGCCGACCGTCGGCTCGTCGAGGAACAGGACGGCCGGGCGATGGATGAGCGCGCAGGCGAGCGACAGGCGGCGGCGCTGGCCGCCGGAGAGGGTTCCCGCGATCGATCCCAGCCGATCCGCGAGGTCGACGAGGCCGAGCGCCTCCACCGCGGCCTCGGGGCGCCGTACGCCGTAGACCGCCCCGAAGAACCGGGCGTTCTCCCCGACGGTGAGCGCCGGGTAGATCCCATCGCTCTGGGTCATGTACCCGATCCCTCCCAGGGCCGACCGCGAGGGCATCGGGGTCCCGAGGATCTCGGCGTGACCGGCCGACGCCGGCGTCAGGCCGGCCAGCAGGCGGATCAGCGTCGTCTTGCCCGATCCGTTCGGCCCGAGCAGGCCGTAGATGCGTCCGGGGGCGAGGTCGAAGCTGATGCCGTCCACCGCGCGCATCGGCCCGAACGACTTCTCGAGGCCCACCGCGCGGATCGCGGGCACCGCGCCCTGCTCCGTGCCCGTCGCCGGGACATTGCCTGCCAGCATGGACCGACCACCTTCCCGCTCGATCGGCAGCCCCGGCGGGCGGCCGGAATTCATCGTTTGATGAATTCTACAACCGGCAATGGCGCCGTCAAGGGGCGATGCGGGTGTGTCGCGCCGCTGATCACGGCTCCGCGCCGTCGCCGCCCGCCGGGCGATCGGGAGTCGCGCGGCCCGGGCTGCCGATCCGACCGGCACGGCCAGTTCGCATCGAACCGCCCTAGCCCTGCGAGGCGCGCGCGGCGAACCTGAGCCCGTAAACCGAGCCGACCCGGCGTCAGGCCGACTCGCGAGCCGGGAGTCAGGCGATGGAACGGATCCTTCTCGCATACGACGGGGGAGAGCCGGCGCGCCACGCCCTGCAGACGGCGGCGGAGCTGGCGATGGCGTTCAGGGCCGCCCTCTCCGTGGTCTCGGTCGTGCCGGTGGGCCCGGACGGCACGCCGACAGAGCCGTGGGACGGCGGCGAGGCCCACGCCCGCGACCTCCACGATGCGCAGCGCGTCCTCGCGGAGCACGGGCTCCAGGTGGACCTGCTCGAGCCGCTCGGCGACCCGGCGCGGACGATCGAGCGGATCGCCGTGGAGGGAGGCTTCGACACGATCGTCATCGGCTCGCGCGGCCTCGGCGGCGCCGACCGGGCGCTCCACGGCAGCGTCTCCGAGCACGTCGTGACCCATGCAACCGCAACCGTGGTGGTGACCCATTGACTCATCTGGCCGCGCCCCCTGACCTGCGAACTCCGATGCGAGTGGCCTTCCGCGGCCGCTCCCTGCTCGGACGGCCGCTCTACAACAAGGACGCCGCGTTCTCCGACGAGGAGCGGGACTGGTTCGGCCTGCACGGGCTGCTCCCGACCCACGTCATGACCCTCGAGGAGCAGCTGGCGCTGGAGCTCGAGCATGTCCGGCGCAAGGCCGACGACCTCGAGCGGTTCATCGGCCTGGCGGCCCTGCAGGACCGCAACGAGACGCTCTTCTATCGTCTCCTCGCCGAGAACCTGGAGGAGTTCCTGCCGATCGTGTACACGCCGACGGTCGGCCGGGCCTGCCAGGAGTACAGCCACATCATGCGCCGCCCGCGCGGCGTCTGGATCACGCCGGACGACGTCCACCGCATCCCGGAGGTCCTGCGCAACGCCTCGCAGTACGAGGTGCGCCTGATCGTCGCGACCGACAACGAGCGCATCCTGGGCCTCGGCGACCAGGGTGCCGGGGGCATGGGCATTCCCGTCGGCAAGCTCGCCCTCTACTCGGCCGGGGCCGGCATCTACCCCGCCTGGACGCTTCCCGTGTCGCTCGACGTGGGGACCGACAACGCCGCCCTCGTCGACGACCCGTTCTATCTCGGCTGGCGACATCCGCGGCTCCGGGGACCGGAATACGACGCGTTCCTCGAAGCATTCGTCGACGGCGTGAAGACCGTCTTCCCGCGAGCCCTCCTGCAGTGGGAGGACTTCAAGCAGCACAACGCGATCCGCATCCTCGATCGCTACCGGGACGTCCTGCCGTCGTTCAACGACGACATCCAGGGGACGTCGGCCGTCGTGCTCGCCGGAATCCTCGCCGGGCTCGACTACCTGGAACGACCGCTGGCCGACGAACGATTCGTCTTCCTGGGCGCCGGCGCGGCGGCGATCGGGATCGCGCGTCTCGTGCGGGCCGCCCTCCGCGAGGGCGGCGCCGATCCGGTCACCGTCCGCCGCTCCACGATCCTCTTCGACACCCGGGGGCTGGTCTATGTCGGCCGCCCCGGCCTCGAGGACGACAAGGCCGCGATGGCCCTGACCGCGGACGACCTGGAGGCGCTCGGGCTTGCCCCGGACGCCTCTCCGGCCGACGCGGTGCACGCGGTCCGGGCCGGCACGCTCATCGGGACCACGGGGACGCCGGGCACCTTCACCGAGCCGCTCCTGCGGACCCTGGCCGACGGCTGCCCGAACCCGCTCGTCTTCCCGCTCTCGAACCCCACGAGCAAGACCGAGGCCACCCCGGAGCAGGTCGCGGAATGGACCGACGGCCGCGCGATGTGCGCCACCGGCAGCCCGTTCCCGCCGGTCGTGCGCAACGGCCGGACGTGCATCGTGGGCCAGGCGAACAACGCCTTCGTCTTCCCGGGGATCGGCCTCGGGGTCATCGTGGCCGGGGCCCGGCTCGTCCGCGATGCCGACTTCCTCGTGGCCGCCAGGACGCTGGCCGGCTTCGTCGACCCGGAGCGGCTCGCCTGCGGGGCCCTCTACCCGCCGGTGGCCGAGCTGCGAACGGTGTCGCGCTCGATCGCCATCGGGGTGGTGCTCGAGACCGGCACCGTGGACGGCCAGGAGCTGCCGCCGGGCGAGGAGGGCGTCGCGCTCGCGACCGCCGCGGTCGACGCCGCCATCTGGTGGCCCGACTATCCGATGTTCGAGCCGGCCTGAGCCGGCAGCGCAGGGCACGCCGGATACGCGTCACGCCAGGGCTGCCGGGCGGGCCGGTCGCGGTCGCGCATAATCCGCGGGTGCGCCTTCCCTTCCAGCCGCCCCTCGAGCCGATGCTCGCCAGACCGCAGGCGGCGCTGCCCGACGGTCCCGGCTGGGCGTACGAGCCGAAGTGGGACGGCTTCCGGGCCCTGGTCTTCCGCGACGGTGACGAGCTCTTCGTGCAGAGCCGCGACCTGCGGCCGCTCAACCGCTACTTCCCGGAGCTCGAGGCGCCGCTGCGCGCCGCCCTCCCGCCGCGGGCCGTGATCGATGGGGAGATCGTCATCGCCGGCCCCCGCGGCCTCGACTTCGATGCGCTGCTGCTCCGGATCCACCCGGCTGAATCGCGGGTCCGCCTCCTTGCCGCCGAGAAGCCGGCCAGCTTCATCGCCTGGGATCTTCTTGCGATCGGCGACGAGGACCTCCGGGGAGTGCCATTCGCCGAGCGGCGCAAGCGCCTCGTCGCCGACGCGCAGCCGGGCGTCCCCGGCGTCCACGTCACCCCGATGACGCAGGACCGGGCGCTCGCGGCCGACTGGTTCGCCCGCTTCGAGGGCGCCGGCCTCGACGGGGTCATCGCCAAGCCCCTCGACGGCGTCTACGAGCCGGCGAAGCGGGGCTGGACCAAGGTCAAGCACGCGCGCACCGCGGACGTCGCCGTGGCCGGGTTCCGCTGGCACAAGGACGAGGCCGGGACGGGCGTCGGGTCGCTCATCCTGGGGCTTCACGACGACGCCGGGACGCTCCACCACGTCGGCGTCGCGTCGGGGTTCACCGCCGCCCGGCGGGGCGAGCTGGTCGAGGAGCTGGCCCCCCTCCGCGAGGGTGCGCTCGACGGTCACCCATGGCGTGACTGGGCGACCCCCGAGCTCGCCGAGGCGGCCTACGGACGCCGCATGCCGGGCGCCCAGAGCCGCTGGAACCGGGGCAAGGACCTGACCTGGGAGCCGCTCCGTGTCGAACGAGTGGTCGAGGTGGCCTACGACCACCTCCAGGGCGACCGCTTTCGCCACGCCACCCGACTCGTCCGCTGGCGCCCGGACCGGCAGCCGGCCGACTGTCGCTACGACCAGCTCGAGGCCACGCCGCCCTACGAGCTGGCCCGGATCTTCGGGACGCCGGACCGATGACCCAGCGCTGGAGCCTCGAGCCACGCGGCCCGCGGCGGGGGCGGAAGGCGGTCGTGGCCCTCGCCCTGGTCGCGATCTTCGCCACCAGCATGGCCGCGGGCTGGGCCGTCGCGGACGCGACGGGCACCGCCCACAGCGCCGACATCAAGCTCGCGGGTTCCGGGGTCACGCCTGCGCCACGACCGCCGCCGCCGGCGCGAGCCCGACGGTCGCCGGGGCGAGCCCCACCGTCGCCCCGACGCCGGCTCGCTCGAACGCTCCGTCAGCGGCGCCCCCAACGGCGCCCCGACGCCACCGCCCGCTCCCTCCCCGACGCTCGTCGCGACCGAATCGACCGTGGCCGCGGCGCTGTCGGCCCGCCTGGACCGTGCCCTCGCGTCCGCCCAGAAGACCCTCGTGCTGCCGGGCGTGCAGGCGACCGTGATCTTCGCCGACGGGTCGACGTGGACGGGATCCCGGGGCCTGGCCGACGTGGGCACCGGCCGCAAGGTCACCGCGAGCACGCCGTTCGCCATCGCGAGCGTCACCAAGACCTTCACCGCGGCCCTGATCCTGCGCCTCGTCGATCGCGGTCTCCTCCGGCTCGACGATCAGCTCGCGCGCTGGCTCCCGGATTGGCCCAACGGCCGTCGGATCACGATCCGGATGCTCCTGAACCATACGAGCGGGATCCCCGACTTCTTCATGAACCCGAAGTTCGACGCGGCCCTCAACCGGGACAAGAAGCGCGCCTGGACGACCGAGGAGGTGCTGAAGAGCTTTGTCCCGGTCGGGGCGAACTTCCCCCCGGGCAAGGGCTGGGCGTACTCGAACACCAACTTCGTCCTGCTGGGCCTGATCGCGGAGAAGGCGGGCGGCGACACCTGGGCCCGGCTCGTGCGGCGGGAGCTGCTCGGCCCGCTCGGCCTCAGCGCGACGTACGTCCAGGAGGTCGAGCAACCGGCCGAGAAACCGGCCCGCGCCTACCGGATGATCGCCGGCAACGGCCGCCTGACACCGGTGGCCCGGACCGACGGGACCGACGTGGTGCCGTTCACCTCGGTCGCCACGGCCGCCGGGCCCGCCGGCGCGATCGCCTCGACGACGCAGGACCTGGCCCGCTGGGCCCGCGCGCTGTACGGGGGCGACGTCCTGGCGGCCGCGACGCGGCGCCAGATGCTGACCTTCGTGAAGGCGTATCGCTACGGGTCGGTCACCTCGTACGGGCTCGGGGTCAGCCGGGTGAAGCTCCAGGGCCGCGTCGCCTACGGCCACACGGGGGCCCTGACCGGGACTCGAGCCGCGATCCGGTACTTCCCGGCGGAGAACGTGACGATCGCCGTCCTCTTCAACCGCGAGACATTCGTCGGCGACGACGTCGCCCGTGTCCTGGCGCGGGCGATCTTCCCCACCGCCGCCCCGACGCCCTTGCCTGGGGCGAGTCCCCGGCCGTCAACCGCGCCGTGAGGTAGCGGCCCGATCTTTCGGCCCCGGCGCCCGGGCTCGCGGCCCCGTCCGGCCCGGGTCAACCACGTACCGAAGCGCGACGACGACCGGGTGATCCGGGTCCAGGCGGGCGAGCGCGGCGGGCACCTCGCCGCGGTCGTGGGCGGCGGCGTAGCTGGTCGCCCGACTGGGCGATCCCCAGCACGCCGGAGATGTCCTCGACCCGCGATCGGGCCCGACTTCGCAGTCGGTTGCGGCAGGTGTTGATCAAGATGCGATCGAAGCGCCCGCCGCGCCGGCGCAGGGTACGAAGGGGTGATTGCGCGAGGCTGACCGGCGGGTAGCCTGCCGACGTGACCTCGCCACCTCCGACGGCCGGCCCCGCGACCCTCGTCCTGGAGCGTCTGCCCGAGACGCCGCACGAGCCCGATTCGGTCGCAGACGCGCCACTCGTCGGGTTCGACGCCTTCCTGCCCGCGCATCGCCTCTTCGGCTGG
The DNA here is from genome assembly GCA_963776355.1 of uncultured Chloroflexia bacterium. Taxonomy (GTDB): domain Bacteria; phylum Chloroflexota; class Limnocylindria; order Limnocylindrales; family CSP1-4; genus CTSoil-043. Next base: position 356,670 of record CAVZLU010000006.1, on the reverse strand, counting down.
ATCCGCCTCACGGCGGATCGGCTCACAGACCTCCTCAACGCCCACGCCGAGCTTGCCCTGGTCAACGTCACGGTCGAGCGCCTCGCGGATGGTCGCCTCGAATGGCACGAGCGGGTGATCATCGAGCGGCATCGGCTGATTGCCGTGCGGGCTGGCAGCCCGCGGGGCGACCCGGCCCAGCGGCGGCTTTCGCGCCGGCACCCGCTTGTCGTCCAGTCCGGCTCGTACCTCGTCGGCGGGTACCTGCACGCACGCCCGGGCGTCGGGCCCCTCGAGGAGATCGAGGATCGCCCGGCGATGACCCCACTGTCGACGGGCTGGATCGAGTACTGGAGCGACGGTCAGCGCCGCCAGTACTGGGTCGGGACGATCGTCTTCAACCGGAAGCTGGCTGACGCGATCGAGGTCGTCAGAGAGGAGGCGCTCGAGTTCGGCGCGACCGGGTACCCTCTCCGGGCGGCGGCGGCTCGGAGTCGGGAGCCCGAGATGCCTGCGGGTGGCGTCGGGCACGAGCGGCGGTAGGCAGGGCGTCGAATCACGGTTTGTTGTCCTGACGCGCCCGGAGGGCGTCGGGCGCTCGGGAGCAACAAAGCCTGGAGTGCGATGCTCGATCGAGCAGCCGCACCCCGCGGGGATCGATGCCTGGCCACAGCGCATGCTGGAACGGCACCCAGAGCCTGGCCGGGGCGCTCATCGCCGCGCGGGCGGTCGCGAGTGGATCGACCGGCCGGGCGGCCGGGTCGGTGTAGGCGCGCGAGGCCTGCCATGCCACGGGAGTGCTGTTCAGCCCGGTGGCTTCCCCGGCCAGTCCACGCCCGCCCACGGGTCGTAGTCGGGGGACAACCACGCAACGTAGGGTGGCGTCGATCTCCTGGCGGCGCGGATGCTCGATCGACTCCTAGGCCTGAAGAGCGAAGAGCCGCCATTCGTCGGGCACGCCCTTGAGCGTCCTGGTGCCGCGGTCCGTGAAGACGAGGCCCGAACCCGCGACGAGGTCCCGGACCGTCCCCGAGACCAGCACCTCGCCCGGAGCCGCGAGCGCCCCGATGCGTGCCCCCACGTGCACCGCGAGGCCGACCGGCTTGCCGTCGGCGAAGCCGAGCTCGCCGACGTGGACACCCGCCCGAACCTCCAACGCGAGTGTTCGGACGGCGCGAATGATCGAGGTCGCGCAGCGGATCGCCCGGGCCGGGCCGTCGAAGCTCACGAAGAAGCCGTCACCGGCGGTGTCGATCTCGCTCCCGCGAAACTGGCCGATCTCACGGCGGACGATCCCGTGGAACCGGGCCAGGAGATCGGCCCAGCGACGATCGCCCATCTCGGCGGCCCGCTTGGTCGAGCCGACGACGTCGACGAAGAGCAGGCTGACCAGCGACGTGTCCGGCACGGCCGCCTCGCGCCGGCCGGTGAGGAACCCGCGGATCTCGGCAATGATCTGGTCAGGCTCGAAGAAGGCGAGGTGGTCGCCGCCGGGGAGCTCGACGTACCTCGCCCCCGGGATGTTCCTGGCGAACCAGCGCGCGTTCTCTACGTGGCAGATCCGATCGTCGACCGCATGGAGGATGAGTGTCGGCACGCCGGATCTTGGGGGCCACGTCACGCACGTCGATCTCGAACGCCATGCGGATGAACGATTCCGCGGAGTTGGGGGTTGCTGCGCTCGAGAAGAGCCGACTGAGCCAGTCGGCCACCCACGGCGCCGGACCGACACTCGGGAAGACGTCGCGAGGCGCGTCCTCGGTCACCTGGCCCCAGTGGTCGGGCAAGCGGGCCAGGTACCTCTCCTGCTCCTCGTCCGTGCTCTCGCCCCATGGCCAGCTCTCATCCTTGCGCTCCCGGAGCTCGGCGCCCTGGAGGATGAGCGCGCGGGTCCGGTCTGGGTGCGCGGCGGCGAACAGGATCGAGAGTGGACCCCCTTCCGACTCGCCCATCACCACCGCGCGCTCGGAGCCGACGGCGTCCATCACCGCCCGGATGTCGTCCATCCGTGTCTCGAGCGTCGTCGCACCGGCCACCCGGTCGCTCATGCCCATGCCGCGCTTGTCGAAGAGGATGAGCCGGCTGAACTCGGCGAGGCGCTCGCAGAACCGGCCGTAGGCTGGGAGCTCCCACATCACCTGGCGGTGGGTCATGAAGCCCTCGACGAAGACGAGGTCGATCGGCCCGTCCCCGACGACCTGGTAGGCGATGTCGACGCCGTCGCTCCGGGCGAAGCGCACTCGTGGGGCCACGCGCAGAGGGTGTACGACGCGAGGCCGGGCGTCAACGGCATGGCAGCCGTGCTCCAGCGTCGCCTGGGACGAGACTGCGGACTGGCGATCTCTACGGCTTCGGTGGCCCGTGTTGACCACCGGCGCCCGGATCGCCTGCCCCTGGCTCCGCCGCTCCGCCGCGCCCGGGCCAGTCCACACCCGCCCACGGGTCGTAGTCCGGGTCGAGCGGCTCCTGCGGGGGGCGCAGCTCGGGCGGGACATTCTCGAGGTTGACCCGGATGCGGGTCCAGGTCGTCGAGCGGCCGCGCATCGAGTCCACCAGCACGTCCGCCGGCCGGAGGTGCGGCCAGGCATCGGGATGGCGGGCCTTCCAGCGCTCGAGGCCGGCAACGGCGTCGGCCTGCTTCGCGGCCCGCCCGATCTCGATGAGCGGCTTCGAGCTCATCCGGCGCTTCGACGGCTGGACGCGGGGCGGCTCGTCGAGCGTCTTCGCGTAGTTCGGCGGCCACGGGGCGTCCCCCAGGCCCTCCGTCTCGTCGCGGGCCGAGAGCTCCAGCAGGCCTTCCAGGGAGCCGACCGCGGCGTCGATCCTGGCGTGCGGGTCGCCGTCACGGGCGAAGCGATCCGGGACGGTCCGGACGGTGAAGGCCGCCGCGTCGACGTCCGCCACCTCGTCCCACGTCAGTGGCGTGGACACCCGCGCGTCCGGGCGCGGCCGCACCGAATAGGCCGACGCCACCGTCCGGTCCTTGGCGTTCTGGTTGTAGTCGATGAAGACGCCGTGGCGCTCCTCCTTCCACCACTTGCTGGTGGCGAGGTCGGGGACGCGACGCTCCACGTCGCGGGCCAGGGCGAGGGCGGAGCGGCGAACCTCGGGGAATGTCCAGCGGCGCTCGATCCGGACGTTGACGTGGATCCCGCGGTTGCCGGATGTCTTCGGCCACCCGACGAGGCCAACGTCGGCGAGCGAATCCCGGACCGTGAGGGCGACCTGCCGGACGTCGTCCCAGGGGACGCCGGGGACCGGGTCGAGGTCGACCCGCAGCTCGTCGGGATGATCCAGGTCGTCGGCGAGCACGGGATGGGGGTTCAGGTCGATGCAGCCGAGGTTCACCACCCAGGCCAGGCCGGCGGCATCGTCGACCACGACCTCGTTCGCGGTCCGGCCCGAGGGGAAGCTGAGCTCGACCGTCCGGATCCATTCGGGCCGCTTGTCGGGGGCTCGCTTCTGGAAGAAGAAGTCACCGGCTGCCCCGTTGGGGAAGCGCTTCATGGCCATCGGCCGGCCGCCCGCGCCGCGAAGCGCGCCCTCCGCAACCGCCACGTAGTAGCGGACGAGCTCGAGCTTGGTGATCGGCCCGCCGGCGGCGTCGGGGAAGAAGACCTTCTCCGGGTTGGTCACCGTGACCTCGCGGCCGGCGACGGTGAGTGTCTCGGGGCGGGGCGGCATTGTCCGAGGATACGGGGCGTTGTCGAGAGGGACGTGGTCGACGGAGGGGACGTGGTCGAGGCGGCGCCCGGACGCCGGGCGGGCACGCGGCCGCTGGGGGCATCCCGCACGCTTGACATCCGGGGGCACCCTGTCCGCACGGTCGATGGTCGGGAGTCGCGCCGCGATGCGGCGCCCGGAGGGCAGCAATGGCGGAAACGGGGCGGCGGGGGCACGTCGAGGCGATGTTCCGGGCGATCAACGAGCGGGATCTCGAGCGTTTCCGGGCGCTCGTCACGAACGATTTCACGGAGGACTACCCGCAGTCCGGCGAGCGGGTCCGCGGAGCCGAGAACCTCTTCGCGATCGCGGCCAGCTACCCCGGCGGGGGGTTCACCCGCGGTCGGGTTGACGTCGCCGGCGCCCGCATCGTCGGCGAGGACGAGGAGTACCTGGTGGGGCCGAGCCTGGCGGTGGTCCACGTCTCGGGGTCGGGCGACACGTACACCGGGGTCGCACGATTCCGGTACCCGGACGATTCCACCTGGTACGCAGTCTCGATCGTCGACTTCCGCGGCGACCGGATCGCCCACAACACGGTGTTCTGGGCACCCGTGTTCGAGGCGCCCGCGTGGCGCGCCCAGTGGGTCGAGCGCTACCAGCCCGCATAGACCGGTCACCATGCGTGTCGATTCGCGCGCCTCCGGTTCGTCGCCATGGTGAATGGCGGGCGCCAGATCCCCCGCTGGAAGGAGATTCGATGCGCTACATGCTCCTGATCTACACGCCTGAGCCAGGGCCCGCCGAGGGCGACCAGGCGATGCCCGACATGACCCCCTGGAATGCCTACACGGACTGGCTGCGCGAGAAGGGCATCTACCGGGCAGGCGATCCCCTGGGCCCCTCGAGCGCAACGACGACGATCCAGGTCCGGGACGGCCAGCGCCTCACCACCGACGGCCCCTTCGCCGAGACGAAGGAGGTCCTCGGCGGCTACTACGTTGTCGAGACCGATGACTACGACCTCGCCCTCGAGGCCGCGGCGCGCTGTCCCGGCGCCCTCTACGGCTCGATGGAGGTTCGCCCCATCCTGGACATGTGACGAGCGGCCGGCGAATTGCATGACGAGCCCGGAGGACGACGCGCAGCCGGCGGACACCGTTCGCTCGAGGGTGGAACGGACCTTCCGCGAGGAGTCCGGCCGCGCCCTGGCGACGATGATCCGGCTCCTCGGCGGGGACTTCGACGCGGCCGAGGAGGCCGTGGCCGACGCCTTCGTGGCGGCCCTGGAAACGTGGCCGCGCGACGGGATCCCGGCCAACCCGGGGGCCTGGATCACGACGGCGGCCCGCAACCGGGCGCTCGACCGGATCCGCCGCAGCCGCCGCCATGCCGAGAAGCTGGTTGAGCTCGAACGCGGCCTCGTCGCCGCAGGAATGGAGTCGACCGTGCGCCTGGGAAGCGAGAGCCGCCTCGCCGACGACCGCCTGCGCCTGATCTTCACCTGCTGCCATCCCGCCCTGGCCCTCGATGCCCGGGTGGCGCTGACGCTGCGCACGCTCGGCGGACTGACGACCCCCGAGATCGCCCGCGCCTTCCTGGTTCCCGAGGCCACCCTCGCCCAGCGAATCGTCCGGGCCAAGAAGAAGATCCGCGACGCGGGCATCCCCTACCGGGTCCCGCCGGACGACCTCCTGCCCGAACGCCTGGACGGGGTGCTGGCGGTCCTCTACCTCGTCTTCAACGAGGGCTACAGCGCGACCAGGGGCGATGCGCTGGTCCGGCGCGAGCTGTGTGCCGAGGCGATTCGGCTGACCAGGCTGCTCGCGGCGCTCATGCCCGCTGCGGCCGAGGCACGGGGGCTGCTCGCGCTCATCCTCCTCCAGGATTCGCGTCGCGAGGCGAGGACAGCCCCGGACGGCGACCTCGTGCTCCTCGAGGATCAGGACCGCTCGCGCTGGGACACCGCGGAGATCGCGGAGGGCCTCGGCATGGTCGAGGAAGGCTTCCGCGACCAGCCGCCGGGGTCGCCGCCCGGGCCCTACCTGCTCCAGGCCGCGATCGCCGCCTGCCACGCCCGCAGCGCGGATGCCCGCACAACGCCCTGGGGCGAGATCGCCGCACTCTATGGCGTGCTGGCCGCGGTTGCGCCATCTCCGGTCGTGGAGCTCAACCGCGCGGTCGCCGTGGCGATGGCCGAGGGGCCGAGCGCGGGGCTCGTCCTCGTCGACGCGCTCGATGCGAACGGCTCGCTCGCCGAGTACCACCACCTCCATGCCGTCCGGGCCGACCTGCTGCGACGCCTCGGGCGGCGCCGGGAGGCCGCGACCGCCTACGAGCGAGCGATCGCCCTCGTCACGAACGATGCGGAGCGCGCCTTCCTCGCCCGCCGCCTGGGCGAGGTGAGAGCCGCCGGCTGAGACTCGGCCGGTCGGGGCGGCTCGCGGGGCTGGAGGCAGCGCGACGCCCATCGCGGGCCAACGCGAAGGCGCGCCGCGACTGCGCCGCAGCGGCGCGGTGGCCGTAGAGTGCGGCCGTGAACGCCTCCCCGCGTGGCTTCGTCCTGCGCAACACCCGTCTCCGCCCGGTGCCGGGGCTCGAGGCGGTCCGTCTCCACCTGGCCGACGAGGTGCTCCCGCTGTGGCACGCCGTGCAGGTCGAGACGGACGATCCCGATGCGGCGCTCCCGTACTGGGCGTTCGCCTGGGCGGGCGGGCTCGCGATCGGCCGGTACCTGGGCGAGCACCCGGAGGTCGCGGCCGATCGGCGGGTCTTCGACCTGGGCTCAGGCTCGGGCATCTGCGCGATCGCGTCGATGCGCGCCGGAGCGGCCGCAGCGGCCGGCGCCGACATCGACGCCTTCGCCGCCGCGGCGATCGGCCTCAATGCGCGCGCCAACGGGTTGCGGGTCTCCGTGGTGCGGCGCGACGTCCTCGACGAGGAGCCGCCCGACGTCGACGTCATCCTGGCCGGCGACTGCTGGTACGAGGCTCGCCTCGCGGGTCGGGTCCTGCCGTGGCTCCGACGGGCCCGGGACCGCGGAGTGGACGTCCTCGTTGGCGACCCCGGCCGCCGCTACCTGCCGACCGATGACCTGGTCGAGCTCGCCTCCTACGACGTGCGCACGACGACCGAGCTCGAGGACCTCGCGCTGAAGCACGGCCGCGTCTATGCCCTCCGGGAGAGAGGCGCCGAAACATAGCGGCCGGCGACCGCCAGGGCCGCCCGCGCCTCGTCGCGTTCGGGGGCCGCTGTCAGCAGGAGAACGTGCCCCGAACCTCGCGTCCGTCGGGGAGACGTCCCGAGAAGGTGCCGAGGCGGAGATCCTTCGCGACCTCGACCGCCAGTCCGTCATCGTTGGCCACGTTCTGGGCTACCCCGCCGTGCCGCCAGGTGATGACGGCGTCGCCGGCCCCGAACGAGCCGCCGCCCGCCGCGCCCCGACGGGCCGCGGGCGTGTAGGCGCTCTGGCCGACCACGAGCCCGAAGTACTCGGTCCCGTTCGGCGCCCCGATGTTCAGGGCAAGCCACGCGTCGTCGACACCACGCTCGCACCGCCCGCCGTTCCACGCCGTCGGGGCCGGCTCGGTGACGCGGGCGCTCCCGGTACCGCCCGGGGTCGAGGCCTCCGGGAGCGGCGACGGCGTGGCCGGGGGCTGGCTGGGAGAGGCCGTCGCGCCACAACCGCCGACCGCCAGGACGGCGGCGACGACGATGGCGACCGGGCCGACGCGCAGACGCCTCAGAGCGCGCCGCCGGCGGTGCGCGGGGCGTCCGCCTCGGCACCGCGCGAGGCCGCGGCGGTCCGCCCGAGGTATTCCTCCGCAAGGAGGATGTTGACGCCGGACGCGCGCTCCACGGTGCGCAGGAGCGCGCTCATGGTCGACATCTCCTCGAGCTGCTCCTTCAGGAACCACTGGAGGTACTGCTCGCCGATCCGGTTGTGCTCGTCCCGGGCGATCTCCACGAGGGCCGAGATCTGCTCGGTCACGAGGCGCTCCTGGGCGACGGCGAGGGAGACGGGCTCGACGGGGTCGTTGAAGGACGTCTTCGGGGCTGCGATCCCGGGGATGGCGACCGGCTCGCCCGCGTCGAGGAGGTACTGGACCAGCATCATGGCGTGGTTCCGCTCCTCGACCGCCTGGCGGTAGAAGAAGGCAGCCAGCTGGGGAAGCGTCTCGGCGTCGTACCAGACGGCGATGGCGATGTACTGCTGCGACGCGCCGAACTCGTTGGCGACCTGGGCAGTGAGGGTGTCGGTGAACCGGGACATCGAGGGGCCTCCGCGCGAGCGATTCTCGGGGACAGGGGCAGTCTACGCGCCCCGCCGGACGCCCTGCCGGACGCCCCGCCCGCTGCCGGGCCGAGCGGCCCGCTGCGCATCGGACGCCCGGCCCAAGGGGCCCTCACGAGCCGCCGATTCCGTCCGCGGTCAGCGCTCCCGCAGCGCCTCGTCGAGGCGATCGAGGAACGGGATCTGGGCCTCCTTGATCCGGCGTCGGGCCTCACCGCGGTCGAACCAGGCCACCCGGTCGATCTCGGGGAATGCCTCGACCCGCCCCGAGCCCGGCGGCCAGGGCATCGAGAAGGTGTTGCTGACGGCGGCCGCCGGGTCGATGTCGCCCTCGAGGGCCCAGGCGTGGACGACCTTGCCGCCCTTCTGCCGGATCGTCCCGAGGGGGAGCGCGGGGCCGTCCGGCGGGGCGTGACCCGTCTCCTCGGCGTACTCCCGTCGGGCCACGGCGGCGAGGTCCTCGCCCGGCTCCCCCTCCCCCTTGGGGATGGACCAGTCGCCGAGATCCTTGGCGGCAAAGTAGGGCCCGCCCGGGTGGCCGAGCAGCACCTCGGGCGAACCGTCCGGCCGCAGGCGGTAGAGGAGGATGCCGGCGGAGGTACGATCGGGCGGGACCACGCGCCCATTCTGGCAAATGCCGCAGCAGGATGGGCGAGGGTCGGGAGCGGGGCCGGGTCACGCGAATGGTCCGGACCATAGGCGCCATTCGGCACTGGCAGGGCCAGGAGGCGGGCGCCACGCTCCGCCAACGCGGAGGTGTGTGGACGATGCGAGACCACGACCAGCAGGTGGCCGGCGTGATCGGGGGCGGGACGCCTCCCGGCCCGGCGCTCGAGGCGCGCTTCGCCCGGGCGCGGGCCCAGATCGCGGCGGCCTACCGGCACGAGCCGGTGGAGCGGCCGCCGGTCCTCGTCGGCGACGTCAACTACTGGATCACGGGCGAGGATCCCGACATCGTCCCGGTCGACTACTTCGACGAGGGCGGCTTCGCTTCGATGCTCGCCTTCCAGGAGGCGAAGATCGCCGCCCACCTCGCCCGCCACGACGACATCTACCTGCCCTTCGTCTTCCCCTGGTACGGCACCGGCGTCGTCCCCTCGGCCCTCGGCTGCGAGATCCTGTTCCAGCCGAAGGAGGAGCCGGCGGTGGCCGGCGCGGTGATCACCGAGCCGGCCGAGGTGCGTCGCCTCGTCCCGCCTGACCCGGAGAAGGACGGCCTGATGCCCCGCGTGCTGCGGGCGATCGACCACTTCGTGGCCCACTCGTCGTGGCCGGTCTCCTTCACCGACAACCAGGGACCGCTGAACATCGCCCTCAACCTGGTGGGCCTCGAACGCCTCATGCTCTGGATGTACGACGAGCCGATCGCGGTCCATGAGCTGATGGACTTCTGCACGTCCGTCCTCATCGACTGGGTGCGCGTCCAGAAGGACCGCGCCGGCGCCCGCGGCGGCACCTTTCCCCACACGATCCTGCTGCCGCCCGAGTTCGGCGGCGTGTGGATCTCCGACGATGACAGCACGATCGTCTCGCCGGCGCTCTACCGGGAGTTCGTCGTCCCCTACAACGGGCGGGTCTTCACGGCGTTCGGAGGCGGCTCGCTCCACTACTGCGGAAGCGCCCGCCACCAGCTGGAGAACTACGCCGCGACCGAGGGCCTCGTGGCCATCAACAACTGGTGCATGGGTGACATTGCCCAGGTCTTCGAGGCCCAGCGGATCCTCCGCGGCCGGGCGGTGGTGATGGTCTGCGACTACACCCCGCTGGAGCACGAGGCCTACTTCCGCGACCTGCTCGCGGGGCTCGATCCGCGGGGGGCGATCGTCGCGACCTATCCGTCGCCGACCGACGCCCTGCGGTATCCGGGCGGCCGGACGGATACGATCCGTCGCGACCGCGGCGAGGTCGGCCTGGCCGCGCGGGCGACCATCGAGCGGATCCTCGACGAGCAGGCGGCATCCCGCGACGGAGGGAGCGGATGCATGACGACGACCGCGCGCGAGCGCTTCCGGACGGTGTTCCGCGGTGAGCTGCCGGACCGCGTGCCGGTGACGCTCTTCATCCAGGACCAGGGGCACTTCCTGAACCAGATGTACCCGCAGATCGACCCCTGGGACTGGAAGGCCCTCCAGCTGGCGTCGATCGAGATCACCCGCCAGATGGGCGCGGACATCATGGTCCGGCTCCTGTTCGGGACCCTCGACCCGTTCCAGTGGATGTTCTTCGGCGGCCTCGACGTCTCCCGCTCCACCGACACCTGGGACGTGTCGACCAGCGAGACGTCGGACGGCCGGACGACCGTGCGCCGTTCCGTCGTCCGGACGCCGAAGGGGACCCTCGAGCAGGAGTTCTCGATCGACGAGATCCGCCCCGGGACGCTCATGTATGCCTGCACGAAGAAGCCGGTGCAGACGCGCGAGCAGCTCGACTGGATCCGCGCCTACGAGCCGGCGATGCCCGCGGACTTCCCCGCGAAGGTCGCCGAGCGGGTGGCCCCGATCGCCGCCGCCGTGGGCGACGACGGCGTCGTGGGGATGTGGTGTCCCCACGGCCCGTTCAACATGGCCAGCCTGCTGGTCGACGAGCAGGACCTCTACGCCCTCTTCTACACCGACCCGGCCTTCTACGCGGACCTCATGGAGCTCTCGCTCGAGCGCGTCCGCGAGTACGTCCGGGCGGTGGACGCCCCGGGCGTGGACATGCTCTATGTCGGCGGGAACGTCCCCGGCGGCTTCCTCGGTCGCAGGAACTACGAGACCTACATCCTCGACTACGAGCGCCGCCATATCGCCTGGTGCCAGGCGAACGGGACGCCCGCCGTCTACCACAACTGCGGGCAGATCCAGGGCCTCGTGGAATCCTACGTGGGGCTTGGCGTGGCGGCCGTGGAGCCGTTCTCCCCGCCGCCCCAGCTGGGCGACGCGAACCTGGCCGAGGCGAAGCGCCTGGTCGGCGACAAGTACGTGATCATCGGAGGCGTGGACCAGGTGCTGGTCATCCAGGGCGGGACCGTGGACGACGTGCGGCGGGCGACCGCCGCCACGATGGAGGCCGGCAAGCCCGGCGGGCGCTTCATCCTCCAGAACGCCGACTTCCTGGAGTACGGGACGCCGCCCGCGAACGTGGAGGCCTTCGTGCAGACCGCCCTCGAGCACGCGGCCTACTGAGGTCGTCCGGGCCTCGCGCGGGCGTCCCGCGCGCTATCGTGGCAGTCGGGAGCAGGGGGCATGGGGCAGGTCCGGGAGGGATCGACATGACCAGCGGGGCCGACCCGAGCTCGCCGGACGCCATGCCCGCCGCAGCCGGACCGGTCGTCCTGGTGGACGCCCGCCAGTCGCTCGGGGCGTCCAAGCTCGACGACCTGTTCCCCGAGGGCGCGGCCTTTCGGCGATCCCTCCAGACGTACGTCGTCCTGCTCGCGCTGGCCGCCTTCATCGCCGCCTTCGGCCTCTACCAGGACTCGGTCGCCTCGATCATCGGGGCGATGGTCGTGGCTCCCCTCGGCGGCGCGATCATGGCCTTCGCCGGGGCGCTGGTCACGGGACGCACCCGCTGGCAGACGATCACCTTCCTCCAGGTCCTCCTCGGAGGGCTCATGGTCGTCGGAATCGCCTATGTCGTGTCCCTGCTGCTCCCCGATCCGCTCACCCTGACGCCGGCGCTCGCGGCGCGGACGTCGCCCGGCGTCCTCGACCTCGGGGTGGCGCTCGCCGCCGGCGCCGCCGGCGCCTACGTCGCCGCGCGCCGCACCGGGAGCGACGCCCTGCCTGGCGTGGCCATCGCCGTGTCCCTCGTCCCTCCCCTGGCCACGGTCGGAATCTGCCTCGAGCTCGGGCGCCCTGATGACGCGGCCGGAGCGCTGATCCTGTTCCTCACCAACTTCTCGGCGATCGTCGTCGTGGCCTGCGTGATCTTCGTCATCTTCGGGTCCGCGCCGAGCCGCGAGATGCTGCGCGAGCGGCACCGGCTCCGCAATGGCTTCATCGCGGCGGTCGTGGCCCTCGTCCTCATCGCGATCCCGCTCGTCCAGCGCGGAGCCGAGGTCTACGAGGCGACGGTGCGGAGCACGCTCGGGGCACCGATCGTCCTCGACTGGATCGGCGACCGCGACCTCCAGGTCACCTCGTACTCGATCAAGGGCGACTCCGTCACGATCAACCTGGCGGGCTCCGACGCCCCGGCCCCCGTGGCCCCGCTGGCCTCGCAGCTGGCCCAGGCGTTCGGGGCCGCGGTGGACCTGGAGGTCAACTACACCGCCGTCGCCCGGGAGCACGCGACGGCCGCGCCGTAAGGGCGGCGACCCGGGGCGGCAGAGGCGCCGCCGGGGCGGCGACGCAGGGCGGGGCGCGCCCCGGGGAGGGATGCACGGGGCCCAGGAGCGACGTCATCATGGTGCGGTCCGCGGCGGCCGAGCACCGCCGCGTGTCGGAGGGAGCGCCGTGGACGAGCCTGGAGCGAGGCCCGTTGCATCCGGCGAGGCCGGTCTGCCCGCCCGGGCCCGGGCGGTCCTGGCGAGGGCCCTTCCGACGATCGCCCGCTTCGGCACCTACACGCCCGCCTGGTTCCGCGACGACCTGATCGCCGGCCTGACCCTGTCCGCGCTCCTCGTGCCCGTCGGCATGGGCTACGCCGAGGCCGCCGGCCTGCCGGCGATCGCCGGCCTGTACGCCACCATCGGCGCCCTCGTCGCCTACTTCCTCGTGGGCCCGTCGCGGATCCTCGTGTTCGGCCCGGATTCGGCCCTGCTGCCGCTGGTGGCGGCAGCGATCGTGCCCCTCGCGGGGGGCGATCCGGTCCGGGCCATCTCGCTCGCCGCGGCCCTCGCGATCATGAGCGGGATCCTCTGCCTCGCGGCGGCCATCGCCCGCCTCGGGTTCGTCACCGACCTCCTGTCACGACCGATCCGGGTCGGCTACATGAACGGCATCGCCCTGACGATCCTCGTGGGCCAGCTGCCGAAGCTGCTGGGCTTCTCGGTCAGCGCCAACGACGTCGTCGGGGGCATCGTCGGGCTCGTGCAGGGCATCGCCGACGGGAAGACCGTGCCGCTCGCCTTCGCCATCGGGAGCGCCTGCCTGGCCGTGATCCTCGTCCTGCGGCGGGTCGCGCCGCGGTTCCCCGGCGTCCTCCTGGCCGTGGCGGCGGCGGGGGTCGGTGGTCTACGTCTTCGGCCTCCAGGAGGAGCTGAAGGTCGTGGGCGTGGTCCCGCGCGGCCTGCCCGCGGTCGGGATCCCGGCCGTCTCCTGGTCGGACCTCGCGACCCTATTCCCGACGGCGCTCGGGATCGCCCTCATCTCGTTCGCCGACACGAGCGTCATCTCCCACGCGTTCGCCGCCCGCCGCGGCGAGCGGGTCAACGCCGACCACGAGCTTGCCGCCCTGGGCGTGGTCAACGTGGCGGCCGGGCTCGTCGGCGGGTTCGCCTCGAGCGGAAGCGCGACCCGTACCCCGGTCGCGGAGTCCGCGGGTTCCCGCACGCAGGTCACCGGCCTCGTCGGGGCGGGGGCGATCCTCCTGCTGCTCGTGGCGGTGCCCGGCCTCCTGGCGCCCGTGCCGACGGCCGCGCTGGCGGCCGTTGTCATCTCGGCCGCTCTCAGCCTCTTCGACCTCGAGGGCCTGCGCCGCCTGTGGCGGCTGCGCCGGTCGGAGCTCGGGCTCGCCCTGGTCGCCTTCCTGACCGTCGCCGTCTTCGGGGCCCTGCCCGGGATCGGGGTTGCGGTGGGGCTGTCGCTGCTGAACTTCATCCGCCACGCGTGGCGGCCCCACGACGCGATACTCGGCCGGGTGGCCAACTACAAGGGCTATCACGACATCGGGCGGCACCCCGAGGCGCGGCTGGTTCCCGGCCTCATCCTGTACCGCTGGGACGCGCCCCTCTTCTTCGCCAACGCCGAGCAGTTCCGGGAGCACGTGATCGACATCGTCGACCACGCGCCCCGCCCGTGCGCTGGCTTGCGGTCGCCTCGGAGCCCATGACCGACATCGACACGACCGCCGCCGACATGCTGGACGAGCTCATCAGCGAGCTGGCCCGCCTCGGCGTCGAGCTCCACTTCGCCGAGCTGAAAGGACACGTGAAGGACCGCCTGCAGGCGTACGGGATCTACCAGCGCCTTGGCGCGGACCACTTCCACCCGACGATCGGCACCGCCGTGAAGGACTACGTGGCGTCCCATCCGGACGTCGACTGGCGCGACTGGGAGGACGAGCTCGGGCCCGGAGCCGGCGGGAGCCGGGCGTCAGGCGCGCCGCGTCAGCCGGACGAGCCAGGCGTGGACCCGGCCGCCGGGGAGGCGTGAGACCAGCTCCTCGCCGTCGATCCGGTCCACCCGCCAGCCCGCCGCCGCGCGAAAGGTCGCCCGCACCTCGCGCCGGGTCACCCGCCGCGGCCCGAACCCGAACGGATTGCGGTCGCTCCAGCACAGGATGAACGCCCGCCCGCCGGGCCGGACGACGGTCGCCAGGCCGGCAGCGTAGCGCGGCCGATCCGCGTCCGCGAACGTGTGGAAGAGCCCCACGTCGAGGGCCGCGTCGAAGGTGGCGCCGACTGCCGCGAGGTCGAGGGCGTCGAGGACCACGAAGGTCGGCCGCGGCTCGACCGCGCGCTGGGTCGCCTTCGCCCGCGCCCGCCGGATCGCCTCGGCGACGAGGTCGACGCCGACGGTGGGGTGACCGGCCGCGGCGAGCAGGAGGGCATGCTCGCCGGTCCCGCAACCGGCGTCCAGGATCGTCATTCGCGGGTCGCCGAACTCCCCGGACTCGACCAGGCGCACGACCGCCGGCTGCGGCCGCCCGATGTCCCAGGTCGGGGTTCCGCCGTCCGAGTAGGCGGTCTCGAACGCGTGCGCGGAGCGCCGGCTCACGAGGTCGGGACGACGCCGACCGAGCCGAACGTGCCTCGCTCCGCCCGCGGCGATTCGAGTGTCGACCCGATCGACGGGATCTGCGGCTTGGGCAGCTGGCACGATCCGACCGCCCCGAGCAGCACGAGCCCGGCCAGGAGGGTGCGGGGCCCGCCGCGCCGATCGGGCAGGCCGGGCCGCCACCCGCGAACGCGGCCGCCTCGGCCGGGGAGGCGGGGCCGCCGGGTTCGGAGCATGACCGGAGCGTACACCGGCCCCCTCCGGGCCCGGCTGCCGCAACACGCGGGTCGGGCCGACGAAGGCGGGCGCTGCCACCGGCTTGCGCCTTCGGGCTCGGCCGCTATGGTTCGCATGGATGGCTCGCGGGCGAGGCCGCGCGGGCAGGGACGCAGGCGGGAGACGCGCGCATGGGCATGGTTCAGGCCGATCAGGGACAGGTGAGCCACCCGGGCATGGCCCGTCCGGTCGGCATGCCGGATCTCGTCCGCTGGGTGGACGAGGTCGCGGCGCTCGTGACGCCGGCGCGCGTCCACTGGTGCGACGGCACCGAGGAGGAGAACCGAGCCCTCTGTGACGAGCTCGTGGAGTCGGGCACGTTCACCCGGCTCGCCGCGGACCTGCGGCCGAACAGCTTCCTCGCCCGCTCCGACCCCAGCGACGTCGCCCGCGTCGAGGATCGCACCTTCATCTGCTCGCGCGACGCGGACGACGCCGGCCCCACGAACAACTGGCGCGACCCGGACGAGATGCGCTCGGTCCTGACCGGTCTCTTCCGCGGCTCGATGCGCGGCCGGACGATGTACGTCATCCCGTTCTCGATGGGCCCCCTCGGCTCGAAGATCAGCCGCCTGGGGGTGGAGATCACCGATTCGCCGTACGTCGTCGTGAACATGCGGATCATGACCCGCATGGGCGCGGCCGCCCTCGACGCGATCCGCGCCACCGGCGACTTCGTGCCCTGCCTCCACTCCGTCGGCGCGCCGCTCGTCCCCGGCGAGCTGGACGTCCCGTGGCCCTGCGATCCCGACACGAAGTACATCGTCCACTTCCCGGAGACGCGCGAGATCTGGTCCTACGGGTCCGGCTACGGCGGCAACGCCCTCCTCGGCAAGAAGTGCTACGCGCTGCGCATCGCCTCGGTGATCGCCCGCGACGAGGGCTGGCTGGCCGAGCACATGCTCATCCTCAAGGTCATCGCGCCGGACGGCCGCCGCAAGTACTTCGCCGGCGCCTTCCCATCCGCCTGCGGCAAGACGAACCTGGCGATGCTCGTGCCGACGCTGCCGGGATGGACAGTGGAGACGGTCGGCGACGACATCTGCTGGATGCGGTTCGGCGACGACGGCCGCCTCTACGCGATCAATCCCGAGGCCGGGTTCTTCGGCGTCGCCCCCGGCACCGGCGTGAAGACCAACGTGAACGCGCTCCGCACGCTCGGTGCGAACTGCATCTACACGAACGTGGCCCTGACCGACGACGGTGACGTCTGGTGGGAGGGTCTGACCGAGACGCCGCCGGCGCACCTGATCGACTGGACGGGGCAGGACTGGACGCCGGACGCCGGCCGGCCGGCGGCTCACCCCAACGCCCGCTTCACGGCCCCGGCCCGCCAGGATCCGGCGATCGCCCCGGAGTGGGAGGATCCCGCGGGCGTGCCGGTCGACGGGATCATGTTCGGTGGTCGGCGGTCGAGCATCGTGCCCCTCGTGCGCGAAGCGTTCGACTGGGCGCACGGGGTCTTCCTCGGCTCGATCATGAGCTCGGAGACGACCGCGGCGGCGTTCGGCGAGGTCGGCCGGCTGCGTTTCGACCCCTTCGCCATGCTCCCCTTCTGCGGCTACAACATGGCCGATTACTGGAGCCACTGGCTCGACGTGGGGCGGGCCACGGAGCCCGGGCGGCTCCCCCGCATCTTCTATGTCAACTGGTTCCGGCGCGATGCCGAGGGCCGCTTCCTGTGGCCGGGCTTCGGCGAGAACAGCCGGGTCCTGGAATGGATGTTCCGTCGTTGCGACGGCGCGGCCCACGCCGAGGAGACCCCGATCGGCTGGTTGCCGGCGCGCGACGACCTCGATACGACCGGGCTGGAGATCGCCGCCGAGGACCTCGCCGAGCTGCTCCGCGTGGACGGTCCCGCCATCGCCGCGGAGCTGCCCCAGCTGCGCGAGCACTATGCCCGCTTCGGTGACCGGCTGCCGCCGGAGCTCGCGACCGAGCTCGAGCGGCTCGCGGAGCGGCTGGGGGCCTGACCCGACCGGCCCGGCGTCACTCGGCGCAGCCCGTGAGCCTGAGGCTCACTTGACGGCGGGTGCCCGGCGCGCGCATCGTCCTCCCGTGAGCGGGTTGATCGGAACCTCCGTGCCTCGTCGCGACGCCCCGGCCAAGGTCACGGGGGCCGCACGCTACGCCGACGATCTCGAGGTGGATGGCGCCTGGTTCGGCCTGACCGTCCGCTCCACGGACGCCCGGGCGCGCGTCCTGGGCATCGATCGCGACCCCGCCTTCGACTGGGCACGCGTCGTGGTCGTGACGGCCGCGGACATTCCCGGCGAGAACGTCGTCAACCTCTCGTACGACGACCAGCCGGCGCTCGCGCAGGACGAGATCCGACACCACTCCGAGCCGGTCGCCCTCGTCGCCGCACCCGACCCCGTGACCGCACGGGCCGCTCGGGCCGCGATCCACCTCCGGACCGAGCCGCTCCCGCCGGTCCTGGACCTGCTGTCCGCCGAGACGTCGTTCGCGAGCTACGAGATCATGCGCGGCGACCTCGACGCCGGATTCGCCGAGGCGAGCCTCGTCCTCGAGGACACGTATCGCGTCGGGCACCAGGAGCACATCTACATCGAGCCTCAGGCGATGATCGCGACGCCGGAAGCGGGGGGCGGGATCACGGTCACGGGCTCGCTCCAGTGCCCCTACTACATCCACGCGGCCCTCGCCCGGGCGCTGGCGGTCCCGATCGACAGGGTCCGCGTCGTCCAGGCCGAGACCGGAGGCGGCTTCGGCGGCAAGGAGGAGTATCCGTCCATGCTCGCCGTCCACGCCGCGCTGCTGGCCCGCGCGGCCGGACGCCCGGTGCGGATGACCTACGACCGCCACGAGGACATCGCGGCCACGACGAAGCGCCACCCTGCCGCGGTACGCCATCGGACGGGGGTGGCCGCCGACGGCCGGCTCGTGGCCCAGGACATCGAGGTCGTCATGGACGCCGGGGCGTACGCGACGCTGTCGGCGGTCGTCCTCTCCCGTGGCGCCCTCCACGCGACCGGGCCGTACCGCTGCCCGAACGTCCGGGTGCGAGCCCGGGCGGTCATGACGAACACGCCCCCCAATGGCGCCTTCCGCGGCTTCGGCGCACCCCAGACCGAGTTCGCGGCCGAGGTCCACCTGGCCCGCATCGCCGAGGCGCTTGGCCTGCCGGCGGCTGAGCTGCGCCGCCGGCTGGCATATCGCGAGGGCGACATCACCGCGACCGGCCAGGTGCTGCGCACGAGCGTGGCCGCGATCGACGTCCTCGAGCGGGCCGAGGAAGCCTCCGACCTCGCGGCCGAGCTGGCGCGGACAGCCCGCGCCCGGGAGCTGCGGCGCCTCGAGTCGACGCGTGCCGATGCGGCCACCCGCGGCGCGTACCCGGGGGCCGAGCGGATCGCCCGGGGCGTCGGGCTGGCCCTCGGCTGGCACGGTGCGGGGTTCACGGGGAGCGGTGAGAAGACCCTGGCCAGCATCGCCGGCATCGAGCTCTCGGCCGACGGCATGGTCCGGATCCTCACCGCCCAGACCGAGATGGGCCAGGGCACGGCGACCGTCCTGCCCCAGATCGCCGCCGACGCCCTGGGCATCCCGGCGGAAGCGGTCGATGCGGCCCCCCTCGACACGGCGGTCGTGCCCAACAGCGGGCCGACGGTCGCCTCCCGCACGACGATGGTGGTCGGCGGTCTCGTCATCGACGCCGCACGGCAGCTCCGTGCCGAGGTCGAGGGACGCACCGGGCGTCCGTTCGTCGAGAGTTACCGAGATGATGCGGCCGCTCACGGCCCCACCCGGATCGACGTCCGCTTCGAAGGGTATCCCGGCATCGAGTGGGACCAGGAGCGCTACCGCGGCGATGCCTATCCGGCGTTCAGCTGGGCCGCCGCTGTCGCCTGGGTGGACGTGGACCTCGACACGGGCCAGGTCGCCGTGCGCCGCGTGGTCGCGGTCGACGAGGTCGGGCGCGTGGTGAACCCCATCCTGGCCTCCGGCCAGGTCGAGGGCGGCACCCTCCAGGCGGTCGGCTACGCGACCATCGAGGAGATGCTGATGGCGGACGGCCGCTACCGCAACGACCGCCTGGCCACGTACCTGATCCCCACCGCCCTCGACGCGCCGGCCATCGAGGCGCACCTGATGGAGGTTCCGTTCCCCGACGCGCCGCACGGCGCGAAGGGCCTCGGCGAGCTGCCCATGGACGTCGGCGCGCCGGCCGTCGTCGATGCCATCCACGACGCCACGGGCGCCTGGATCACGGAGCTGCCGGCAACTCCGGCGCGGGTGCTGGCGGCGATCCGCGCCCTGGAGACCGACCGGCCGGCGGCCCCGGTCGAGGCGGTGGCCTCGTGACGGCGCCGACGTCCGAGCAGGTGCTGGCCGCCCTGCCCGTCCACCGATTTATCGTGAACGGGCAGGCGGTCGAGGTCCGGGCCGCGGGGGGGCGTCGTCTCCTCGACGTGCTGCGGCTCGACCTGGGCCTCACGGGATCCAAGGAGGGCTGCGGAGAGGGCGAGTGCGGAGCCTGCTCGGTCCTCCTCGACGGCGAGGTTGTCGACAGCTGCCTGGTCCCGCTCTGCCAGGTCGACGGGCACGAGGTGCGCACGGTCGAAGGCCTGGCAGCGGGGGGCCGGCTCGACCCGCTGCAGGCCGCGTTCGTCACGACCGGCGGCGTCCAGTGCGGGATCTGCACGCCCGGCATGCTGATGGCGGGTCGCGCCTTCCTCGATTCGGGCGCCGCTCCCACCGACGGGGCGATCAGGGAGGCCATCTCGGGCAACCTCTGCCGCTGCACCGGCTATGGCCGCATCGTCGAGGCGATCCGGCTGGCCGCCGGGAGCCCCGAGGGAGTGGGTGCACCGCCCGTCGCGGCCGGCGGACCCAGGATCGCGGCGGGAGAGCCGCTCGACCTCGGCGACCCGGCAGCGCGGACGCCGCGCACGCTGGCCGAGGGGCTCGGCCTCCTCGCGGAGGGGGGCTGGCGGCCCCTCGCCGGCGGCACGGATGCCCTCGTCGAGCGGGAAGCCGGCATCGTGGACCCGCGCGGGTACCTGGACCTTGCCGGACTGGCCGAGCTGCGCGGGATCCGGATCGAGGACGATGCCCTCGTGATCGGGGCCGCGACGACGTACGCACAGCTTCGGACCAGCGCCCTCATCGCCGAGCATGCGCCCGTGCTCGCCGAGATGGCCGCCGAGGTCGGCGCGGCCCAGATCCAGAATCGCGGCACGCTCGGGGGCAACGTCGCGACCGCCTCCCCGGCCGGCGACAGCCTGCCCGTCCTGCTGGCCCTCGACGCCGAGATCGTCGTCGGCGGCGTCGGCGGCGAGAGGACCGTCCCGGCGTCGGCCTTCTTCCCGTCCTACCGGCGGACCGCGCTCGCGCCCGAAGAGCTGGTCCTGAGGATCCGGGTGCCGCTGCGCCCCGACCGGCAGGTGGTCTTCCGCAAGGTCGGAACGCGGCGGGCCCAGGCGATCAGCGTCGTGGTCCTCGTGGTCTCCTGGCGCCCTGACGCCGGCCTGTGGCGCGACGTCCGGGTCGCGCTGGGATCGGTCGCCCCGACCCCGATCCGGGCCCGGGCAACCGAGGCCACGCTCGAGGGCGCCCTGCCGACCGCCGAAGTTGCCGGGCTCGCGGCAGCCACGCTCGGCGCCGAGATCGCCCCGATCGACGACGTCCGCTCCACGGCCGACTACCGCCGCGCGGTGGCCGCGCGAATCCTCCACCGCATCGTGCGCGACGCCGGCGGCTGGTAGGGCTCGCGGCGCCGCGCCCGCCACGGCAGTCGGGGTTTCGCCGTCCCGCGTGGCGGTCGCCGCCGCGTGGGCGGCTCGGCCTCGGGAGACGCGGCCGATCATCGTGCTGGCCGATGAGAGCCGGCCCGGCTGAGCGTGATGATGCGGCCAACGCGCGAGTTCGGCGCGTTTCGGAGCGTGGACCCGCCGATCTCATCGGCTTGCGCGATATTCCCCCGACAGGCGCTGGGGCGCTACGTCGCGTCGCCCGGAGCTGCCACCCGCGAACCGCCGGCGGCCGCCGTCGGGATGTGCGGCATGGAGCCGGTCACGCCCGCCAGCAGTGTTGCCATGAGGGCGGCGGGCTCGAGGGAGAAGGTCTTTTCGCCGGGGGAACCGGTCGCGGTGGCCTCGACCACGCCGAACGTGTCGGCGTCGAGAATGGCCCGGATACCGGGCGCCGCGTACTCGATCCGCCGAGCCGGACCGTCGAGCCCGTCCCGGGAGTGGGCTGCCAGTCGGTGGGTCTCCCCGTCGAAGCGCCCCTCGATCACCCCGTCGCCGAGGAGCATGAAGGCGTTCGACGCCTCCGCCTCGAAGTCCGCCCGGTCGAGGTAGAGCCGCGGCTTGTCGACGTAGGGGCGTCCGGACGTGGGGCAGGCGGTCACGCAGTTGCCGCATTCATTGCAGAGGTCGGCCAGGACCGCGATCTGGAGTCGCTGGTCGACGGCGAAGGGCGTCGAGCCGTCCACCGCCACCGCACCGCTCGAGACGCGCACGACTGGCACGTCGGCGCGCACCGGCGCGGCCTGGTAGGTCATCAGGGCCATGTTGGGACAGACGCCGACGCACAGGCTGCAGACCTGGTCGCAGTCGAGGCAGCGGCTGGCCTCCCGCATCGCCTCCTCGGCCGAGTAGCCGATGACCGTCTCGTCGAAGCCGTCGCGACGATCGAGGGGGCTGGCGTGGATCGGGACCCGGTACTCGCGCCGGGCGCGCCGGACCGTGAGCGCGGCGAGGTCGGGGGGCACGACCGACGCCGGAGCCGGGGCGCCGGGACCGCCGGCCGCCGGGCCGCGCCGGCCGCCGAGCGCGGCCGCGATCGCCGCCGCGACGCGCTTGCCGTCCGCGGCCGCCTTCACGATCGATGCCGGGCCGGTGCCGGCGACGTCGCCGCCGGCGTACACGCCCGCGATCGAGGTCTCGAGGGTCTCGGGATCGACCGCGAGATACCCGGCCGCTGTCAGCTCCGGCGGCCGGTCGCCGAAGAGGTCGAGCACCGCGTGCTGGCTGATCGCGAGGATGAGGGTGTCCAGGCCGATCTCGAACGCCGAGCCCGGGACGTCCGCGGGGACCTTCCGCCCGGCCGCATCGCGCTCGCCGCGGTACTCGGTGCGCGTGCACTCGAGCCCGGCCAGCCGCCCGTCGACGACCCGGAGGCCGACCGGCCGCGCCAGCTCCACGATCTCGATGCCCTCCTCGCGGATGGCGTGGATCTCCTCGGGGTCGGCGGGCATCTGGTCGACCGTCCGCCGATACACGAGCGACACCGACGAGGCCCCGAGGCGG
Organism: uncultured Chloroflexia bacterium; assembly: GCA_963776355.1. Lineage (GTDB taxonomy): Bacteria > Chloroflexota > Limnocylindria > Limnocylindrales > CSP1-4 > CTSoil-043. The sequence goes on along the minus strand of CAVZLU010000006.1, from coordinate 334,318 downwards.
CGCGCCGATCGCACGCAGTCCATCGCGGTGTCGCCGGCGCCCACGACGCCCACGCGCGCCCCGATCGGGAGCGGGCGACCTTCCTTCACGCTGCGCAGGAAGGTAATGCCATCGATCACGCCCTCGGCGTCCTCGCCCGGCAGGCCCAGCGCCTTCGCCCGCTGGGCGCCCACGGCCACGAAGATCGCGGCGTATCCCGCGGCGCGCAGCCCGGCCAGGGTCACGTCGCGGCCGGCCCGCTGACCGTACCGAATCTCGACCCCGAGGCGTTCGATGACCCCGAGGTCCTGTTCGAGCTGCGCCTGCGGCAGGCGATAGGCGGGGATGGCTCCCCCGACCATGCCCCCGGCGTAGGCGCGTTCCTCGAAGACCGTGACCCCGATTCCGGCGTAGGCGAGCCATTCCGCGGCCGCGAGCCCGGCCGGTCCGGCCCCGATGATCGCGACCCGACCGCTGTCGCCGGACGCGGCCGCGTGGTCGCCCGAGCCGCGGGCGGCGATGGGCGACGCCTCTCGCTTCCCGGTCCATGATGAAGCGCTTGATCTGCCGGATCGCCAGCGGCTGGTCGAGGTGGGTGCGGATGCAGGTGTTCTCGCAGAGGTGGTCGCAGGCCCGGCCCAGGATCGACGGCAGCGGGTTGTCGAGGCGGGTGATGCGGACCGCCTCCCGGAAGTCACCCGCGCGGACCGCGGCCATGTAGCGCGGCACCTGCTGGTCGACCGGGCATTCGTCGAGGCACGGCGCCGCGATGCAGTCGAAGGGCCCGAGCAGGCGCAGCGTCTTGGATCGATCCGTCCGGAAGGCGTCCTTCCGGTAGCGCCAGTCGGTGCGGACCCGATCGGCATAGCCGCGCAGGTTGAACCGCGCGCAGGCCGCGACGTCGGCGCAGTCACCCTGCGAAGCCGCCGGCGCGGGCCGTCCGGCGGATGAAGTCGGGGGTGTCGAGCGCGCCGATCGCGTCGAAGGCGGCGTCGACCTGCTCCGGGTACTGGAGGAGCCGCAGGTACCCGCCCGTCTTGAGGAGGTCCGAGCAGACGGTGACCGTGCGGATCCCGGCGCCGAGGAGGTCGGCGACGTTGAAGCAGTCGGCCCCGCCGGCGAACGAGAGCGGCAGCTCGCCGCGGAACTCCTCGCTGATGGCCGCGGCCAGGTTCACGGTCACCGCGTGGAGCGCGCGGCCCGACAGGTACATCGTCGGGTCGCGGTCGAAGACGCCGCGCCGGTTCTCCACCTCGAGCGTGTTCGACAGCTTCAGGCCGAAGGCGAGGTTCCGGCTCGTCGGCGATGCGCCGGAGGTTGTGGAACATCGGGACGGCGTCCGCGTACTGCAGGTCGTGCCCGAACGCCTCGTCGGGGATCGGCACGTCGACGAACCCGAGGTCGTCGTTGACGATGCTCCGCACGCGTTCCGGGCCGAGCAGCGTGGGGTTGCACTTGACCGAGGTGTGGAGGCCGCGCTCCTCGAGCAGGTAGGCGGAGATCCGCTCGATCTCGTCGGGCGGGCAGCCGTGCATGGTCGACAGCGTGATCGTGTCGGAGAGACGCGCCGGGATCTCGATCTCGCGGACGGCCGGATCGTGGCGGGCGACGATGTCCACGTAGGCCGGCAGGTGGGCCGACGCGTCCGCCATCGCGTCGAGGTACCACTGCACGTTCGGCCGCAGGATCCCCTCGAGGTTGTAGCCGACGCTCATGTTGAACACGACGCCCGGGCGGTCGCCCGGCCAGCCGAAGTGCCGATGGAGGGCGTGGATGAGCACCCACGCCCGCAGGTACTCGTCGAATGACTCGTGGATCTTCAGCTCCTGCGACCACTCGACGTTGTAGCCCTCGTCCTGGACGTCGATGCAGGGCTTGTGGACGTCGAGCTCGTCGAGCGTCTGGACGGTCTTGAGCTCGATGAGGCGGGCGCCGACCAGCCACGAGGCGACGATGTTCTGGGCCAGCTGGGTGTGGGGCCCGGCCGCGACCCCGAAGGGCGTCTCCAGCTCGACCCCGTACTCGCGGCGCCGGAAGCGGTGATCGACGCGGGGCACGAAGAAGGCGGACCGGGGCACGTTGAAGAGCGAGCTCTTCTGCTCGAGCTCGGTGAAGACCCAGTCGGTGAGCTGCTCCATCGAGATCGGGCGGAAGCGGTCGGACATCTGAGGTGCCTCGCGCCCTACAGGCGGGCGTGCAGGCGGGCAGCCTGCTCGCGCGCCTTCGCCCGGATCTCGTCCGCGTCGACCCGGGTCGGCCGGCCGTCGGCGAAGACCACCTCGCCGTCGATCGTGATCAGCCGCGGCATGATCCCCGGCGTGAACGCGACATGCCAGGGGTCCATCGGGTCGTAGGACCAGGCCACCTCGTCGCCGCGCGCCTCGGGCACGAGGGCCCAGCCGTTCTCGAGCCACGACCACGCCGTCCCCGGCCCGCAGGTGACGTCGACCGAGCGCTGCAGGACGTAGGCCAGCCGGAACGCCTCGAGCACGTTGCCGCCGATCCCGTCGGTCCCGAGGGCGACGGGGTTCGAGAAGCGGGCGGGGTCGGCATACCCAACCGCGTTGTTCAGGTTCGACATCGGGTTGTGAAGGATCGTCCCGCGCAGCGTGTGATCCGTCGGCAGGTGGACGCCGTGGGCGAGCAGCCAGTCGTTGCGGGTGAGGCCGGCCAGCCGGCGCGGAGCCTCGACGTCGCCCGGGCCCTCGCAGACGTGAACGTGGACGCCCACCCCGAGGTCCGCGGCCAGGCCGGCCGCCGCGTGCAGGGACTCGTCCGAGCAGGTGAAGGCGGCATGGATGCCCACCAGGCCCCGGCCCCCGGCCCGCAGGAAGCGCTCGTTCTCGGCCAGGCCGCGCCGCGCCCCGTCGGGTCCGTGGCGATCGGTGATCCCGTAGGCCAGCAGGGACCGGACCCCGACCTCGGCGCAGGCCGCGGCGATGACGTCCAGGCTGCCCTCGATCGCGTTGGGCGACTCGTGGTGGTCGACGATCGCCGTCGTGCCGTTCTCGAGGGCCTCGAGGGCGCCGAGCATCGCCGACCAGCGGATCATCTCCAGGTCGAGGGCCGCGTCGAGGCGCCACCAGACCTGCTCGAGGATCTCCTGGAAGCTGGTCGCGACCTTCGGCGGCGCCGGCATCCCCCGGGCGAGCGTCGAGTACAGGTGGTGGTGCGCGCACACGAGCCCCGGCGTGACGGCCGACATCACGCGCTCCCGTGCCGGCAGGAGATCGACCCGGGGCAGGGCCGCCCGCGCCGCCGCCGAATCGCGCATCGGGAGCGCGGTGCGCCGGACGCCGTCGAAGGCGAAGAGCGCGCCCGCCACCGCCGCCGGCGTCGGCACGAGGACGGCCTCGCCGGCACCCTTCGCCCCGTAGGGACCCTCCGGCTGCGCCTCCTCCACCACGATCACGTCCACGGGCGGCATGCCGGCGGCCGGCACGATGCCGAGCGACCGCAGGGTGCCGGTCACGGGGATCCCGCCCTCGGTCACGAAGGCCTCGGTGAGGGCCATCCCCAGGCCCATGTGGACGCCGCCCTCGACCTGGCCCTCGAGCAGCGTGGGGTTCATCGCCCGGCCGACGTCCTGGGCCGCGACCACCCGGGCCAGGGCGCCCTCGTCGTCGAGGATCACGACCTGCGTCGCCCAGCCGTACGCCAGGTGGGTCACCGGGTCGGCGATCCCCTCGCCGATCGGGGTCGTCCAGTCGACGACGAACTCGCCCTCGAACTCGCGGCCCGCGAGATCCCGCGGCCGCGCGCCCGGCCCGAGCGCGTCGAGGGCCGCCCGCAGGCGGCGCGCCGCGTCGGCGACGGCCTGCCCGCCGAGGGTCGTTGCCCGCGAGGCGGTGGTCTCGCCGGTGTCCAGCTCGCGTTCGGTGTCCACGAGCACGCGGACGCTCGCCGGGTCGACGCCCAGCTCCTCGGCCACGACCTGGGCGAACACCGTGTGAACGCCCTGGCCCATCTCCGTCCAGGAGTGCCACAGCGTGAAGGTCCCGTCGGGCTCGGCGCGCAGGAGGGCCCGGCCGCGCTCGACCATGCCGTTGCCGATGCCGACGTTCTTGGCGCCGCAGCCGATGCCCGCGAACCGCGCCCCGCGATAGGCGTCGCGCACCGCGAGCAGCGTCTTCTCGAGCCCCACCCCGGGGCCCAGGAGCTGGCCGGTGCCGAAGCGGTCGCCGCTCCGCACCGCGTTGCGCCAGCGGATCTCCCAGCCGTCGATGCCGACCTCGCGCGGCGATCCGGTCGAGGCAGCCGTCGATGGCGAACGTCACCTGGGGGACGCCGAAGCCGCGGAACGCGCCCGCCGGGGGGTTGTTCGTGTAGACGGTCCGCGCCTCGACGTCGACGTTCGCGACCCGGTAGGCGCCGCAGGCATGCCCCGCGGCCCGCTCCAGGACCTTGGTCCCGACGCTGGCGTAGGCCCCCGTGTCGCCGACGATCCGGGCCCGGACGGCGACCAGCCGCCCGTCGGCGTCGGCGCCGACCGTCGTAGTCCATCGTCAGGGCGTGGCGCTTCGGGTGCAGCCGGAGGCTCTCCGACCGCGACAGCGCGAGCAGGACGGGCCTCCCGGTGACGTCGGCCAGCAGCGCCGCCTGGCCCTGCACGGACAGGTCCTCCTTGCCGCCGAAGGCCCCGCCGGTCGCGACCTGGCTGACGCGGACGTCGGCCTCGGCCCGCCCGAGGAGCGCCGCGACCTGGCGGCGGTCGTCCCAGGCGCCCTGGCCCTGGGAGAAGAGGTGGAGGCCCGGCTCGCCGGCCGGGGCCGGTCGCGGCCGCTCGGGAACGGCGAGGCATGCCTCGGGCTCGAGGAAGGCGTGCTCCACGGCGCTCGTCGTGAACCGCTCGCGGACGACGTGGGCGGCCGAGGCAAGCGCCGCGGCGGCGTCGCCCCGCCGCACGACCGAGGTCGAGAGCAGGTTGCCGCCCTCGTGGACGGCCGGGGCCCCGGGGTCGAGGGCGGCGAACGCGTCGACGACGGGCTCGAGGACCTCGTACTCGACCTCCACGAGGGCGGCCGCCGCCCGGGCATGGGCGCGGGTCGTCGGCGGCGACCGCGGCCAGCACGTCGCCGACGTAACGGGTCGTCTCGCCCTCGGCGACGAACACCGGCCAGTCGGCGCTGATGAGGCCCACGATCCGCTCACCGGGGACGTCGGCGGCAGTGATCACGGCCACCACGCCGGGCGCCGCCGCGGCCCGCCTGGTGTCGATCCGGCGGACGACGGCCCGGGGGTGGTCGCTGAAGCGCAGCGCCGCGTGCAGCATCCCCGGGGCCGTCATGTCGGCCACGAACGGCTGCTCCCCGAGCGCCATCGCCCGGCCCGCGATGCGGTCGGCGCGGGCGCCGACGCCGCCGGGGACGCCCGCCGGGCTCGTGGGCGGCCGGCTCCCCGCGGCGGGCGGCCACGTCGGAGCGGCCTCGCCCCGGCGGGTCGCCGCGACGGCCTCGACGGCGTCGAGGATCTTGACGTAGCCCGTGCAGCGGCAGAGGTTCCCGGCGAGGGCCCGGGCGATCTCGTCGCGCGCCGGCGCCGGCGACCGCCGCAGCAGCCCCTCCGCCTTCATGACGATCCCCGGCGAGCAGAAGCCGCACTGGCTCGCGCCGGTGGCGACGAACGCGTCCGCCCACCCATCGCGGACGTCGGCCGGCAGGCCCTCGAGGGTGACGACCTCGCGCCCCTCGCAGCGCGACGCGTCACGGGCGCAGGAGACCACCGGCCGGCCGTCGACCAGCACGGTGCAGGCGCCGCAGCTGCCCTCGGGAGCGCAGCCGTCCTTCATCGAGCGCAGCCCGAGGCGCTCGCGGAGCACCTCCAGGAGGCTGGCCCCGGCCTCGGCCTCGACCGCGACCGCCTGTCCGTTGAGAATGAACTCCATCGTGCGACCCCGGTCCTGCTGGCGTGGACCAACTGGCCCTTTCGACGTGCCCGTCGGTGCCAGAATGTTCGTCGAGCAGCTCCCGTGGGGAAGTGTGCCGTCCGGCCCGAAAAGACGCGCCCGAGCCGGCCAGAACGAAGGCGCGACGACCGGGGCGTCCACGCTCCCGGCCCGGAGGAGCGACGGATGACGGCAGCGCCGGGCGCCCAGCCCGCGGATCGGACAGCGTACGAGCGGACGGTCCGCCGGTTCCGCGAGGCGCGCGTGGTCCTGCCCACGTTCGCCCAGCTCGGCGACCCGGCCTCCATCGGCGCCGGGACGCGGGCCGGCACGGCCGTCGACCCCGATGCGCCCGATCCGCGCAACCTCTTCCGCGTCCACTGGCACAATGCCGCCGACCGGCGCGCGGTCGTCGGGGTGCCGCAGCACGTGGTCCTCCCGAGCTCCCTGACCGGCGTGGAGGCACCGATCGTGGTCGCCCTGGGCGACCGCTTCCCCATGATCGGTGCCCACAAGGTGCTGGCGGCCTATGCCTGCCTGGTGCCGCGGCTGGTGACCGGGGAGTTCGATCCCACGGCCCAGCGCGCGATCTGGCCCTCGACGGGCAACTACTGTCGGGGTGGCGTCGCGATCTCCCGGATCCTCGGATGCCGCGGGGTGGCGGTCCTGCCCGAGGGGATGAGCCGCGAGCGCTTCGAGTGGCTCGAGCGCTGGGTGGCCGAGCCGGCCGACATCATCCGGACCGCCGGCACGGAGAGCAACGTCAAGGAGATCTACGACGCCTGCGCCGAGCTCGCGCGGGACCCCGCCAACGTGATCCTCAACCAGTTCTCGGAGTACGGGAATCACCTCGTCCACTGGGCCGTGACGGGCCGGGCGCTGGAGCGGATCGTCGAAGCCCTCGCCGACAGCGCGCCCGGCCTGCGGCCGGCCGCCTTCGTGTCGGCCACCGGGTCGGCCGGGACCATCGGCGCCGGCGACTGGCTCAAGGACGGCCACGGCACGAAGATCGTCGCGGTCGAGGCCCTGGAGTGCCCGACGATGCTCCGCAACGGCTTCGGGGAGCACAACATCCAGGGGATCGGCGACAAGCACATCCCGCTGATCCACAACGTGATGAACACGGACCTCGTCGTCGACGTCTCCGATCGCGCCACGGACCGCCTCCTCGTCCTCTTCAACACCGCTGCCGGCCGGTCCCACCTCGCGGCGCGGGGCGTCCCGGAGGCGGTCCTCGCCGCCCTTCCCTCCCTCGGCATCTCGTCGATCGCCAACGTCGTGGCCGCGATCAAGACGGCCCGCCAGCTGGGCCTCGGCCCGGACGAGGCGGTCGTGACCATCGCCACGGACGGCGCCGCGATGTACCTGACCGAGGTCGAGAAGGTGCTCGCCCGCGATTTCGCCGCGGGCTTCGGCGCGGTCGAGGCGGCCGAGACCTTCGGGCGCTACGTGCTCGGCGCGGGCACGGACGACCTGCTCGAGCTGACGCCGGCCGATCGCGAGCGGATCTTCAACCTCGGCTACTTCACCTGGGTGGAGCAGCAGGGCGTCGCGTTCGCCGACTTCGTCGCCCGACGCGACCAGTCCTTCTGGCGCGACCTCCGGGCGCAGCATCCCCGCCTGGGACGAGGCGATCGCCGAGATGAACGCGCGGGCCGGGGTCGAGGTGGGCGGGTGACCGGGGCCGGACCGGGGGCCGTGACAGCCGCCGGCGCCGTCGCCGCCCTGCCGACGGCGCTCGCCTGCGCCGGCTGCGGGCACCGGGTCCCGGACGACGCGCCGCTCGCCTTCGCCTGCCCGGCGGCGCGCCCCGGCGACGACATCGACCACGTGCTCGTCCGCCATCTCGACCCCGCGGCCGACCTGGCCGTCGATCGTCGCGGCGCCCGAACCCGTTCGTCCGCTGGCGGACGCGCTTCCACGCCTACCACCGGGCGCGGGCCCTCGGCTGGAGCGACGACGAGTACATCGGCCTTCGTCCAGCGGCTCGAACGCGGCGGTCATGCTGGTCGACGGCCACGACTTCCGGGTCACGCCGTTTGCCCGCAGCGCCGCCCTCTCCGACGCCCTCGGCTTCTCGGCCGCCGGCGGCGTCTGGGTCAAGGACGAGACCGGCAACGTCTCCGGGCTCGCACAAGGCCCGCCACCTCTTCGGGACGCTGCTGGAGCTCGGCGTGGAGGAGGCGCGGCGACGGGCGGGCGGCTCGCGGCGCCCGGGTCCGCGCGGCCGGTGCCGCGCCGGAACTTCGAGTCGCCGGCGAGCGGGCCCCGCTCGCCATCGCCTCGTGCGGCAACGCGGCCCTCGCCGCGGCGGTGGTCGCCCGCGCCGCCGACCGCCACCTCGACGTCTTCATCCCGCCCGACGCCGACCCCGTCGTCGTGGAGCGCCTGCGGGCCCTGGGCGCGGCCTGCACCGTCTGCGAGCGCGAGCCCGGGGTGGCCGGCGACCCGACGTATCACGCCCTCCTGCGGGCGATCGCCGGCGGCGCGGTCCCCTTCACCTGCCAGGGCAACCTCAACGGCCTTCGCGATCGAGGGTGGGGAGACGCTCGGCTGGGAGCTTGCCGCGGCCGTCGGCACGGCCGCCGGGCCGGCCCGCCTGGACGCGATCGTCGTGCAGGTCGGCGGCGGGGCGCTCCTGTCGTCCGTCGTTGCCGGCTTACGGTACGCCGGAGCTGCCCTTCCCCGAACGTACGCGGTCCAGCCGGCCACCGTCCATCCGCTCGCCCGCGCCTTCGAGCGGGTCCGGGCACGGGTTGCCGCCGGCGAGCCGCTCGAGGGCGTCCTGGCCGACGCCGCGCGCCATCGGTCGGCCTTCATGTGGCCCTGGGAGCAGGAGCCCCACAGCGTCGCCCACGGGATCATCGACGACGAGACGTACGACTGGCGGGCCGTCGTCGACGGGCATGCTCGCGAGCGGCGGCGGCCCGCTGATCGTCGGCGAGGCCGGGCTTCGAGCAGGCGAATGCCCTCGCCCGCGAGGCGACCGGGATCGATGTCGATCCCACCGGCTCGGCCGGGCCTCGCCGGCCTGCATCGACCTCGTGAAGACGCGCGCCATCGGGCCCGACGAGACCGTCGCCGTCCTCTTCACCGGCGCCGTGCGGCGCCCGCCCACGCCGGCGCCCGGCGAACCCGTCACCCGCGCGGCGCACCGGCGCCTGCACTCCCACCACGCCACCAGCGGAGGAATCTGATGCGGAGCTTCATGGGCCGGGACATCCTGTCCCTCAAGGACTTCAGCCGGGACGAGTTCTTCCGGGTCTTCCAGGTCGCCGACGACCTGCGGCCCGTTCGCCCGCGACCGTCGCAACACCGACCTGCTGAAGAACAAGACCCTGCTGACGGCCTTCTACCAGCCCTCGACGCGGACGCGACTCTCCCACGAAGCCGCCATGCACCGCCTCGGCGGGCACGTCCTCGGCTTCTCCGACTCGAAGATGACCCGCGCCGGCGACTTCTACCAGGAGTCGATCAAGGACACCTTCCACATGCTGGAGTACTACGCGGACGTCATCGCGATCCGCCACTTCCAGCAGGGCGCGCCGCACGAGGCGGCGAAGTGGTCGTCCGTGCCGATCATCAACTGCGGCGACGGCTGGGGCGAGCACCCGACCCAGGTCCTGACCGACCTCTACACGACCCTCCACGAGAAGGGCACGCTCGACGGGCTGACCTACCTGCTCGTCGGCGACATGCGGATGCGGACCATGCATTCGATCCTGTACGCCCTCTCCCAGTTCGACGCCAGGGCGATCGTGGTCGGCCCCCCGGACATGAGCCTCCTGCCCGAGTTCAAGGCGGAGATCGACGCCCTCAACGTCGACTACCAGGAGGCCGGCGACGTCCGCGACGTCATCGGCGAGGCGGACGTCATCTACATGGAGCCGGTCGTCCAGGCCGACTACACCGCGTCGCGCGTGGAGCGCGCCGACAACGTGGGCCTCACGCCGCCCGAGTACTGCGTGACGCGCGAGCTGCTGCGCGACCAAGGCCAAGCGCAGCTCGATCATCCTGCACTCCCTGCCGCGGATGGACGAGCTCCTGGAGGACGTGGACGCGACCCGCCACCAGCGCTACTGGGCGGAGGCGTTCAACGGGGTCGCGCTCAAGATGGGGCTCCTCGCGCTGATCCTGGGCGCGGCGGAGTAGGGGACCGGCATGCAGACCGACCTGCGCGGCCGCGACCTCATCAGCCTCCAGGAATGGACGAAGGAGGAGATCGACACCGTCCTCGAGGTCGCCCTCCAGCTGAAGCGCGAGCGGGCCCTCGGGATCCCCGCATCCGCTCCTGCGGGACCGCGTCCTGGCGATGCTGTTCTTCTTCTCCTCCACCCGCACGCGGGCCTCCTTCGAGGCCGGCATGGCCCAGCTGGGCGGCCACGCCCAGTTCATCGAGAGCCGGACGACGCAGATCGCGCACGGCGACACGGCCACGCGAGATCGGCGAGATCCTCGGCCGCTACAACGACGGGATCGCCATCCGCAACGTCGACTGGGGCGTCGGGAACGGGTACATCCGGGACGTCGCCCGGGCCAGCCGCGTGCCCGTGCTCAACATGCAGTGCGACCTGTTCCACCCCCACCAGTCGCTCGCCGATCTCCTGACCATCCACGAGAAGAAGGGCGACCCGCGGGGCCGGACCATCGCGATCAGCTGGGCCTACGCGGCCAGCTACCAGAAGCCGATCAGCGTGCCGGTCGACCTCTCGCTGCTGACCACGCGCTACGGCATGAACGTGCGCCTCGTGCATCCGCCGGAGTTCAGGCTGCCGGCCGACATCGTGGACCAGGCGGCCGAGAACGCCCGGCGCTCGGGCGGGACCTTCGAGCTGATGGACGACTTCGACGCCGGCCTCCTCGGCGCCGACGTCGTCTACGCCAAGAGCTGGGGCGCCCTGCTCACGGCGAAGGACGAGACCGAGGGCGCCGAGATCGCCAAGAAGTACACCGACTGGATCACCGACGAGCGGCGGATCGCCCTTGCCGCCGAGGACGCGATCTACATGCACCCGCTGCCCGCGGACCGCGGCATCGAGGTCGCGGACGCGGTCATCGACGGCCCGCACTCGGTCGTCTACGACGAGGCCGAGAACCGGCTCCACGCCCAGAAGGCGGTGATGGCCCTCACGATGCGGTAGGCGGGCCCCCGCCGCCGCCCGCGGCCGAACGCCGTCCCGGGGCCGCGCTGCGCCACTTGGGGGGTGCCGCCGCGCCTCGGTCGGGCACCGCCGCGGCCGGCCCGTCAGGAGGCGAGGTCCGCCACGTACCACCGCTTCCACCCGAAAGTCTGGTCACTGCCGACGGGTTCGGTCGGCAAGCGCGGCGACGGAGCCGTGACGCCGATCCGTGCCCGGGCTGCCTGCCTCGCGGGGTCCGGCGCGCCAGATGGTGCCGGCGCACACCGGTATCAGTACTTTCAGGCCGCCGGGCTCTAGGCCGTTCGTTCGGCCGGTGCTAGGGTCGCCGCCAACTGAATACGCCGACCCGCCCCGATCCGGTCCGCGCTCGCGATCTCGACGCACTCATCTCTCCTTCATCCCGGTCGCGCGCCCGCCCACTGGCTCGTGGCGCCGCCGACATCACCGCGGATGACCCGCCCTTCATATGGCGCGGGGTGCACGAGCGACTGCCCAAACGGCCGCCGTGCAGAGGGAGATACGATCGATGTTCGGGTCCGGCCACTCGCCGCGTGGGCGCACGCTCGCGGCGACCCTGGCACTGCTCCAGTCAGCCATCCTCATCGCCTCGCTCCTCGCGCCCGCCGCAGCCCTGGCCGCGGACCCGACAGGCGACCCGTCTCCTCCGGCCACGTCGCCGGCGCCGGATGCGACGCCGCCGCCCGACGCCACCCCAGCGCCCCCGCCCGACGCCACGCCGGCACCTCCGCCCGACGCGACACCGGCTTCTACGCCCGACGCGACGCCGGCTCCTCCACTTGACGCCTCCACCGCCCCGACGCCGGACGCGACGCCCGCGCCGGATGCCACGCCGGCCCCCAGCGCGATGCCGGCTCCCGACACCACACCAATTCCCGCCCCCGACGCCACGCCCGCGACAATCGATCCCGCGCCCGTGGCAGCACCGACGATCTCCAGCGACAAGGGCGACTACGCCCCCGGCGAGCTGGTGACCCTGACCGGCGCGAACTGGCAGCCCGGCGAGAGCGTGCACATCTTCGTCAACGACGACTGGGGCAGCTCCTGGAGCCGAAACGTAGACGTCCTCGCCGTCGGGGATGGCGGCCTCGTCGACCAGTTCAACCTGCCGAGCTGGTTCGTGGCGGCGTACTCGGTGACTGCCATCGGCGCGACCTCTGGGACGTCGCCCACGACGTTCACGGATGCGTCATTGCGTGTGACGACGGGGCCCGACCGGCAATCCTCCGAACATCAACTTCACGTTCAGCTACCAGCGGCGTCTTCGTCTACAGCCGCCTATTCGCGGTCGGCGGGAACAGACAGACACCGCGCTAGTGAACAGCGACACCGGAGCATCGCTGACTTGGCCTCGGGAGCGGTGGCATTCGTCAGACATCAGCGGCGCCGGCGACGGCCCGCTACGCCGGCCGGCTATGTCTTCAGCAGCTGGACGGCCGAAGGCGACGCACCGGTCGCCGGATTCCCGAACGACGTCGCTGTCGATCTGCGTCCGCAACACGAGCGGATCCAACAACGACCTCTACCGCGCCAACTACGTGCCGGCGACGGTGTCGACCAGCATCGGGAGCATCACGGCCTCGGCGTCGACGTACGGTGGCTCGACGGATCTGTCGGCGACCGTGTCGCCCGCCGGGGCGCCGGGTAGCGTCCAGATCTTCATCGCTGGCAGGGCTGCGCCGGCCGTCGGGACCGTGGCCTACAACTTGGGCACGGGGGTTGCGACGCTCCACGGGTCTGCTCACGGGCTCGCTGCGAGCGCGTCGCCGTACAGCGTCAGGGCGGTCTTCACCGCGAGCAGCGGCGGCTACACGAGCAGCGAAGCAACCGCCAACTCGGCGTTCGACGGTTGGCCCGGCCGACGCCGACCTGCTCCGTCAGCGGCTACAGCGGCGTCTACGACGCGGCCGCCCACGGCGCCACCGGCACCTGCACCGGGATCGGCCTCGAGTCCCCCGGCACGCTCGCCCTGGGCGACAGCTTCACGAACGTCCCGGGCGGCACGGCCCACTGGACGCTCACCGGCAACGACAACTACAACGACCAGGCGGGCGACGTCGACATCGTCATCACCCCGGCCGACGCCGACCTGCTCCATCAGCGGCTACAGCGGCGTCTACGACGCGGCCGCCCACGGCGCCACCGGCACCTGCACCGGGATCGGCCTCGAGACCCCCGGCACGCTCGCCCTGGGCGACAGCTTCACGAACGTCCCGGGCGGCACGGCCCACTGGACGCTCACCGGCAACGACAACTACAACGACCAGGCGGGCGACGTCGACGATCGTCATCGACCCCGGCCGACGCCGACCTGCTCGGTCAGCGGCTACAGCGGCGTCTACGACGCGGCCGCCCACGGCGCCACCGGCACCTGCACCGTGATCGGCCTCGAGTCCGCCGGCACGAGCTCGCCCTGGGCGACAGCTTCACGAACGTCCCGGGCGGCACGGCCCACTGGACGCTCACCGGCAACGACAACTACAACGACCAGGCGGGCGACGTCGAGATCGTCATCCACCACGGCCGACGCCGACCTGCTCGGTCAGCGGCTACAGCGGCATCTACGACGACGACCGCCCACGGCGCCACCGGCACCTGCACCGGGAGTCGAGCGTCGAGTCCGCCCGGCACGCCTCGACCTGGGCGACAGCTTCACCGAACGTCCCCGGCGGCACGACCCACTGGACGCTCACCGACGTCAACGACAACTACAACGACCAGGCGGCACGACGTCGCGATCGTCATCAGCCAAGGCCGACGCCGACCTGCACCATCAGCGGCTACAGCGGCGTCTACGACGGCGGCCGTCCACGGCGCCACCGGCACCTGCACCGGGCGTCGGCGTCGAGACCGCCGGCAACGCTCGACCTGGGCGACAGCTTCACGAACGTCCCGGGCGGCACGGCCCACTGGACGTTCACCGGCAACGGCAACTACAACGACCAGGCGCGGCGACGTCGCGATCGTCATCACCACGGCCGACGCCGACCTGCTCGGTCAGCGGCTACACCGGCGTCTACGACGCGGCCGCCCACGGCGCCACCGGCACCTGCACCGGGCTCGACGGCGAGGCCGCCCGGCACGCTCGCCCTGGGCGACAGCTTCACGAACGTCCCGGGCGGCACGGCCCACTGGACGTTCACCGGCAACGACAACTACAACGACCAGGCGGGCGACGTCGACATCGTCATCACCCCGGCCGACGCGACCTGCTCGATCAGCGGCTACAGCGTGACGTTTGACAGTTTGTCGCATACAGCGACCGGCAACTGCCTCGGCATCAAGGACGAGGTCTTGGCCGGGCTCGACCTCGTCGGGCACGACCCACACCGCGCCCGGCACCTACACCGACGGCTGGACGTTCACCGACGTCACCGGCAATTACACGGACGCCGTTGGCAGCGTCGTGGACCGCATCCTCTTCAACTCGGCCGGCTTCCTCCAGCCGATCAACGACACAGGCGCATCAGACTGGGACTAACGAGAGCAAGTTCCGGCTCGGCCAGACGATCCCCGCCAAGTTCGTCCTCAAGGACGCGTTCGGCAACATCGTCCAGCAGGCCGGGAACCCCACGTTCACACGGTCCGCGAACCGCGGCTCGTGTGACACAAGCACTACGCTCGAGAGTCCTCCCGTCGTCACCCCCGGCACGACTCCCGTCTTCACGTGGGACGGAAGCCAGTACCACTACAACTGGAGCACGAAGGGCCTCACCGCGGGCGAGTATCCGCATCTTCGCGAACCTTGCCGATGGAACCTCGCCACACGTGGACATCTGCCTGACCAAATAGCCGGGAGCGCGGTCGGGAGTCCCTTCCACGAGGCCGGCCTGAAACAGGTCGGCCTCGTCGATGCCGCAAGGACAACCGAACCCTGCCGTCGCAGCTTCATGCGGGCAAGCTATGAGCCTGCGGCGGGCTATCCATTCGCAGGACAACAAATGTCACAACCGCGGCGGGTGAACAAGCACGACGGCGGGGCGGATCGACGATCCGTCCCGCCGCCAGATTCTCGGCTCGCCGGTCGCCGGGGCTTGCGGCCGAGATAGCCCCCTGATCGACGCCGCGCGCGTCTTCAGGCGGTCGTCAGGATGTCCGCCCGGGACGCCTGGGCGATGAGGCGCGCGTAGCCCGGCTTGATCTGCTCGTTGATGATCCGCAGGCGCTGGTCGAACGAGCAGAAGGCGCTCTTCATGCCGTTGAGCGTCAGCCACTGCATCTCGGCCAGGTCCAGGCCGAACGCCCGCACCAGCTCCGCGAGCTCGGACGAGAGCGTGACGCCGCTCATCAGGCGGTTGTCGGTGTTGACCGTCACCCGGAAGCGGAGGCGGCGCAGCAGCTCGATCGGGTGCTCCTCGATCGAGGCGACGGCGCCGGTGTCCACGTTCGACGTCGGGCACATCTCCAGCGGGATCCGCCGGTCGCGCACGTAGGCGGCCAGACGCCCAAGGGAGACCCGGCCGTCGTCCGCGACCCGGATGTCGTCGACGATCCGGACGCCGTGCCCCAGGCGCTCGGCCCCGCACCACTGGAGCGCCTCCCAGATCGAGGGCAGCCCGAAGGCCTCGCCGGCGTGGATCGTGAAGTGGAAGTTCTCGTGGGCGATCAGGTGGAAGGCGTCGAGGTGGCGGCTGGGCGGGAAGCCCTTCTCCGCGCCGGCGATGTCGAACCCGACGACGCCCTCGTCGCGGTAGCGCACGGCCAGCTCGGCGATCTCGAGCGAGCGCGCGGCCGTCCGCATCGCGGTGACCAGCGTCCGCACCTCGATCGGCCGGCCGCTGCTGCCGCTGCGGAAGCCGGCGAGCACGGCGCGGACGACCTCGTCGAGCGTCAGCCCGCCCTCCAGGTGGAGCTCCGGCGCGAAGCGGACCTCGGCGTACACGACACCGTCCGCGGCGAGGTCCTCGGCGCACTCGGCGGCGACGCGCTCGAGCGCGTCGGGCGTCTGCATGACGCCCACGGTGTGGGCGAAGCCCTCCAGGTAGAGGACGAGGTCCTTGCGGGCCGCGCCGCGCTGGAACCAGGCGGCGAGCTCGCCCGGGTCGGTCGTCGGGAGGCCGGCATACCCCGTCTCGCGGGCCAGCTCGATCACGGTCTGGGGCCGCAGCCCGCCGTCGAGATGATCGTGGAGGAGGACCTTCGGCGCCGCGCGGATCGTTTCCTCGTCCAGCCCGCCGCGCCGGCTCGCCTCGTTCATCGCCCGGACCTCCACTGCCCGCCTCGACCTCCGCCTTGAAGGGTACACCCGGGTCAGCAGCGCTCAGACGCCAGCCGTGGGAGCTCGTCGATGTGGAAACGCTGGCGGCCCCTGTGCGGTCGGCTCCGGCAGCCGGCGAGTTGACCGGCGTGGCCACGCAGCCGGCCCGTTGTACCGGCGTGGCAACGCACGCCTCAGGGCGGTTGTGGAAGCAACGATCCGCTGCGAGCCTCGCGACAGCGCCGATGCAAACCGCTCTTGACCCGGATCGGGCACCTGCAGATAATCGGGATCATAGTGGCCATGAAGTATCCGATTATCTGAGATGAGCCGGTGCGCAGCTTCATCAACCTCGACAGGACGTTCGGATCCCAACCCGTGCGCCTCGGAGCGCGGCTCGCGCGGATCGACGTTGGCCGCGGTCGCGAGAGCCTGTACCGGGACCAACTCCCGCAACTTCTTGATGCGTTGGCCGAGGCGACCCGTGTCGAGTCCATCACGGCTTCAAGCGCGATCGAGGGCGTCGTCGTCGATGCCGGCCGGATCCACGGGCTCGTCGTGGAGGGGGCGGAGCCGCGGCGCTTCCGCAACCGTAACGAGCGGGAGTTCGCGGGGTATCGGGACGCGATGGACGAGATCTCGCGGGCGACCGACCTGGAAGCGCTGGCCGTGCCGTACGTGCTGCACCTCCACCGACTGCTTCTCGGTCACACCGAGGGCGGCGGCGGGCGGCTCAAGGCCGAGCAGAACCTCATCGTGTCGTACCAGCGCGGCCATCGCGAGGTGCTCTTCACGCCGCCATCGCCCAAGGAGACGGAGTTCCTGCTCCCAGACCTGTTCGATCGGTACCGACAAGCCGTCGCCGATCAGGCTGCACACCCGATCCTGCTCATCGGCGCGCTCGTCCTCGACTTCCTGGCGATCCATCCAGTCGCCGACGGGAACGGGCGGCTCGCGCGCCTCATCACGACCCACGCGCTGCTTCAACAGGGCTACGCAGTATCGCGCTACGTGAGCATCGAGCAGCGCATGTTCGCGACCAAGGACGCGTACTACGACGCGATCTACGCTTCCCAGCGCGGCTGGCGCGAAGGCGAGCACGACGTCTGGCCATGGATCGGCTACCTGGTCGAGGTCCTCGCATCCGCCTACGACGACTTCGAGGCGCGCGTTGTCGCGCGACGGAACCTCGCGGCTGGGACGAAGCAGGACCAGGTCCGCCGCTACATCCTCGACCACGCTCCGGCGGCGTTCCGGATTCGCGATGTCCGCGCCGCGCTCCCAGGGATCAGCGACCCGACGATCAAGCGGGTGCTGGCCGACCTGCGGCGAGAGGGAGCGATCGAACTGGTCGATCACACGGCCAGCGGCCGCCTATCCGCCAGGCACGCCGCTACATCCTCGACCACGCTCCGGCGGCGTTCCGGTTTCGTGATGTCCGTTCCGCGCTCCCGGGGATCAGCGACCCGACGATCAAGCGGGTGCTGGCCGACCTGCGGCGAGAGGGAGCGATCGAACTGGTCGATCACACGGCCAGCGGCCGCCTATCCGCCTGGAGGCGGCAAGCACGGGGCGCCGAAGAGTAGGAGCCGATCCTCGCGCGCTCCAGACACGCCCGGGCACACGCCCGGGAGCGCCTGCCGAGCCCCCTCCGCGGCGACGTCGAGTTCGTGGTCGGCTCCCCGATCATCTTCGACTCCGACACCGACGCCGCGGTGGCCACGCAGCGCATCGAGGAGGCCGTGGCCGCGCTGTAAGCGGGCAGAGAGCACGCTCCCGACGAGGGCGGGAACCGGTCGACGCCCGCTCGCCGCCCGGTTCCATGCCCAGCCACGAGCCCGCCCGTCCGCGGGCAGGCATTCCCCGTCTCGCCGCGCGAGTATCCTCGGGACGCGGTCGCCAGCCCGGCCACGTCCGCGCCCGTTGTCGCCCAGACCGGGCGACACGCCCCATCGCGCCCGGTCACCGGAGGGACGACTTGCGTATCGACGTCGCGCTCGTGCCGGCCGAGGCGAAGCGGTGGAGCAGGACCGTCCTCATCGTCATCGACGAGCTCCGCGCGAGCTCCATGATCGTGGCCCTCCTCGAGGCCGGCGCCGACGCCGTCGTGCCCGCGGCCAGCCTCGCCGAGGCGCGACGGCTCGCCCGCGCGATCGGGCCGGCCGCGATCCTCGCGGGTGAGCACCACGTCGTGCGGGCGCCGGGATTCGACATCGGCAACTCCCCGGCCGCGGCCCGCCGGGCCGGCCTCCGGGGCCGCACGGCCGTGCTCTCGAGCCGCAACGGGACGGGCGTCCTGCGATCCCTGCCGGGCGACGTGACCGTCTTCGTCGGCTGCCTGCTGAATGCCACGGCCGTCGCCCGGGCAGCGTACGGCGAGGCCCGCGCCACGGGAGCCGATCTCGGCATCGTGTGCGCCGGTCGGCGCGGGGCGTTCGCGATCGACGACGCGATCGCCGCCGGCTGCCTGCTCGAGCGGGTCCTGGCCGAGGCCGGTGTCGACGACCGCGACCTCCCGACGGCCGATGGCCGGCTCGATCCGCTGGCGGCCCGCGAGCCCGCGGACACGATCGTGGTCACCGACGCCGCGCGGGCCGCCCTCCAGCTCTGGCGGGGCACGCCCGACATCGTGGCGGCCTTCGAGGCCTCGTTCAGCGGCCACATGCTCGCCGGGGCCGGGCTGCTCGAGGACATCGGCGCCAGCCTGCCGGTCGACGCGACCAGCATCGTCCCCGTCATGGTCGGCGGCCCGCCGCCGCGGATCGTGCCGCGCCCGGCCTGAGCGAGCGCCCTCCGGTGTCAGCCCGGCGCCGTCGGGGCGGGCGTGATCGGCGTCCCGGCGATCCGGGCGAACAGGATCGGATCGAGCGCTCGGCGTCCCACGAACAACCCGTCGACGCCGGGTTGGCCCAGCACCAGCGACGCGTTCTGCTCGTCGACGCTCCCGCCGTAGATCACCCGCACGGCGCCGCCGCCGGGGGCGCGGCCGGCCAGCCACGCGTGGAGGCCCTCGTGCACCGCGCCGATCTCGTCGGGAGGTGCCGCCGTCGCGTTCGCTCCGATCGCCCAGACGGGCTCGTAGGCGATCACGACGCGGTCGAGGGCCCCCGCCGGTACGCGCGCCAGGCAGCCCTCGAGATCCGCCAGGACGGTCGCGAGGGCCGTCTCGGGCCCCTCGCGTCGCTCCTCGCCGACGCAGACGATCGGGGTCAGGTGCCAGCGCAGGGCCGCGGCCACCTTCGCCGCGACGATCTCGGCTGTCTCGCCGTGATCCCGCCGCCGCTCGGCGTGGCCGACCTCCACGTAGCGGCAGCCCAGGTCGGCGAGCATCGGCGCGGACACGTCGCCCGTGTGGGCACCGCGGTCGTCGGGGTGGACGTCCTGCGCTCCCCAGGCAACGTTGCTCCCGGTGAGCCGCTCCCGGGCGACGAAGAGGGCGGGGAACGCGGGCAGCACGAAGAGGTCGCGGTCGACGAGGCCCGCCACCAGTGGCCGGAGCGCGTCGAGGTACGTGGCGGCCTCGCTGGCCGTGTGGTGCATCTTCCAGCTGGTGCCGATCAGCGGACGCACGGTGTTCAACGGTCTCAGCCCCTGCCCGCTCCTGCTGACACGTCCACGCCCCGTCGAGCCCGACGACCGCCCGCGCCCGGCCGGGCAGCGGCGCGGCGAGGCTCAGACCATGAACTGGTCATGACGGGCGTACAGGTCGGTCCACTCCTCGGGGCTGAGCACGCGCCCCGAGGCGGCGACCTCGGCGAGCTCCAGGAAGTAGCGCTCCCGAGGAGTGCCCGGGGCGAACAGGATGAGCATGGACGCGGCCTCCTCGCTCTCGTTGCCGAAGGCGTGCACGCCGCCGTCGGGGACGTAGAGGTAGTCGCCCGGCCCCGCCGTCGCCCAGCCGGTCCCGTCGTACAGGCGGACGAGCCCGGACAGGACATAGAAGGACTCGGAGAACGTCCGGTGGTAGTGGGCCGCGGGGCCCCCGGACCGCGGTGGCATCTCGAACCGGAACAGCCCGAAGCGACCGGCCGTGCGCGCGCCGGGCGCCACGAAGACCGCCCTCGCCCCCGACTTCATCGCCGCCTCGGGCTGGACGTCGGCCCGGTGGATCCACGCCGTCATGGCGCCCGCCTCGGTCGGAAAGGACATGGCAGCGTCCCCCTGTACGGCGACCTCGGCGATCGCCGGTTCGACCCGAGGATAGCGACGCGGGACGCCGGACGGGCTGAGCGGCCTTCGTTCGTCCGCGGGCGCGGTGGCGTGAGAGGCGACAGGGCCGCGGGCACGTCGCGTGACCTCGCCCGGGCGCGCGCAGGCGGCCGTAGACTTCGACCGTCGTGTCCGGCTGTCGCGAGCCGTGCTCGAAGAGTGGAGGATCGTGGTGATGCGGCGCGCATCGTGGCTGGGGATGGTCGTGCTGCTCGCCGCCTGCGGCGGGTCGTCCGGCGCCACGGCCACGCCCCCGGCGACGCCCGCCCCGTCGGCGCTGCCGGCCGGGACGTACACGTCGCAGGTCTTCAAGCCGGCGGTCACGTTCACGCTCCCCGCCGGCTGGGCGAACCCGGCGGACCAGGTGGACTACTTCAACCTGCAGCCGGTCGCCTCGGACGTGATCGGAATCCACTTCTTCCGCGATCCCCAGGCGGCTTCGCAGGATGCCTCCTGCCCGACCACGCCGCAGCCGGGCGTGGGCACCCTCTCCACCGACCTCGTGCGCTGGATCCGCGGGCTCCCCGGCCTCGCCGTGAGCAGCCCGAAGATCGTGACCGTGGGCGGGCTCCGGGGCACCGAGATCGACGTCCGGATCGCCGACGGATGGACGGCGTCGTGCCCGTTCGCGGGCGGTCTCCCGACGGTGCCCCTCTTCGTCGGCTCGACCGGCAGCCTGCGCTGGGTCATCGCGGGCACCGAACGCCTGCGCCTGGACCTGCTCGACGTCCCCGGCGGGGGGACGGTGGTCGTGGACCAGGACGCCTTCGAAGGCTCGCAGATGGACGTCCTCCTGGCCGCCGCCGCGCCGATCATCTCCAGCCTCTCGTTTGCCGTGCCCTGACCCGCCGAGGCAAGCCGGGCCAGGCGGTCGGGACCGCCGTGCCGCTGGACCCACGGGATCGGCCGCAGACCCCGAGGGGCGAGGGGTCAGCTGGTCCCGGTCGGCGGTCGGGCCACCGTGTGGCGCCGGCTGATCTGTGGCTCGTCGGCCTCCCCGAGCTCCCAGGCATCTGTCGATGCCCGGGCGATCCGCCGACCGTACAGGGCGCCGATCGGACCGGCGCTGAGTCCGTGGGCGAAGACCGACAGGAGGACGGTCCAGGTGACCGCCCGCATGAGGGAGAGGCTCGCGGGATGCGCCGGACCCATCTGGTCGAAGGCCACGATGAGGAAGACCACCGATGCCAGGCCGCGCGGACCGAACCAGCCGATCACCGCGATCGTTTCCGGTCGCAGCCGCGTCCCGATGAGCGAGAGCGCCACCGGGCCCATGCGCACGATCGTGAGGCTGAGAACCGCGTAGACGAGGAAGACCGGCTCGAAGCCGGCCGCGACGACCGGCCCGGCGAGCCCCACGCCGAAGACCAGCCACACGAGGTAGGACCCGGTCAGGCCGATCCAGTCGGCGAACTCGACGGATGGCTCCGCGCGCGCGGTCGCGGTGCGGAAGATGATCCCGGCGGCGAACGCCGCCACGAACCCGTTCCCGCCGATCGTCGTCGCCCCCGCGTAGGCGAGGATCGCCAGCGCGACCACGGCAATGGATTCCGACACCGGGGATGCCCAGCCGCTGGCGCCGGGCGCGCGCCACGAGCCGGCCACCGAGTCCTCCCACGACCACGGCGACGGCGAGCGCGAGGGCGATCTCGACTCCGGCCCCGATGAGCCAGTTCTGCGCGCCCGCGGTCTCTTCGGCGACGAGGACCGCCAGGAACAGGGTGACGAACGGCGTGGCGATCCCGTCGTTGAGCCCGCTCTCGATGTTGATCGTGCGCCGGATCCGGACCGGGATCGCCCGGTCGACCAGCATCGGCAGGCTGAGGGCCGCATCGGTCGGCGCGAGAATCGATCCCAGGAGCAGGGCGAATGCGACCCCCAGATCGGGAAACTGGAGCCACGCGACCAGCGCCCCCGCGGCGATGGTCAGCGGCAGCCCGACCGCCAGCAGGCGGCCCGGGAGC
The DNA here is from genome assembly GCA_963776355.1 of uncultured Chloroflexia bacterium. GTDB lineage: Bacteria > Chloroflexota > Limnocylindria > Limnocylindrales > CSP1-4 > CTSoil-043. The sequence continues at coordinate 311,926 of CAVZLU010000006.1, read as the reverse complement.
CAGGCGATGCCCTCGGCCTCGCGCAGGCCGATCGTGGAGGCATCCGAGAACAGGAGCAGGGCAAGGGTCAGCTCGGCGAGCACCTCGACGGGCTCCGAGGTCGCCGGTGCCGCGACCTGGTTGATCCCCGCCGGCCCGAGAAGGGCACCGATCGACACGAGGATCATGGGGCCGCTGATCGAGAGCCGATCGAGACGCGCCGCAACGAGCGTATAGGCGAGGATCACGAGGGCGATGATCGCGATCTGGGCCATGCACTCTCCTCGAGCCCGGGACGCCGCTGCATCATGGCAGCACGGACACCTGCCAGGCGGCCGTACCCCCGCCGGCGCGGCGCCCGCGGGCGGCGGTCGCGTCAGGCTCGCGCTGGGCGTTCACGACGACGTCGACGCCCGCCAGCCCGCTCGGGCCCGCTCAGGCCCCGGGCTGCGCCTCGATGCGCCCCGAGTGGATGGCGGCCAGGAACGCGTCGTAGTCGTGCTTCGCCTGGTCCGCGTAAGCCGCGGCGAACGCGGCGATCGCGTGGTCGAAGGCGTGGTCGGTGCCGACGTAGCCGGCGATCGTCGCCGGGTCGCCCGATCGCGCGTGACCGCGGGCGAGCGCCCACCCGCAGAGACGGCTCCAGGTCACGAGGTCGGCCGGGCTCATCACGTCGACCACCGCCGAACCTTTCTGGTCCTGCAGCTGGCGCACGTACCAGTGGCGTCCCTTGGCGCCAATGGCCCAGCCGAGGAAGATGTCGCTCGCCGCCTGGAGATGGCGCTGGCCCGCAACCACCCGCTCGCCGTGCGAGGCATGGCTGCTCGGCCCCAGGAACCGCTCGAGGACCGAGGCCTCGGCCTCCTTGGCCTGCAGGAAGAGCGGATTGCCGGCGTCGTCGAGGAAGAGGGCGGCGAACGCCCCGAGGCCCACGCTGCCCACGCCGACGACCTTGAGCGCCGCGTCGACGAGCTCGTACCGGTCGAGCAGCACCCGGCGGTCCTCGCGGATCGTGGTTCGGTACATGTCGAGCACGGAGGTCTCGAGGGGAACGGTGAGCTCCGGTGGGTGGGTGATCGTGGGCGGGTGGTCGACGATCCGCCGCCGGCCCCCGGCGTCGACGCTGGTGAGCTTGGGCAGCTCGTGGAGCGCGTCGTGGTGAGCCGCGGACTTGACCGTGCTCTGCAGGTAGGGCCGGGCACGCTTGTCCACGAAGGCCATGATCTCGGCGGCGTCCACCCGCGCGTAGTACACGTCGAGGGCCGGCATCGAGGCGTACTCGGCCATTCGTTCCCGGTACGAGCGCGCGGCCGCCGCCGCCGCGTGGTGGCCGTCGGCCTCGGTGAAGGCGCGATCACGCGCGGCGACGACGACGCTCGCGGCGAGCCGCTTGACATCCCATTCGAACGGTCCCGGCAGTGTCTCGTCGAAGTCGGTGACGTCGAAGAGGAGGTCACGCTCGGGCGACGCGAACAGCCCGAAGTTGGACAGGTGGGCGTCACCGCAGAGCTGGACGCTGATCCCGCTCGAGGGGGTCGTGGCGAGGTCGGCGGCCATCGGAAGCGCCGCGCCGCGATAGAACGCGAACGGCGAGGCCATCATCCGCCCGTGGCGAACCGGAACGAGCGAGGCGATCCTGCTCGTCCCCTGCTCCTCCAGCAGCGCGACCGGGTCGGCGCGGCCGGGCGCGGCCGCCCAGGTCGCGTGGGCATCGAACGGGACCTTCTCCCGGGCCTCGCGACCGAGCCGGGTTCGCTCCTCGCGCGTCGGCAGCGGTGACATGGCGCCCCCCTCGAAGCGGATCCTACGACGTGGGTTGAGAGGCGGGAGACCCGGCCGGGGGCGGCGCCGGGCGGCGCAGGCGGCAGCTTCCGGAAGGCCTCGAGCATCACGTAGGCGTCCTCGAAGAAGTTGCCCGCCCCGATCTTCTCGGTGAGGCCGTAGGCGTCGAGCTGCTTGCGGACCCTCGGCGACACGTCGGCCAGGACGAGCGTCGCGCCTGCGCGCGCCAGCTCCCCGTGGAGCTGCCGAATCGCGTCCGCGCCGGAGTAGTCGATGTCCCCGATCGCCGACGCCGACAGGCAGAACCAGCGCAGCTTCGGATCCGCCGTCTCGAAGAGGTCGAACGTCTCTTCGGTGAAGCGGGTCGCGTTGGCGTAGTAGATGCCCGAGCCGAAGCGGTAGACCAGGAGTCCCGGCTCGGCCTGGGTCGCATCCGCGATCGGCGCGAACTTGACCCGGTTCTCGGACGTGATCGTGAGCAGGGTGTCGTACGGCCGGTAGCTGTGGAAGATGTGCTCCACGACCGAGAGGATGATCGCGAGGAAGATCCCCTGCTCCACGCCGACGATGACCACGGTCGCGGCGGTGAGGAGGGCGACGACGAACTCGCCCGGCCGCAGGCGGCTGATCTGCAGCATGCCCCGGACGTCGATCAGGCGCAGGCCGATCAGGAAGACGACGGCGGCCAGGACGGCGTTCGGCATGTAGGAGAGCGGGCCGGTGAGGAACAGGATGACCACGAGCACGATCGCGCCCGCGGTCAGCTGGGCGATCTGGCTCCGGCCGCCCGCGCTGTCGACCATCTCGGTCTTCGTCGGGCTGCCGTTGACCACGAACGTGCCGCTGATGCCGGCCCCGATGTTCGCCAGGCCCAGCCCTACGAGGTCGACGTTCTCGTTGAAGCTGTCGTCGTACTTGGCGGCATAGGCGCGCGACGTGGCCGCGCTCTGGGCCAGGATCACGATGAACAGCGAGACGGCGTGGGCAGCAACGCCTTGATGTTGTCGACGGTGATGACGTCGGGCGGCAGGCCGATGGCCGGCAGCCCACCGGGCACCGTTCCGAGGTCGGTCACGCCCCGCGCCGCCAGGTCGAAGAAGTAGCTGGCCGCGATGGCGCCGACCACGGCGATCAGGGCGCCGGGGATCTTCTTGTTGACCCGTCCGAGACCCACGATCACGACCAGGACGGAGATCGAGACGACCAGCGTGGGGACGCTGGTGTCGCCGGCGGCGATGGCCTGGAGGGTGTTCCAGAACTTCTCGAGCGTCGTCCCGCTGCCGGCATCGACGCCGAACATGCCGGCGACCTGGCCCATCGCCACCTGGATCCCCACGCCGGTCAGGAAGCCGATGAGGACGCTGCGCGACAGGAAGTTCGCGATGAAGCCCAGGCGGAGGAGCCGCGCCCCGATCAGGAGGACGGCGCACATCAGGGCCAGCAGGGACGCGAAGGCGACGTACTGCGCGGATTCCGGGGCGGGGGCCGAGGGCAGCCCCGTGATGCCGATCGCCAGGATGGCCGCGGTCGCGGAGTCGGCGCCCACCACGAGGTGGCGCGATGACCCGAACAGGGCGAAGAACGCGACGGGCAGGATCAGGGTATAGAGGCCCGTCACGACCGGGGTGCCGGCGATCTTGGTGTAGCCCATGACCTCGGGGATCGCGAGCGCGGCCAGGGTCGCGCCGGCGATGACCTCCATCGGGCACCCGCGCCGGGTCGAACGGGAGGATCCCGCCGAGGATGGGAAGCGGCGTCCGCCTCGATGCGGGCTTTGCCGCGGCTGATGCGCTCATCAACCCTCCCCCTCCGTCGACCCCGGTGGGCCGGCCGCCATTCTATGGCGTCCGTCCAGCGTCCCTATTGCCCGATTCGGCCGGCGAAGGCGTGGCGGCGCCGACCGCCGACCGGGGATCAGTCACGCGGGCGGTCCGCTCCATCGGGTTCCTGGCCCAGCTCCGGCACCTGCCCGACGTGACCGCGGCGCTGCGTGACCGAGCGGCCGATGTTGCCGACGAGGAGGGCCACCGCGGAGACCAGGTAGAGCTGGCCCATGAGCGCCTCGGAGACGGCGACCATCCGGCCCTGGGTGGTGGCCGCCGTGAAGTCGCCATAGCCGACGGTGGTGAGGGTCACGTAGCTGAAGTAGAGGTAGTCCGCGCTCACCGGCTTCGCCGTCTGGACGAAGAACGGGGTGCCCTGCAGATCCGCGATGAGCGGGAACACGTACGCGTAGGCCAGGCCGGCCAGCAGGTAGATCGCCAGGGCCCCGAACACCATGCGCACGGTGATGGTGGGGCTCTGGACGATTCGGCGAAGGATGACAAACGGTGCCACCACGGCGAGGAGGAGCCCGACGAGATGGGACGCGGATTGGCCGCTCGGCGTGTCGAGCAGGAGGCCGGTCGCGGCCCCCACCACCGCGATCGATACCACGACGAGGGCGAAGCGGAACGTCCTCCTCCGCGCCCCAGCCGTGTGGAGCACGAACAGGAGGGTTCCTCCGCCGAGCACCACCGCGATGAGCTGGCCCAACCGCTGCTCGGCGAACGCGCCAATGATGATGGTGGCCAGGATCAGGAGAATGGCCACGCCGAATTCGTCGCTGCCCGCCCACAGGGCCCGCAGCAAGGTGCCCGGGCGCCGGCGCGGAGCGACGGCGGCCGTCATCGCAGCTGCGTTCCGGACGCGCCGGGAACCCCGGGTCGCACCGCGCCCGCGCGTCCACTTCGGCCACGCGTCTCCCGACCGGGTGCCACGGTCGTCGACTCCTCCCTCGCCACTGCCTGGCTGCGCGGACGCTCCGGTCGCGCCGCCCGCGCCGGCCGGCTCCTGCAATTCTCCATCACGCGAGGTCGCCGGTGGGCCCGGGATGGCGCGGCTGCCGGGCGGAGCGAGGCGCCGGGCCGAGACACGAAGGAACCCCCCGGGGAGATCCTCCACGGGGGGTTCGAGCGTGCGGCCGGGGTGACCCGCGCTAGGCGGAGCGCACGTGCGCGGCCCGGGGGCCCTTCGGGCTCTGCTCGATCTCGAACTCGACCCGCTCGCCGCCGGAGAGGCGGTCGAAGTCGAGGGAGGCGTCGAGGCCGCTGCGATGGAAGAAGTATTCCTTCTCATCGTCGGCGACGATGAAGCCAAAGCCGCGCTCGGCGACGACCTTCTTGATGGTGCCGGTGGCCACGTGGGACCTCCAACTCTTCCCGAACTGGGGAGGGCAGAACGCACGGTCCGTTCGAGAAGCGCATCGACCACGCGGGCACCGCCGAAACGTAGCGGCACAGGCCAAGGGTACCAGACCTTTTCAGGATCGCCAGCCCCGACGCGCGCGTCGGCGCCGGCTCGCGGTGAACGACGTTCGACGGCGAGTATCCCGGACGACCGCCACGCGCCGCGGGACGCGCCGCGTTCTCGGACAGGCGCCTCGACAGCACCCTGGGACGCGGCCCTCACCCCTCCACGCGGGGAGCGGTCCGCTTCCAGGGCAGCATGCCGTCGAGCTCGATCTCCAGCGAGAAGCTCAGGAACGTCCGCACGAGGACGATGACGCCGAGCGTGGTCGCGCTCTCGAGCGACGTGTCGATCGTGATCGTTTGCACGATGTCGGCGATGATCAGGATCTCGAGGCCGAGGAGGATCGACCGGCCGACGTCCTGGCGGGCTCGTGTGTAAGCGCCAGCCCGCTCACCGAAGAGCACGGCCCGACCCGCTCGCGCCAGGGCAAGCAGAGACCCGATCGCGAGCACGCCGACGCCGGCGAACTCGAAGCCCCGGACGACCGCCTCCATTGCGTCGTCGAAGGTCATCCGGCGTCCTCCATCACGGGTCCTGGGCCGGCCGGCGAATCAGCGCCTCACGATTCAACGGCCCGTCAGTCTGTAGGCGATCCGGGGGGAGTGATCACGGCCGCGGCCGCGGCGACCGGCGACGGAGCCGGCGCAGCCGGGGTTGCCGCCTGGCCGGCCGCGGTCGACCCCGGCTTGCCGAGCGGGATGCCGATCGACTCGAGCCAGCGCCGGATGTTGCGGTAGATGGCCGGGGCACCGAGCGGGACGTCCTCGTCCAGGACCCAGTCGACCGGATGAAGGATGAACGGCTGGGTCTGGGGACCGCCCAGGCCGCCGTGCGACCCGATCAGCTCCTCGAACGCCGCGACCTCGCCCAGCTCGGGGTCGTACTGGCTGAGGAGCAGCAGGTCCGGGGCGTGGGTCATCGCGTCGCCGCGCTTGAGGCTCATGACCGTGTGGGGCCCGAAGAGCGTCGTCGGGTCCTCGCCCTCGACCCGGTCCTCGTCCAGGTAGCGGAGGCCCTTCGGCCCGAAGACGACCGCACCCCGGTCGCGGGTCCGCACCATGAGCATGGCGACGCCCGGGTGGGCGGCGAGGGTCGCGACGAGGTTCGGGTGGAGCTCCTCGAGCTCCTCGGCCGTCAGGCGATGGTCGTGCCCGGTGAACCAGACGAGCCCGAGGTTGCCCGAGCCGACGACCGCGATCGTCGAGGCGTCGGCGGGCGGCGGGATCTCCTCGTGGTCGAGGTCAACGACGCCATCCGTCGTCGAGCCAGCCAGCGCGGCCCGCGCGACCGTCGGCCCGACGCCGTTGCTCCGGGTGATCTCCGACAGGAACGAGTTGACGAACGTCGAGCCCTCCGCCTGGGTCTTCGCCTGGATGAGCGTTGCCCTCCCGGACATGAGGTCGCGCACGACCTCGCCGAGGCTCTTTCCATAGCGCTGCTTGAAGGTTGCACCGAGGCTCTGGCCGTGGTCCGACAGGACGATGAAGCGATAGGGCCGGGGAGCGTCCCGAGAGGCCTTCTCGATCGTCGCGATCGCTCCGTCGACGCCGTCGAGCGCCTCGAACGACTCGACGCGCTCGGGCCCGCAGTGGTGGGCCAGCTCGTCGTAATCGGTGAAGTCGGCGTAGATCACGTTCGTCCCGCGATACATCTCCTCGATGATCAGCGAGATGTTGACGTCGCGGAGGAGGACGTTGCTCGCCGCCCGCATGCCCGCGTACTTCATCCCCCGGTGCATCTGGGGCCGGATCCCCGACCGGCGCGTCCGGCGCGACTGCAGGCGCTCCTTGAAGAACTCGCCCAGGAAGAGGGTGAAGGAGCGGAGGTACCCCGTGGGGCTGAGGAAGAAGCCGAGGAAGGCCTTGCTCTCGCCGATCCCCTGCGACTCGTCCTTGATGGCCGCGGTCGTCAGGTACGAGCGGGTCGCGTCCCCGGTCATCAGGTTGCAGATGCTCGCCCCGTTGTTCGAGAGGAGGCCCTCGCCGTTGGAGACCCGGCGCACGATCTCGCCGGCGTCGACCGGGTTGCTCGAGACCATCAGGTGCTGCCGGTCACGCTCGTACCAGCGGAAGGCGGGGATGCCGTCGTTGTTGCCGTGGAGGATGCCCGCCTGGCTGGCCGAGGTCATCGAGGGCAGGATCGCCTCCCAGCGCGACAGCTTGTGGCTGCCGTCGCGGACCCAGCCGGCCATCGTGTTGACCGATCCGGCCCGGATGCGGCCGGCGAGGATCGGGTACGCGAGGCCGTCGATCTGGACGATGACGAGACCGGGCTTGTCGGTCTTCGGCGCCGCCCGCTCGAGGAGCAGGCTCTGGATGAGGAGGCCGTAGAACGAGTCGCCGCTGTCGATACCGAGGATCGCCGTGAGGACCGTGTTGATGATGGCGTAGACGAACGAGCCGACGAGGGCCGGGAGGAGGCCGCCGACGTGGACTCCCGGAACCAGGTTGGCGGCGACCAGGAACACCAGCACCTGGAGGAGGAGGACCGCGATCCCGGTCAGGATGAGCGAGCGCGGTGCGACCAAGGCAAGCACGACCGGCCGGATGACGGCGTTGAGGATCGCCATGAGGATGATGACGAACACGCCGTCGAGGAACCGGTCCACGGTGATGTTGGGCAGGAGCCAGGCGGTCACATAGAACGCGATGGCCGAGACGACGAGGGTGATGACCAGGCGCTTCAGGAGCGCCGGCCACCCGCCGCGCCACTCCCACAGCACCCGCAGCTGCGTCGCGTACATGGCCCTGAGACTCATTGGGACCCTCTCTGAAGCCTCGGCGCACCCGGACGGTGCCCGTCACCGGGACGACATGTCGAGACGCCGCGGTCCGCACCCGGCGCGGGCCGCGCTGCGCGAAGGATAGCCCCGCCCGATGGTGCTCTACCCGTCGCCGGAACCACCCGGGGTGAGCATCCCGATCCGGAGCCGGCGCCTCAAGTTCGGCTGATCGCCGCCTGCGCGGGCCCGTCGCCGGGCGGGCGGAGCGGCCACCTACCTTCGGCTGACTCAGGCCGACCGCGTGGCCCTCGGGATCGCCTCGCCATCGGCTCGGCCGGCAAGGTAGGCGCCGAACCCGGTGACCCAGAGGACCACCGGGTAGACGATCCAGCGCTCCACCCCACCCATGCCCAGGACCTCCACCGGGCCGGCGTCTCCCAGCACGAGGACGGACCCCAGCGACACGAGCGAGATGGCCCCGAGCAGGATCGACAGGTAGCGGAAGGGGGCGCTGGTCACCCGGGAGCCGGTGATGGCCGCGACGCCGCCCGAGACGAACGTCACCATGGCGACGATGGCATGCGGGTTTCCGGTGTACCCGGGGAAGAGCCCGACCCCGAGCGATGCCGCCCCGAGGACGGCGATGGGGATCGTCACCGAGCGGCGTCCGAAGGCCCGTTGGATGAACCACGCCCCGGCCATGACGAGCAGGCCGACGACGATCATCGAGCCGTCGAAGATCGTGGCCGAGGGCTGCAGGATGACGCTGTCGGGTGGCCGCGTGCCGCCGAGGTCGCTGATCTCGTTGCCGCCCGTCGTGTAGGCAGCGGGATACGTCGCCTCGGCCGTGATGATCCCCATCAGGATGATCGCCCCGGCGAGGAACAGGAGCGAGCCGCCAAGGCGGAGGTCCGTTGCCCAGGCCCGACCGGCGACGAGCGGCCGGGCGACTCTCGCCGGGAGGCTTCGAACGGCCATGGTCGGCGTCTCCTCAGCGGCGGGCGCGCCAGGCCTCGAACGTCGGCCAGCCCCAGCGGGCCGACGACACGGCGATGACGAGACCAACCCCGAAGAAGGTCGGGTGGAGGAAGCTGAGCTCCTTGATGATCGCGAGCTCGACGACGATCCAGATCATCTGGGCGACGCCGATCGCGAACGCGAGGAACGGCGCGATCGGCCAGCGGCGAAGTCCCATCCCGGCGACGACGAAGGACCCGATGCCGAAGAGCCCCCCGAGGATCAGGCCCGGCCCGAGGTAGTCGGGGAACGGGGTGCCGGCGAGGAGGCTGACGGGGAACTTCATGACGCTCCCGTCGGGCGCCGAGACGAGCGCGACCCCGCCGGCCAGGGCCCCGATGCCGAGCAGGATCAGGGCGCCGACCGCGACCTTGCCCGCCCATCCGAGGGCGGGTCGCGGCAGGGCCCGGGCGAGGCGACGGATTGGGCGGTCGTGGTCGTGGTCATGGGCGTGCTCCCTGGGTGTACGTCGGGCGTGTCCATCCCGAAGCGTCCGGCCCGGCGTGGTCGTCCGGAAGGGCCATTCGTCGCCATGGTGGAGGCGTCGTGGCCGCCCGATGGCGGGTCGCTGGGCGAGCAGGTGCGGCGTCGCCGAGCGGGCCGCAGCGACCGCTTCCTGCAGCAACGACGGCGGGTCGTCGCGGCTTAGTTCGCGCCCCCGTCCGCGGCAGGACCGCTGCCGCCGTTCGCCGGTCCTGGCGACGGGATCGCCGTGGGCGACGGGAGCGCCGCGGGCAGTGGGATGGGCGCTGGCAGCGAGATGGGCGCGGGCGACGCCTCAGTCGGCCACGTCACCGTCACCCGCACGACGACGGGCTCGTCGCCGGCGGCGGTCAGCGACCCGTGGAGGGGACTCATCACGTCGAGCACGACCAGGTAGGCACCCGGCAGATCCGGCGCAGTCAGGCGCAGGGAGACCTGTTGGGTGGCGCCGGGCGCGACGTCCACGCCCTCGCGGATCGTCCCGGTGTCGATCGAGCCGGTCCCGGGGTCGAGCGGCAGCCATTGGCCGACGAGGGTCGCCTCCGGCTCCCGGGTGGCGGGACCGTCGACATCGACGGGGTCCCCGAGGGGTTGCTTCTCGGCCCAGGGGACGGTGCCACTGTTCATGACGGCGACCGGGAGATCGACGCTCGAGCCGGTCGTGGCGACGAGGCTGTCGAGGGTCACGATGCTCGCCGAGAGCGCGCCCGTCACGCGGACCAGGAGCGCCGGGATCCGCTCCTGCGTCGCGGCATCGAAGGCGACGCCGTCGCCGTCGTGGAGGGTCGTCTCCACCCGGTACAGGCCGGGCGTCGCCGGGACGTCCAGCGTGGCCCTCAGGTCCTTCTTGCCGGCGCGGACGTCCGCCAGGGTCACGACGGCGCCGGGCACCTCGGCCGTGACGAGGCTGCTGGCGGGGTCGGGCAGGGCGACGGGGATGGCGCTCGGGCTCGCCTCTGCCGGGCTGGTCGCCGGGGCTGACTCGGACGCCCCGGGCGAGGCCGTCGCCGACGCAGACCGACGCTCCGGCGGGCCGTCGCCGAGCAGACCCGTCGCCCCCGGCGAGGCCGTCGCCTTCGGGCGGGAGGGCGCCGCGGGCGTGGCTGTCGCCTTCGGCCGGGAAGTCGCCCTCGCCGGGGGCGTCGCCGTCGCTCGGTCGGGCGCGCGGGGCGAGGCCGTCGCCTTCGGTCGGGAAGGCGCCTTACTCGGGGCCGGTCCCGCGCTCGGCACGGGCGAGGCCTGTGGCCCGTTCGAGCCGCTTGCTGCGGGTGCCCCCGGGGTCGCCGTCGGCGCTGCCTCGGGGTCCGGCGCGCCGGCCGGCTGGACGTCGAGCGGGGTCCACTGGACGCCCACCTCGAGGCTCGCCATGGGCTCCGTGCCCGGGTCCGGGATGGCCAGGGAGAGCTCGACGTGGGACCCGGCGACAGGCACGCCGCGCATTGCGGCGCTGGTGACCGTGGGCCCGATCCGTGGCGCCGTAGATTCCGCGGCCTGGTTCGGGGGATCCTTGCGGAGCGCGGCACCGCGGGCGACCTCGTCGGCCCGCAGCTTGGCCCGGCCGACGAGCGAGCGGTAGAACTGGCTGTGCGCTCGGGTCGGGTCGAGAAGTGCCGTCATGTCCGCCGTGCGCTCGCTCGCGAACGCGATGACGTGGTCGTGGAAGTTCGGGGCGTGCCGCCAGATGCCCTCGACGGTGCCCGAGCCGGCCAGGATCGAGCGCACGTAGTAGGCCGGCCCCATGTGGCCGTCGGCGATGACCGCGGCGGCGCCCGCGTCGAGGAAGCCGGCGGCGAAGTTGTCGACCCGCCGGCGAGCCTGGTCGAGCGTTCCCTCCGCCAGCCCGGGCTCGGTGTTGCCCGACGCGTAGCACAGGTGGCTGAAGATGACGACCGCGTTCGGCGCCAGGCGCACGCGGGCGATGTAGGCCTCGCCGAAGTACTGGTGGGCGATGTTGTCCTTGCCGGCCACCGGGTTGAGCCCCAGGCCATCCTGGCTGCGGGGGTTGAGCGTCCGGCTGTAGCGGCTCGGGAAGCCGTTGCCGTGGCCAAGGTAGACGACGATCGAGGCGCCGCGCATGGCTGCCTGGGCGGCGCTCCATGTCGCGTTCGGCGAGTACACCGTGACGACGTCGTCGGTGAAGCGGCGGGCCTCGGCGGCGGCTGCGTCGGCGTCGGCGCGGTAGGCGGAGGTGAGGCTCCCGACCGGGCCCACGATGATCGCGACCCGGGGAGATGCCGCCCGGGCCCCGGGCAGGGACAGGGGGGCGGCGGCGAAGACCATCGCGACGGCGATGATCGTGACGATGGCGAGCCGGAACCGGGCGCGACCAAGCGCCCGGAGGGCCGTGAGGCTCGCCGGGCGCCGTGCCTGGGGTTGGCGCATCCCTTCGTCGCTGGTCATGGAACTGTCGATCACCGGCCCAGGTGGACGGGGCAGCTCCGGATCGGCGTGGATGGACACGTCATCTCGGTGGGGTCAGGGTTCATCGATTGAGCCGTGGGCTCCTGGTGGGGTTCCCCGGCGCCGGCCCGGAGGCCGGCGCCGGGGTATCAGTGTGGGCTTACGGGAGCGGACCGGGACGGTCGCCGCCGTGGACGGCGGCGGACGACCCGAGCGCGTTCGTGGCGATGACGCGGAAGTAGCCAGATCTGCCTGGCGATGTTGCCCGTGGTGAACGTCGCGACGTTGCCCGACGGTGTTCGATCCAGCAACCGTGGTGAACGCCGCGGTGGTGCTCCGCTGGATCGTGTAGCCGGTCGCGCCGGGACGAGGGCCCAGGTCACGGTCACGCGCTCGTTGTTGCCCTGCCGGACCGCCGTCGCGGTGTATGATCGTCGGGGCGGCAGGAGCCGCAACCTTCACGGTGACGGTGTTCGAGTCGGCCGAGCGGGTGAACCCGGCGAAGAGATTGACTGCGGCCACCCGGTACGAGTAGGTCGTTCCGAGCACGGCCGTCGTATCGACGAATGTGGTGGCACCCGTGCCACCGTGCGCCGCCGCAACGGCGAGCTGGACGAACGCCCCAGCGCCGACGGCTCGTTCGATGACGAAGCCGCCCTCGTTGGTCGCGGTGTCAGTCCACGTCAGGCTGACCTGGGGGCCGGCCTGGAGTGTCGCAGTGAGGTTCGTGGGAGCCGCCGGGCCAGCCGCTGGCGGGTTCAGCGCGAGCGACGCCGAGATCGACTGGACGGTCATGCTCGGGAACTCGCCGCCGTACCCGACCGTGTTCTTGGCCACGACCCGGTACAGGTAGGCGGTGGTCACGTTGGACGTCGCGTCGGTGAGGGTGCGGGTGCCGTGCGTGTTCGCGACGTTCGAGCGGCGACGGGCTCGTCCCGACGTCCGCCCAGGTGAGGCCATTGATCGACCTCTGCAGCACGAACGACGTCTCGTTGATCGAGTTGTCGCTCCAGCTGATGACGTTGCGCTGGTTGTTGCCGTTGCCGGTGATCGTGCGAGCCAACCCGTCAGCCGCGATCGGCGGGAGCGCGAGCGTGACCGGCCGCATCATGTCCATCTCTTCGTGGCTCAGGATGTGGCAGTGGTAGACGTACTCCCAGCCGAAGTTGACCATTGCGTTGACGATGTCTGCCGTTGGATTGCCGTTGATGTCGACGGGGTTGAACTGCGACGTGTCGCCGAGCGGCATCATCGGGTTCAGCGGCCGGACGCTGTTCGGGACCTCGAACGGCACCTGGGGGACCACCGGCCGGAGGGCAACGATCGTGTCCTCGAGCGGGCTGATCCGGACGGTGTCCTTCCAGCCGAGCTCACTCGGTTCGGTCGGAATGATGATGTTGTCCCAGGTGACCCGGTTGAGGACCTGGACGTCGAACAGGTGGAAGTGGATCGGGTGGGTATCCACGCCGTTGTGGGTGATCTTCCAGATCTGCGTGCCGTCGGTCGCCGAGGCGATCGGCACCTGACCTTGACGTCGGCCGGTTCGTAGGTTCGTCCCGTCGATGAACTCCGTCCCCGGGTTCACGAAGGGATAGAGAATGATGTTCTGGAGCAGTGGGTTCGCGTTCGGTGCCTCGAGCCCGAGGTTCGCCGTCATCCTCCCGAACTCGTCGAACGCGGCGGAGTTCATCTCGTCGTGGAGGCCCTTCGGCTGGAACGGGATCTGCAGCTTCGACGTCAGTCCGCTCCTCAACGTGTTGAAGCCGAACAGGTCGGTCGGGTGGTTTCCTTCCTGCGATTCTCGCGAAGCCGTCACAGCGGGTTGCTGCGGCCCCGGTCGCCTGGGGTCGTTGCACCAACCGCTGGCAGCGAAGTTCGTGCCGTACGCCGATGTTGTACGCGGCCTGTCCGACGATGATCGGGTGCTGGCTTTCCTCGAAGACGCCGGTGCCGTTGGCCTTGTGCAGGAACGCGTTATTGAGCGCGGTCAGGTTGAAGGCGGCTGCCGGGGCAGTCGCGGCAACCTTGACCTGCATGATCGTGCGCGTGTTCGGGCCGTAGCCGGGCAGAACCACTCCGGCACCCGTGTCCGGTGCGCCGGTGTAGTAGTCGTAGCTGGCGACCCGGGCCGGGAAGGCGGCCGGCGCGTCGTTGTAGAGGATCAGGGTCTTGCCCGCGTACTGCGAGAAGTCGACGACGACGTCGGCCCGCTCGGCGGGGCCAGCAGCGAGGGAGTGCTTGTCGACGTTGCCGACGTCGAAGCGCGTCGGGTCAGTGATCCAGGTGATCGGCTGGTTGGGAACGACCGTCGGAGCAGGCAGGAACCCGCCCTCGCTGCCGATCTGGATCCAGCTCGGCCCGACAGGGCTCAGGGCCGTGTCGGGCGTCGGGAAGACGTTGATGTCGGTCTGCGCCGCGGCCACTTCGGACGCCTTCAGGGCGACCTCGGTGTCGAGGCCCGGCGTCTGGTTGTCTGCGACGTACCACTGGAGGTTCCAGAAGCGGTCGTTGGCCGCGTTCAGGATCCGGTAGCGGTAGGACTGCGGATCGACGTTGACAGTCGGATACGCCGTCCCGTTGACGATCGGGGTGTCGTTGAACTGCTCCATGCCGACGGAGATGTTCGGCGTGCCCGGGATCTGGGCCGGCTCGCAGAACGGGTCGGACTGGTACTGCCACGTGGTCGGGTCGTCGAGGTTGCACGGGTTCGCGAGGGGAGTCGTGCAAGCCCGTCGGCCGGATCCATGTTGTAGTACGGGTTGGCGATCGGCCCGTGGGGCGGGCTGGCGGGCGGCCAGAACCAGGGGCCGTACATCCAGCGGCCGAAGGCGCTCATGCCCGACGGGTCGCCGGGGTTCTGGGCCGGCATGTAGACGTGGTGGTACCAGAGGCTGCCCTCGCCGCCCCAACGGGCGGAATCCCACGTCGGGTCCTGTAGCGCGAGCTGGGCGGCGCTGGGGACGAAGGTCCGGTCCTGGATGACGAGCGGGGTGCCATAGCCCAGGCCGGCGAGGGCGCCGCCCGCCCCGATCAGCTTCTGCTCGGTGGGATCGGTGATCAGGTACCCGGCGGCCTCGCCCGCGTACACGTTGAGGCGGGTGATGCCCCACGCGTGGTCGTGGTAGAAGATCAGCCGGGCGCTCTGCTGGTTCGTGTAGTAGAAGGTCTGGCAGCCGTCGCGTGGCGCGTGCAGTCCGGCAACGTCGGCGCGGCACTGCATGTCGGGGACGTTCTGGACGCTGACGCCCTGCGGCCACGCGGTGGTCTCGCCGGCAGGCGTGATCCACTGGTGCGCAGTCCCGTCACTGATCCACGGGGACGTTCCGCCGTGGAGGTGCAGGGTGGCGCGATTGTCCTTGAAGCAGTCAAGGCCCTTGGGGTACTCGGTGCACATGGGGTTGCGCACCCCATCCATGACGGTGCCCAGGTCCGCTGGAGCCGCCATGCCCGTCGGAGCCATGCCCGAGCCCATGAGGGAGGAGTCAGTCGGGAGGAACAGATCGCCGGCCGTGCCCGTGGGAAGCAGGTTGCGGAAGACGATCCGGACCGGCTTGTCCTTCGACGCGACGAGGGTCGGCCCGAGCCACTGCGGCGCGGTGACGCCGAGGGCCTGGACGCCGTTGACGAGCACTGGGCGTCGTGGTTCCGTCCATCGCGCTCGTTGACGAGCGGGAAGTGCTGGCTGATGGCGGCGTTCGCGGCCGTCTCGAGCTGCACGTACCCTCGAACGAGCGGTCGGCGGCAGCTGAGTCGAGAAGCTCGTGTGGTACTGGATGAGCCCGATCTCGTAGCTAGTCGGAGTGCTCGCGACCCCGTTGGTACGTGTGCTCGGCCTCCGGAACGCCGACCGGGATGTACTTGCCCGTGTTGCCGGGCAGCAGGCTCCGGGAAACAGAGCCCGGGGAGTGGGTCGGTGAACTTCTTGATGCCACCGGCCGAGATGTAGCCGGAGCCGGGACCAGTGATGGTGGCCCCCGTCACGGTCCCGGCACTCGTCGTGGCCGACGCCATTGCGCCAGTCCCGGTTCCGGGGAGGGTGTCGGTGATTGCTACGCCGGGGATACCCACGTAGCCGGCACCGAACGTGTCGAGCGTCACCGACTGGACGAGGAGCGTCGAGGAGACGAGCGCCCCGGTGCCGCCGGGCCGAATGGGATCGAACTGCGTCCCGTCCAGGATCGCCGACGCCAGGGGCGCTCGCGTAGCCGGAGCCCGGGGTGTCGAGCACGATCGTGGTCGATGGTCACCACTCCGGGTGTCCCATCAGGGTTCGGGTTGGAGCAGTTGAGCTCCACGCACGTCACGTGCGCAGTCGGCACCGTGCCGTTCGGGTCGTCCGGCAGGTCGAAGGCGACCGTCGGCACGTGGTACCCGGAACCCGGGTCGCCGAGGACGAGGGCATCAACGCCGCCGAACACTGTCCCGGTCGCGTCGGGCGCTCCGCCGGTGAACGCGACGACCGGATGCAGGTATCCGCCACCCGGAGCATCGACCGTCACCGCGGTGACGGCGCCGGACGACGTGACGACCGCATCGGCAGTCGCGGGGGTAGTGCTTGTGCCTCCGATGGCCACGGTGGCCGCGGTGTAGCCGCTGCCGGGTTTCGTGATGGTGATCCCCGTCACGGCGCCGTTGGCGCCGACGGTTGCGACAGCCTCTGCGCCGGTGCCGTCGCCACTGATCGTGACGGTGGCCGTCGGCGTCGTCAGCGGGCTGTTCGCCCAGTTCGGGAACGGCCCGAAGTAGTGCGGGACCTTGGACTCATCGGTCGGGCTCGCCGGCATCGAGGCGACCCGATCGGGTGCTGCAGCCGGGGCCGCGGGGCGCACCCCAGCCATGCTTGGCGCGACCGCCGTCACCAGCAGTGCGATGGCGGCCACGAGCGCCGCCAGTCTCCGTGTCATGCGATCCCTCTCCCCATCTGTCGCGGCCGGTGGCCGCCGACGTTCCTGGCGAGGCGACGGTCCTGGCGGGGCGTCTGCCTCTCGATGATCTGCTCCGGGCTCGCCGCAACTCATGGCGACCCAGAGCCACACGTGACGGAACCGTAATTGGCGACCGCCGCGCCGACCATCCGGGCGGACACGGAGGGGATCACGGGTTTCGGGCCTCCGTGGAAGCGGTTCTACGGAGGCGGGAAACGGGTGCTCTCTACGTAGTCCTCCGGGTTGTGTTGCCAGGGCGCGCCGGGCATCCTTCGCCGCCGTGGACCAGCGGAGCCAGGCGTCTGCGCACGGCCAGCCACGCGACCGGCGGACCGGCGAGGCCCGGTCGCGATCAGCCGCGCGGGCCGCCGACGAGGCGTCGGCGGACGAGACCAGGCAGCGGCTGCGCGAGCGGGGCATCGTGCCGATCGAGCCCGACCCCTGCATCGGCGTCTTGCTCGCTCCGCGAGGAGCTCGTCGTCGCCGTGCGCCGCGCAGTCTCGCTGGAGCGCCGCACGGGTACGAATGATCCGCGCGGAGGGCTCGGCGGGGACCTCTACGTCACGACCCAACGATCGTCTACCTGGGGCGCGTGCCGGTCGAGTACCCGCTCGCCGAGATCCGCGAGGCCGTGGTCGCGGAGGGCGCCCTCTGGCTGGTGGTCGGCGAGAGCCATGGCGTCGAGATCGGGGTCGCGGATCCCCTCCTGCTCCGCGTCGAGATCGCCGCGGTCCGCGAGGCGGCCCGGGTGTCGGCCTCCCGGGGACCCCTCCATCGACGGCAGAGCCTCCGGTGACGACCCTCCCGGAGCCGCCCGTCGAAGGCAGCTAGCCCAACCCTCGGGGTGCGGTCAGGACGTCGGACGCTCAGGCCTCTTCGCGGTAGCGACGCGCCGCCTCCGCCCGGTTCCGCACGCCGAGCTTGTGGAGGATGCTGCTCACGTGCGTCTCCACCGTCCGGGGCGAGATCGTGAGCGCGGCCGCGATGTCGCGGTCGCCCATGCCGTCGGCGAGCAGGCGCAGGACGTCGCGTTCCCGGTGCGTGAGCCGGTCCACCGGCATGGCGTCGGCCTCGGGCTCGGGCATCCCCCGCCGCAGCATCCGCGCCAGGAGCCGTGCTGCGAGGCGACGCGGGATGACCAGCTCACCGGCCATCGCCGCCCGAAGTGAGCGCGCCAGCGCCTCGGGCGACACGTCCTTGGTCAGGTAGCCGCTGGCGCCGTAGCGCATCGCGTCGGCGACGTCGCGGTCAGCCGACGACACGGTCAGCATGATGATCTTCGTCACCGGAAGCCGCGGCGCCAGCTCCCGGACGAGCTGGATCCCGGTCATGCCCGGCAGCTCGATGTCGAGGAGGAGGATGTCCGGCGCGATCTGTGGGGCAAGTTCCAGCGCCTCCTCCGCCGTCGCGGCCTCCGCGACCACCGTCATCCCCTCGCTTCCGATCGCGCGCGCCACCGCGGACCGCAGGAGCGGATGATCGTCCACGATCATCACCCTGATCGCGGACCCCGGTCCGCTCACCGGGCCTCCGCCCTCACGAGTGCCGCCGGCCGGGCGAACGGGCCGTCAGGATCACCCGCGTGCCCGCGCCGCCGCTCGGGACGCGATCCGGAGCCGCCCGCCGACGAGCACGGCTCGCTCGCGCATGGTCGCCAGGCCGAAGGAATCCGGCCCGACGGCCGCGAGGTCGAAGCCGCGCCCGTTGTCGACGACCCGCAGCGTGATCCGGTCGCCCTTGATCGCGAGCCGCACGCCCACGATCGTGGCGTCCGCGTGGCGGGCGACGTTGGTCATCGCCTCCTGGGCGATCCGCAGGATCTCGGCCTGGGTCCGGGGGGCGATGCGCGTCGTGTGATCGCCTTCGAAGGCGTACTCGATGCGGAGCCCGAACCGGTCCCCGTAGTCCAGGACGGTTCGGCGGAGGACCTCGCAGAAGCCCGAATCGGCAGGACCGGAGCTGCGCAGGGCCGCCACGGCCTCGCGCGCATCTCCGAGCCCGATGTCGATCGCGGCAAGGGCCTCCTGGGCCGCTCGCCGGGCATCGTCAGGCAGGCCGTCCATCGAGGCCAGCTCGCCGGTCCGCAGCTTGGCCAGCCACAGGTCCTGCGCGAGCCCGTCATGGAGCTCGCGGGCGAGCCTCGTGCGCTCCTCGAGCGCCGCCCGCTCAACCTCGGCGTCGCGCAGCTCTTCGAGCTCGACATTGGCCGCTCGCAGCTCTCGCAGGCCGGCCCGGACGGCGCTCTCGAGGCCGAACAGGAGGGCGACCGAGCATGCCAGCCAGAACATGTCCCCGATCGACACCTGGCCGGGATGGGCGCTCGGATGGAGCGCCCAGTGCAGTGCGCTGAAACCGGCGAACACGAGCCCGACCGCGATCCAGCCGTCGATGACGGCGCGCTGCGCGCGCCACATGGAACGGCTCACCCAGGCGCCAACGAAGAAGAGCCCGGCCGTGACGAGGTAGATCGCGGCCCCGAACGGCGTCGTGCTCGGCAGGCCGGACACATCCGTCGTCTGGATGATCTGCAGCACGTCCGGCGGAGGATCCACGGATCGGCCAACGAGGCCGGCGAGCAGAACGGCGAGCGCCGGCCCGACCAGGATCAACGCCGGGTGTGACCCGAACACCCTCCATCTCGGGGAGATCTCCGGCCATCACGAAGAGGCTGGCGGCGGCCAGGCGCGCGACGGCGAACACCAGCACCTGCTCGTTCGCGGGCTCGGCCAGGCTGCCGATGCTTCCACTGTGCTCCATGCTCACGAACACCGCGATCCCGTAGGCAACCGCAAGCGCCAGGAAGGCGGCGGCGTGGTAGAGCGAGCTGATCGCGTGGCGCTCGCGGAACTGGGCCCAGGCAAGCGCCGTGAGCATCGAACAGACGATCAGGGCGACGGTGTCGAACACCAGGTCGGGCGTGGGCAACACCACGTTGGCGTGAACGCCCGGCAACAGGATCACGCAATGTGGCCGTGATGCCCGCGACGACTGCCAGCGTGAACAGCCGGTCGAGCAGATGGCTCGCCCGGGATGGCCGGGTCAGCACACCCGGCGTGACATGCAGATTCCCCTGTGCTTCCAGTGTGAACCCCGATCGACCGGAGGCCGTGCCTGGCCATGGCGGCTGTTGCCCGCCATCGACTCGCTCGGATCAGGGTCGGCACCGCTACCACGTCTTGTCAAGAGCGGGTACGCGCCTGTCCGGGGGGCATCGGTACTGCGGTGGTCGGCTGGGGGGCAAGTCCCACCCGGTCTGCCGCCAGGAGCTCTCAGCGGAGCGCCGCGGGACAGCCGGTACCCGGCGACGGACGCGGGCGCGCCGAAGTCGGCGGGAACGCCTCCGACCCCGCTGCCTACCGAGCCCCCGCTCCGACGACCTCCCTCTGCTCGACGGTTCCGGCGGCGACCGGCGCGGTTGCGGCCGGCGCCTCGCGGACCTTGCCGTCGCGCATCCGGACGACCCGGTCGCAGGCCTCGCCGACTTCGCTGTCGTGCGTGACCAGGATGAACGTCTGGCCGTGGGCGCGATTGAACTCGCGAAGGAGGGCGAGGATCTCCTCCGACCGCTCCGAGTCGAGGTTGCCCGTGGGCTCGTCGGCGAGGACGAGGCGCGGCTTGTTGACGAGCGCCCGCGCGATCGCCACGCGCTGCTGCTCGCCGCCCGAGAGCTCGGACGGGCGGTGGTCGGCCCGATCGGAGAGGCCGACGAGGTCGAGCGCGGCCCGGGATGCGGCCGTCGCCGCAGTCCCTCCCACGCCCGCGTACTCGCAGGCGAGCATCACGTTCTCGAGCGCGCTCAACGTGGGCACCAGGTTGAAGTCCTGGAAGACGAACCCCATCTCGCGGGCCCGGATCCGGGTCCGCTCGCCGTCGCCGAGCGCGACCACGTCCCGCCCGTCGAACGACAGCTCGGGGCGCGGACCGTCATTCAGGTCGGGAGCGTGCAGCAGCCCGAGGATATGCATCAGCGTGCTCTTGCCCGAGCCCGAGGGGCCCATGATCGCGACCATCTCGCCCTCGGCCACCGCGAAGTCGACCCCGCGGAGGGCGGCGATGCTGTTGCGCTTGCCGAGCTGGTAGGTCTTGCGCAGGTTGCGCCCCTCGAGCAGGGCCATCGATCGATCTCCTTGATTCATGGCCGCGGTCGTCATTCGTAGCGGAGCGCAGCTACCGGGTCGAGCCGGGCAGCGTGGAGGGCCGGGACGAAGCCGGCGACGGCGCCGAGGATCGTCGAGAAGAGGACGGCGGTCAGCGCGGTCCCCGCGGTCAGCTCGAAGAGGATCGTGCCGGACGACCTGCCGGCCTCGTTCACGAGCGTGACGACGAGGGCCCCGAGGATCAGTCCGACGGCGCCGCCGATGAACCCGATGAGGGCCGCTTCTGCCACGAACTCGCGCACGATCCGCGACCGGCTGCCGCCGATCGCCCGCTTGATCCCGATCTCGCGGGTCCGCTCGGCGATCGACATGGCCATCGTGTTCACGACCGACAGGCCGCCGACCGCGAGGCTGATGAGCGCGATCCCGACCAGGATGGAGTTCAGGATCGAGGTGGCGCTGCCGATCTGCTGGTCGAAGTCCTTGCCGGTCATGGCCGAGACCCCCGGCACCCTCGTCTCGATGCGCGCGGCGAGCTCCTCGATGTCCTGCCCCGGCTTCGGATAGACGACCATCGACGTCGCGAGGTCGTCCGCGAGGACCTTGTCCCGGACCATGGGCGGGAGGCCCTTCACGAACAGCTCCTGGGCGGCGGCGAGGGGCAGCATCGCCGCCTGGTCGGGAGCCGTCAGGGTGGGCGCGAGCACGCCGATGACCTCGAACGGGACGCCCTTGAGCTCGATCGTGTCGCCGGCATGCTTGCTGTACTTGCGGGCGATGTCCGACCCGAGCACGGCGACGTTGGCGCCCTCGTCGGCCGGCGTGGCCGCCCGGCCCTCGGCGTATGACAGCTTGAAGTTCTCGAGCCCCTGGTCGGCGCCCGCCACACCGCCGGTGATCATCGGTGGCGTGCCCATGGTGACCGCGCTGACCTGGTCCTCCATGAGCATCATCACGGTGGGAACCACGACGTTGACCCCGTCGACCGCGCGGATCCGGTCGGCCACCGCCAGCGACATCGGGGCGCTGGCGAACCCGCCGATCGCGCCCGCTCCGTCACTGATCGTGATCTTGTCGGCGTAGTAGGTGGAGCCGCCCGCGACCAGGGCGTTGATCTTGTTGGCCATGGAGCCGAAGACCACGAGCGCCCAGATCCCGATCGTGATCCCCAGGATCGTGAGCGTGGTCCTGACCTTGCGTCGCCCCAGGTTGCGCAGGTATCGCATCGAAAGCGCCTCGTCCCCTCGCGTCAGATGGCCGACGCCATGCGCACCGCGCCCGGTCCGCCATGCTCGACAGGTCCGGGCTCGACGAATCCGGCTGGGGACGCCCGAGAAGGAGGCCAACTCACGGTCGATGGCTTGGCGCAGAGTCTCCCCGACGACTGGCTCGGTTCGCCCGTTCCAATCGACTCATCGCCACGGGGCCGATCGGCCCAACGTGGTCCCGATCCCGCGCTCGTTGCGTCCACCCTCGACCGGGAGCCCGCGCCGCCTCGATGCTGTCATCCTGAGCGGAACGAACCCGGCGACGAGGTCGAGGAGATCGAGAGCACGCCCGGGGGCGGCCCGGCCCGGGTCGGGTCGCCTCCCGTTGACGCAGAGATCGGCGAATCCCGCTGGCCGATGGCGCTCGCGGTCCTCGCCCTGATGGCCGTCGCGCTGGTCGCGCCGGCCCGCCTCTCGATCTTCCCTGGCTGGCTGCTCGCCGCTGTCGAGGGGCTCCTGCTGCTCGCGCTCATCGTGGGCGACCCGGGCCGGATCGATCGCACGGGGCCGTGGCAGCGGCGCACGTCCATCGCCCTCGTCGTCGTCATCCTCGGCAGCACGCTGGGGTCGACAGCGCTGCTCATCTTCGACCTGGTGACGGGATCGCCGCTGACGAGCCAGGCCGACCAGCTGCTGCTCGCCGGCGCCAAGGTCTGGCTCGGCAACAACGTCGCCTTCGCCTTCCTCTACTGGCAGTTCGACGGCGGCGGCCCGGCCGTCCGCGCCCACGGCCTTCCCCGATACCCGGACTTCGCGTTTCCCCAGCAGCTCAACCCGGACCTGGCGCCGCCGGGATGGCGGCCCGAGTTCCTCGACTATCTCTATCTCGGCTTCACCACCGCCAACGCGTTCAGCCCGACCGACACGATGCCGATGGTGCACTGGGCCAAGGTGGCGATGGGTTCGCAGGCGCTGATCTCGTTCATCGTGGTCGGCCTCATCCTCGCCCGGGCCGTCAACGCCTTCAGCTGAGGCGGCCCTCCTCTTCCCGTCCGGCACGCGTTCGGCCGGCCGCTCCGTAGCGCAGGTAGACCGCGCCCGAGTCGAACGTGCGCGTCTCGCGAAGCCGCAGCCCGATCCGATCGTCGAGCGCCGGGGTCGGTCTCATTCGGCCGCCGGCGTGGAGACCCGCCCGGCGTCGATCGCGGCGACATAGGCGGCGTGGTCCCGGGCGTTCAGGTCCGCGTAGTCCTCGGCGAAGTCGGCGATCGCGGCGTCGAACGTGTCGCTGGTTCCGAGGTAGGCCGAGATCGCCGCCGCGTCGCCGGTGCGCGCATGTGCCCGCGCGAGGGCCCAGCCGCAGATGCCGCCGTAGAAGGAGAGGCCGACGGGCTGGACCGTCGTCAGGTCGACGGACCCCTTCATGTCCCACAGCTGGCGCATGTAGAAGTCGCGCCCGCCCGGCCCCCGGGTCCAGCCCAGGAAGATGTCGGAGGTTCCCTGCATGAGCTGCTGGCCGACCACGACCCGCTGGGCGTTGCTCGCGTGCGCGCTCGGAGCAACGTGCGGTTCCAGCACCGAGACCGTCGCCTCCTTCGCCTGGAGGATCAGGGGGTCGTTCTCATCGCGGCCCTGGAGGACGAGCACGAAGCAACGGGTCCCGACGCTGCCCACGCCGACCACCTTGAGGGCGAAGTCGACGAAGCGGTAGCGCTCGAGGAAGTCGCGCCGGTTCTCGGGCATCGTGGCCCGGTAGTCAGTGAAGACCGTCTCGAGGGCCGCGGGACCTCCCTGGACCTCGACGTGGGTGACGACCGGCGGGTCCTCGAGGATGACCCGGCGGCCCTCGACCACGCCGGTCAGGGATTCGAAGGCGCGCATCCCGTCGCGCCGGCGGGCCTTGGAGAAGATCGCCTCCATGTTCTGCCGCCGGCCAACGCCGGCGCGGCCCTGGAGAAACCCCGTCGCCTCGGCCGCGGCCCGGATGTCGGCGTCGGTGATCGTGGCGTACCAGACCTCGATCAGGCGCATTCCCGCGTAGCGCGCCATCCACTGGCGGTAGCCACGGACCGTGCCCATCGTTGCCGCGCGAACACCCGCGGCCGAGAAGCCGTTGGCTCGCCCGGCGATGACGACGCTCGCCGCCAGCCTCTTGACGTCCCACTCCCACGGCCCCGGCAGGGTCTCGTCGAAGTCGTTGGCGTCGAAGACGAGGGTTCGCTCCGGGCTCGCGAACAGGCCGAAGTTGGAGAGGTGGGCGTCACCGCTCGCCTGGACGAGGATATCCGAGCGGGGCGTGGCGGCCAGGTCGAAGGCCATGACGGCCGGTGTGCCCCGGTAGTAGGCGAAGGCCGATTCCGCCATGCGCTCGTGGCGCAGGGGGACGAGGTCGGGGAGCCGGTCCTCCTCCTGGGCAGCGAGGATCGCGATCGGGTCCCGGTCGGCCGCGGGCACGAACGCGGCGTGAGCAGTCCGCGGAACGCGCTTCCGGGCGGCCTTGCCCTTCTCCGCCCGGGCCGGCTGGGCGACCCAGGGACGGGCGGTCCAGGCGGGACCGGCCGGCGGCTCCACCTTCCAGGCGGCGTCGTAGGCGGCCGCTCTCGCCTTGTCCGGGACGGCCTTCCGTGACCGCCGGCACAGGCTTCGTTGGCTGGGTCATGGTCTGGAGCCTCCCGGAGTCTGGATCGACCTACTCGCCCCCGCCGAAGCTCATGCCCGGGATCTTCTCCCGGTTCGAGTAGGCGGTCACGCCATAGTGCCCGAGGTCGAGGAAGACGGCACCCGCGAGCCACAGCCAGTCCCAGCCGGAGATGCCCGGCCCGGCGGTCCAGAGGAGCACGTAGAGCAGCGTCGTGAACGGAAGGAAGATGAGCCCCAGCAACGGCCAGATGAAGGTCCCGAAGGTCGCGTCGACCGCGAGCGGCCGGGCGATCCAGAGGATCGCGAAGGCGATCCGCGGGAACATGAGCGCGATGAGCGCGAACAGGCACATGCGGCAGCGACTCCTTCCTGAGCGGTCCGGTCAGGATAGATCGTGCGCCTTCGGGCACCACGGCGTATCGCGCGTGCGCATCGGGCGGCGATATGATCCTCGAGACCTCCCGGCCCGGAGGAGCGCGACCTACGGCCGGGCGGCGTCCGGGGCCGCATCTCCGGGGGATGCGATAGCGCCACTCGCGAGCCAACGTTCGAGCCCGGGCTTCCGCCGAATTGCGTCGATGCACGTTCGGCCAGCGAGTGCGAGGTCGGACCCGGTAGGTTCATGATGGGCCGAAGAGTCCCATCCTGGCCGCAGCACGAGGACACCCATGACACTTGGACCGCTCGAGTACGTCGTCATCGGCTTCGAGGGCAACCGGTTCGACGGGAGCATCGCCCGCGAGATCGAAAAGGTCGTCGCCAGCAAGACCATCCGGCTCGTCGACGTGGTCTTCGTCGGGCGGGATGCCGACGGCGCGGCCGTGATCATCGAGCTCAGCAACACGGACGACCCTCGCTTCGCCTCGTTCGCGCCGCTCCTCACCGACGTGAAGGGCCTGTTCACCCCCGAGGATCTCGAGGCGCTTGCCGATTCCCTGCCACTCGGCACTTCGGGCCTGGCCCTGCTGTTCGAGCATCGCTGGGCCGAGAACCTCAAGGACGCCATCGGTGCCGCCGGCGGCTTCCTCGTGCAGCGTGTCGTGGTTGCTCCCGAGGTCCTCGACGAGCTGAGCGCCGAGCTGGAGGCCGCCATCGCCGCCGAGCCCGCCTAGTCATACTTGGCCCTGAGCTTCGATACGAGGAGGAAGATCGACCGATGATGCGACGACGCGGCAGGCCGCTGGTGCGCGCGGCCGCGGCCACCGCGGTGGTAGCCGGCACGGCCGGTGCCGTCAGCCACCACCAGCAGCAGAAGTATGCGAACCAGGCGGCCGAGCAGCAGGCCGCGCAGCAGCCGGCCCCGGAACCCGTCTACGAGGCCCCGCCGCCCGCGCCAGCGGCCCCGGCCGGGATCGACATGGACCAGCTCAAGCAGCTGGCTGACCTGCACACGGCCGGCGTGCTCAGCGACGAGGAGTTCTCGGCAGCCAAGGCCAAGGTGATCGCCGGCTGAGCCGATCCCGGGACAACGCCGGGTCACGAACGGCACCGGAGCGCCGGCCCATCGGCGCTGCCCAGGCAACGACAGAGAGGGAGACACTCGCATGAGAAACCCACCCATCCTGATCTCGGTCATCGGCTTCTTCGCCGCCCTGGCCGGCTTCGCCTACATCTTCTTTGGCCTCCGGGTCCTCGGCTTCGACTGGTTCGGGGCCCTGGGCGACCTTCCGGCCCTCGAGCACGTCGGGCTCTGGGGCTGGCTCGCGCTCGCCCTGGGGATCGTCTGGCTCCTCGTCGCCTTCGGCCTCTGGGCGCTCCAGCCGTGGGCCTGGCTATTTGCGATGATCGTCGCCGGCATCGCCCTTTTCGAGGCGTTCCTCGCCTTCTTCCAGTTCCCGGGGACCGGGATCGGCTTCGGCATGGCGATCATGCCGGTGATCATCCTGCTGTACCTCAACTCCGCCGCCGTGAAGGCCGCCTTCGCCGTCAGCGATCCGCCGCCGGCCGCCTGAGGCGCACCTCGGCTACAGTGGCGCGGGCACCCGCAGGGCGTGCCCGCGCCACGGCCCAGGCGGCGAGCAGGGCGACTCGCATCGCGCCGCCACCTCGTCCGAATGGCAGCCTCGCCACCGTGCGACGACCAGCCCTGACATGACAGCTCCGGGTGCAGTCCCGGACAGGAGGGATCCCGCATGACCGAAGGGACCAAGGGTCCGGCCGACGACGTCGTCGTCGTTTCGGGGCAGGTTGCCGACGACAAGGGCGTGATCGCGCAGGGCGCCATCGCGGCCCAGGGCAACCAGGCCCTCATCGTGGCCCGCTTCGCCGACACGCAGTCGGCGATCGCGATCTACGACCAGCTCCTGACGGCCGAGATCGAGGGCTCGCTCGAGATCGACGGCGTCCTCGTGGCCAAGGCCGACGCCGACGGCAAGCTCCACATCCAGAAGATGACCGACCACAGCACCCGCAAGGGCCTCAAGTGGGGCATCGTGGGCGGCGTGATCGCCGGGATCTTCCTGCCCGCCACCATCATCGGCGGCGCGGTCGCCCTGGGCGTCGCCGGTGCGGCAGCCGGCAAGGCCCGCAACCTCTACCACCGGGTCGAGGTGGAGAAGGAGCTCGCCGACGTCATCACCCCCGGCACCTCGGGCATCCTGTGCCTCGTCTCCGCGACGCAGGTCGAGGACGTCAGGCTGAAGATGCCGGAGGCCCAGGAGGTCAAGTCGGTCCCCGTCGACGCCGAGACCGCCGACGCGATCAAGGCCGCCGCCGTTGCCGCCGACAGCGCGGCGCCCGCCGCCGAGACGCCGGCCGCAGGCTGATCCATGCGCTCGACCCCGCGGGACCGACGGTTCCGTGGGGGCGACCGCCGGAACATGGCTCGCGTTGAGCCAGTGACATGGGAGAACCTATGACTGAACGTTCGCTCGACGAGCTCGGGCCCGTCGATTTCCTGGTCGTCGAGTTCCCGGCAGGGGCCCAGAACTTCACGGGCGAGGGCGCGGCCGAGCTCGTCCGGCTCCACGATGCCGGGATCATCCGGATCATGGACGTCCTCATCCTCGCCAAGGCCGACGACGGGACCGTCATGGCCCAGGAGCTCGGCGATCTCGACGAGCTCGGGGAGCTCGCTCGCCTCGAGGCCGAGCTCGCGCAGACGCTTGCCGAGGAGGATGTCGAGCACCTTGCGGCCGCGATGGATCCAGGCTCGATCGCCGGGGTCCTCGTCTACGAGAACGTGTGGGCCGCGCCGTTCGCCGCGGCAATGCGCCGTGCGGGTGGTCAGCTGATCGCCAACGGGCGGATCCCCATCCAGGCCATCATCGCCGCCGTCGAGGCCGATGAGGCCATGTTCGCAACAGAAGGAGCCTGACATGCCGCTCGGACCAGGTCGTCGAGGGGTTGGCGTCATCGGTGCTCCGGTCGCCAAGGCTGCGGTCGTCACCGCGGCCGTCAGGCCGGGCCCCTCGCCGGTCGCCAAGGCCGCGGTCGTCGGCGCGGCCGTCTCGCCCGGCCCGTCGCCCGTCGCCAAGGCGGCGGTCGTCGGCGCCGCCGTCACCCCCGGCCGCCGCCGGTTCTAGCTTCCTCCGGCCGCGAGGTCGGTGACGCACCATCGCGAAGGCCCCAGCCCGGTCCGGGCTGGGGCCGCTTCATCGGGGATCAGCGCACGGCGCCGAGCTCCTCTCCCTCGCCATCCTCGCGGCGGAACGCCTCGACCGCCTCGGTGACCGAGCGGTAGAGGTGGCCCTGGTCGATCGTCTCGAGCAGCCCGTACTTGACGATGCTGTCGCGGACCGCCGACTGCAGCTCTGCGAACGCGAGGTGGATCCCGCTCGAGTTCAGCTCGAGGTCGAGGTCCGCGAGCATCGCGCCGGCGGTCGTGTCGATGTCGGTGATCGGCTCCGCGGCGACGAGCACCCAGCGCGGCGTCGTGGTCGATGCCTTGACGAGCTCCCGGATCCGGTCCCGGAACTGGTTCGCGTTGGCGAAGAAGAGCGGCGCCGACCAGCGGATGATGAGCAGGCCGGGCACCTGCTCTGCGTCCGGGTAGCGCCCGATGTCGTGGTAGTCGGGGACCCCGGGGGCAGTGCCGAGCACCGCGGAGTACGGGGCCCAGGCGCGCTTGAAGATGTAGGTCACCGACAGGACCACCGCGATCACGATGCCCTGGAGGACGCCGGCGAACATCACGCCGACCGCGCAGGCGACGGCGAGCGCGAACTCGGTCTTGCGGATGCGGAAGAGCCGGCGCAGCTCGGCGACGTCGAACAGGCTGATCGACGCCGCGATGACGACCGACGCGAGCACTGGCTGCGGCATCGCCTGGACCAGTCCGGGCACGAACAGCAGCATCGCCACGACGAGGATCGCCGCGACGAGGCCGGTTAGCTGGGTCTTCGCCCCCGACTGGAAGGCCACGGCCGTCCGGGAGCCGCTGGTGCTCACCGGGAAGCCGGAGAAGAGGCCCGCGGCCAGGTTGGCCGAGCCGATCCCGGCGAGCTCCTGGTTGCCGTTCACCTCGTAGCCGGCGCGGGCCGCGAAGCCCCCAGAGGTCGAGATCGTGTCGCCGATGGCGACGAGCGAGATGCCGACCGCCGACGCGAAGAGAAGAGGGATGTCCTCGAGCGGCGACGGCTGGGAAGCTGGGCACGGGGAAGCCCTGGGGCAGCACGCCGATCACCGAGACTCCCCTGGAGGCGAGGTCGAGGATCACGGAGAGGACGATCGCGACGACGACGGCGACGAGGATGCCGGGCGTCCGCGGCGAGAGCCGCTTCAGGCCCAGGATGATCGCGAGGCTGAGAACTCCGATCCCCAGCGCCCACGGGTTGGTCTGGTCGAGGCCCTGGACGAACGCGCGCGCCTCGTCGACGAGGCCGCTGGCGTCCGTCGAGTATCCAAAGAGCTTGGGCAATTGCCCGACGAGGATGACGATCGAGAGGCCGGCGAGGTAGCCGGTGCGCACCGGGTTGGAGAGCAGGTCGGCGACGAAGCCTAGCCTGGCGATTCCCGCGCCGACGGTGACGACGCCGACGAGGAGCGCGAGCATGCCGGCGAGGGCGATCGCCATCTCCTCGCTGCCGGCGGCGAGTGGCACGATCGTGGCCGCGATCATTGGTCCCAGCGATGAGTCGGGACCGAGGACGAGGATCGGGGATGGCCCCACGAGGGCATACGCGATCAGGCAGAGCACCGTCGTGTAGAGCCCGGTTATCGCGGGCAGCCCGGCCAGCTCCGCGTAGGCCATCCCCTGCGGGACGAGCAGGGTGACGAGGACGATGCCCGCGACCAGGTCGCGCGAGAGCCATGACCGCTCGTAGGTGCGGAGGACGCGCACCCCGGGCATCCATCGTTCGACCCGCCCGAGCCGTGGGCTGGTCGCCGCCTCCGTCGTCACGTGGGCCTCTCCTGGTCCGGTCCGGGTCACGCCGCTCAGAGTCGCGCGAGCGCGCGCCCGAGGCCCCGCCGGTAGCTCGGCGCGGCGATCGGTCGCCACGTCGTTCCGAACGAACGGCCGAGTCGTTCCACGCCGCCATCGAGGTGCTCGACGAACGTCACGATCGAGCGCGCCTGGCCCTGGGTCAACGCGGTGGCCGTGCCGAACGTCCGCGCCAGCTCCCCGGCGACGTGCTGATCGTGCTGGTCCCCGAGGTGGTCCTGGAGCGCGACCACCGGCCGGATGAGCGCCGTCGCCTCGGGTTCCAGCGGCTCCCGGACGAACTCGAGCGTGTAGCGCAGCCACTTGGCCGCGATCCGGAGCTCGTGGAGCGTTGCGAGGTCAGCCGACGCGAGGGCGCCGTCGAATGCCCAGACGTCCTGGTAGGCACGCCAGATCGTCGCCGGCATCCGGTTCCGCACGAGGCCCGGAGCGTGCGGCGGGATCGCGAGGGCAGCGTGGCCCGGAGTGTCGGCCAGCCGCTCGTAGTCGACGATGAACTCGGCGAAACGCTCGGAGCCGAGCGCCGCGACGAGGTCGACGCGCCGTGCCTCACGTTCCGCGCGCCAGGCCTTGAGGAGCGGGTCGAGGCCGGCGCGCTGCCGGCCGCTGCGACGGTGGCCATAGGTCGCCAGCATCTCGATGAGGACGTCGAGGTCGCGGACGTCCCCCAGCCGGGCCCCGATGTCGCGGAGCTCGCGGCGATAGCGCCGCATCGCCTCCTTCTCGAAGCCGTCGCCGAAGACCCGCCACGCGGCGCGCATCCGCCGGGCGGCGACCCGCATCGCGTGGACCTCCTCCGGGTCATCTCCCGGCGATGACGCCCGGCACGCGCGCGAGCATCTTCGCCAGGTGGAAGCGCAGGACCTTGCGCCCGGCTTCCGCCCACGGATCGTCGGCCCGGAGGCCGGCCGTCCTGCCGTCCGCCGGGTGAGCCGCCGCGAGGGCGGCGACCGCGTCCGGCAGGGGGGTGGCGCCGCGTCCACCGCGGAGGCAGCGGCTGCGTCGTCCCTGGGCGCAGCAGCGACACCCGACTCGTTCAGCGGCGGCGCAGGCTCGATCGACCCCACCTCGGGCTCGACCGGGCCTGGCGTAGTGCCATCCCCCACGACCCGCTCGCTAGGCGACGGCCGGGGTGACCGAGACGGGCGCGACCGGCTCGTCACCCGTCGGGATCCTTGAGCGCCTTTCGAACCTCCTCGATGACGAGGAGCGACAGCGAGACGCCGATGCAGACGACCCACTGGTCGATCGTCAGGCTCACCGTCCCGAGCAGCCGCTGGAGGAAGCCGAACTCGGTCGCCAGCACGATCGTCAACACCGAGAGGCCCGTCGCGAGGAGGAGGGGGCGGTTCGCGAGGATCGACCCCCCGAAGAGCGACTCGTCCTCGTCGGCGGTCTCCAGGGAGGAGAAAAGGCGGAACAGGGCGAAGGTCGTCATGCCCATCGTCCGGGCGACCACGTCGCCGTATTGGCCGCTCCCCCAGGCGAGCACCCCGAGCGTGCCAGCCGCCATCACCAGGCCGTAGAACACGAGCCAGGTCATCAGGCGGCGGGGGATGATCTGCTGCTCCTTCGGCCGCGGCGGGACCTCCATGAGGCCCTCGCGCGGCTTGCCGTAGCCGAGGCCGATCGCCTGGAAGACGTTGACGGTGAAGTTGAGCCACATCGTCTGGAGGGGGAGGAACGGGATGCCGCCGAGGATGTTGAGGAGCGCCGAGCCCAGGAACGTCGCGATGTACCCGAACAGCCCGGCCATCTGGAAGCGGATGAACCGCAGGAGGTTGTCGTACACCGAGCGCCCGAGTCCGACGGCCTTCACGATCGTCGCGTAGTTGTCGTCGGTGAGGATCATCACCGCCGCCTGCTTCGAGACCTCGGTCCCGGTGATGCCCATGGCGATCCCGATGTCGGCCTTCTTGAGGGCCGGCGCGTCGTTCACGCCGTCGCCGGTCATCCCGACGACATGCCCCTTCTTCCGCAGGATGTCCACGAGGTGGACCTTGTCCTCGGGAGAGACGCGGGCGATGACGCCGATCCCGTCGATCTGGCGCATGGCCTCGTCGTCGCTCATGGCCCGGAAGTCGGCCCCGGTGATGGCGCGGCCCTCGATCCCGAGCTGGTGGGCGATCGCCTCGGCCGTGACCGCATGGTCGCCGGTGATCATCCGGACCTGGATCCCGGCCGCCTTCGCGGTCGCGATCGCGGCCTTCGCGGCAGGTCGCGGCGGATCGACGATCCCGACGATCGCGAGGAGCGTCAGCCCGCGATCGCGGGCAGGAGGTCGGCGTCCGGGTCGAATGCCGCCGGGTCGAAATCCTTCTGGCCCGTCGCCATGACCCGCAGGCCCATCGTGCCGAGGCGCTCGTTCTCGGCGAGGTACGCGTCGCGCAGCGTTGCGATCGGGACCTCCACCCCGTCCGGGCCGTGCGCGCTCACGGCGCGCGCGAGGAGCTGGTCCGGGGCCCCCTTGATGTAGCCGCGGATGACGTCCTTGCCGCCCGCGTCCTTCATGCGATGGAAGGTGGCCATCATCTTGTAGGCCGCGTCGAACGGCAGGGTCGCGACGCGGGGATACTGCTCGCGGGTGAGCGTCGGGTCCACGCCGCCCTTCGCGGCCAGGACGACGAGCGCGCCTTCGGTCGGGTCGCCGACGAGCGCGCCGTCGCGGACCTCGGCATCGGCGCAGAGGGCCATCGGCAGCAGGTACTGCTCGAGCGGGACGTCGGGCTGGCCGCCGGTGTGGGTGATGGTCCCCGTCGTCTGGTAGCCGTCGCCGCTGATCGCGTAGCGCCGGCCGACGATCGCCATCTGGACCGCCGTCATCTGGTTCAGCGTGAGGGTGCCCGTCTTGTCGGAGTTGAGCGCTGAGGTCGACCCGAGCGTCTCGACCGAGCGGAGCCGCTTCATGATCGCGCCGGCCTCGGCGAGCATCTGGGAGCCCTTCGAGAGGATGGCCGTGACGACGGCGGGGAGCGCCGTGGGGATGGCAGCCACCACGAACGCGACCGCGCTGAGGAACAGCTCCTGGGCGGCACGCCGCGGACAGGCCGAGTCCGATCGAGATCGCGAGGGCGATCCCGGCGATGACCAGGATCTGGTTCGTGAGCGCGTCGAGCTGCTTCGTCAGGGGCGTCTTCTCGACCCCGGTCGCCTGGAGCATCCCGCTGATGTGGCCGACCTCGGTTGCCATCCCGGTGGTGGTGACGAGGATGGTCCCTGCCCCGCGGGTGACCTGGCAGTTCATGAAGGCCATGTCCACGCGGTCGCCGAGAGCGGCGTCGGCGGCGACGGCGTCCACCTGCTTGGGCGTCGGGACGCTCTCGCCGGTGAGCGCGGACTCGTCGATCTCGAGCGTTGCCGCGGACAGGATCCGCGCGTCGGCCGGGACGAGATCGCCGGCCTCGATGTTGACGATGTCGCCCGGGACGAGCTGGTCCATCGGGATCTCGGCGAGGTCCCCGTTCCGGCGGACCTTCGCCTTGACCACCATCATGCCGCTGGAGCGCCGAGGCGCTCGACTGCGGCCTTGCCCTCCTGGTTCATGGCCATCCACGCGTTGACCAGCGTGAGGAGGATGAGCAAGACACCGGTGAAGAACTGCCCGGGCAGGAAGAGGCAGACGATGCCGGCGATGAGCAGGACGATCTGCATCGGGTCGGCGTACTGGCGGCTGAACGTCTGCCACTTCGACGCCTTCTTGGCTTCGGCGAACGTGTTCGACCCGTACTTCGCGCGCCGGGCTTTCGACCTCGGCCGACGCCAGTCCCCCTGATCGACCTCGACGCCCGCTGGCGACGATCCGCGGGGCTGAGCGCGAACCAGGCGACATCGGGCGTGGCCCTGGCGGATCTCGGCCGACGGGCTGGTCGTCGCGGTCATGACTTCCTCCCCTTCGTGGCCTTCTTCGCCGCCGCCAGGCGGTCGGCCTTCTTCGCGGCCCGCTCGGCGATCTCGACCTCGATCGGGTCGGGCGCGGCACCTGCGGGCGCCTCGGCCTCGAGGTCCACCTTGGCCAGCTGGAGGGCCTTGCCGGCTTCGGCGCTCACCTTCGGGTACTGGGGGTTGATCTCGATCAGCGCGTGCGCCAGGACGCCGGCGGCCGCGACCCGGGCGAACGGCTTGTCGTCCGCCGGGATGACGTACCAGGGAGCCCATTCCGTGCTGGTGTTGCTGAGGACGTCGCTGAACGCCTTCTGGTAGTCGTCCCAGAACATCCGCTCCTTGGCGTCGTTGGCGCTGAACTTCCAGTTCTTCTCGGCCAGGTCGATCCGGGCGAGGAACCGCGCGACGCTGCTCCTCCTTGGACACGTTCAGGAAGAGCTTGACGATCCGGAAGCCCTGGTCGGTCAGGTAGTGCTCCCAGTCGTTGATCTCGCGGAAGCGGCGCTTCCAGACGTCACCGCGCTTCGACGCCGGCGGCAGCTTCTGGCCGGCGAGGATCTGGGGATGAACGCGGACGACGAGGACCTCCTCGTAGTAGGAGCGGTTGAAGATCCCGATGTTGCCGCGCTCCGGCAGCTTCTTCGCGTACCGCCAGAGGTAGTCGTGGTCGAGGTCCTCGGAGGACGGGATCTTGAAGCTGCTGACCTGGACGCCCTGCGGGTTCACCCCGCTCATCACGTGGCGGATGGTCCCGTCCTTGCCGGCGGCGTCCATCGCCTGGAGCACGACGAGCACGCCGTACGTGTCCTGGGCCGCGAGCCGCGCCTGGTACTCGGCGAGGATCTCGATGCCCTGGGCGAGGATTGCCTTCGCCTCGGCCTTGGACTGCTGCCGGCGGCCGCTGGTGTCGAAATCGCGGGGCAGCCGGACGCGGCGCCCGGGCTCCACCCGGAACGGCTCGATGAACTCCCGTATTCGCTTCGGTCCGATCTCTGGCATCAAGGACGTCCTTTCGAGCGCGGTCGGCCGTCACGTCATGGGCGAGCGCGGCCAGGCCGAGCGCCAATCCTAGTGGACATCCGCACGTTGTCGCGCGCGTCATCCGTCGAGGAGGAGTCAGCGACGCGCCTCCGCGCCGAAGGCCGGGCTCGTAACCGCCGCCGATCCCGGCCGTTCAACGGCCGCGCACTGGGCCGGGGGAACTTCGAAGCGGGCGTTGTGGCGCGGCAGGTACGCCGCGAGCACGCTGTTCGCCTCCTCCCGCGTGGCCGCCCCGGCGAGGCGCAGCTCGATCTCGAGGCGGTCCTCGAGGGTGCCCCAGAGACGCTCGACCCGGCCCTTGGCCTGGGGGCTGCGGGCGGCGATCCAGGCGATCCCGGCGGCCTCGAGCGCTCGCCCGAGCTGGGTCCGCGCGGTCCGCCCGCTGAACTGCTCGGCGAGCGTCGCGACGTGGCGGCCGCGCCAGATGATCCCGTGGCGGTCGGAGTAGATGCCGAGCGGCAGGCCGCGCGAGCGCCGCTGTCTGGCGGAGCATCTCGCAGTAGCCCACGGCATCCTCCGCGTCGCGGAAGGTGGCGCCGGTGACGTGGCCCGAGGCATCGTCGATCCCGCCGACCAGGGTCTTCCAGGGTCCCCGGCCCTCGAGCCAGCGTCGGCTCGTCGACCCGAAGGAGCAGGCCCGCCTGGTCATCGCCCATAGGCGCAACCGAGCCGCTGATCACGGCCGCGCAGACTGGGTCTCGACAGTCCCGGTCCCGGGCACGCACAATGCGCCGATCCGAGGAGGATGTCGTCATGAACAACCGTCTCCACGCGGGCAGGGCCACGATCCTGGCGCTGGCCGCGGTCCTCGCCGGCGCGAGCCTCGCCACCGCGGCAGCTCCCACGCCGCCTTCACGTCACCCGTGCGCCTCGGCTTCACGAACGGTGACGACTGGGAGCCGTCAGTCGCGGCTGACCGATACGGCCACGTCTACGCGTTCTGGACCCACTACGTCGGCTTCGGCGGAGCCGCGACGGGCGACATCGACCCGTCGTGCCCCGACTGCGGCAGCCCGCACATGGACCTCGAGGTCTCGGCCGACGGCGGCGCCACGTGGAGCCAGCCCCGGGCTCCGTTCCCGACGCTCACCCGCCAGGACGACCCGCAGATCGTCGTCGACCCGGCCGACGGCCGGACGCTCTACGCCTCGTACATGCAGGACAAGAAGTCGAGCCAGTACGTCGCCCGCTCCGACGACTTCGGCGTCAGCTGGCGAACCATGCTCGTCGAGCCTCTCCAGCGCGGAACCGACAAGGACATCCTGGCCGTGCGTGGAGCGGACATCTATCTCGTCTACCACACGCTCCAGAAGATCTTCGTGTCGTACTCGCACGATGGCGGCGCGACCTGGGCGACGGGGAACCTGCTCAACGGCACGACGAACTCGCAGCTCGGCCAGTCGCTGCCGAGTGGTGGCGCCGTCGACAGCCATGGCAACGTCTACTTCGCCTGGAACGGCGCGAACAGCTCCGGGCAGGCGAAGGGCACGAAGAACCTCTACGTCACGAGGTCCAGCAACGGCGGCGCTACGTGGACGACGTCGATCGTCGACGTCTCCCAGGCAGGGCCCCCGTGCGACTGCGGCGGCTGGGACTTCTGGGGCGCCCAGATGGCCCTCGGCGTCGATGCCTCCGACCGCGTCTACGTCCTCTGGAACGCCAACCGCGTGAAGTACGGCCCGCAGCGGATGTACTTCGCACGATCAACCGACGGGGCGCGGTCGTGGTCGGCGCCGCGTGACCTCTCGCTGGCTCCGGCTGGCGCGAACAACGTGTTCCCGGCCCTGGTCGCGACGGGGAACGGCGACGTGCGGATCGCGTGGATGGACGACCGCAACGGCTTCGACGCCGGCGGGAACGACCCCGCTGCGCGCTGGAACACCTACTACCGCTCCTCGACGGACGGTGGCGCGACGTGGTCGGCGGAGTCGAGGCTGTCGGCATTCGTGGGCGGCTACACGTACAAGCTCGCCACCCCGAGCGAGGGCTACCTGCAACCGTACGGCGACTACTTCGAGATCGACATCGACAGCCATGGCAGGACCGTCGCGCTCTGGGGCGAGGGCAACAGCTACGTCGGGCCCGGCAACATCTGGTTCGCGCGGCAACCGTAGGAGCAGGGGCTGCGGATGGGTCAGCGGTACTTCTGGCATCCGCCGCCGATCACGGCGCGGCCGAGGGCGGCGGCGCCGGAGCCCCGCCCTTGACGCACAGGCCGAGGAGGTCCACCGCGCCGATCGCCGGTTGGACGAAGGCACAGCCGATCCTCGCCGAGAAGTAGCTCGGGTACGTCGGATAGCCATACGGGATCACGAGCGCGGGCATCCACCACCCGACGGGCCACGGCCCATGGCGCCGTCGATCCTCGGCCTGGCCCGCCGAGTGTCCTCGTCGCGCTCGATCTCGCGAGCATCGGATGCCGGGATCCAGCTTCGGTCGCCGAGGTTCTGGAGGACCGCCCCGGCGTCAGCGTATTCGGCATCGACGCCCGCTTCGAACATGTCGATCGCCGCTCCGGGCTTCATCGCATCGCCCCATGGGTCGTCGGACCGCAGCAGGCGCACCGTGATGCCGATCGCCTCGAGCTGGCTCGGCAGCTCGAT
Source organism: uncultured Chloroflexia bacterium (assembly GCA_963776355.1). Lineage (GTDB taxonomy): Bacteria > Chloroflexota > Limnocylindria > Limnocylindrales > CSP1-4 > CTSoil-043. The sequence goes on along the minus strand of CAVZLU010000006.1, from coordinate 274,473 downwards.
GGCCAGGGCATCGCATTGGCCGCAATCTCCCTCGGTGGGAGCCGCCATGACGACCGTGAAGGTCGCGACCACCACATGAGCTGTCGGGCCTGCGTCGAGGTTCGGCCCCGGCGCCTCTGCCGCAGGGCACCCCGCGTGCTCGGCGGGAGCAGCGCGTCGCCGGCGCGCAACGGCCAGATCCTGGCGAGCGCCGCCCGGTCGAGGGCGAGGCCCACGGCCCGCCGCACGGTCGGATCCTTGAACGGCGTGCCGGTTCGGATTGAGGGCGAGGTACGAGACGCCGATCCTCGTCGCGCCGAACCAGCGCTGGTCGCCGGTGCGCGCCGCCTCGCTGCCGGCTCCCCACGCCAGGTCGAGCTGTCCGCCCGGCCCCGACCAATGGCTCGAAGGCCTCGAGCATCGCGCCATCGAGCCTGTCCGCTCTTGACCTTCGCAAGGAGGTCCGACACCGACGACCGGAGGTGGATCGCGATCGCGTCGAACGGCTGGGGCCGGTCGCCGTGATAGTTCGGGTTCTTCTTCAACACGACCAGCCTCAGGCGGAGCTTCTCGGCGAGGTAGTACGGCCCGGCCGCGGCGACCGGGGGATCGGGATCGAGCCCAAGCCGGGCCGCCGGCGTCCCGTCGCGGGACCGGGCAGTAGAACGGCAGGGACAGGCGCTCGAGGAAGTCCGGCGCCGGCGCCACGAGCGTGATCGCCAGGTGATCGCCGTCCGCGGACAACCCCGCGATCGAGCCGGCCTTTCCCTCGCGGATACGCCTGGGCCCCGACGATGTCGTCGAGGAACTGCCCTCCGGGTGCCCAGTCGATGAGCGTCGGCGAGAGGGCGCGCTCGATCGACGACCGGAACGTCTCGCCCGTGACCGGCTCGTTCGACGGTGGCGAGAACGCGAAGCCCGGGCGGATCGTGAACGAGTAGGTCCGTCCGTCGGCGCTGACGGTGGGCATCGCGGCGGCTGCCTCGGGCTCCAACCGCAGGCCGTCGGGCCCTGGTCTGTCCGGATAGCTCAGCAGCCCCAGGCACGTGGCGTACTCGGCCTGGCGCACCTGAAAGGACCAGTTGTTCGGGGATCCGGCGATGGGTCATCCCAGGGGAACCCCTCTGTGGCAAGCGTCAGGACCGAGCCCTGCAGCTCGCCGATGATGTCGTCGGCCGTCGGTCCGACCGCAACCAGCAGCTCGTCCTCGCCCGCGGCGATGCTCAACGTCGCATGCCCGGTGTCGATCGTGCGGGTCTCGCTCGTGACGGCGTCGATCCGGGTCAGCGTCCCGTCGCGGCTGTTCGCCACCCAGACGGCGTCCGCCGTTGCCGAGGGGGTGCCGATGCCCGGCGCGAGCCTTGATGACGCCACCGACGCCGGTCCGGTCGACTTTGTACACGAACCCCTCGCTCGCCTCGGAGATCCAGCCATAACCGCCGGCGAAGGCCATGTTCGACAGGGCTGCTCCCGGGGCCACGGTGACCGGCGTGTTCGAAGGTGTTGGTCGCAGGATCGATCCGTCCGACCCGGCCGTCGCTGGCGTACCAGACCGCGCCGCCTCCGAAGTCGATGGTGAAGGCATCGATGTTCGGGATCCGGGCCTGGATGCGACCCGTGGTCGGGTCCATCCGCACGATCTCCTCGGCGTCGGGGCGCGAGAACCAGACCGAACCGGCACCGAAGGCAATGTCACCGGCCTGGGCCTGGTCGTTCGCATTCGCGCCGATCGCGAACGGCGTGGCCACGCCCGTTCCCTTGTCGACCCGAACGATCCGCGGCGCGCCCAGGTCCGTGAACCACAGGGCCCCCGGGCTGAATGTAAACCCGCGCTCCTGGGCGACCGGGATCGCGTACGATCGGACCACCGCATGGGAGACGGGATCGATCTGGTCGATCGATTTCGGGTCGGCGCGGACCTGCCAGAAGAAGCCGTCAGCGAAGGTAGACGACGCTGATTCGGCGACTTGATCGGCGAGGTGCCCTCGAGAAGACCCGTCTTCGCGTCGTAGAACGCGAGCAGCGGAAGGTCGGCCAGCGCGAACGGACCGGCCGACGCGGACGGGGATGACGACGCCGGGCCGGCGGGCGCCGCCGCCCCTGACGCGCCCGGGCTGGGCGGCTCGGTCCCGGTCCGACCGATGAAGCCTCCACTCGACGCCCCGACGAGCAGCGCGGAGACGGCCAGCCCGATCACCACCAGGCCGAGCACACGCCGACTCACGGCTCCGGCCCCCGTTGCCCGAGGCGAGGCGGCGACCCTTCGCCCGGTCCGACTGGATGACGACGACGGCCCGCACGGCCCCGTAGCCCTTCAGGTTGAGGGAGCGTGCGTCGACGTAGGCGATCCCGTCCATCTTCGCCGCGAGGTGGATCACCGCCTCGGAGGCGAGGATCTCGCCGGGGCCCGCCTGGGCGCACAGCCGCGCCGCCAGGTTCAGGGCGGTCCCGCGGTAGCCGTCGCCGACCGGAATGGCCTCACCCGCGTCCAGGCCGATGCCGACGCCGCGCGGCAGCTGCGCCTCGACGAAGCTCGGCCTGAAGGTCGATCGCTGCCCTGAGCGCCCGCCGGGCGGACACGAAGACGACGAGCGCCTCGTCCCCCCTCACCTCGAGGAGGAACCCGTCACGTCCCCCGACGACCTCCGAGACGAGCGCGGCGAACCGCGTCGCGAGCGCCGCACGCCGCCGCATCGCCATGCTCGCGCGTATACGTCGTGTAGCCCCGGATGTCGGCGATCAGGAACGTCCGGAGCTCGGTCTCGCCGATCTGGCTGGCCGGGGCCGCGGCTTCGGGGGTCGCGGTGGCCTCGAGGGTGTCCTCCGGCGTCTCCGGGCGCGGCAGGTCCTTCTCCGCGCGCACGGAGGCGTCGCGCGGCTCGCTCACGTGGCCCCTCCATCGAGATCCCGGGTTGGTGCGAGTCTACGGACCGCGTCAAGGCTGAGTCCTTCTGTCGGCCCGGTGTCAGGATTGTCGTCCAATCGGAAGCGGGGAGAACGAGGGTGACTTGGAGATACCACGCGACGATAGCCTGATGCGGGCGATCGTCCAGGATCGATACGGCTCGCCCGGTGCCCTGCCCATGACCGGGCGGCGCCGGCATGGATCCCGGTCCGGCGCGATCGCCACACGGCTTGTCCCCGGCCCCGACTCGTATGATCGCCTCATGACCACGCGGCCCGACCCCCAGCGCGACCACTGGACCCGGACCTGCTCGACGAGATCCGACTTCATCCCCGCCGACGGCTGGGAGCTCATCGAGGTCGCCGAGGACGAGGTGGGGAAGCTACCGCGGCGACTGTTCGCCGTCACGATGCGGCGATCGTAGAGCCTCGTTGCGGAGGACGGGATGAGCGAACGTCAGACGATCGACGGCCTCCTCGCCGCCGCCCGGGATCGCATCGAGCGCCTCACGCCGCAGGCCGCGCACCGGGCGATGGCCGAGGGCGCCCTCCTGGTGGACACGCGCTGTGTCGACGATCGCCGGGCGAGTGGTTCGATCCCGGGCTCCGCCCAGGTCCCGCTGTCGGTCCTGTTCTGGCGCCTCGACCCGAGCTCGGGCCACGACGACCCCGCGCTCTCGGATCCGCAGCGGCGGGTGATCCTGATCTGTGCGCACGGCTACTCGTCGAGCCTCGCGGCGGCGACCCTGCGCGATCTCGGGTTCTCGAGCGCCTGTGATGTGATCGGCGGGTTCGAGGCGTGGTCAGCCGCGGGCCTTCCGGTGGCGGTCGAGGAGGGCTGAGGCCAGCGCGTCGGCCGGCCCGCTCAGGGGCGGCGCGCGTCGGCGGCGGGGACGACTGCCGCGACCCAACGAGGGGCCGTCACGCGGTGCGGCCGTGCCTCGCGTTGCGGGGGTAGATCACGAGGAGACGACCAGGCTCCTCGCTGACGTTCTCGACATCGTGGGGAACCGTCGGGTCCCAGGCGAGGTAGTCGCCCGGACCGAGCTCCACGGTGTGCCCTCCCTGGGTGAGGCGCCACCTGCCGCTGAGCACGACGTGGTGCTCATCGCCGGCGTGCGCATGGACGCCGGTGCGGCCACCGGCGGGCACGAGCGCCTCGAGGATGCAGACGTCTCGCGAGGTTCCCGCGTCGACCTCGCTCAGCTCACCGCCGTTCGGCAGCGGCGTCCTGGGGCGGTCGGCCTGGAGGACGACGCGAGGGGGTGGCCCGGAGTCGAGCAGGAGCCACGCCGGCGGGATGTCGAGGGCGGACGCGATCGCGGCCAGCGCCTCGAGCGAGGGGACCGCCTTGTCGTTCTCGATCTGCGACAGGTAGCCGATGTTCAGTCCGGCCCGCTGGCCGACCTGCATGAGCGTCAGCCCGCGCTCGAGCCGCCAGCGCCGCGTCTCGCGGCCTACTGTGGATCGCGCGGACCGCCGACCGATCTTTCTCTACAGCCAACCTACTTGACCTCTGCTCGAAGTCGTGGCAGACTTCGTGTGCAGGCAATAATGGTTTGCCAAGAGGCACAAGTCAAGGGCCGGCGCGGCCCGCAGGAAGGACAGGATCATGAAGGTCGCGATCATCGGAACGGGCAATGTCGGACGCGCGCTCGGTGGCTCGCTCGCTCGGGCAGGCCACGAGATCACGTTTGCCGGGCGGGACGCGACGAAGACCGAGCAGGTCGCCATCGAGCTTGGCGGCACCGCCGCCACCACGGCTGCCGCTGCCGTCCGCGATGTCGAGGCGATCGTGCTGGCCGTCCCGTCGGGCGAGGTCGACGCCGTCATCGAGGGACTCGGTCGACTGCGGCCGGCAAGGTCGTCCTCGACGCCACCAACCCCCTGAAGGCCGACTACTCGGGGCTCGCCAACGTCGGCGCTCCCTCGACGGCCGAGCGGGTCGCCCAGCTCCTCCCCGACGCCCACGTCGCGAAGGCCTTCAACACGTTGTTCGGCGCCGTCCAGGCCGATCCGACGACCCACGGCACCACCCTCGACGCGCTCTATGCGACTGACGACGACGTCGCCGCGGCGACCGTATCCGAGCTCGCGTCCTCCATCGGCTTCCGGCCGGTCCGCGTCGGTCCGCTCGCCGCGGCCCGCGAGCTCGAGGCCGTCGCCTGGCTGAACATCCGCCTGCAGATGATCGACGGCGGCGACTGGCGGACCGCCTTCGTGCTCGTCGGCGCGCCTGCGAGCAGCGTCGCCGCGTAGTCCACGGCCTGCTCGACGCCTTCAGCCGCCGAGGGCGCCGAGGATGAAGTCCGTGCCGAATCCGAGGAACAGGCCGACGAGGATGCCGGCGCTGGCGATCTGCGGGAGCCCGGGAGGCGAAGGCGGGCAGCGGCGGCTACGGCGCGGATGGCGTCGGGTCAGGAAGCGGTGACGGCCCGACGACCCTGACGAGGATCGTCGACGTCGCGATGCTGACCGCGATGGTCGCCATCAGGGCCACGAACACGGGGGCCTCGATGGCGGACGCGGCGAGGAGCGCCGCGCCGAGGACAAACGCGAACTCGCCGACCTGCCCGAGCCCAACCGCGAGCTGGAGCGGGCGGGCGTCGAGGCGGGCGACGCGCGCGAGCAGGTAGGCGACCAGGACCTTCGCGACCACGACCAGGACGAGGAACACGGCAAGCCACCCGATACCCGTCGCGAGCGCTCCCGGATCGACGAGGGTCCCGATCGCGACGAAGAAGAGGACGGCGAACAGGTCGCGGAACGGCAGCAGCCGACGTCGGGCCTCGGTCGCCTCCGCCGTGTCCGTGATGACGAGGCCCGCGACGAACGCGGCCAGCGCCAGGGGGATGCCGAACAGCACCGCGCCGACTCCGGCGACGGCCAGGCCGGCGGCCACCGAGACGATGAGGAAGAGGTCGTGCTCGTCCCTGAGCTGCCGGAGGACGCGCGGCAGAAGGGCGCCGGCGACAAGGATCGCCACCAGCGCGTAGCCGGCGACTCCGGCGGCCACGACCAGTGGCGGGCGGGCGGCGGGGTTGACGCCCGCCAGCAGGACCACCGCGATGGCGACGCCGGTCACGTCCTGGAGCACGCTCCAACCGAGAAGGGCGCGCTCGGTCGCCGGGTCCGTCGTCCGGCGACGGCTGCGCGTGATGTTGACGATCACAACGCTCGAGGACAGGGCGATCGCGAGCCCGAGAACGGCCGAGCTCAGGGGTGGCAGCCCGAGGAGGATCAGCGCCCACCCCGCCAGCAGGGTGGTCGCGACTGCCTGGGCGGGCGCGGCCCACGCGATCCCCGCGTGCTCCTGTCGCAGCCGGCGCAGGTCGATCTCGATCCCGACCTCGAAGAGCAGGAGCACGACGCCGACGTCCGCCAGGAGCTGGAGCTGCGCGCGGTCGGCGACGAAGCCGGGCGTGAACGGCGAGACGGCCAGGCCGACGACGAGGTAGCCGACGATGGCGGGCAGCCCGAGCCGACGCGCCAGCCAGCCCGCGGCCGCCGCCACGAGCAGGAGCGCGCCGATCTCGAGGATCGCGTCGGCCGTATCGATCATGGATCGATGGTAGTCGGGCGCCGCTGCGGGCGGCGTACCCACGCTCGGCCCCTGTTCCCGGCCAGCCGCGACTCGATCGGGCGCCGCGCGTACCATTCGTCACCCGGGCTTCGCGAAAGCCGCCGGCTGTGGCCCGGCTCGAGGGACTCCATGGCTGAGCGACGTATCCTCCTGGACGGCCTGGCGATGGTCGAGTCGCCCCGCTGGCATGACGGCCGCCTGTGGTTCGCGGACTGGGGCACCCGCGAGGTCGTCGCGGTCGACCTCGATGGCCGCAGCGAGGTCGTCGACCGGCTGTCGTCGGCTCCCTTCAGCATCGACTGGCTGCCCGACGGGACCCCGCTGATCATCTCCGGGCGCGAACGCCGGCTGCTGCGAAGGGAGCCAGGCGGGAGCCTCGTGACCCATGTCGACCTTGGCGGGTACGGCGAGCATCCCTGGAACGAGATCGTGGTCGACGGGCGGGGAAACGCGTACCTCAACAACATCGGCTTCGAGTTCCCCGGAGGCGAGTTCGCGCCCGGGTTCGTCGCCCTGGTCTCTCCCGACGGGACGATCCGCCAGGTCGCCGATGGGGTCGCCTTCCCCAACGGCATGGCCGTGACGTCGGACAACGCGACGCTGATCGTCGCCGAGTCGTACGGCAACCGGCTCACGGCGTTCGACATCGTCGCCGACGGGACGCTCGCGAACCGGCGCACCTGGGCCGAGGTCGGGAGTGACCATCCCGACGGGATCTGCATCGACGACGAGGGCGCCGTCTGGTACGCGGACGTCGGGGCGATGCACTGCGTGCGGGTGCGCGAGGGCGGCGAGGTGCTGGAGACGATCGAGCTCGACCGAGGCTGCTTCGCCTGCGCGCTGGGCGGTGCCGACCGACGCACGCTCTTCATCGTGGCCGCCGACTTCTCCGACCCGGCGGCGCTGATGAGTGGCCGGACGCGGACGGGCCAGGTGCTCGCCGTCCCGGCGCCCGCGGCCGGGGCGGGCTGGCCCTGACGATCGCTCGGTCGTCGCCTCCGTAACACGCGCTCGCATTGCCCAGTCTCTGGCTGCCCGTTGTCGGTGCGCACCGCAAGCCGTCGGCGAGCGATCGGACTGCCCTCGAGCCCGCGTATCGTGGGCGCACGACCCGCACGCTTGGAGATCCTGGGAATGAATCGCTCCCGTCGCGCTGCGCGCATCGCCGCGCCCCTGATCGCGGCCGCCCTCGTCGTGCCCTTCGCCCCCGGCGGCTCGCTCGCCGCGGGAGGCGCCTTCGCCCCGTACACGACGGTGGCGGTCCCATCGGTCCCCGACGCCGTCGCGATCGGCGATGTGACCGGCGACGGGCGACCGGACCTCGTGGCGACGACGGGCTACTCGCTCGACGCCAGCGTCGACTTCCATCTCCTCGTCCTGGAGGGACGGGCGGACGGGAGCCTCGCGCCCGCGGTCGCCTACGCCACCGCAGGCACGTATCCGAACCGGCCCGAGTCGCTGGCACTCGGGGACATCAGCGGCGACGGCCGCCTGGACGTCGTCGTCGGCATCGCGGGCATCGGCGTGCAGCTGTTCCCGCAGCTGGCCGATGGCAGCCTCGGCGCGCCGACCCTGACGCCCACTCCCGACAGCCTGCGGGTCCGGCTCGGCCGGTTCGACGGCAATGCCTCGATCGATGTGGCCGGGATCGGGTGGGGGACCGGCAGCGCCACCGTCCTCCTCAACACGGGCGGGTCGCTGGGGGGCGCCACGACCTACGCCGTGCCCCACGATGGCTACGACGACCTCGAGACGGGTGACGTCACCGGCGACGGCCTGGACGACATCGTCGTCATGTCCGGCCAGGGCCTCGTCCCCAGCGTCTCCGTGCTCCCGCGGCTCGCCGCCGGCGGCTTCGGGGCGGTGGCGAGCTATTCGGTCGCGGGCGGCGAGCTGACCCACGGGATCGGCCTGGGCGACGTGACCGGCGACGGGCGCGCCGACGTCGTGGCGAGCTCCGGCGGCAACCGTCCGAGCTCGCACGTCTCGGTGTTCGGCGGGACCGCCGCGGGCACGCTGGCGCCGCCCGTCACCTATTCCAGCCTCGACATCCCGGAGCCCGTGGAGGTCGCCGACGTCGACCGGGATGGGCGGGCCGACGTCATCACGGTCCACGGGGGCTGGAACGCGGCCGGCCTGTATCGCTCGCAGGCCGACGGGACGCTCGCCGCCGAGGACCTCTACGTCCTTCCGTACGCGAGCCATTACAACCCGCACGGGCTGGCCGTCGGCGACGTCACCGGCGACGGGTGGCCCGACCTCGTGATCGCCGACTACAACCACGACCTCGTCATCCTCCGCAACATCGCCGCGCCGAGCGTTCCCGGCGCTCCGACGCTCACCGCGGCGACGCCCGGCGACGGGCGGGTGACGCTCACGTGGACCGCGCCCGCGAGCGACGGCGGATCGGCGATCAGCGGCTACACCGCGACCGCGACGCCCGGCGACGCAACCTGCACCGTGGCCGCGCTGGGCTGTGCCATCACTGGCCTGGCGAACGGGACGACGTACTCGTTCACCGTCCGCGCGACGAACGCCGTCGGGAGCGGGCCGGCCTCGAACGCGCTCTCGGCGACCCCGGCCAGACCGGCGACGGTGCCGACGGCCCCCCGCTCGCTCGGCGCATCGGCCGGGAAGGGGACGATCTCCCTCTCCTGGACCGTGCCGGTCTCCGACGGCGGGTCGCCGATCACCGCCTACCGCGTGTACCGGGGTGCCGCGAGCGGCGGTGAGACGCTCCTGGTCACCGTGCCCGCGGGTTCGCGGAGCTTCATCGACGCCTCGGTCGTCCGCAAGGTCCGCTACTGGTACCGGGTGACGGCGCTGAGCGCGATCGGCGAGAGCGTCCCGTCCAACGAGGTCAACGCCGCCAGCAAGTAGGCACTGCCGGATCCTCGGGCCGGGTCACGGGCGCGAAGCACATCGGCAAGGCATTGGCACACGAGCCGATGTAAAAGAGGCTTGACACGGCGCTGATGTCAAGCTAACTTTCCATGCGTGCGGAACGACGTGCGGGAGCTGCGAACGGATCGAGGTCTCCGCCAGGAGGACCTGGCGAAGGCGTTGAAGGTGTCGCGCCAGACCGTCAACGCGATCGAGACCGGCCGCTACCTGCCGTCGCTGCCACTCGCGATCGCCCTCGCGCGCTACTTCGGCAGGCCGGTGGAGGAGCTGTTCCATGGAGACGACGATGAGCGCTAGGTGGGGGATGCCGGCCTTCGCGCTCCTCATGGGGGTGCTGCTCTTCGTGGCGTCGGCGATCGGGGGCCAGCCCGTCCTCGGGCTCGGCATGTTCGCCGTGATGGCGGTCTACGGCGCGGTCCTGGTCGTGTTCGGTGGCCGGAGCGAGACGATCGGCGTGCTCGGGGGGCGGCCGGTCGATGAGCGGCTCGCCGGCTTCAACATCATGGCCACGGCGATCGCCGGGACCGTCGCGGTCGTCGTCGCGCTCGCCGGCTTCCTGTGGTCGATCGCTCGCGGCGAGAGTGGCACCGACTTCGCCGTCGTGGCCGCCGCAGCCGGGATCGGCTACCTCGCCGCGATCCTGTGGCTTCGCTGGCGGGGCTGATCGCCGGCCGACCAGGTGTTCGTCCGATGAGAACGTCGCGGCTGCTCCTCGCCCTGGTGACGCCCGTTTCGAGACGGCCCCCCCACGTCGGTGGGGTGAGTGGAGTCGCATCGCCGGTACCGACCTCCTTGTCCCGGCTCGGTGGCCGCTACGGTGCCGGGTGACGCTGCCGTCGCCGTCGGCATCGAGGCTGCACGATGTGCCCCGTGCCTCACGTTGGCACGCTGAACCAGACGCGGGTCTGACCGCGGGCCGACTCGGCGCCGACCCTGCCACCGTGACCTTCGACAAGTTGCTTCACGATGGACAGGCCGATGCCAGCGCCGCCACTCGCATGATCACGGGACTTGTCGACCCGATAGAAGCGCTCGAAGACGTGGGGCAGGTCGCCGGCGGGGATGCCCGGGCCCGTGTTCGTGACCGAGACGAGAGTGTCCGCGCCACGCTGTTCCGCCCGGACGGCGACGCTCCCGCCCTCGGGCGTGTATCGCACCGCGTTCTGGAGGAGGTTCCCGAGCACTTGCGCGAGCTGGTCCGGATCTCCACGGGCCGGCAGCCGCGCCGGCACGTCAAGGGAGACCGTGAGACCCGAAGCGCGAGCCGCCGGCTGCACGAGCTCGACCGCTGACCGGATGACCTGGGTGAGGTCCAGGTCGACAAGCCCCGGGAGACCGGCCGAGTCGCCCGCGGCGAGCGTATCCAGCCCGTGGGAGAGGCGCACGAGGCGCTCGGTCTCATCCCAGAGCGACTCGAAGGTCGCCCGGTCCGCCGGGATGACCTCGTCGCGAAGCGCCTCGAGATAGCCTTTGAGGTTCGTCAGGGGCGTGCGCAGCTCGTGGGCCGCGTTCGCGATGAACTCGCGGCGCATCCGCTCCTGCGCCTCGAGGGACTCGGCCATCTGGTTGAATGAATCGGCCAGGCTGACGATCTCATCAGGGCCCTGCCGAGCGATGCGCGACTCGTAGCGGCCCTCGGCGATCCGCCGTGCGGCCGCCCCCATCTCTCGCAAGGGTCGCACCAGGCGCGTGGAGACGACGGCGGCCAGCACGATGGCGACGATCACGGCCGCGACTCCGGCGATCAGCACAATCCGGACGACGGAGTCCTGGAACATGGCGTCGCTCGAGGTAGTGCTCACGCCATGCTCCGCCATCAGCGCGGCGAACGTCTGGGATCCGACGACGATGACGCCGCCGGCGAGGATCAGCAGGGCGACTCCGGCGACCAGGATCGCCGCGGCGGCGATGCGCAGGCCGACTCCCCCACCCGACCGTCGGATCATTGTTCCGTCGCGCCCGACGGGACGCGATACCCGACGCCACGCACGGTCGCCACGTGGCGAGGTCGATCCGGGTCGTCACCGAGCTTGTCGCGCAGCCGGCGGACGTGGACGTCGATGGTCCGATCGAGGATCTCGACCTCGTCGTGTCCGTGAATCGCATCGAGCAGCTGGTCACGGGTGAGGACCCGTCCCTCGGCAGCAAGGAGCGCGGCCAAGAGCCGGAACTCTACGGCGGTCAGCGCCACCGGGCGCCCGGCCTGCGTGACCTCGTGGCGGTCCGGGTCGAGCACGAGGTCGCCATGGCGGAGCGGCGTCCGCGGCGCCATCTCGGGCTCGGCGGCCGAGGTGCGCTCGAGGATCCGCCGCGCGCGCAGCACAAGCTCGGCCGGGGAGAATGGCTTCGGCAGGTAGTCGTCCGCGCCCTCGGCGAGTCCGGTGATGCGGTCTGCCGTCGTGCCGCGGGCCGAGAGCACGATGATCGGGGTGCGATCCGTGCGGCGAACGGCGCGGAGGACGGCCAGGCCGTCCACCTCGGGGAGCATGAGGTCCAGCACGACGAGCGAGGGCGCCTCCAGGGCGATGGCGGCGAGCGCGCTCCGCCCGTCGGCCGCTTCGACGACACGGAAGCCCTCGCGTTCGAGGTACGTCCGCACGAGGCGGACGATCTTTGGATCGTCGTCGACGACAAGGATCGGGCCCTGCGCAGTGCTCATGACGAGCATCGTAGGGCGCGGCCGAAGCGCAGGCGAGAGAACGGAGGGGTTGGGGAGCCGAGCCGTCGCCCGCTCCTCGGTCTCGTGGGCCCTCGGGTCTGCTACGAGGCGGCCGGCCGACCGTCGCGGCTGACCGCCGCGTCGAGGACCGGGAACGTGGGTTCGCCGGCAGCGGCCGCCAGGACACCGAGCAGCGCATTCAATCGGTGGCGCATGACGTGATCTCCCCGACTGCCCGGGTACGCCCCAGGGATGTCCAGAGCGTCGTCCGTTCCTGTGACCACCGTATGACGGCCAGATGAACGAAAGATGAAAGCGGCCCTGCCCGATGCGTCGGCTCAGGGTGGGCGGCCGCGTCGGTCGGCGAAATCTTGCGCTGCCGATGCCACAACCCCCGGACCGGATCCGACTCCACCATGCGGCGTTGGGAACGGCCCGTCCGACAGGCGTCGGACGGGCCGTTGTGCTGGCTGAGGCTACGAGCGCGTTCGACGCGGCGTCAGCCGGCGAGTCGCTCGCTCCGCGCTCTCAGTCGACGACCATCCCGAATGGCGCGACGCCGCCAGGGATCGAGAAGGGGGAACCACCGAGTTCCGTGAGCGACGTCCCATCCACCCCGAAGGCGCTGACCTTCGCGGCGCCGGCGTCGACGACGTAGAGGAAGCGGCCGTCGGGCGAGACCTGGGCATCGAATGGCCGCAGGCCACTCGGGCTTGAGAACGCAGTCGAGCCGACGAGAGTCAGTGTGCCGTCGCCGGCCACCGCGTACCGCGAGACTGATGGGACGGCCGTGTTCACCGCGAACAGCGCGCGTCCGTCGGGACTCATGGCGACCCAGCACGGCGCCGTCTGGTCGTCGGCGAATGGAGAGCCTGAGATCGCGGAGAGCGCTCCATCGGCAGCGACGTCATACACGGAGACAGAGCCCGCGCCGGCGCCGTCATGCGCGTTCGACACGAACAGCTGGCTCCCGTGGATCGGTGAGAAGGTGCTGCCGAACGGACCGATCCGCTGGGCGGCGAACGGCGAGCCGGGCGCGGGCGTGAGCCGTCCATCGTGGCCGATCCGGAACGCATCAAGGTAGGAGGGCCCGGCGTTCGGGCCGACCCGTGTGGCGACGAGGCGACGGCCATCCGGGCTGATCAGGACGTGTCCGGGGAGGGCGTTGTCGGGCAGGTCGAAGGTCGATCCGGCGATGTGGCTGAGGTGTCCGCCCGAGTTGAGGCGGAACCCGGTGTAGTTGCTGCCGCCCGCGCCTCCGTTGGCGACGTAGACGAGACTGCCGTTGACGGCGATGCTGACTGGGCTCGTGCCATGTGACCCATCGACTTCGACGAGCTGAAGCCCTCCGTTGGGCTTGATCCGAAGAACGGACACCTGGTTCGAGGCCGGATCGGTGGCGAGAAGGTAGCGCCCGTCGGCGCTGCGCTGGAGGCCGCCGGCGGAGCCGTACGGGCCGCCGGTTCCGGCGCCGCCGGCGTCGAACGGCGACCCGGCGATCGGGGTCAGGGAGCCATCGGAATGGCGATCGAATGCGGCGATGGTGTTCTGGCCGCTGCTGTTGTTGTTGACGTAGACGTGGCCGACGGTGGTTGAGCCCGCGGCCGCCACCGTGCTGATTGATAGGGTCGTGGCGATGGCGGCGATGGCCCCCGCCAGACTGATGAGGCGCCTACCTCGATGCATCCTTGTCCTCCAACCGGACGGGCCGACGGGCGTCGGCCGTTGACGAGCAGGGTGCGGCCCAACGATGACGCGGCCATGACCGTTCGATGAAGAGCGTGTGACGTCTCGAGCGTCTCCTGGGGCGTGACAACCCAGTGGAAGGCTGGCTGTTCGGACCTGCCAGGTTCGTTCGGTCGGGCGACGCGCGCCGAGTCGATGCTGCATGGAGTGTGTGCTGGATTGACATTCACGTCGGTGCACGGTTTCCTGCGCGGATGCAGATCGATCGACCAGGCGACCTGCCAGCGCCCAGCGCCGGTGATCCAATGACCCCGGAGGCACAATGACCGACCGTTTCGTGACGCGCGGATTCGTGGGTCGCCGCGGCGCGCAAGGCCCAGGAACGAGCGATGTCGCGTCGCGCATCCCACCCGGTCAATACCTCACGACGGACTTCCCGGTGCTCTCCGCCGGACCGACACCACGGACCCCGCTCGAGCGCTGGTCGTTCTCGATCGAGGGCCTGGTCCGTGAGCCGGTCACCTGGACGTGGGAGACGTTCCTTGCCCTCCCCGCCCGGGAGTGGACGGTCGACATCAGCTGCGTGACCAAGTGGACGAAGCTCGACATGCGCTGGCGGGGGATCAGTGTCGACACGTTGTTCGAGCACGCCGACCTCGATCCCGCGGCGGCCTTCGCGATCGCCTGGTCGGATGGCGGGTACACGACGAACCTGCCACTGGAGGACGTCCTCAATGGGCGGGCCTTCGTGGCCTTCGAGTACGACGGCCGTCCCCTCGCACCCGAGCACGGCGGCCCGGCTCGGCTGGTCGTGCCGGGTCGCTACTTCTGGAAGAGCGCGAAGTGGGTGCGTGGCCTGCGTCTCCAGTCGCAGGACGAGCTCGGATTCTGGGAGTCGCTCGGCTACCACAATCGCGGCGACCAATGGCTCGAAGAACGCTACAGCGGCGACTAGGACATTCGGAGATGGCCAGCCCGATCGAATGGCAGCTCGCGACCGTGACCGCGATCCGCGACGAGACGCCGACGGTCCGTTCGTTCTCGCTTCGGTTGCCCTCCTGGCGGGGGCATCGCCCGGGCCAGCACATCGACCTCCGCCTCACTGCCCAGGACGGCTACAGCGTCGAGCGGAGCTACTCGATCGCATCGGAGCCGGAGCGCGCCGGCGAGGTCGACATCACCGTCGAGCGCATCGCTGACGGCGAGGTCTCGCCGTTCCTCCACGAGGCCGTCGTAGTCGGCGACAGGATCGAACTGCGTGGGCCGATCGGAGGCTACTTCGTCTGGGACGCCTCATTGGGCGGGCCGCTGTTCCTCGTCGCCGGCGGGTCCGGAGTCGTGCCGTTGATGGCCATGCTGCGCCACCGTTCGCGGTCAGGATCGCGGGTCCCCACACGCCTGCTGTTCAGTTCGCGCCACGTCGAGGAGATCATCTTTCGCGAGGAGCTCGACCGCCTGGTGGCGCGCGGAGACGGGCTGGAGGTCATCCACACCCTGACCAGGTCACAACCGCCCGGCTGGTCGGGCTTCGCCCGGAGGATCGACGACCGCATGTTGGTCGAGGTGCTTGAGCCGATCGGGATCTCTGCCCGCGCGTATATCTGCGGGCCGACCACGCTCGTCGAAACAGCGGCGAATGGCCTTGTCAAGCTCGGGATGCCGCCCGATCGTGTCCGGACCGAACGCTTCGGCCCCACCGGGACATAGCCAAGGAGGTACACCGGTGACGGACGATCGAGCCACCCCATCGTTCCCGGAAGACAGGCTCGATGGGAACGCTGCCGCGGGACCGCTGGCCGCGGTGTTCGGCGGCGAGATGACGGTGGTCCCCGGAAAGTGCGCCCATTGCGGGGCGGTGCGCGTCATCGGCGAGCTGCGAGCCTACGTTCGCGCGCCGGGAACCGTCCTGCGCTGTCCTGTGTGCGACGGGATCATCCTCCGCATCGTCGAGACCAACGAAGCGACCTATGTCGATGCCCGCGGCGCCGCGTATCTGCGCTTCGAGCGGCGATGACGGGCGCGGGTCAGACAACCTTCGAGCGACCCAAGCGAGCCTGTGCGTCGGGTGGGAGCCTCGCGTGACCTCATCGGGACGGGTGAAGCGGATCCGGTAGGCATCATTCGGCTGGTCCATCGTGGTGTCCCGGAGTCGGCCATCCCCGTGGAAAGGGTGTTGACATTGGACCGACTCCAAGGTCTACGTTTCGCGCCATGGCAGCGACGCCCGAGTCCGGCTTTCTGGTCATCGCCGACCTGACGGGTACACTGCGTACCTCTCCGGAAGTGAGATCGAGCACGCGCCGGCGATCGCCGGCGATCTCCTCGAGACGATCGTCGGCCGCCTTGAACCGCCGTTCCGACTGGCCAAGTTCGAGGGCGATGCCGCGTTCCTGTTCGTCGAGGACGGCCGGCCCGACGGGAATCTGCTCCTCGACGCGATCGAGGCGTCCTACCTCGCCTTCCGGCGCCGGCTGCGGAGCATCGAGCAGTCCACGACCTGTGACTGCAACTCGTGCCGACTGGCGCCCAGGCTCGACCTCAAGCTGGGGGCGGCGATGCCGTGACGATCTTGACATCGGAGCCACTCCAAGGTTTGCTATCCGCATGAGGATCGGCGAACTCGCTGATGCGGTCGGCGTCTCGACGGACACCGTTCGCTTCTATGAACGCTCGGGATGGCTCCCTCGAGCCCGTCGGCGTGACAACGCGTATCGGGAGTACGGCCCGGCGGACGTCGAGCACGTGCGATTGATCATCGATCTGCGCCGCCTCGATCTCCCACTCGAGGATGCCGCCAAGATCGCTGGCTGGTGCCATTCAGGGCATTGCGTGGACTCGACCGCCGAGCTGCCTCGCATGATCGAGGAACGGCGCGCGGAGATCGCCGACCGGATCGCCGGCCTCCAGGCCCTGGACGCCCGACTCACGGGATTGCTCGGGCACCTTGGGCGCCCACGACGGTCCCTCGCGGTACTCGATGGCCCGTGTTGCGAGGCTGCGGACGCCGTCGTCGGAGCCGCCGAGGGCGGGTGTCCGTGCTGTGCTTCCGAGCCCACGGTGGCCAACTAGCCAAGGGCAGTCAGTCGGGTCCGATGCCCAACGACGAGTAGCTGGCGGGCGAGCACCGAGTGTCGCACGCTTGTCCCGGATCGCCCGACTACCCGAGTCCGCCCTGCGGCCCCGCTTCCTGCTATGCCAGGCCGCGCGCCGCCCATGCGATGGCGGTGACCACAAACGGCTCGGAGTGGACCTGCCGCCGGCAGCTCTCCCGCAGCTCCGCGCGACGGTCGGCGTCGAGGCTTGCCAGGTAGTCACCGGCGGGGCCGACGCCGTGTGTGAACGGCTCCCACCAGGCGTCGAAGGTCGGGTGCTCGAGGCTCGCGGAGAATGCGGTCCCTTCGATCTCGCGCAACCCGGCGGCCTCGAACAGCTCCGTCAGCTGGCCCTCGCGGGTCCCGGGGAGGTCAGACTCATCGTCGACGTCCGGATCGAGCGCACGCGCAGCCTCCCAGAAAAGCCGAAGGGGGCCCTGGCTCCCACCGTGATCCCAGACGCACGCGGCAACGACACCATCTCGCCGGTTCACGCGGGCCATCTCGGTGATCCCCGCGACCGGGTCCTTCATGAAATGGACGACGAGCTGCGCGAGGACTGCGTCGAACCCGTCGCCCGGGAATGGCAGTCGGTCGGCGACCGCCTGCCGGACATCGACGCCCGGGTGGCGCGCCCGCGTCGCGGCGACGAAGGGCTCAGACGGATCGACGGCCGCCACCGCGGCGGGTCCCAGCCGCCCGACCAGCTCGCCCGTGAGTGCGCCCGTGCCGCAGCCGACATCGAGGACCCGCTGCCCACGGCGTATCGAGGCGAGGTCCGCCAGCTGACTGGAGAGCTGGCGCGAGTAGCGACCCATGAAGCGGTCGTAGGCTTCCGCGGCGACATCGAAGCCCATGCCGCAGTCTACCGTCTCCGTCCGCGGACGCGAGACGTCGCCAGATTCCCTGTAGTTGCCTACGAAACAGCGTCCACATCAAAGGTGCTCACCCTCAAATCCGTGCGTGCCCGACACGCCCGGGCTTCCACGTGAGCACTTCGCAGCTAGGCTTCGGCTGTCATGAGTGACGGAGGCGTGCGGCAATCGGTTGCCGGTGGCGGCGGCGCGCCAGCACTGTCGGTCAGGCACCTCTCGAAGCGCTTCGGCGACCACCTTGCGGTCGACGACGTCTCCTTCGACGTGGGACGCGGCGAGGTGTTCGGATTCCTCGGGCCCAACGGCGCGGGCAAGACGACGATCGTGCGCACCCTCGGGACGCTCATCGCGCCGACGTCCGGCTCGGCCACGGTCGCCGGGTGGCCGCTCACGCTCGAGAACGGCGTGGAGATCCGGCGCCAGATCGCGGTCATGCCCGAGTCCCCGGGGCTCTATCTCCGCCTCAGCGTGCTCGAGAACCTCGAGTGCTTCGCTGACCTCTACGAGCTGCCCAACCCGCGCGCCCGCATCGAGCGCGCCCTGGGAGCCATGGACCTGGCCGACCGGGCACGCGATGCCTGCGGCATCCTCTCGAAGGGCCTCCGCCAGCGGGTTGCCCTGGCGCGGGCGCTGCTCAGCGAGCCGCAGGTGCTGTTCCTCGACGAACCGACGGCGGGCCTCGACCCGGTCGCGTCCCGGGAGGTCCATGGGCTGATCGCAGAGCTGCGGCAGCAGGGCGTAACGATCTTCCTGACGACCCATCGACTCGACGAGGCGGAGCGCCTCTGCGATCGCGTCGCGATCCTGAACACGACCCTGCGCTCGATCGGCCGACCCGCCGAGCTCCGCGACCAGCTCTTCGCGAGAACGCTCACGGTCCGGACCGTCGCCCCGCTCGACCAGCCCGACCACGTCTTTGACGGGCTGCCGGCCATCGAGTCGTGGCGTGAGGACGGCCACGCCGCCTATGTCCTCGCGGTGTCCGACGCCGAGGCCGCCGCGCCGGCCCTGACGCGGGCCCTGGTGGCGGCGCAGGCCGACGTCCTCTCGATCAGCGAGTCGCGCCACTCGCTCGAGGACGTCTACCTCGAGCTGATCGACGAGGAGCAGGAGACAGCTCCGTGATGGGGGTGAGCGCGAGGTGCGTCCGCGCCATCGTCCGCAAGGAGCTTCGTGAGTATCGGCGGCAGCGCTCGGTTGTCGTCGCGACGGCGATCCTCCCCATCATCTTCCTCATCCAGCCGCTGGCGGTGGTCTTCCTCGTCTCGAGCGCGACGGCGGCCAGGCTCGAGCAGTGGAACTTGCTGCTCTACATGCTCGCGATCCCGCTCCTCGTGCCGCCGGTGCTCGCCGCCCACGCGGTGGCCGGCGAGCGGCAGCAGGGCAGCCTGGAGCCGGTCCTGACGACGCCGATCTCGCGCGAGGAGCTCCTGCTCGGAAAGGCCCTGGCGGCGCTCATTCCGTCGGTGGCGATCGCCTACGCGGTCTACGTGGCGTTCCTCGCCTGCGTCCTCCTGCTCGCGCAGCCCGCGGTCACGGCGGCGGTCCTCCAGGCCCCGGACATCGTCGCCCAGGTGGTCCTGACACCGCTGCTCGCCGCCTGGTCGATCTGGGTCGGGATCGCGATCTCCGCCCGCTCGAGCGACGTCCGCGTCGCCCAGCAGCTCAGCCTGCTCGCGAACCTGCCGGTGGTCCTCGTGACCTCGCTCATCGCGTTCGACGTCATCCACCCGACGCTCCGCCTCGCCGCCGCCTGCGGCGCGCTGCTCCTCATCGCCGACATCATGGGGTGGCGGATCGTGGCCCCCATGTTCGACCGCGAACGGCTCATCACGGGGACCAGGTAGTCCCCGCTCGCCTGGCGCCTCCGCCCGCGACGGCGACCCGTTTCTCAGCGCGCGACGCGTCGCTCGATCCCGTCGAGCAGCAGCTCGAGGGCGATCCCGGGCCTCCGTGTCATGCGCTCGACCGTCGAGGTCGCCTCCGCGGGGCCGGCGGGCGCGACTTCATCGATCGACACCTGGGCGGCGCCGCCGCTGATCCGCAGGCTGTGGTGGGCGACGCGCGTCTACCGGCGGGTCCTCGCGTAGGGTTAGCGGCAGCCGGCGACCCGCGCATCGACGCGACCGGCCGGATCGGGAAGCAGCTCTCGATCGGAGATGGGGCAGCACGGCGAGCACGCACCACGCTCGCTGAACCAACAGCTTGCACGTGCGGGAGGGCCATCCATGAACGCCGCATCGTCTCGCTCGGGCGCGACCTGGGAGGAATTCAACGCCGCTCGCCCGGATCTCGCCGCCGTGGCCCGTCGCCTCCTCTATGTGGACGGTATCGGCCTCGGCTTCCTGGCAACCATCCGCGCCGATGGGGGCCCGCGCGTCCACCCCATCTGCCCGGTTCTGACGGAGTCCGACATGTTCGGGATGATCATCCCGGGGCCGAAGCTGAACGATCTTCGGCGAGACCCTCGGTATGCTCTCCACGGCGAGACCTTCCCGCCGCCCAATGAAGACGATGGCTTCTACGTCACCGGCACTGCGCTCGAGGTGAGTGACCCGGTCGTCTGGGAGCAGGTTGCCCTTCAGATGCTCACCGAGCGCTCCATGACGGAGCGCTGGCCGGGGTTCGAATCGCAGGTGCTGTTCGAATTCCGGATGGAGCGGTGCCTCCTGACCCTGACGCAGGCAGCCGACGGGTTTCCAGCCGGTCACACGGTCTGGCGCGCACCGTAACTCTCAGGTGACATTCGCCATCGCTGAGCGAGGCAACTGAGGACTGCGCACCGAAGGCGGCCGAGGTTACGATCCCGGGCATGTCTCGTCGGCGATCGCTGGCAGGTCTGTTCGGCGTTGCGGTGGCCCTTGCCGCCTGTGCGCCGGCTCCGGTCGCCACCCCGGAGTCGATCGGAATGGCGCGAGCGGAGCTCAGCGACCTCATCGCCGACGTGACGGCCGCCACCGCCTATCGCTACGGGCTGACCGACGATCAAGGGCGCACCATGGACACGGCCAAGGTCATCTGGATCCCGGAAGTCCGGCGGTTCGCCGCCGTCTACCACTCCTCGATCGATGGGAGCGAGACTCTCCACGTTGAGCTCGCCACGTCCACGGACTTGATGGAGTGGACGTGGCAGGTCGAACTTGCCGAGATGGCCGCGATGCCGACGATCGCGGCTGCATCCGACGGCGGATACGTCGTCGCCTGGGAGCAGGGGGTCGACCCGATTCACACGGTCGTCGCATCCTTTGCGACCTGGGACGACCTCAGCACGGGGAAGGTCTCGCGGCGGTTCGACGTGCCCGTCACGATGCCGGCGTGCGGCGAGGGGACCCCATCGATCGACGCGGCGAGCAGCACGCGGGTCGACCTCGGCTTCCACTACCACGGTGACTGCGAGCGTGACCGGGAGGCGAGCGGCACCACCGACTGGACGACCTGGCACGCCGTCGCCCGACCGGAACGGGATCAGGCGCTGGTCGACCTCGGCGTGGCCGGCCACATCGGCGACCGGGACTCGATCTCGTTCCGTGGATACGACCTTATGCTGATCGAGGGTCAGCTCATCCTCGACGACTGGAGTTCCTGGCGCACGTTTCTCTACGACGACGAGACTCGCTCCGCCGAACTGCTCCGCTTCCAGACGCACGCCGGCAGCACGTCCCTCGGCAACCCGACGATCAGCTTTATCGAGATCGGCGGGCGCAAGGCGGTGCTCGTGACGCTCTACGTCTTCACCGAGGGCTCCCACGGCGAGGAGGGTGGGCAGCTCCTGCTCTACCGGACCCTGCCGGACGGGACGTAGCGCCGACGACGTACTCGGACCGCGGTGGGCGGCCCGTGCCGGGGCCTGCGACTTCTACACGCCGGACACCAAGATCGACGACGAAGCGCTGCGACCGCCGCCGCCTCGCTCAGGCCGGCTCCTCGCGGCGGACCGTCGAGATCCGATCGATGCTCCGATCGAACGACGCGATGATGCCGACCCCCGTTCGTTCGGCACTCGCGACCAGGTAGGCGTCGGCGAAGTCGAGCCTGTGGACCTCGTATACCTCGACGGCACGCTGGAGCAGGTCGGCGTCGAGAACACGGATCGCGGGGAACGCCAACACGGCCCGCATGGCCGTCGCCACCTGCGCCCGGGGTGTCTCGTAGAACGATTCGAGGACGTAGGCCACCTCGGCAAGGATGAGATCCGGCAGCAGCAGCTCGTCGGCGCTCGCCAGGTAGCGCGTCGCTCGGGCTGCGAGCCCGGGCGGATCGCCCGTGAGGTGTCGGACCAGGACGTTGGTGTCGACGAATGCCGTCACCGGCGCCCGGCCGCTCGGGCCCGCCGCGTCTGGCGCAGGACCTCCGCCCAGGGCGTGCCTCGTTTCGCCGCCGGCACGCTCACCGACCCCGCCAGTGCCAGGAGGTCCGGGGTTCGCGCGAGGACCGCGTGATCGCCCTCCACGCGGAACACGAGCCGATCGCCCTCCTCGAGCGACAGCGCCTCGCGGACTGCGCGCGGCACCGTGACCTGGCCCTTGGAGCTGAGCCGCGCCGAGACTTCCACGATCTCACTCCTTACAAGAGACTCTGATGTAAGGATACCACCCGCACTCGCTCGGCACTCCTCGGGCGGCACCCCGCTGGCCGTTCGGGACCTCGGTCGCGGTCCGTCAGGTGGGGACGGCGGCGACCGGCTCGGCGGCCGTGATCGGATCCGACGGGGCGTGCTCCCGCCGGGCCAGGAACACGAACGGCAAGGAGAGCGACATCACCGCGGCCGACACGACGTACGTCGTGGCGTAGCCGTACAGGTCCGCCGTGCGGCCGAGCAGGGGCTGGGCCACGACGCCGCCGGCCGATGCCATGAGCGAGTCGAACGACAGCACGGTGGCCCGCTGCTCCGATGGGATGACGCCATTGATGAACGCCTGCCGGAGCGGCGCCTCGATCGCCAACACCAGCGCCCATGCTGTCAGCAGGACGATCGCCAGCAGGAAGTTGCTGGTCAGTCCGACGGCCGCCAGGAAGATGACGCTCAGGACGCCGCCGATGATCAGCGCGTCCGTCCGCCGCCGGAAGAGGCCGCGGATCCTGCCCACCGCCAGGCCGCCCGCCATCTGGGCCGCGGCGGCGATGGCGGCCGCGAGGCCGGCAATGCCGTACGCGTTCGGGTCGCCGTAGAGCTGGAGCAGGTAGGGCTGAAACGCGTAGAACGCGTAGATCCCGACCCCCGCCGACAACGGCGCGGCCAGCATCAGCCACCGGACGGGCGGGTTGCGGAAGCCGCCGTCGATCGAGCCGCGGACGACGGTCCTGACGGCGGCGATCGGGCTCGCGTCCCGCTGCGGAGTGAACCCGATGTCGCGCATCGTGATGAAGGCGACGACCAGCGTCACGCCGAGCAGCGCCGCCCGGAGCAGGTAGGGAACGCCGAGGCTGGTTGCCTGGGCGATCACGCCACCGGCGACCGAGCCCGCGAGCATGGCCGCACCGGTGACCAGCTGCGCCCGGCCGAACACCGCCTCGAGCTCGCCCGAGAACCCGGTCGCGTTCAGCGCGTCGACCAGCCACGCCTCGGTGGCGCCCGAGAAGAAGGTGAACCCGAGGCCCAGCATCACCGACGACAGTGCCCAGCCGACGAACGGCGCCCGCACCTGCCACATCACGAGGTACAGCAAGGGTCGAGAGCAGGAGCGTCGCCGCCCCAAGCAGGAACGAAAAGCGGCGGCCGCGGGTGTCGGCCACGACGCCCGTCGGGACCTCGAAGATGACCATCCCGGCGGTGAAGCAGGCGTTCGCGGTGAACGCCTCCGTGTTCGACAGCCCGGCACTCAGCAGGAACAGGGTGTTGATGCCCCAGATCAGGGACGCGGCCAGCGTGACCAGCAGGGTCAGCAGCAGGTAGGTGCGCTGGACGGATCGGGACGCATCGCTCATGGGCCGTGCACCCGAGCGTACAAGGCATGGGAAGTCCCAGCTGCCAGGCAATCAGCCATGTCAGGATCCGAAGTCGAAGAGCCTCGTCGACGCGAGACAGTGGATTCGGCTACGGTGCCTGAGCCTTCGCGTGGACCCGAGTCGAGGCTATGCGCCGCCGGCAGGGCTGCGGGCGCGTGTCGGCGCGGCGCGCCCCACCAGCCCTGGCCGTCGCACGACGAGGGCGACGATCCCGGCGACGCTCACGACCGCGAGGATCGGGATCGCCGCTTTCGCAGCACGGGGTGGCAGCACGAGCTCGAAGAACGGCACCGGATCGCCCAATTCGGCCTGGAGTGGCCCGACCGGGCAATCCCCTCGACCAACGACCAGCGCCGCCCCCTCGACCAGCAGGAAGGCGACACTCGCCCAGAGACGGGGACTTCGCCGTCCCGTCAGGGCGGACGCCCAGATGTAGCCGAGGCACCCGAGCTGCGCCACGGACCATGATGCGTGAACGACGCGCCAGGCTCTCGCCCGGCCGCCGAGCGTCGCCCAGGTCGTGGCCGGGGCGTGCTTCCCGCTCATGCGGCGGTCGCCTCGATGACCTGCTGGTCGGGGTGGCTCGCTTCGGCGCGCACCTTGATTTCCTGCAGCATGCCCGTCTCCATGTAGTGGTGGAGCAGCTCGCCGGGACCGCGCTCGATCATTGCCGCGACCGGCCACAGCAGCGGCCAGAGCAGCGGCACCCCGCGGGCGAACGGCTCCAGCCAGCCGCCACGGGTCCGCGCGATAAGCCGAGTCCTCGCACCAGCGTCGAGCGGTTCGAGGACCAGCCACTCACCGGCGATCAGGCAGCGCGGGCGGTCGAGCATGCGTGACATCAACCGTATTGAACCGCGAGTAGGGAACCTTGTCGCCGACCCGGAGCCCCTGCCACTCGGGGTGGATGCGGGTCGCCGAATGGCCGTCCGCGTAGGTGATGAACAGCAGGCGTTCGACCCACTCGTGCGTGTAGAAGCCGGCTCGACCCGAGCCCATCTGGACCAGCCACGGCCAAACGTCCTCGGGCGGCGCATCGATCGTGATCGCGCGGGTCGAGACGAGCCGACGGCCCACTGGACCACCGAGCTCGTCACCAGGCAGGGCCTTGTCGGACTTCCTCGTCGGTAGCGCCCCAGCGGCTGATCCGGGGGCGAACGACGAGTGCGTAGACCGATGTGGTCACGCCCGCGGTAGAGGCAAGGGCGCCGATCGCCCAGCGAAGCCTGGCCATGCCGTCCTGCTCGATCAGTGCCCGGGGCCCATCGGGGTGGCGGTCGGCGCCGCCTTGCGCCCGCGGAACGCGAGGATCGCCGCGAGCACGAGAATGGCGAGGCTGGCGACATACGCGAAGAAGACGATCAGGTTGTCGGCAAGCGCAGGGATGACCCCCGGAGCCACGAGGCCCGCGACAGCGACGGCCACGATCATCAGCAGGGCAGCGAGGCCTGGTCTGGCTCCGGCAGTCACGGCCCCGACGATGGCGATCCCGCCTGCCACCACGGTCATCCAGCCACCGATGGTGACGGTGTCGGGCCCGCCGACGATGAGCGCCGCGACGCCGCTGATGGCGGCCAGCACTCCGCCGACGATCCCGACCAATGTAACGGTCGTGCGCATGGATTACGGGCCCTTCTTCTCTCCCCCGGAATGAGGCAACAGCTGATCCACCGGACCTCGGTGGCGGTGATCTTGCGCTCCCGTCCGCAGCTGACCAGGGGAGCCCTCGCGTTTGGGTGTGAGTCAGCCTGTGCCTCGTCCTGCCTTCCGCGCAGTGCCACTCGGCCCTGCCGATAGCGAAGGCTTGGTCGTTCGGCCTCTTCGACCGTGCCCTTCCGTCAGCCGACGGCCGGACTCAATGTTCTTCCTGGTCGCCGTCCGCCACACGTTCGAGCTCCTGCCCGGTGGCAGCGGGCATGTCGGGACCTGCCTGCGTCGGGACGTTGGTGGCGTGGGCATCGACCGCCCGGTGGACGTTGCCGTGCACGTGGTCTGGACCGACCTTGTCGAGGAGTCCCTCCGCTCGGAGCACCGCGAGCACGTCCGGCTTGACGCGGGCCAGCCGCAGGGTGATCCCGTCCACGTCCGTGAGCTGTTGTATCTCGGTCAGCTTCGCCGCGCCCTGCGAATCGACGAAGTTGACACCCTCAAGGTCGAGCACGAGGGTGCGGAGCCCGGGATTCCCATCCGTGACCGCACGCACGCGCTCGTCCACCGCCTCCGACGTCGCGAAGAACAGGCCGCCGTCGATGCGGAGCACCGCGACTCCCGGCTGCGTCTCGATCGTCGGGGTGCGCGTCGAGGTCACGGAAGACCTGCGTGCCCGCCTCACGACCCAGCAGCGGCATCGATGGCTGCGTGGTGACAAAGACCAGCCACACGAGCGACAGCACGATGCCGATCACCACGCCCAGGAGGACGCCGGCCGACAGCACCCCAAGGAGCGCGGCCATCGCGATCCAGAAGTCGATCCGCTTCACCCGGCGGAGGCGCCGCAGCTCGGCGACGTCGATCATCCCGAACACGACCGCATCGATGATGATCGCGGCCAGGACGGCCTTGGGCAGCTGGGAGAACACGGGCGCGAGCAGGACGAGGGTAGCGAGGACGAGTGCGCCGGTCGTGAGCGACGCAACCGGCGTCCTGGCGCCGGCGGACTCGTTCAGCGAGCTCGCCGAGAGGCTGGTCGAGACGGGCATCCCCTGGAGGACACCGGCGCCGAGGTTGGCCATCCCCTGGGCGACCGACTCCTGGTTCACGTCGATGCGATAGCGATGACGGGTCGCGAACGCTCGGGCGTCACCGGCCGTCTGCGAGAAGCCGATGAGCAGCAGCGCGACCGCCGAGATGAGGATCTCCCAGAAGTGCTGTCCGACGAGGTCGAGGGAGGGGATCTGCGGGACCGGGAGGCCTCGCGGCACGGGGCCCACGAGCGCCACGCCGTGCCCGCCCAGGTCGAACGCCACCGACGCGACCAGGCCACCGATCACGAGCACGAGCGCACCCGGGACCTTGGGCAGCGAGAACCGGAGCCCGAGGATCACGGCGAGCGCGACGCTCCCGACGAGCAGCGTCGCCCACTGGATGTCACCCAGGCCGCGGATCCACGAAGCAAGCTCCTGCCACGCGCTGGTGCCTTCCGCTGACGTTCCGGTGAGCTTGGGCAGCTCCCCGATGACGACGTCGATGGCGGCGCCCGCAAGGAACCCGGTCACGACCGCCTTCGAGAGGAACCGGGCGATCCAGCCCATCCGGAGCGCGGCGACCAGGAGGAACAGCGCCCCGGTGGCGAGCGTGATCGCGGCCACCAGCTGCGCCGCCTCCTCGCCGCCCAGGCCCGTGAGAAGCACGGCCCCGCCGGCCACCGCAGCGAGCGACGAGCTGGGACCCGTGGAGATGTGCCGCGACGTGCAGAAGAGCGCGTAGATGATCGCGCCGGCCGCGGCCGCATACAGGCCGTTCTCCACCGGGATGCCGGCGATGCCGGCGTAGCCGAGGTTCTTGGGCACGATCATGGCCGTGACCGCGATGCCCGCGATGATGTCGCCCCGGAGCCACCGCCGGTCATAGCTGCGGCGCCCACTCGAGGATGGGGATCAGCCGCGTCGAGAGACGGGCCGTCGCGCGGCCATCAGCGCTCACGGCGGGAACCGTCCTCTTCGCGACCCGCCCGGCGCGTTCGACCCGCCCAATGCGCTCGAGCCGTCGAGTCGGTCGGTTGGCATGAGTTGCCAGCGGAGCGCCGCGGAGAGCCAATCGCGAAAGGCCGACGGGGCCCAGCCGCGCTGGTTCACGAGCAGGTTGTAGAGCCCGGGATCGTTCAGCACCCAGACAGCGTCGGCGGCAGCGACCGGGTCGAGGCCCTCCCGCAGGCCCCCGCGCGACTGCACGCCCGCCACGACGTTCCTGGCTCCGCGGAGGCGCTCGGCCACGACTGTCTCCCAGACTTCGCGCGCCTCCGGGTCCGCACTGGCGGCCCCGCGAATGGCCTCATGGATGGGCGCGAGTCGGCCATGGACGTCGACGATGATCCCGGCGTAGCCATCGAGGAAGTCGGCGGGATCGGTCCGGGCCATCACGGCCCGCGACTCGGGCCGGTCAGGGAGCGCGACCGGGGCATCGTCACCGACGAGCGTGACGTCGTAGGCAGCCTTGAGGATCGCCCCCTTGCCGCCGACCGAGTTGAAGACGGTCGCCCGGCTGACGCCGGCGGCCTCGGCGATCGCGTCGATCGAGGTCGGGACATATCCGTGCTCGATGAAGAGTCGCCCGGCTGCCCGGAGGATCGACAGGCGCGTAGACGCCGCCTGCGCCTGTCGCAGGGGTGAGCGATATCCGCGCTTGACAGGGGCGGTCATGTTTACTAGATTACGAGTCTAACGAACATACCAATAGTATAGCGGAAGTGAGGCGTCCCCGATGACTGTAACGGTCGACACCGATCCCATGGCTAGCGTCGAGCGGCTCCAGGCGGCCATCAACGCGCACGATCTTGATGCGCTCGTCGGCTGCTTCACCCCGGGCTACATCAGCGAGGCGCCCGCCCATCCCACGAGGGACTTCGTGGGCAGCGACCAGGTGCGCCGGAACTGGGGCCAGATCCTGGCCGGCGTCCCCGATCTGCGAGCCGAGCTCCTCCGCTCGACCGTCGTCGGCGACACGGTCTGGGCGGAGTGGGACTGGACCGGGACGCGTCGCGACGGGCAGCCCCACCACATGGCGGGTGTGACGATCCAGGGTGTCGAGGGCGACGCCATCGCCTGGGTCCGTTTCTACATGGAGGTCGTCGAGGCCGGCGGGCAGGGCCCCGAAGCGGCGGTGCGTCAGAGTGTCGGCGATTCGATCACCAAGGTCGAGTCGTGACTACCCTGCTCGTCGGCGGGACCGGCCACCTCGGTCCCGGACTCATCCGCCTGCTGACCGCGAACGGGCACGGGCTGCGGGTCCTGACGCGCGACCCGGCGCGAGCCCGCGGAATCCTGGGCGATGGCGTCGAGCTGGTGGCCGGCGACGTCCGCGATGCCGCCAGCCTGACCGAAGCGCTGGAAGGGGCGACCACGGTCATCTCGGCGTTCACCGGCTTCGGCGACCCGAAGGGACCCGGTCCGCGGGCGATCGACCGGGACGGCAACATCGCGCTCATCCGGGCGGCTCGTCTCGCTGGCGTCGAGCACTTCGTGCTGCTGTCCGTCACGCAGGCCTCGCCGGACCATCCGATGGAGCTCATGCGCTCCAAGTACGCGGCCGAGCAGGAGCTCAAATCGTCCGGTCTCGCCTGGACGATCATCCGACCGGCGCTCTACATGCAGACCTGGCTCCACCTCGCCGCCGACCCGCTTGTCGAGACGGGCCGGACGCGGGTCTTCGGTCGGGGCGACAACCCGCTGAACCTCGTCTCGGCCGATGACGTCGCCCGGATCGTCGAGCTCGCGCTCGTCGATCCCGGCCTGCGCAGCGCCACGGTGGAGATCGGCGGCCCGGAGAACGTGTCGATGAACCAGCTGCTTACGACGGTCGAGCGGGTGACCGGCCGGTCTGGTCGTGTCGATCACGTCCCGCTCCCGGCGCTCCGGCTCATGTCGAACCTCCTGCGCCCATTCCGCCCGGCGCTGGCAGGCTTGATCGGCGCGGCCGTCGTGATGGACACGCGGGACATGACATTCGACGCGTCGGCGACGGCGCGGCGCTTCCCATCCATCACCCCGACCTCCCTTGAGGCCGTGGTCCGCGAGCTCTACGCCCCCGATGGGCAGGCGAGCGGCGCCACGGTCCGGGAAGGATCACCGGCGTAGCACCTCGGTTGCGCAGCGCTGCTCTACCCCTCAACGCGCGAAGAAGCCGGCCTCTCGGCCGGCTTCTGAGTTCAGAACGCCGGGAGCCGACACTCGGATTTGAACCGAGGACCTGCTGTTTACGAAGTGGATGGATCTCAGCGGTGTGGCACAAGCGTGGAATCGCGAGCGTAGACCGCTCAGTTAGCAGGTCGTTCGTTTCAAGCGTGGTCGTGGAGACCCGCGCGCGTGCCAGCTGGTTGCGGGCGGCGCGGATAATCGGACGGCAGTTGCTCGGTTACGGCGAGGCACAGATGAATTCCGCGGCGGCCGGTTCGCTTGAGCTAGGCAGGGACGCCGTCAAGCGCCACGCCTGGACGGAGGCGCTGGAGGCATTCGCCGCGGCCGACCGCGAAGGTGGCCTGTCGCCCGACGACCTCGAGCGGATGGGTGAGGCCGCCTGGTGGGCGGGCAAGCCCGATGAGGCGTCCGATACGCTCGAGCGGGCGTTCACCGCCTACGTGGAGGCCGGTCGACCGATCGAAGCCGCTGGCGCGGCCTTCCTTCTCGCGTACATGTTCTTCCGCCGCCAGGCGCCATCGGTCGGCGGAGGGTGGTTGGGGCGTGCCGCGAGTCTCCTCGAGGGCACGCCCGAGTCGGGGATGCACGCCTGGCTCCATCTGTTCGCTGGCATGAGCGCCGTATTTGACCATCGGATGGTGGACGGCCTCGCCCACGCGGATCGCGCCATCGCCGTGGCCAGGGAGCACGGAAACGCCGACGTGCAATACATGGCGACGAGCTTCAAGGGCTACGGCGAGATGCACCAGGGCAACATTCCGGAAGGTCTGGCGTTTCTCGATGAGGCGGCGGCGGCGGCGACCTCTGGCCAGCTCGGTCTCCGGGTCGCGAGCGACATCCTGTGCAACACGATCGCCGCCTGTCGGAACATCGGCGATCTGAAGCGCGCGGGCCAGTGGGCCGACGAGGGCGAGCGCTGGATGCGCCGTCAGGGAGTAGGCGGATATCCGGGCGTCTGCCGGGTTCATCGAGCGGAACTGAAGATGCTCCGCGGCCAATGGCCAGAGGCCGAGCTGGAAGCGCGTCAGGCCTGCGAGGAGCTCCAGCGGTTCGGCCTGAACGACAGCCTCGGATTCGCCCACCACGAGATCGGGGAGATCCGGCTTCGGATGGGCGACCTGCAGGGCGCGGCCGATGCCCTCGAGCGCGCGTACGAGCTTGGCGATGACGGGCAGCCCGGCCTCGCGCTCCTCCATCTGGCGCGCGGCGAGCTCGAGGATGCCTGGCGCTCGATCGAGCGGTCGCTGGCTGCGACAACGACAGGCGAGGGTCCGGTGGATCAGGCCACGCGGGGACGTCTCCTGCCCGCGGCGATCGACATTGCCCTTGCCCGCGGCGACTTGGACGGCTGCGCGCAACGCTGTCGAAGAGCTCGAGTCGATCGCGGCGGGGTACAAGCGACCGCTGTTCGAGGGGGGCGCCCTGATGGCGAAGGGCGAGTTGCTGCTCGGGGAGGACCGGCCTTCGGAGGCGTCCCCGATCCTGGGTCGATCGTGGCGGCTGTGGATGGAAAACGATCTCCCGTACGAGAGCGCGCGAGCTCGACTTCGCTACGCCGAGGCGATCGCTGCCGAGGGCGATCAGGCGACAGCCCGGAGGGACCTCAGGGCGGCTCGTGCCGTCTTCGAGCGGCTGGGCGCGACGCTCGACCTGCAGCGGGTGGACGCGCTGCTCGGGCAGGAGCAGGGGCCCGCGGCCTCAGCGGCGCGAGTCACCAGGACGTTCATGTTCACCGACATCGTCACCTCGACGGACCTGATCGGACTCGTGGGCGACGAGGCTTGGGCAGAGCTCCTGTCGTGGCACAACAGGGAGCTTCGGTCGGCCTTCGCGAGCCATCGCGGCGAGGAAGTCAACAGCACCGGCGACGGCTTCTTCGTGACGTTCGACAAGGCTGCCGAGGCGATCGAATGCGCCATCGACATCCAGCGGCGGCTGACCCGACACCGCCGCGAGCACGGGTTCGCGCCATCGGTGCGGATCGGTCTGCATGCAGCCGACGCGACGCGGGATGGCCGTGACTACCGCGGCCGCGGCGTGCACATCGCCGCCCGCGTCAGCGGCGCGGCAGCCGGCCAGGAGATCCTGGTCACCACCGAGGTCCTCGAGCAGGCCGGGCCAACCCGATTCCAGGCCTCGGAGCCGCGCGCGTTGACGCTCAAGGGAGTCCGCGAGCCGGTCGAAGTTCGCGCCATCGACTGGCGATAGCACTCACATCCCCGGAGCGCGCCGCCGTACGTGCCCAGTTGCGGCGCGAGGGGAGTGGAGCCGACACTCGGATTTGAACCGAGGACCCGCTGTTCACGGGAGCGCCCAACCAGGGCTCAGCCACTATGATCGCCCACAGGAGCAGAGGGTCGCCCCACGTCCCTCGTCTTCAATCCGGTCACCCGGCTCTCGCCGTCGTGCGGGGTTGAACTCCCATACGCTCCCGGAAGCCGAAGATCCGAGCCATGGCCGACGATGGCGATCCTGCCTCGACCGAGCCCCCCGACGCCACATGGGCGGCCTTCTACCAGCACACGATGGGCCGCGAGCCGCGCCCCCCGTTCGTCCGGGGCATGCGGATCATTCACGATGCTGGGGTGACGCCCGGACAGGCCGTCGAGGTCGGCTTCGGCGACGGCGAGGAGACCCTCGCGCTGCTCGCAGGCGGTTGGCGGGTGTTGGCGATCGACTCGTCGCCCGAGGCGGCGGAGGTCCTGCGCCCCAGAGTCCGTGCGGAGCTCGTCGACCGACTCGAGATCCGGTCGACACCGGCCGAAGACACCGAGTTGCCTCGCTTCGACCTCCTGTACGCGGGCTACTCCCTGCCGTTCCTCGGGGCCGACGGGTTCGCCCGCTTTTGGACTCACGCTCTGGACCGCGCCAAGGCAGGGGCCTACCTCGTCGTGAACCTGTTCGGTACCAACGACACCTGGGTGGGCCGACCCGGAGATGCAGTTCCACCAACGTGCGCAGGTCGAGCGGCTCGTGGACGGCCTCGACGTCGTGGTCCTCGACGAGAAGGAGGAAGACGGGATGTCGTTCCTCGGGCCCAAGCACTGGCACACGTTCGACATCGTCGCGCGACGACCGGTGGCATAGCGCCGATCAGTCCGTAGCCAGAAAGCGCCTGACGCCGGGCTCTCCCGGAAGACCACGTCTGGCGCGACTCCGAGTGCGCCCGGTCCGATGAAGACCTGTTCCTGCAAGAGCCGTGCGATGCCGACGCCGCAGAGAACGGGAATCCATCCAGACACGAGCACGAATTCAGGGGAGTGGAGCCGACACTCGGATTTGAACCGAGGACCTGCTGGGAGGTCGAGGCGGCGAAGGTCCGTGATCAGCCGTAGGCCTCGGCGAGTTCTCCGATCCTCATTCGGGCAGCAAACCTTGGAGTGACTCCGATGTCAAGGGTCCTGGCGGACCTCCGTCAACTCGAACGTGTTGCCCTCGCTGTCCTTGAACCAGGCGGCCCTTGCCGCGCCAAAGTCGGCCAGCCCATCGACCATCTGGACCTCCCCGAGGTCGTACTGCTCGAAGATCACGCCGCGTTTGCGGAGATCGGCCATCACGGACTCGATGTCCTTGACCTCCCAGCCCGCGATCGTGTTCTTGGCAGTTCCAGCAGACGGGGTCGCATACAGATACAGCCAGGTCTCGCCGGCGAAGCGATACCAGACGCCGCCCGCGTCTTCGTGCTCCGGGACGAGGCCGAGCTGTTCCTCGTACCAACGGCGCGCCCGCCCGAGGTCGCCGGCCGCCGCCCGGGCGCTGATCGGAAAGTGGCTCAACGTCGTCATGACATCACCGGCGCCATGGTCGGGGCAGCCTCGACCTGTGTCTTGAGCCGCTGCAGTTCACGCGCGGGCCCAGCCTTGGCCTCCATCGCCACCATCGGCGACAGCAGCCGCCACAGGCCGTGCAGCTGGATGTCCGCCCCGTAGATCGCCTTGGTCGAGGCAGGACCAATCGGCTCGAGGTTCAGCCAGACGGTGAGATCGAACGGCGCGCCGCTGACCGACCTCCAGGCGATCCGACGTCCCGGCTCTGCCTCGGCGACCTCGAACTCCACGTCCCACCCGAAGGGGCCGAATCGCAACCGTTCGCGCCCACGCGCCCCCATCTGCGTGCCATCGCCCCGCACGATCCGGGCGTCGGTGACAGTCATCCAATCTGGATGTCGGACGATGTCCGCGGCGTACACCCAGACGTCCTGCGCCGACCGCTCGATCGTCTGCTCCGAGATCGACGAGCTCATGCTCCTGCCTCCTTCTGCTCGACGACCGGCAGCGTGTCGGAGACGACCCTTGCGAGTCGCCCGTAGGCGGCTTCCTTCTCTCCCCGCATCCGCTGGAACGCCGTGGCATCCGCGGCGGCGGCACCCTCGAATCCCCAGCGAAGTCGGAGGCGGGTCCCGCCTTCGGTCGGCTCAAGGTCCGCGGTTGCCGCGACGGGGCCCACCCCCGGCACGGCCAGCCGCCACGCCACGCGGTCGTAGGGTTGCCAGTCGACGATCTCCTCGAGGGTCGCCAGCCGTCCGGTCACGCATTGGGCCGTCGTGCCAACGCCGCGGCGCCCACCGGCCGACGTCTCCGCGATGGTGATGGGGCCCTCCCATCGCGTTCGGAGGGCGGGCGACGTCAGGTGCGCCCAGACCACCGATGGGTCGGCAGCGAAGGTCGCCTCGATGTCGAAGGCGAGGTCGGTGTCGGCGATGTCGAGCCGGCGCATGGTGCTCTCGTCCTGCCAGCGGGCCTCGAGGTCCAACGTGAACGTGTCGACCCGACCGAGATGCTCGATCTCCTCCGAGCCGGCCCGGAGGTGCAGGGCACCGGCGTCGAGGCCGAGAGCGTCGACGGCGGCGGCCGTGAACAGCGCGAAGCCGTTGGCACGCGCCTCGGCGGCGCCGGTGCCCTTGAGCAATCGATGCGCGACGATGACATCGGAACCTGCCAGCTCATCGCGCCCGGCGATGCGACTCCAGACGAAGGCCCCGTGGTGGACGAACACCTTGAGATCGAGCCTCGGCGCCAGCCGACAGGAGTTGCAGTCGCAGGTGGTCGCCTGGTCGATGCTGCGAAGTCGACGCCGGAAGGCGAGGTAGGCGGCCTCGATGGCGTCGAGCAGCAGAGACCCGTCGGCGCGCCCGTCCTCGACGAACAGGAACGCGGCGTCGCCCTCGAACTTGACCAGCCGGAATGGCGGCTCCAGCCGGCCGACGATCGTCTCGAGCAGATCGCCGGCGATGACCGGCGCGTGCTCCAGCTCGCTGCCTGACAGGTAGGCGGTGTAGCCGGTCAGGTCGGCGATGACCAGGAAGCCGGACTCGGGTGTCGCTGCCATGTCGTGAACCGTAGACCTTGGAGTCGGTCCAATGTCAATACCCAATCACAGTCTTGATCATGAGGGCACACGGGCACTTCGCGGCATCGCCACGTTCGCGGCACGGGTCGTCAGGATAGAGGGTCATCTCCGATGCCGTTCGTCGCGGCCTGTGGTGTCGCGAATGGGAGCACGCCGGCGGATGCGGCGGTGCTACCGAACCGAGGAGGACACGCGATGTTCGAGCCCATCACCCGATCTCCCCGGTGGCCTCATCGGTTTCGAGGCCGTCGAGACCAGTGTCCCCTCCATGGCTGCCCGAACGCCTTGCCGATCGTGGAGGGTGTCGATAGACTGGGCAAATGCCCAAGGCAAATGCCCAACCTTCTAGCGACAGTGGCCAAAGGCGGAGCCGCGGCTCGGTTGGCGCCACCCGCCAGGCCCTTCTGGCCGCGACGGCTACGGCAATCGCGCGGAGTGGCTGGAGCGCGGTCACGACACGCCAGGTCGCGGCCTTGGCCCACGTGAATCCCGCGCTCGTCCACTACCACTTCGGCTCGATGGACGAGTTGCGGCGCCAAGCCGTGCTCGCGGCGATGGCCGAGGAGATCGAGGGCCCGATGTCGGCCCTGCTCGCGGACGTTCCACTGGCCGATGCGATCGCGGCCAGTGTCGAGGCCGTGGCGCAGATCGACCCCGGATCTGACCGCTTCGCGCTGCTCTACGAGGCGCTTCTCGAAGGTGCACGGGACGCCGAGATGCGAGCCGTCCTTGTGCAGGCATACGACCAGTTTCGATCTGCTCTGACGCATCGCATCCGGGAGGCCGGAGGACCCGAGCCCGAGGCTGCAGCTGTTGTCGTTACTGCCGCGCTCGACGGCGTGCTGCTGCATCGGCTCGTCAAGCCCGACCTCGACGTCGTGGGCGTGACAGGGACGCTGGTGGCCGCGATCCAGATCCCACGAGCGCGACCCAAACGACGCGCCGACCGGAGCCAGCACGGCACCGGCGGCGACGCGTAGGCGGTCGTGCCGCAAGTCGACTCAGACGCAAAGGAGTGCAGCATGTTCGAACCCATCACCAACCTCCCGAACGGAGTCATCGGTTTCGAGGCCGTCGGGACCCTTGAGGCCGCGGATTACGAAGGCGCCCTGATGCCCGCCATCATACGAGCAGCCGAAGCCGGAGACGTGCGCCTCGTCCTTGTCCTCGGCGATCGCTTCACGGGCTATTCCCCCGGCGCGATGAAGGAGGACGCGGGCCTCGTCGCGCACGCCAAGTCGTGGAAGCGAACGGCCGTCGTGAGCGATCTCGGCTGGGTCGCCCACCTGTCGACCGCGTTCGGCTGGATGGTGCCCAGGCAAGTTCAAGCGGTTCGGGCTCGCCGAGCGGGACGCCGCGATCGCCTGGGTGGCCGAGCCCGAGTGAGCGTGACCATGACCGGGCAGGAGAGGCAAGCGCCGGACCGCTGCCGCCTCCCGCCCGGCCATCCGGGTCCAGGGGCTGGTCAAGCGATTTGGGGCGATCGAGGCCGTCCGCGGGATCGACCTCGAGGTCCGCTCCGGGGAGGTCTTCGGGTATGTCGGGCCGAACGGGGCCGGCAAGAGCACCACCATCCGATGCCTGCTCGACCTCATCCGGCCGACGAGCGGGTCGATCGAGGTCCTCGGGCGGGACCCCCGGCACGCCGGCGTCGACATCCGGCGCTCGATCGGCTATGTCCCGGGTGAGTTGCGACTCCCCGAGCGGATGACCTCTCGCCAGCTGGTCGACTCGGTCGGCCGGCTGCGCGACGGCCTGGACAGGACGCGGGTCGAGTCCATCGCCGATCGCCTGCAGATCGAACTCGACCGTCCGACACGTGACCTCTCATCGGGCAATCGGCGCAAGGTCGCGCTGCTGCTTGCCTTTGCGCCGAACCCTGACCTCTTGATCCTCGATGAGCCGACGAGCGGACTCGATCCGCTCATGCAGCACGAGTTCCTGGGGATGGTCGCCGAGGCGCGCGAGGCCGGCGCGACCGTCTTCCTGTCATCGCACGTCCTGAGCGAGGTCCAGCGTGCTGCCGACCGCGTCGCCGTCCTCCGGGCTGGGCGGATCGTGGCGCAGGGGACCGTCGACGAGCTGCGCGGTCGTGTACGACAGCGGATCGAGGTCTGGTTCGCGGACGAGGTCGACGCCACCGAACTGCACGCGATCCCGGGGCTCGAGGACCCGGTGGTCGATGGCAGACGGCTGGCGGCGACCCTGTCGGGCCCGGTCGACCCCGTCCTCGCGGTCCTGGCCCGACATCGGGTCGCGAGCCTCGTCGTGGAGGAGCCCAACCTCGAGGACGCCTTCCTGGACCTGTACGGAGACCGATCATGAACGCGACGGGCGTCGAACTCGTAATCGGGCCCCTCCGGCAGATGCGACGATCGCTGCTCGGCTGGGCGATCGGGCTCGGGTCGCTCGTGGCGGTGACGGTCGCCTTCTGGCCGGCGTTCCGCGGGTCCTCCGGCATCAGCGAGGCGATCGACCAGCTGCCGTCGGGGATCGTCGACGCATTCGGTCTGGCGGGATTCGGGACCCCTGCCGGGTTCCTTCGGGGCAACTTGTACGAGTTCATCGTGCCACTGCTCCTCGCCGTGGCGGCGGTGGCCGCGGCGAATGGCCTGACGGCTGGCGAGGAGGACTCGGGGAGGATGGAAACCTTCCTCAGCCAGCCGGTCACGCGCCAGTCCGTGTTTCTCGGCCGCACCGTCGCCCTGGTCGCATGGCTGGTCGCCATGACCGGATTCATCCTGCTCGTCCAGCTTGCCAGCGATGCCGCGGTGGGCCTCGAGATCGACACGATGCGGGTCGTCTCGACGGTGGTGCTCTGCGGGTTCCTCGCGCTGCTGTTCGGCACGCTGGCCCTAGCTGTCGCCGGTTGGTTGCCGCGCCCGTCGCTGGTCCTGGCGATCGGGATCGCGGCCGCGGTCGGCGGCTATCTCATCGCCGCGTTGTTTCCGTTGAGCGATCCGCTCAAGCCCGTGAGCAACCTGTCGCCCTGGAAATGGGCCCTCGGCGGAGATCCACTCGTGAACGGGGCCGAGCCATGGCGCTACGTGGCGCTGATCGTCCCCGTCATTGCCCTTGTGGCGCTGGCCGTGGCGGGGTTCATTCGGCGAGATGTCCGCGCCGCCTGAGCGTCCCGTGCCGGACCCCGAACCGTCAGGCGAGGGGAATGGATCACGTAGATCATCGTGGAAGGCCACGATGATGTGGATCGGCCGTCAGTACGTCCTCGTCGGCCAGCCAGCGCGAGAACGTCTTGAGCGCGACCAGCGTTCCGCGCACCGATCTCGGGCTGAGGCGACCCGGCTCGTGCCTGGAAGCCGCGGACCCGCGCGAGCGAGAGGTCGCCGGGCTCGGCGAGATCGCAGGCACGGCCGATGCGTTCGAGGACCTGACCGTAGTAGCGGATCGTAGCGGGCCGCAGGCCGCGACGTCGGCAGTCGAGAAGGTAGTCGTCGACCGCCGTGACGTAGTTCGAGGGGACCATCCCGGTACCTCCCGGCCCGGCTGTGAAAATTCTCCCCGCGGAAACATCGGCGGGAATCGTCAAACCGGAACCGCTTGGTTCAAAGGGAATCGGGTCCGAACCACTACATGTAGTGCACGCCTACACGCGGACCACAACAGGAAGGGGAGTGGAGCCGACACTCGGATTTGAACCGAGGACCTGCTGTTTACGAAACAGCTGCTCTACCGCTGAGCTATGTCGGCGCGCGACCAAGGATAGCCGATGCTCCATAACATCGGCTGATCGGCATCACGCGGGACCTTCGGTGTCGTGCTCAACACCCTGGCACCGCGCTCGAACAGCTGATAACAGTAGGAAGAACGAAGTCGAGACCCCATGCCTGTTCCCCCGCGCCACCTCCTGCCGGGCTTTGCCGCCGGCATGGTGCTGTTCATCGTGATTGGGTGTTCCAACACGACTCCGACGACGACCGGATCGGCCGAACCGAGCCGTCCGACCGCTTCGCCAAGCGTCGCAGCCAGTTGTGCCCCGGCGAACAGTGCGCGGCCGTCGGTCGGAGTGGGGACCGCCCTGCCCGGTTGTTCGGGACCCGACCTGGTCTGGGTGCGCCAGTCCGGCACCGCAGGCGCCGATGCCAGCAACGGCGTCAGCGTCGACGACCGCGGCAGTGTCTACGTCGCGGGTGAGACGGCCGGCGTCATGGACGGCGCCAACATGGGTGAGACCGACGCCTATATCGCAAAGTACCGCGCTGACGGAACACGGGTCTGGGTACGCCAGATCGGAACGACCGAGCGCGACGATGCCGGGGCGATCTGCGTCGACCGGGACGGCAACGCCTACATCTCCGGCCTCACCTTCGGCGGGCTGGACGGACCGAACCGCGGGGCGTACGACGCATTCGTGGCCAAGTTCGACCCTGACGGCAACCGTCTGTGGGTTGCCCAGTTCGGGACAGCCGACCGCGATTACGCAAGCAGCGTCACCACGGACCGGGACGGCAACGTGTACATCGCGGGCGACACGTTCGGCGCCCTCGGGGGAGCCAATGCGGGCGTGGCCGACGCCTATGTGCTGAAGATGGACTCGAGTGGCCGCCAGGTGTGGGTGCGGCAGCTCGGTTCGGAGGAGGGCGACGTGGCGAAGGGAGTCGCGACCGAATTCACAAGGCCACGTGTATATCGCGGGACAAACGGATGGCAGTCCGGGACAAACGAGAGGTGAGCCTGGCGGGTCAGGGGCTGGAAACTCGGACGCGTTTGCCGCCGAGTACACCTCCGACGGTGACCTGGTCTGGGTGCGCACGTACGGCACCACCGCCATGGACTATGCCAACGCGATCAGCGCCGCGAACCAGGGAGGTGCCTGGATTGCGGGCATCACCGAGGGCGACCTGGGCGGCACGAACGCCGGCGGTCTCGATGCGTTCGTCGCGAGGCTCGATGCGGACGGAAACCGAACCTGGACCACCCAGTTCGGGACGGGCGGGAGCGAATGGGCGACCGGCGTCACCTCCGACGAGGCCGGAACCGCGTACGTCAGCGGCTTCACCGATGGCAGTCTTGCCGGACCGTCCGGGGGCCAGGGCG
The DNA here is from genome assembly GCA_963776355.1 of uncultured Chloroflexia bacterium. Classification (GTDB taxonomy): domain Bacteria; phylum Chloroflexota; class Limnocylindria; order Limnocylindrales; family CSP1-4; genus CTSoil-043. Next base: position 234,589 of record CAVZLU010000006.1, on the reverse strand, counting down.
ATGCCTTTGTGGCGGGTATCGGCAACGACGGCATTCTCGACTGGAGCCACCAGATCGGGACGAGCTCGAATGAGATTGCCAAGGCCGTCGGCGCTGGATCGGACGGGAGCATCGTCATTGCCGGCCAGACTGCCGGCAGCCTGGATGGAGCAAGCGCGGGTGGTTTCGACGCCTTCGTGGCCAGGTATCAATAGGGCACCGGACCCCGGGGGACGGCCGGGACCCGACGGCATGGGCGATGACGAGCCACGACGCCAGCGCGTTCTTCGCAGCATCACCAGGGGTTGCGTGGCGGGATACGCTGCGCGGCATGCAGGCGACTGGCGATCGGCGGCTCCCGATCCTGCTGGCGATGGCCATGTTCGTGCTGGTCGTCGACACGTCGATCATGAATGTCTCGATCTCGGCGGTGGTCGACGACCTCAACACGGACGTGAGTGCCATCCAGTCCGCGATCGCTCTCGAGGCCCTGGTTTCGGCCGCGTTCATCCTGATCGGCAGCAAGATCGGCGACCTGTTCGGCCGCAAGCGGGCGTACATCCTGGGTCTGCTCGCCTATGCGGTCGGGGCCCTGGCGATGGCCCTCGCCCAGACCGTGGCGCCGATCTTCATCTTCTGGGCCGTGGTGGGCGGCCTCGGCGCGTCGCTCCTGCTGCCCGCGATGCAGTCGCTCATCCACGGCAACTTCGAAGGGGCGGCCCAGAAGGCGACCTACGCCCTGGTTGGGGCCGCAGCGGCGATCGCGGCGGCGATCGGACCGCTGATCGGCGGCTTCATCACCACGTTCCTGTCGTACCGCGTCGCGTTCCTGCTCGAGGTCGTCGTCATTGCGATCGTGCTGCTGGGCAGCCGTCTCGTGCGCGACGTGCCGTACACGGGTCCACGCGAGATCGACCTCGTCGGTGCTCTCCTCTCGGTCCTTGGCATGGGCGGCCTCGTGCTGGGCATCCTCGCCTGGCAGGAAGGGAGCGAGGCCGTCGCCCTGCTCCTGGCTATCGGCGCGATCTCGCTCGCCGCCTTCGCCTATTGGCTGGTGCGCCGGAAGCGCGAGGGGAAGCCGACGCTCATCGATCCCGATCTGTTCACGTCCATGCTCTTCAGGTTCGGGATCTCCGGGCAGATGCTCCAGAACATCGCGCTCGGTGGCGCGATGATCACCATCCCGATCTACCTGCAGATGGTGCTGGAGTACAACGCGCTTGAGGCGGGCCTTTCTCTCGCGCCGCTCTCGCTCAGCATGTTCGGAACCGCGATCGTCGCCGGCCGCCGAAGCGGCAACCGCCGGCCGAGCAGCATCATCAGGGCTGGTTTCGGCCTCCTGTTCATCGGAATGGTCCTGTTGATCCCGATCATCCCGCGCGCCGACGCGGGCTGGTACCTGGCGGTCCCGTTGGCGATCGCGGGGATCGGCCTCGGGCTGCTGGTGTCCCAGCTCAACAACTACACGCTCGCCCCGATCGCCGAGGAGCGGGTCAGCGAGGCCGCCGGCGTGAACTCGGCCGCCGGTTCGTTCGGCCTGTCGTTCGGCCTGGCCTTCGCCGGCGCGATCATGCTGGCCACGCTCGCCTTCAGCTTCACCAACCTCGCCGAGGCGAGCGCAGTGCTCGACCCTGCCCAGCAGCAGGTCGTCGCGGATGCGCTGGAGGAGGACGCCGAGGTCATGACCAACACTGACCTCGAAGCCCTGCTGGTTACTCAGCCACCCGAAGTCCAGGCCGAGATCATCCGCATCAACACCGAAGCGAGGCCGTTCGCGCTGCAGGTCGCCCTGCTGATCCCGATCCTTGCCAGTGTGCTCGGATTCGTGACCTCCCTACGCATGATGCGCGCGCCGGATCCAGTGTCATCGGGCGCTGCCGAAGGATTGGCCCTCGCGTAAAGGCTACGTCCAGGGCAGCCCGATGTTACTACCCATGCCCTACCGATGGTAGGATCGTGGTATGAAGGTCAGTGTCAGCCTACCTGGCGACGACGTCCGGTTCCTCGACGAATATGCGAGGGAGCAGGGGCTCGACTCTCGGTCGGCCGCGCTCCATCGAGCGGTTCGGTTGTTGCGCACGGCCGAATTGGCCGGGACGTACGAAGCGGCGTGGGAGGAATGGGCCGCTCAGGACGAGGGCACGCTCTGGGATTCGACGACCGGCGACGGGTTCGGGTCGTGATGCGGCGCGGCGACATCCATTCCGTTGATCTCGATCCGACGCGCGGCTCGGAGGCCGACAAGCGCCGTCCCGCGGTCATCGTCAGCAACGACGCGGCCAACGCGACGGCCGCGCGACTGGGCCGCGGCGTCATCACGGTGATACCCGTGACGTCGAACGTCGAACGCGTCTACCCGTTCCAGGTCCTGCTTCCAGCCGCCGAGACCGGGCTCCACCGCGACTCCAAGGCCCAGGCTGAACAGGTCCGCTCGATCGCCGTGGAGCGGATTGGTGACCGGCTGGGCGTCGTCCCAAACGCGATCATGCTAGAGATCGATGAGGCCCTACGCCTGCACCTGGGCCTGTAACCCGACCGATGAGTGTGACGATGCGGGTGCTCAGGGCGCCTCGGAGGGAATGCGGCCGAAGCGGCGGTCCTGGGGCGGACATCTCCTCGAGATGAAGAGGTGCGGTCAGGGGCGGCGCGCCTCATCGCCGTGATGAAGGGCGGCAGCCGTCACGTTCCTGTCGAGCCCTTTGCCTTTCGGCGCAGCTTTCGCGTTCCGGGCACCTCCTGCTCCAAGAGCATGTGCCGGATCTTGGAGATCACGCCAATCGTTGCGCGCAGCTTGTCCTGGCCTATCTCTGCGCCGAGCGCATCGGCCCACACCTTCTGGGCAATCGAGATCGAATGCAACACCTCCTGACCTGAAGGCGTTGGGCGGAGCAGCTTCGCACGCCGGTGCTGGGGATTCGGCTCATACGCTGCGAGGCCGTCGTGCGCCAGGAGATCCGCGACCCGCTGGACGGCCTGGCGTGCGATCCCCCGCCGTCGCGCGATCTCGGCGACGGTCATCGGTTGGTCCTCGACCGCATCAAGAATGACCCAGCGCGCGAGGGTCTGGCCGCCGAGCCTGGCCAGCGATTCACCGGCCGCTGTGAAGAGGCCGCCCAGCCAGGCGACTTCGAGGACGAGGTCCGTGAAAGCCTCGCCATCCGGGGTGCGGGCGGGGCGCACGGGCTCATTGACAACATGATGTCGATTTCGTACACTGCTCACCATGACAACATGATGTCATAGTTCAGCGGCTCGTGCCAGACCTCAATGAGAGGAGCTTCACACATGAGCACCACCTCGCCCGGGAGTCGCGCCCAGCACGCTGATGCCATCCGCCCGTTCCGGATTGACGTCGCCGACGAGGATCTCGATGACCTGCGCGGCCGTCTCGCCCGCACGCGCTGGCCCGACGAGCTGCCGGGCGTCGGCTGGGAGTACGGCGTCCCGCTGGCGTACCTGCGCGACCTGGCCGAGCACTGGCAAACATTGTACGACTGGCGCGCCCAGGAGCGCAGGCTCAATGCGCACCCCCAGTTCACCACGACGATCGACGGCGCCACGATCCACTTCCTTCACGTGCGCTCACCGGAGCCGAAGGCCCTGCCACTCGTCCTGACCCACGGCTGGCCCGGCTCCGTCGCCGAGTTCCTCGACATCATTGGCCCGCTCAGCGATCCCCGCGCCCACGGCGCCGATCCGGCCGATGCCTTCGATCTCGTCATCCCGTCGCTCCCCGGCTATGGCTTCTCGGGACCCACCATCGAGCGCGGCTGGAGCGCAAGCCGCGTTGCCACGGCCTGGGCCGAGCTGATGCGCCGGCTTGGCTATCGCCGCTACGGAGCGCAGGGCGGCGACTGGGGCGCGATCGTGTCACCCGAGATCGGCCACGTCGATGCGGAGCACGTGGTGGGGATCCACCTCAACGCCGCCACCGCCGGCTTCATCCCGTGGGGCGACGTCGATCCGGCGGAGCTCGAGACCTTCACGGAGGTCGAGAGGGCGCGGCTGGAGCGGCTCAGGAAGTTCCTCGGACCGGACAATGCCTACTTCCAGATGCAGGCCACCCGCCCCCAGACGCTGGCCTACAGCCTCAACGACTCGCCGGTCGGGCAGCTCGCCTGGATCGTCGACAAGTTCCACGACTGGACCGACCGACCGCTCGAGGAGGCGATCGACCGGGACCGGCTCCTCACCCAGGTGATGTTCTACTGGATCACGGGAACCGCCGGGTCGGCGGCGCGCTTCTACCACGAGAACATGCACGCGGCACCGGACTGGGGCCGGCCACCCGGTCCACGACGCCGATCGGGGTTGCCGCCTTCGCGGAGGATGTCGCGATCCGGCGTTACGGCGAGCAGGGCAACAACATCATTCATTGGTCCGACTTCGAGCGCGGCGGTCACTTCGCCGCGATGGAAGCGCCCGACCTGCTCGTGGCTGACGTCCGGACCTTCTTCCGCGGCCTCCGTTGACGGACGCATCTGCGAGCTGTCAGGTCCGCCGGGATCCCTCGCAGGCGATGTCAGCGCCGGCGGCACTCGAGGTGGATGTCGTCGGGCTCCAGGGCGAGGAGCTCGGGATCGGGCTCGGGACTCACCCGGCAACCGCGGCGAAGGTAGAAGTCGATGGTGTTCTCGGACGGCGTCGCCGACACGTAGAGGCCCGCGGCCCCGAGCTCCGCGGCAACCGCGTGCGCCGCGTCGAACAGCTGCGTCCCCAGCCCAAGCCGGCGCTGGTCCCGGCCGACGTGGAGAAAGGAGAGCTGGACGAGGTCGCCTGGCGCGCCGCGGCGTCGAGTGTCGATCACGGCCGCAGCGACCAGCCGCGGCCCGTCGAAGACGCCGAGGAAGACGCCGCCGCGGTCGAACGAGGCCTCGAGGAGCGGGGTGTACATCTCGGGCTCGCCTGGCGGCCAGCCTCGCATGTCGAAGAAGGCCGGCCGGAGCACGGGCGCCCCGTCGCGGAGGTCGTAGATCCGCTCAACGATCTCTCCGCGATCGATCGTCCAGAGGAGGCCGATCTCCTCGCGGCGGAGCCTGCGCCGGACCAGGTCGATCGGCATCGGGCGACACTACCGCAATGGACTGGCCGATCGTGCGGCAGGAGCTCGGCAGCCTGCGCGAGCCGAGGGGAGCTCCGGCTGACGGCCGGAACCAGAAGATCGCGGGCTCGGCCCGCGATCTTCTGTATGGGAGGGGTGGCCCCGGTGAGGTGAGGCCATCTGCGTGTCAGCCGCCGTGGCCGCCCTTGCCGCCGTGGTCGTCCGGCGAGGCCGTGGGAGCGGCGGTCGGAGTCGCCGTGGGAGCGGCCGTCGGTGGCGGCGTGGCGTCGGTCCCGTGGTCGTCCGGGGAAGCGGTGGGCTTGGGCGAGGCCGTGGGCTTCGGGGTGGCGTCGGTGCCCTTGGTCGTCCGGCGAGGCCGTGGGCCTGGGCGAGGCCGTCGGGCTGGCCGCGTCGTCGCTGCCCTTGCTGCCGTGGTCGTCCGGCGAGGCCGTCGGGCTGGCCGCGTCGTCCGTGCCCTTGCTGCCGTGGTCGTCCGGCGAGGCCGTCGCGCCGGCCGCGTCGTCCCTGCCGTTTCCGTGATCGTCCGGTGAGGCCGTCGGGTTGACCGCGTCGTCGCTGCCGTTGCCGCCCCTGTCATCGCCGGGCTCGAGCTGGGGCGACTCGGTTGCCCCGCCCTTGTCATCGAAGAGCCTGGGGGCCTGGGTCGCGATGACCTCGACGCGATGGTCGTCAGCCGTCTGGGTCTCGCGAGCCAGGGCCACGCCGCCGAAGAGGAGGAGGCCTGCGCCTACCACGATGATTGTCGAGGTGAGATTTCGTCCGTTCATTTCCTGAACCTCGGGTTCTGCTGATTGGGGCTGCCTGGCTGGACGCTTGGGGGGTCGTCCGTTGCCCAGAACAGTGCCGTCGAGCGGCGCCCGCGACCACCGGCCCTGGTTCCGAAACGTTCCGGACCTTGGTCTGACGCCTGGCGGGACTCACGACCTACGTGGGCGCCCCTCCTGTCCCTCGAGCCGCGTTGCGGACCCCGAAGCTCCCGCGTCAGGCACGCGCCGACCCGCTCCGACGAGGGGCGGCGGGCAGCGGCCGGCAACCTCGGCTACCGAACGGTGGTACCGGCCGAGCAACCGCCGCTCGATCGGATTCGGCTACGATCGGGCTCCGTCGAGTCGTCGGCCGTCCAGTGACCGGCGGCCTGCCGGCTCGGCAGAGGGAGGAACATGGAGGACCAGCCGCCGACGAGCCCCGCGGTGCCGGCCGTGAGCGCCGCGGACCTGGTCGGGACCGAATGGCGGCTGACCGACTACCTCGAGGCCGGACGTGCCCTGGTCCCGGTCCCTCCGGACGTCCACGCGTCGGCGGTCTTCGCGGACGACGTCGTCACCGGCAGCACCGGGTGCAACCGCTACCACGGCGCATGCCGCGCGGCCGGCGACGTGATCTCGATCGAGCGCCTGGCGACGACGATGATGGCCTGCGGTCCAGCGCAGACCGCGGTGGAGCGCGCGTTCGTCGCGGGACTCGAGGCGACGGTGTCGTACCGGATCAAGGCTGGAACGCTCGAGCTGGCGGATGCCGCCGGATCGGTCTCCCTCCGCTTCCGCGCCGCCGCTCCCCGGGGCCTCGTCGGGACGCGATGGATTGCGACGGGCATCAACAACGGTCGCGGCGGTGTCGCCAGCGTCGTCCCCGGGGTCGAGGTCAGCGCCGTCTTCGCCGGCGATGGATCGCTCGCGGGCTCCGGCGGCTGCAACCACTACAGCGGGACGTACACGGTCGATGGAGGCGGCCTGGTGGTGGAGCCCGTGGCCGGGACGCTGAGGGCCTGCCTCGAACCGCCGGGCGTCGGCGAGCAGGAGACGTCGTACTTCGCCGCCCTGGCCAGGGTCGCGACGTGGTCGTCGCGGGAGGACCGGCTCGAGCTGCGGGGAGCGGACGGCGCCCTCCAGGTGGAGTACCGCGCGGCCACGGAGGGCGATGCGGAGCGGGCGACCCTCGAAGAGTCCCTTGTCGGGCGCGGTCCGTACGAGCTGTTCGCCTGCGATCCGGCGCTGGCGGACACGGCGGCGTTCTGCGCCGCGTACGGCTTCGACCCGGCGGACAGCGCGAACACCATCGTCGTGGCCGGGAAGTCGGATCCGCCGGCCTATGCGGCCTGCGTCGTGCTCGCGACCCACCGCCTCGACGTGAATCGCGTCGTCCGTTCTCGCCTTGGGACCCGCAAAGCCTCGTTCGCGTCGCCCGAGGAGACTCGGGAAATCACGGGCCACGAGATCGGTGGCGTCACCGCCTTCGGCCTGCCGGCGGGCCTCCCGCTCCTGGTCGATGCCGCCGTCATGGCCCGCGAGCGGATCGTGCTCGGCGGCGGGAGCCGCAGCTGGAAGGTGATCGCGCCGCCCTCGATCCTGCTGACCCTGCCCGGCGTCGAGGTCGTCGATGGTCTTGCCAACCCGGCGCCGCCCCGCGACTGACGCAGCATGGGCTGGACGACCGTCGGCCTCGCGTGGAGCGCCGGGTGCCCGCACCCATCGGCCCTGCCGAGCGGCCGGGATTCCGGGCCTGCCGGCTCTGGCAGGGGTGCGGCGCAGTCGCTGACGGTGGGCCCGTCGGAGGGGCGTCCGGGGAGTTGTGATGCGCGCGCTGGTGGTCTACGAGTCGATGTTCGGCAACACGGAGGAGATCGCGCGCGCGATCGCGGAGGGCCTTCGATCGCGGCTGGACGTGCAGCTCGTCGAGGTTGGCTCGGCCCCCCGAACCCTTCCCGCGCGCCTCGACCTGCTCGTCGTCGGCGGGCCAACGCACGCTCACGGCATGACGGACCCGGAGTCGCGGCGCTCGTCGTCGACCAAGACGAAGCAGCCCCTCGTCTCGGTCGGGATCGGGATCCGCGAATGGCTCAAGGCCCTGGATCTCGGCGCCGCGACCGTCGGCGCCCCGACCTTCGGCGCCGCTGCGTTCGACACGCGGTTGAAGGGCCCCGGGGTGCTCTGGGGATCGGCCGCGAAGGCCGCCGATGTCCAGCTCCGCCGGATCGGGATCCGCATCGTCGCGGGCCCCGAGAGCTTCCTGATCAAGGGGCCGTTGGGCCCCGTCCACGACGTCGTGGCCCCGGGCGAGGCGGATCGCGCTCGCCGCTGGGGCGAACGGCTGGCGGCCGGAGTTCCCGCGCCCGTGGCTTCGCGCTAGACGCCCCGACCGGGCGGGCAGCAGCATATCGGGATGCTCGCCCGCCTCATCATTGCCGGCGCCCTCGTGGCCCACGGGACGATCCACCTCCTGTTCGTCGCGCCGCGGCCGGCGGACCGGCCGGGCGCCGCGCCGTGGCGCATTCGATCTCGGGGCCTCCTGGCTGTTCCCTCGCCTGGGGACACCGCCGGGCGTCGTCAGCTTCGTGGGACTGGCCCTGGTCGCGGCGACCGTGGCCGGGTACGCGCTGGCTGCCCTGGCGACGCTCGGCGTCCTCTCCCTCGGTGACCTGGGATCCCGCGGTCGCAGCGGGCTCGGTCGCGTCGCTCGGCCTCCTGGTCCTGTTCTTTCATCGTTCGCTCGTCGCCGGGATGGCGATCGACCTGGCGCTCCTCTGGATCGCCCTGGTCGCGGCCTGGTCGCCCGACGTGATCGCCTGATCGGCGTGCCGAGCGCGCGCCGCGCGACGTTCCGCCCGCGGCGGGCCCGGCGGCTCCGCTCGCCTACACTCACGCGGAGTCCGCACCCATCCGCGGCCGCGCCCACGCGGCTGCAGCGAATCCCGAGGAGGCCCACGTGGCTCGCTCCGCGTCCGCGACCAGCGTGACCGCTGCTCACACCCGTTCCTTCGTCGCGTTGGCTGGCGCCGTCGCCGTCGCCGCCATCGCCATCGCCGCGTGCACCGCGAGCGGCGGAGCCTCGCCCTCGGCAACGTCCGGGGGCAGCGCGGCCGCGCTCGAAGGGACGCCCTGGGAGCTGACCGACTATCTCGGTCCCGGCGGCGCCATGCTGACCGTACCCACGGCCGTGGCCGCCACCGCCAGCTTCACCGGGGGCGTCGTGGCCGGCAACGCAGGCTGCAACGACTACCGGGGCGCCTACGTGGTCGCCGGCGACAAGCTGACGGTCAGCGGCATCAGCACCACGTTGAAGGCCTGCCCGCCGCCCGAGACGGCCGTCGAGACGGCCTACCTCAAGGCCCTCGGCAGCGTGGCCACGTATTCCGTGTCGGGCGCGGTCCTCGAGCTGCGGACGGCCGACGGTGCGGTCGGGCTGCGGTTCGCGGTGGCCGTGGCCCCGTCGCTCACGAAGACGCGCTGGGTGGCGACCTCGATCAACAACGGCACCGGGGCGGTCCAGAGCGTCGTCGCCGGCTCGACTGTGACGGCGATCTTCGCCGAGGACGGGAACGTGTCGGGCTCAACCGGCTGCAACAGCTACAGCGGCACGTACAAGGTGGACGGGTCCGCCCTGACGTTCGGGCCGCTCGCTTCGACGAAGATGGCGTGCTCGTCGGCCGACGTCGGCGCCCAGGAGGCGAGCTACCTGGCGGCCCTTGCCCGGGTAGCCACGTTCGCGTTCAGCGGCGACCACCTCCAGCTTCGCGACGCGACGGGCGCCCTCCAGGTCGACTACCGCCCGACGCTGCCCTGATCCCGGTTCCCGGAACGCCGCCGGAGCTCCGGATCAGCCGGTGTAGCCGGTCATGCGGCCCCGAATTCGTGTAGCCGCCGCCGGCATAGGACGAGACGTCGAGAAACAGCCCCAGGCCGAGCCAGACCCAGTCGAAGCCGGTGATCCCGCCCGCGAACACCAGCACGTACATGATGGTCGTCCACGGCAGGAACAGGAACCCGAGGAGGGGCACGAGGAACGTGTCGAAGGCCAGGTTCCAGCGGACCTGGTCGACCAGCCACCAGACGAGGATGCCGAGCCTGGGCCCCGCGAACAGGAGGACGGCGGCGAAGCAGCACATCAGCGGGAACTCCCAACTTCGACCAGCTCGGCGGCGGCCTCCGCCGGGAGCCAGAACCAGCGCAGGTGCTCGAAGTCTGCACCAACATCCAGCGGTCCCGCCACCCCCGTCGGGGTCGGCGGCGGGTCGGCGAGCAGCCGGCGGGCCTCGCCCAGGTAGGCGCCCAGGCGCGCCTCCGGTTCGCGGTGGCGGTGCGCGACATAGCGCATCGTGCCGTCCGCGTAGTCGACGTCGAGGAGGGAGAGCGGCGGCTCGACGGCTCCGCCGCGGTGCTGCCAGAGGCCGCTGTCGGGATCGAAGCGGTACTGGGGGAGGAGGCGCCAACCCTCGGCTGCCACCAGGTCGACCGCATCGAGGATGAAGGCGAAGACGGCCTCGCTGATGAAGTAGTTGAAGTTGACCCTGACCCAGCCGGGCTTGATGCCCTCGCACCCGCGGGCGATCTCGCGCTCGAACTCGTGGGAGCGCTCGAGGTCGATCCCCAGCAGCCGGTGGCCGTACGGCCCCGCGCAGGAGCACCCGCCCCGGGCCTGGATGCCGAAGAGGTCGTTGAGCAGGGCGACCACGAAGTTGTGGTGCAGGTAGCGGCCCCGGTGGCGCACCACGAACGACACGATCGAGAGGCGGGGCAGGTCGGGGTTGCCGAGGATCTCCAGCGCCGGGTTCGGGCCCCAGCGCGCTGATCGCGCGGCGGATGAACGTCTCCTCCCGCTCGCGGATCGCGGCCACGCCGACGGCTGCCTTGAGCTGGAAGACGAGGCCTGCCCGGATCGATTCCACGATGGCCGGCGTGCCCCCCTCCTCCCGGTGCTCCACGTCGTCGAGGTAGACGTGCTCGGTGGGGTTGACGTAGGCGACCGTGCCCCCGCCCGGCACGGTGGGCACGCGGTTGCGGAACAGGTCGCGCCGGGCGACCAGGATCCCCGGCGTGCCCGGCCCGCCGATCAGCTTGTGCGGCGAGATGAAGATGGCGTCCTTCGTGTCCAAACCGGCCTCGGCGGCCGATCCGTCGGGCCCCGCGCGGTGCGGCGCCATCTCGATGTCCACGTAGGGCGCGGCCGCCGCGAAGTCCCAGAAGGAGAGCGCGCCGTGGCGGTGCAGGAGGACCGAGATCGCCCGGGTGTCCGAGAGGATCCCGGTCACGTTCGACGCCGCCGAGAAGCTCCCGATCTTCAGCGGCCGGTCGGCGTAGCGGAGCAGCTCGGCCTCCAGGCGGGCAAGGTCGATCCGCCCGTCCGCGTCCTCGGGGATCGTGACGACGTCGGCGATCGACTCCCGCCAGGGCAGCTCGTTGCTGTGGTGCTCGTAGGGGCCGATGAACACGACGGGTCGCTCGGCGGCCGGGATCCGGCTTGCCAGGTCGTAGCGCTCGTCGAGCTCCGCCGGCAGGCGCAGCCCCAGCACGTGGATGAGGCGGTCGATGGCGCCGGTCGAGCCGGAGCCCACGAAGAGGACGACATGCGCATCGGTGGCCCCGACGGCAGCCGCGATGATCCGCCGGGCCTCGGCCCGGAAGCGCGTGGTCTGGAGGCCGGTCCCCGAGGACTCGGTGTGCGTGTTCGCGTAGAGCGGCAGGACGGCGTCCCGCAGGTACTCCTCGATGAAGTCGAGGCTCCGTCCCGAGGCGGTGTAGTCGGCGTACGTCACCCGGCGCACCCCGAACGGCCCGCCCACGGCCTCGTCATCGCCGACGACCGAGCGGCGAATCGTCTCGATCAGGGCGGTCGGGTCCACCGCGAGATCGTAGCCCCCGCGACGTGCCGGTGGAGCTCGGCGCCGTCCACCGGCAGTGTGCCGGCCGCGTAGCATCCGCGGATGCGCTACCGCCGGATGCCGATCGAGGTCGAGTCACCCGAGGAGACCGGGTACGGCTCGATCGACTGCAACCTCGCCGAGAGCTCGATCGCCGACGCCGACCTCGACGATCTGGGAGTCGACCTGCGCGGCCTGGTGCTGCGCTACGGCGACCACCGCGGGCTGCCGGCCCTGCGCGAGCTGGTCGCGGCCGACGGCGGCCGCCCGCTTCCCGCCGACGCGACCCCGCTGGGCGCCGGACGACATCCTCGTCACCGCCGGCGCGGCCGGTGCCCTGTTCATCGTGGCGACCGCCCTGCTCGAGGCCGGCGATGAGATCGTGGTGGTGCGCCCGAACTACGCGACGAACCTCGAGACGCCGCGGGCCATCGGGGCGGAGGTCCGGATCCTCGACCTCGAGCCCGAGGACGGCTGGGCGGTCGACCCGGAGAAGCTGGCCGCACTCCTGACCGCCCGGACACGGCTCGTCTCCATCACGAATCCCCACAACCCGACCGGCGCCGTCATGGCCGAGGCGACCCTGCGCCGGATCGTCGAGGTCGTGGAGGCCCACCCGACCGCGCGCCTGCTCGTCGACGAGACGTACCGCGAGATGACCTACGGGGATCCGTTGCCGCCCGTTGCCGCCCTGTCGAGGCGGGCCATCGGCGTGTCGGGGATGTCGAAGACGTTCGGGCTGCCCGGCATCCGGACGGGGTGGCTGGCGACCCGCGACCCGGAGGCGATGACGACCTTCCTGGCCGCCAAGGAGCAGATCCAGATCACGGGCTCGCTCGTCGACGAGACGATCGCCGCCCGCGCCCTCGAACGACGGCCGGAGCTCCTGCCGGCGATCCGGGCGGACATCGCCACGGCCCTCGAGACCGTGACGCGGCTTGGCTGGCGACCGAGCCGCGGATCGACTGGGTGGAGCCCGGTGGGGGCGTGGTGGGCTTCCCCTGGATCCGCGCGGAGGCGGGGATCGATCCCGAGGCCTTCCACCGCGTGCTCGTGGAGCGCCACGCCACTGCGGTCGGACCCGGCCACTGGTTCGAGCGGCCGCGGGCGTTCTTCCGCCTGGGCTTCGGTTGGCCGCTGCCGGCCGAGCTTGCCGACGGCCTCGGCCGGATCTCGAGGACGCTCGACGAGGTTGGCGCTGCCCGGTAATGAGAGATGCCCGGCCGGCGGTCATCCGCCGGCCGGGCACCAGTGCTGCCCCAGCAGCGTGGATCAGAAACCGGTGACCGCGAACCAGCGGGGACCGGCGCCCGTGATGCCCGCGAAGAACACGACGGGTGCGAGGCAGCTCGACGGGAGGCTGACCCTGGCCTCGACCTCCGCGTCCCCGGCCGGGGAGAAGGGCACCGCGTCGGACATCGCGACGACCGCCCCACCGCAGGAGACCAGCGCCTGCCCGGTCGGGATCGGGTTGGTTCCCTCCCGCGCGCCGGTCGCGAGGACCAGGCCCTCGACCTCGACCTCCAGGCGCCCGTTGGACCGCAGGTCGGCCGTGCCGCTGCGGATGCGCCACGGGGCGCCCCCACCGATCGCGCCCATGAAGGTCTGGCCGGTGAGCGAGCTCGGAATCCCGGCCATCGTGGCCCTGAGCACCCTCCGGTTCCCCTCCGAGGCACCGGTGACGCCGGCTACGACGATGGCGACGAGCACGCCGAGGACGAGCGCGATGCGGACCGATCGGATCATGGCAATCCCCCCAACTCCAGGCCGATCGCCGAGTGGCGATGAACGAGATACGCCGGGGCGCCGCGGCCGGATCTCGGGCGGGTGGGCAGAAGGCACCCCGAGCGCGCGGGCGTGCGGGGAGCGCCGTGCCAGCCCGGCGTGGCGAGCCGCGCGCGTGCGCCGTGCGAACCAGCCCGGGTCGCGGCTCTGGCCGGGCCGCCCGCCTCGGGACGAACCTCCGCGTGGAACGGGTCATCGGTCACTGACGCGCGCCGGCGGCGCGCGATACGCTCGCCCGACCGACATCCAGCACACGGGGTCCGCGACTGCATGAGCCTCGTCATCACCGACCTCCAGAAGTCGTTCGGGACCGTTCGGGCGCTCGACGGGGTCAGCTTCTCCGTCGACCCGGGCCAGGTCTTCGGCTTCCTCGGCGCCAACGGTGCCGGCAAGACCACCGCGATGCGGATCGTCCTCGACATCCTGCGCGCCGACGCGGGCGAGGTGACCTGGAAGGGTCGATCCTCGACCGAGCTCCCGCGCCGGACCTTCGGCTACCTGCCGGAGGAGCGCGGCCTCTACCCCCGCATGAAGGTCCTCGACCAGCTCGTCTTCTTCGCCGGCCTCTACGGCGTGCCGCGGAAGGCCGCCGAGAAGGAAGTTCGGGCCTGGCTGACCCGCTTCCGCGTGCCCGAGTACGCGGACCGCCGGGCCGAGCAGCTCTCGAAGGGCAACCAGCAGAAGATCCAGTTCATCGCCGCCATCCTCCACGATCCCGAGGTCCTGATCATGGACGAGCCCTTCAGCGGGCTCGACCCGGTGAACGTGGCCCTCCTCAAGGCCGCCTTCCTGGAGATGCGGGACCGCGGGAAGACCCTGATCTTCAGCACCCACCAGATGGACATGGTGGAGGAGCTCTGCGACGCGGTGGCGATCATCGACGCCGGCCGGCTGGTGGCCTCGGGGCCGACCCGGGACGTGAAGCGCTCCACGGGCAAGCAGGTGGTCCGGCTGGCCACCGACGGCGATCCCGACCTCCCCTGGCTGGCCCAGCTCGCGGGGGTGGCCGTCGTCCGGCCCGGCCGCGACTACGCGGAGCTCGAGGTGGCCACGACCGTCGACCCCGAGACCATCCTCCAGGCGGCGCTGGCCCGGGGCGAGCGCGTCACCCGCTTCGAGATCGCCGATCCCTCGATCGAGCAGATCTTCGTCGAGCGGGTCGGCAAGTCCACGCGCGAAGACGTGTCCCTCGCCGGGGTGCCCGACGCGCCCGGAGCGGCCCGCGGCAGCGGCGGGGAGTCGGGCTCGTGAACGCCGATGTTCGCAACATCCTGGCGATCGCGCGCCGCGAGTTCAACGTGCGGGCGACCACCCGCTCGTTCCTCTTCGGCACGATCCTGATCGCGATCGCCGGTGTCGTGCTCGCCCTCGCCCCGATCGGCATCAAGTGGCTCGAGGGCAACCATGCCGAGAAGATCGGCGTCGTCAACCAGGCCACCGACCCGGACCTCACCTTCGATCCCGTGACCCGGCTGTCGCTCCAGCTCAACGCCAGCGCCACCGGGGGGAAGACGGACTTCGAGGTCACGGCGATTCCCGACGAGGCGTCGGCCCGGCGGGCCGTCGAGGAGGGCGACCTCAGCGCCGCCCTCGTGATCGAGCGAAGTCCCGGCCCGGACCTGTCGTTCATCGTCGTCTCGAAGGAGTCGGCCCTCCGCCAGACGCCCGAGCTGCTGCGCCAGGCGTCCTACTCGCTGGCGGTCGCCGACCGTCTCGACCGCCTTGGCGTGGCCCCGGGCGACCAGGCCGCCCTCTTCGCGCCGCCGGCGGTCGAGGTCGAGGAGCCGACGCCGCCGGGTCCCGGCGAGCCGAGCACGCCGGCCGAGCAGGCGGCGGCCGCGCTCGTCGGCCAGATCCTGATCATCTTCCTGCTCATCGCCGTCATCCTCTACGGGCAGTGGGTCGCCACCAGCGCGGCCGAGGAGAAGAGCAGCCGCGTGATCGAGATCGTCATCTCGGCCGCGACGCCCTTCCAGCTGCTCGGCGGAAAGGTGATCGGGGTCGGCGGGCTGGGACTCGTGCAGCTGCTGGCGGCGGCCGTGCCCGCCCTCATCGCCTTCGCCCTCCAGGGCCTGGTCGCCGAGGCCGTCCTGGGGGCGCCGGCGGCGGCCCTCGAGCTGCCGCAGGCGCTGACCACGGGGGTCCTCGGGGCGTTCCTCGTCTTCTTCATCCTCGGCTACCTGCTGTACTCGACGCTGTACGCCGCGGCCGGGTCGATGGTCTCGCGGATGGAGGACGTGAACAACGTCGTCGCCCCGATGTCGCTCATCTGCACCCTCGCCTACCTGGTGGGCGTCTACGCCTCGATCGGGCTGATCCCGGTCGATGCGGGCTGGGTGATCGCCCTCTCCTACTTCCCGTTCACGAGCCCGTTCGTGATGCTCTCGCGGGTGACCGCCGGCGCCGCCGGCGCCGCGGACGTCCTGCTCGCCGGGGCGATCCTGGCCGTCACGATCGTGATCGCGCTGTGGGCGGCGGGCCGCGTCTACAGCGCCGGCGTGCTGCTGTACGGGCAGCGACCCAGCTTCCGGCGGCTCCTCGTGACGGCCTTCGGCCGCGGCGCCTGACCCGGCGCGCCGCAGGCGCGGTGCGCGAGCCCCGCGGCGCGCGGGCGCCCGATCGCCGCGCGCCTACCGCCGCGGGCGCAGCTCCACCGAGAAGTCGACCCAGCCCCGCAGCCAGGCGAGCGCCTCGCCCCAGCCCTCGTTCGCCTCGGCCCAGGCCTCGAGCACGCCCGGGACGCGCAGGTCGAAGGGGCCGTCGGTGAGGATCAGCTCCGTGCCGTAGCCGAGGGGCCGCAGCTCGATGCGGACCGTCGTCACGTAGGTGTCGCCCGGCAGCCAGGGCCAGCGGAACTCCACGAGACGGTCGTTCTCCATGGTCACCATGTCCCACCACGACCGGGTCTCGGGGAAGACGAGGACGGTCCGCGTCCCGGCGGCCAGGGAGCCCCGGACCTCCTCGGCGAACCAGCGGACCATCTCCTCGGGGTCGGACAGGGGGCGGAAGACGCGCGACCGCGACGCTTCGAACCGGCGCACCAACCGGACGGTCCGCGGCACCGCGAGCGGGTCGACCTGGGTTCGTACGTCCTCGGTTGTCACGTGGGGAGCCTCCAGCGAGACCGCGGAGTGCGTTGGATCCGCGCCGGGCTCAAGCGTACTCCCACGGCTCGGCGGCCACCATCGAGTCGGCCCCAGACCGCGCCCGTCGGACCAGTCCGCGTCGAGGCGATCCCTCAACCCCGCCGCGGTAGGCGCTGGTCGCCGCGCCGCGGCCTCTGGGGCGGGTGAGCGTCGATCGCTACTGCGCCAGCCCGAAGAAGTAGAACTTGTCGTTCATCGTCGGCGGTCCCGTGAGTCCACCGGGGACGGATGCTCCCGCGGTGTACGGGACCGTGCCCTGGTACATCCCGTTGATCTGGTCGACCGCCGGCTGGGCGAAGCCCGTGATCTTGAACGAGGCCAAGGCCTTGATGCAGAACGTGAAGTTGTTGCCGTTGCCGCCGGTCTTGCAGCCTGCCGGGGCCGCCGGGTCGTTCTCCGGGTAGACGATCGGGATGAGGACCGTCTCCTGGTTGTCGACCCACTGCTCCAGGCAGGCGCGCACCGCCGAGGCGTTCGTCTTGCCCGGGTCCCCCGCGAACTGCCGGGGAAGGGTGAAGGGTGGGTTGTCCGGCGTGCACAGGCTGGTCGCGAGCTCGCCCGCCGAGTTGCTGCCCGTCCACGAGAGCCACCCGAAGTTGCCGGGCCCGTCCTTGCCGCTCGTCAGGGCGAAGAGCGTCTGCAGGTTCGGCTCCCCGCCGCCCGGATCGACGAAGCCGATGGGCAGCAGCTGCTCCTGCCGGCGCGCCCGACGGCTTGCCGGCGACCGCGGTCGCCGTGGTGGAGACGGTCCAGTTGGACTGGCCGATCACGCCGAGGAAGTACGTCCTGGGAGTCCGGGTCACGTCGACCTTGACCCCGAGCGCCGGGATCCCGCCGTTCCAGCCCGGGATGGCGGGGTCGTGCTCCCCGACGGGCCCGAGATCCTGGAACGATGGTCCCCGGCTCGCGGCCCGACGTAGCGGGCCGTCCACGTGCAGTCGCTGGTGCAGTTATTGGCGGCCAGGCTCGTAACGATCGCGTCGTACGCGTTCGCCCCCGCGTAGCGGCCCGGGTTGACGGCCTGTCGCCACGTGTCCGCTACCGTCTTGGTGGCGGCGAGGGACGCGAGGTCGGCCGCGTTCTGGCCGTCTCGCCGGTTGACGAAGGCGGTCCCACCATCGACCACCAGCCCGACGACCAGGATGAGGGCGACGAGCCCGCCCGCGAAGAGCACGAGGATCTGGCCGCGCTCGCCGTCGCGGTGCTGCATCGATGGCATGGTCGTTGCCTCCCGCGGGCTGAAAGGGAACCAGGTGGGTGATCGAGTCATTGGACTGCCGCCTCGGTCTGGCCGGAGATGGTCGGCGTGCCGAGGATCTGGCCGATGACCGGGGTGAAGAAGGCGAAGTTCGGGAGCTGTCGCCGTGACGACGAGGAGGTCGTTCTGCCCGCAGTTCGCAGCCGAGACCGGGGTGATGGCCGCCCCCGCTCCGACGGTCATGCAGGTCACCGACGACGCGACGTTGGCGGGGGCACCGGCGAGGCGCCCGAGGGTCACCGCGGCCGTGCAGGTGAAGCGGTCGGGCGACCCGACGCTCGCCGGGCAGGCGTACTGCCACTGGTCCACCGTCCCGTAGCGGGCCCCTTCACGCGAGGCCTCGTTCAGGGAGTTCGAGACGTAGACGTAGCGCCCCACGTCGATGATCCCGAACAGGAGCAGCATGAAGACCGGGAAGACGACCGCGAACTCCAGCAGGGCCTGGCCACGCTGGCCGCGCCGGCCACGCGAATCGAGTGGGCGGCGGCGTCGGAGGATCCGGCTCATGGCTGCGTCACCTGGGTGTCCACGTTGACGTTCGCGGTCGGATCCACGCAGCTGTAGGCGGTGGTCGACTGCGACCTGACGAAGTTGGTCGCGACGTTTGGGCTCGGCGTCACGCGTGCCCGTCATCCCGTTCGACGACCACAGCGCCTGCGCCTCGGCGACGGTCTTGTTCGTCCTGTCGGCGTTCGGGGCCAGGGTGTCGACGAGGTTCGGCATTACCTTCTTCACGCAGTCCTGCGTGATCGACGCGCAGCGACTGCACGCCGCCGACGATCTGCGAGTTCGTTGCCGTCGCACCCGCCGTCATGGTGTAGGTGTCGGGGCTGCCGCCGAACCGTTGGGGCAGGATGCAGGCGAACGACGCGCCCGTGTCGAGGGTGGCCGGCACGACGCAGTCGGCCGGCAGGCTCACATTCGCGCCGTTGCGGGTCACCGAGACGGCGAAGTTGTTGCCCGGCCCGCCGGTGTTCCTGACGATGAGCAGCAGCCACCCGGTCGGGCTCGCCAGCTCACCCGGCGCCGCTGCCTGTCGCTGGAGGGTCAGGTCGCCGCTCGGGTAGCCCGGGACTCCATCGTCGGCCGGCCCGTAGCCGTCGCCGCCGAGGCGGTAGGGAGCGGCGGCCATGTTGACCGTGAACCTCGGGCGCGGGAGGACCTTCACTGTCGCCCCGCCGCTCGTGTCGCCGGTCGGCACCCCGGAGGCGAGGCCATTGGCGATGATGGCGACGTTCAGGTTCTCGAGGTCGGTGCCGGTCGCCGTGGCCGGAAGGGTGAAGGTGCAGTAGGCCGGGGCGGCGTTCTTCGCCAGGCTCGACGGAAGCTTGTTGCCTGCCGTCGCAGCCGGCCGGCGTCGAGATCGTGGCGCCGTTCACCGCGAACGTGTAGCCAATGCCGGTCAGGATGATGTTGCCCGTGTTCTTGATCCTGGCCTTGAACGTGATCGTCCGGTCCTGCTGGAACTGGAGGTACTGGTCGACGTTCAGGCCGTTCTGGCACGGGGCGTAATAGAAGCCCGGCGAGGAGGCCGAGTCGGCCGGCGTGCACTCCGTGGTGATCGTGCCGGCGTTCTCGCTGTTCGCCCTGTCGACCCAGACCAGCGCCTCCAGGCCCGACGGGTCGAAGGCGTCGCCGATGACCTTCGCGTGCTCGGTCGCACCGAGATACAGGCCGCCCCCGAAGAAGTCGGAGAGGAGCGGCGTGAGGAGTCGGAAGTCGTACCCCACGTCGACCATGTAGGTGTCGCCGTGAACGCAGTCGTTGATCGCCTGCCGCAGCGCGCCGCCCGGGTCCCTGCAGGTGACCTGCGTTTCCAGCAGGCTGGTGCCGCCGGACTCGAGGTTGCTCGCCTCGTTCTCGACATGCCACTGGACGTTGATGGGGTCGGGGCAGGCGACGTTCGAGTTGTCGACGCAGAGCGGATTGCGCGAGCCGTAGAGCGCACCTTCCTTGGCCGCGTTCTGGACCGCCACGTAGGCGTAGAAGAGCCGCCCGAAGTCGATGGCGATCGCCATCAGCATGAGCATGATCGGAACGACGAGGGCGAACTCGACGAGGCTCTGCCCCCGCGAGCGGGCGCGACGGTCAGTCGAGCGCTGGCTCGAGTCCGTTGGGTTCGTCGGGGCTCGTTGTGGCCGCCGTGGCAAGGACAACACTGCAGGCTCCCGTGATGTGGTCATCGCCGGGACATGCTCGGCGCGCCACCTTGCACGGTGCCTTCAAACGTTGCCCGCGTGCATAGCCCAACCGGGTGACACGGCGGCGCGCATTGGTACCGGGGGTCGGGAATTCACATGCGGCGACCGCGTTCAGATGGACACTGGGCACTTGCCGCACGAGAACCGCTGGCCACGTGCATGCCCGGGCCCGACGCGCGCCGGCTTGTCTCGGATTTCGGATCTCCACCGAGCCCGGAACGCGCCGACCGTGGGCGAGCCGCCGGACGACCTGCTACAGGATCAGCTGCGCGCCGATCGAATCGGTGTTGCCGATCGCCCCGGCGCCCGACCGGCTCGGTCGGCGGCCCTAATTCAAGCAGTCCCAACCAGGCCGGTGCGGGTGCGGGCAGGCCCAGCCTGGCGGCGGCTACTTGACGAGCCCGAGGAAGTAGGTCGTGTCACCTGCGCCTGGAGGAAGAGTCCCGGCGGCGCCCGGGACGGCCGGCAGCTGGTAGTAGCCGACAAACGTACCCCGGATGTTGTCGACGGCAGGCTGGCTGCGCGATTTCAGCACGAACGCAGCAACCCCGGTGATGTGGTACTGGGCCTTGTTCCCGGTCCCAACGACAAGATCGTAGATTGGGACGAGGACCTGCTCGCCGATCCACTTGTCGAGGCAGGTTCGAACGTCGCTTGCGTTGGTTTTGCCGGGGTCGATGGGGAACCACGTCTCGCCGGTCGTCGGGTTCGTTCCGAAGGTGCCGTTGATCGGTGCGCCCGGGGAGTCGAACGGATCATCAAGCGAAAACGGTGGGTTGCCAGCTGCGCAGAGAATATCGGCGAGCGCGCCGGCAGAGTTGGAGCCGTCCCATGACAGCCAGGCGAACCCGCCGGGCGCATCCTTTCCATTTGTCAGGTCGTAGACCTGGTCCTTTTGGTAGGAGATCTTGTTGGTCGGGCTGGCCGCGCTGCAGTCAGTCGCGTCACCCCAGCCACAGACCGCGATCGGAAGCAGGATGCCGGCCGGCAACGACGTCGCGGCTACCGCGATCGCGGTCGCTTCCGCCGAGACGGTCCAGGTCGACATTCCGATCACGCGCCCCATGATGGCGCTCGGCAGTCGGGTGACGGAGACCTTGACTCCCACGGCATCGCCGGGGATGGCCGCCCCGCTGTCCGTTACCGGGCCGCGGTCGGCGAGTCCCGAGGCGACGAAGCTGGCCGTCCACGAGCACGGAACCCCGATGCCTGTCTCGCAGCCGTTGTCCGCAGTAACCTGCTGGACGTCGCCGAAGACGTCTGATTGGACCGGATCCGCCGTGTCGAAGGGCGCCTCGTTGGTGTGCATCATGGCCACGATCCGTGTCGCCGAGACCGCGGCGAGGTCGGCCGAGTTCTGGCCGTCGCGCCGGTTCACGACCATCGTGCCGCCCTCGAGGACGAGCGCAGCGATCGCAAGGAGCCCGATGAGGCCGGCCGCCACGATCACCAGGACCTGGCCACGCTGACGGTTGTGCGCATGCCTGGCGGGGTTCATCGGGGCTCCTCCTTGAGCGGTTCCTCAGCGTGCGGATGACCCGCAGGCCCTGTGTGTGCATCGGTCGGGTCATTGGTTCACCGTCACCCGCGCCTCGCCGGAGACAGTTCGTGAGCCGAGCAGCTGCGCGATCACCGGAGTGACGAGGTTGAAGTCCGTCGACGTCTTCACGTTGAGGAGATCGCCGGTACGGCAGTTCGCCACCGGGACCTCGTCGAGGGAATCCGGTGTTTCCTCGCACTCGGTAGCAATGCGGATCCACGATGACGGATCCGGGCGAGATGCCCCAGGAGCGCGTGCTGGCGATGGTCCGGACGCAGGCGTCGCGAGACAGGCCCGCGCATTCGCCCGGTCGCACCCCGACGCTGCCGAACCGGGCTCCTTCTCGGGCCCCATTGTTCACGGCATTGGCGGTGTACACGTAGCGCCCGAGGTCGATGATCCCGAAGAGGATGAGCAGGAAGATCGGAAAGACCAGGGCGAACTCCACCATGGCCTGGCCACGGGAGCGGCCATGACGGCGGTTCATGGTGTCACCAAGTTGGTGATCGTCATGTCAGCGTTCGGGCGGACGCAGCGGTAAGCCTGGACGCTCTGCGTCACGACCTCGTCGCCGCCTGAGCCCCACGTGGTCAGCGTGCCCGTCATGTTCGCGGCTGCCCATGCCGCCTGGGCCTGCGCTTTCGTAAGGCCGATGAGGTTGGGGATCACGCGGTCATTGCTCGCCGTGCACGCGGTGGCGACGACGGTCACGGTTGTGGAGTCTGTCGGGTCTGCGGCGACGTTGGTCGCCGTGGCGACAAGGGTGTTGTTGAGCGTGCCGGGAGCACCAATGGGATCGCCCTTGTACCTGCAGTCCCAGGCCGCGCTCGCCCCGGGGGCGAGATCGGAAGGCAATGCTGGACAGTCGGCGTTGACAGGAAGTGGTCCATTGGAGTCCGTGACGGTGAGCCCGGTCGCGGGCTTCCCGCCGACGTTCCGTACGACCAGTCGATACCAGACCGACTCGCCACCCACGAGGTCGTTCAGCCCGATGCTGATCGACCTGGCAATACCGAACGAGGGCACGCCATCGCCATCGTCGCCCTGCTGATACGGGCTGACGAACTTGAACACGTCGAGCTCGGCGGGCCTATCGACCACCGTGGTCACGAAGTCGGTGGCGGGGCTGATCTCGTTGGCATTGACCGTGACGATGTTGGTGTCGTTGAATGAAGTCCCGCTTCCCGGAACCGACGGCGCCGTGATGGTGTAGTCGCACACGTACTGGGCCGCCCCGATCGGGATGCTGGTCGGCCGCGTCGGGCACGCCGCGGACGCGGGCGGCCAGTAGTTCGACCCGTTGACCGTGTCGGTGATCGCGACGTTTGTAAGGTTGAGGATCCCGCTGTTGCGGACAACAATCCGGAACCGCATCTCAAGGCCGGTCTCGAATGCGCGTAGACGACATCGTCCGGGATGTCGGCTGTCGACGTGTCGAGACACGGACTTCGATAGAAGTTCGGGGCGCCAATGTCACTCGGGTCCAGGCACTTGGCCACGATCTCGGATGCGTTCAAGGCTCCGGTGGGATCGACGTACTTCTGAACGCTCATGCCGGGCGTCGGGTTCTCGACGTTGAGAACGGTCGCGCTGGCTGCCGAGGTAAGGGTCAGGCCGGTACCGAGGATGCTCCCGAGGATCGGCGTGACGAGGCGGAACGGGTACGACGCGCGCACGGTGAACGTGTCGCCGGCAACGCACGGACTCCTGGGCGTGGTCGAGCCAGGCGCGAAGCATTGCGACGTCGGGACGATGGGTGTCCCGTCCGGCTTCGTCAGGCCTTGGAGCTCGTTCTGCACGCGCCAGACGACGTTGCCCGGATCGGTACAGCCGGCGGGGATCGAGGTATCGCACTTGGGTTCGCGCGAACCGAAGAACGCACCTTCCTTGACGGCATTCTCCAGCGCGATGTAGCCGTAGAAGGCTCGGCCGAGGTCGGCAGCCGCCGCAAAGAGGAGAAGCAGGATCGGCACCACCAAGGCAAGCTCAACGATTGCCTGGCCCCTTGAGGTCTGCCGGCGATTGCCGGGTTCGTCCGATTTCGCAGTCACGGCTGAAATGCTCCCTCGCACTGTGGTACCAACGTACTATCCGCACGCGACCTTGCAGAACTGCTTGCGCTGGGCCACGCCACGGGTTTGGCGGTGTTTGCCTGCACCATCGGGCGACGGCGGTGTCGCGGTTGCTACCTCCTGTCTCGGAGCCGCGAAGAGGGTCAGGTGGCCTGCAGTACGACCTCGCTATGGTTCCGGTCGCCCGGCATCGCCACGATGCGCGCGCATGAACAAGCGCATCGCGGCCGCCGTTCTGTGGTTCTTTGCCGGCTGGTACCTGGGCGGCTACATCGCCCTGTATCTCGGCGTCTCGGACCTGATCGGGCCGATCCTCGGGGTCAGCGCTGCCGTGCTGTTCGGGGGCGACCCGCTCGGGATCATCTGGACCCGCGGCCAGGCCGTCACGAGCCTCGAGGAAACGCCCCCCGAGAGCCTGCCCGAGTACCTGGCGGACGCCGCCTGACCTCGTCGCCCGACCCGGACCGAGCGCTCAGGCCTCGGTCGGCGGCTCCGCGGGGAGCAGGACGCTGAAGGCCGCCCCTTCGCCGGGCCCGGCATCGTCCAGGACGAGATCGCCGCGCATCGCGCGGCAGAGCTCCCGCGAGACGTAGAGGCCCAGCCCGCTCCCGTCCATCTCCTCGCGGCCACCGCGCTCGTAGCGCTTGAAGAGCCGTGCCCGGGCTTCGTCCGGGACGCCGGGGCCGTGGTCCCGGATCGTCAGCCGCACGTTGTCGGCCGCCGATCCCACCGCGAGACGGGCACCCACCCTGGCGCCGCGGCCGTACTTCACCGCGTTGTCGAGGAGCGCCCAGAGGACCTGGTCGACCTGGTCGGGATCGGCGACGGCGAGCCAGCCGCCGGCCTCGTCGACGAGCTCGAAGGGGACGTTCCCGGCCCCCAGCGCCTCCCAGGCGCGGCGGACGCGCGGACCCAGGGCGAAGACCTCCGCCACGGGGTGCAGCATGCCCGAGTCGAGCCGGCTGACCGTCAGCAGCTGGCGGACCATCCGCGAGAGGCGGTCGCTCTGCTCGGCGATGATGGCGAGCCGCCGGTCGGGCTCGCCGGCAGCCGCCTGCTCGCTCGCCAGCTGGTCCGCGTTCGCCCGGATCCGCGCGAGCGGCGTCTGCAGGTTGTGCGAGACGCCGCGCAGGAAGTCGTCCTTCTCGGCATCGAGGGCCCGCAGCCGCTCGTTCTGGGCCTCGACTCTCCCGAGGAGCTCGGCATCGCGCAGGGCGACCGTCACGCTCGCCGCGAACAGCTCCAGGAGGTCCTGGTCGGCCGGCTCCCAGCGCATCGTCGCCGGGGCGTGGCCCACGAGGAGGCCGGCGACCTCGCGCCCGCTGCGAAGCTCGGCACTCACGGGCTGAGGCTCGCCGGGGATGCGCTCCTCGTACTCGAGAGCCCGCGGGTCGCCCACGACGATCCGTGCGTCGATCAGCCCCAGCCCGTCCCGCGCATCCGACGCCGCCCGCAGCAGCAGCGCTGGAGCGCCCTCGGCCGGCGACCAGCCGGTGATCGCGTCGACGGCTCGAGCGACCTGGCGCTGGCGGCGGGCGAGGTCGGCGGCGAGGTCCTCCTGCCGTTCCGCCAGTCGTCCGAGCTCGTCGTCCGGCAGGGCGGGGAGGGGATCGGCCGACTGGCCCGCGGTGATGCGCTCGAGGCGGTCCCCCAGGACGCGGAGCGGTCCCGTGACCCGGTTGACCAGGTACCCGCTCACGACGAGCCCGACGAGCGCTGCGAAGACGAGGCACGAGAGGGTGAAGGTCAGCACGCCGGCTGTGCCATTGAGGGTCAGGAGGAGGCCGAGCGCGGCGACCGGAAAGAGTGCGGCGACCATGACGCCGAGCGTGATCCGGGCCCGAAGGCTGAATCCGCTCACGCCGGCGTCGACTCCAGCCGGTAGCCCACGCCGCGCACGGTGATGAGGTGGCGGGGCCGGTTGGGGTCAATCTCGAGCTTCGTCCGCAGGCGGCGCATCGTGACCCAGACGTACGAGGGATCGGCGTCCTCGGTGTCGGCCCAGCCCCGCTGGAGGAGCGTCTCGGTCGACACGGTCCGGCCGATGTTCGCCGCCAGCGCATAGAGGAGCCGCGATTCGGTCGGCGTGAGGGCGACGTCGGTGCCGTTGACGCTTGCCACCCGCCGATGGAGCTCGAGGACCAGGTCGGGACCCAGCACCACGCGCTGCCCGGGCAGGCGATCGCCGAGCCGGCGCAGGACGCGATTGATGCGCGCCCGCAGCTCCGGGTAGTGGTAGGGCTTGGTGACGTAATCCTCGGCGACCTCGTCGAGCAGGAGGGCCTTGGAATCGGCCATGTCGATCGCGGACAGGACGATGATCGGGAGGTCGGCGCGGGCCTTGATCTCGCGGGCCAGGGAGAGGCCGTCGCGGCGGGGCATCATCATGTCGAGCAGGACGAGGTCCGGCCAGCCTGCCTCGAGGCGCCGCAGCGCCTCCTCGCCGTCCCGAGCGGTCGCGACCTCGTAGCCGTCGTCGCGGAGCTGCTCGGCGAGCACGACCAGCAGGTTCGCGTCGTCGTCGACCAGGAGGAGCCGGGCCGGCCGCTCCTGACCCGCCGGCCCGCCGCCGATCATCACGGCGCGATCACCTCCCACCCGAGGTCGCGCGGGAACCTGCGGTCGAAGCTGTAGATCCGCTGTGCCCCACGGGTCGCCATGCTGGCGGCGATCATCGCGTCACCGGCCGAGCCGATCCGCCCCACCCGCCACAGGTCGACCATGGTCATGACCGTGTCCTTGGGGATCTCGGCGACCTCGATGTTGGCCCGCGAGAGCAGCTCGCGCAGCGCGGTCGCGATGTCGCGGGCCCTGTAGCCATAGATGCGACGCAGCACCCAGGCGGTCTCCAGGAACACGCCGACGGAGATCACCCGGCGATCATCGACCTCGATGACCGATCGTGCCCGGGACATCAGCTCGGGATCGTGGCCCGACAGGTACGGCACGATGACGTTCGCATCGACGAACGAGCCCGGGCCTCGCTCAGTCGCCATCGACGTGTTCGCCGCTCGCGCGTCGCTCGCCGGCCCGGTATTCGGCCGCGGCCGCCTCCTCGACGAGCTCATCCCAGCTCTTGTTCGCGTCGGGCAGGCGCGGCGGTGGTCCGAGGATTCCGGCAACCGAGCGCATGTGCGGCTCGTGCTGCGTCACGAACGTGACGACGAGCCGTCCGTCCTCGACATGCTGGATCGCGATGTCCTTCGGCCTGATGCCGAGCTTCTCGCGGATCTCCTTCTCGATCGTGATCTGGCCTCGCTCACCTACCGAGGTGCCCCTTGTTGTCCTCATGCCGCGAAGTATGCACGTTGTCGACTGGTATGCAACGGTTACGGCGCTCGCTTGTCGAGGTAGCGGCAGCGGGGCGCGATGGGGCAGCGGTCGCAGGCCGGACGGCGCGCGTCGCAGGTTCGACGCCCGTGCTGGATCAGGAGGACGTGGGCGGCATGCACGTCGTCGGGCGCCAGCAGGTTCCAGTAGATCTCGTGCTGCTCGTCGGGTCCCGCGGTCGGCGGCACCAGGCCGATGCGGCGGCTGACCCGCTCCACGTGGGTGTCGACCGGCATCAGCGGCAGGCCGAAGCAGAACAGGAGGACGATCGAGGCCGTCTTCTTCCCGATGCCCGGCACCTGCGTCAGCCAGTCGCGGGCGGCGCGCGGCTCCATCTCCGCCAGGAACCCGAGGTCGTAGCCGCCGGTCGCCTCGCGGATGTGGCGCAGCGCGCCCTGGATCCGGGGCGCCTTCTGCGGGGCGAGGCCGCCCGGCCGGATGATCTCCACGACCTCCTCGAGCGGGGCGTGCTCCAGCGCGTCCCAGTCCGGCGCGGCACCGGGATCGAGTCCGCGCCCGCCCCAGCCCTCGGGTGGTGCCTCCGTCCCGTCGATTCGCACGACCCGGTGGACGGTGACCGGGCCGTCCGAGGGATAGGCCTCGCGGAGCGCCTCGAACGCCCGCTCGGAGTTCACGTCGGCCGTGTTCTGGGAGAGGATCGTGAGGACCAGCTCCGAGACCGGGTCGAGGCGCGTGTCGCGGCGGGGCCACCCGTAGAGGCCGGCGAGCTCGGCCAGGACGAACGGGACGAGGCCGGGCCGGCGTCGCTCCAGAGCGCGGGCCCACGTCCGGGCGGGATCGGCCGGCTTCCGGCGGCGCTTCTTGGCGGCCGGCTTCGTCCGGTGCCAGTGCGCCGCGCTGAGTCGGCTTCTTCGCGGCGCGCCTCGCCGCGGCGGGCTCCGTCACCGTCGGCCGCCTGCCGCGCGGGGTCGCCGTCACCAGATCGTCTCGACGTCGTACCTGCTGATCGCCGGGTCGTTGGTCAGAATTGTGACCCCTTGTCACGTGTCTTCCTCGAACTCCGGCAACGGGTCGTCGAAGTTGTCGTGGATCACGACCCTGCCCCGGTCCATCCCCGGAGTTCGCGGCGGTCGCTTTCCCGTCACTGTCCCGGCTGACCCAGGCTCGCGCCCAGCCCCACCAGGCGGGCCAGGCGCTCGCCGCAACGCTCCAGGGGTGCCGGGCCGGACGCCATCGCCTCCTCGATCGACTGTGGCCGCTCCACCACCGGGACGGCGACCGCGCCCACAGCGGCCAGGATCTCGATGCCGACCGGCTCGACCCCGCCGCCGACGGCGATGCACGGGACGCCGGCGGCGGCTGCCCGCCGGGCGACGCCGAGGGCCGTCTTGCCGAACGCGGTCTGGGCGTCGATCCGGCCCTCGCCGGTGATGACGAGGTCGGCTCCCTCGAGCTTCGCCGCGAAGCCGGTGGCGTCCATCACGAGGTCGATGCCGGGCACGATCGCGAACGAGTGGAACCGTTCGCGCACGCAGGCCAGCCCGAAGACCGTGCCCCCGGCCGCACCCGCGCCCGGCGTGTCGCGTTCGCGGCGCTGGGTCGCGGCCTCCAGCGCGTCCGCCCAGCGGGCCAGGGCCTGGTCGAGGTTGCGCACGTCGACCGCGCTGGCGCCCTTCTGGGGGCCGTAGACCGCGGCCGCGCCGGCCTTCCCGAGGAGCGGGTTCGTGACGTCGGAGGCGATCCGGATGTCGACCTGGGCGAGCCGCGGGTCGAGGCCCTCGAGGTCGACGGCGAGGTTCGCATCGACGTCCACGGCGAGCCCGAGGGCGGCCAGGATCCCGAGCCCGCCGTCGGTCGTGGCGCTCCCCCCGACGCCCAGGTCGACCTGCCGGATGCCGGCGTCAAGGACCGCGAGCAGCACCTCCCCGGTGCCGAACGTCGAGGCGGCGACGGGGTCGCGCTCGGTCGCCTCGAGGAGCGACAGGCCCGACGCCGCCGCGAGCTCCACGACCGCGCGGCGCCCGTCGTCGGATTCCAGCCAGCGGGCCTCGATCTCGCGCCCGAGCGGGTCGTGCACCGCCGCGGTCCGCCAGCGCCATCCGCCGGCGGCCTCGATTGCCACGGCCGTGCCCTCGCCGCCGTCGGCGAGCGGGGCCAGCCGGAGGTCGTCGCCGGGTCGTGCCCGGCGCCAGCCGTCGGCCAGCGCCCGGGCGACCTGGACCGAGGTGAGGGAGCCCTTGAACGAGTCCGGGGCGATCAGGACGGCGAGCGGACGCCCGCTCACGACCGGGGCCTCCGTCCGGCTCAGGCGCCATTGCCGGCGGCCCGGCGCTCGAGGTACTCGGGGATGCGGATGATCGGCGGCCGCTCGCGATCGGCCAGCTCGATGATCTCGAGGCCGAGGTGGCCGCCGCCGGAGCGGGGCAGCTTCATCGTCGAGCCGAGCTCGGCGAACAGGCGCGCCCGGCGGCGCTCCTCGAGCCGCTTCATCACCGCCTGCAGGATGACGAAGCTCATCCGCGACAGCCCCTCGAGCTCCTGGTTGCGGTGGATCCGGCGCTCCAGATCCACCTGTCCGAGACCCGCCAGGCCGACGCGCTCGCACACGTCGATGAGGTGCCCGATCTCGACGGCGTAGCCGGTGAAGAAGGGGATGGTCTCGAGGAGGCTGCGGCGGCCGGCGTACTCGCCCGAGAGCGGCTGGATGAAGCCGGACAGGTCGGGAAAGAAGAGGTTGATGAGGGGCCGCGCGACGAGCTCGGTCACGCGCCCGCCGCCGCCCTCCGTGAGCACGCCACCCTCGACGATGGGGCGCTGGTAGTAGCCCTTGACGTACTGGATGCGGGGCTCGGTGAGGAGCGGCCCGAGGGTCCCGTAGGCCATCCGCGGATGCCAGTTGCGGACGTCGGTGTCGCACCAGGCGACCAGGTCGCCGCTGGTCTCGTGGAGGCTCTTCCAGAGCGCCTCGCCCTTGCCCGGGTACGAGCCGTAGCGCGGCAGGACGTCGGGATGGGCCACGACGCGGGCGCCCTCGGCCTCGGCGATCTCGCGCGTTCGGTCGGTCGACGCCGAGTCGATCACGAGCATCTCGTCCAGGAGGGGCACGCCGTCGACCAGGACCCGGCGCGCACGGGCGATGATCTCGCCGATCGTGGCCTCCTCGTTGAGGGTCGGCAGGACCAGGCTGATCGTGAGGCCCTGCTGCTCCTTGAGCTCCACCAGCCGTCGCAGGTTGCGATACTCGGCGTGGTGGAAGTTCGATTCGCCGAACCAGCGCTCGACCCGCGCCGGGACGGCCCGCGACTCTTCCGCCGCGCGATCCGCGGCCGCGAGCGACTCGGCCCGCCCGACGAGCTCCTCGAACGTCGCCCGCCCGATCCGCTCCCGGGTCTTGACCACGATCACGGGGGGCTTCGCCCGGGTGGCGATCGCCTCCGGGAGGGCGCCGAAGAGGAATGCGTCCGCCGACGTCCCCTCGGGGTTCGCCGACGCCCCCATGACCACGAAGTCGGCGCTCTCGGCCTCGCGCAGGATGGCGTTGCGGACGTTGGGTGCCTCCCGCAGCAGGCCGTCGGCGTTGCCGCGCGCGTGCTGCTTCAGGAACGTCGCCAGGGCCCGCTCGGCCTGGGCCCGGACGGTGCTCGTGACTCCCGGCGGGATGACGTGGAGGACGGTGATCCGGCCGTCGTGGCGACGCGCGAGGGCGTCCGCGAACTCGATCGCCAGCTCGGCGTGCGGGCCTCCGCGCACGGGTACGAGGATCCGCCGAACCTCGCCGAAGGGGCGCTGCTTCACGACCGCGATGTCGCACGGCGGCTCGCGCACGACCTCGTCGATCGTGGGCGAGAAGACGGCGCCCGCGTTCGCGCCACGCCCGCCGGAACGGCCGCCCCAGCCGAAGATGAGCAGATCGGCGTCGACCTCGCGCGCGGCCTCGACGATCCCCTCCGCGGCCCGCCGCCCGATGCGCACGAGCGGCCGGATCCGCGTCCCCGGGGGGGCATAGTCGAGCACCTTCTGGAGGAGCCGGCGGGCCTGGCGCGCGCGCGTCGCGCCCTCGGACAGGGCGACGTCCTCCGGGACCTCCACGATCCCGAGCGCGGTCAGCTCGCCGGTGCGCGGGTCCATCAGGTCGGCCCCGATCCGCACGAGATCCGCGGCGGTGGCCGGGTTCGCGACGGGGATGAGAATCCTGGCCGGGAGAGGCGCCCGTGGGCTCATGCGTGGGCCCCGTCGCCCTCGAGGGCCGCGGCGGTCAGCTCGGCCGCCCGCCAGCGCTGCACCAGGTACGGCTTGCGCAGCTCGAAGGCCCGCGCCTGGCGCTCGACGCGCTCCTCGGCGTCGCCCTGGCCCATGTGGCGGCACTCCACGACCAGGCTCCCAACGCGCCCGAAGTAGAGGGGCACGAGGGCGGCCACCAGGCGCTCGAGCGGGACCGTTCCGAAGCGGGCGACGACGACGAGGTCGTACACGATCGAGGCCCACAGCTCGTCCGGGAAATGGAACCCGCTGACGGCGTCGCTCATCTCGTCGGTGGTCACGCTGTTGGTGCCGCTCTCGGTCCCGCCAAGCCCCAGGCGGCTGGCGGCCCGCTCGGCGAGCTTGGCCGCCTCGCCCGCCAGCTCCTCGGCAGCCGCGGCATGGTCGGGGGCGAGCATCGCCCGCCACGTCTCGGCGAGGGTGACGCTCCCGGCCCCGAACTCCGAGAGCAGGCGCAGGGTGTTCACCTGCAACGCGCTCGGCTCGACCCAGCGCTCGAAGCCGTAGGCCGGCACCTCGTGGCTGCCGCGGATGTCGAGCCACGCGTCGGGGTGGCGCCCCGCCATGGCGAGGATCGTGCCGACCACCTGGCGGAACATGGGGCCCAGGTCGGCCGAGGGATCCTTGGGGTCGTGGACCTTCGCCCCCAGGCGGGTCTCGCAGACGGCGAACCCGCCGACGAGGGCATGGGTCGTCATCCAGATGTCGATCCCGAAGCGGCTCACCTCGGGCGTCCAGTCGCGCTGGGCCATGTAGTGCCGGACGAGGTCTCCGGAGACGCCGAAGTCGCCGCCGATCGGCTGCCGGATCCGCCGTCCGTACAGGGCCCGGGTCAGGGGGTAGGTGACGGTGTTCGTGATCGTCCCGTCGTACTTGTGGCGGGCGTAGAGGGGCGTGACGTAGTCGAAGCCCCCCTTGAGGATTGGGCCCGCAAGGAGCTCGATCCACTCCGGCGTGATCGAGCGCAGGTCCGAGTCGACGACCACGAGGGCCCGGGCCTCGAGGGCGACCGCGATCTCGAAGATCGTCCGCAGCGCCGCGCCCTTGCCCCCGATGCCGTCGACCTCGGGGTAGGTGAGGGTCAGGCGCTCGAGGCGGTTCGTGGGGCGCACGAGGAGGATCCGCTCGACGTAGTCGGGCGGCTCCGTCTCGGCCACGACCCGCTGGGTCCCGTCGGGCGAGCCGGCGTCGGAGTTGACGAGGAGCGGGCGCAGGTCGGCGAAGTACTGGACGAGCCCGGCCTGGGCGGCACGCACGACGTGCCCGATCGTGGTCGCGTTCTTGAAGCTCGGGATCCCCACCACGAGATCGACCCGCCCCAGGCGTTCGATCTCCGCGGTGATTGCGGGCGTCAGGACGGAAGAGGCCACGAGGTCACCGTATCACCTGCGGTCGTCAGCGGCGCGGCATCGGGATGAGCGACCAGCCGTCGTTCGGAAGGCCGGGGTGGTAGCGGCTGTTGGCCTCCTTGTAGGCCAGGCCGCCGAACCCGAGCGAGCGCCAGGTGATGATGAAGCTCCCTGCGGGCTCGCGGATGAACGGCGTGCGGCGGACGCGAGCGCCCTCGACGAGAGCGCTCTCCAGGAGGCGCTTGCGCTCGAGGAGGGGGACGTCGAGGAGCGCCTGGTCGTCGAGGGCGACGAGGTCGATGGCCACGAAGGCGATCGGAGCGGGTTCGGCGGCGGCGGTTGCCTCGGCCTGGCCGATGGTCCGCGCCGTGGGCCGGCCGGGCACCTTCCCGCGGCCGCCGACGTGTTCCGCCGCCTGGTTGCCGAGGAAGAACTGGGTCATGTGCTCGCCGACGCCGGGCGTCTCGTCGATGTCGAGCAGCACCCCGACGCCCGAGCGGATGGCCTGGTCCGTGAGGTAGCCGTCCACCACCAGGGCGTCCGCCAGCGCGTTTCCCCGGATCTCAGCCGCGATCTCCGGGTGGGCGGGCGCAAGGTCGACACCCGTGGCGTCGAGCAGGCTGACGTCGCCGCGGACCACGTGGGCCAGCACCCGGACCCCGTCCCACGCCGGCTCCACCACCGGATCGCTCAGGTCCTTTGGCTTCCGCTGCCCGAATGCCTGGGGGCGCCAGCCGCGGGGATCGTCGTCCATGTGGTGATCGTACCAGTGCCGTCCCAGGGCCCGATCGCGCGGGCTCGTCCAGCGCGTCCGCCGATTCGGCCCATCGATCGCTCACCCGGCGGATCAGGACGTAGCCACGAGCATTCGTCCCGAGGATCGTCAGGACGGCGACCTGGTAGGCCCCGTCCTGCCCGAAGCGATCGCGCCTCGGCGTAGGCAGGACAGCCCCGCGGGGCGGCGGGCCGTCATCGGAATCGGCAACGCCCCGGCGCGGTGCCGGGGCGTCCAGCGGGACGCGGCGGGCTCTGCGTGCGGCCGGGCTCCGCGGGACGCGGCGGGCTCTGCGTGCGGCCGGGCTCCGCGGACCGCGCCGGGCTCGACGGACTCGGCGGCCGCCGGGCTCAGGCGATCTCGTGCGCCAGGTCGACGCACGCGACGGCGCACCCGCGGGCGTCGTGCCCGGCGAAGCCGGCGAAGTGGTACCAGCGGCGGGCGCCCGTGAAGCGCGCGTCGTCGGCCGTCTGGCGGGTCGTGAGGCGGCAGCCGCAGGCGTCGCAGACGACGGTCTCGGCGCTGACGCGCGTCGCGCCGGCGGCGGCCGCGCCGAGGCCGCGCGAGTAGCTGGCCTGGAACAGGTCGATGGCGGTCATGGCGTCGTCCTCGCTCGGAATTCCCTCGAGACCGGGCCGCGCGGCATGGCCGCGGGGACACGCCCCGGTCGAGCGACGGTACTCGCGATCGCGCGGGCCGGTCAGTGGCCCCGCGGGAACGCTTGCGTTTCGATTCGGTTGTCGGGCCAGGCGTCAACGTCCGCCATCGACCTGCCGATCGCTCAGGATCCGTAGGCGTCCGGGTGCGAGCGGCGCCATGCCCAGGCCGAAGCCACCATCGGCTCGAGCTCCGGCCGACCGGGCACCCAGCCGAGCACTTCGCGGGCGCGCGTGGCGTCGGCAACGAGGACCGGGGGATCGCCCGGGCGACGCGGTCCCACGTGGTGCGGCACGGCCCGGCCGCTGGCCGTCCGCGCCGCCGCGAGCACCTCGCGGACGCTGAAGCCGTCACCGTTGCCGAGGTTGAGGGCGATCGCCGCCGCTCCAGTGCCGCCGGGACCGTCCGTGCGGGGATCACCGGGGTCCGTTGCCTCGAGGGCGAGGAGGTGGGCACGGGCGAGATCCTCGACGTGGATGTAGTCGCGGATGCAGGTGCCGTCGGGCGTCGGGTAGTCCGCGCCGAAGATGGTGACCTCCTGCCGCCCCTCCGCGGCCGCGAGGAGGTTCGGGATCAGGTGCGTCTCCGGGTCGTGGACCTCGCCGTTCGTGGCGGACGCGCCGGCGACGTTGAAGTAGCGCAGGCTGATGCTCCGCAGTCCATACGCATCGGCATACCAGTGGAGGGCGCCCTCGAAGGCCCGCTTCGTCTCCCCGTAGGGGTTGATCGGGGCCAGGGCGGCGTCCTCGCGGATCGGCACCGCCGCCGGGATGCCGTAGACGGCCGCCGTCGAGCTGAAGACGAGGCGCCGCACCCCGGCCTCGCGGAGTCCCTCGAGCAGGGTCACGCCGCCGGCGACGTTCTCGCGGTAGTACAGGGACGGGTTCGCGATCGACTCCCCGACGAGCGAGCGCGCGGCGCAGTGGAGGACGGCGTCGATGC
Source organism: uncultured Chloroflexia bacterium (assembly GCA_963776355.1). GTDB lineage: Bacteria > Chloroflexota > Limnocylindria > Limnocylindrales > CSP1-4 > CTSoil-043. The sequence goes on along the minus strand of CAVZLU010000006.1, from coordinate 199,638 downwards.
GGCCGCTCGGCGAGGACGGATCGGAGCAGGGCCGCGTCGGCATAGCTGCCCTCGACCAGCCGCGCGCCCGGATCCACGGCTCCCCGGTGGCCCTTCGACAGGTCGTCGAGGACCACCACGTCGTGGCCGGCGGCCGCCAGGGCCTCGACGGAGACCGACCCGACGTAGCCGGCGCCGCCGGTGACGAGCACGCGCATCAGGTCCTCCCGAGCAGGCGCCGCAGGAGCCCCGGGCGCGTTGGGCGTGGCTCGGGCGTCGCCCGCTCGTCGGGGGCCGGAACGTCCGTCGGAGCCGTGGTGCCGCGCCATGACCCCAGGGGTTGGGCCTCGGCCGGGGCGGCAGGCGCGTCTGCCGGGGCGGCAGGCGACGCGGCGAGTGGCGCCTCCCGCACGCGTCGCCGCGGCACAGGTTGACTCGCCGGCGCGGCCGCCGCGGGTACCGAAGCGTGGGTCGCGCGGTACGCCGCGACCTCTTCGAGCCGGTCGATCATCCGTCGCGCGCTGGCGTTCTCGGGATCGATCACCAGGGCCGCTCGCGCAAGCGCCACGGCCCCGCCCTCGTCGCCTCGCTCGAGGGCAACGCGGGAGAGACCGACGGCCGCGATCCCGTTGCGGGGGTCGGCGTCCAGCACCTGGCGGTACGTTCGCTCGGCCTGGTCGAGGAGGCCGAGAGCGAGGGCATTCTCGGCCGTGAGGAGGAGCTCGATCACGGCGGCGTCCCGGGTTGGGCATCGGGCGACGGCAGATCTCGCGTCGCGATGGGGCCGTCGCCGTCGAGCACCCACTCTCGAGCGAGCGCCAGCAGGCGCGCCCGCTCGTTCAGCATCGGGTCGGCGATGACCCGCTCCAGCAGGTCGTCGAGCAGCCTTCCCACGGCTGGGCCGGGGGACATCGCCAGGGCTCGCATCAGGTCGTCGCCGTCGACCGCGAGGTCGGCGCGCTCCAGCGCGACGTGGGCAGCGACCTGGGCATGGCATCGCGCCCGCAGCTCCTCGAGCCCGTCCACATCCGCGGCCCGGCCGCTGCCCACGTTGTCGGCAGCCCGCAGGTCCAGCAGGGGGTCGACGCTCTCGAGGCCGACGCGGCGGATGAAGCGTCGCACGGCAGCGTCGGACCACTCCGGCGAGTAGGCGAACATGTGGTGGCGGATGATTCCGGCGACCCGGGTGGTGAAGGCGCGTGGCGCGCGCAGGCCGTCCAGCCACGCCGCGCCGAGCTCGGCCCCTACCGTATCGTGCCCGACGAACCGCCCGTCGGCGAAGGTCGCGGGCTTGCCGATGTCGTGGAGGAGGGCGGCGAACCGGGCCAGCGGCAGCCCATCCGCGAGGGCGGCCGAGGCGGCATCCACGGTCCGGCACGTGTGATCCCAGAGGTCCTCGCCAGCGACCTTCGCCTGAGGGATCCCGCGCTGGAGGGCGAGGTCGGGCGCGATGACGGCCAGCAGGCCGGTTTCCTGGGCCAGGCGGAGTCCGGGCGACGGGCGCCGGGCGGCGAGGAGGCGGACGATCTCGCCGAATGTCCGTTCGCCCGAGACATGGGCCGCCAGCGGCGACTCGGAGGCGATCGCCGCGCGCGTCGTGGGCTCGACCGCGAGCTCGGAGGGTCGCCACGAATCGAACCGCGCGGAGCATGCGCAGGGCGTCCTCGCGAAAGCGGGTCACGGGATCGCCCACGGCTCGCAGGACGCGTCCTGTAGGTCCGCCTGCCCGTCGAATGGATCTTGGAGCGCTCCCGGATCGCCATCCGCATCGAGCGGGATCGCCATCGCGTTGATCGTGAAGTCGCGGCGGGCGAGATCCTCGCCGAGGGTATCGCCGAAGCTCACGTCGTCCGGCCGGCGATGGTCGGAGTAGGTGCCGTCCCGGCGATAGGTCGTCACCTCGTGGACCCCATCGGGGGAGGGCACGGCGACGGTCCCGAAGCGGTTCTCGTAGCGGGCCCCCGGGAAGAGGGCCAGGAGCCGGTCGGGTCGCGCGTCCGTGGCGAGATCCCAGTCGAGCGGCGCGGCGCCCCGCAGCAGGTCGCGCACGCACCCTCCGACGAGGTAGGCCTCGTGACCGGCGGTGCGGAGCGTGGCGGCGATCGACCGGATGCCTGCCGGGATCGCCGGCGCGTCACGACGGGGCCCCAGGGGGCGCGGCTGCGTGGCCGTCAGTTCGCGCCCAGGAACAGGTAGCCGCGCCACGGCTCGTTGCGGGCGTCGGCCAGGTACGGCGTGAAGAGGGAGTAGACGTCGCTGCGCGGCTCGAACGGCGGCCGCAGCAGCCGGAAGCGCGCCTCCTCGGGCGTGCGGCCGCCCTTGCGATGGTTGCAGATCTTGCAGGCCGTCACGAGGTTCTCCCACGTGTGACTCCCGCCGCGATGGCGCGGGACAACGTGGTCGAGGGTCATATCGTGACCCTGTCGCCCGCAGTACTGGCAGGTGTGGCCGTCACGGCTGAAGATCTCGCGTCGGCTGAGGCGCACCCGCGGGCGCGGGCGGCGGACGTGGTGCTGGAGCCGGATCACGGACGGGGCCCGGTACGCGGCCCGCGGCGTCCTGATCGTCTGGTGGTCGTACTCGACGACCTCTGCCTTGGCACCGAACACGAGGCGGAAGGCGCGGGGCAGGTTGCAGACGTTCAACGGCTCGTAATTCTGGTTCAGCACGAGCACGACACCGTCCATGGTGGCGCGATCGTAGCAGGAGGTGACCGCGCCCTGTTCCGGCACGCTCGCGTGCTTCGCGGTTCGGTGTGACGGACGGTGGCGGCGACGTCCGGTGCCTGCGACGTGCGGTGCCGGCGACGTGCGGTGCCAGCGATGTGCGCTGCCGGCGACGCCGCGTCGGCTACCAGCCGGCGCCCTCGACTGCGGTATCCCGGCGCAGCCACACCAGCAGCGCGATGACGAAGCGCAGGACCAGGCTGACCCCGTACATCGCGCACCAGATACAGACGGCCTCGATCACGAAGACCTGGAGGAACATGAAATAGGCCTCGAACGTCACGCCGACGAGGCTCAACCCGTAGTGCACCGCCAGCAATCGCCGGTCCCCGGTCCGCCACCAGCCGAGCGCGGCGACCAGGAGGATGACCGAGAGGCACACGCCGAAGACGGCGACGGGGATCGGGCCGATCCAGGCGTACTGGCTCTTGGCCACTTCCTCACAACCGTGGACGGGACCGCAGACCGGGACGTTGCCCGAGAGCTCCGTGACGGAGAGGTACGAGGCGACGACGAGCCCGAACGCATCGAGGGCGGCGAGGATGAGGCCGGGGTGGATCCCGCGATATCGAATCGCGAACATCGCGACGGCGAAGGCGGCCGTGGCGAGGATGATCCAGAAGACGAGCCAGGCGAGCATGAGGTGCAGGGTAGCGAGTCGCGCGGATTCGACGCGAGAGGCCAAGCGTCCCCGCACGGCGTGCCGGTCGGCCAGTCGGCTACCCTGCGCATGTGCTTCTCGGGATCGACCACCTCGTGATCGCCGTCGACGATCCTGGGGCTGCCGCCGCGACCCTCGAATCCGCCATCGGCCTCACGGCGACCGCTGGAGGACGTCACGAGGCGGGGACCCACAACCGGCTGGTCTTCCTCGGCGACGCCTACCTCGAGCTCATCGGCGTGTGGGACCGTGATCGTGCCTTCGCGAACCCGATCGGGGCAGCGGCGGCGCAGGCCCTCGAGGCGCGGGCTCCCGGACTCGTCACCTACGCACTCGCGACCGATGGGGCTCGTCGCGAGGTGGGCGCGCTGCACGCTGCCGGCTCCCCGATCTCGGACGCGGTCGCGGGCTCGCGCACCCGGCCCGACGGCGAAGTCGTCGCCTGGCACTGCGCCTATCCCCCGGTCCTCGGCCCGGCCTTCCCGCCGTTCCTCATCGAGCACGAGCTCGAGGGCGTCGAATGGGACGAGCGGGCCCGCCGTGGCCGCGCGGCCTTCGTCCATCCGTTCGGCGGCCGAGCCAGGCTCGTGGGCCTGGAGCTGGTCGTGTCCGACCCGGAGGCGGTCGCAGCGTCCTACGCGAGGACGGTCGGCGTAACGGTTCCTCCGGGCGCCGGGTCGGTCCCCGGTGAGCGTGAGACGCGGGTCGGCGACCACGGCATCCGCCTTGTGCCCCCGGCCGCTGCGACGATGGGCACGGGCGCGGCCGGCGAGGGCTCGGGCGCGGCGACGGTGAGTGCGGGCGCGGGCGCGGCCGGCGCGGCGCGCAGGGAGCCGGCGGCGCGCATTGCCATCTCGGGGACCGCGGGCGAGCGAGTGCTCCGCGACCTGCTCGGCGTCCGGTTCATTCGCCTCTAGGTTTCGGGCGCCGTGGCCGTCACCAGCACCCGGTCGCCGCGTGCCACGGGTCCCTCCCCCAGGACCCGGGCGTACCACCGCGCGTCCTCGGGATGCACCTTGTGGCTGATGCGGGCGAACCTGCCATCGACGAAGAACTGCTCGAGCGTAGAGCAGGGCGCGGCGCTCTTGACCAGCTCGATCTGCAGCCCGCCGTCGCCGATCGCCAGCCGGTCGCCTGCCCGAAGCGTCGCCCAGTCGATGCCCTCGAGGGTCAGGTTCTCGCCGAAGGCACCCGGGAAGGCAGTGTGGCCATCGGCCGCCACCCGCGCGATCGCCTCGGTGCAGTAGAGCGAGACCGCCGCGTCGGGCCCACCATGGATCGGCTCGGGCTCGTTGTGCCCGTCCCCGTCCAGACCAAGGCGGCGGACATCGGCGCGCTCGACCGGCAGCTTCGGCACGCCGCCCTTCGAGATGTTGACCTGGTGGACGCGGCCGTTTCTGCCGGGCACGGGCTGGCTCATGGCGTTGATGATGCCTGATCCGATGCCCGTTGGGCCGGCACTGCCGCGATCGTCCGCGCCCGATCCAGCACCGCGTCGAGCATCGCCGGCGTCAGGCGGCCGGTGAACGTGTTCTGCTGGCTCGGGTGATAGGTGCCGACGAGGCTGTACCGCCCAACCCGTACCTCGGCGCCGTGGCCGAAACGGGGGAGCGGGCGGGCGAGGCGTCCCCCGGTGGCCTCGATGGCCCGCAGGGCCGCCGCCCAGGCATACGCTCCCAGGGCGACGACCACCCTCAGGTCGGCGAGCAGGGCCAGCTCCCGGTGCAGGAAGGGCGCGCAGCGATCGCGCTCGGTCGGAAGCGGCCTGTTGCCGGGTGGCGCGCAACGCACGGCGGCGGCGATGTACGTGTCGCGGAGCTCCAGCCCGTCGTCGCGGTGCGTCGATGTCGGCTGGCTCGCCAGTCCGGCGCGATGGAGCGCCGCGAACAGGAAGTCGCCACTGCGGTCGCCGGTGAAGACGCGCCCGGTCCGATTGCCGCCATCCCTGGCGGGCGCAAGGCCGAGGAGGAGGATCCGGGCGTCCGACGCACCGAACCCGGGTACGGGTCGTGCCCAGTAGGTCTCGCCGCGAAAGCGCGCCGGCGGGTCCGCGGCCGATCTCTCCCGCCACTCCACCAGGCGTGGGCAGGCCCGGCAGGCGACGATCTCGCTGGAGACGGTTGCAAGCGCCGCGGGATCGAGCATGCGCGCCATCGTAGTGGGCTTCGGCACGCAGGCTCGCCCGCGAACCGCCGCTCCCCGCCCTGGACGCTCAGCCGCGGCGCGAACCCGCCGCTCCCCCGCGGACCGCGCAACCGCTCGCGAAACCGCCGCCCCCGCCGGCGCTCGCGTTCCCGGTCCGCGCCGCGTGGTCGCGCCCCGCCCCGCCGCTCCGACGCGTCGTCCGGGCCCGTTCAACCCCTCGGCTATACTCGGAGCACGCGCGCGGGCGACGGCGCGACCCGTGCGGGCATGACCCCGCGGCCGGTCACTCCCGGAACACGCCACGATCACCAGGGAACACAGAAGCACATGACCGTCGAGACCTCCACCTGGGCCACGAAGAAGGGGCTTGCCCAGATGCTCAAGGGCGGCGTCATCATGGACGTCGTCACCCCCGAGCACGCCAGGATCGCCGAGGAAGCCGGCGCTGTCGCCGTCATGGCCCTGGAGCGCGTTCCGGCGGACATTCGCGCCGCGGGCGGCGTGGCCCGCATGAGCGATCCGGGGATGATCGAGGGCATCATGGCCGCGGTGTCGATCCCGGTCATGGCCAAGGCGCGCATCGGGCACTTCGTGGAGGCCCAGATCCTGGAAGCCCTCGGCGTCGACTACATCGACGAGTCGGAGGTCCTGACGCCGGCCGACGAGGCCAACCACATCGACAAGCACGCCTTCAAGGTTCCGTTCGTCTGCGGCTGCCGCGACCTGGGCGAGGCGCTGCGGCGCATCTCCGAGGGCGCCGCCATGATCCGGACCAAGGGCGAGGCCGGCACCGGCAACATCGTCGAGGCCGTGCGCCACATCCGGACGGTGAACGCGGAGCTGCGGCGCCTCGGGTCGATGCGCGACGACGAGCTGTTCGTGGCGGCCAAGGAGCTGCGCGCGCCCGTCGAGCTGGTGCGCGAGGTCGCGGCCGCCGGCAGGCTGCCGGTGGTCAACTTCGTCGCCGGGGGAATCGCCACCCCGGCCGACGCGGCGCTGGCGATGCAGCTCGGCGCCGACGGCGTGTTCGTCGGCTCGGGCATCTTCAAGAGCGAGGATCCGGCGCGGACCGCCAACGCGATCGTCCAGGCCACGACCCACTTCGACAACCCGAAGATCCTGGCCGAAGTCTCGAAGGGGCTCGGGGCGGCAATGCGGGGGATCGCGCTGGAGGCGATCCCGGAGGGCGAACGCCTCGCCGTGCGGGGCTGGTAGCGAGCCCACGGCGCGCCAGGCGCGCAGGAGCCCCGCGATGAGGATTGGCGTGCTCGCGCTGCAGGGCGCCTTCCGGGAGCACGTGGCGACGCTGGCGGCGATCGGCGTCGAGGGCGTCGAGGTGCGCCTGCCTGCCGACCTGGCGGACGTCCACGGCCTGATCCTGCCGGGGGGCGAGAGCACGACGATGCGGCGGCTGATCCGGCGCTGGGGCCTGGCCGGGCCGATCATGGACATGGCCCGCTCGGGGGCCCCGATCTTCGGCACGTGCGCCGGGATGATCGTCCTCTCGAGGACCATCGCCGGCGGCGAGGAGCCCGTCCTGCCGCTGCTCGACGTGCTGGTGGAGCGGAACGCGTTCGGCCGCCAGCTGGACTCCTTCGAGACCGACCTCGACGTCCCGATGCTCGGCGAGCGTCCCGTCCACGCCATCTTCATCCGCGCCCCGATCGTCGACGAGGTCGGACCGGAGGTCGACGTCCTTGCCCGACTCGACGACGGCCGGATCGTCGCGGTGCGGGAGGGGAACGTCCTCGCCACCGCGTTCCACCCGGAGCTTGCCGGCGAGACGCGCTTCCATCGCCTCGTGGCCACGATGGCCGCCGAGCATGCCGACCCCGCCGAGGGATCAGGTCGCCGGCCGCACCCGCTGCGGCGCACGAGACCGGGCTCGTGAGCAGCCGGCCGGGTCAGGCGCCGGGGCGGGCCGGCAAGGTGCGGCCGGCTCGGCTGACGGACCTGTCGGCACTCGGCGAGCTGTCGCGCCTGGCCCAGGCGTCGGATTCGGGGGCCCGCTCGCTCGGCCTTCCACTGGCCGGCCCGCCGATCGGCGTCTTCACCCTCTTCCGGCTTCCGCTCGGGGCGTTCCGCCCGAACGACCTCCTCTACGTGCACGAAAGCGGCGGCCATCTCGCGGGTCTGCTCCGCGTGGAGCGTGACGGCCATCGCGACGAATGGACGATCGTGGAGCTCGACGCCATCGGGCTCGCGGACGCCGGCGACATTCGCTACCGGCTCGTCCAGGTGTGCCTGCGCGAGGTGGCCAAGCGTGGTGCGGCCCGCTTCCACGTGGCCTGCTCGGACGAGGACGGGAACGTCGAGCTCTTCATGCAGGCGGGCTTCGCCCGCTACGGCGACGAGCACGTCTGCTTCCGGCCGGGAGACCGACCGCTCCCCGCGCCGCTCACCGACGAGGAGGTCGGCGGCCTCCGCATCCGTCCGGTGGGGCAGACCGACGCGGTTGCGCTGTTCCGACTCTACTGCGCGATCACCCCGGCCCCGGTCCAGCGCCTCGAGATGAGCCGCATCGCCGACTGGGAGCTCCAGGGCGGCGACGCCCTGATGCCGCGCTCGAGCCTGACGCCGATCCTGCGGTTCGCCGACGTCGAGACGTACCTGCAGGATGCGGCCGAGGGCACCGCCGACCCGACGGCCGCCACGGGCTTCGTCCAGGTCGGCGTCGCCAAGGAGGACCAGCCGCACTACCTGCGCATCCTCGCCCGCCCCGGTGCCGACGCCGCTTCCCTGGTGCGCTTCGGCCTGGGCGTCATCGCCGCCCGGACCCAGCGGGCGGGGCATCGCTTCGAGCCCGGGGTCATCGCCCCGGTGCGCACCTACGAATTGCCCCTGGAGCATCGCCTCGAAGAGGAGGGGTTCAGCACGATCGCGACCGTCACGCTCCTCATGAAGGAGACGCTCGTTCGGGTCGCCGAGCCGGCCATGCTGCCGGCCGTACGCTGAGGGGACCGTCCGTGGCCGACCACCGCAACCGCGAATTGATCGACGACCTCGACGCCCTGCTCGGGGCGTTGCCGCTCGAGATCGTCGACGCGATCCACGCCCTCCCGGAGCGCACCGACCTGATCGAGGTCGTGATGGACCTCGGCCGGCGGCCGGAGGCGCGATTCCCGGAGAGCGAGGTGATCCTCCTGGAGCGGGAGGTGACGGAGGCCGACATCGCCCACGTGGTCGACAAGATCGGCTCCTTCGGCGACGACAACCGGGCCGGCATCGAGCGCACGCTTCACCGCATCAGCGCGATCCGCAACCGGACCGGGAAGATCGTCGGGCTCACGTGCCGGATCGGGCGCGCGGTGTACGGCACGATCGAGATCATCAACGACTTCGTGGGGACCGGGAAGTCGATCCTCATCATGGGTCGCCCCGGCATCGGCAAGACGACGATGCTCCGCGAGGCCGCCCGGGTCCTGGCCGACGACCTCGGCAAGCGCGTCGTCGTCGTCGACACGTCGAACGAGATCGCGGGCGACGGCGACATCCCCCACCCGGCCATCGGCAAGGCGCGCCGGATGCAGGTCCGGACGCCGGCCCTGCAGCACGAGGTGATGATCGAGGCCGTCGAGAACCACATGCCCCAGGTCATCGTCATCGACGAGATCGGAACCGAGCTGGAAGCCCAGGCCGCGCGGACGATCGCCGAGCGCGGCGTCCAGCTCATCGGGACGGCCCACGGCAACACGCTCGACAACCTGATGCTCAACCCGACCCTGTCCGACCTGATCGGCGGGATCCAGAGCGTCACCCTCGGCGACGATGAGGCGCGCCGCCGCCGGACGCAGAAGAGCGTCCTCGAGCGGAAGGCGCCGCCGACCTTCGACGTCATCGTCGAGATCCAGGACCGCGAGCGGGTCATGGTCCATGCCGACGTATCCGATACGGTCGACGCGATGCTCCGCGGCGACCCCGTCGCGCCCGAGATGCGCTGGAAGGACGAGGCCGGGGTTCACAGGTCGCAGTCGCGCCCGCGCCCGTCACCGCGCGAGCAGCTGGGTCGGGAGCGCTTCTCCGGGCTCGTCGGCTCCGGCGGCGGCGGCTGGCGGCCCGAGCCCGGCTGGCGGGGCACCGGCGACTACCGCACCACGCCCTGGGACCCCGCCGGGGCGGCACGTCCCACCTATCGCCCCGGAGCCTCCGGCGGCTGGCGCGAGTCCCGCGGGCGAACTGGAGAAGGCGGAGGCCGGACGATGCCCGGCGAGCGGATCGCCCGGATGGGCGATCGCCCCACCCCGCGCGGCTCCGGAGGCGGCGGCGGGGGCGGCGCCTCCCGCGATTCCGGGCGGGTCACGAGCGGCCGCCGTCGAAGCGCCGTTCGTCGCCGGGGACATCGCGGACCGGGGTCCCGTCGAGCGGGCGGCCGAGGCCGAGGCCGCCGCCGACGTACGGGCACGCGATGCCCGGGAGTGGGAGCGCCAGGCGCAATGGCGCGACCAGGCCGCGCGCGCCCTCGAGGCGTTCAAGGCCGAGGAAGGCACGGGCCCGGTCAACGTGGCCGACCTGGCGGCCGACGACGAGCGCCTCGCCGATCGCGCGATCGCGGCGGCGGTCGAGGAGGACGGCCCCGCGCTCCGCGTCGAGTCCGGCCTTCTTCCCACGCTCCGCGTCTTCCCCCACGGCATCAGCCGCAAGCGGCTGGAGCAGGCCGTGCGCGAGCTGCAGCTGCCGGTGATCGTGGCTCGCCTCATCGACGAGGCCGACGTGGTCATGACCCTGCGCAGCGAGTACCGCCAGAAGGGCCCCACGATCCGGGAGGCCGAGGAGCGGACCTTGCCCGTCTACGTTCTCAAGGCCAACACGATCGTCCAGATGCAGTCCAGCCTGACCTCGATCTTCGCCCTGGAGGTCGATCCCCGGGAGGCGGCCCTCCGGGAGACGGAGGAGGCGATCGGGCTGGTCGTCCGCGAGTCGCAGCCGGTGGAGCTGGCGCCGCAGAATGCCTACGTGCGGCGGCTCCAGCACCAGATGGCGGAACGGGCCAACGTCGTTTCGCGCTCGCGCGGCCGCGAGCCATACCGTCGAGTGCGCCTCTACCCGGACGAAGCGCGCACCTGGCGGTAGGTGGAGCGACTCCCGGGATCTCGGAGCGCGGCCTCGACGACGTCGCCCGGACGGTGATGGCCGACCCCGAGGGCAACGAGCTCTGCGTCTTGCGCGGCTGAGGGCTAGGGCCGGACGTTGCCCGCCGCCGCGGCCAGGGCCGGCTCGACCGGGTGGCGGATGAGCGTCCTGAGCTTCTCGGGGGCAGCCCGGCCGGGGTTGCCCAGGTACAGCTCGTGGTGCCGGCCGCGCGGCCGCAGCCCGGCCGCCTCGATCGCCGCGTGGAGCCGTTCGATCGTCGGCCGCTCGTCGGCGTACGGTCCCAGGTAGAGCACCTGGGCAACGGAGCCCTCGGCGAGCGTCTCGATCCGCAGGTCCGCCGCGATCTCCGGCGACACCTTCGCCCGGCCGGCCGCGAGGGCCATGGCCAGCTCGTCGTCGGTGGCCTCGTCCGGGAGGGCGATGAAGAGCGTCCAGCGCCAGGTGCCGCGGTCGGGCCCGAGGATCGCGTCGAGGTCGATCGCCCCGTCCGCGGTCCAGAAGAGGCCCTCGAGCATGCCGACCCGGCGTTCGACACCGCGGCGTTTCAGGGCAAACCGCAGCGAGTACGCGGTGGTGTAGAGGCCCGGCATCCGGGCGCCAAAGGTCGCCTCGCCGGGCTGACCGTCGCCGTCCACCATCACCGCGCGCACCGGGGCGACCTCGAGGAACCTGATGACCCCGGGCCGGCCCCCGAGCTCGTCGGCGCGCTGGGCCGGCCGCTCGAACGCGATCGCCTCGACGGCATTCACGACACGCCTCCCGTCACCAGAGCCGGATCCGCTCGGGGTGAATGCGGATCGGCAACGAGAACTCCTCCGCGGTCCTGCGCTCGTCCATGCCCCAATGCTCGAGCGGCTCGCGGTACTTCGCCCGGTACGCGGGGTGGACGTCCGACCGCCGCTCCAGGGGGACGACCTGCGCCCGACCTTCGACCACCACCACGTGATCGCCGTAGGGGTCGCAGTTGAGGTGGAACGACACGGATCCGCTGGCCGCGATGTTGCGCACCTTCGGCGTATCGGGGCGGCTGTAGAAGAGGATGCCCTCTCCGTCCCACAGGAACGAGATGACGGCCGTCTGCGGCTGCCCGTCACGCGCCACCGTCGTGAGCCAGCCCACGATGTCGTGCGCGAGGTGCTCACGGGCACCCGCTGCGTCGCCCGCGGCAAGCGCCGCCCGGACCGGTTCCGGGAGCCCGGGGCCCAGCGGCAGGTCGTCACGGGCGGTGGAGGCACGGTCGTTCATGGGCTCCTCCTGGACCTGGGCGCGCCGGTGGCGACCGGCCGGCGGCGTCCAGCGTGCCGGTTGCCAGCCCCGGCGGCAAGGGCCGGATCGCCCGCCGCGCGAGGTCGGGATCGCTCGCCGGAGGGTCGCCCGACCGCGCTCAGGTCCGGCGGACGGCGTCGCCCGGACGAACCACCCCGGGGATCACGACCCGCGCGTTCAGGCCGCGGAGACGCAGCGCCCGCCCGTCGGGGGAGTTGACGAAGCGCAGAGCTTCGCTGCCGAAGCGGGCGCTGAACTTGGCGCAGCCCGTGTGGGGCGGCTCGGTCACCTCGATCTCGGCCGAGCCGAGCGAGAGCCGTGTCCCCGGCGGCAGGCTCGCCACGCTCAGGTCGAGGTCGAGGTAGAGCTGGTCGCCGGCCAGGGGCCAGGCGGTCCGGTCGCCGCGGGTGAAAAGGTCGGCGACCCGCGCTCCCATGACGGTCAGCTGCCGATCGGGGTCGGCGGACCCGTCCGGCATCGAGCGGCTGCCACGAGCCCGCCAGCCGTCGCCCGAGAGGCCGTCTTCGACCGTCAGGACGCCCTCATCGAGGACCTCCCGTCGGTCCTCCGCGGGACGTCGCACGATCAGCTCGACGGTCCCCGCGTCGGCGGGCGCGAGCCGGAGGTGCTCGAGCCCGGCGGCGAGCTCGTCCGCGTCGAGGTGCTCCATCGTGGCTCCTCCCCTAGATGCCGAATTGTCCCACGGCCATGCCCGCCAGCTCGCGGCCGATGGCCAGGCTCGCGGTCGCTGCCGGCGACGGCGCGTTCTGGACGTGGAGGACGTGCGGTCCGCGCGCGACGGCGAAATCCTCGACGAGCGAGCCGTCGATCCGCAGCGCCTGGGCCCGGATGCCCGATGGCCCCCAGGCGAGATCCTCGACCGTGAGCTCCGGCGTGTAGCGCCGCAGCGCCCGCGCGAACAGGCGCAGGGATTGGTCGCGGATCATCTCGACGGCCCCCGTCCGCCAGTAGCGGCCGGCCAGCCGCAGGAATCCGCGGTCGCGAACGACGGACCCGACCTCGCGGAGATCGACGTCGCGCCGGCGATAGCCCTCGCGAGCGAGGGCCAGCACGGCGTTCGGGCCGGCCCACACCTCCCCGTCGAGCCGCCGGGTGAGGTGCACGCCGAGGAACGGGAAGCGCGGGTCCGGGACGGGGTAGACGAGGGCGCGGCACAGGCCACGGGCGGACGGGCGGAGGACGGCGTAGTCGCCCCGGAACGGGATGATCCGGACCCGGCCGCGATCGCCCGTCATGGCCGCCAGGCGGTCGGCGTGGAGGCCGGCGCAGCTGACCAGGTCGCGGGTCGCCACCGTCCCGGCCGACGTCTCGAGGACGAGGGCGTCCGCCGTCCGGCGGATCGCCAGCACCTCGCTGCCGGTGCGGATGTCGCCGCCGCGCGCTCGCACCGCCTCGGCGACCGCGAGCGCGAAGCGCTCCCAGTCGATCACGCCTGTCGACGGAACGTGGAGCGCCCGCAGCCCGATCACGGCGGGCTCCACCTCCCGCAGGGCCTCCGGCCCGAGCTCGCGAACGGCGACGCCGTTGGCCACCGCCCGTTCCTTGATCGCCTCCAGGCGCGGCAGCTCAGCGGGCTCCGTGGCCACGATGAGCTCGCCGCAGAGGTCGTATGGGATCCCGTGCTCGTCGGCGAAGGCGAGGGCCGCGGTTCGGCCCTCGGCGCAGAGGCGCGCCTTGCGCGAGCCCGGGGCGTAGGTGTTGGGCGAGTGGATCACGCCGCTGTTGCGCCCCGTCTGGTGCGCGGCCAGGCGCTCCTCTTTCTCCAGGAGGCGCAGGCGGAGCCCCGGCCGGGCCTCAAGGAGCCGGAGCGCGGTGGCCAGCCCGACGATGCCGCCGCCGACGACCGCGACGTCGACCGAGCCGGACATCGGCCGCTGACCCACGCCGCTCAGTCGAGCCGGAGGGCCGGCAGGACCTCGCGGCCGAAGATGTCGATGAACTCGGCCTGGTTGCGGCCGACGTTGTGGACGTGCACCTCGTCGAAGCCCATGTCCACGTAGTGCTGGACGTGGGCAGTGAGGACCGCGAGGTCGGACGAGATCAGGACGCGGTTGCGGAAGTCCTCCGGCCGGACGCTCTTCGCCATCGCCGCGAAGTCCTCCGGGTTGCGAATGTCCTGCTTGGGGAAGGGCATCCCCCCGTTCGGCCACTCCCGAACCGCGTTCGCCGCGGCCTCGTCGTCGGTCGGCGCCCAGCTGACGTGGACCTGGAGGAGCTTCGGCCGGCCGGCCGGATCCTTGCCGGCCTCCCGCGCACCCTCCTCGAACTTACCCCACAGCATGCCGATCTTCTCGTCGGCCGCGCCAACGGTGATGATCCCGTCGGCGAGCCGGCCGGTCCTCTTCGCGTTGAGGGGACCCGCGGTGGCGACGTAGATCGGGACCGGCTCCTCGGGGCGGGTGTAGAGCTTCGCCGACTCGAGCCTGAAGTGCTCGCCGCGATGCCGAACGACGGTGCCGGAGAAGAGCTTCGAGATGACCTCGATGGCCTCGAACAGCATCGCCGAGCGGGTCCCGATCTCGGGCCACTGGCCGCCGACGATGTGCTCGTTGAGGGCCTCACCGGCCCCGAGGCCGAGCCAGAAGCGGCCGGGGAACATCGCGCCCAGGGTTGCCGCCGCATGGGCGATCACCGCCGGGTGATAGCGAAAGCCGGGGCAGGTGACGGCCGTCCCGAAGCGCAGCGAGGTGCGCGTGCCGAGGGCGCCCATGAAGCTCCAGGCGAACGCGGCCTGCCCCTGCTGCGGTGTCCACGGGTGGAAATGCTCGGAGACCATGAAGCCGGCCGTGAAGCCGGCCTGCTCCGCCCGGACACACCAGTCGAGCAGGTCCGTGGGGTGGAAGTGTTCGAGCATTGCCGCGTAGCCGATCTTCGCCATGATCCCCATCCCGCTGCGAGCGGCCGGGCGGTCCCGGTGCCGCGGGCCTGCCCGTGCCCGCGTGGAGCGTAGGCCAATCGCCGCCGGCCGGGGCGGCACGCGGCGTCTACACTCGCGCCGTGCAGGACGAGCGCTACGAGCGGGGAATGCCGGCCCTGGACCGCCAGCCGGTCCGGTCCCCCGTCGTGCCGCCCAGCCTGGCCGGGCTGCCACCCCGCAGCGTTCCCGAGACGAAGCCGACGCCCCTGCAGAAGCACTACGTGCTCCTGTCGGCACCGGCGCTCATCCTCGGCGCCGTCGCCATCACCGCGCTTGAGATCGGGGTCCCGCTCGACAGCGCGCTCGTCCGCCTGTGCGTCCTGGTCGCCGCGCCCCTCCTCGCCATCGCCAACGCCGACGCGATCGTGCGCATCTGGCGGTCGGCCTGGGCCTGGATGCCCGTCGATCGGACGAAGGGGCTGTTCCGGCTGGCCTGGGTGGCCGTCGGGGTGCTCCTCTACGCCCTGCTCGTCGGCGCGGCCTGGCTGGTCCTGGCCGCGTGAGCGCGCGATGAGCTCGGCCCGATGAGCCACGGCGACCGCTCACCCCACCCGCACGGGCTGTCGGACCTGCGCTCGGCCGCGGACGGGACCGGACGCGCGGGGGCTTTCGATCCGTCGGCCGGGCGGGGCGTCCCGGCCTGGCTCGCGGCGACGCTCAACTACTGCTCCCGCTGCGGCGCCGCGCTGCGGCTCGGGACGCTGCCCGAGGAGGACCGCGAACGCCTGGCGTGCGAGGCCTGCGGCTACATCGCCTACGTCAACCCGCGCCTCGTGGTCACCACTCTGCCCGTGACGGATTCCGGCGACGTCATGCTGTTGCGGCGCGGCATCGAGCCCGGCCGCGGCCTCTGGGCGCAGCCGGGCGGCTTCATGGAGATCGACGAGACGGTCCACGAGGGGGCGGTCCGCGAGACCCTCGAGGAGACCGGCCTCGTGGTGGAGCCCGGTCAGATCGTCGGCCTCTACACGCGGCCGGAGGCCGCGATCGTGGTCATCGCGTTCGCGGCCCGGATCGTCGGCGGCCGCGCGGCGCCGACCCCGGAAGCGCTCGAGATCCGGCCGTTCGCCCCGGACGCCATCCCCTGGCCGGAGATCGCGTTCCGCACCACCGAGTGGGCCCTCCGCGACTGGCTCCGCCGGGTGCGCCCCGACCTCGAGCCGTGAGCGGACCCGGTGAGCGGGTCGAGGACAACTCAGCGGTCGCGGGCGGGCCGGCGGCCGAGGGCGACCCGGCGATCGAGGGCAGGCCGGCCCGAGCGGGCGGGCGCTCGACGTCCGGGCGGCGGTCTTCCTCGGCCCCGCCGACGGGTTCCGGGTGGAGGATCTGCTCCTCGACCCCCCCGGGCCTCGCGAGGTCCTCGTCCGCATCCTGGCGTCCGGTGTCTGCCACTCCGACCTCCACGTGCTCGACGGCGACTGGAACCGCCCGGCACCGGTCGTCATGGGCCACGAGGGTGCGGGAATCGTGGAGGCCGTCGGTCCCGAGGTCGGCTCCCGGGCCGGCGATCCGCGCCCGGGCGACCTCGTCGTGCTTGCCTGGACGGCCCCCTGCGGGACGTGTCCCGCCTGCCGCCGCGATGAGGGCTTCCTCTGCGCCGACCCCCGCGGATCCGGGCACCGCCGGGCGCCCGCCGACGTGCGGCTGCGCCGAGCGGACGGCACGCCGATCGGATCGTACTCGGGCATCGGCACGCTCTCCAGCCACCAGGTCGTGGCCGCCGAGGCGGCGATCCCCGTCGATCCGGCGGTTCCGCCCGAGGCCGCGGCCCTGATCGGCTGTGCCGTGACCACGGGCGTCGGCGCGGTGATGCGCACCGCCGGTGTCAGGCCTGGCGATGCCGTGGTCGTGATCGGGCTCGGCGGCGTGGGCCTCTCCGCGGTGATGGGCGCGGTCCTCGTCGGTGCGGCCCGGATCGTCGCCGTCGACCGCGCCCCGGCCAAGCTGGCCCTGGCACGCTCGGTCGGAGCCACGGACGCCGTCGTCGCGGGTGACCCGCCGGCCACTCGGGACGCGATCCGGGCCCTCCTCCCGGCCGGCGCGGATCACGTCATCGAGGCGATCGGCCTGGCCTCCACCGCCGAGCTGGCCCTGGACCTCGTCCGTCCCGGGGGCACCGTGACCCTCGTCGGGATGACCCCGCAGGGGGTTCGGGCATGCATCGACGTCTACGCGTTCGTCGAGGGCGGCATCCGGCTCGTGGGCAGCAACTACGGCTCGGCGGTGCCGGCGGTCGTCTTCCCGGAGCTGGCCCGCCAGGTCGTCGCGGGGCGGCTGCCCGCCGGACGGCTCGTCGAGGAGCGGATCACCCTCGACGACCTCGGGCGCGCGTTCGATGCCCTGCGCCAGGGCGATGGGGCCCGGCGCGTCGTCGTCTTCCCGCCCGCCTGACCGGGCGAGGTCGGCCGGATCGCACAGCCGCCGAAGCTCCGTCAGTCCGGGCTGACGGTCAGAAGATGGTGGCCGCGTCCGCCGGGATCGCGATCGAGAACGCCGTGTCCGGGATGGGGGCGTCCGGCGCCAGCTCGGTCGCCTCGGCCCGCCGGGTGACGATCTCGCCGAACGATTCGACGAGGCGGACGAGAAGGCCGGTCTCGCGGTCGAACGCGACCTCGAGGCGATGGTCCGGTCGGTCGGCGGCCAGCTCGATCGTCCGCGGGTGGCGGACCGTGACGGCGATCGCTTCGCGCCCGGCAACGATCGCCCGCCCGGCGACGACGCCGGCGCCGGTGGCCAGCACGTTCTGACAGTAGCCGCCCGGATGGACGAAGGTGTCCGCCAGCGAGTTCGGCGGCAGCGCCGTCAGCGGCAGGTAGGGCCGCGACGTCCCCGGCAGGTCGCGATCGTCGATGCCGACGAGCGCCGACCGGGCCGGGCGGAGGGTCGCCAGCCGATGCCCGGCGCGATAGGCGCGGACCGTCGCGCCGTCGCTCAGCCAGACGTCGTGGTTGACCGGGGCCGGGAGATCGGGGCGCAGGACCGTCACCCGCGCCCTGCCGGGGTGCCGGATGAGCACTTCGTGGATGCGGAGCGACTCGCCGCCGGCGATCGTGGCGTGCTCCTCGACGCGGAGCCGGAGGGTCGCGATGCGAAGCTCGGCGTCGCGGGCGAAGGCGAACAACGTGTCCAGGTCCGGGATCGTCGGGCCCAGCTGGACGATCTCCGGGATGCGCCGCCCGTCTCCGGCGACGGGTGCCAGCGAGGCGCGGTCCCAGCGGGCGGGGGTCGAGGCCATGGCGGGCATTCTAGCGTCCTGCCCCCGCCGGGCGGGACCGCCGTCGATGAGCCGTGCTCGAGCGGTTCGGCGGTTCCCAGCTTCGGGGCCGGCTGCGGCGACGCCCGTAGACTGCGCGCCGTGACCCGCTATCTCGACGCGAACGGCCTCCAGGTCGCCTACGACGTTGCCGGCTCCGGACCACCCCTCGTCCTCCTGCACAGCGCGTCGTCGACGGGGCGCGAGGACTTCGGGGCCCAGCTGCCGCGTCTCGCCCAGACCTTCACCTGTTACCTCCCCGACGCCCGCGGCCACGCGCGCACGGCCTACGACGCGGCGCGCGGCCTGCGCCTCGCCGACCTCGTCGAGGACCTGGCGGCGTTCGTCGATGGTCTTGGCCTGGCCAGGTTCGACCTCCTCGGGTTCTCGATGGGCGGCGCCACGGCGCTCGCCTACGCCGTCGATCGCCCGGAGCGGCTGCGGACCCTCGTCCTCGTGGGAACCGCGACCGAGCGCGAGCCGCGGACGCAGCGTCATCCGGCGCCTCGCCGACGTAGCCCGCATCGAGCGCGACGACCCCGCCTGGGCGGCCGCGCTCGCGCGGCGTCACGATCCGGTCCAGGGCGACGGGGCATGGCGGGCCCTCATGCCGGCGATCGCCGCCTTCGCGGCGTCCCAGGAGCCTCCCGGGCCCGCGGACGTTCGCCGCGCGCGCCTGCCGGGCCTCGTCGTCGTGGGCGACCGCGATCCGATCGTGCCCGTCGGCCAGGCGCTGGCGCTGGCGCGCCAGCTGCCCGACGCGCGGCTCTTCGTCGTGCCCGGCTGCGGCCACGAGGTGCCGTCGAAGCGGCCCGGCCTGTTCACCGAGGGCCTCACCGGGTTCTATCGCTCCACCGATGCCTCCACCGGGCGCCGGCCCGGCTGAAGGGAACCGCCGGGCGGAGCGGCGCGGCGTTGGACACCGGGTCGTCCCCCGTGCTCGCGGGCCCCGCCCGACCGCCATCGCGCTCGCCGAGCGTGGATACTGTGGCCGGCGCCGTCAGCCGCGGCGCACCTCGCGGAGGCTGGACGTGGCCGGACAGGCAGCAGGCGATGGAACCGCGAGCCTGGTCCTTTGGGAGCACCCTGCCCTTGGCCGCGATGCCGCCGGCGTGCCGTTCGACCCGCCGATCCCGCTCGACGGCGTTGCGCTGGTCACGCTCAACCGCCCGCGGGCGCTCAACGCCCTGAGCTTCGACCTTCTCCTCCGGCTCGCCGAGGCGGTGGAGGCGCTCGACGCCGACCCCAGCTGCCGGGCGATCGTGATCACCGGCGCCGGCACGCGGGCCTTCGCCGCCGGCGCCGACGTGGCCGAGCTGGCGACCCAGACGGCGGCCAGCCTCGCGACCGCCGCCGGCTTCCGGGGCTGGGACCGGGTTGCCGCCGTCGCGACGCCGACCATCGCCGCGGTCCGCGGCTATGCCCTCGGAGGCGGCGCGGAGCTCGCGCTCGCCTGCGACATGATCGTGGCCGCCGACGATGCGACCTTCGGCCAGCCCGAGATCGGCCTCGGGATCATTCCCGGCGCCGGGGGGACGCAGCGGCTCGCGCGCGCGATCGGCAAGGCCCGGACGATGGACCTCGTCCTCACCACGCGCCGGATGCCGGCGGCCGAGGCCGAGCGGCTCGGGCTCGTCACCCGCGTCGTGCCAGCGGCGGAGACGCTCGCCGCGGCCCTGGATCTTGCCGTCGCCGTCGCCGCCCAGCCCGACGAGGCCGTTCGAGCCGCCGTCGCCGCGATCCGGGGCGCCTTCGAGAGCTCGCTCGCCGAGGGCCTCGACCGCGAGCGAGGCCTCTTTCGGGCCCTCTTCGGGACACCGGACCAGGAGGAGGGCATGCGCGCGTTCCTCGATCGCCGGCCGCCGCGCTGGCGCGCATCGAGGGCTTCCACGGCGCCGCCGGATGGCGCATCCTAGGGATCCGATGACCGACGACGCAGCGCGCACGGACGACAGCGGCGCCACCGCGACCGCCTCGCCGATCTCCCTCAGTGCCGAGAACGCGTGGGAAGCGGCCGCTCCGATCCTCTTTCCGGTGATCCGTCCGGCGGGAACCGTCGGGCTCAACCTGGCGACCCTCGAGACATCGACCGACGGCGCCGGCCACGTCGGGCCGCTGATCGACGACGGCCCGGTCGACCTCGCCGTCGCCTACACGATGACCGCGGGCGGCTTCGACATCCTCGCCAACGGCGACCACCTGGCGGGCTGGGGCATCTCGGTCGCGACGCTGCGGGAGGCCGCCCTCCGGAACCTCGAGGCCTGGTCGGCCACGGCGCCCTGGTCCGTCGATGCTGACGGCGAGCGCCGGGTCATCTCGTCGGACACCGGCGACGGCTGGGACGTGAGCCGCATCCTGCTGCCCGACGCCGTCGCCCACCTGGAGCGCGAGCTCGGCGGTCCCGGCAGGCGCGTCCTCGTCGGACTGCCCGCGCGCCACCTGCTCGTGGCGGGCAGCCTCAGGCCCGACGATCCCGAGTTCGCCCCTCTCTTCGCCGACTTTGTGCTGGAGTACGCCGGCGACTCCGACGAGGAGATCGACCGCCGCGTGTTCGAGCTGCGCGGAGGGCGCCTGGAGCTGTTCGACCCGACGCTGCCGGCCTGAACGCCGGCGTCGGGCGCGGTCGGGCAGGCCTAGAATCGCGGCCATGACCCGAGACCTGCAGCGGCCCCTCCGCGACGCCTGGATCGTCGACGCCGTGCGGACGCCCATCGGCCGCTACGGCGGCGCCCTGGCGTCGGTTCGCCCCGACGACCTCGCGGCGCTCGTCCTGCGAGCGGTCGTGGAGCGCACCGGGGTGGATCCGGCGGCGATCGAGGATGTGATCCTCGGCTGCGCCAACCAGGCGGGCGAGGACAACCGCGACGTCGCCCGGATGGCGCTCCTTCTCGCGGGCTTCCCGGTGGAGGTCGGCGGGCTCACGGTCAACCGCCTCTGCGGGAGCGGCCTCCAGGCGATCAACTCGGCGGCCCATGCCATCGCCGTCGGCGACGGCGATGTCTTCGTGGCCGGTGGGGTCGAGTCGATGACCCGCGCTCCCTTCGCGATGCTGAAGCCGGAGGCACCGTTCGAGCGAGGCCCGCGCGACCTCGTCGACACCACGCTCGGCTGGCGCTTCGTCAACCCCCGCCTCGACGCGGCCTACCCCGCGATCTCCCTCGGGGAGACGGCCGAATGCGTCGCCGACGAGTGGCACGTCTCCCGGGAGCGGCAGGACGCCTTCGCCCTCGAGAGCCAGCGCCGCGCCGCGGCGGCCATCGAGGGCGGCCGCTTCGACGGCCAGCTCGTGTCCGTGCCGATCCCGCAGCGGCGGGGCGATCCCGTCCTCGTCGCCCGCGACGAGCACCCGCGCCCCGACACCACCGCCGAGGCGCTCGCGAAGCTGAAGCCGGCCTTCCGGGACGGAGGGACGGTGACCGCGGGCAACGCGTCGGGCATCAATGACGGGGCCGCCGCGGTGCTCCTGGTCGAAGGGGACCGGGGCCGCGCCCTGGGCCTGCGGCCCATGGCCCGTGTCCTGGCCACGGCCGTCGCCGGCGTCGATCCGCGGGTGATGGGGATCGGCCCGGTGCCGGCGATCCGGAAGGCGCTCCACCGGGCGGGCCTGACCGTCGCCGACATCGACATCGTGGAGCTCAACGAGGCGTTCGCCTCGCAGGCGGTCGCCTGCATGGACGAGCTCGGCCTCGACCCGGCGCGGGTGAACCCGAACGGCGGCGCGATCGCGCTCGGGCACCCGCTCGGTGCGTCGGGTGCCCGCCTCGTGACGATGCTCGTCCACGAGCTTGCCCGGACGCGGGGCCGGTTCGGCCTCGCGTCCATGTGCATCGGGGTGGGGCAGGGGATCGCCACCGTCGTGGAGCGCCTCGATGCGTGATCCGCGTCACACGCCGCCCGGCCCGCGGGTCTAGGCTGGGCCCACGCCGATACCCGAGGACGCCATGCCCACCGACTCGCCACCCGCGCCGCCGCGCGTCGCCATCCCGACCGGGAGCGCGGCCGGCCTCGTGACGCGGGCCCGGGCCGTGGGGCGTCTCGTTGCCGGTGCCGCGCTCGCGCCCGTCTATCGCGCCTACGCCGCCCGCCTGCGGGCGGAGGTGCTGTCGATGCCGGTGCCCCAGCACGTCGCCCTCATCATGGACGGCAACCGGCGCTGGGCCCGCGAGCTCGGCTTCCGCGAGATCCGGGCGGGCCACAGCCACGGTGCCGACAAGGCGGTCGAGCTGCTCGACTGGTGCGCCTCTCTCGGCATCGGGGAGGTGACCCTCTGGGCGCTGTCGCTCGAGAACCTCGAGCGATCGCCCGAGGAGGTCGCCGCGATCACCGAGATCGCCCGGCAGACGCTCGAAGCCCTCGCCGCGCGCGACCGGGTCAAGCGGATGGAGATGAGCCTCCAGGTGATCGGCCGGCGGGACCTGCTTCCGGAGCGCCTCCGCGAGGCCGCCGAGCGGGGTGAGGCAGAGACGCGGGGCCGGCCCGGCCTCCGCGTGACGCTCGCCCTTGGGTATTCCGGTCGCGACGAGCTCGTGGAAGCGGCCCGGGCGGCCATCCGCGCGCTCGTCGCGGACGGAACGGCTCCCGATGCCCTCGCGGACGCCCTGACGGCCGACCGGCTCGCCGCCCAGCTCTACACGCGCGGCTCGTCCGATCCCGACCTGATCATCCGCACCTCGGGCGAGGTCCGCCTGTCGGGGTTCCTGCCCTGGCAGAGCGCCTACAGCGAGTACTATTTCTGCGACGCGTACTGGCCGGCGTTTCGCGAGATCGACCTCCTCCGCGCCGTCCGCACCTACCAGCAGCGGGCGCGGCGCTTCGGACGCTGACGACGCCGCCTTGCGGCGGAGCCGGGCGCCGGGCGTCTCCGCTCGCACGTGGCGTCGGCCACCCGTCCGATTTCGTCGGCCGCTTGTCGAAAACCGGCCGACGTCCTAGGATGCGGTGACAGACCTGCTCCCCCCTTCGTCCCAAGGAGGACGCGAGATCCCATGATCGACAACGGGCCGACCGTGCTGAGCCTCAGCGACGCCGCCGCCGGCAAGCTCCGGGAGATCACCGCCCAGGAGCCGAACCCGAACACCGGCCTCCGCGTGTACGTGTACTCGGGCGGCTGCTCGGGCTTCCGCTACGGGATGATGATCGAGGACGCGCCGACGGGCGACGACCAGGTCCTGGAAGCCTCGGGGATCAAGGTCTACGTGGACACGAAGAGCATCGACCTCCTGCGCGGCTCGGAGATCGATTACGTGGACACCCTGATGGGCGCAGGCTTCACCGTGAACAATCCGAACGCCGTCGCGGCCTGCGGCTGCGGCTCGTCGTTCCGGACGGCGGAGTCGGCCGGCAGCGCGGGTGCCTGCCACCACTGAAATCCCGGGCCGGTCCAGCCCGGCATCCACCGCCGCTCCTCGACGCCGCCGGCCCGCCGGCGGCGTCCTCGCGTCCGCCCGGCGCGAGCCGCGGCGTCGTCCGGCCCCCGTGGCCCTGCCCTTGACGCCGACGCATCGGGCCCGTAGTTTCGCGGCCGGGTGCCGCACGGCGGCGGCGGGGACGAGCGGAGGACCGGGTGAGCTTCCTTCAGAAGGCGAAGGGCCGGGCCGCAGAAGTCGCCCGCGACGCGGCCGACGCCTCGGCCCGGGCCGCCGGCGCCGCGACGTCGAAGGCCCAGGACCCGGAGACGCAGGCCCGCGTGAGATCCGGCCTCGCGAGCGCCGGGAGGACGGCCGGCGACGCTGCGGGCGCCTCGGCCAAGGCCGCCGGGGCCGTCGCCGCGAAGGCCCAGGACCCGGCCACCCAGGCCAAGGTGAAGGACGGGATCGCGGCCGCGGGCCGAGGGGCCCGGACCATGGTCGAGCGGATCGACCCGGGGATCCTTGCCGACATGATCATCAAGGCGACGGCGCTCCAGGAGAAGGCAAATGCCCGCCTGCGGGGCAAGGGCTCGATCTACCGGATCGGCGAGATCGCGGTGACGGCGTCGCTGCCGCCGGGCATCACGTTCTCGATCGTGCGCGCCGACGAGGCTGACCACGCGGCATCGGGCGGCGAGATCCACACGTCGACCGAGATCCTGGCGGAGGAGGAGGCCGACAAGGCCACGGCGGCGGGGGCCGACCCGGTCATCGAGATCGTCTCGCTCGACAGCGAGGAACAGGCCGCGATCGCGTTCGAGATGGCCGAGGCCGAGGCGTCGATGGAGGCCACCGTGGACGCGCTCACGGCCACGCAGGGAGACAAGCCGCCCGAGGCCGGCGACGAGGGAGCCTGACCGCTCGTCGACGAGCGCCTTCGTGGGACGTGGCCGTCGCGGCGGCCGTGCCTGCCCGGCGGTCCGGGCGCCGCCCGCCCCGGCCGTGCGCGATGCCCGCCCAGGCGGCTCTACGGGGACGGGCAGGCCGTGCCGAGGGCGGCCTCCACGCCGTCCGCGGCCGCCTTGATGTCCTGGATGGCGGCCCGGATCGAGACGATCGCCGCGCCGAGGCCCGACTGACTGCCGAGTGCGGTGACCGCGGTCTGCAGCGACGTCACGGCCGTCACGAGCTGGGCGATCGGCTGGGCAACCGCATCCCGGCCCGAGGCGAGGAGGGCCTGGGCGCTCGACGCGACGTCCGCCAGCGCGGCGGTGACGCCGCTCGTGCCGACCTCCAGAAGCTTGAGGTTGGTCAGGGCCGCGACCGAGGCCCGGAAGGCCGCCGCATCGGTGCAGATCGCCGTGGTCGGTGACGGGCTGGGCACCGGCGTCGGCGACGGCGTCGGGACCGGGGTGGGAGACGGCGACGGTGACGCCGACCCGCCGCACGCAGCGGCGGCGACGGCGAGCGCCACCAGGGGGACGAGGAGGCGGAGGCGGATCGACATGGCACCTGGCTCGTGGACGGGGAGACCGCCGGCGCGGTCCGGGCGGTCGGCGCCGCCGTGCATTGGACGCCGGGCCGATCGTACCGCCGTCAGGCCGGGCCAGCCACCGCGGCCTCCACGGCGGCAACGGCGATCTTCAGCATCCCGAGCATGGCGTCCCCCGCCCGGGTCGCCCGCGCCGGGTCGGGATCACCCAGGAGCTCGAGCAGCCGGCGGGGGACGATGGGGCTCGCCGCGCGCCCGTGCGCGGATCGCGTCGGAACCGCGCGTGACTGCGCGCCGTCCACCGACCATGCGCGTCCGCCCCCGCCTCGCGTCGCTCCTGGTCCTCGCCGTGATCGCGGTCCTGCTCGCCGGCTGTGGCGGGCCGCAGGCGGCGGCGACGGAAGGTCCCCTGGTGACGGTGGAGATCCGCGGAGGCGAGTGCCCGGCGGGCGCCTGCGCGACGACCGTCACCCTCGAGCGCGACGGGCGGGTCCGCGTCGCGGCCAAGCCCCCGAATGTCCCGGGAGTGGTGCCTCCGGCCGACCTCGCGCGGCTCGCCGCCGCCATCGCGGCGACAGACTTCGCGGCCCTCAGGAGCCATCCGTTCACCGGCGAGTGCCCGACCGCGTTCGACGGACAGGAGATCATCTTCGAGTTCGGCGCGCCGCGCGGCCCAGAACGGATCTCGACCTGCGATGTCCAGGTCGATTTCGGCCAGCCGCTCTTCGTGGCCCTGTCGACCGCCCTCGGGCCATTCGTCCCCCTCCCGACCACCTGACACCTGTTTGCGCTGTCCGCGGCCGCGCACGGTGGCGGGCGTCGTGCCGCCGGTAGTAGGCTTGCCCGCTCCGCCTTGCCTCGGGTCCAACGGGAGACTGCCATGGCGACACCGGCCAGCGTCGAGGAGTACATGGCCACCCTGCCGGCCGAGCGGCGTGCCGTCATGCAGGAGCTCCGACGGGTCATCACCGCCGCCGCCCCGGAGGCGACCGAAACGATCGCCTACCAGATGCCGGCCCTGCGGGATCACGGCGGGCAGTTCCTCGTGTCGTATGCGGCCTACAAGGGCCACTACAGCATCTTCCCCGCGAGCGGCGCGGTCGTTGCCGCGCTCGGGGCCGACCTCGCGCCCTTCCTCTCGGGGAAGGGCACGATCCGCTTCCCGGCGGACCGGCCCGTCCCGCTCGATCTCGTGACAAGGATCGTCGAAGTGCGCGCGGAGGAGGCTGCGACCCGCCCCGGCCCGTGAGGTGATGACAACCCCGCCCGAGCCCGCCGTCGTCACGCGAGAGGCGACGCTCGCGCGCAGCCGCTGCGGTGCGACAAAGGTCCCTGGTGGGCTGGTCTCCCGGCTCAGGAATCGCTGAAGCGCTCTTCCTTCCACGGGTCGGCGTCGTTGTTGTACCCGTAGCGCTCCCAGAAGCCGCGGACGTCGTGGTCCAGCAGCTCGAGGCCGCGGATCCACTTGGCGCTCTTCCAGAAGTACCGCTTCGGCACGAGGAGCCGCAGCGGGTAGCCGTGGACCGGCTCGAGGGGCATGCCGCCGTACGTGTCGGCCAGGAGCACGTCGTCATCGTCGAGCACCGCACGGGGCATGTTCGTCGTGTAGCCCTGCTCGCAGTGGGCGACCGCGTGCGTTGCCCCGGGCCGAACGCCGGCGAGGTCGAGGATCGGCCCGGATCGGCACGCCCTCCCACTCCGTGTCGAGCTTCGTCCAGCGGGTGACGCAATGGATGTCCGCCGTCACCTGCTTGCGCGGCAGGGCCCGGAACTGCTCCCACGTCAGGGTGACGGGCGCATCCACGAGGCCGAAGACCCGGAAGTCCCAGGTGGCGAGATCGACCGCCGGGACGGTGCCGTAGTGGAGCACCGGGAACTTCTCGGTGAGGTACTGGCCGGGTGGGGTCCGCGCCGCGGCGTCCGGGGCGGTCTCGCGGGTGCCGAAGAGGCGATCGAACATGGGGCCGCTCCTTGCGTGTTCGGGCATTCTCCGCGATCCCGCGACCACGGTCCACGACGGACCCCGGGACCGGACTTCCGGGGGATCGTCCCGTTGACCCCCCTTGCCGTTACGCTTCGCCAATGCCGTCCGCTGACCCGGGTCCGAACGAGGCCGGCCGCCGCCTGGTCGTCGTGATGCCCGCCTACAACGCCGCCCGCACCCTCGAGCGGACGTACGCCGACATCCCCCATGACATCGTCGACCACATCATCCTCGTCGACGACGTCTCGCGGGACCAGACCGTCGACATCGCGCGGACGCTCGGGCTCGAGGTCGTCGTCCATCGCCAGAACCGCGGCTATGGCGGCAACCAGAAGACCTGCTACGACACGGCGCTCGCCGAGGGCGCCGACGTCGTCGTCATGCTCCACCCCGACTACCAGTACGACGCGACCCGGATCCCGGCGCTCGTCGAGCCGATCCTGCGCGGCGAGGTCGACCTTATGCTGGGCAGCCGCTTCCTCGGTGACCCCCTGGCAGGCGGGATGCCGCGCTGGAAGTTCGTCAGCAACCGCTTCCTGACAGGGCTCGAGAACCGCGTCTTCGGCCTGCGGCTCTCGGAGTATCACACCGGGTTCCGGGCCTACTCCCGACGCCTCCTGGAGACGATCCCGTACCAGCGGAACTCGGACGACTTCGTCTTCGACCAGGAGCTGGTGGCCCAGTCGGTGGCCGCGGGCTTCGCCGTCGGCGAGATCGCCGTGCCGACGCGGTACTTCGCCGAGGCCAGCTCGGTCGGGCTCCGCCGGAGCATCGTCTACGGCCTCGCCACGCTCAGGGTCTGTGCCCGGTTCGCGCTCCATCGCGTCCGGCTCCGCCCGTCGCTCAAGCTCACGCCGCGCACCCGGGGACCCCTGCCGACAACGTCGGCCCCGGCCGGGCCCGGGGCGCCCCCTCTGCGGGGCGGGACGCCGCCTCGGCCGGCCCGGGCGCCCCCTCTTCTCAGCACGGCACGGCAGCCGCTCCGATCGGGCCCGACGAACCTGGCGACTCGGGGTGAGTCGGCCGCTTCTCCGGGCCCTCCTGGGCCTCGCGATCTCGGCGATCGCGATCGCGCTCGTCGTGCGCCAGGTCGACCTGGCCGCGGCCTGGGCCGTCCTGAGCGGCGCGATCCCCGGCTTCGTCGTCGCCACGTTCGCCTGCATCATCGGCGACCTCACGCTGCGCGCCTTCCGCTGGCGCGGCTTGCTCGGACCCGTCGCCCGCCTGCCGCTGCCGACGGTGAGCGCCAGCCTCCTCGTCGGCTACCTGGCCAACAACATCCTGCCGGCGCGCCTCGGTGAGCTCGTGCGGAGCCACCACCTCGGTGATCGGACGGGCGTGTCGCGGGCCAGCATCCTCGGCACCGTGGTGGTCGAGCGCGTCGTGGACACCGGCGTCCTGGTGACGGTCGCGTCGGCGGCGATCGTCATCCTCTCGGTCCGCGGGATCGTCGCCAGCGCCGTCCTCCTGGGCCTGGCCTTCACCGGGTTCCTGGTCGCCGTCCTGGCCCTCGCGCTCGTCGCCCACCGGTTGCCCTACGCCGACCGCATCGTCGCCCGGGTCGAGCGTTGGCCCGCCGTGCTGAGCGCGGCCACGCGCCTGCGGGGTGGGCTGGCCGTGGCCGGGCGGCCGCGGACGATGGCCGGGGCGATCGCCTGGTCGGTCGCCGCCTGGACGGTCACGATCGTCGCTTTCGCAGCCGCCGGCCAGGCGATCGGGGTCGAGCTGACGTGGGGCCAGGCGGCGCTGATGGCGGCCGGCGTCTCGCTCGTCACGGCGATCCCCGCCGGCCCGGGGTACGTGGGCACGTTCGAGCTGGCCGCCGTGGAGATCGCCAAGGCGGTCGGCATCTCGCCCGACTCGGCCTTCGCCCTGGCCCTGCTCGTGCACGCCGCGATCCTCGCCGTGACCACGGTGGGCGGCGTGGCGGCCTACCTGCTGACGCGGGGACCCGCCCGGCTCGCGCTGGACCCGGGCCCGGCTCAGCCCGCGACGTCGAGGCCTGGGGACCGCCCGGTGCCCGCCGCGGGCACGGGCTCGGCCGCCGAGGCAGGATCGTCCCCGGACGCATGACCGCTCCGGACAGCGCGACACCCGCGAACGGCCGGGTCCGCGGGTGTCGGGAGCTCGCGCGGGTCCGCCGCCCTCAGGGGGCGGGCTGGGCCAGGTCGCTGATCTTGGTGAGCTTGTACTTGTCGGCGGTGGCCTTGGTGACCACGAAGCCGTTCTGGTCGGTGGCCGGAGCCGGGTCGAGGGCCGTGAGCTTGAGGGGCGCGAGCCGCTCCTTGAGCTTCGCCACGGTGGCTGCCACGTCGGTCGTCGCCTCGCCGGCGTTCTTGTTGACGTACTCGAGGGCGGTCGCGGCGTACTCGGCCATGATGTCGATGTCGCCCTTCTCGAGGGCCGGGAAGACGATCTCGCGGTTGCCCAGGTTGGTCTTGCGGTTCACGGTGAACCCGTTGGCCTCGAGGACCTGGGCGAAGACCTCGCCGAGGACTTCCTGCTCGTAGAAGTTCGTCTCGCCGACGGTGACAGTCTTGCCGCTCCCGATGGTGCCGTTCGCGAGCCCGTTGGCCGCCAGCCAGGCCTTGGCGACGTCCTTGGGGTCCTTCTGGTCGATCGCCACCTGCTTGTTCAGGTCTGTCAGGACCTCCTGGGTGATCTTCGGCATCCAGGCGTTCAGCAGGTCGGCGGCGCCGGGCGTGGCGTCGAGGACCGCCTGCCGGATGATGGGCACGAGGTTGTCGGCCAGCTGCAGCTGCTTGTCGTCCTGGAGGAGGACGAAGCTGTTCGCCGCGATCGACGGGTCCGAGGTGAGCAGCAGGCCCACGTCAACGGTGCCGTTCTTGACGGCCGTGACCGTGATCGGGCCGCCGGTGTCGAGCGGCTTGAAGTCCTTGAAGGTGAGCCCGTACGTCTTCTCGAGCCCGATGGCGCAGAACGGGCGCTGCGGACATTCGGGTGGGCCGCCGAGCGCGAGGGTGCTCGCGAGGGTCGCCGCCGCGCTCGGGGCTGCCGATGCGGACGGGGCCGCCGATGCGGACGGGGCCGCCGTCGCCGGCGATGCGGCCGTTGCCGCTGGTGTCGAGCTGCTCCCACCCGACGTGCACGCGCCGACGATGAGCGCGAGCAGCGTCGCCCCGAGAGCCGCCGTGCGGATGCTCCGCATGGGTCCTCCTTCTCTATGGTCCCGCGTGTCCCCCAATGGACGCGGGCGCCAACCATAGCAGCGGGCGGGAGATCGGCCATTGAGCCGGCCCGCGAGGCGACAACGGCCCTTCACCGGCCGACACTCGCCGGCGGCTCGGCTCGGCTCGGCTCGGCTCGGCGGCCCCGCCTGCCCCCCGCCCTACGCGCCGAAGCCCGCCCGGGGGGCCGTCGCCAGGGAGATCGCCGCGGTCTCCACCCCCGGGGTGGACGTCCGATGCTCGATGAAGGTGAACGTGCGCTCGGTGATGATCGCGAGGAGCGCCACGAGGATGGCCCCCGCGACCAGTCGGGCCGTGCCCTCGTCGCCGCGGAGGGCGAAGCCGTCGACGATGTAGCGGCCGAGGCCGCCGCCCGCCACCAGGGCCCCCAGGGTCGCGGTCGCCACCACCTGCACCGCGGCCGTCCGGGCGCCCACCAGGATGAGCGGCATCCCGACGGGCAGCTCGACGAGGCGCAGGACCTGCGACTCGCGCATGCCCATCCCGCGCCCGGCCTCCACGATGTCCCGGTCCACCTCGCGAATGCCGATGTAGACGCCGGCCAGCAGCGGGGGGATCGCGAGCAGGACCAGCGTGGGGATGGTCGAGGGCGCCCCGAGCGCCCCGGTCAGGGTGAAGAAGACGATCAGCAGGGCGTACGAAGGGACCGCCCGGCCCAGGCTCGCGATGTTCAGGACGGCAGCGCCCCCGCGGCCCGTGTGACCGGTGTAGAGGCCGATCGGCACCGCGATGAGGGCGGCGATGAGCAGCGAGATCCCGGCGATGGCGACGTGTTCCAGGAGGCGCGTGGGGATGCCGTCGGACCCGCTCCAGTGGGCCGGGTCCACGAGCCAGCCGAGGCCGCTGCCGAGGACGTCCATCGACTCAGGCGGCCCGCTGCCGGGACCACGGGGTCAGGAACCGCTGGGCCCCCACGAGCCCGAGGTCGAGGACCACCGCCAGGACGATCGACATGGCGACGCCGACGTAGACCATCGTCGGGAAGTTGCGGTTCAGTCCGCGCAGCATGAGCTGGCCCAGCCCGCCCTCGCCGATGAGCGCCGTGACCATCACCAGGCCGACGGTCGTGACCGTGGCCAGCCGGACCGAGGTCACGATCACGGGCACGGCGAGCGGCAGCTCGACGCGCGCGAGGCGCTGGCGCCGCGTGTAGCCCATCCCGGTCGCGGCCTCCACGGCGTCGGGGGGCACGCCGTCCAGTCCCGAGACGATTCCCCGCACCAGGATCAGGAGGGTGTAGCCGACCAGCCCGATCTCCGCGGTCAGGACGGAGAGGCCCGTGAGCGGGACCAGGAGGGCGAAGAGGGCCAGGCTCGGGATCGTGTAGATGATGCCGGCGATCCCGGTGATCGGTCCGTAGACGGGCCGCCAGCGATGGCTGACGAGGGCCAGCAGCAGGCTGATCGCGAACCCGACGACGACCGCGATGAGCGTCAGCTCGAGGTGGCGCAGGGTCGCGTCCGCGATCTCGTCGGCGTTGTCGCCGATCCAGTCCCAGCGGATGGTCACCGCGCGGCCCCCCCGGGGGCCTCGAGAGGCGTCGCCTCGAGGGCCGGCGTCTCGATCTCCGGCGCGTCGGGAGGCAGCCCTTCGAGCCCCGGCACGTCGCCGCTGCCTGCTGCCGGGGACGTGTCGCGCAGGAGCGAGGCGATGCCGGCCACCGTGACCAGGCCCAGCAGGCGTCGGTCCCGGTCAACGACGATGCCGGCGTGGACGCTGGCGTCGAGCAGGATCGACAGGGCGTCCTTGAGCGTGGCCCGCCGGTCAAGGAAGGGATGGGCCGGCATCGAAGGGGCCTCCGCCAGCGGTACACCGGGGACCACGTGGTCGCGCGCGATCCACGAGGCCGGCCGCCCGGCGTCGTCGAGCAGCAGCAGCCAGGGGAAGGAGCCCGCCAGTGCCCGTCGCAGCTCGTCGGACCCGAGGTCGCCGGCGCGAGCGATGACGGGCGCGAGGAGGTCGAGGTCCGCGACGCGATTCAGGCTGAGGCGCTTGAGGCCGCGATCGGCCCCAACGAAGCGAGCGACGAACTGGGTGGCCGGGGCGGCGAGGATCTCCGCGGGCGGCCCAAACTGGGCCAGCACGCCACCTTCCTGCAGGACGGCCACGAGGTCGCCCATCTTGATCGCCTCGTCGATGTCGTGGGTGACGAAGAGGATCGTCTTCGCGAGCGACTCCTGGAGGCGCAGGAACTCGTCCTGCAATCGCTCCCGCACGATGGGGTCCACCGCGCCGAACGGCTCGTCCATGAGCATGATCGGGGGGTCTGCCGCGAGGGCGCGGGCGACGCCCACGCGCTGCCGCTCGCCGCCCGAGAGCTGGACGGGGAAGCGGCCGGCATAGGTCGACGGGTCGAGGCCCACCAGCTGGAGCAGCTCCTCGGCGCGCTCGCGCTGGCGGGCGGCCGTCCAGCCCAGGAGCCTGGGCACCGTGGCCACGTTCTCGCCGATCGTCTGGTGGGGGAACAGGCCGACCTGCTGGATGACGTATCCGATCCCGCGCCGGAGCTCGGTCAGGTCGCGCGTGGCAGCGTCGACTCCGTCGAGGAGGATTTCGACCGGACGTCGGCTCGATGAGCCGGTTGATCATCTTGAGCGAGGTCGTCTTGCCGCAGCCGGACGGGCCAACGAGCACGCAGATCTTCCCGGCGGGCACGACCAGCGAGAGGTCGTTCACGGCGCCGGGAGTGCCGCGCGTCAGCTCGCGGCGGTCGTAGTGCTTGGTGACGTGCTCGAGCTCGACGGTGGCGGCTCGGCCCGTGGCCTGCTCGGGCATTCCCTCCGGCCTTCTCTCGTGCTGTTCCGCGACACCGTACCCGAAGCGTCGCCGGCGCGGCGGGATGGGCGTCGCCCGACCACGGCCGCAGGATATGTCGAGGGCGCAGGCGGCGGTCGAGCGCGCGGCGGGTCGGGGAGCCGTCATGTCGGCCGCCGCGCGGCGCGCGGCGGTCAGGGAGCCGTCATGTCGGCCGCGGCGGCGCGCGGCCCCAGGGCTGGCTGCTAGCCCGCGTCGACGAGTGGCTTCACCTCGCCGATGAGACGTTCGAACGTCTCGATGTCGTAGGGTGCCGGCTGCTCGGTGAGGACCGTCCGGAAGCCCAGCTCGACGTACGGTGCGAGGCGCTCCGCGAGCTGCTCGGAGGTGCCGTTCCAGAAGGTGTTGTCGTCGGCGACCTCGCTCATCGGCGTCCGGTTGTGCTCCATCGCCGCCCGCCAGACGCGCTCCGCCTCCGCCTGGCTGTCACGAATCGTGGCCTTGATCCCGAGCGTGAACTCGATGTCCGATGGGTCCCGACCCACGGCATCGCAATGGCCGCGCAGGACGTCGACCTTGTGGGCCATCTCCTCGACGGTGCCCATAACGTTCCAGGCGTCGGCGTACTTCGCCACCGTCCGCAGCGTCTTCTTCTCGCCCCCGCCGCCGATCATGATCGGGAGGTGACGCTGGACCGGGGCCGGATGATGGACGAGCCGGTCGAAGGCGTACCGGCCGCCCGGCTCGGAGGTCACGGATTCGCCGTCGAGCAGGCGCCGCACCGCGGACACCGACTCGTCGAGCCAGTCGAGCCGCTGCCCGAACCCCGTGCCGAAGTCGATGCCATGCGCCTCGTGCTCGGGCTCGAACCAGGCGCCGCCCAGCCCGGCGATCGCCCGGCCGTTCGAGATGTGGTCGATGGTGGCGACGATCTTGGCCACCAGGCCGGGGTTCCGGAAGGTGTTCGCGCCGACGAGCAGGCCGAGCCGCGCTCGCTCGGTCGCCATCGCCCAGGCGGCCAGGCCGGCATAGCCCTCGAAGATCCCCTGGTACGGGTCTCCGAAGATGGCGTACAGGTGGTCCCACGTCCAGAGCGAGTCGTAGCCGAGCCGGTCCACGCGCTGCGCCGCGTCGAGCATCTCGGGCCAGGTCGCCGCCTGGCTCCAGAGCAGGACGCCGAGCTTCAGATCGGTCATGGGGCGGGGCCTCTGGCGGAGTCTGACGCCGCGCATGGTACGCGGCCGAAGCTGCGCCGTGGGTGCGCGCCGAGAGCCCTGTCGACGGGAGACACGATCCGTGCGCTGCGAGCCGGCGGCCGCGACGTCAGCCGTCCGCGCCCCCGGGAGCGAATGAGCGTCGGCCCGACGTTCCTTCAGCAGCCCGACTGCTCGACTCGGACCTGCCGTGCGGAGGCACGACGCCGGATCGCAGGTTCGCGGCGATCGTCGTGCTCACAACCCCGGACTCGAGCAGCCTGACTGCTGCGCCTGTCGCACCGACGCCGGAGCCCGCGCCGCAGGCGACCGCACCCACTGCCACGCCCGTGCCCGCTCGCTCAGCCCGGGAGCGTGGCCAGGTCCTGCTCGATCACGTCGCGGTCATCCTTGTCGGTGACGGCGGCCAGGGCCGCGGCTGCCTTCGCCTTCCACGCGACACCCTCGGCCGCGTCACCGGCGACGAACGAGGCCCGGGCCATGGCCTCCCAGATTGCCGGCGGATCCCAGTCCTCGACCGCGTCGCCGCCGGCCTCGAGGAGCGCCATCGCCCGGCGGGCGTGCCAGAGCGCCGGCTCGGGCCGGCCCAGCACGGCGTACACGCGGCTGCACATCCATTCGCCGCGCCACAGCCGGGCCGGCGTGTCGGCGATCTCGCCCCAGTGGTAGCGGGAGGCATGGGCGGCGTGGATCAGCTCGTCGTCCTGGGCCGGCGTCCGGTCCGGGATCTCCAGGAGCTCCCAGCAGTGGTTGAACAGTCCTGCCGCGAGGGCGCGACGGGTGGCGGGGTCGATCTCGGGCGGCAGCGGTGGCGCGGGCATGGGGATCCCCTCCTCGGTGGACAGGTGCAGCAGCGCGTGGAGCACGCGCTGCAGGCGGACGGTGCGCGCCTCCACGCGCGCGCGGTGCGCGGAGAGCAGGCGTCGACGATCGGCCGGATCGTCGGCCTCGATGACCGCGCGGACGTCTTCGAGCGACAGCTCGAGGTCGCGCAGCCGGGCGATCAGCCGGCCGCGTTCCACCTGGTCGCCGGCGTACCAGCGGTACGCAGTGCTGGGGTCCACGTGGGCGGGCCGGATGAGATCCAGCTCGTCATAGTGGCGAAGCGCCCCGATCGAGATCCCGGTCAGGCGAGCGAACCGCCCGATCGAGAGCAGCTCCCGGTCCGGCGGGGTGGGTGGTGGTGGCACATGCGCGGCCATGGCACAGATGGTGAACCCTCGGGCCGGTCGAGAGTCAAGGGGTTTGGCACACCTCGACTCCCGTGCGACCGGGACCCCGCGCCGGGAGGGCCGGGGGCCGTCCGGTTCCGGCACGGCTCCAGCGCCCATCCGACAGTCGCCGGAACAACTGCGGGGCCAAGCCCAGCGGGCCGAATGGGAGAGACCGAGTCGACCGCGAACGCTGCGGCAGGCGCCGCCCGAACTCCCGCCGGACCGACCGGCGGGGGCCGCCCGGAACGCGCCCCGGCGCCGGACCTCTTCAGGGCGATTTCAGGTTCGGCCACGATTGTCAACCTGACGCACGCGGCTGCCCACCTCGCGCCGCGCGAACACGAACCGGATGGAGCCCCAACACATGCGCTGGAAGACGATCGGCGCCCTGCTCCTTGTTGTCGTCGGGATCGGAGCCGCGGCGGTCGCGGTGGTCGGCCCGAGCTTCGGCGGGACCGCGGCCACGCAGTACCTCACCAGCCGGGCCGCTGTCACCGATGTCGTCGACCAGGTCGCCGCCACGGGCACCGTCCAGGCGGCAACCGCGTATGCGCTCGCTTTCGGCAGTCCGCCGACCGTCCAGACTTCATCCTCCTCGTCCGCCGCCAGCTCGTCGAACAACGGCACCGGGAACGTCACGACCTGGACCGTCGCCACCGTGAACGCGGTCCCCGGGCAGGCCGTGAAGGCTGGCGACGTGCTGGCCACGTCCGACGGCTCGAGCGCGGCCCTCACCCTCGCCGTCGCGCAGGCGAACCTCGCCTCGGCGCAGGCGCGCCTCGCGAGCGACAAGGCGGGCCTGACGCCTGTCCAGAAGGCCGCCGCGCGCCTCCAGGTGACCCAGGCCCAGCAGTCCCTCGCCCAGGCTCGCTCCGCGTACAACAGCACCGTCGCGCAGAACCGGCTGAAGATTCGGCAGGCCCAGGCCGCGGTCACGTCCGCCCGGCGGAAGCTCGCCGCTGATCAGACGGCCCATGAGCCGTCGGCAGTGATCAGTGGCGACAAGAGCGCGATCACCCAGGCGACCGACAACCTGGCGAGCGCCAGGCTCCAGGCCAGCCAGTCGAACGCCCAGGCCTCGAACCAGATCTCCGGGGCCCAGCTCGGCGTCAAGTCGGCCCAGTACGCCTACGAGCAGAAGCTCGTGACCGCGAACGCGGCCACGGTGGCCACCGACAAGGCCGGCATCGCCCAGGCTCAGCAGGCGGTGACCACGGCGAAGACGGCCCTCGGCTACACGACGCTGGTCGCCCCCGTCGACGGAATCGTCGTCGCCGTGAACGTGACCCCGGGTCTCGCGGCCCCGTCCGGCGCGGCCATCACGATCCGCTCCAACGACCTCCAGGTCACCGCTGCCGTCACGGAGTCCGACCTGCCCAACGTGAAGGCCGGCCAGGCCGTGACCGTCACGATCACGGCGCTCGGGGCCGAGGCCACCGGCACGGTCTCCCGGATCGACCAGGCGCCCGCGTCCTCCACGTCGAGGCGTCGTCAGCTACGGCATCGCCGTCGCGCTGCCCAAGCCGCCGGCGGCCGCCGTGCCCGGCATGAGCGTCCAGGTCTCGGTCACCACCGCGTCGGCGGCGAACGTGCTCGCCGTGCCGGCCATCGCGCTCCAGGCGTCCACCGACGGCTCGTACTCGGTGCGGGTGCTCGACGGCGCGGGCCAGCCGCAGTCCGTCCCGGTGACCGTCGGGCTGGTCACGTCGTCCCTCGCCGAGATCAAGTCGGGCATCGACCAGGGCACGGCCGTGGTCACCGGCACCGCGAGCAGCCGGACCGGCAGCGGCACATCCACGACCACGACGCGGGGCCTCGGCGGCGGGTTCCAGGGTGGCGGCGGTGCCTTCCCGGGCGGCGGCGGCGGCTTCCCCGTGGTGCAGCCGTGATCGAGCCGTCGGACCCGCAGATCTGGGCGAAGGACGTCGCCTTCTCCGCCGGGCCGGTCGCGCCTCCCGACCCCGACGCGGCCAGCGCCTGGCTGCGACCGGACGGCTCGCCGGTCATCGAGCTGCGCGGGATCACCCGCGTCTACTCGACCGGGCGGCTCGAGGTGGCGGCTCTCCGCGGCGTGGACCTCGACGTCAACGCCGGGGACTTCCTGGCGGTCGTGGGGCCTTCGGGCAGCGGGAAGTCCACGCTCATGAACATCATCGGCTGCCTCGACCGGCCGACCGCGGGCAGCTACCACCTGGCCGGGACGTCCGTCGAGACGCTCGACGACGACGACCTCGCCCGAGTGCGCGGGCGCGCGATCGGCTTCGTGTTCCAGTCGTTCAATCTCCTGCCGCGGACGTCGGCCCTCGAGAACGTGGCCACGCCGCTCCTCTACCAGGGCGTGCCCCGCCACGAGCGGAACGTGCGCGCCCGAGAGGCGCTCGAACGTCTGGGGCTGGGTGACCGCCTGGACCACGAGCCGTCGGAGCTCTCCGGCGGCCAGCAGCAGCGGGTCGCGATCGCCCGCGCGCTGATCACCAGGCCGGTGCTGATCCTCGCCGACGAGCCCACGGGCAACCTCGATTCCGCCTCCGGGCTCGAGGTCCTCCGCCTCCTCCACGAGCTGAACGCGGCGGGCACGACGATCGTCCTCATCACCCACGACTCCGATGTCGCGGTGGCCGCCACCCGGCAGGTCCACGTGCGCGATGGGCTGCTCCTGCAATGAGGTACGTGGAGCTCGTCCAGCTTGCGATGTCGCGGATCGCCGCCGCCCGGCTGCGGGCCATCCTGACGATGCTGGGCGTGATCATCGGGGTCGGCTCGATCGTGGCCCTCGTCTCGGTGGCCCAGGGGGCGACGAGCGGGATCACGAACCGCATCGCAAGCCTCGGGACGAACCTCCTGACGGTGAATCCGGGCGCCAGCACGTCGGGCTTCGTCCGCCAGGCGGCGGGCTCGGCGACCACCCTGACCCTGGGCGACGCCGCGGCGATCACCGAGGTGACCGGCGTGGCCGGCGTCGCGCCGCAGGTGACGGCGCAGGCCGTGATCGTGGCCGGCAAGAAGAACACCACGACCGCGATCGTCGGGACGACGGCCGATTACCTGCAGATCCGGACCTACTCCGTCTGGCAGGGCTCGTTCCTGACGAACGTCGCGAACGCCGCCGCGCTGCGCGTCGCAGTGCTGGGCGCGACCACGGCCGACGATCTGGGCCTGGACGCCAGCTCGATCGGCAGCACGATCCTCGTCAACGGTATCCCGTTCCGCGTCGTAGGGATCCTCCAGGCGAAGGGGTCGGCGGGCATCGGGAACCAGGACGACCAGGTCGTCATCCCCATCTCGACCGCCCAGCGCTACTTCGTCGCCGGCACCACGGTCCGCTCGATCGCGGTCAGCGTCGCCTCCGCCTCCGACATCACCGCGACCCAGGCCCGGATCACCACGCTGCTCGAGGTTCGGCATGGGACCAACGGCACGAACGACGACTTCAACATCGCCAACCAGGCCCAGCTGCTCGATACCTTCTCGTCGGTAACGGGCCTGCTGACGCTCCTGCTGGCGGGCATCGCCTCGATCTCGCTCATCGTCGGCGGCATCGGGATCATGAACATCATGCTCGTCAGCGTCCGCGAGCGGACCCGCGAGATCGGGATCCGCAAGGCGATCGGCGCCCGCGGCGCCGACATCCTCCTCCAGTTCCTCGTCGAGGCCCTGGTCCTGTCGCTCGCGGGCGGCCTGATCGGGATCGTCATCGGGGTGGCCGCGTCGGCCGTCATCGGCCAGCTCGCGGGCTGGGGGTTCAGCTTCAGCCCCATCACCGTCGTCGTCGCGGTGGGCTTCAGCCTGGCCGTTGGCATCGTCTTCGGCGTGTGGCCCGCCCGCCAGGCTGCCCGCCTCGACCCCATCACCGCGCTGCGCTACGAGTAGGAGATCCACCGTGACCGAGTCCCAGCGTCCCACCGACGCCGCGCCGCCACCGAGCCCGGAGGCGATGACCCAGGCGGTGCCGCCGACCATCCCGCCATCCGCAGGCCCGGTGCCGACCGTCGCGCCGGCCCCCCCGGCCGCCTTCGCGCCGAGTGCGGCGCCCCTTGCCGACGTCATCGCCAAGCCGAAGGGCTCCACCGGTCGCGGCACGTCGCTCCTGCTGGGCCTGGCGGCCGCGATCGCGATCGGCGGGCTCGCGTTCGCCGCCGGCCGCGTCACGGCGCCCGCGGCGGCCGCAACGGGTCGCGGCAACGGCAACTTCAGCGGGACGGGCAACTTCCCGGCGGGCGGCAACTTCGCGGGCGGCGGCGGCGGCGGCCAGGGCTTTGCGGGTCGCGGCGGCGGGCTCGGGGGCATCACGCTCAACGGCACCGTGAGCGCGGTCTCCGCCAGCTCCATCACCGTCAAGCTGGCCAACGGGACCGAGGTCACCATCCCCCTCGACACGTCGACGACCTACCACGCGGCCTCGCCGTCCTCGGCCGCCGCGGTGACCGTCGGCAGCCAGGTCGCGGTGACGCCGGGCGCCCGCGCCGCGGACCCCAACGCGACCCGTGATCCGAATGCCAGCCCGGGCGCGGTATTCGGCGGGCTGTCGTTCGGACCGGCATCCGACGTGACGGTGACGCAACCCTAGCGTCGAGCGGCCCGTCGTCGCCCCGTCATCCCAGCCGGCGCCTCGGGCGCCGGCTGGATCATTGACCGGCCCGTCGGGGGCTGGGGAGCGTTCGCGGCATCCGGGCGATCGAAGGCTTGCGCCCCGGGCTGCGCCCCGGGCCCGCGCCCGCGCGGGAGCGGCAGCCTCAGGCGTTGTCCAGCTCGCGCGAGATCGCCCGCATGATGAAACGCGCGGCCTCGGCCGACTTGCCGCCGAGCTTCTCGCCCGCCTCGCGGTCGGTGTCCAGGGCGGCCGCCAGGTCGCCCAGCATCTGGTCGAGGGCGGCGGTCCGGGTCAGCGTGCCGGCGGCCAGTGCCTCCTCGAGCTCCGCCGCGGCCGCCTGGGCGTTGTCGACCGCGTGGCCCTTCTCGTCGAGATGGGCGCGGAACGCGGCCCGGGCGGCGTCGGCGGCGGGACCGGCCGTGGTCACGGAGCGCCCACGGCGACTCTCAACGGGCGCCTGCGTGCGCGCTCACCGGGCACCCTGCGGGCGCGGTCACCGAGCGGCCCCCGGCCGTGGTCACCGGGCCGCCTCGGCCGGCGGGCCGGCCACGATCGGTGCCGAGTCGCCGGCCGCGGGGGCCGTCGTCGCCTCCAGTCCCAGGATTCGTCCCCGGATCGCGCGCCACTCGTGCTCCAGGATGCTCATCTGGATCTCGTCGGAGAAGCGTCCGCCCCGCCAGATCGCCTCGCGCGCCCGGCCCTCGTGGACGAAGCCGACCTTCTCGTAGGCGCGAACCGCGCGCTCGTTGAAGGCGAACACGGCGAGCCCCACGCGGTGCAGGCCCAGCGTCCCGAAGGCATGCTCGAGCATCAGCGCCGTCGCCTCGGTGCCGTACCCGCGGCCCCAGCAGTCGGGCTCGCCGATCGTGATGTGGAAGAGCGCCGAGCCGTTGTCGCCGTCGAGCTGGCTGAAGGCGCACGTGCCGATGAGGCGGTCCGTGCCCCGCAGGTGGATCGCCAGGGCCAGGGAGCCGGTGCCGGCGACCCGCGCCTCGAAGAAGCGGCGGACCTCGTCCGGGCGCATGGGGCCGTCCTGGTAGCGCGTGAGCCGGGCGACCTCGGGGTCCGCGTACCAGCGCGTGAAGGCGGCGACATTGCGGGCGTGATGGCGCCGGAGGACGACCGTC
The DNA here is from genome assembly GCA_963776355.1 of uncultured Chloroflexia bacterium. Classification (GTDB taxonomy): domain Bacteria; phylum Chloroflexota; class Limnocylindria; order Limnocylindrales; family CSP1-4; genus CTSoil-043. Next base: position 158,646 of record CAVZLU010000006.1, on the reverse strand, counting down.
CGTCCCTCGATCGCATCGGGAAACCAGCTCCGGGACCCCATCGCGGCGAGCGTATACCATCCCGACCATGCGCCGGTGGAGCGAGGTCGCCGAGCGGATCGCCGCGACGACACGAACCTCGGAAAAGACGCACCTCCTCGCCGACTACGTCGCGACGGTCGAGCCGGACGCGCTCGCGCCAGCCGTGGTCTTCTTCTCGGGGCGGGCATTCGCCGAGGCCGATGCCCGGGCGCTCGGGTTCGGCTGGGCCACCCTGGCCGACTCGGTGACCCGGGTCGCCGGTGTCACCCGGGCCGAGCTCGGGGCCGCCTACGATCGCTATTCGGACCTCGGGCGCGCCGTCGGCGAGGTTCTCGCGGCCCACGATGAGACCATCACGGGAGAGCCACCCGGGGCCGATGGGGGGCCGACGGTGGTCGAGGTCGGTGCAGCCTTCGGCGCGATCGAGGCGGCGCGCGGGCCGGCGGCCAAGGCGTCGATCTTCGAGACGCTCCTGCGGCGATGCGACCCCCTGACGGCCACCTACGTGGTGAAGATCCTCGGCGGTGAGCTGCGGATCGGGCTGCGCGAGGGGCTCGTAGAAGCCGCGCTCGCCCGCGCGTTCGGGCGGACGGCGACGGCGGTGGCGCGGGCGGTGATGCTCACCGGCGACCTGGGGGAGGCCGCCGTCCTGGCCCGCGAGGACCGCCTCGCCAGTGCCCGGTTGCGGCTCTTCCACCCCCTCCGCTTCATGCTGGCCTCGCCCGCCGAGGACGCGGCCGAGATCGTCTCGCGGCTCGGCCCGCTGGTCTGGACCGAGGACAAGTACGACGGCATCCGGGCCCAGCTCCACCGCCGCGGCGATGAGGCGCGCCTCTTCTCGCGAGACCTCCACGACGTCTCGAGCCAGTTTCCCGAGGTCGTGGCCGCGGCCCGCGAGCTGCCCTGGGACGGAATCCTCGACGGGGAGCTGCTCGCCTTCCGGGACGGCGTGGTGCTGCCCTTCCTCGCCCTCCAGAAGCGCCTCGGTCGCAAGGCGCCGTCGGCCGCGGTGCTGGCCGAGGTCCCGGTGGCCTACGTCGCCTTCGACGTCCTGGCCGCGGGCCCGAGGGGCGGCGAGGTGGTCCCCATGCTCGAGCTGCCGCTCGACGAGCGGCGGCGGCGCCTCGAGTCGATGGGGATCGTCGAGGCGGACCCGGCGCGGTTCGCGCTGAGCCGGGTCGGGAGCGCGCGCTCCGCCGACGACCTCGAGCGGATCTTCCTCGAGGCGCGGGGACGACGGAACGAGGGCCTCATGGTGAAGGACCCGGCCAGCGCCTACTCCCCCGGCCGGCGAGGCTACGGCTGGCTGAAGATGAAGAAGGCGCTGGCGACGCTCGACTGCGTGGTCGTCGGGGTCGAGGTTGGCCACGGCAAGCGCCATGGCGTTCTTTCCGACTACACGTTCGCCGTTCGCGACGAGGCCAGCGGCACCCTGGCCACGATCGGCAAGGCCTACTCCGGCCTGACCGACGCGGAGATCGCCGACATGACCCGCTGGTTCGAGGCCCACACGATCTCCCGCCACGGGCGCTACCGGGCGGTGGAGCCCACGATCGTCGTCGAGGTCGCCTTCGACGTCATCATGCGCTCGGCGCGGCATGCCTCCGGCTTCGCCCTCCGCTTTCCCCGGATCGCCCGCATCCGCGACGACAAGTCGGCGGCCGACGCCGACACGCTGGCGACGGTCGCCCGTCTCTGGGACGAGCTGCAGCACGGGGTCGAGCACCTGGTGACGCAGGGGGCGGCGAGGATCGGGGCTCCGGGGTAGCGCTGGCGAGCCCGGCCGCTCGTCCGGCCGGGCTTCGCGGGCTCGGGGGCGGCCCGGAGCGTCGTCGCGCGGCGCGGGGCGCCAGCTGTCCGCCGGCCTCCCTAGACTGCGCGCATGCCCACGTCGCCCGAGCAGCCGATCTCCCTCCGCCTCGTTCCCCTCACCCTGTATACCGAGCAGCTCGTCGTGCGCGGCCTGATCCTGACCCACCACCACCGGGTCACGGACATCCTGCGGACCACCGACCCGTTCCTGGTCCTCCAGGATGTGACCCTCGAGGAGTACGGGGAAGCGGGCCCGGCGGTCGCCGCCGAGTACGCGCAGGTGAATCTCGCCTCGGTGCTGTTCGCCGCCTCGCTGACGACCGTGGCCCCCATCACGGGCCTGCGGACACCGAAGATCGCCGCGCGCGCCCTGGTGTCGGTCCCGCCGTTCCGCATCGTCGGCCAGGTGCACCTGCTGCCGGCGATGACGCTGCGGGACAGCCTCGCCGCGCTCCAGGGGAGCTTCATCCCCATCACCGACGCCACGTTCTGGTCGGAGCGCCTCGGCGAGGAACGGCGGACCGTCGCCTTCGTCGCGGTGAACCAGAGCCGGGCCCAGGTGTTCGCGCCGTTCCGCGAGGTCGATCCGGCCGACGGGGACGAACGGCGGCCCGATTCAGCGGGTTGGGGGGACGCGCTCGCTGGGAGTCCGCCACATGCCGTCGCGGACGAGCCCCCGGACGCCATCTCGGACGAGGCCCGGGATCCGCCTCCGTCCGAAAGCGCGGACGAGACCGCGGACGAACCCCCGCCTGCCGGCTGAGCCGTCAGCCCTGCGGCACCGCGGTGTCCGTGCCGGGCACCCCCCGGCCGCCGAAGGTGGCGTCCACCTCGGCCCTGATCTCCGGGAGCGTGCGGCCCTCGACGAGCCGCTTCTTGGCCAGCAGCGCCGTCTGGACACAGACGTCGCAGTACGACGCATGCTCCTCGAAGGCAACCGCGCCGCCGGTCATTCGAGAGCGGAAGAAGCAATCGAGGTTGCTGCGGTGGCCCATGGACGCGCAGCCGCAGTAGCACGGCAGCCACTGGATGACGTCGGGCCGCTCCAGGGCATAGCGGTAGGCCTCCATCACCATCGCCCCGCCGTTGACGTAGGCGGGGCGGGCGGTCCAGGCGGCCTCGATCGCCGCCGCGTCGGCCGCGGGCGCATACGTCGGCGCCGCCGCCGACGGGGCCATCGAGGGCAGCCCCGGGCTCATCGACGGCGTCATCGCCGGCATCGTCGCCCCGGAGCCACCCCCGCCGCCGCAGGCCGAGAGGGCGGCGCCGGAAAGGGCCAGCACGAGGACCGCGAACGACCCGGAGAACGCGCGCATCCTCCGCGACCGGGGAGTGGCGGGGACGCGCATCGAGAGCTCCTTCCTGCCGGCACGAATCGCCGGCGTCGGGCTGATGTCAGGGGGTCACGGGGCGGCCCGGCCGGTCGCGGCCGGGCCCTGGGCGAGCAGGGGCCAGCGGATCCCCTCGGGCGCCTTGATCGGCGCCCCGGCCTGCGGGGTCCCCGTCACGGGCAGGACCGGCTCGGCATGGCAACGGGCGCAGTAGACCGGCTGGTGGCAGTAGGCGCAGGCCTGGTTCCCCGTCTCCCGGATTGCCGCCGCGTGGTTGGTCGCCATCTCGTCGTGCTTCACGTTCACGGCGCCCGTCTGGTGGCAGTTGGAGCAGTAGTCTCGGGCGTGGCACTCGCCGCAGTTCTGGGTCCCGGGGTCGACCGAGGTCGCGACGGACCGGTGCGTGAAGACCCACAGGTTGACCTCGTGCGTCTTCGGCGGCTGGCCGAGCGGCAGGCTGGCGACGGCCGAGCCGATCTGGGGGAAGGTGTGGCACGTGTCGCAGGTGTAGGGGATGACCTCCTTCGTAACGGCCCCGTTCACGACCTTGAAGTGGCCCCCGTCGTGGCAGCGGAAGCAGCCCGGGAAGTCCATGTGGCCCATGAAATCCGGGTAGGAGGCGTAGGACGCCTTCATCTCGGGCGTGGCGGTCAGGACGTAGAGGAGCTTGATCTGGGTCGTCGCCTGCTCGATCTCGGTCGCCTGGGTGGCGGCCACATGCGGGTATTCCAGCTCGTAGAAGTCCGCCAGCTTGTCCGCCTCGGCGAACGCGCTCTCCCGATCCGGGTAGCCGTTGGCGAGGATGCGCATGCCCTCCCGCTTGATGTAGGGGAGCGTGGGGTCGATGCGGGTGGCGGTGAGGTCGGCGTCGAGGCCGTGGCGCGGGTTGGGGATGGGGTGCCCGACCCGGTTGTGGCACTGGATGCAGTCCATCCTCCGGGCCGGCTCCGTCGCCTTGATGGCGTCGATGTCCGGCTGGACGTCCTCGCCGACCTTGACCCTGTCCTGGGCGATGAACTCCTCCACCGTCCCGTCGGCCTCGGTCACCGAGACGTAGTCGATGTTGTCGAGGCTCGGATCGGCGCTGCGCATCTCGACGTCGCGCAGGACGTGCCAGTGGACGCTGCGGTTGACGTTGAACGTGTCGCCGCCGTTCGGGCGGATCATCAGGCCGACGAAGCCGCGCGTGTTCGTCTCGTCCTCGGCGAAGCTGGTCCGCGTGACCAGCGTGGTCGTCGCCAGCCGGTCGAGCGAGTGGCAGTTGAGGCACGTGTCGTTCGTGTCGGGCAGGTTCTCGTGGTCGGGCGGCGGGACGGGCTTGGGGTAGAGGCCGGTGAGGACCTGGATCAGCTGCTTCGTGCCGTTGAGCTTGGCCTTGATCCAGCCCTCCACGCCCGGCGCGACGTGGCACTCCCCGCAGGTGACGTCGCGGTGGGGGCCGGTCTCGTAGGCCGCCAGCTCGGGGCCCATCTGGTGGCAACGGCCGCAGAAGTCGGCGGTCTCGGTCCAGTGGACGAGCGTCACGCCGGTCCAGATCCCGGCGAAGCCGAAGGCTCCGAGCACCAGCAGGAGGGCGAAGACGCCGCTCCGGGTGCGTGGCAGGCGGATTCGGAAGCCGACGACGCGCCCGCGGAGCCCCTTCTTCGGGGGCGGGGCATCGACGGTCTCAACGTCGGGCGCGGGCAGGCCCGCGGGGGGAGGCTCCGTCACTGGGGCGGCCGGCTCGTCGCCAGGGGCGGCGGGGAACCCGGGCTCGCTCATGGGGATGTCTACTCCGTCAGCTCCCGAGGAGCTCCTGTACGAGCTTCTCCATCTCGTCGGGCGGGAGGCGGCCGATCCTGATCTCGCGGACCGTCCCGTCGCGACCGATGAAGAAGTGCGTGGGGATCCCGACCGTGCGGTACTGCGCGGCGAGCACCTCCTGCTCGTCGGCGACGATCGGGAAGGTCAGGCCCACCTTGCCGGCATAGCTGGTGACGGCCGAGGCATCCTCGTCGATGAAGACCCCGACCACTTTGAGGCCGTCAGCCTTGTGGGCCGCGAAGGCGGCCTGCACGTCCGGCGCCTCGGCCCGGCAGTCGGGGCACCAGCTGGCGCCGAAGGTGAGCCAGACGGGCGCCCCCTTGAGCCCCGAGAGGGAGACCTTCGTACCGTCCACGGCCGTCCCGCTGAAGTCGGGCGGGACCTGGCCCACCGCCGGTGCGGAGCCCGAGCCGGCGGGAAGGTCCACCTTCGTCACGCCCGCCGCAGGCTGGTCGACGAGGAAGGCGACCGCGCCGATCACGATCGCCGCCACGACGAGGACGACGATCGTCCGCAGCCGGCCCGCGCCGACGCCGGCCGGGCGCGTCGCGGGAACCTGCGCGGCATCCATCTCGACCACCATCTCGCTCCCGTCGGGCCTCAGCCCAGGCCGGAGTAGCTGTGGAGGCCGCCGAAGAAGAGGTTGCCGAAATACGTCAGGAGGGTGGCCCCGAAGCCGAGGATCAGCAGCCAGGCGGCCTTGTTGCCACGCCAGCCGCGCATCACCCGGGCGTGGAGGTAGGCGCCGTAGATCAGCCACGTCACGAGCGAGGCGGTCTCCTTCGGGTCCCAGCTCCAGTAGGAGCCCCAGGCGATGTCCGCCCAGAGGGCACCGAGGACCACGGTCAGGGTCAGGAACGGGAAGCCGACCACGATGGCGCGGTAGGCGATCTCGTCGAGGATCTCCGGCTTCGGCAGGCCCCAGCGACCCGTCTCCGGCTGGATGAGGTAGAGCAGGGCGGCGGCGAAGGCGATCGTGAACGAGCCGTAGGCGACGATCGCGGTGGCGACGTGGATCGTCAGGAGCATGTTGTTCTGGAGGGCCGGGACGAGGGGCTCGATGCTGGCCGGGATCGTGGCCGCGTAGCCACACATCGCCAGGGCGACGGGGAGGGCGAGGAGGCCCAGCACCCGCTGGTGGTACTTGCGCTCGAACCAGAGGTAGCAGCCGAGGATCCCGAAGGCGAAGGCGATCGAGAACTCGTACATGTTGGAGAACGGGCCGTGGCCGGTGGCGATGGTGCGGAAGACCAGGCTCGCACCGAGGGCGAAGAAGGCGAGCCAGGCAAGGAGCGAGGCGTAGTGCCCGATCGACGCGGTGCGCGGGCCGGAGACGAAGCCGACCCTTGCCGTGGTCATCGTGCCGCCGGCGGTGGCGAGCCGGGCGGCGCGCAAGCCGGACAGTGCGTAGAAGACGTACCCGATCAGGGCCAGGAACGTGCTGAGCGTTCCGGCGACGAAGGCGTACTCAGCCATCTTTCCCATGGTGCGCGCTCCTAGCTCTTCGCCTGGGCCGTGATGGCCTGGCGGATGTCGGTGACGATGGAGGTGAACTCGGAGTCGAAGCCGCTGTCGTGGCGGCCGACGGCCGCGATCGAGAGCGAGCTGCCCCCGTTCGGGCGGGCCTCCAGGCGGCCCCAGACGCGGCGGAAGGGGACGTAGAGGCGGATGACGAAGCCGAGGACGAGGAGGAAGCACCCGAGCCAGACGAGCGGCGATCCGGGGTCCTTGGCCACGTTCAGGCCCGTGTACTTGGCTTCGCGCTCGAAGGTGTAGGTCAGGCCATTGATGTCGGTGGCCTTGCCCTGGTCGATCGACTTCTGGACGACGGCCTCGCCGGTGTCGGCCTTGTAGAGCTCGATCGCCACCTGGCCGGGCTTGATCGTCGGGTCGCTGGGGCCGGTGGTCGCGACCACCCAGGCGGTCAGGTTCTGGCCCGGGATCGTGAACGACCCGACCTTGTTCCCGCCGTTGTTCGCGGTGAAGGCCAGCGGGATCCCGCCGGAGAAGACCGCCTTGCCCGCGCCGTCCTTCACGCTCACGACCGCGGCCGGCCCGAAGAAGGCCTGGTAGAAGGACACGTCGTCGAAGCGGAGCGGCTCGTTGACGCGGACCAGCTGGTGGGCGACCGTCTGGCCGCCGCGAGTCAGGGTCACGTCGCTGACGTAGTCGATGGGCGCGCCCGTCCGGGGGTCGTAGGCGTCCTGGAAGGAGTTGAGGGTGATCGTGAGGTCGCTCTTCGTCGGGACCGCCGACGTCTCGCCCTCCGCGAGCATGAACTGGGAGTCGCGGAAGCCGAACATCGAGCCGATCATCGCGCCGGCCAGGATCACGACGATGCTGAAGTGGGCCACGAGGCCCGCCCAGGGGGCCCAGCGGTTGCGGTCGAAGTAGAAGTGGACCGCCCCGTCCTCCTCGACGAGCGTGCGGTAGTGATGCTTCCTGAAGACCTGCTGGACCTGGGGCAGCACGGCCGCCGCTGCCCCATGGAAGATCATCTCCTCCTGCTGGGGCGCGTGCTCGAAGAACGTCGGGCCCACGTTCACGCGCGGCTTCGTCATCGTCCGCCAGGTGCCCGGGATGCGCTGCACGGTGCAGGCGATGGTGGACGCCGCCAGGAGGGCGCCAATTGCCCGGACCCAGAACGAGGTGAAGATGCTGAAGAACCCGAGCGTGTCGAGAGGGCCGGTCCAGCCGCCGTACTTGGGGCGGACCGAGGCGATCCAGTCGGCGCGTGCCTGCGGGTCGTCCGCCACGCCGGCGGGCATCTGCATGAGCAGGGCGCCGACGAGGGCGAAGGCCGCGAACAGGAGCATCATGGCGAGCGCGAACTTCATCGACGTCAGGAAGTGCCAGAGGCGATCCAGCGCCGAGTCGACGTTCCCTGCGCGGCTCGCTGCCTCGGGGGCCGGCACGGCGCCGCCGGTGAGCTGCTGGGACTGCGTGGTTTGCGTCATCGTGCGCCTCCGTCAGCCGCCGAGCGGCGCCGTGATCGCCGCGAGACGCGCGAACATGTTGGTGACCATGAGGACGCCGAGGCCGATGAGCATCGCCCCGCTCACGAGCGAGACCGCGCGATGGTGGCGCCCGACCCAGGCGAGCCGGTGGGCGAGCCACGTCGCGCCCATGGCGACGGCGAGGAACGGCACGGCGAGGCCGGCCGCGTAGGCGAGCAGGAGAACGGTGCCCTGGGCCACGCTCGCGGTGGAGGAGGCCAGGCCGATGATCCCGCCGAGGATCGGGCCGATGCAGGGGGTCCAGCCGGCGGCGAAGACGACGCCGAACAGGAGGGAGCGTCCGTAGCCGGGATTGGCCATGCCGGCGCCGGTTCCCGGCCTGCCGAGGGCCACGGTGCCGCCGCCCATGGACGCGCCACCGCCCATCGAGGCGTTGCCGCCGAACGCCGGCCCACCGCCCGCGGGGCTCCCGCTGAAGGCGGCGCCGCCGAAGGCCGGCATCGGCCGGGTGTCCCGCCAGAGGGCCCGGATGTTGATGACCTCGGCCACCTGGAGGCCCAGGACGATCAGGATGACGCCGCCGAGCTGGCGGAGGTACTTCGCGTAGTCCGCCAGGGCGTAGCCGATCAGGCCGATCGAGGCCCAGAAGGCCACGAACACCAGGGTGAAGCCGGCCACGAACGCGAGCCCGTGGAACAGGCTGCGGCGGCGGTCGGCCTCGCCGGTCGCGCCGACCATGTAGCCGACGTAGGCCGGGACGAGGGGCAGGCAGCACGGCGAGGCGAACGAGACCACGCCTGCGAGGAAGGCGACGACGAGGCCGATCTCGGCCCCGAGGGTCATGGCTGCGGGCTCCCGGACGGGGCCGCGGACGGAGCCGGGCTGGCCGCCGGAGCGGAGGATGCGGGAGCCCCGCTGGCCGCCGGGGACGCGGCGGGGGACGCTGCGGGGCTGCCCGCGGGGGCGCCACTGGGAGCCGGCGAGCCCGGGGCGAAGCTGGCGAGGGCCGTCAGGTGGGCCTTCACCGTCTTGGCGATGTCGCTGTCGGGCGAGAGCTCCACGACCCGGTTCCACTCGCGCTGCACGCCGGCCATGTCGGCGGGCGTGGCGTTGAGGTAGAGGAAGCCGAGGTCGTAGTGCGCCTCGACGTTCTTGTCGTCGATCGCCTCGGCCGCCTTCCAGGCCTTCTCGGCGGCTGTCGAGTCGCCCTGGTTGAAGGCGGTGGCGCCGAGCGCCAGGAAGCCGCGGACGTTCGTCGGCTCGAGGGCGGTCACCTTCGTGAACCAGTCGCCCGCGGTCTTGAAGTCGCTGATCTTGTAGTACTCGTCGCCGAGGGCCATGAGCGAGTCGGCGTCCTTGGGGTTCGCCTGGATCTTGCCCATCAGCTCGGCCACCTTGGCCTGGTCGAGGACCGGGGCGGCGCTGGCGGCGGCGCTGGGGGCGGGGCTGCCGTTCGCGCCGATCGCCGGGCTTCCCCCGCCGCCGAGGTTGAAGCCGACCATGGCGACGATGGCGATGGCGGCGACACTGGCGCCCACCAGGGCCACGTTGCGGAAGGCATTCGAAGCAAGGATCCCGGCGACGCGGTTGGTCCCGGGGGCCCGGACGGGCTGCACCTCGACGAGCGCGGCTGCGTGTTCCTCCGGGGTGCCGACGGTCTCGCGGTGAGCACCTGGAGTGACCTCGGCGAGGAGGGCGTCGATCTCCGCGTCGCTGACGATCCTCTTCCCGTTCTCGTCGACCCGCGGCGTCGCGGGGGCCGGAGCTGCCGCCGCGGTGCGCGGAACCGCGACGACAGCCGGCTCAGGGGTGTCCCGGTGGGCCGGAGGTGTCGCCGGCCCACCGGGAAGGACGGCCGGCCGTGCGCCCGCCCCGACGAGGGCGACGGCGCGGGCGAGCGCGGCCGGATCCGTGAGAAGTGCGTACGCCTCGTCCGCGCCCGCCGCCTGGGTCCGGGCCCACGTGCGGAGGTTGCGCGGCGCGGCCGCGAGGTACGCGGACACCGTCTCGTGGGCGGCGTTGACGTCCTCGGGGGTGGCGGACGGGTCGAGCCCGAGACGCGCGAGGAGCTCGCGCTCCAGCTTCTCGGGGCTCATGGATGTGCCTGCGGCGGTCGGCGCGCTCATCGGCCGGGTCCCGCCGGGCGCGCCTCGCGGGCGCGCAGTCGTCCTGCGTTCATTGCCGGTTGCCCTCGTTTTCCTGGACCCGGGTCCATGCCCGGTCCGTGACACCTGCCCGTAGTGTCGTCAGGAGGGCGTCGCACTCCCATCCGCCGGGCGGCACAAATGCGCGCGCGCGCATGCGTTCGGGAGATACGGGGTGGTTGGCGACGGATGTATCGATGGATAGAGAGGGATCAAGGCCGGGGTGCCGCCCCAAACGCCGGCCGATGCCCTCGTCGGGTTCGCCGTTCATCCTGTCCAGTGACGCGCCCGTCGCCCGCGAGTCCAGTCGAGGGCACTCGCCGGGCGCCGCAGAGTCGCGGAGTCGCGCCTGCGTCGTCACCGGGTGCCCCGAGACGTACCGTGCGTCTGCGTCACGCCGCCCGGACTTCAACCACGCGTGTGAGCACTCGATAACCAACGGACCGGGGCGGCTGCCCCCGAGTTGGAGCGCCGGCGCGACGCCCGCACCCGGCGATCAGTAGCCCTCGTTGTCGTGGGGCTTTCCGTGGCAGACGAGCGTGCAGCTGCCGCCATTGGCGGTCTTGGTGAACTTGAGCACGCCGTTGAGGGGCTCGACGTTCGGCGCGAAGTTCACCAGCCCCGAGTTTGCGCGGTCGCCGGCGTTGTATGCCTCCGCCGTGCCGTGGGTGCGGAAGTGGCACTCCGCGCACAGGGCGTTGCCGCCGCCCTGCCCGGGGATGTCGATGTCCGTCCCGCCCGGGCCCTCGCCGGCATTCGAGGACACGTGGAGATCGTGGTCACGGAAGGCCGTGTTCGCCGACGTGCTGCTTCGATAGGGCTGTTCCGCGTGGCAGACGTAGCAGAGGGCGAAGTCAGCCCCGTCGTACGGCTCGTCCGGGCTCTTGAGGACGCGATCGCGGTAGCTCTGGATCAGGATCCCGCGGTACTGGCTGGCGTGCGGCGCCAGGTCTGATCCGGCGGCTGGTGGCGTGGCGGTGTTGAACTTCCGCGGGTCGCCGTGGCAGTTCACGCAGCGCACGGTGCCGCCCGTCGTGAAGTTCCACAGCTTGTACGGCGACGAGTTAGCCAGGCTCCACGCCATGGGCGCCGTCGCGTTCCTGCCAGGGGCCTCGACCGGGTGATACGACGCCGTGTCCGTCGCGAGACCGGGATTGAGCTCCACGGCCTTGTCGAGCATGAACTGCGACGGCGGCTGGCCGGTGTTCGAATTCAGGGTCGTGAAGCCCGAGTGGCACTTCAGGCAGATCTCGTACTCGCGCGTCGGCTGGTTGCCGGCCGTGCCGGCGAGGAACGCGTAGGCGGGCGCGGTCCCGGCGGCCCCGTTCGCCACGGAGACGCCCGACACCGCGAGCTGTTGCCCGGGGACCGTCCAGCCGGTGGTCGTCTGCGTGGAGAGGTCGGAATTGGCGTTGTGGGAGTTGTGGCAGTCCGCACACTGGCTGTGGCGATTGGCGACGCCGCCGAACTCGTTGTCCGTGGCCAGGGAGTGCGTATTCGGCGCCACGGGCTCCGTCACGGCGTCGTGAAGGTAGTAGCTGCGCGTCGCCGCGTCGTTGGCCGGCACGGCGGCATCCGCGAATTGCGTCTTCGTCGCGAGGCTCGAGCCGGTCCCGTCGTGGCAGGTGAAGCACATCGTCGCCTGGGGCGCGGACTCGGCGAGCAGGCTCGTGCTCTGGGCGACGTGCGCGCGGTGGCAGACCGCACAGGTGTCGGACACGAGGGACGCATCCGGGACATGCGGCGACGTGAACGGCGCGTTGAGGGTCGGGTCGGCGCCGGGCGCCGCCGGGGCGGCGATCGCCAGGCGGTATCGCGGCGCGGCGTTCGCCTCCGGCCATGCGGCCGCCGCCAGGGTAGGCGTTACGAGGGGGAAGTCGACCTCGCCGACGGCGGCCGCCTTCGCATCCACGGGCGGCCCGACCGGGATCCCGTTCCGCTGGCCCGGGGAGAGCGGGTACGAGATCGAGACGCCCGTCCCGACGGTCGCGTCGACCGCGCCCTCGATGGCCCGCCCGGCATCGGTGAGCCGAAGGTGTGAACTGCTCGTTCGCGGTGATGTCACGCGAGACGCGGACCGAGAACTCGACCTCGGTGTACGTGTCGGCCGGAACGACGACGTTGACGGCGCGCTCCTGGTCCATGAGGCGGGTGCCGGCGACCGGGTCCTGTGACGGCCCATCGCTGTCGCCAACCTGCAACGCGTCGGCCGGGATCGGCTCCTCGGCGGGTCCGGGCAGGGTGCCGCGGCCGTTGGTGGTCGGCCGCCACTCCGCATCGAGGTAGAACGGCACGCCATCCTTCGCGTCCCCGACGGGGACGTCGACGAACCCGGTCTCGGCCGCAGCCGCGTACTGGAGGCGCGGCGTCAGGCCCGCCGCCACGAGATCGGCATTGCGGACCTGGAAGCGGACACGGAAGGCGTCGAAGCGTGTCAGTGCGTCCAGGCTCGCATCGGGCGCGAGGTAGGTGGCCAGGTGCGTGACCCGGGCCATGCGAGCGATGACCGTGTGCTCGACGACCAGGGCGGGCGCGACGAGAACCATGGTCGCGGCACTGGCCGCGATGCCGCCGGCATGCAGCAGGCTCGCGCTGAAGGCTGTCTCGACGGCCGGGTCCGCGGGCGCGGTCATGGCGGGCGCCCGGAGCGTCGCGGCGACCCGGCTATCGGTGCCGGCGTCCCGATCGCCGAGAGCCCAGGTCAGGGTCCCGGCAGCAAGATCGAGGGTCGCGCCGCCATCGTCGACGACGTTCCACCCATCGGGCAGCGTCGCCACGAGGCGCACGTCGCTCGCGGCGTCGACCAGGTGAGCCGAGAGCGAGACGGCGATCACTGCGCCCGGATCGACGCGGTGTCGGCCAACGGCTGGAGCATCCGTCGTGATGGCAAGGGTGGCACTGACGGGCCCCGGGGTCGGCGTGGCAGCAGGTCCGGGCGTGGGGTCGGGCGTCAGCGACGCGTCGGGCGTCGGGTCGTCGGTCCTGGATCCGGGACGGCCGACGGGTCGGGAGTGGGTCCCGGATCGGGCGTGGCCGATGGATCGGGAGTGGGTCCGGGATCGGGCGTCGGCGCGGGCGTCGGATCCGGTGCCGGGGCAGGCGTCGGATCAGGCGACGGCGCGGGCGTCGGATCGGGGTGGGATCGGGCGTCGGCGCGGGCGTCGGATCGGGTGCCGGGGCAGCGGTGGGAGCGTCGCTCGGCAGCGGCGTCGGGTCGATGGCGCCCGCCGGGGGAACGATTGGCGTAAACGCGAGGACCGCCATGATCGCCACGAGAAATGCCCCGAACAGCGGGCCGGCGCGGTGGTGCATCGCCTGTCGATGAGTCATGGCAGTGGCGTAGCCTCGGTGTCCGCCAGGCCGCAACGCGGCCGTGGGGCCGGGAGAGGTCCCGGCGGGCCGGCGTGACGCCGGCCCGCGACGGACCACTTTCGGATGGACTAGATCACGGGAAGGAGCGGGACCGGCGTCGGGCCGACCGGCGGCGAGGCACAGTGATCGTCCCCGTCGGATCGTGGCAAGCCTGGCAGGTGCCGCGGTTGTCGATCTTCAGGAGGCGGCTGTCGCCGACCGGGGCGGCCGAGCCACCCGGATTCTTGATCGTGCTGGAGTAGGGTCCGGCCATCTGCGCGTTGGAGCCGTGCGCCACGTGGCACGTGATGCAGTTTCGCGACGTGTTGTTCGAGGTGTGCCGGTACTTGTAGATCGCGTCGCCTCTGCCGTGTCGAACTCCGCTGCCGCCAGGTACGCGCGTGTGGCACGTGAGGCACCAGGCCGAGATCTGGGTGGTGAAGTTCGCGGACAGGCCGTTCGGCGCGTCGTTCGACGTACCGGTCGTCCCGTTCCAGGGGACCCTTCGGCGGAAGTAATCGCCCGCCGTGTGCGGGAACTGCGAGAGCGGTGACCTGGCTCGCGAGGAGCGTGCCGGTGCCGCCGTTGGTCTGGATGACGGTGTAGTTGCGGGCGTCACCTGCCGGCGGGAGCGCCGCGTCGGTGACGGTGGCCGCCACGGCCGCGGGAACGAACGTGTCGCCGCCCGCGACGGCGGGATCCGGGATCGGGTTGAGGATGCGGTACTGGCCATTCCCGTGCGGGTTATGGCAGGAGACGCAATCCATGTTCACGACCGGCCCCGCGTAGGCGGTGGCGTTGTCGGGTGCCCGTTGTCCCGGCGCGTTGCCCCGGCCGACGACCGAGACCTTGCCGGCCACGCGAGGCGAGGTGCGGCGGAGGTCACGCCGTTCGGTGTGGCCCAGCCCGTCGACGCGCGGGACCTTGGCGAGCAACCGGGCGGCGGTGCCGCTCAGGTACGAGATCCGGACGGCGCTGTCGGAGGCGATGCCGGGCCTGGACGAATCCGCCGGCGCGGAGGGCGCCGAGGTGCGACTCCGCGGACCGGTGCCGCCGGTCCCGGACGGGGTGTACTGCTGCGCCGGATTCGACGTCCGTCGTCGCGCCGACGCCAGCGGTGCCGTGGCAGGCCAGGCACAGCGCCGGGCCTTCGCGGCTGGATGAGGAGGAGTACGCCTTGGGCGGTGTGGGCCCGGTGACATCCGGCGCAGCTATCGGCGGTCAGGCCGGCAGAACCGTTGTTCACCGATGAGACGTGGGGTCCACCATCCGCCAGGGCAGGAATCGCGGCAAGGAACAGCCAGAGCGCGGCCCCTGCAAGCAGGAGTGTCCATCGCCTCACTGTCCTCACCTCCTTTCTGACTCTGCGGGTGTTTCCGATCAAGGGCCGCCACGATCGGCGGCGAGCATCGGTCCTGGGTCACCTCCCTCTTCGCTGTGCCAGGAGCCTCAGTAGCTCCAGATCTGCACGCGATCGTTCGACGTGTCGGCCACGTACACGCGACCGCGCGCGTCGACCGCGACGCTGTCGGGATACTGGAACAGCCCGTCGGCAACGCCCTGGCCGCCGAAGTAGCCGAGATAGTCCAGGCGCGGGCTGTCGCCGCTGGGAGCGCGATAGACGAACACGCCATTGCCGGAGCGTGTCCACGACGAAGACCCGGCCGGACGAGTCGAGCGCGAGGCCGCGCGGCAAGCCCAGGTTGCCCGCGCCAGAGCCGCGACCGACCTGGGCGCGGATCGCCGCCGTCGGCGCCGTACACGAGCAGGCGGCCGTTGTTGCTGTCCGAGACGTAGACGTTGCCGGCCGGGTCGACGGCGATCCCGTTGGGGAAGCTGAGACGGTCGTTCTCGCCCAGTGTGCGGACCACTTGCGCCGTGCGGTCGATCACGAGGACCTTCTGGACGGGGCCGGAGAGGTCGGTCACGTAGAGCGAACCGGCCTGGTCGAAGGCGAGGCCGAGCGGCTGCCAGCCGGGGCGCGGCTGGGCGAGAGCGAACGTCCGCTGGTAGACCCCGTCGCGGTCGTAGATGTAGATGGCGCCGGCGCGGCGGTCGCTGATGTAGACCTCACTGGTGAGGGGGTCGATCGCCACGTAGACCGGAACATGCTCCGCGCCTGCGCTCGCAGGCGGCGCCATCGACCGATCTGGTTGCCGCCTCCGTCGAAGACGAGGCTGGTCGTAGGTGCCCGACGTCTGGGTGACGTAGATGCGATCGCCGGACGGGCTGACGGCGACGCCCATCGGGCGGTCGGCGCCGTAGATCGCCGTCGCGTACGTCGGGATCTGAGCTGCGGGGATCACCGGGATCGGGTTGATCGGCTGGCGGAAGAGCAGGTACCAGATCGCGATCGTGACGAGCATCGCGAGGATGCCCAGCAGGAGGAGCAGGATCGCCGCCTTGCGGCGCCGCCGTCGCGGCTCTTCCTCGACCGGCTCGCCCTCGGCGACGGGGGGACGGGCAGCTCATCGGCGGTGAGGGACGCGGTCATCAGTTGCTACCTCCCGCCGGCGCGCCCGGCGTCGGCAGGGCCGGGAGCGGCGAGGCTCCGTCGCCCGCGCTCACGCGGCCGAGGCCGAGGCGGGCCTCGGCATTGTCGGGGCTCGCGGCCAGCGCCTTGCCGTACCAATCGGCCGCCGCGCCGGTGTCGCCCGTCCTTTCGTAGAGAAGCCCGAGGCCGATGGCCGCGTCAACCGCGGCCGGACCGTCGGTGATCGCCTTCAGGCGGGGTTCGGCAAGTTCGGGCTTCCCGCTGGCCAGGTCGGCCATCGCGGCCGCCCACTCCGCGAGCGCCGGCTTGCCAGCCTTAGCGTACGCATCGGCCAGGGCCACGTACGGCTCGCTCCAGCCGATCGGCACGAAGGCGACGGCGGCGCGAAGCGCGGTTTCCGCCTTGTCCGTCTCGCCCGGTGGCCGCGTACGCCGTTCCGATCAGGTAGAGCGCGTCGGCGTCGGAGCGCTTGATCGCGAGGGCCTTCTCGAGGAACGGGATCGCCTGCGGCGGCGTTGGCCTGCTTCATCGCGATCAAGCCGAGGCCGTAGTAGGCCGCTTCGAGCATGGGGTCGGCGGCGGCCATCTCACCGCCCTTGGCGATGTCGACGACGGCCTGGTAGTCCGTCGCCGCAGGCCCGTACTGCTCGAGCCCCAGGTAGGCGCCGGCCCTGCCGAACGTCGCGAGCTCGACGTCCTTCTTGGCGTCGAGGATCGCGTTGTACTGGGTAATGGCGTCCTGGAAGCGACCCTTGGCGACGTACGTGTCGGCGAGCTGGCCCCGGGACGCGACGTCGTCCGGCTTGTCGCGGACTGCCTGCTCCAACGCCGACAGGCGCTGGTCGATGATCGGCGTGGTCGCCGGGCGCCAGCGATCGAAGAAGTAGAAGGCGGTGAAGAGGACTCCCCCAACCACCAGGATCAGCGCCAGGCGCTTGATCCAGCGATTGAGCTGGCGGTCGTCCATCGAGGCCAGGGACGTGACCCGGAACATCTTGGGCACCTGCTGTTACGACCTGTTAGCGACGTGTTGCTCCGTGGGCGCGCCGGCTGGCACACCCCACCGCAGTGAATGGTCGGGGTCGCGCGGGCGCGTTCCAATCCGCCGGGGGGTAGAACATGGATACAGGTCGCCGATCGTGACGCCCTGAGCGGCATGTATCGCCCGGACGAGGTGGCACGGTCGCACCGGAGGCGGTTGCCCACTGCTCGGGATCAACAGCGACTGGGCCGCGCCGGCAGCAGCCTCGGCCGTGCGCCCTCAGCGCTTCGGGCGCGGCGTCGAGAAGTCGGCGGGGACCTCCAGCTCGACCCTGCCCGCCACCTCGCGGACGCCGAAGCGGTCGAGCGGGCGCGGCGGGGGGCCCGAGATGACGGTGCCGTCCAGGGCGAAGTAGCCCGCGTGGCAGAGGCAGGTGAACTGGTCCTGGTCGGTCCACTCGTACGCGCACGCCTGGTGCGTGCAGCGCGGGTCGAACGCGACCAGGTCGCCCGAGGCCTGCTTGACGAGCCAGGCGGACCCCGCCACCGGAGTGCCGGACACGGTCCCGGCGAACTTGACGGGCACCGGCTGGCCCGCCGTCAGCGTCGCCGGGTCGACCGCGGCGGGCACCCAGCCGGTGGGAGCCGACGTGGCCGGGGTCGAGGCGCCGCAGGCGTCGAGGAGCACCACCCCGGCGACCGACGAGCCGATGACGGCGAGCGCCTGGCGCCGGCCGATCGGCCGCGGGAGCAGGGGAGCTCGGTTCGATCGAGGGCGCGTCCTTCGCGCGGTCGTCCACGCGCCGGATCGTACTCCGGGGTGCGGGCATGGAGCACTTGGCGGAACCGAGCGTGCGCGCACGGAGCGCGTTGAGCGGGCTCACGGCCCGCGAGTCGAGGACTCGGCAGCAATCCCCGGCCGCGGCGCCAGCCGACGGCAGGGGCGGCCGGCGGGCTGGGTACCGGTGGCTGGCCGGCGGCGTCAGCCGGCGGCGGGGGAGGGCGCCGGGGCCGCGGACGGGACGGAGACGGCCGCGGCGGCGGCCCGGCGGCGATCGCCCAGGCAGGCTCCCACGATCCGATCGATCAGCGACTCCGGATCGGGCGAGATCTCCTCGCGGCGGATTGCCCAGGCCTGCGACGTGCTGATGCTGACGTCGACGATCGCCTTGCAGTTCGTGGAGCGCAGGAGGTCGATCAGGCCGACCGGTCCGCCCTCTTCCAGGACCACCACGTCGGCGTCAAAGGCGAGCGCCCGCTCCATCGCGTCGTCCTCGCGCATCGCGATGCGCTCCACTTCCAGGTCGGGGACGGACGCCATGAGCGCGCTGAGCCCCTCCCCGAGGAGTGGATGGTCGTAGAGGACGAGAACCTTGACCGCGTCCGACATGGGGGCGCCGGGACTCCTGCCATGGGCGCACCGGACGGCGCGCTCGACGGCGATCGTAGGGAGCGGCGCGCCGGGTCACCATCCGCCCGACGGCACAATTCCCCTGCCATCCGGTCTATCGAACGGCACCGAACGGCCCCTGCGCGACTGTGCCCGATTCGTGGGCCGCGGCCGGCATCCGCGGCGCGATTCGGATTCGAAGGCCCGGACAGGCGACGTCCTCGAAATTCGCAGAACGGCGGCGGGCCGCCCGGGCCTGGTCGAGCGGCTATGGGCGATCCAGGTCCGCCGGCGACGGCAACCCGAGGCCCTGGGCGACCGTGTAGGCGGCCGCCTGGGTCCGGTTGGAGAGGTGCAGCTTCTCGAGGGCGTTGTGGACGTGGTTCTTCACGGTGCCCTCGGTGATCGTCAGCTGGTTGGCGATCTCCTTGTTCGACATTCCGGCGGCCACGAGCTGCAGGATCTCGGTCTCGCGCCGCGTCAGGGCGATGTCGCCCTCGCGGGGAGCAGCCTGGGTCTGGGGGCGCCGGGGGCCCTCGCGCAGCGCGTCGAGGAGCTTGTGGGCGATGGCGGGCGCGATCGGCGCCTCGCCGCGCATCACGCCGCGGAGGTCCTCGAACAGGATCTCCGGCCGGATGTTCTTGAGGAGATAGCCGTTGGCGCCGGCCCGGATGGCGTCGAAGAGGTCGTCGTCGTCCTCGGAGATGGTGAGCATCACGATCTTCGTCGCGAAGCCCGCGTCACGGATCGCCTTGACGCCGTCGACGCCGCCCGCGATCGGCATGTTCACGTCCATCACCACCACGTCGGGGTTGACGGACCGGACCTGGTCGAGGGCGTCGAGCCCGTTGTCGGCCTCGCCGACGACGGTCATGTCCAGCTGGGCGTTGACGAGGCCGGCGAGCGCTTTGCGGAAGAGGGCCTGGTCGTCAACCAGCAGCACGCGGAGCGCCGGCGGAGTGTGCGGCACGCATCTCCTCCTGCTGGAGCCTGACCACGACGCGGGTCCCCGTGCCCGGCGCGGTATCAACGTCGAGCGTACCGCCGATCTGTTCCACCCGCTCGCGCATCGAGGCCAGGCCGAATCCGTGGTCGAGCGCCTCCTCGAGGCGGCCGGGATCGAAGCCGGAGCCGTCATCGGCGACGGCCAGGGTGATCACGCCGTCTTCCGCGTTCAGGCTCACGGCGACGTGGCTGGCCCCGGCATGCTTGCGCACGTTCGTCAGCGCCTCCTGGACCACGCGGAGAAGCTGGACCTCGCTGCGCGGCGAGAGGGCCCGCCGGGCCGAGCCGTCGCAGTGGATGGTGGCCTTGATCCCGGTCTGGCGAGCGTACTTGCGGAGGTACTCGCCGAGGGCGCCTTCCAGTCCGTCGGCTGACGTGATCGACTCGCGCAGGCCCAGGATCGCCTCGCGGACGTCCTTGTAGGCCTCGTCGGCGATGTCGGCGAGATCGCTGATCTCGGTCGCGATGCCGTTGCCCGGCACGTCCTTGACCTCGGGCTCGAGGCTCCGCAGGCGGAGGTGGATCACGCCCAGGACCTGGGCCAGGCTGTCGTGGAGCTCGCGGGCGATCCGGTCGCGCTCGGCGACGATCGTGAACTGCTGCTCGGACTCGCGGAGGCGCGCGGTCCCGACGGCGATCGCGGCCATGTCGGCCAGCGCGCCGAGGAGCTCGCGTTCACGATCCGTGAACGGGACCCCGGTCCGGCGCATCACGCAGAGCTCACCGAGGAGCCCGTCGGCCCCGCGCAGCGGGCGGGCCAGGACCGCGGCCAGCGGCCCGTCGTGCTGCATCGGGCAGGCGGGATTGTGGCGGTCGGCGGAGCTCTCGTCGGCGGGGTGGGCGAGCAGGCAGGTGCTGCCGTCGTCGGCCAGGGCGAGGCGGTCGGTCCAGTCGAAGCTTTTGCCGTCGGCCCGGGGGTCGGCAAGGCAGGCAACTGCCCGGTCGGCTGCCAGGAGCTCGCGGGCGTGCCTGGTGATGAGGTCGAGCAGGTCCCGGAGCTCGGCCTTGCCCGTGAGCTGGAGGGCGACGTTGTACAGCGCGGCGCGCTCGTGCTCCTCGCGGCGGAGATCGGCGAGCGAGGTGCCCAGGCTGGCCGCCGTGCCGATCTGCTCGGCGATGTCGACCAGCGCTGCCGTGGAGACCTGGGCCTCGGCCGCCGGGTGGATCAGGAAGCGCAGCACGCCGACGGCGGCGGCCGTGCTCGTGAGCGGGAGGTCCACGACCGCGGCGTCGATGCCGCGGAGGTCGGTGTGCACCACGCCGGGCACGCCGGCCGGCGTCTCGTCGAGGAACGCCTTCACCCACTGGAGGCCGGGCCCCAGGTCCGACGGCCGGGACACCGTCAGGCGCTGGCCTCCCGGTCCGGCGACGTGGAGCTGACCCGCGAGGGCACCCGAGTGCGCCAGAACCGCCTCGAGCGCCTTCCCGAGGGTGGCCTCGAGATCGCCTCCGCCCTGCAGCGCGGTGGTCACCTGGTGGGTCGCGGCGAGATCCTGGTTCGTCTCGACGAGGCGCCGCTGGGCGCGGTCGAGGACGGCGAAGATGGCGAAGGCGAACAATACGGCGCCGCCGCTCATCATCAGGGCGGCGACCAGGTGCGCCTCGTCGTCGGGCATGTTCTTGTCGAGGGACGCCCACCGGAAGAGCTCGAATCCCCAGATCAGGACGATCGGAAGGAGGACACCCACCCATTTCGCCCGCGTCAGCAGGCGCACATCGCGTTCGGGATTCACGCGCGAACCATAACCGCCCGGGGCGCCATTGCCTCAGAGCCGATCGGCCCCATGCGAATGTGCGCATCGGTCCATCTGCGCACATGACCCGAGGGCCGGTGCGCGGAGGCACCGCCGGGCAGCGGGCGGGGATCTCGGGCTCGGCCGCGCTCCGCCGTCAGCGCTCGACGGGCAGGTCCAGGCGGTTGCCCCACTCGGACCATCCGCCGTCGTAGACCGACACGTCCTCGTGACCCATGAGGGCCAGCACGAACGCGAGCTTCGCCGCCCCCACGCCCGACCCGTCGTAGCACACGGTGCGGCGGTCGCGGGTCACGCCGGCCCGCACGAGCAGGTCGCGGAGGTCGCCACCGTCGAGGAAGCGGCCGATTCCCGGTGCCGTGGTGCCCGCGACCGGCAGGTTCACCGCCCCCGGGATGTGGCCCAGGCGCCGCCCGCTGCCGGCGTAGCCGTGGTACTCGGCGGGCGTGCGCGCGTCGAGCAGCAGGGCCTCCGGCGACCCGACGAGCGACTTCACGTCGCTCGCCGTGAGGCGCTGGCGCAGCTGCGCCTGCGGCGTGAACGAGCCGCGCGGCGCCTCGGGGACGGCATGCGAGACCGGCCGCCCCGACGCCGTCCACGACGCGTAGCCGCCGTCGAGGACGCGGACCGAGTCGAGCCCATAGGCCCGCAGGCTCCACCACGTTCGGGCCGCGTACAGGCTGGCGGTGTCGTCGTAGACGACCACGGTGGTCCCGTTCCCGATGCCGGCCCCGGCCAGGGCCGAGGCGACCTGGTCGGGTGGGGAGAGATGGAGGACACCTTCGGGGGCGTCGTGGTCGGTCAGGGTCTCGCGCCAGTCGAGATGCGTCGCCCCCGGGACGTGGCCCTCCGCGAAGACGACCCGGCCAGCGCCGTCCGGGCGCCAGCGCACGTCGAGCACGCGCACCTCGGAGCGACCGAGGTTCTCGGCCAGCCAGTCGGGGGACGCGAGGAGCTCGGGTCGCGCATGAGCGCCGGACATCGCTCCGTATCATACGGAGCCGATGGACGCCCCCACTGCCTCCGAGCGCGAGAAGCTGGCCGCGCTCCGGGCCGCGCTGCCCGCCACCCGGGCCGGGATCTACCTCAACACCGGCGCGGCCGGCCCGCTCCCGGCCGAGTCGGCCGCCGCGATGGCCGAGGTGGCCGAGCGCGAGGTCGCCGTCGGCCGCGCCTCCCGCGAGGCGTACGAGGAGCTCCTCGACCGGATGGACGAGGCGAGGGGCGTGGTCGCGGCCGTCCTCGGCACCGACCTCGACCTCGTGGCCCTGACGCACTCCACGACCGAGGGCGTGAACCTTGCCCTGGGCACGATCGACTGGCGCCGCGGCGACCGCGTCGTCACCACCGACCTCGAGCATCCCGGGGTGACCGGACCGCTGGCCCTGCTGCGCGACCGGCTCGGGGTGGAGGTCGTGGAGGCGGACATCGGCGATGGCGGCGACGACGCGCGGACGCTGGCGGCGCTCGAGACGGCCGCGATCGACGGCCGGACGCGGTCGATCGTCGCCTCGCACGTCACCTGGTCGACCGGGGCGGTCCTGCCCGCGGCTGGCATCGTCGCGCTGGCCCGGCGCCTGGAGGCGGTGAGCATCCTCGACGGGGCGCAGGCGGCCGGTGCCATCCCGCTCGCCGTCGACGAGATCGGCGCCGACTTCTACGCCGTGAGCGGCCAGAAGTGGCTGCTCGGGCCGGAGGGCACGGGGGCCCTGGTGGTGCGCCGGGAGATCGTCAGGACGGTCCTGCCGCCCGTGGGCGGGCACTTCGCCGCCGCCGTCCCCTACGCGGTCGGGCGCGATGCGCTCTGGCCCGACGCCCGGCGCTTCGAGACCTCCGGCATCCACAAGCCGTCGATCGTGGGGCTCGCCCGCAGCACCGGCTGGCTGTCGATGTACGTCGGCCTCCCGTGGGCGCACGAACGATCCGCCCGGCTGGCCGCCGATGCCGCCGCCCGGCTGGCGGCGATGAACGGGGTCTCGCTCGCGACGCCACCCCGGCGGATGGGGACGCTCGTGGCGTTCCGGGTCGCGGGCTGGACGGCACACGAAGTGGTGGAGGCGCTGGCCCGCCGGGTCTTCGCCATCGTCCGCTCGATTCCGGGGCCCGACCTGGTTCGCCTGAGCATCGGCTTCTTCACGACCGAGGAGGAGCTGCGCCGGGTGCTCGACGCGGTCGAGGAGTTCGCCCGTCATACGCCGGCCACCCTTCCCGCCCGTCCGGCCATTCAGTTCCTGGAGCGGACGGACCCGTGACCGGGGTCGAACGGCCGGGCGGCCTTGCCGACCCTGGAGCGGCGGCCGACCCTGGAGCGGCGACCGACCCTGGAGCGGCGACCGACCCTGGAGCGGCGGCCGACCTCAGGTTCGCGGCCGAGCAACCGACCGCCCGCTCTTCGTCGCCCGCCGCGTCGGGCCCCGCGCCGGCCACGAATCCGCCGACTCCCGGTCGGGCGCCCGCCGCGGCGTCGTCACCCGCGCCGGAGATCCGGCCGCGCGGCTTCGTCGACGTGCGCTGGCGCCAGCTCCGCCACGCGCCGACACCCGTCGTGCGTGCCGTCGCCAGCAGCGTCGCGGTCGCCGGCATGCTCGGGGTCCTCTTCCTCGCCTACGATCTCGCGCTCGACCGTGGGGCGCAGCTCCCCGGCGGCGACCTCCGGGTTCTCGCCGGTTTCGCCTTCGTGGCCGCGGTCGCGATCCTCGGAGCGTGGTTCACGTACCTGGTCGTGCCCCGGCCGGGCCGTCCGGGCGAGCGCAGCGGGTGGAGCGCGGCCCTGGGGTTGTTCGCGGCCTTTCCCATCGCCTACCTCGCCCTCGTGCTCCTCTTCCAGGTCATCAAGCCGATTCTGGTGACCTTCGGCGTGTGAGCAGGCGATCGTGGCCCATTGAACGGCATGGCGAAACGTGGTGCGCGCAGGCGCCACGATGTGCCAAAAGCCCCGGGCGCGGGCAGTACCGGTCGAGTACTCTCCTCGCGAATTCATCTGGCCGGTCGATCTATTGCGGGCCGGCCTTCATCCGTTGGAAGATTTGATCGTGGCTGCGGAACCCGAGCCGTTCTTCTCGTTCCCGGCGCTCGTTGGGGCGCCCGCCTATGCGCGGCCGCCGAAGGCGATCCGGGAGGCGGAACGCCCCTTCGATCCCGACGATCTCCCGATCGTCGCCTACCAGACCGAGGACGAGCGGGCGATCTCGCTGCTGCTCCAGCCGTCAAATCAAGGCGGAAGCTGGGGGAACGGGCTCACTCCCATCGCCGGCGGGCGCGCGGGCGGCTCCGGCACGAACGGCTCCGGCGGAGTGCCGGCGCGCCGTTTCAGCCTTCGTGCCGTCACAGGCCGCCTGGGAGCGCGCGAGAAGTAGCTCTCCGCATGACTCGCGGGCCCGCGGGGCGCGCGGTCCCTGCACGCGATCCAACAGCCTCGATCAGCCGGCCGGTGGCCCGGGACAGTCCCACGTGAACCGGGCATCCACCTGGTTCGGGTCATTCGTCGTCGATCCCAGGTTCACCTGCAGGAGCGACAGGTCCATCGTGCCGCTGCGGTTGCCCGCTCCCCACGCGGGCGTGCCCGGGGGTGGCACGAAGGGCTCGTCGCCCACCTGCAGGAGGGTGGAGTGGCCGCCGTCGTTCATCGTGATCGTCCGGCGCAGCATGTCGATCTTCAGCAGGTGCGGGATGCCGAGCCCGGCGATCGGCCCCGTCGTGAGCAGACCGATCTCCCATCGCCCGTTCGCCCACTCGCAGTCCACGTCGCCCGCGGTCGCCTGCGCACCGGTCGGGACCGTGGGCGCGAACGTGAACTGGCCGGTCACCGTGACGGCGGCCGGGAGCGTCGGCCCGATCGCGACCCCCACGATACGCGCCGCTGAAGGAGAGCAGGACGACGATCGCCACGCGGTCCACCTCGAACCCCCGGAAGAGCAGCAGGAGTGCGATCGCGAGCACGAAGACGAAGCCGACGCCGACTTTCAGCATGAAGTCGAAGAAGGCGAGGTCGAGGGGGAGGCTGTCGGCGAAGCGAATGGCGGCGCCCCAGATCATGGCGCCGACGAAGATCGCAACAGCCCGCACCACGTTCTCCCGCGAGACCAGGGGCGGCCGCGGCTGGGTTGCGAGCTCCTCGAGGCCGAGGGGTGGTGGCGGTGGAGCGGGTGCCGGTCGCCGGAACATCCGCCGGATGGTCGCACACCGGGAGGCGAGTGGCCCGGGGCGACCGGGCTGGCGCACGCGGCCCGCCGCTCGCGACCGGGCCGCCGCTTCCCGGCCTGCCCGGCCGCGGTGTACGCTCGTCGGCACGGGCCCCATCCCGCCGCCGGCGGGGGAGTAGCTCAGCGGTGAGAGCAGGCGTCTTATACACGCCACGTCGGTGGTTCGAATCCACCCTCCCCTACCATCCTGGCCGGCACCCGAACCCGCGCGATCTCCCGCCGCCGGCGCGGGCCATCTCGGCCGACGCCGGGCCAGGCGATGTCCCGCGGGCGATCCAGGCCCTGCTCGTTCACGTCGCGGCGCCGGGCGTTACCGTTGTGGCCGCCCGTGCAGCAGAGGTCTGCGACCGTGTCCGTCCCCTCTGGCCGCAACGAAGGATCGTCGTGATGTCCCGCGGTCCGGGTCGAGGCGAATGACCGCGGCTGACCCGGCGCCGACGCCTGCCCGTGGCGGCTGATGAACCTGCTCCGGCGGCAGCCGGTGGAGCCCGACATCGGCCTGCTCTTCACGACCCGGGCCCTGCGGATGTTCGGCTATGGCTTTCTCGCCGTCGTCCTGGTCCTCTACCTCACGGCCATCGGCCTGTCCGGCGCGCAGGTGGGGCTGCTGCTGGCCCTCACGCTCCTTGGCGACGCGGCCGTGTCGCTGTGGTTGACGACCCATGCCGATCGGATCGGGCGACGGCGGGTTCTCGTGGTCGGCGCGGGCCTCATGCTGGCGGCCGGCCTCGTGTTCGTCGCGACGCCGGTCTTTGTCGTGCTCGTGGTGGCGGCCACGCTCGGCGTCATCAGCCCGAGCGGCAACGAGGTCGGGCCGTTCCTTGCGGTCGAGCAGGCGTCACTCTCCCAGCTGGTGCCGGGCCACCGAAGGACGGGCCTGTTCGCCAGGTACCAGCTCGCGGGGTCCTTCGCCACGGCTGCCGGCACGCTGGCGGGCGGTCTCCTCGCCCAGGTCGCCATCGACGCGGGGTCGGCGCCGGCCGAAGCCTATCGCCTCGTCATCGTGGCCTACGCCGCGGTCGGCCTCGTCCTGGCCCTGCTCTTCACCCGGGTCTCGCCGCGGGTCGAGGTCCCGCCGGACGAAGTGGCCGACGGGACCATTCGCGATCGGCTCGGGCTGCACAGGTCGCGCGCGGTGGTGCTGCGGCTCTCCGCCCTCTTCGCCCTCGACGCGTTCGCCGGCGGCTTCGTCATCCAGAGCTTCATCGCCTTCTGGTTCAACCAGCGATTCGGGATGGATCCGGCCCTGCTGGGCCTCCTGCTCGCGGGCGCGAACGTCCTGGCGGGCTTCTCGGCCCTGGCGGCGAGCCCCCTTGCCGCCCGCTACGGCCTCGTGCGGACGATGGTGTTCACCCACCTCCCGTCGAACGTGCTCCTGCTGCTGGTGCCGTTCATGCCCACCCTGCCCCTGGCCGCCGGTGTCCTGCTGGCGCGCTTCGCCATCAGCCAGATGGACGTCCCGACGCGCCAGTCGTACACGATGGCGATCGTCGCGCCCGACGAGCGATCGGCGGCCGCCGGCGTGACCGGGATCGCGCGCAGCCTGGGCGTCTCGACGGCGCCGCTCATCGCCGGGCCGCTGTTCATCAATGCGGCGCTTGCGGGCGCACCATTCGTGATCGCCGGCAGCCTCAAGATCGTGTACGACCTTCTCCTGTACCGGAGCTTCCGCCGCCTCCGGCCGCCCGAGGAGTCGCAGCCCGCGGCTGCCGCGCCGGACTGAGCCGCCTCGACGATCGAGCGAATCCCCGGCCCGCAGCTGCCCGCGGCCGACCGAGTGGTGCTCGCCCCGAGCTGCCTGCGGCCGACCGAGATGCCCCGCGGCCGACCGAGTTGCCCCGGACGACCGAGCCCCCTCTCCGGGTGCGCCGAACGACCGAACGCCGCCGCCACGAGGGCGACGGCGTTCGTCCATGGATCCACGGGCTGGCGAGGCGCGACCCGCGGGACGTGTGGGCCGGTAGCCGCGTGCCCCGGTGCTCGGCCCGGACGCCGGGTCAGGGGGCGGCGCGGGTGAGCCAGCCGGCGACCCAGGCGGCGTGCGAGCCGACGACGACGCGGTACCACGTGTGGCCCGAGGCATCGCGCGCCGAGCCGAGCACGCCGAGGCGCTGGCCGTGGTGCACGAGCCCGATGATGCGGCTCGAGCGGCTGGGGCCGGTGCGCAGGTTGAGGCTCGCGACGACCACGCGGCGGTGGAACAGCGCCTTCGCCTTCACGACCGCCTGGGGCTTCGCGACGGCCTTCGTCGACGCCGTGTGACGCTCGCGTCGCGGACGCGCCCGACAGGCCGGTGTGGATGAACGTCGTGAAGCGGGCGGTGAGGGCGCGAAGGCCGGTCACGCGGACGCCGTTCAGCAGGGTGCTGATCACGCGGCCGTTGCCGAGGTAGATCCCGACGTGGGAGCCGTTGCCCCACACCGCCACGTCGCCGGGCTGGCCATGCGCGGTGGTCAGGTGATGCAGGCGGGCCCAGCGAAGCATGGCCGAGCCGCTGCGGAGGCGGCCGTTCCCGAGGGCAGGCAGCTCGTGGGCACGACGGAACGCGAACAGGACCAGGCCGGAGCAGTCGAATGCGGATGGACCGGAGGCCCCGTAGACCCAGGGCCGGCCGCGCTCGGCCATCGCGTTGGAGATGACGCGATCAGCCGCGGTCTGCGGCGAGGCCGCCGCTGCGGGCGCCGGGGCCTGGATGGAGAGGACGACGACGGCCGCGAGGACGGCCGGTGCGAACACCCGGAGGTGCGAGATTCTGAGCAACTGTGCTCCCTTCTGCCAGGACACCGCGGGTGGGCCGCGATGGCGATGGGCTGGGGCCGCCCGGCAGAGGGGAGGTCGTGCGCGCACGGCGCAGCACGGAATGGGCTGGGGGGTGTCCCTGGGACTGGGGGACGGAGCGCCGCGAGAGGCGGCGCGGGCACCGACCGGAACGGACGGCGCGGCAGGACGGACCTGCCGGGGCGGCGGTTCTTCGATTACGGTCCTGTGCTGGCGCAGGAGTCCCCCTGATCTCGGGGAGCATAGCCCTCGTGGCGAATGCGTGCTCGACCTTCGTGCTCGTGACGGGACGCGGAGGTGTACAGCCCTACGGCAGGGCGGCAACCAGGGCGCGGGCGCCGGGGGTCGGGCTCAGCCGGTACGAGCCGGCCGTGGCCGGCACCACGATGGACGCCAGCGTCTCGAGGCGCGCGTTCCAGCCGGATCCGGCGAGCTCCACCGGCCCCGCAACGGCAGTGACCACCTGCACGGTCCGGCCGCCCGGATCCATGGTCATCCCGGCGGCGTCCACGAGG
This sequence comes from uncultured Chloroflexia bacterium, assembly GCA_963776355.1. Lineage (GTDB taxonomy): Bacteria > Chloroflexota > Limnocylindria > Limnocylindrales > CSP1-4 > CTSoil-043. The sequence continues at coordinate 130,108 of CAVZLU010000006.1, read as the reverse complement.
TCGAGCGTGAACTGCGGGCACGTGGCCAGTCGCCCGACAGACGCGTGTCGCACGACCGCCGGCCGCCCGTGCACGTCGACGGCCGCCAGGGCCTCGGCCGTGTGGAGGGGGCGAGAGGGCGTTGCCGCCCGCCCCCAGTCGTCGACGCGGTACGTCAGGTCCGACGGCTGCTGGAGCTCGTAGAGGAGCATGCCCGGCCCGACGGCGTGGAGCGTCCCGGCCGGCAGCAGGAATGCATCGCCGGCCTCGGCCGGGTGGCGCTCGAGCAGCCGCGTCGTGGCAGAGCCCTGGCGGATGGCGTCCCGAACCGCGTCGGGCGACGCGTCGGCTCGCGTCCCGGCGAGCAGCTCTGCGCCGGGGTCCGCCTCGATGACGTACCACGCCTCGGTCTTGCCGACGGCATCCGGCCCGGCGAGCCGGCGCGCGAGGTCGTCGTCCGGGTGGACCTGGACCGACAGCCATGCGGCCGGGTCGATCAGCTTGAGGAGGAGCGGGAATCGGGGTCCGGGTCGAACCGGCGCGGCCGAGCCGACCAGCGCGGCGCCAAGCTCCCGGGCCACGTCGTCGAGCGTCCGCCCGGCCCGCGCTCCGTCCGCGACGTCCATCCACGGGCCGACGACCCACAGCTCGCCGATGGGCAGGTCGCCCGGCGGCCCGAGGCGGATCCCTCCCCAGACGCGCTCGTGGGGGACGGGGATCGCGCGAAACGGCGTCAGCATCGGGTCGAGCCTACACGGACGGGGCGATGCTCGCGCCGGCCGGGGCGGTCGGCGGCTCGGGTGCCGGGCTCAGGTGCGCGGTGACGGCAGGCGACGCGGAGCGAGCGCTTCGGCCAGCACCTCGCCCACGATCTCGGTCAGCTGGTCCCACTCGACGAGGAACGCGTCGTGGCCCTTCGTGGACTGCAGCTCGACGTAGCGTGCATGAGCGCCCTCCGCCGCCGCGGCGCCGGCCAGGGCCTGGACCTGCGCCGGCCCGTAGAGGATGTCGCCCTGGATCCCGAGGCCGGTGAGCCGAACGCCGTGGTCGGCGAGGCGGGCCAGGGCTGGTCGGAGGCCTCCCCGGCCAGCCCCGGCGTCGTGGCGGTCCATCGCGCCCACCAGCACGCGGTACGTGTCCGGGTCGAAGCGCCCCACGAGCTTGCGCCCCTGGTAGGCGAGGTAGCTCGAGATCGACGGCGTGCCGTCGGGCTCCGTCGCCCGCCCGAAGCGCTGGTCGAAGTCGGCCTCGCTGCGGTACGTGGTCATCGCCAGGCGACGGGCCAGCTCCAGCCCCTCGGACCCGAGGCGCCGGATCAGCTCCAGCTGGATCCCGTTCCAGGCGATCGCGAGCGCTCCGGTGGCGGCCGGGGCCGCGATCGGGAAGACGGACCCCACCGCCTCGGGACGCTCGAGGGCGACCTCGAGGGCCACCATCCCGCCGAGGGAGCCGCCGGTGACCATGGCGACGCGATCGATGCCGAGCGCGTCCAGGAGCGCCCACTGGGCCCGCGCCTGGTCGCGCGTGGTGATCGAGGGGAAGGAGCCGCCGTACGGCTCGCCGCTCTCCGGGTTCTCCGCGCTCGGCCCGGTCGTGCCGTAGCAGCCCCCCAGGAGGTTGGCGCAGAGCACGCCGACGCGCGTCGTGTCGAGGGCGCGGCCGGGGCCGATCAGTGGCGCCCACCAGTCGCCGGCCGCGTCGGCGCTGCCCGTCAGGGCATGGACAACGACGGTCTGCGGGGCCTCGGCCGGCCCTGGCCCGTCGTGGCGGTAGGCGACCCGCAGGGCCGGCAGTGCCGTCCCGTCGCCCAGGATGAACGAGCCGAGGTCGCGCGCGACCACGCGACCCGTGTCGAACGCGCCGGGTGACGCGGGACGCCCCGCGCCACCGACCAGGATCGACGAGCGCCGGGCCGTCGCGCGTGCGGGGTCAGCCGCGCCGCCCCCGTCCGTCGCGGAGACGGAGCGGGGGCGGACGGCGCGATCCTTCACGCTCCGGCGCCGACCGGAGCGCTGCTCGTGGCGGCCGCGAGCCCCTGGTCGAGGTCGGCGAGGATGTCGTCGATGTGCTCGAGCCCGACGGAGAGGCGGACGAGGTCGTCGGTGACCCCCGTGCCGACCTGCTCCTCGGCGCTCATCTGCTGGTGGGTCGTGGTGGCCGGGTGGATGATCAGCGACTTGGCGTCGCCGACGTTCGCCAGGAGGCTGAAGAGCTTCACGTTGTTGATGAGCGCCCGTCCGGCCTCGCGGCCGCCACGGATGCCGAACGTGAGCACGCCGCCGAACCCGCCGTCCAGGTACCTCTTCGCGTTCGCGTGCGCGGGGTGGGACGGCAGGCCCGGGTAGCTCACCCACGTCACCCGCTCGTCCTGCTCGAGCCAGCGGGCAACGGCCAGGGCGTTGCTCGAGTGTCGCTCGATCCGCAGCGGCAGCGTCTCGAGGCCCTGCAGGAAGAGGAACGCGTTGAACGGCGAGAGCGCCGCCCCGGTGTCGCGGAGGCCCTGCACGCGCAGCTTGATGATGAAGGCGAGGTTCCCCACGGCCTCGACATAGCTGACGCCGTGGTAGGACGGGTCGGGCTCGACGAAGTCGGGGAAGCGGCCCGACGCCTTCCAGTCGAAGGTCCCGCCGTCCACGACGACGCCGCCGATCGAGGTCCCGTGGCCGCCGATCCATTTCGTGGCGGAGTGGATCACGATGTCCGCGCCGTGCTCGATCGGCAGGCAGAGGAGCGGCGCGAACGTGTTGTCGATGACGAGCGGGATCCCATGGGCATGCGCCACGTCGGCGATGGCCGCGATGTCGGGCACGTCGAGGCGGGGGTTGCCCACGGTCTCGAGGTAGATCGCCTTCGTGCGCTCGTCGATCGCCGGGGCGAAGTTCGCCGGGCTGGAGCCGTCGACGAAGCGGGTGGTGATGCCGATCTTCGGCAGAGTCCACTGGAAGAGGTTGTAGGTCCCGCCGTACAGGCTGCTGCTGCTGACGATGTTGTCGCCGGCCTTCGCCAGGTTCAGGATCGTCGCGGTCTCGGCGGCCTGGCCGGAGGCGAACGCGAGCGCCGCGACGCCGCCCTCGATCGCGGCGACGCGCTGCTCGAAGACGTCGGTCGTGGGGTTCATGATCCGGGTGTAGATGTTCCCGAACTCCTGCAGGGCGAAGAGCCGGGCGGCGTGGTCCGCATCGTTGAAGACGTATGACGTCGTGGCGTAGATCGGGACGGCGCGGGCGTTGGTCGTCGGGTCGGGGGTCTGCCCGGCGTGGATGGCGAGGGTTTCGGGGCGCTGCTTCTGGTCGGACATCGGTCGCCTCCTGGGGCTGCACGGCTCGGGGGGCGGTCCCGTGGTCGGCGGCTGCGGCGTCGGCATTCAGCGTCACCGTCGCGGCGTCGGCCTGTGTCGGCGGCGGCCGCTGCGCTTCCCGGAGAACGAACGAGCCGCAGTCCCTGCTGGACTGCGGCCCCGGGACCAGATCCTGGGTCCCGTGATCAACCGTGCGGGTCGATCAGGCGCCCAGGACCCCGTCCTCCACGCGGCGGGGCCGCCGGCGCATGCACATCAACCAGGCGACGGTCGTGATTTGCATCGTTCGCGGAGTGTGCCGCATCCGGCCGATCCGTGCAAACGCGGTCCCCCCTTCGCCGGATCGACACAACGAGGCCGGGTGGCTCGCGGACGGACGCGCTCGCCGTGGCACCCGATCAGGCGAGGCTCGCGAGGACCTCGTGCAGGTGTTCGAGCCGGCCGGCGGTCAAGCCACGCTGGGCGGGCAGGGCCGCCAGCCACGCCGGCACGTCATCGAGCAGGACGACGGCGCAGCCGTCGGTCCGGGTCACGTGGTGGCCGTCAGCGAGCACGGCTGCCTGCACGCGGACCACGAAGTCGCGCTCGAGCGCCTCGAGATGACGGCGCAGGCGCTCGCCGTCCCGGCCAGCGCGATCCAGCGGGTTCTCGATCGACCGCCACGAGCGATCGGCGAACCGGACTTCCCAATGGTCTCCCGTCCGACGCGAGGCCGCCGATGGCGGGAGCGGCTCGAAGAAGGCGACCCCGTGCTGTCCCACCACGACGTTGGGGATGCGGCGCCCGTCGGGTAGCCGGATCGAGGCCACGAGCTGGCACGCGGGCGGCAGGCGGCCGCGCAGCGGCGCCAGCGGAGATGGCCGGGCGCGCCCGCCGCGGAGACGGCCCAGGGCGGCGAACAGGCGGGCCGTGCCGAGCGCGGCGAACGCCGCCGGGGCGGTCAGGGCGACCGCCCAGACGACGGTCGAGGCGAATGCCTGGGCCTCGTTCCGGGCGTAGACCGTGGCGAGGCGCGGGAGAAGGGGCGTGGCGAGCACGAGCCACGCCGAGGCAAGGGAGATCAGGAGCCAGGCCACACCGGCGACGCCGGGCCGCGCCGCCCGCAGCAGCCCCCCGCGGCCGGACCCACCCGGGCGCGACGGGATGGCGGGGACGGTCGGGCGCATGGCGGTGATCTTGATCGTCGCCATGCCTCGCGCCAATGGCCCCTTCGGGCGACCATCCCGACCCGGTGGGGTGGTGCAGCGATGCACCGGCAGCCGGCTGCGCTTCGGTGTGGCCGGCGGCCAACGGGCCGGCCGGGTCATGCGCGAGGGGACACCCGTACCATTGCCGCTTGCCCGCCGGCGCGCGATGCTCGCCCCGTTCCGGGGACGGTTTGTTGCTCCGGACCCGTTCGAGGCAATGCCCGCGTTGGAGGTTTCCACGCTTCGCGCCCGCCGCGTCGTGCTCGCCGCCATGCCACTCCTGCTCGCGGTCGCGCTGGCGGTCGCGCGCGTGCCCGTCGGCATCGGCCGCAGGCACGCTCCTGTTCGGCGGGTCCGCATCGCCGCTTCCGGGCACACCGTCGACCTTCAACCTCCAGGTCCTCTACCAGTACCAGCATGATCCACGGGATCTGTACGCGACCGTGGACGCGTCCTGCCTCGTCGGGACGCGGATCGCCATGACGCCGCGGGAGCGGCACGGCACGCTCCGGCATCTGGTACTCGGCGACGCGATCGTTCACGCCCGGTCCTCACACCGTCACCTTCTGCGCCACCTACCGACGAGTCTCCGACACGTGGGTCGTGAACGTCTCGGTGCCGTATCCCACCCCGGCGCCGACGCCGACGCCGCGGCCGACCCCGACGCCTGTCCCCACTCCGGCACCGACGCCGCGGCCGACACCGACGCCGACGCCCCGGCCAACCCCGATCCCCACGCCCCGGCCGACGCCCGCCCCCACGGCGAAGCCAACCGCCCGGCCGACACCGAAGCCGACTCCGCGGGCGACGCCGCACCCGACGCCCAGGCCGAAGGCAACGCCCAGGGCGACAGCGCGCCCGATCGCCGGCGGGCCGACCCGCCCCCCGGCCACCCCCGCCCCGGTCGTGCCCGGCCGCGCGACCTCGCGGCCGGCCGCCACCCCCGGCCCGTCGAGCACTCCGCCGCCGGCGGTGGCGATCGTGCCGGCCGGCCCCGGGTCCGGCGGCGATGACCCCGAAGGTGGGCCCGGCGGACAAGGCGCCCCCCGGCCCGGCACGCCGGCCGCCGATCCCGGCGGGCCCGCGGTCGCGGGTCCGTTCGGCGACAGCTCGCTGACCAACCTGGTCATCCTCGGGGCTTTCATCTCGACGGTGATCTCGCTGATTGGAGCGTTCTTCCTCTTCGGCCGCCGCCGGCGCCCCGATGACGACGACGAGCTCGCGCTGGCTTCGGCACCGGTCGCTGCCGCCTACGCGACGTCCCCGGCTTCAGCCGCGTATGCGCCGGCACCGATCGCCGCCGCCTATGCGACGTCCCCGGCTTCGGCCGCGTACGCGCCGGCACCGATCGCGGCCGCGTTCGCCCCTTCCCCGGCTGCGGGCGCCGCGCCCATCCCCGTCGCGGCCAACCACGCGCCAGGTCCGGTCGTACGGGCGATCGACCCGGGAACAGGCGGGAGCGACGTCGACCTCCCGCGCTGGCGGCGCCCCTCGCTCATGGCTGCCCGCAAGTCCGACCCGATCCGGGCGATGCCCGCGGCGACATCCACCTTTGCCCGCGTCCCAGGCGCAGGGACAGATGCCGAACGCCGGATCGTTCGCTACGCCATCGTTCGCCTCCTTGACCAGCCCGACGAGGTCAACGGGGCGACCGTGGGCTCGCTCGACGAGGGCGACGAGGTGGAGGTGCTCGAGCGGCGTGGCCTCTACCGTCGGGTCGCGACGTCCGACGGCAGGTCCGGGTGGCTCCACAAGATGACCCTCGGCGATCTTGTCGAGGAGACGGAGCCCGAGCCCGACATCGAGAAGGACGTCCTGCTCGCCTATCTCGCCGGCCGAGGCAAGAACTAGGACGACGGCGCGGGGGCCGGCGAGGGACGCCGCGGCCGCCTCTCGGCGGGCGCCTCCCGCCGCAGGACCACGATGTGCTGGTGGGTGATGTTGGGCACGAACGCGCGCGGGTAGCCGTACGGGCGGAGTCGCGTTCCGGCCTGGTACCAGATCAGGTCGCCCTTGGCGACCAGGCCGGCCCGGGCAGCCCGGTCCGCGAGATCGGAACCGGTGAACCGGTAGGTCCCGTCGACATACGCGTCGCGCACGATCACCGCCGCGTACCGGGTCGGCCGCAGGACCCGGGCGAGCTCGGCGAATACCCGCTCCATCGCCCCAAGGTAGGCGTCGTGGCTGGCCGCGTTGGCGAGGTCGGCCGGGTCGTCAGACCGCATGGCGTAGTCGGTGCGGCGGTTCGCATGCGCCTCGGCGAGGCGGCCGCCCGCCATCGTGAGCGCAAGCTGGACCGTATACGGCGGATCGGTGGCCACGAAGTCGACGCTCGCGTCCGGGATCGACGGCAGCAACGCGAGCGCATCACCGACCCGCATCTCACCGCCCGACGGATCGAAGCCCCGTGGCCCGCCGGGATCGGCGCTGCCCAGGTCCGCCAGCAGCGGACCCAGCCCTCCGCGCTCGGCCGCCAGGGAGGCGACCACCTCGGCGTGGACGGCCGCCCACGCCGGGTTGATCTCGATCCCGATCGCCCGCCGCGGCCCACGGGCGATGGCTGCGCCGAGCAGCGTCCCGCCCACGCCCGCGAACGGATCGAGGACGAGCTCGCCGCTGCGGGTGAAGAACTCGATCAGACGGGCCATCAGGCGCGGCGGCTTGTTGGCGCCGTGGCGCCTCCGCATGGCGTGGCCGAGCTCGGAGGGGTAGGCCGTCACGAGGAGAGACTTCGTGAAGTACAGCCACTCCTCGCCGGTGAGCTCGTTGAGGGAGTTGTCCGGGTGAAGTTCACGGGCCACGGCCGGAGTATGGCGTGGTCGGAAATCCCGGTGGATGCGCCGGACGGCCACCGTAGAATGCCGCCCATGACGACGGGCGGCGGGCCGGCGATCCGGGTCGTCGGGAGAGAGCGCGAATGCGATGGTCTGCTCGAGGCGGCGTCCGACGCCGCCGCGGGACAATCCGGCATCGTCCTCATCGAGGCCTCATCCGGGATGGGGGCCACGCGCCTGCTCGACGACGTGGAGCGCCGCCTCGTCACCGGCGAGACCGCTGATGGACACCGTTTCGCGGTGGTCCGCGGGGACGATCTTCCCGCCTGGCGCGGCTCGCCGTACGGGCCATTCCGGGTCGCGTTCGAGCACCTGCTCGCGACCCGAAACGCGGACGATGCGCGGACCCTGCTCGGGCCCGCGGCGAACCTCCTGCTGCCGCTCCTCCCGCGTGCCGCGGCCCGGATCGCCGCCCCGGACGGCCCGCCCCCGACGCGCGAGCTCCTGGCCGACCGGATCCGGGAGGCTTTCCGGGGGGCGCTCGGCCGCCTCTCGGCGGAGCGGCCGGTGGTGCTCATCCTGGAAGACCTCCACGTCCTCGACGCGGCCTCACGTCTGTTGCTGGCCTTCCTCGCCCGGACTCTTGGCGAACGGCCGATCCTGGTGATCGGGACCTACCAGCCGGAGGCGCTCGGACGCGGCCACCCGCTCCGCTCCGCGCTCGAGGCGATCGGCTCCGGGCCTCGCCCCGTTCGGCACGTGGTGCTGCCGCCGCTGGATCGGTCCGCGCTGCTGGCGCTGATCGAGGCGCACGAGGGCTCGTCCCCGTCCGCTCCGTTGCTCCTGCTCGTGGCCGAGCGGTCGGGGGGCAGCCCGCTCGTCGCCGAGCAGGTGCTCGGGGCTCGCCGGGAGCTCTCCGGGGCCTCGCTCAGCCTCCCCCTCGAGCAGCTCGTCATCGCGCGGGCCGCCCGCCGAACGGCGGAGTGCCGCCGCGTGCTGCGGATCCTCTCCATGGTCGAGGGTCCGCTGCTGCCCGCCGAGCTGGGTGCGGTGGCCGCGGCCTACGACGCCGACCTGGGGCGCCGAGCCCCCCGATCCACCGGACGGCCGCGGAGGCACGACGGCGGGCTGGACGGCGACCTGGCGGCCGGGCTCGCCGAGGCGATACAGCACGGATTCGTCGAAGCGGTGACCCGGCTGGAGGAGCGACGCCGGCCACCCAGGGCCAGGGCGACGAGCCCGTCGCCTCGAGCCGACCGCCTGCTCCGGATTCGCCACGAGCTGGTGAAGGGCGCCCTCAAGGCCGACCTGCTCCCGGGACCGCGCCGCCGGATGCATGCGGCGGTCGCCGCGGCGTTGGCCGCCCGGGCGCCCGAGGCAGGCGGCCACTGGCACGATGCGCACGAGGGTGGCCGCGAGCTTCTGGCCGAGATCGAGGCCGCGGGCCAGGCGCAGCGCCTGGGCTCTGCTGCCGACGAGCTCGGGCACCTCGAAACGGCAATCGAGCTGGTCACCGCGCCCGTCGCCGCCGGGATCGTCGGTCCCGGGATGGAGTTCGACCTGCTCGTCCGGGCCGCCGAGGCATCGTCGGCCACCGGAGACGTGGGCCGTGCCAAGGCCTTCGTCGAGTCGGCGATCGCGCGTCTCTCGGAGCAGCAGGACCGGCGAGCCCTGGCCGAGCTGACCTCTCGCCTGGGATCCTATCGCCTCCTCGGGGGCGACCACGAGGGGGCCGTGGCCGCCTTCGAGCGGGCGCTCGAGCTCCTCCCGGTCGAGCCAGGCCTGATCCAGGCGCAGGTCCTCGCGACCTTCGCCCAGGTCCGCATGCTCGAAGGTTCCTTCTCGGAGGCGGCCGTGATCGCCGGCCGGGCCCGGGCGGCCGCGGCTGCGATCGGACCGGCGGCGCGGCCGTGGCTCGGCCATGCCCTGTGCACGACGGGCGTGATCGACGGCTGGCTCGGGCGCACCGCGTCGGCGATCGAGCGGCTCGAAGAGGCCCTCGCGATCGCGATCGACGAGGAACGGCTCGACGACGCATTCCGGGCGCGGGCCAACCTCGCCACGATCCTCGATCTCGACGGCCGCCGGGACGCGGCGGTGGAGGTGTCGCGGCGCGGCATCGAGGCGGCCGAGGCGGCCGGCCTGGAAGCAGTCCACGGCAACCTCCTGCGCGGCAGCGCCGTCGACGCGCTCGTGACCCTGGGCCGTTGGGCCGAAGCGCGGACGATGGCCGAGCGCGCGCTCGACTGGGCTCCATCCGGCATCCCGTTCGTCAACGCCGCACTCGGGCTGGCGATCATCGAGACCGAGACGGCCGCCGGCGAGGCGGCAGCGCTGATCCTCGGCAGGCTCTTCCTCGAGCTCGAGACGATCCCAGACGTGCAGTTCGCCGTGCCGGCCTACGAGGCTGCTGCCTCGCTCGCGCTGTGGCGCGGCGACCTGGCCGATGCCCGGAGGGAGATCGACGAGGCATGGTCACGCGTGCGCGAGTCCGAGGACTGGGTGCTCGGCGCCCGCACCGCGATGACGGCGCTTGCGGTCAGCGACGCCATGGCGCGGGCAGCCCGGTACCGTCGGGACCTGGCGGCGCTGGCAGCGGCCCGGACCCTCGGTGATGCGTTCCTGGAGCAGGTGGTCGGGATGGTGGAGGCGTCGGGCGTAGCGGCGGACGCGTGGTCCCGCCGCGAGGCCGAGGCCGACCTCGCCGTGGCGCGCGCGTTCGCGGCCCGGATTCACGGCCGTGACGATCCGGCGGCATGGGCGGCGGCCGCGGCATCGTGGCGTGCCCTTTCCCGGCCCTACGAGGTGGCCCGGGCCCTCCTCCACGAGGTCGAGGCCCACCTCGAGGCGGGCACTGGCCGGGTGGGACGCGACGAGGCGCGCGGCCCGCTCCACGAGGCCGCCACGATCGCCACCGACCTCGGCGCACTGCCGCTGCTGCGAGCCCTCGCCGACCTCGCTCTGCGGGCGCGCATCCCCATGGATGAGGCCGCGCGGGCCGCCCTCACGGCCGCGGACATAGGTGCGGCGGAAGACGCACCGCCGCCGCTCCCAGACCGGACTCCGACGCGGCTGCCCGACCCATCCCGGCGCGCCGGTGACGCCGGCGCCGGCCCGGCCACGGCGGCCTCGTTCGGCCTGAGCCCGCGGGAGACCGGCGTGCTCGCCGAGATCGTCGCCGGACGGACCAACCGGGAGATCGGCGAGCGGCTCTTCATCAGCGAGAAGACAGTCGGGGTCCATGTCGGCAACATCCTGGCGAAGCTCGGCGTCAGAGGGCGCGTCGAGGCGGCCATGGTCGCGATCCGCCTGGACCTCGTCGGTGACGTCGCGCCACGCACGAAGAAGCCCGGACCGGGTGGTCCGGGCTTCGAGGGTCGGCGGCGGGCTGGAGCCGCCTAGCACACCCGGCTGCGGCCGACGGGCCGCCGCGGGAGCCGGAGGACTACCAGCGCTTCATCACGTGGGGGACGACGAAGACGGCGAGGGCGGCGACCGTCATCGCCAGGCCGAAGAAGCGAGCCTTGACTTCCTGCTTCACAGACGTTCTCCCGGGGCGCAACCTGCCCAAATGATTCCGGAGGATGACGACCCTCTCGCGCCGCTCGAGGGTCGCCGGTTCAGGCGCGTCAACGGAACGTACGGGCGGCGCCCGAGGTGCGAAATGGGACGTTTGTACCGGGTACCCCTGCCGCGGTGGTACTTCCGGGCTATGGCCGTCAACGTAGCGGTGCGCCCACGCACAGGGGCGGGATCGGCGCGCCCCGCGGCGCTCGCCGCGACGCCTCGCACCCGGAGCCGCGCAGACGGCGCCCCCATGGCGTGACCCACCGGGCCGCGCTACAATCCCCGGGCTCTGTTCGACGAGCACCGCGGTCGGGGCGTGGCGCAGCTTGGTAGCGCGCATCGTTCGGGACGATGAGGTCGGAGGTTCAAATCCTCTCGCCCCGACCAGAACACCAGTTCTCAGGGTTTCGTGCTCGCAGGCGGGCCGAAAGGCCTGGGCGCAGTCGGGCAATGTCGCACCGACAACCCCCAATGTCTCCGGATCGCCGCCCCATTGGTGCTGCAGATCGATGGTGAGGTACGGCACCGGCTGACCACGGGCCGGCGCTGCGCCCTGTTTTCGCCCCGACCGTTCCCTCGCGGGGGTGGCCTCGATTCCGGCTGCGGCGGGCACGTGGGCACCTCCTCGTGCCCCCTGCGAACGGCCGCGACGGCGGGCGGAGCCGCCGTCCAATGCCGGCGCATCGTCCTCCGCGGCGCTTACCTGCGACTTATCCGCGATCGCAATGTGGAGCCGCGGTCTGCAGCGAAGCAACGGCGCGAGCCGCGCCTGGTTCCTGGTCCCGGCCGGCCCGCCACAGTCGAGAAGGCTCGGCCGGGTGTGCGCCGCCTGAGCTTCGCGGTGCTTACGCTCAATCCGTGCATGGGGGTGATTCGTCTGGAGGGTGAATCGGGGGGTGATTGTGCGTGCGGTCCCGAGCCACCCAATGCCTATCCGGTTGACTCGGCGCTCGTGTTCGACGCGCGTCGGTAACACGTCATTCACACTGCGCCGGTGCCTCGTCGCCGCCGACTCCTCAGCGCGCTCCAGTTCTTCCCCCGGGGCGGCTCGTCACACGTCGCCCGCGCGCTCGCGCTGGAGCTCCCGTCGCACGGCTGGGACGTCACCGTCCTCTCGGGCTCGCGGACCGACCTCGAGGCGTTCGGCGACGCCGCGCGCTTCTACGCCGGCCTCGATGTCCATCCCGTGTCCTTCGACGAGGCGCTCGCCTCGCCCGACCCGCTCGATCCGCCGCCGGGGGCCGCGCCGATGCACCCGTCCTACGAGGACCGCCCCGACGCCCCGGACCGGGTGTTCGCCGCGCTCGACGACGACGCCTACGAGCGGCAGGTGACGGCGTGGGCGCGCGCCCTGGCCGCCGCCGGCGCCGCCGACGCCGACGCGCTGCACCTGCACCACCTCACGCCGATCCACGAGGCGGCGTCGCGCGTCGCGCCGGAGGTCCCGGTCATCGGGCACCTGCACGGCACCGAGCTGCTGATGCTCGAGGAGATCGCGGACGGTCCGCCCCCGGGCTGGACGCACGCCGAGGCCTGGGCCGAGCGGATGCGCGACTGGGCGCACCGGTGCGAGCGGCTCATGGTGCTGTCGCCGTCGCAGGTCCCGCGCGCCAAGCGGCTGCTCGGCCTCGATGCGGACCGGCTGGTCGTGCTGCCCAACGGGTTCGACCCGCGCGCCTTCGTCCGCCGCGACGTCGATCGCGCGGCGCTGTGGCACGACGCGCTCGTCGAAGCCCCGCGTGGCTGGCGTGCGGGCCAGCACGCCGGCAGCGTGCGCTACCGCGCCGAGGACCTCTCGCCGCTCGTCGACGGCGTGGTGGTGCTCACCGTCAGCCGCTTCACCGCGGTCAAGCGGCTTCCGCTGCTCATCGAGGCCTTCGCCCAGGCCCGCGACCGCGCGCGGACTCCCGCCGGCCTCGTGATCGTCGGCGGCCATCCGGGCGAGTGGGAGGGGGAGCACCCCGCCGACACGATTGCCCGGCTCGGCGTGCGCGGCGTCTTCCTGGCCGGCTGGCACGACCACGACGAGCTGCCGGCGTTCCTGTCGGTCGCCGACGTGTTCGCGCTGGCGTCGGTGCGCGAGCAGTTCGGCCAGGTGCTCGTCGAGGCAATGGCGTGCGAGGTGCCGCCGGTCGCCGTCGACCGCTTCGGCCCTGGCGAGATCGTCGTCGACGGCGAGACCGGCTGGCTCGTGGAGCCCGACGACGTCGGCGACCTCGCCGCCGCGCTGCTCGAGGCGATCGACCACCCCGCCGAGCGGGCGCGCCGCGGCGCCCGCGGGCACGCCGTCGCGGTCGAGCGCTATGGCTGGCCCGCGCTCGCCCAGCGCCTCGCCGACGTGCTCGACGCGGCCGTCGCCGGCGCGCCGGCGCGCTGAGCGCGCAACCGGGCCGGGCGCCGGCCCAGCCGTCGGACCGGGCCATCAAGGTCGGTTGCGGAGGCTTGTCTCCTCTCGCCCCGACCAGAACACCAGTCCTCAGGGTTTCGTGCTCGCAGGCGGGCCGAACGACACAGCGCGGTTGGGGGATCCAAGACGCTCGCGTTCGCGGTCAGTCAGTCAGGTCGAGCCGCGGGCCCTCACCAACCGTCCCGAGCCGCTGGGTCGCCGACCTACGCCGCCGAGACAGTGCTCGGATTGGCGGTCTGCCAGCCTCGACGTCTCACCGGCAGACTCGGCGGCGATGGCAGTCGGAGTGAAGCCCTTGGCGATCAGCCAGACCGCCATGACCATCTCCTGCAGGGCGAGCGGGGCACCAGGATGCCGAGCGAGAGCCCGAACATGCCCCCGAGAGGCGGCACGATGCCGAGCGCGGCCCCCACGAGCCCCCAGGCCGACAGCCACCGGGGCACGAGCCGCGACTGGTAGAGCAGGACGTAGAACATCAGCGCGCCGAGAACGAAGTGATGGCGCCTGATCCCAGATCACGGTCTCGGTTGTCCGCACGAAGCCGGCGAGCGGTCCCGTATCCCCGCCCTGCTCAGCGCGATCAGCGCCAGCCACCCGAACGCGCCGACGATGTAGATGACCGTCTCGAGCCCGCCACGGAAGACGACGTAGCCCATGGCCAGCGTCTCGTTGTACCGCTTGCCGACCGGCCAGAACACGATCGGGACCATCGCGAGCGCGAAGCCCGCCAGCAGGACGAGCACGGCTCCGATGGCCAGCTGGTTCGGCTGCGCGGCGATTGGGCCAGGAAGGCGGGGCCCGTCAGGACCCCATCCGTGACGACCACACTGAGGACCAGGGCAACCGTTCCGAGATGTACAGCACGCCGATCCAGACGGCGGCCTCCGATCCGCGCTCATGCCCGGCCTTCCCGGAGCTGCGGCGATCGTTCGGTTCGTATTCATCCTCTTCTTTCCTATCGTTGCGGCAGGGCTGATCGGGGCGACAGGATGACGACCGCGGTCTCCCCGGACCGCCGGGCCGCGTAGGCGTCGAGATCCTTGTCGTAGGTGGCCTGCATGGCCCAGAGGCGCGGCCGCTCGTCCTTGTCCGCCGCACGTGCGTGGACGGCGCGCGACCCACCGGGCAGATCGACGATGGTGTCGGGATGTGCCTGCAGGTTGAGCCACCAGGCGGGCTCGGCATCGGCCCAGCCGTTCATGGCCATGGTCACCAGGTCGGAACCGTCCTCGAAATAGCCGAGGATGGCCGTCCGCTCCTTGCCGCTGCGGCGCCCGACCGTCCGCAGACGCAGCATGCCCCAGCGGTCGGCCCTCGCGGTCCGGAGGCCGAGCCGGCCGCCGGTGACGGAATAGACGGCACGCTGCACCACCCAGAACAGGCGGATGAACCAGCGCGGCGGCAGAGACGGTGACTTCGTCGACGATTCTGGCATGATGTTCTCCCGATCGGTACATGGGTGGTGGTGGCGTTCGGCGCGCGCCGGGGCCGTCGGTCGGCAGTCATCGCTGTTCGTCCGAGTACTGGAAGGCCTCGTCGAGCGGCACGCGGAAGACCCGGGCGATCTGGAAGGCCATCTCGAGCGAGGGCGAGTACTTGCCCTGCTCGATGGCGATGATCGTCTGGCGGGTCACCCCGACTCGATCGGCCAGCTCCGCCTGGGTCATCTCGCCGTTGGCGAACCTGAGCGAACGGATCGAGTTGGTGACGCGTGTCGGCCTCACCATCGCTGGAACGGCCCGTGGTAGGCCGCGATCTTGGTGGCGGAGCTCACGACCGAGGCCGCCATGCCCCCGAGGAAGATCGCGTTGGCGATCCAGAAGTGGTCCGCCACGGTCATCGCCAGGACGAGCGCGGCGATCGCGCCGGCGCTGACCAGCCAGCTGCCGACCCGCTCACCGAGGTGGTCGATCTCCCGGTCGCGCTGGTCGTTCTTGTCCGCCTCGCCCGGGTTCGAGGCCGCGGCCACAACGTTGCCCAGGACGTTCGCCACGACGAAGCCAACTATGGCGAGGATCATCGGCTGGACCCAGGAGACATCGGCAATCGGCTTGCTGAGCACCTGCGGGACGACCAGGGTCGCGTAGACGAGAAGCGTCGGCACCGCGACGACGAGGACGACCCAGTTGCTCTTCTCCAGGAATGCCATCGGCGTCTCCCATGTCAACAATCATTGACATAGGCAATGTACAAGACAGCCGACACGGTGTCAACTATCTTTGACATCGCGTTGACGCACTGACCACGAGGGCCCGGCCGAGGGAGGGTCCCAGCCCGCAGAGACCCGGTGAGCTCGGTCGCCTGCGGCGCGCCGGACGGCCCGACGGTATCGGTGGCCGTCAGGTGCAGCGGCATGGACGAGCCTGGGACCAGGGTGTGGGACCTGGTGGACCCTTGCGCCGAGACTGAGGCCGTTGGCCGGTCACGAGGGTTCACATGGCCCTTGACATGGGTCGTTGACCGGCGTCGAACCCCGCACCTATGATGGCTCGAGGGCGCACCAGTGATCACCACGTGGAGCCGACGAGGGCTCACGCGCTCCGGAACGGTGCAGCATGCGCAGAGCCGACGACATCCCGCGCGAGGAGCGACGGGTCGACGCCCGCCTCCTGCGCACGCGTGACCTCATCGACCTCCGGCTCGATGCCCCTGGCTGCACGATCGAACCCACGGATGGCGGCGCCGAGCTCGTCGCCGGCCCCGACGCCTCCCTGGTGGTCCACTTCCCGCCGCAGCACCTGGGCGAGGAGGTCTGGCAGGCGGGCGCCCCGCCACCCCCACCGGCGCAGCCCGGACGACCGTCGAGCCACGTGGCCGCGGGCCCGACGAGGCTCGTCTACGAGCTGCCCGAGGGCACCCGGATCACGTACACGCTCGAGAAGGTGCTCGAGGCGCTCGCCACGCTGAACCTGCGGGTCTCCCCGCTGGCGACGCCGGCGGGGGAGTCCACCCCCGACGAGCGCGGTGCCGAGCCGCCGACGGAGCTCGAGACCGCCATCGAAGCCCCGTACCACCTGGTCGTCTCCCCGAGCGCCCGCGGCGGGTTCCGGCACTCCGCGACCCCGGTCGGGCCGGACGACCGCCCCGAGCTCTGGCGCACCCACCTGACGGTCCGGCGGGCCGACGGCACGTTCGACGACGAGGACGCCGACCAGCGCATCGTCCGCGCCCTGTGGAACCGCGACAGCGAGCGGCCCGCGCCGGGCTTCGACCAGCCGCTCATCACGTTCGACCGCGACGCGATCGTCGAACAGACCCATGGTGGCAACCCGGGCAACGCGGCGACGCCGCTGCTGGTCAGCAACCTGTCACTGTCCAGCCTCGGCGCCTGGTTCGACTGGAAGCAGAGCTGGGAGTTCCCGGCAAACATCGTCGACTATCGCCACCAGGCGTTCATGGGTCGCGACGGCTACGTGCGCGTGGCGTACCCGGGCTTCCTGTTCCCGTTCGGGCACCGGTGCTTCCTGGTGAAGATCACCGAGCGCGAGATCAAGCACCGCGACACGCCCGTCGCGTACCTCTGGCAGCGGTGGTTCATCATCGTGCGCCAGCCCACCCGCACGTACCCGCCGACCGACCTCGACGACCCGTTCGGCCAGGTCACGTTGAGCCCGCTGGTCACGCCCGACATCGACAAGCCGCCGGAGAACCAGCAGCCCTTCGTGCCCTCCCGCAACGGCGTGCCGTTCCCGTTCACGCTCACCACCGTCGACCGCGGCGGCGAGACCCGGAGCTGGGCGGCGCCGCTCGTGTTCGTGCAGGCGGGCAAGGACGGGCCGCAGACGTTCGTGTTCCACGCCGAGGACGCCTCGCCGCGGTACTTCCCGGTGCGGCAGATCCAGGGGCGCGGGCAGACCCTCGCGGTCGCGAAGCCGGTCAAGGCGGGGGACACGTCCGTCGAGGTCGCGCACCTGATCTTCGACGGCGACATCGACGTGGCGAACGTGACCAGCCGGCCGTTCCTCACCGAGGCGCGCGCCGTCGTGCCGTCGATGCGGCACCTCGCGCCGCAGGCGCCGGCCGTCGACCTCGTGTTCGCCAAGCCCTACCTCAGCGCCGGGCTGCCGGAGCGGCTGCTCGATGCCCGGCCCGTACCGGGCGCGCCCAACGCCGGCGAGCTGATCCTCGCCCTGAAGAGCGCGCCCGCCGCCGTGGACTTCACGAGCGGGTCGGACCGGGCCGGGCGGGTTCGTCGCGCCCAACCTGTCCGTGCAGGGCATCTCCCGCGCGCTCGGCGCGATCGGGGAGAGCGGCAACGCGCCGTCACCGTTCGACGCGGGCACGTTCGACCCGGCGTCGTTCCTGTCCGGGGCGATGCCCAAGCTCTTCGGCCTGTTCAGCCTTCTCGACCTGCTGGAGGTCGCGGGTTTCGACGAGGCCCCGGCGTTCGTCTCGGACGCGCTCGACGCCGTGACCAAGCTGCTCACCGAGGCCCAGCGGCTGAAGGCCGCCCTCGATGACGCGCAGGCGCGGCTGGCGGCCGAGGTGGCCCAGGCGGCCCACGGCGGCGCGCAGGCAGTCGCCCAGCACGCCAAGGAGCAGCTCGACGCGCGCGTCGGCAGCCTGAACGCCCACCTCGACGCGCTCATCGGCGCCGTCCAGGGGCTGCCCGCGAACCCCGACTCCGTGAGCAATGCCGCCGTCGCGCTCGCGGGCGACCTGCAGCCGCTGCTCGACGCGATCGGTGTACCCGGCGTCCCGGCGGCTGTCCGCTCCGCGCTCGAGAAGCCGGTGCAGACGCTCACGACCCTCACCGACATCGCCAAGGACGCGGCCGGGCTGGCGCAGATGCTCCAGGGGGCCGCCGGCGGACAGGTCACCGCGCGGCTGGCCTGGCGACCGGCGATCACGCCGTGGGGGCTGCCGGGCGTCCCGAACATCTTCAAGCCCAAGGACGCCCACGCCCTGCACATCGACGTCGAGGTGCGGGCATCGGCCAGCGCGCCGCCGGCGGTCGACATCGTCGCGGAGATCGTTGACTTCGACCTCAACCTCATCGGCGACGGCGATGCCGGGCTCATGAAGCTGATGTTCCGGCGGGTCGGGTTCCACGCCGGCTCCGCCGGCAAGCCCGAGGTCGACGTCGTCTTCGGGGGCATCGGGTTCCTTGGGCCGCTGTCGTTCGTCGACCGGCTGCGCGAGCTCATCCCGTTCGACGGGTTCTCCGACCCGCCATACGTCGACGTCGCCCCGGACGGGGTGACGGCCGGCTTCGACCTCACGCTGCCCAACGTGTCGGTGGGCGTGTTCAGCCTGGAGAACATCTCCCTGGGGGCCGACGCCCGGGTGCCGTTCCTCGGCGACGCGATGACCGTCGGGTTCCACTTCTGCGCCAAGGACGCCCCGTTCCGGCTCACGGTGATGTGCGTCGGCGGCGGCGGGTGGCTCGTGCTGCGGGCGTCGCCCAAGGGGCTGGTGCTGCTCGAGCTGGGGCTCGAGGCGTGCGCGTCGCTGTCGGTGGACCTCGGGGTGGCGTCCGGCTCGGTGTCCATCTCCGTCGGGGTCTACCTGCGGCTCGAGGCGGACAAGGGCCTGTTCGCTGCGTACTTCCGCATCCGCGGCGAGGTCGACGTGCTCGGCCTGATCAGCGCGTCGATCACGCTCGAGCTGTCGCTGACCTACCACTTCGAGACCGGCAAGCTCATCGGCCGCGCCTCCCTGGTGGTCGAGATCGAGATCCTGTTCTTCTCCGCCTCGGTGGAGATCTCGGTCGAGCGCAAGCTGGCGGGCTCCAAGGGCGATCCCACCATGTACCAGGTCATGCCGCCCGACGACGATGGCATGAACGCCGACTGGGCCGAGTACTGCGGGGCGTTCGCGCCCGTCGCGGCCTGAGGTAGGAGACCTGATGCCCACCACCGTCCTGGCGACTGCCCTGCCGCACTCACTCGCCGACGACGCGCCGTTCCAGCTCACCGTCTTCCTGACCCCCAAGCTGGTCGACGGGCCCGACAACGCGGTGCTCTCGGACTTCCCGGCCGCCGCGGACTGGGTGACCACGCTGGTCGGGTGCACGTTGACCCTGGCGACGTCGCTGGACCCGGTCGCGGCCCTGCCGTTGCGCGTTGTGTCCAACCCCGACGCCGCCTCGTGGGTCGCCGTGCTGCCGCCGACCATCCCGGTCGACGCCTTCCCGACGCCGACGCTGTCCGACGAGACATGGCGCACCAATCCCGCGAGCCGCATGAGCGACCACGCGGTGGACCTGCACCTCGCGGCGATCACGGCAGCACCGGCCCTGCGTCCGGGCCTGGCCGGCGACCCCATCGCCAGCGGGCTGCTGGAGACGCTCGCCAACCTCGACCAGGGAGGCCCGCTGCGGCGGCTCCTCCAGGACGCGCCGGGCCGCGCGCGTCGGGCGCTCCAGGTGCCCGGGCAGCGGCTGAGAGATGCGCTGACGACGATCGGACCGCTCACGGAGCTCGACGAGACCGACCCCGAGCGCGGCCACGGTCGAGAGGTGCCGCCGCTGCCGCCGTACCAGTCGGAGACCGTCGACCAGCCGTCGCCAGTGCAGGTGCTGCTGGACGACCCGGAGGCGGACCTGCGGGTGACGCGTCAGCTCGACGGGCTCGTCGGGCAGGACCTGTCGGCCGACCCGCAGCTGCAGATGATCGTCGACGCCCACGCCATGCGGCGGTACTACGAGCGCCCGGAGCAGCCGCAGCAGGAGCCACGCCGCGAGCCCGACCCGGACGCGCCGCCGACGCCGCGGCCCGACCGGCCCGAGCACGATTTCCACGCGCGGGTCGCGTCGTTCGGCGCGACGCCGGCCCTGCTGCGCCGTCTCGGGCTCGCGGTCGACGTCGTGCTCGACGGCGTCGATGCCGCCGGCGCGAGGGCCGCCCTCGCGGGTGCGACCTGGGTGAGCGTGACGCTCACGTCGCCGGCCGCCGACCTCGAGGTGCTGCCGCCTCGGCGCACGTCGGTCGTCGTCGACGGCGTGGTCTTCGCGGCGAAGTCGAGCAGCGCCTGGGTTGGCGGCGCGCTGCCGCTCGGCGACGACGAGTGGGTGGTGCTCGATGTCGACCCGGACGCGTCCGGGCTCAAGCTGGACCAGCACGCGCGGAACCTGGTCCGCCAGTACGCGAGCGAGGCCAACGGCGATCCCGCGACGTCGGCGCCCGGCACACTGCGCTCGACGGGCTTCGCGCTCGCCCGACGCGACCGGGCGACGCAGCTCCGTGGCCGAGTCCAGGAGGCCGAGCAGCTTGCCGCCGACGACGGCATGCGCGAGCTGCTGCTGGACGACCTGGTGCGCGGCATCCGGGTTGAGGTGTGGGACGACGTGACCGAGGAGTGGCACAGCCTGCACCGGCGCCGGGTGACCGTCACGGGCGAGGGCAACCCACGGGTCACCGTGCTGAACGACGTCCCGGACGTCGGGTTCCTGCAGCTCTCGGCACTCAACCGGGCGCCCGGTGACACGACGAACGGGTACTACCTGCACGAGGTCGTCGCCGGCTGGGACGGCTGGAGCCTGTCCGCGCCTCGGCCGGGGCTGACGATCGTCCACGTCGAGCCGCCCGGGCCCGACGGTGTCACCGAGGCCGTCGTCGACACGCCGCCCGACGAGCCGATCGAGGGCGCGCACACGACCGTGCGGGTCGAGCCATCGTCCCTGCCACGGCTGCGGTACGGCACGTCGTACAGCTTCCGCGTGCTCGGCGTCGACCTGGCAGGCAACTCGGTCCCGCAGGTCGCCGCGCCGCGACGGCCACCGATCGCGCCGGACGGTCCCGCGATCGAGGCTGCCCGCACGCACCTCCATCGGCTGCGGGCGCGGTACCGGGAGCGGGACCTCGCGGGCATCGCGGCGACGCGGCGGCGGGCCGTGATCGAGCACCTGCGTCCGGCCGAGCGGGCCGGCGTGCGCCTGCCCGACGAGCTTCTGTCCGGCGACGTGACCATCGACGCGACGCTCGAGACCCTCGTCGCGCGGGGCGGTCGGCGACGAGTCCGTCGAGCCCGCCGCGCAGCGGGCCTTCAACGACATCGTCGCCGCATCGCGCATCCTCGCCGAGTCGCGTGAGACCCTGCGCGTGCGGCCGCAGCTGCGAACCGAGGCGGGCGCGTTCGCCCGGCTCACCCGAAACGATGACCTCCATCAGTCCCCGACGATCTTCGGCGGCCGGCCCGGGCAGTCGTCACGACCCCTCGCCCGTACCTGCGCTGGGAGCCGGTCCCGGCACCCGCGCTCGTCGCCCGGCAGGAGCTCGGCACGGGGGAGCAGCCGGCCCACCTGGTGGTGCGCAGCGGCATCCCGGAAGCGCCGGGTCCCGACACCCGTTCCAGCGCCGAGCGACACGTCGCGCCTCCCAAGGCCACGCAGCTGGAGGCCGAGACTGCAGGATTGTTCGACACGGCGATCGGCACCGGCGACGCCGCCGAGATCCGGCGTCTGTACGCGGTTGCGCTGGCCGAGCGCGGCACGCTGCTGGACCAGTTCGTGCCCAGCCTCACGGACCCGCGCACGACCGTGGAGCAGCCGGGGATCGCGCTCGTCGACCGCCCCGGTGCGGACATCGGCTCGGCGCATCGCGCGACGCTGGCGGAGATCACGGCGGACCGCGGCCGGCCCATCGGCGAGGGTCAGTACGTCGTGCACGACACCGACGCGTTGCGGCTGCCGTACCTGCCGGACCCCTACGCGGCCGGCGTCTCGCTGGTGTTCTACGAGGCGGGCGCGCCGCACGTGCTGCCCGAGCCGCGTGCGCTCCAGGCGGTCGCTGTGCCGTATCCGGGCACGTGGCCGGAGCTGCAACCATTGCGCATCGTGGTCGAGCGCGGGGCCGTGCTCGGCGCCCGTGTGGTCGGACACGAGGTCCGGGTGGCGGTGCCGCCTGGTGAGCAGGTGCGCGTCGCGATCTCGAGCACCCTCGACGTGGCATCGCTCGACAAGTTCGGGCTGTGGCGCTCGCACCTGGCGAGCGTCGTCGACCCTGCCGACGGCTTCACGACCGACGAGGTCGTCGCCGCGGCCTCCCTCATGCGCGCGGCGTCGTCGGGCTGGACGTGGTGGCTCACGCCCTCGGTCGACGTCCGCCTCGTGCACGCGGTGCCCGTCCCGGTGCGACCGCCGGAGCTCTCGGCGCTGAGCCTCTTCCTCCGGCCGCCCGGTCGCGCCGTGGCGGCGCTCACCGGACTGGTCGACGTGCACGGTTCGAGCACGGACATGCTCGTCGTGCGCGCGTCGTGGACGGACCGGGTGGACGACGTGACGGCGCCTGGACCGCAGGAGGTTTCGAAATCCGACGTCGTCGTGCGCTCGCCCGTCGGGGAGCGCGAGAAGACCGGCGTGCTGTTCCTCTACGACTACCAGCCGACCGGGCCGCTTGCGCAGGCGCTGGGTGGCGTGGGTTTCCACCGCATGCTGCAGACCTTCGAGGACACGCACTACCGGCGCGTCACCTACGTGCCGGCGGGGACCACGCGATATGCCGAGTTCTTCGAGCCGTCGCAGATCCCCGAGGATCCGATGGCGGGCACGCCGGTGGTGCTCGACATCCCGTCATCGGCCCGGCCGGCCGCACCCCTGGTGCTGGACGCTGTTCCGCTGCTCCGCTGGGAGCAGGCGACGGAGCCCGAAGAGCCGTTCGCGTGGCGCCAGGTCCGCCGTTCGGGCGTCCGCGTCTGGCTCGCGCGGCCGTGGTTCTCGTCGGGCGATGGCGAGCTGCTGGGAGTGCTGGTCTTCGACCCCGACGAGTGGGTTCCGGACGCCGACCCGAGCGCGCCGTGGAAGCGGCAGCCCAAGGCACAGCAGGCGCCCGACGGCGCAACGAGCACGTGGGGCGCGGACCCGATCGCCCAGCATGGCGGCACGACGTCGACCCCCACCGTGCCGCCGCTGCTTGCATTCGACCAGCTGCTGCTCGACCTTCTCGAGACCGCGGCGGCCGGGAGCGTCGGCATCCAGCCGCCTCTCGACGGCGAGGTGGTCGGCGGGCGCGACCGCGGGTGGCCGGACGGTCCCGGCAACCCCGTCGCCGTCGCCGGCTCGATCCCCTTGCGCGACGTGCGCGGGCATCCGTCGGTGCGGGTGCTCGGCTACCAGCCCGAGTACGACGAGGCCTCGGGGCGCTGGTTCGTCGACATCGCGCTGCAGGAGACCCAGGCGCTGTGGCCGTTCGTGCGGCTCGCCGTCGCGCGCTATCAGCCGCACTCGATCCCCGGGAGCGAGCTCTCGCCGGTTGCGCTGACCAGCTGGGTCCAGCCGCTGCCGACGCGGACGCTGACCGTGAGCAGGCCGGACGCGCGGCATGTGCAGGTGACGCTGACCGGCGTGGTCAACTGGCTGAGGTGGGACCCTCACGCTGCGCCCGGGCTGGCCGGCGAGCAGCTGAGTGCCGACAGCCCCACTGGCGACGCCGCGGTGCGCGCGGCCCGGCTGCAGGAGTCGCGCACCGTGCGCGCGACGGTCCAGAGCCGGCCGGCCGGGGCCGGGGACCTGGAATGGGAGATGGTGTCGACCTCGTTGCTGCTCGCCGTGAGCGTCGAGGAGTCCGCGGGCTTTCGGGCCACGTGGAGCGGGTCGGTCGTCCTGCCGGAGAATGCCGGGACGCCGTCCGGGGATGCAGCGGGCTACCCGGGACTACGCCTGCCAGGTGGGCCCGAATCGTCGTGGCGAGTGCTCGTGGAGGAGCACGAGCTGCTCGACGCCGATCCGGCGGTGCCCGGGGTGGCGACAGCTCCGGTGCCGCGGCTGGTCTACGCGGACAGCGTCGCGTTGTAGCCGGCCGGAGGGGAGCCGGCGCGCGCGCCAGTTGCCGAGCTCCGCGCGCGAACAGTTGGCCCGCCTCCTGGCGCCCCATGCCATAGTGAGGCATGCCTGTCCCCACCGTGATCGAACGTGGGCCCAAGGGGAAGCGGTCGGTTGCCTTCAGCATCGAGTGGCCGGGGTGGAGCCGGGGCGCGAGGACCGCCGAGCTCGCCCTGGAGACGCTCGAGTCCTATCGTGAGCGCTACCGGCCGATCGCGAGCCTGGCCGGGATGTCGCGCGAGTTCGACGCCGCCGGATCCCTCGAGATCGTGGAGGACAAGGTCGGTACGGGCTCGACCGACTTCTGGGGCATCTCCTTTTCGCCCTCAGCGGCCGAGCAGGGACCGATGGGCGAGGCGGAGCTCGAGCGCGGGATCACGCTGTTGCGGGCCTGTTGGGCGTTCTTCGACGGAGTCGCGGCCAGGGTCTCGCCGGAGATGCGAAGGGGGCCGCGCGGGGGAGGACGGGACCGCGACCAGATCATCCGCCACACCATCCGCACTGAGAGCGAGGACTTCGCGAAACAGGTGGGGCTGCGGATACCCGAGCGTGCGGCGCTCACGCCGGAGGGGCTGCTCCAGCATCGGGAAACCTACGTTGTTGCGATGCGCGCGTACAACGCCGGCGAGGTCGCACGGCGCATGCGGTCGTGGACGCTGCCGTTCCTCATCCGACACTCGGCCTTCCACACGCTCGACCATGCATGGGAGATGGAGGACAAGGACCTCTCCGCCGTGGACCAGGCCTGACGGGGAGCCCAACGCGGTCGCGACGGCGACGAGCTGCCGCTCGCTCGCAGAGCTGGTGCTGGTCGGATGCCGTCCGGAGCCGCCAAGCGCTCGAGGAGCGAAGCCCGGACCTCTGGACATCAACCGACCGGCCGTGATCAGCCCGACCACGAGCACGCTCCCTTGCCGCCTCCTGCTACGGTGCCTGCGTGCGACTGATCGCGACGGCGTTTGTGACCGTGGACGGCGTCATGGAAGCCCCCGGCTTCGACGAGCATCGGGACGGCCGGAACGCCTGGGCGCTGCGGGTCCAGGACGAGGAGACCGAGCAGTACAACAAGGAGATCCTCTTCGGTGCCGACGCCCTCGTGCTGGGCCGGGTCACCTACCAGATCTGGGCCGCGTTCTGGCCAACCGCCGCTCGGCGATCCCGGATTCTCATACCGCATGAACGAGGTCCGCAAGTACGTCGTCTCCAACACGCTTGAGCGTGCCGACTGGAACAACTCCGTCGTTCTCCGCGGAGATCTGGCCAAAGAGATCACCAAGCTCAAGGCCGAGCCCGGCGGTGAGCTCCTCTGTTATGGCAGTGCGGATCTGCTGGCAGGGCTGATGGAGCACAAGCTGGTGGACGAGTACCGGCTCATGGTGTTCCCGGTGATCCTGGGCAGCGGAAAGCACCTCTTCCGCGACCGGATCGACACCCACCACCTGCGGTTGGCCAGCGCCCGCGCCTTCGGCTCCGGCGTGGCCCTGCTCACCTACGTGCCGGAGGCGGCCAGCCCACGAGCCCATTCCTGGTGCAGTACTCCTGGACCCAGGAGCAGATTCGATCCCTTCACGCCGCCCAGGACCGTGCCCGTGTGCTGGCGACCATCCTGTTCACCGACATCGTCGGTTCCACCGCGCGTGCCGCCGCCCTGGGTGACCGCGCCTGGCGTCACCTCCTGGACCGCCACGATGAGCTGGCGCGGGCGGAGGTGGACCGATGGGGCGGGCACTTCGTGAAGAGCACCGGTGACGGGGTGCTGGCCACCTTTGATGCGCCCGACCCGCGCTCTGCGGGCCGCCTTCGCCCTGCGCGATGCCGCGGCCGGACTTGGCCTCGGCGTCCGCGCCGCGATACACGCTGGCGAGGTCGAGATGCGGGAAGCGGACATCGGCGGAATTGGCGTCCACATCGCTGCCCGTGCCCTGACCGAGGCGGGCGATGGCCAGGTGCTGGTCACGCGGACCGTGCGCGACCTGGCCACCGGCACCGACTTGACCTTCACTCCCCTGGGGACGATCGGCCTGCGCGGCGTTCCGGGGCATTGGGAGCTGTTCGAAGCATCGCTCGGGTAGGCGCTCCGCGACGGCACATGGCTCAGCCGGCGTAGAACTCCTTCAACGCGGGCGGTCTGTCGGTCGTTCGCATGCACGTGGGCGGCCGGGTCTCGATCAGAAGGTGCCTGAGAGCCGGGTGCGGCGAACCGGGGGCGGCGAGAACCGGCCGGGTCCCGAGCCGCACGATCAGTCGTCGCGTCCCAGCTGACGGACGTAGTTGATGACGGCCGCGATCAGGACGACCAGGATCGCGAGCAGGCCGAAGTGCACCCAGCCGTACGGCATCTCCGGCGGCATCAACCTGCCGCGTGTCCTCGGGATCGGCCAGCACGAAGTACAGCGGCGCCCCGACCATGAGCAAGGCCACGCCGAGCCGGACGAGCGTGCGCCGGATCGATTGCATCCGGCGCCGGAAGCCGAACAGCACGCCCTCGGCCTCGACGATGGTCGATTCCTGCGACTCGAGGAACTCGACGAAATCGAAGGCCCGCTGTATCCGCCCTGTCCCCCGCGTACACGCGATCGAGCGCGAGGCGCGGGTCCAGCCAGCTCGAGTCCCTGCTGGCGAGCCAGCCGCCGGACGAAGCGCCGGACGTTGTCCGGGAGGTCGTAGTCGACCGAGCCAGCTGGTGACGCAGCGCCCCGAGCGTCACGAGCATCTTGAGGTACGCGACAATGCTCGGCGACATCGTCAGCCGCTGATCCCGGATCGTCTCGAGGATCTCGACGGCCAGCTTCGATGACGGGTTCTCGCGGTTCGCGCTGATCGGGCCGGGCGCTTCGGAGGTCACCCGCGATCGATCAGCCGGCGCTTCGTACAGGAACGCCTGGTGGACGCGGATGAGCTGCCACTGGGCGGCTGTCGTGTCGGTCGCCGCGGTCGGCGCCAGCCAGCGCATGAGCTCGCGGACGGCGGCCTCGATCTCGCCGCGGAACAGCAGCCAGCTGTAGCGGATCAGCGACTCGCGAACGCGGTTCGGGAGCTGGCCGACGATCCCGAAGTCCACGTAGCCGATGGCGTCGCCGGGCAGCACGAAGATGTTCGCCGGGTGCAGGTCGGCGTGGAAGTACCCGAACACGAAGACCTGGTTGAGCATGTTCCAGTCGAGGTGACGCACAGATCCGGTCGAGATCATGGCCGGACGCCGCGAGCCGGTCGAGGTAGGCTCGATCCCCGTCGCGCTTGGCGACCATGACGTCCATGAGCGGGATCCCCTCGATCAGCTCTGTGGTCAGGACGCGCGACGTCGTGTAGTCGCGGTAGACGCGGGCGATGCGCTCGTGCCGGTCACCCTCCGCGTGATCGTGGAGGAGAACGGCCTGTCGCGCCTCGACCAGGTAGTCCAGCTCGTCGCCCGTCCAGCGCGCGAACTCGTCGATCACCGCGCGGCTCCCGCTGGCGCCGAACACGCGGATCCAGTCGAGCAGCCAGGTCAGTGCTGTACATGAGGTCGATGTCGGCCTGGAGCGTCTCGCGGATCCGCGGTCGCTGGACCTTGACCGCGACCGGGTCGCCGTTGTGCAGGACGGCGCGATGCACCTGGCCGATCGAGGCCGCTGCAAATGACGCCGGTTCGAACGTCGCGAACACGACCTCGGGCGCGGCCCCGAGCTCCTGGCGGATGATGCCGCTGATCTGGTCGTAGCCGAAGGGGGCGACCTGGTTGAGGAGCCCGAACAGCTCGTCGCAATAGGCGACCGGCAGGAGGTCGTACCTGAGGGCCAGCATCTGCCCGAGCTTGACCCAGGCCCCGCCGAGCTGCTCGAAGGCGAGCCGCATCCGCACCGGGCCCGGTCGCCGGTCGGCGCCCGGCAGGCCGCAGCGCCGGAGCGATGAACAGGCGGAAGAAGCACGGCCAGGACGTGACCGACCCGACGGGGGTGCCTGAACAGTGTCCTCATGCGGCGGTCGACCGGCAGCGGCTAGCCCCGTTGCCGCGGTGGCCGTCCGACCCGCTGGGTCAGTCGGTGTCCTCATCCATCGGGACGCGGCGGCGACGGCTCGGCAGCGCCGTCTCCTCCTCCCACTCCCGTCCGGCCTCGAACAAGCTCGGCGAACAGTCCGCCGCGACCACCGGTAAAAGAGGGCCGCCGCGCCCTCTGCTCGGCGAGCTGGCCCTCCCGACCGTACCGCAGGCCCCGGCTGGACGCTCGCCTCCAGGCGATGCTCGCTCTCGTCGAACGCATCAGCGAGCTTTCGGTTCTGGAGCCGTTTCGCATAGGCCGCGCGCTCCTCCTCGGTCGGCCCCTGCAGCCAGGCCTCCCGGCGGGCCCTCTCCTGGGCCGCCCATTCGTCGATCTCGGCCTGGGTCGGCTCCACGGGCGGCGCAGCAGCCGCCGGGTCAGCCGAGTTCGTTGGCGCCCTGTCACTCATGTCAGCCACCCACGGATGCTTGATCGGGGACCGATTGTCCGTTCGCCGGAGTCTACTGCGCCGGAGGTCAATGCCGCGTCGGGAATGTTGATCTGCGGCCCGCGGTCATGCAGGCGCTGGACGGCGACCGAATTCCTCACAGACGTCCATGAAGTGCTCGTACGATGTGGTCATGGCGGACGTGACGGCATCGATCGATGCCTCGGCGGTCATCGCCGAGCTCCTCGACTCGGACGAACCCTCGGTCCGGTGGAAGCTACTGGTGCATGTCCTCGGCGAGGACCGCGATTGGCGCCGATGCGAGCGCTGCAGGCCGAGATTCGCGAGTCGCCCCGCGTCCGGCAATTGCTCGAGCGCCATGTCGGCGCTGGCGCCGGGCATGGTCCGCAGATCTACGCGAAGTGGCAGGGCGCGCACTGGGTGCTGCATGCCCTCGCTGATCTTGGGTATCCGGGCGGAGAGTTCGGCCCTCGAACCGCTCCGCGATCGGGTCGTCGAGGGCTGGCTCGAGCCGAGGTTCTACGTGGACTTCGAGGTCGATGCCAAGGCCGACACGTACAAGCGGCGCTGGGGTGCCCGTCATGGAAGGCCGGCATCGGGTTGCGCCTCCCAGCAGGGCAACGCACTCCTCGCGGTCACCCGGCTCGGCCTCGTCGACGATCGAGCCCAGCGGCTCGCGGAGCGGCTGCTCCACTGGCAGTGGCCGGACGGTGGGTGGAACTGCGACAAGGAGCCGACCGCCGACACGTCCTCGTTCATGGAGACCCTGCCGCCGATGCGCGGCCTCGCCGCGTACGCCGCCGTCAGCGGCGATGTCGAGGCCGGCAGGGCAGCCGAGCGCGCCGCCGAGGTCTTCCTGGAGCGGCGCCTGTTCAAGCGCCGCTCCGACGGCCGCGTCATCATCCCGGAGTTCACCAAGCTCCACTATCCGCTCTACTGGCATTACGACGTCCTCGGCGGCCTCAAGGCGCGGCCGAACTCGGCCGAAGCCGCGACCCGGCTGCGTCGATGCGCTCGCCGTCCTCGAATCAAAGCGTCTGCCCGACGGCGGATGGCCTGCCGAAGCCCGCTACTACAAGCAGTCCTCGACCGTTGCGCTGGGCAACGACGACGTGGATTGGGGTGGAACCAGCACGCGCCGGATGAATCCGTGGGTCACCGTTGACGCTCTGGCTGTCCTGCGGGCGAGTGGGCGGCTCGCGACCTGACGCGCAGCCGGTACCGGGCCCGTCCCTGTGCGCAACGGCCCGACCGATCGTGACGTATGGCGGTCACGACCCGATGCCGTTCGGCTGCACGATCCGGTCGACTTGGGGTTCCGCGCCGGTCTTGACGACCGACGTACTAGCGAGGAGAGATGACGTGGGCGGTGCAGCCTCGCTCCCAGCCGGCCCGCACGACGCGCCTAGTCCGGTGAGATCCGTTCGGAGGGTGGGTCGGATGGACATGGCGTTTGCGATCGGGGCGTTCGCGATGTTCGTGATCGTGTGGGTCGGGTACGCTATCGCGCTTCGCGGCGACCGGGGATTTATCGACCAGGGCTGGGAGTGGCTCCGCGGCCTGCCTGCGCGAATCCAGGCGACGACCTGGCTGTTCTTCCTCTCCATCGCTGTCGGCATGTGGATCTTCGAGTCCGAGCGGCCGTTGACGCCCGGCGCGCTCCTCGGGGTCGGCATGTTCGCCTGGACGCTCGTGGCCGTCGCCGGTCTCGTGCGCGTTCCGCGTCGCCGAGACGCGGCGCGACGCCGATGTCCGACGCATCTTCGGCGGGGCGGCCGCGCGCGCCGATCGGCTTGCTTGCGAACGACGTGATGCTCGTCGTCACGCCGCTCACGACGGCGCTGTTGCTCCCGATCCTGGTCTCGATCGTGCTCGCCGCCGTCGCCCGCGAACTCGGCCCCCGATCGGTGGTCCCGGTCCGCTTGAGGAGATCGTCGTGGCATCGCGGACGGCTGCGACGCGGATCGTCGGCGCTCGGCAGATCGCGCCCGACGTCTTCTGCCTCGGGCCGACGGGGCGCACCCAGACCGATGTCTACCTTGTGGCCTTCGGATCGTCATGGGTCCGCATCCACACGGCCGGGCGAACGACGGTCCGGCGATCAAGGGAGCGGCGCAGGCCCCGTTCGGTCCCGACACCCCACCGACGTCGATCCTCCGCACCCACGTCCACCCGTATCACGACTGGTCAGCGCTCGAGCCGGCACGCGCCTGGATCGCCGGGCCACGTCCATCCTGCCGAGGTTGGCATCGCCGGGGCGACATCGCCGCGACGACGTCGGTCGCGGGTCCGCTCGAACCTGGATCGTCCCGCCGCTGATGCGGCGATGGGGCGGCGCGGTCGGCAGGCGATCCTCGCGCGATCGAACCTGTAGCGAGGCCTGTCCGCGCGTCGGGTCCGCAGCGCGACCGTGCCCCGGTTTCCGGGTTGGATTTGCGGGTCCTTCTCCCGGCCACACGCCAGGCCACGTGTCGTTTACCGACCTCAGTGACCGGGTCTTGATCACCGGCGACGCGATTGTGACGATGCGGGTGATCTCGATCTCGGGCCTGTTGCTCGGCGATGGCTCGTCAGGTCCGCCTGGTAGACGACCTGGAGCCTGTCGCGCGGCGAAGGCCTCGTCGCCGGCGCTCCCTCGATCTTGAGCGATGTGCTCGCTGGTAGGTCCCGACTACTGCTCCTTGACCGGGCGCGGCGATCCGCGACCATGGTGCGCGCCTTTGCTGAACGTGAGGCCGTAGCCTGGGCAAGGACCAGAGATGCCGATCATGGATCTCCTGCAGGCCCTCGGCCTCGTTGTTGCCAGGTCCGCCGAGATAGCAGCAACGAGGCCAAGGTTGCGTGCCCGGTGCCGCCGGCGACGTGCTGACGGCCGCCGCCAGGTCCTCCACCAGGCGGGCCGAATGGCCTGCGACCGATCACCGAGGAGGTGAAACGTCCCGATGAGGGCACCGGAGTTCGATGTTTATTGTGGGCGACGACGAGCCCGAGGTATCCGGGGCGCGGGAGCGAGCTCCGCGACTGCCGCCGCGCTGGTTTGTCCGCTTCGCCTGGGTCGCGCACGGGGCCCTGTACCGGACCACGGGCGGCAGGCTCGGCCTCCGCGCCCGACACCGACGCGGGCGGGGATGATGCGTCTGCAGACACCGGGCGACGCTCGGGCAAGGAGCGCAGCGCGATCCTCGGCTACTACGAGGACGGCCCCGACCTGGTCACCCTGGCGATGAACGGCTGGCCGCGGTCGAGCCGGCCCGGTGGCTCAACCTCGAGGAGCATCCCGGTGCCACCGTCGACCTGGTCGACGGCCCGCGCGCGGTTCGAGCGCGGGGAACCCAGGCAGACGAGCGTGCGCGTCTTTGGGCCGGTGCGCGATGTCGGCGACGATGTCGACGCGTACGCGACGCTGCGGCCTCGGACACGGCGGTCGTGATCCTCGAGCCGCGGGCCTGCAGCGCCCTGACGGTCCGGCAGGTGACCGCGGTGGGGATTCTGGGGCTCGGGTCGATCAGCCTCTGTCCCGCAGATGACGCGCGAAAAACGCCTCGATCCGGCCCGGCATCGACGGCGGCGGGCTCGACGGAATCGATGCCGCCGCGGCCTGCCCATCAGCGCGCACCCACGGCGTCTCTCGTCGCGGGGGTCGTCCATGAACCAGTGCCCGCGTCGGGGTACTCCTTGACGTCGTGGTCAATCCCGCGGCCGCCAGCACCGGTCGAGTCGAGCGCGGGCCCCTGAGCGAGCGGTCCTTCGCGCCGTAGCTCGCGACGATCGGGCAGGCATCGCGCAAGGCCGTCAGCGGTTCGGCCGGGATTGGCCGGTAATTGACGCTCGCCGCGGCGAACCCGTGACCGGCGCCAGCGCAAGCGCGAACCGGGCACCCATGGAGAACCCGATGAAGCCGTTACCTTTCCCGCTGCAATCGGGCCGCGCTCCAGCCAGGCCCGGGCGCCCTGACGTCGTCGAACGAGTGTCCTCTTCCCGCCCGGAGGTCGACAATGTCGCGAACAGGCAACGAGTAGCGGTTGCGGCGCAGAAGAGATCGGGGGCGATCGCGAGGTAGAGCTGCGGGCCGGCGAGCCAGTCGGCCTGGCGCCGGATGTCCTGGCTCATGCCGCCGGCATCGTGGATCAGGGCTACCCCGGCCACTGTCCTCGCTCCCTGGCCGTGAGGTATGCTGGCAGGCGCACGCTCGGCGTCTCGATGGTCAGGTCGGTCACCGGGGAGCCTCGGGCGCGGCGAGGCCGATGATCCGGTGCGGGCGATCGCCCTGGTCATTCTGGCCGAGACTGGTCGGCATGCCCGCGCGCCAGCGAAGGCGGGCCGTCCGGCCGATGCCGTCGTGTCCATCCGGCCTAGGAGCCCACCCGGCGTCGACATACTCGTCCCGGTCGGCCCGCCGCATGGCAGAAGGAGCTCGCTCGATGTCGATCCTGGTCGCCTACGCCAGTCGCCATGGCTCGACACGGGGGATCGCCGAGCGGATCGCGGAGCGGCTCCGAGCGAAGGCCTTGCCGCAGACGTGCACCCCGCCGCCGAGGTCCGCGACGCGGCCGGTATGACGCGTTCGTGGTCGGTGGCGCGGCCTACATGTTCCACTGGCTCAAGGACGCGACGACGTTCGTGCAGCGCAACCGGGCGCTGCTCGCGGAGCGGCCGACCTGGCTGTTCAGCAGCGGCCCGGTCGGTACGGACACCGTCGACAAGCAGGGCCGGGACGTCCTCGAGACCACCGTCCCGAAGGAGTTCCCCGAGCTGCGGGACGCGATCCACCCGCGGGGCGAGAAGGTGTTCTTCGGGGCGGTGGATCCCGCCGCCAGGCCGGTTGGCCTGCTGAGCGCGTCGTCTCGCTGATGCCCGCCGCCAAGGACGCGCTCCCGAAGGGCGACTTCCGCGACTGGCCCGCGATCGACGCATGGGCCGACCAGATCGCGCACGAGCCTCGCCGCGCCGGGAGCAGCCGGCGGATGACCGGCCATCCTGCCCGCGACGGGGAGCGGCGCCGTGCGGCCGCCGGCGGGCGGGCGCGCTTGGGCTTCGAGGCTCAAGCCCGTTGTCGCCACGCTCTTCGGGATCCCGGCGGCGGCGATCGTCTCGCGGCCGCGAACGGCACGAGCGCCCGCTCATCGGGGACGGGGCCGCGGCGTTGGTGACGCTGTGGTCCTGGGCAGCGCGATGTGCGCTCTGGGGATCAGCGCGATGCGCGAGCGGTTCGGCTTCGCCGCACCAACGTCCTTGGCATGCCGCTCGGCCTCCTCGCGACAGCCCTCCTCCTGTCGGGCCTGTTCGGCTGGCCGCTCTCCTTCGCCCGATCGTCGATGCGTTGGGCGGCCCGGAGTCGGCCTCGCTCGTCCGAGCCGCGATCGTCGGCGTCGGCGCCGTGATGGCCGTCAAGTGGACCATCGCCTGGCTCTCATACCTTCCCCGGCGGTCTGCCCGGCGGCGTCATAGTGCTCACCGAGAGCAGCCCTCGACGGGATGCGCGGAGCCACTGATGTGCGACCGCGGCTGATCGGGCGGGGCATCGTCCTCGCCCTCGGCGGCAACTCGGCGCCGCCTACGCCCTCTACCACCGGACCGACGGCCTACCGGAACGGCAACCGCCTCTTCTACCGTGGGGGCCGCCCCAACCGCTTCGGGCGCGCGGCCGGCGACCTCGGGTGGCCGCCGCCGATCGGGAGATCACCCCGTCGTACCTCGTGGCGCTGGAGACCGTCGGCCATCGGTCCGGGCGGGTGACGCGGTCCCGCTCGTGCTGGCCGACCTCGCCGGCGAGCAGTATGCCGGTTCGATGCTCGGCGAGCGCTCGCCCTGGGTGCACAACGTCCGCGCGACCGGCGGGCGGGCAGTGGTCCGGCACGGCGGGCGCCGCGAGGTTCGCCTGGTGGAGGTGCCGCCGGCGGACCGGGGGCCGATCCTCAAGGCCTACCTGGGGCGGGCGGTCGGCGGTCGGCCGCACATCCCGGTCGATCCGCGCGCGCCACTCGAGGAGTTCAACGGGTCGCCCGGACTTCCCGGTCTTCCGGCTGGGAACCGTTGAGACATGAGCACATCGCAGCCGACACGTCCGGCACCGACGCCCGCGTACCGGCAACCCGCGATGGACGGGCTCCTCGCTGCCCTCCTACCGGTCGCGGTACCAGAATTCGCCAGCAACTCGAACCTGCTGATCCTCGTGCCGGGGGCGCCGAACGGGCTCGTGCACGAGAGGCCGGTCCGCTACGCGAGTCACCATAGCCGGGTAGGTCTCAGCGATCGGACGACCCGAGGCCGAGCGGCTGGATGGCGGAACCGAAAAGCCTGGCCACTGCCGTTGTCGTGTCCGGGGCTGTTCCGTCTGCCGGCGATCTGGCCGGGTCGTCCACGGGGAGAGCGAGCGCGGGAACCGTGCTCGCCTCGGCCTTCTTCAACCGGTCCCCTGGGAGCGCCCGACACCAGGGACTGCGAATCCGGAAGGGCGAGATGGCGAGCCTCGAGGACGTGCGCCGCGCGGCGGCCGGTCTCCTGTTCCTCGAGGTGTTCCCGAGGACGCTGGGACACCCTGACCCGGCTCAGGCCCCGCTCCACCGCTTCGCCCCGTCGCCCTGCCGCAACGCGCCAGAGGCGTACCGCGTCGGGCCAGCCCCTCGCCTCGGCTCGGGCTGGCTGTAGGTTTCCCGTCAACGTTTCTGGCCTGAAGACCCTGCCGGCGAGCGTAGAGGGACCCGGCAGGATGATCATACCCCGTCCGTCGAGTCGGCGGGATCATCGTCGACGTCCTCCATCAACCGATCCCGACGGAGGAGCTGTATGATGACTCTCGTGCTCATCGATCCTGCGGGACTGCCCCACCCCGTCCGTCCTACACCCAGGTCATCGCCGCGACTGGCACGGCTCGTGTTCGTCGCCGGACAGGTGGCCGGACGACGCCCAGGGTCACCTTGTCGGTTCGGGCGACGTGGCTACCCAGGCCCGCCAGGCATTCGCCAACGTCGGCCGCGCCCTGGCCGCCGCCGGAGCCGGGCCGGGCCAGGTCACCAAGATCACGATCTACGTCGTTCACCTCCGGCCGAATACCTGGCGGATATCTCGGAAGCCCTGATCGCGACATTCGGCGACCATATGCCCACGGACACGCTGGTGGGAGTCGAGGCATTGGCCGAACCCAAGCACCTGATCGAGGTTGAGGCGATTGCCGGTCGACGATCCGGGCGAGCGCCTCCGCGTTGCCGGCCGCGGCCTCTGCCACGGTGGCCGCGATGCCTCCATGGATCGTCAGCTCACCCACCATGCCCCATTGATGTCACGGGAGGGGCGAAGTGTCCCACGGCCCCGGAGCAAGCGCGACTTCGCGCGTGGGATCGTGCCTCCGATGTGGCCGCGGCGCGCCTACCTGCGCCAACCGTTCATCGCGATGTGGCTCGCGGTCGGTCCAAGGCACGGTGGTGCCGCTTCGGCACTCGACACCCCAGCGCCGGGCATGACCACGAGGCGCCCTCCGCCAGACGGCAGCGTCAACGCGATCGCGATCGGCGGAGATGGGGCAGGGCCCGCAGTAGTTGGAGACCTGGACCTCGGTCCGCAGGTGGCCTGCGGGTCCCAGCTCCAGTGTCGGGTCCGCTGGCGCGACGTGGGGCTCCCCGCTCGAGCCGGCCGCCACGGAGTCGATCAGGATCCGACCGCTGGCATCGACGAGCTGCAGCCCTGGTGTTCCGCGCACGAGGCATGCGCGTCGCGAGGTGTTCGTAACCTCGACGTCTGCGATCCGGCTGCCTGCGGCACCCTGCCAGCCGAGGATCCGGCCCTCCAGGGCCGGGGCCTGGCAGGCGACCACCGGCGCGGAGGGCGACGACGGGACGGCGGCAACGGCGACGACGACGGAGACGGGGATGGGCTCGCCGACGCGCTGGGTGAGGTCGATGGCCCAAGCGTCGGGGACGACGGCGGGGCGCTGCCGACACCCGGTTGTGACGGGCGACCGAGCCCCCAGAGCCCGACCGCGATGACAACGACGAGGGCCGCCAGGGCACCGATCGCGAGCGGGACCGGCTGACGCCACGCTGGTCCAGCCGGGCTGCCCGCCACGGCATGGGCCGAGGGGACCATGGCCACGCGCCGGCGCAGATCGTCGGGGACGTCCCGCGGCGCTTCCTCGAGCAGGACTGCCCGGAGGTCCTCGTCGAACCGCTCGTCGCTCATCGCCTGGCCTCCGTTCCTCGCTCCGCGGCGTCATACGCCGCCCGAAGCTCGCGCAGGGCGTAATGGAGGCGCGACTTGACCGTGCCCTCCCGCTCGCCCGTCCGGGCCGCGATCTCGCCGGGGGAGTAGCCCTCGAGATGACGAAGGATGACCACGGCGCGATGCTCGGGTGACAATCGGTCGAGGGCGCGCCGCAGGGCGTCGCGTTCGGCGCGGCCGGAGGCCCCATCGGCCAGCGCGCCCCCGGCCAGCGCACCTTCGGGCAGCGCCTCGATGGCCAGCGGCCGGACTCCCCGCCGACGCAGGCGCTGCCGGCACGCATTCACGACGATCCGATCGAACCAGGCTTCGAACAGGCTGTGGTCGCGGAGCTCCCCGAAGCGCGTCCAGGCGATGACGGCAGCGTCGTGAACTGCGTCCTGGGCGTCGTTGGCATCGCGCAGCACGAAGGTTGCCAGCCGGTACGCCCGGAGGAGACGCTGGTCGGTGAGCCGCTCGAAGGCCACCCGACGCGCGGTCAGGGCGGCTGACCCGTCAAGACCCACCATCGTTGTCG
Organism: uncultured Chloroflexia bacterium; assembly: GCA_963776355.1. Lineage (GTDB taxonomy): Bacteria > Chloroflexota > Limnocylindria > Limnocylindrales > CSP1-4 > CTSoil-043. Next base: position 92,978 of record CAVZLU010000006.1, on the reverse strand, counting down.
CGACCTCCGCGTGGCTGGCCGCCTCGCCGCGAAGCGGGCGTATCCGGATCACGTCGAGCACGCTGAGGGTGGGTCCGAAGCGTCGTCGGCCACGTCAATAGATCAGGACAACCACGTCGACGCGGCCCGACCACGCCTCGCCCATCGGACTCTCGGTGACGCGGATCCGGTAGTCGCCGGACAGCGGAACTGTAGCGTCGAACACGCGACCTCCTGGCTGACCGCTGGCGTGGCCGTTCGGCGTGTAGACGATGCCGCGCGTCGCCCCGCGGCCCTCGACGACCACGACCATCGTCTGGCCCGCCCGTGCGCGCACCACGAACCAGCGCTGCGACCGGATCCCGGTCAGCTGGCTGTGCGACTGGCCGGTGTAGGCGCCCGCGGCGAAGGTGATCCGGATCGGGCAGGCGCGGGCGCCGGGTGCGCACGCGACCGCGTTCATTGGCGCGGGTGATGGCGGCCCCGCCAGGCTCGTCGAGGTCCGGCCCGCCGCGCCCCCGGGTCCCGACGCCACCAGGCTGATCGCCATCCCGGCGCCCACCAACGTCCGAATTGCGCTCGTCCTGTTCACGTGTTGCCTCGCTCGTGCTTCGGTGCGGGACAGGCGGCCAGGCATCCCCCGAGGGCTCGTCTGCTCCTGCTCCCTAGATCTAGATGCCCGAGGCCTGCGGGCGGTTCAATCAAGGCGAGGTAGGGGCTGCCGAAGGCCCCCCGCGCGCGGCCATCGGCGAGCATTGGGCCCGCAGCCGCCCGAATGCTGCGCGCCGCTCGCCGGTCAAAGGGCTGAGGGCCCCGGATCCTCGGCGACGATCTGGCAGAGGGCACGACGAACGGTTCGGTCGCAGTCGAGAGCCCGCTCGCGAGGACTCGCCAGCCTCCAGAGGTGGCGCCAGGCCCTGGTGGCTGGCGTCCATCACCAGGCGGTCCCGTTCGACATGAGCTTGCTGCAGCGCGCCACCTGATCCCTACGGTGGCGGCGGCGGGCCTCGACGGCGGCATCGCCGACGCAGGCGGGCGTGCTCCGGGGCTCCCCGGGAGATGGTGCATTCTGGTCGCGGCAGCGTTGGCGACGCGGGCCCGCCACGGCGTCGACGGACGACCCGACCCGCGCAGCCGGACGGTTCTTGAAGCCAATGGACACGACACAGCTCGACACGACAGATCCTCGCGAGATGAGAGACACGACGCCGTCGCTCGGGCCGACGCCGTCGCTCGGGCCGACGCCGTCGCTCGTGCGACCCCTCCCGCCCCACGCCGTCGCTTGCCCGTGTGCGAGCCCTGATCCCGGACCTGTTGCCGCGCAGCGCGCTCGTGCTCGCGATCCTCACCTTCGCCGGATACCTCATGGGTCTCGTCCGCGACCGGACGTTTGCCAGGACGTTCGGCGCGGGCCCCGAGCTCGACGCCTATAACGCGGCCTTCGTGCTGCCCGAGCTCGCGCTCGACGTCCTCGTCGCCGGCGCGCTCATCGCCCCGTTCGTCCCTCTCTTCACCGGGTTGCGCGACACGGCCGCCGAAGATGCACGTGCGTTCGGCCGCACGATCCTCACCTACAGCGTGATCGTGATGGCCGTGGCCTCGACGGTCCTGTTCGTCCTTGCTCCTCAGACCATCGGCTTCATCGTTCCCGGCTTCGATGACGCTCAGCGCGACCTGTACGTCGGCCTGTTCCGCCTGATGTGCGTCACGCCGGTGATCTTCGCTGCCTCGATCGTCCTGGGCGAGGTCCTCGTGGCGGAGCGGCGGTTCTTCTGGTTCGGGCTCGCGCCACTCTTCTACAACGGCGGGATCGTCCTCGGCGTGCTCCTGTTCGCGGACCGCTTCGGGATCTATGCCGCTGCGATCGGCGCCCTCTTCGGCGCCCTCGCGCACCTCGGGATCCGCCTGGTGGGGATCAGCCGGACCTCGTTCCGCCCGCGCCCGCGGCTCGCCCTTCGGACCAAGGGGCTCCGTGAGTTCGTGTGGCTGATGATCCCCAAGATGGTCAGCCACCCGATCGAGCCCCTGACCTTCCTCTTCTTCACTGCGCTGGCCTCGACGCTCGAGCCCGGCAGCGTCAGCTCGGTCAGCTTTGCCCGCAACTTCGCGAGCGTCCCGGTCAGCCTGATCGGTGCGTCGTTCGCGATCGCCGCGCTGCCGACCCTGTCGGCCCAGTTCGCGCGCGGCGACCGCCGAGGTTTCTCGCGGAAGCTCGGCACGACGCTCTTCGCGGTCACGGCGATCACGACGGTTGGGGCGATCGTGCTGTTCTTCGTGAGCGACCTCGCGATCCGCACGCTGCTCGGAGGCGGGGCATTCGACGAGGCGGCCGTCGCCCGGACGTCGGGCATCCTGGCCGTGTTCGCGATCGCCATCCCCCTCGAGAGCCTGACCCACGTGCTCAGTCGCGGCCTGTACGCGACCCACAACACGCTCCTCCAATCCATCGCCTCGGTCGTCGGGTTCGTCGTGACCGTGGCCGTGGCCCTGAACCTCGCGCCGAGCGCCGGGCTGGCGTCGATCCCGGTGAGCTTCGCGGCAGGCATGGCGGTCAAGGTCGTGCTGCTGGCGCTCGCACTCGCACCGCGGATCGCGCAGATCGGCCGGCGGCCGAGCCCTGGCGGGCGCCGACGCTGGCAGGTGTTCCCCTCTCGAGCGTTTGGTCCAGGGCTCGCCGCCGGAGCGCTCGTTCTCCTCGCCGCCGGAACGCTGGTGGCTGCCGGCCAGGCGCTCTCGGTCGGCGCGTCGCTGACCGTCGCGCCCGAGGTCACGCCGTGGGCGCGCGTCAACCCGCCGAGCTCACCGGCGGCGGCCCTGCCCCCGGTCGTTGCCACGCCCAGCCAACCTGCGACGCCCGGCCGGGGCGCGACACCCGCACCCGGCGCAACCGCCGGCGCGTCGCCGAGATCGACGGCGAGCGCGTCGCCCCCGCCGACGCCGAAGCCCGGTCCATTCTCGATGGACCTCTACGAGGCAGGCGACTTCGTCGGCGAGCTCGAGGACACGTGGTGCGTCGCGGCCGCGGTCCAGACCTCCATGAACATCATGGACGCCGGGGCAGATCGGACCCGGAAGACGCAGGCCAGGCTCGACGCGCTCATCGTGTCGCTCAGCAAGGCCCGCGACGGAGGGGCCCTGCCGCTGGGCTGGGCCCGCGCCCTGACGGAGCTCGGCTACGGGAAGTACGAGGTGAGCGTCCACGCGTCGCTGCGGGGGGCCATCCACGCCGCTGCCCGCCAGGTCCGCCTGATGAACCGGCCGGCGGGCCTGGCGGTCTGGTACGGCGCCCACTCCTGGGTCATGTCCGGCTTCACCGCGACGGCCGACCCGGCCGTGACCGATGAGTTCGAGGTCAGCCGGGTTCGGATCGAGGACGTCTGGTACAACCGATTCTCGACGATCTGGGGCTGGTCGAGACCCCCCGACGCCCGGGTGGCGGTGGCCGACCTGCCCGAGGACTTCCGGCGCTGGGACCTCCGCCTGACCTACCCGGACATGGACGGCAGGTTCGTGATCGTCATCCCGACCGAGTAACCGGCCGCGGCCGATTCGCAGCCTTTTGCGACCCCTGGCGGAGGGCGGGCTGATCGTCGGCCCTTGACCTGCTCGAGCGCACGGCCGAGAGTCTCGACATGCTGCATCCGCTCGGGCGTTCCGTGGCTCGACGAGGGACGCGGATCGCGATCGCGGCCGCGGCTGCGATGACGCTGTCCGGCTGTCAACTGGTGCCGGGCTTGTCGGGCGCCCCGGATTCGGCCGCGCTCCACCGACAGGCGCAGGCCGCGCTCGCTCGATGGGCGAATGCCGTCGCCGTTGCGGGCGGTCCGTCGCCGGTCGTCGTCGTCGGCGAGCTGACCGGTCAGGTCGGCGACTGGGAAGAGGCTGTCGGAGACAATAACAAGCCCGCGCTCATGGCCGGGCTGGTCGAGGCGACCGCCAGCCTGCCTGCCGATGTGCCGCCCGACGGTGAGGTTCGCTGGCCGGACGGCACGACGGCTGCCGTATCGATGATCTCTGCACCGCAGGCCGTCGCCGCGATCCAGGCCGGCCCCAGCGCGCCGTGCGGCGATTGCGCCTCCCTGCGGATCACGGCCGCACGGCTGACGACCGGGCCGATCGATACGAGCCGCGGACCGGCCATCGCGCCAGTCTGGGAGTTCACGGTGGCGAGCACGGCGGTCAGGGTGACGCGCGTGGCCATCGCCGACCCCATCGCTGTCGTGCCTCCCCCGTGGGACTCCAACAGTCCGCCCGTCGGCCTCGCGATCGACTCGGCCAGCGGGACGGTCGGCGGGCGCGAGCTCACGGTAGCGTTCGTCGGAGCGCCGCTGCCGGGAGACGAGGCCTGTGGCGAGGACTACACGGGCGAAGCGGTCGAGTCCGACCTCGCGGTTGTCGTCATCGTGACGCCGCATCCGCATGCATCGTTCGGCGCCTGCTCGGCCGTCGGGGCACGGCGCACGGCGTCGGTCGAGCTGGCCGCTCCGCTGGGCGAGCGCGCCGTGCTCGAGGTGCAACGGGGACTCCCTGTTCCCGTCGTGCTGGCCCCCTGAGGCGATCGCCCGAGATGAAGGTCCTCGTCGCCGATCAGTTCGAGCAGTCGGGTCTCGACGGCCTCGCAGCCGCCGGCTGCGATGTCGTCTTCGACCCCTCGCTCAAGGACGACGCGCTGGTCGCTGCGCTCCGGGTGAGCCGGGCGGAGGTTCTCATCGTGCGATCAACCAGGGTGACGGCGGGGATGATGGATGCGGGCGACCTCGCGCTCATCGTCCGCGCTGGCGCCGGCTACAACACGATCGACGTCAGCGCCGCATCGGCGCGCGGGATCTACGTGTCGAACTGCCCGGGCAAGAACGCGGTCGCGGTGGCCGAGCTCGCCTTCGGCCTGATCCTCGCGCTCGATCGCCGAATCCCGGACAACGTCATCGAGCTGCGTTCCGGTCGCTGGGACAAGCGTGAGTTCTCGAAGGCAAGGGGTCTCCACGGCCGGACCCTCGGGCTGCTTGGCTTCGGGACGATCGCCCAGGAGATGGCGCGGCGGGCGCAGGCATTCGGCATGGACATCGTCATCTGGGCGCGCCGGTTCGAGGGCGAGGCCGGCATCGATCTCGGGAGCTACGACCTCGACCTGGCGAGCCGCGAGTCGCGCGTCGCGATCGGCGCCACGCCGGGAGACGTCGCGGCGCAGGCGGACGTCCTGAGCGTCCACCTCGCCCTCGGGCCCGAGACCCGGGGCCTGGTCGACGCGGACGTCTTGGCGCGCCTTCGGCCGGGCGCGTTCTTCATCAACACGTCGCGGGCCGAGATCGTCGACTACGACGCCCTGGGCGACGCCGTCCGGGATCGGGGGATCCGGGTCGGGCTGGACGTGTATCCCGGCGAGCCCGCGACGGGGACCGCGGACTTCCGGCTACCGCTTCTCCAGCTGCCCGGCGTGTACGGGACGCACCACATCGGCGCATCGACCGAGCAGGCACAGGGCGCGATCGCCGCCGAGACGGTCGCCATCGTCCGCTCGTTCACGGAGACCGGACGTGTCCCCAACGTCGTGAACCTTGCCCGTCGGACGCAGGCGACCCACCTGCTCGTCGTGCGCCATCGCAACCGGACGGGTGTTCTCGCCCACGTGTTCGAGAACCTGCGCGGCGAGGGCATCAACGTGCTGGAGACCGAGAACATCATCTTCGAGGCCGGCGAGGCCGCCGTCGCGCGGATCAACCTGGACGGCGCCCCGCCCCGTTCGCTGCTCGGCGGCATCGCAGCGGACAACGAGAACATCATCAGCCTCCGGCTGGTCCCCCTCTGAGGTCCCTCATCCGCGGGATGGCCAGTGCTCCCTGCAGGTCGTAGGATCCGCGCACCCATGGGCGATCCAGCGGGCAAGTTGAGAGGGAACGAGCGCATGCGACGCCTGCTGGCACTGGCCCCTGGCCTGCTCCTGACCCTGGGCCTGGCCGGGCCGGTCACGGTCGCGGCGGCCCCGAACCACGAGCACTACGCCAGTCACCCGCTGCACGTGAAGCCGAACGCCTCGAGCTCACCCACGGGTCTGGCGCCGCTCACGATCAAGAGCGCCTACAGCTTCCCGACTGCGATGACCGCCGGCGCAGGCCAGACCATCGCGATCGTTGACGCCTATGACGATCCGACGGCGGAGGCCGACCTCGGCGTCTTCAGCGCCCAGTACGGGCTGCCGGCCTGCACGACCGCCAACGGCTGCTTCAGGAAGGTCAACCAGACCGGCGGCACCAAGTATCCGAAGGCGAACGCCGGCTGGGCCCTCGAGATCAGCCTCGACGTCCAATGGGCCCACGCCATCGCCCCCGGCGCACACATCCTCCTCGTCGAGGCGACATCGAACAGCTTCACGAACCTGCTCGCTGCCGAGGACTACGCGGCGGGGCACGCCGGGTACGTCTCCAACAGCTGGGGCGGCCCGGAATTCAGCGGCGAGGCCGCCTACGACAGCCATTTCGTCCATTCGGGCGTCAGCTTCTTCGTCTCGTCGGGTGACGCCGGAACGCCGGCCGAATACCCGTCTGCCTCGCCGAACGTCATCTCGGTCGGTGGGACGACGCTCCACCTGTCTGGCACCAGCTTCTCGTCGGAGACGGGCTGGAGCGGTTCGGGCGGTGGCTGCAGCCTCTACGAGAACGCGACGACGGCGCAGAGCAGCTTCAGCCAGTTCGCCCAGGTGGGCTGCGCCGGCAGGCGCGGGACGCCGGACATCTCCCTCGATGCCGATCCGAGCTCGGGCGTGTCCGTCTACGACAGCACCCGCTACCAGGGCCAGAAGGGCTGGTGGCAGGTCGGCGGGACGAGCGCCTCGGCGCCGATGATCGCGGCCAGGGCCGCAGACTCCGGCGCCCTTGTCAACAGCTCGTACATCTATGGCGGAAGCATCACCTACCGCGACATCACGTCGGGCAACAACGGGCTGCCGTGCCTCGTCGGCTACGACCTGGTCACCGGCCGGGGGAGCTGGACGAACTGACGGCGGGGTCGCATCCGCGCCCGCGGTCTGCGGGAGCGAGCCTCGCCCGCCGCGTGCCGGTACCTTTGGGATAGCCCTGCCCCACGACTGGGTGGTGCCCCGGGGGACCGCGACCGTCGAAAGTCGCTGGGTGGACAGCGACGTGCGCCCCCGGCCCTGCCCGAGCTCCTGCCAGGCGACAGGCAACACGTGACGAGCGCCGACCGCGTGGTGAGCCGCCCCTTCCCACGTGAGCCGTTTCCTGTTCGGCGCTGGGCGTTCGTCGTCGCGGCGCTCGCGGTCATCGGGTATCTCGCCCTGTATGGCGCCTGGTTGATCTTTCGCTGGGGCGGCCCCGACCTCGAGGTGGCGATCAACGACTTCGCGTTTCTCCCGCTCGGAATCGCCGCGGTCGCGTTCGCCCTCGTTGCCCGGGCGCGGGCGAGCTCGATCGGCAGCCGGCGAGCCTGGCTCGTCCTGGCCCTTGCCTTCGCCGCCTTCTGGCTGGGCGACGCGATCTGGTTCTATCTCGAGGTCATAGCCGCCGGCGAGCTGCCGTACCCGTCGCTCGCGGACGTCGGCTACCTGAGCTTCTATCCGCTGGCCGTGGTGGGCCTGCTCTGCCTCTCGCGCGAGCGCACCGTGAGCCGCCTGGGAGCGGTCCTGGACCTGGCCATCGTCCTGGTCGGCGCCGGGACCATCGTCTGGATCCTGGTCCTCGCGCCGGTGGCCGCCGCGGAAGTCGAGGATCCGCTGGCTCTCGCCACATCGCTGGCCTACCCGTTGGGCGATGCCCTCGTCCTGTTCGCCCTGGCCGCCGCGCTCATGCGCCGCCTGTCGGACACCCCCCGGGTCGTCGTCTTCTTACTCAGCGTTGGCTTGCTGCTCAACATCGTGGCCGACCTCTCCTACGCTCGTGTGGCGCTGGAGGACACGTACGAGTCAGGGCAATGGCTCGACCTTGCCTGGATGGCCGGCTGGGCCGCGATGGCGCTCGCACCCCTGGCGCAGGTCCGGTCGACGACGCAAGCGGCCGTCACCGGCGAGGCGCCGGCGCGGGCGCAGCCCATCTCGCTCCTTCCCTACGGGGCGGTCGTCATCCTCTTCGTGTTCCTCCTTGGCGCCGCTGCGACCGGGAGCGTCGACACCTTCGCGGTGGTGGTCGGCGCCGTGCTCGCAACCGGCCTGGTCCTGGTCCGGCAGGTGCTGATGGTCCGCGAGAACGCCCGGGTCGAAGCGCGGTTCCGCGCGCTCATCGAGAACGCGTCGGACGTGATCGCCGTCACGGACCGGGCAGGGACGGTCACGCAGGTGACGCCGTCGGTCATGCGCGTCCTGGGCCGCTCGCCGGAGTCATTGATCGGGAGGCCGCTCCGGTCGATCCTCGACGCCGAACAGGGCGCCGCCGCCACGGCCTTCCTGTTGGTCGCGGCCTCGCACCCGGGACCCAGCGGGCCGGTCGAATGGCGGCTGGCACCGTCCGGCACGGCCCCCCGGACGGTCGACGTGACGGTGACCAACCTCCTCCACGACCCGTTCGTCGATGGCCTCGTCGTGACGATCCGCGATGTCACCGAGCGCAAGTCCTTCGAGCAGCAGCTGCAGCACCAGGCGTTCCACGACCCGCTCACCGGGCTCGCCAACCGGGCGCTCCTCGCCAACCGGGTGGAGCATGCCCTCAGCCGCTCCCGCCGGCGGACGACCAGGCCGGCCGTCATCTACCTCGACCTGGACGACTTCAAGCGCGTCAACGACAGCCAGGGCCACAACGTGGGCGACCACGTCCTCCTCGAGGTTGCCCGGCGGATCACGCGGGTGATCCGCGAGGTCGACACGGCTGCCCGGCTCGGCGGCGACGAGTTTGCCGTCCTGATCGAAGAGACGTCTGCCGTCGAGGAGGTCGAGGCCGTGGCCGGCCGGATCCGGGACGAGCTCGCCCGCCCGGTTGAGGTCGAGCACGGCAGGGTGGTCGTTGGCGCCAGCATGGGCATCGTCCGGGACGAGGGCCAGGACGCGGGGATGATGGAGCTCCTCCGCGACGCCGACATCGCGATGTACGAAGCGAAGCGGGCGACCCGCGGTTCGTGGCGCGTCTTCGAGCCGGCGATGTTCTCCGAGACGGTAGACCGCGTCCGCCTCGAGGACGACCTCAGGCAGGCGCTTGCGAAGCACGAGTTCGCACTCGTGTTCCAGCCGCTCGAGGCGCTCGCAACCGGCCAGATCGCAGGCGCTGAGGCGCTCCTCCGCTGGCACCACCCCGGCCGCGGAACGATCATGCCCCTGGACTTCATCCCGATCGCCGAGGAGATCGGCGAGATCATCCCGATCGGCGCCTGGGTGCTCGAGGAGGCGTGCGGAATCGTCGGGGCCTGGAACCGGGGGCGCGACACGCCGATCCGGGCGAGCGTCAATGTCTCGGCACGCCAGCTCGGCCCGACCTTCGTGACAGAAGTGCTCGCGATCCTTGCCAGCACCGGGTTTCCGGCCGAGCTGCTGGTGCTGGAGCTTACCGAGAGCGTCCTCGCCGAGAACCGCCCGGAGCTCATCCAGATCCTGGCCGAGCTTCGCCGCCACGGGATCCGGATCTCGATCGACGACTTCGGGACCGGCTACTCGTCCCTGTCGTACCTGAGCCATCTGCCGATTGACGAGATCAAGATCGACCGCTCGTTCGTGCAGGCCCTGTCCCAGGAAGGATCGACGAACCTGGTCGCCTCGATCATCCAGATGGCTCACCGGATGGGCATCCCGACCGTCGCCGAGGGCATCGAGCAGGAGGCGCAGGTCCAGGCCCTCCGTGCGCTGGGCTGCGAGCTCGGCCAGGGCTACCTGATCGGGCGGCCGATGCCGCATCGTGACACGGGGCCCGCGCTCAACGTTCCCCGCCCCTGGCAAGTCCAGCCGCGCCCCGCAACGCCGGCCCGTCGCACCGCCTGAGCCTTGCCGAGTGGCCCTCCCGGACATGAGCGGCGCCGGTTCGACCTTCGTGGTGGCGCCGCCTGTCGAATCCTCAGCGGCGTGATCGTCATCCCTGTACACGGGCGAGGCCGGCTGTCGCCGGCCCGTCGGCCAGGCAGGAGGACGGACGATGCACGGACACCTCAACCCGCGAGATCGACGGTCGGACCCGCCGCCGGAAAGCCGGCCTACCCGGTGGTGGAGGGCGCCGGCATCGCTCATCGCCGCCATGGCCATCACGCTGGGACCCGGGATGAGCCCGGCTCTGTCTGCCAGCCCGCAGCGGCAGCCGGCGATCGGCGACGTGAAGGTCTTTGCCACGGTGCCCGCGCCCGGGCACCCGTTCGGCATCGCCGTCGACGCCGACCGCGTCTACGTCTCGACGAGCGCCGGTGACTTCTTCGCGGACCCGGACAACGGCGGGCACCAGAACTCGGACGGCGAGCGCGTCTTCGCCTACGACGAGGACGGTCGCCTGATCAGCACCACGGCGATCGCCACCATGCCGAATGCCACCATGGGCCTGTTCGGCCTCGCCGTCGACGGCAACACGGGGCCGCGCCACAGGCTGTACGTAGCCGACATGAACGGCCGCATCCTGCGCCTCGACCTCGGCCAGCACCCAGCCATGCCCGAGGTCTTTGCGCAGGTCCCACCGCCGCTCAGCGCCGGCGGCTGGATGGCGTCGATGTGGAACGACCTCGCCTTCGATCGCACGGGCAACCTCTACGTGACCGATGACAAGCCCCGGATCTGGCGCGTGAATCCGGCGGGCGAGCCCTCGATCTGGTTCACCGATCCGCGCATCGCGGGTGCATTCGGCTTCGCCGGCGGACCGCTCGGCGGGCGGATCGACCCAACCGGCAGCTGGCTCTACTTCTCGGTCACCCTGTCGGCGGAGTTCCCGTTCGAGGCCGTGATCTACCGCGTTCGGCTCGTGGACCACCCGAGCGCCGCCGATCTCCAGGTTGTCCACCGCTTCCCCGTGGTCGCGGGCCAGACCCCGCCCCAGGCGACCGGCATCGCCTTTGCGGCCTCCGGTGACCTGTACGTGAGCCTCCTCGGCCCGAACCAGATCGCCGTCCTGGATCCGGCCGGGAACGAGATCCGGAGGATCTCCAGCCCGCTCTTCCACTCGCCGTGGGGGCTCGCCTTCGTCGGGCGATCGCTCCTCGTGACGAACGGCGACCTCGAGCCCGGCACCAACCCCGACGCCTGGAAGGTCTTCAAGGTCTTCGTCGGCGAACGTGGACTGCCGCTCAATCGTCCCCGGACGACGGGCGATTGACGTTCGACCGATGGTGGCTCCGCATCGAGCTCGGCGCGGCTCGACGGCCCGAGCCGCCGCGCTCGGGCCGCCAGCGGAGCCCGCCGCAGGCTGAGCGGCGCGACCTGCGCGGGCCTCGACTTCTCGGAGGCCCAGGCTCGCCATCGAGCACGCAGGGCGGCATGATCGGTGTCGCCGCCTCGAGTCCGGGAGGAACCGGAGACGCCCGGGCGGTGTACATATGGCGAACCTGTGGAGGGCCGTCCACTGGAGGACAGGGAGCTCGTCGAGCGGGCCAGGCATGGCGATGTCGTCGCCTACGGTGAGCTCGTGCAGCGTCACCAGGAGGTCGCCGTGCGAACCGCGTATCTCGCGTGCGGCGACGCCGCCGAGGCCGAGGACGCGGCGCAGGAGGGCTTCCTCAAGGCCTACGCGGCGCTCGGCCGATTCCGCCCGGACGCGCCCTTCCGGCCGTGGATCCTGCGGATCGTCGCGAACGAGGCCCGCAATCGACGTCGATCGGCGGGGCGCCGAGCCGGGCTCGCCCTCCGGATGGCTGAGGACCGCCCCACGGTCGATGCGGCCCCATCGCCCGAGGCGGCGGTCCTCGCCACCGAGGCGCGCCGCGACCTGCTGGCCGCGCTGGAGCGGCTGGGCGACGACGACCGGATGATCATCGGCTGCCGGTACCTGCTCGAGCTGTCCGAGGCCGAGACGGCGGCGGCCCTGGGCATCCCCCGGGGAAGCGCCAAGTCGCGCCTCTCGCGCGCGCTCGGTCGGATGCGGGCGCTGATGGCAGTGGAGGTGGCCCGATGACCGGCCACCGGCCACTCGACGATGCCGAGCTCATCGAGCGCCTCGGCGCCCTGTCCGGCGAGCTCGCCTGGCCGCCGACGCCAGACCTCGCCGGGCGCGTGACGGCGGCGTTGGAGGCAGGTCCCGTCGGGCCGGAGCGAGTGGCTGGCCGCTTCGCGCGCCTCCGTGAGCTCATCGGCGGCAGCGGCACGGGCACCTCCCACCCCGGTCGAATCGCGCGGCGCAGCCTCGTCATCGCGCTCATCGCCCTGCTCGCGATCGCCCTCGTCGCGGCCGCGATCGGCCTCGGCGTGCCCGGGATCCGGATCGAGCTGCGATCGATCGCGACCCCGCCGCCGCGCGCGTCCGGGCCGCCTTCATCAACGGCCCTGGAAAGCCCGGCGCCGACAACGCCACCCACGCCGCCGGGCCAGGAGCTGGGCCCGCCGGTGAGCCTGGACCAGGCCCGCTCGGACGCGGGGTTCGGGCTCCTCGTCCCGACCGCCGCCGGGTACACCGACCCGGCCGACGTCCACCTGGCCGGCGTCCAGCCGTTCAGCCGGGTGACCCTCGGGTACCCGGACGGCACGATGCTCACCGAGTTCCGCGGCGAGATCCAGCCGGACGCGTTCCTGAAGATCGTCGGCGGCGGGACGACCGTCGTCCCGGTGAAGGTCGGGACGTCGGACGGCTGGTGGATCGCCGGTGCCCCGCACGACCTCATCCTCCAATTCCGCGACCCGGACGGGCAGACCCGCTGGCAGGAGGTCACCGTCGCCGGGAACGTGCTGATCTGGCAGGCCGGCGACGTGAGCCTCCGGCTCGAGACGCCGCTCGACCGAGAGGCGGCCATCGCGGTCGCGACGTCGCTCCGCTGACCCGGGCGCCCGGGGGAACCCTCCGCGGCCGGGCGGTGTAGTACGGGCGAACGGACGGCCGACCCGCCGCCGCACCCCGGGAGACGACTCATGAGCCGCCGAATCACCACCGTGACCGCTCGCCCGGCCTGGCCGCGGCCCCTCGTCGCCGGCGCGTGCACGACCGGCGCGCCCCGCCCGAACGCCGCGAGCTCCGCACCGGAAGCGCCGAAGCCCGCGTCGACCCCGGCCTCGTCGCCGGCGGCGATGCCCGGCGAGATCGCAGGACCTGCTCGTTCTTCGGATGGCCAAGCCCACGGCGAACGCGGCCTTCACGGTCATCGATCCCGGGGAAGGGCGGATCCTGTTCGATCTTCCCGACGGCATCGTCTCGCGCGACTGGCACACGCTCGTGTCGATCGCCCCCGACGGGACGTCCACGCGGGTCCAGGTGAGGACGCCGGAGGGTGGCGATCTGCCGGTCTGGATCTCCGTGCCGGGGGCGTGGCGCCTGCCGGCGGTCGGGGTCGCCGGCGTGCCGAGCGGCCTGTCGGCCGATGGCAGCACTGTCGTCCTGGAGGAGGCGGTCGACGCCGCTCCCGCGGGGCCCGCCAGCAGGACGCGGTTCGCGCTCGTCTCCACCTCCGGCTTCGAAGGCCCCCCGGATCGTCACCCTCGACGGTCGGTTCGCCTTCGACGCACTCTCGCCCGGCGGCCAGTGGCTGTACCTCCTCGAGTACGTCGCCGGTGGCGGCGCGACGCAGTACCGGGTGCGGCGGCTCGAGGTGGCCACGGGGAGGCTCCAGGATGGCCAGATCGTCGACAAGCGGAACGTCGACGAGCAGATGAACGGCGTGGCCGCTGACCCAGGCGACCGGGAAGGAGGGCTGGGTCTACACCCTCTATCGGGGTGCCGAGGGCGCGTTCATCCATGCCCTCGATACCGCCGCTGGGGCCGCGTTCTGCATCGACCTCCCCGGTACGGGGGCCGACGATGCCGGCGACCGACGGCAGCTGGGGCCTCGTCGCGGACCCATCCGGCGACGTGCTGTACGTTGCCGATCCGGCCCGGAAGACGGTCAGCGCGATCGGGCTCTCCGACTTCACGATCTCCCGGAGCGGCAGGCTGGCGAGCGTGCCGAGCATCCGCCTCGCCAAGCTCGAGAGCGCCCGGCCCGCCGGCGGTCGCGCCGCGCTGAGCCCGGACGGCAGGACGCTGTTCGTCATCGACACGGCGGGGGTCGCGGTCGTTGGGGTCGCCGACCTGGTCACGACCGGCCACCTCGGTGGGAGCGGCGCCTTCCGCAGCATCGCGGTCGGCTCGGCCGGCTCGGTCTACGCGGTCGACGCTGCCGGCCGCGCGGTGCGGCTCGGGACCGGGTCCGCCGCCTCGACGCCCATCGCCAACGGTACGTACACGTCGATTGCGGGCATCGTGCCGCTCCGCTGATGCTCGCGCGTGCCTGACCGGCGCCTGAGCGTTCCTCCGGGTCGCCGCCGGCCGTCCCTCATTCGTCGGGCGGGGAGGGCAGCCGCCGGGTCGTGTGGTCCCGGCCCAGGAACGTGTTTGCCCAGGCGCTGGTCCGTCGGAGGGCGTTGTCGGCGATCGTCGGGGGGCGGTCGAGCATGGCCGCCTCCTCGCGATACGGCTTGAGGCGCTCGTACGCCCGGGCCCAGATGCAGGCCCGACCGGGGATCTCGCACTCGCCATCGCGACTGCCGCCGCACGGCCCGTTGCGCTGGTTCTTGACGCACTGGCTCTCCGGGCAGAGGTACGCGATCTCGGGCAGTGAGCAGTCGCCGCAATCCCGGCAGTCGAAGAAGGGGATCTTGATGGCCTGCTCGGCGACGTGGACGACGTGGCCGAGGTGCGCTCGCTCGGCGGCCCCGTAGACCCGCGCGGCCGCGCGAAACCCCTGCGAGCCGGGCTCGAAGGCCAGGGCGTGGATGGTCCGGTTGGCGCGGTAGGCGAGGGGGACGCGGCGCGCGCGGGCACGCGCGGCCCGCGCCGGCCCGTTCAGCCCCGACGCCTGGTCCGGGACGTAGAGGTAGAAGGTGTGGGGCAGGGCCCAGGCGTCCTCGCGGGCGAACGCGCGCCAGTCGTCCGGTCCGAACGCCGCCGCCCGGTCCAGCACGGCCGCGAAGTCCTGGGCCCGGCTCGTCCCCCCCACGTAGGCACCGGCATAGCCGAGACCGCGCGCGATCGCGACCTGTCGCGCGGCGAGGTCGAGGAAGAACGCCTTGCCCTTGTCCGGGCTCGCCCCCTCGCGCTCGGCGCGGTCGGCGAGTGCGTCCGGGATCGCGACCCCGGGGATCTCCCCGGCGTGGAAGATGCGGGCGGTCGTCCGCGAGAGCACGAAGACGTTCGCGAGCAGCCGCAGGGGCAGCGCCTCGTCGGCGACGAATTGGACGAGCTCGTCGAGCTTGCGGGGGTCGTAGCCGACCTGCGTGATCGCGAAACGGGCGCCCATCCGGGCCTTGAACGCCAGCTTTGCGTACTGCGGGACGAGGTCTCGTTCGACCCGCTTGAAGGGGTTCACTGCGGCGCCCAGGAAGAACTGCGTCGGCGGAGTGGCCGCGGTCCCGTGGCCGCGCATCGGACCGAGCGCGCTCACGGAGCGGGCCCGGTCGCGCGGGATCGCCCGGCCGACGACGTCGCGGGAGATCTCGCCGTGGTTGAGCCCCTCGTACAGGGCGAGCAGGCTGACCGAATTGAGGTCGAAGACGGGGCGAGCGACACCGAGATAGCCCTCGGTGGGGTAGTCGCCCGACAGGACGAGCAGGTTGCTGATGCCCGCGCTGGCGAGGCGCCAGCCGAGGCTCAGCAGCTCGTTGCGGTTGCGGTCGCGGCAGGCGACGTGGACGATCACCTCCTGGCCGGCCTCGGTGAGCTGTGAGGCGAGGACCTCCGGGCTCAGCATCGCGTGGCCGCCGGCGCTGTCGGTGATGCTCAGGGCCGCGAACCGGCCATCCGCCCCGAGCTCGGTCGCCAGGGCGCGGACGCGGGCGCCCGCGGCGTCGGCAAGCACGCCGCGCCACGGGACGAGCTCCGCGACATAGGCGAACTCTTCCCTCTCACCGACGACCCGGGCCAGCCGGGACGGCAGTGGTCCCAGCGGCCAGCTTTCGGTCACCATCGGCTCGGCCCCGCGGCACCCGCCGGCCCCGCGTCCGCGCGGACGTCGACCGCTTCGGACGCACCGACGTCCGAGCCCGGGAGGGGTTCGAGCCACCGCCTCACGATCTCGTTGGAGCTCACGTCAACCTCTCCCGAACCCTCGGCAGCCTGGCGATGCATGCTGAACCTCCGGGTCCGTACCCAGGAGTGTGCTCGAACGAGACAGTAACCGCGACCGGACGTGGACGTCGCCGCAGAGGCCCGTCAGCAGCAGCCTTCACCTCCGCAGCAGCCTGAGCTCGCGAGCGGCAGCTCGCGGGGCGAGAGGTCGATCAGCGGCCTGGCGTCCGCGGGCTTGGTCGCCTTGACGATGGCGCTGACCATCCCGTCGGCCACGTCGTGCGTGGGCGTGAGGGAGATGTCGGTCAGGCCGACGGCCTCGAGGCCGGCCCGGAACTCGGAGAAGGACAGCGCACCCGCGATGCAGCCGGCGTAGGAGCCGCGGTCGGCGCGCTCCTCGGGGGTCAGGCGGTCCTCGGCCACGATGTCGGTGACCCCCATCCGCCCGCCCGGGCGCAGCACGCGGGCGATCTCGCGGAACACGGATGGCTTGTCCGCCGCCAGGTTGATGACACAGTTGCTGATCACGACGTCGACCGACTCGGCCGGCAGCGGGATGTCCTCGATGTGGCCCCGAACGAACTCGACGTTCGTCGCGCCGGCGTTGGCGGCGTTGCGCTGCGCCAGGGCCAGCATCTCATCGGTCATGTCGAGGCCGATGGCCCGTCCCGTGGGGCCGACGCGCCTCGCGGACAGCAGGACGTCGATGCCGCCGCCCGAACCGAGGTCCAGGACCCGCTCGCCCTCGTGCAGCTCGGCCACGGCGATCGGGTTGCCGCAGCCGAGCGAGGCGAGCACAGCGGCCTCCGGCAGCTCGGCGCGCTCGAGGGCCGAGTACAGCTCCGGCCCGATCGCCTCGGGCTCGCTCGAGCAGCAGCCCCCCGCGCTGGCCTGGACGGCCGCGGCCGCATAGCGGGCCCGGACTTCCTCGTGGATGGTCTCGGTGGTCACTGCGCGACTCCTCTTCAACCGATGCGATGCCGGTCAGACAGGCCGCCCAACGACATGCGGCGTGACTTGCATTGATACTTGACTATATCGATGATTGTCAATAGTCTACACGTCATGAAGCGCCTCACGGATCCGGACGCTCTCCTCCTCCAGGGCGCCGCCGACCCGACCCGTCTCGCGATCCTGCGCCAGCTCACGGGTGGGGACGGGGTCTGCGCCTGCGACTTCACCGCCTGCTGCGCGGTGGCGCAGCCGACGGTGAGCCACCACCTGAAGGTGCTGCGGGAGGCCGGCTGGGTGCGCACCGAGCGCCGGGCGTCATTTGTCTACTACTTCCTGCGGCCGGAGGCCGCCGAGCGATTCCGCGCCCTCGCCGGCGAGCTGGCCCCCGTGGGATCCGCGCCGAACGTTCGATCGCTCCCGGTCGTCCAGCCGCTCGCCTGAGCGCACCGGGTCGGCGACGCGACCCTGGGCAGGGCGCTACTCCTCCTTCTTGCCGCTCGCCCGCAGGTTCACGAGCCTGTTGAGGAGGTCGAACCAGAACGGCGCCCCGAGCATCACCGCGAGCGCGGTGAAGATCCATCCCGGGATCCGGAGCACGACGTAGTTGACCCAGGCCGCGGCCGGCGGCCACACGCCACCGAGATTCTGGCCGCACGGGATCGGGAGATCGGTGGGTGGTCGCCCTGCGCTGGCGTCGGAGGGATACCAGCAGACGCTCCACCCGAGCCCCGGTTCGACCCCGTTGAGCAACCTGATGGCATCGGCCGGCTTCGTCGTCGGCTGGCCGCTCCCGGCGATCGTGCCGGCCGAGGCCACGATCGCACTTCGAATCGAAGGATTCGTCGCCAGGGTCTGGGCCATCGCGATGGTGTCCACGTTGAACAGCACGGCCATTCCCAGCCCGAGCGCGACCAGCACCTTCCGCGCGTTTCGCTTGTAGGCGCCGCTCACCCGATCCATGCCTTCGTCGAACCAGGAGGCCACCCCCTGGCGGAGCCCTTCGAGACTTCCGCCGGCCTGGCGGACCAGCACCTGGAGCTGCGTCTTGGCGCTTCCATCGGGAAGGGCGGCTGATGCCCGCGACCACCGTCTCGATCGAGGTCTCCGTCGCCGCCGTCGCCGTGCTCAGGGTCTCGATCAGGGAGTCGGCGAACCGCGTGTTCTTCAGGTACGACGGCTCGCCGAGCGAGGCGATCAGGGGATGGCTGTAGACCGTGCCCGCCAGTCCCTGGAAGGTCGGGTCGGCAAGGAGCGTCCCGATGCCCTCCTTGAGGGTCCGCGAGCGCCACCTTCCGACCTGGGCGACGATCTCCTGGCCGGCGCTCGCGACGATGGCCAGCAGGAAGTAGGTGAATGCCAGGGCGATGACCACATCGAGGATGTCGGACCCGAACATGCTTGCTGCCCTCCTCCGGTCGGTTGGCGCGGCCAATCTCCCGCGCCCGAGCGGCCCCCCCGGGGTTGGGGTCAACGTCCGGCTTCCGGCAGCCGCTGTCAATGGTCCAAGGCAAGGTTGCGAGCCGGCCGGTCGATCTCATGCGGGTGGCGAGAGAGCAATCGGCCCAGCCAGTGCCAGTAGACGCGAGTGCTATAACTCGACGCACAGGGAGGGGGGCCATGACGATCGTATTGGACCGGTTCACCAACCACGCTTTCGGGTTTCCAACCCGCGGCCACGCCCGACGGGTCGACCCGATCGCGCTAGCCTGCGTCCATATCACCGGCAACAACCGGACCGGGAAGATGGACGAGGAGAAGCCCGGGTCCGGGGCACGCGCCGAGTGGCATTTCGCCAACCGCGCCGACTCGGGCGGACCCTCTGCCCACCTGTACGTCGCCCGTGACGGCTCGGGGATCGAGGCCATCGATCCGGGCCGGTTCGCCGCCTGGTCGAACGGGGACCTCATGGAGCCGAACACGGACAACGCGGGTGTCGCGCGGCTCCAGCGCCTGCGGGCGAAGGGCTACAACGTGAACGAGGCGTACTGGGAGGAGATCGAGTGCGTCGGCGGGTCTCAGTTTCCGCTGACTGAGGCACAGCTCGAGACCGTCGCGCGCCGGATCGCGGAGCGCGCCGGGATCACGGGGCTGCCGATCAGCCGGGCGACGGTGCACGGTCACTGGGAGATCAACGGCATCAACCGCCAGAACTGTCCCGCCCCGAAGAGCTCCCACGCGGACGTCCTCCAGCGCATCGTCAAGCGCGCGCAGGAGATCGCGAGTGAAGGGCCGGGCGCGGATCGCACCCCGGCGGCCATGGCGCCCGTGGCGGGCAAGGCCAACCCCCAGGGGCAGCCGGCGGCCGGGCAGACGGTCTTCCGCTTCGGAGGCGAGCCCCGGAACCGCGGCGAGTACAGCGTCGTGGTGGACGTCGCCCGGCAGCGGTCGACGCCGTTCATCGCGAGCGACAACCTCGTCGGTCGGGTGCGACGAGGCGTGCACTTCCACGTCCACCAGACGACCGACACGGGCGGGGTGGCAGGCGGCTCGCCACGCTGGTTTGGCAACGGCGATGGCACCGTGTGGATGCACAGCAGCGTCATCCGACCGATCAAGTAGGTGCGACATGGCTGACGATCCCGCGACGATGCAGGACGACGAGGACTCGGAGGTCGAGGTGGCTCTCGACCTTCAGGACGTGGACACGGCACCGGACGTGGAGCCGGTCGACGTGCACGACCACGACGAGGTGGGTGCGCCGGAGGAGTAGGAAGCCGACGGCGACCGGCCCGTCCCCGCTGCCGGGCCGTCAGACGACGACGACGACGGTCGGAGCGCCCGTAGCAGACAGCGCCCGCGACCCGCTCACGGAGCCCGAGACACGCTCATCGTGTCGCATCCGGCGTCGGATCCTGGCCCGAGTCGGAGGCGGCTGAGGGACGTTCCGGGAACCGCGGCTGCCGCTGCGCCCGCGGCCGTACCGCACCTCGATACTGATAGACCACGAGCGTGGCGACGGTCAGGAGGCCGGCGGCCACGCCAAGAGCCATCGCGGGCGCCGTGGCGCTGCCCAGTCGCATTGCAGCGATCCCCGCGAGGACACCCGCCAGCACGCCGTCGATGACCGAGAGGACGCCGGGCGTCGTCACGAACTCATGGGCGAAGCTCCCGGGGCCCGGCCTGGCCCCGAACGTCGCCATGATCCCGGCCTCGTCGTCGTGCCAGCCGCTGATGAAGTAGGGACGCAGCTCCGGCGCTGCCTTCAGGTACGCGTTGCGCAGCAGGTTCATCCCGATGACCCAGCGGAGGTCCTCCTGATTGATCGCGACGAGGCGCACGAACGTGGCGACCCCGAGGAAGAGAACCACCGGCAGGATGAGAAGCGCGAAGGTGACGAAGCCCTCACCGAACGCCGTGGCCTGCGCTGCGAGGGCCAGCGCCACGACGGCGCCCGAGAGCGCCGCCAGGAACATCGCGGCCCGACTGAAGGCCTCATTCCAGCTCAATGCCCGCGTCGAGAGCAGGCTCCAGTGCTCGGTCGTAAGGATCTGGAGCTGCAGGCCGGGGGGCAAGCCCGTGTCACCGCCGCCCAGCACCACGTTCGCCGTCCGCGATCCGTCGTTGACGCTCTCTTCAGGCATTGCGCCCTCGCTTCAGCGGCTCGCCGTACCCGGTCGATCGCCCACGGCGATCACGACGACGGGTCGCGGAACGGCGCCCGATGGGAGGAAGCATGCCTCCCATGCGCGGGCCACTCAAGCGCCCACCGACGGGCCACCATCGTCATCCAGGCGACTCAGCTCTTCCGCCATCTGGGCGCCGTACTCCGCCGGATGGTCGTCGCGATCCCGGTCGCTCGTGCGGGCGATCATCGCCAGCGTCTCATCGACCGTCATCCCGTTGGCGTCCGACGCCCGCCTGACGACCTCGTAGGTGATGTTGACCCCCGGCTTGCCCATGTCGTCGTGGGCGCGCATGCAGCCACAGTTGAGGCACATGGCCGTCACTCCTTTCCGCGCTCGACGATTCTCGGATCGGCTCGGGCGACGGCCCGCGGTGGGCTGGAGTCTGCCTTCGCCAGCTGCGCCTGGAGCTCGGCCCTGCTCGTCGCTTCGTGCGTCGTCGACACGATAGTCCGTCGGCGCATCGTTGAGCGTCCGTCGCCATCACGTTCGGCTCGACGTGCACGAACGCGACGCCGGGAACTCGCCGGCCACGCCCTTCACGTCTGGGCCGCGCTGCGGTACCGATCAGAGCGACGGTCGACGGCGGGATGTCCAGGGCGGCGACGGCTCCCGGGCCTGGGTCGTGGACGTTTGCCCAGCGTCAGCTGGCGCGCACGTCGGCGGTGACCGTGATCGGCGATGCCTTCTCGAACGTGAGCGTCAGCACGATCGTCTCGCCCGCCGTCAGCTCGTGGGTGAGGCCCATGAGCATGATGTGATAGCCGCCGGGCTTGAGCTCGATCGTGCCACCGGCCGGAACCTCGATCTTCGCCACCGGCCGCATGGCCATCATCGAGCCGCCGGCTGCTCCGGATGTCGCCGGCATCATCGAGCCGCTCGGAGCGGGCAGCGTGTACGTCTCGTGGATCTGGGCGGACCCTGCGGCCGGCGTCGAGACGCCGACGAGAGCGTCCGCAATCCCGGTCGGGTTCTTCACGACGAGGTACGCGGCGCCCGCGTTCGCCATCCCGGTCGACGTCCGGGCCCACGCTCCCTCGACCGTCAAGCCCCCGCTCGTCGGTGTCGGCGAGGCGGCCCCCGAACAAGCGGCCACCACAACGCCGACGAGCGCGATCGCCGCGAGGGCGATCATCGGACGGCGGATCGGCCGGCCGGTCATGCTCATGGTTGATCGGGGCTCCTGCCCATGCAATCCCGGGCCCGCCACATCGTCCGTGCGCCGCCCGCCAGGAGCCAGCGTAGGTCGGGCCCTTGCCATCTGTAGGGCCATTCGGTCCAAATCCTGCCGATTTCGGGCCGTCCGGTCGCCGGCCGGACCAGCCCGCGACGACCTCCTGGATCGGTGCCCACCGCGTCGCCGGTCCGCACCACGCGGCCCGAGGTCTGGTACCAACTCGTGGCAGCTCGCCGTCCGAGGCGTCCGCTCGACACGTCCGGTTGGTGAACTGCGGACCGGGCTCGCGGTTCACGACGACCTGGCGGTTCCGAACCGGGCGTTCGTGATCCGGCGCTCGACGGGCCGCCCGGCGATGGTCGGCCGGACCACCTACACTCTGCCGGCCGCCGCCTCGGCGGCGCCAGCCCTGGCCTGACACGTGCGCCACGCGGGCGCCCGGACCCACTCGAGGCGACCGACCGCATGACCCGACACCAACGGAACGAGGCGAAATCGTCGCCGAGGCTTGTCGCGGCCGTCGTCGTGACTGCCCTGCTGAGTGTCGCGGCAACGGCCATCGCCCTGGGTGCCGTCGGGATCGGACTGCGAGGCACCGATGCGCCCGCCTGCGAGACCGCCGCCTGGCAGGCGCTACCGGACGGCGCAGCGCTTCCATCCGGCTGGTCGATGGTGTCGAACCGCGTGTTCGTCGACAATCTCCTGACCACCCTGGCCGGGCCGACGCCGTCGCCCTCGGGCCAGCGACCGGCGGTCTTCACCAGCCTTTCCTGCTACGCGAGCGACGCTCCGCTGGCCATCCGGCGAGCGCACGAGGCCGCCCTCGCGGCCGGCGGCGCGGACGTGTCGTTCGCGAAGATCGGTGACGAATCCTTCGTGGTCTTCAGCCCGGCGTCATCCACGACGACGCTCTACATCCGGCGCGGCGCCCTGGTCGCGGATGTGTCCGCGGACACGTCGGTCGACCGTTCCACGCTCGAGGCCATCGGCCGCACCGTCGACGCTGCCATGGTCCGCTCGCTCGCCGCGAGCCCCGACGCGGCCGCGATCGCGCAACCGTCCCCCGTTGCCCTGGCATCTCCGGCACCGTCGAGCGCTGCGAGTCCATCGGCCGCGCCGTCCGGTCCGGCGGCCAGCCCGAGCGCCCCGGCCGAGAGCCACGTCGCGCCCGACCTGGAGAAGCTGCTGCCCAGCCGCGTCGGCACCACGTCGATCGCCGCCCAGAGCGTGCTCGGATCGACCGCCCTCGGCTCCAGTCCGGCCGCCCAGGCCCTGGTGGCGTCGCTGAAGAACCTCGGCAAGACACCGGCGGATCTCCAGATCGCCGGGGCCTACGACCCCACGGGCACGCTCGATCTCAGCCTGTTCGCCTACAGAGTCAAGGGTATCGACCCCACCGAGCTGGGCCGGGCCGTGATCGAGAGCCAGATGTCCAACAGCGCCGACCAGGCCACGAGCTCGCAGGTGACGATCGGCGGCCAGCCGATCACGAAGATCTCCTATGCGAAGGGGTCGCCGGTGTACTTCTACCTGGCGAACGGCGTGGTCTACGCGGTCCAGAGCGGGGACGCGAACCTCGTCGCCAGCATCATCGGCCTCCTGAAGTAGGCACCGGAGGGCTTCGACCATCCCCTGAAGTCCGCGACGGCGGCGCAGCATCCTGGAATGCGTTGAACGGATTGCCGATCCTGCAGGTAGCGGAGCCAGGCGAGGACGGCGACGCCGAGGCACGCGAGCAGGCCCGACCGTGTCGAAGACGATGTCGACCGCTCGGCGGCAAACCTGGCCGCGGCCGCGGCTGCAGGCTCCGGATCGCGGCTCTCGCCCGGCGGCCGTTTCGGGCTCGCGTCCCCGCCGCCTACGCCGCCGATGAAGCCCCCCGGCTCGTCTCAGACGAGGTCGGCCGTAACCGCAGCCGAATCCTGCACGAATTGGATCGCGGCGCCGTCGAGCTGGGCCGACACGACCCCGAATCCTGCCACCACCGCCTGGGCCCGGGTGTTCAGGCGCTGGAACTCGGCGGTCGCGCGCAGCTCGGCGAGCTGGGCGCTGCTGCCACGTACGAGCGCGAACCCGCTCAGGTCGCCGCCGTGCGGCTCGAGGATCGCGACCGACCAGCTCTCGATCCGTCCGGCCTGCTGCAGTGACGCGTACCAGGCCAACGCCTCGGCGAAGACCTTGCGGGCAACCTCCTCGCGGCCGGGATGGATGGCGCCCCAGCCCACGAACAGCCCGAGATCAGCCATGGTTGTACCCCCCTTGGCCTCGCACATGGTGCGGACGGCCGGTCCCGAGAGCGCCGGCACGGCGTGCCGGCAACGGTTCGCGACGACCGGCGCGGGGTTTGGTGCCTCGCCTGCCGATCGAGGGGTCAGTGTGACGCGGCGGGCACCCGAAGGGAAGAGGATGGCGCGTCCCTCGCGGCCGGAGCGTCAGGCTCGCTGGTCGGTGCTCGGCCGCTCCCAGAGGTTGACGCCGCCCTCGACCGCGTACTGGTCGATCTCCGCCAGCTCGGCAGCGGAGAAGGCAAGATTGGCGAGGGCTCCGACGTTCTCGCGGACCTGCTCGGGCGAGCTCGCGCCGATCAGCGTCGTGGTGACGCGCGGGTCGCGGAGCACCCACGCGTAGGCCATCTGGGCGAGCGTCTGCCCGCGCCGCCGGGCGATCGCGTCGAGCGCCCGCACGCGGGCGAGGTTCTCCGTGGAGAGCATCTCGCGGCCGAACGAGTCGCCGCCGGGGCGGTTGATCCGGGCGTCGGCCGGGATCCCATCGAGGTACTTGTCCGTCAGCAGTCCCTGGGCGAGGGCCGTGAAGGCGATCATCCCGGCCCCGACCTCCTCGAGCGCGTCGAGCAGGTCCGGCTCCACCCAGCGGTTGAAGAGGTTGTAGCTCGGCTGGTGGATGAGGAGCGGGACCCCGTCCGCCTGCAGGATCGCGGCCGCCTCGCGTGTCTTCCGGGCCGAGTACGACGAGATCCCGACGTAGAGCGCCTTGCCCCGGTGGACGGCGGTCGCGAGCGCCCCCATCGTCTCCTCGAGCGGCGTGTCCGGATCGAAGCGGTGCGAGTAGAAGATGTCGAAGTACTCGACGCCCACGCGGCGCAGGCTCTGGTCGAGGCTCGCGAGCATGTACTTGCGCGAGCCGCCGCCCTGGCCGTACGGGCCGGGCCACATGTCCCAGCCGGCCTTGCTCGTGATGATCAGCTCGTCCCGGTGGGCGGCCAGGTCCTCGCGCAGGATGCGACCGAAGTTGACCTCGGCGCTGCCGTAGGGCGGGCCGTAGTTGTTGGCCAGGTCGAAGTGGGTGATGCCGAGATCGAAGGCCGTCCGGACCATCGCCCGCTGGTTGGCCAGAGCCGAGGTGTCGCCGAAGTTGTGCCACAGCCCCAGCGAGAGCAACGGGAGACGCAGGCCGCTCCGCCCACAGGGACGGTAGACCATCGCCTGGTAGCGATCGGCTGCGGGCAGGTACGTCACGGGCGGCCTCCGGCGCGAGGGTCGTCGGCTCACGCGATGGGTCAATCATGGCGGCTTCCCGACGGACGCGGCCTACCGGAGGGCATGGACGTGCACGGTGATCGGCGGATAGTGCTCGTACAATTCCGTAAGCGTGTGCGCACCGGCTACCGGGACGGCGAGGAGCCTCACCGCCGCGTCCGTGATCAGGGCGTAGGCCGAGTGACCGACGGCCTCGGCCGCGTGGTTCTTGAGGAGCCGGTGGGCCATCACCACCTCGGGGCCGGCCAGCTCGCGGCCGCCCCCGATCGGCTGCACGATGTAGCTGCCGGCGTGCAGCACGAACTTGAGGTCCAGGCCGTCGACGCGCGAGCAGGCGTTGCAGCGGCACGTCCAGACCTGCTCGGCACCGGCCAGCCGCTCGCGGAACGATTGATAGCACGCCGCCAGGCACTGCAGGAGCGCATCGCCACGGGGCACGTCCGCATCGCCGGAGGCGAAGAGGAAGACGGCGTCGCCCTCCACCTTGGAGAGCGTGAACGGCGGCACGGTCTTCTCGATGATGCCGTCGAGCAGGGAGGAGACGAGGGAGTAGGCGTCCGGCACCCGTCCCCCCGCGAACGCGTCGTCGCGGTGGGCCTCGGTCACGTCCTGGAGGAAGCCCGTGTAGCCCGAGATGTCGGCGAGCAGCAACGGCCCGGCTGCGGCTCCGGCCTGGATCGGTTGGATGACGGTCTCCTCGTTCGGGGCTTCCCAGGCGGCGTTGCCTCCGCGGGTCCGGGCGGGCCACCATCGTGCGCCGGGCCTCACCGCGGGATGATCGTGATTCCCGAGTCTATCGCGCGCTCGGCCCTGGAGGTCGCCCGGCGGCGTCGGGCCACGGACGTGTCAGGTCGCGATCCAGAGCTCGGCCTCGACCTCGACCGGCATGTTGAAGGGCAGCTCGGCCATCCCGACGGCAGACCGCGCGTGGGCGCCCGCCTCGCCGAACAGCTCGAGGACCAGGTCGGAGAAGCCGTTGATCACCGCCGGCTGGCTCGCGAACCCCGGCGCGGAGCTGACCATCCCGAAGACCCGGGCCCACGCCGTGATGCGGTCCAGGTCGCCGAGCTGGCGCGCCAGGCTGCCGAGCATCGAGAGGGCAGCCAGCCTGGCCGCCCGATAGCCCTCCTCGATCGTCACCTCGGCGCCCGACCTTGCCGAACGGCCCGGCGATCGAGCCGTCGGGCTCCTGCGGCCCGTGGCCGGAGACGTACACGCGATCGCCGACGACCCGGACGGGCGTGAACGGGAGCCGGACGCCGGGAGGCACCTGGATGGGCGGTGGGAGCACCAGACCCAGCTCCCGCAGCCGCGCTTCGATCTTCATGGCGATCCTCCGTCCGGGGCGAGGAGAAGACGTTCGAGCGTGTCACCGTACCAGCGCTCGAAGCGCGGGCCGCTCCAGCCGCGCTCCACGACCAGGAGGCGATACGTCTCCGGGCTGCCGATGGCGTAGAGGACGTCGGCGGCGGTCTCGAGGTCCAGGCCGTCGCGCAGGCCCGTCGAACCGACGACGATCCCGAGGAGCTCGCGCTGGCCGGCGCGGCGCTGAGCCTTGCCGGCGTCACGGAGGGCGGCGATCTCGGGATCAGACGAGGCGGCGCCGCTCACGACCTCGTCGATCGCCGCCCGCCGCTCGAGGATCGATCGCCCGCTTCGTGCCAGCATCCGCAGCCGGCGGCCGGCGTCGGGCTCCGCCCGCATCTCGCCCACCCAGGCCTGCTCGAGGAGCGGTGGCGCATCGGCGTCGCCGGCGATCGAGACATCGACGAGCTCGGCGAGGAGCGAGCGCTTGCTGCCGAAGATGGCGTAGACCGTCTCCGGTGCGACGTCGGCCTGCTCGGCGATCGCCTGGATCGTGGTGCCGACGTAGCCGCGCTCCGAGAACAGCAGCCCCGCCGCTTCGAGGACGCGCGCCCGCGTCGCCCGGGCCCGCTGGCGGCGCCGTGGAAAGTCGTGGGCACGAGGCAGCTTGACAGGCTCCGGCATATGAGTACAGTACCACTGTATTGATCTAGGTTAACTGTATTAACCGGGAAATCCAACCGGGCAAGGAGTGACCAATGCCCATTCTGCAGATCGAGCACCCCGTGCGCGACTTCGAGACGTGGAAGGCGGCCTTCGACGGCGATCCGATCGGGCGCGAGGCTGGGGGCGTCCGGCGGTACGAGATCTTCCGGCCCGTGGACGACCCGAGGTATGTCGCGATGGACCTGGAGTTCGCCAGTCGAGGCGAGGCGGAGGCATTCAAGCTCGGGCTCGAAGCCCTGTGGCGATCGCCGCAGGCCGCACCGGCGCTGGGCGGCACACCGCGAGCGCGGATCGTCGACAGCGTGGAGCGCCGGGCGTACTGAGCTGCCTGACCTCAGGGCCGAGGGCTCTCCTGGCCGAGGGCGGTCACAGCCGAGGGCAGGCACCGATCGTGGGCGGCGCCGGCGGCGCGCGGTCGAGACCCGTCGAACCGGCCGCACAAGCGGACGCCCTCGTACGAGGGAGGGGCGGTCGCTATGATCGGCACGTCCCCACGTCGAGAGCGGGCGGACCGGGTCAGGCCACGGGCTGACGGCGGAGCATGAGAGCGAACCAGCCCCTCGGAGACCTGCCCGGTCACGATCGCCGGCGAGGCCGCCCGCAGGCCGAGCTCGAGGAGCCGATCCTCGCCGAGCTCTTCAGCGTGGAGCGGCTGGAACAGCACGCCCAGACCCTCGCCGCGGCCCAGGCGGTCACCGACGCGCCCCGCAGGGGACGCGACGTCGGGCCCCGCATCGCCGAGAATGGCCGCGTCCTGGTCGAGTCGTACCGGGTCCTGGCCCGTGCGATCAAGGACGAGCGGGCGATCACGCCGGCGGCCGAATGGCTCGTCGACAACTTCCCGATCGTCGACGAGCAGCTCCGCGAGATCCGCGACGACCTGCCCCCCGACTACTACCGCGAGCTCCCCAAGCTGGCCGCGGGCCATCTCGAAGGCTATCCCCGGGTCCTGGGCCTGGCCTGGGCCTACATCGCCCATACGGACAGCCGCTTCGATCCGGAGAGCCTGCGGCGCATGGTGCGGTCCTACCAGGAGGTGGAGCCGCTGACGATCGGCGAGCTGTGGGCCATCGCCATCAGCCTGCGGATCCTCCTCGTGGACAACCTCCGCCGCGTCGCGGAGCAGATCGTGCGCAGTCGGGCGGCGCGTGAGAGGGCCGACGCGATCGCCGACGGCCTGCTCGGCCTTCGAGCCGACAGCCCCGACGTCGCCGCGGCAGCGCTGCGCCGTCTCTCGCCCGCGGCCCTGCCGACGGCAGCCCGCGTCCAGCTCTTCCAGCGCCTGCGCGACCAGGACCCGGCGGTCACCCCCGCCCTGCGCTGGCTCGAGGAGCTCCTCGCGGCCCAGGGAACCAGCGCCGAGGAGACGGTTCGCCTGGAGCACCAGCGCCAGGCGACGATGAACGTGACCGTCCGCAACGTGATCACGAGCATGCGCCTGATCTCGTGGTTCGACTGGGCCGGGTTCGTCGAGAGCGTCGGTCTCGTGGACGACGTCCTTCGGGCCGGAAGCTCCTTCGGGGAGATGGACTTCGCGACCCGGGATCGCTACCGGCATGCCGTCGAGGAGGTGGCCCGGGGCTCGGGTCTCACCGAGGTCGAGGTTGCCCGGGCGGCCGCCGCGATGGCGGACGCCGCGCCCGCGGGTGATGACGTCGATCCATCGCTGGCCGCGCGACACCGGGACCCTGGCTTCTACCTGATCTCCGACGGCCGCCAGGCGTTCGAGCAAGCCCTCAACGTCCGGGTGCCGCTCGCGGTCCGTCTGCGACGCGCCGACGTCCGCGCCGGCGCGAGTGGCTACCTCGCGACGATCGCGATCGTCACGGCGCTCATCCTCGCCCTGCCACTCCTCCTCTCGGTGGCCGGCGGCGCCGCGGGTGCTGCCCTCCTCGTCATGGCGATGCTCGCGCTCGGTCCCGCGTCGGATCTCGCGATCGCCCTCGTCAACCGGGCCGTCACGAATGTCCTCGGACCGAGGGCGCTGCCCCGCCTCGACCTGGATGCCGGCGTGCCGTCCGAGCTGCGGACGCTCGTCGTCGTGCCGATGCTCCTCACCAGCGAGGCGGACGTGGAGGCCCAGGTCGCCGGCCTGGAGGTCCACTTCCTGGGGAATCGCGAGGGCGATCTGCGCTTCGCCCTGCTCTCGGACTGGCTCGACGCCCCGACCGAGCAGGTGCCCGGCGACGATGACCTCCTCGCGGCGGCCGCGGCGGCGGTCGAGCGCCTGAACGAGCGTCACGGCGAGGCCCCCGGGGGAGGCGCCCGGTTCCTGCTCTTCCATCGCAAGCGACGCTGGAACCCGGCCGAGGGCTGCTGGATGGGCTGGGAGCGCAAGCGCGGCAAGCTCCACGAGCTGAATGCCCTCCTGCGTGGCTCGACGACGACCGGCATCCTGACCACGGGGCGGGCGGCGTCGACGCCGCCCGCCGACGTGCGCTACGTGGTCACGCTCGACGCCGACACGCGGCTGCCGCGGGGCGCCGTCGGGCGCCTCGTGGGGACGATCGCCCATCCGCTCAACCAGGCCACGTACGACTCGCGGGCTGGACGCGTGACCCAGGGATACGGCGTCCTCCAGCCACGGATCACGTCCACGCTCCCGGCCCAGCACGAAGGATCGATCTTCCAGCGGATCTACTCCGGATCCGCCGGGATCGACCCGTATGCGTCCGCCGTGTCCGACGTCTACCAGGACCTGTTCCAGGAGGGGAGCTACACCGGCAAGGGGATCTACGACCTCGACGCCTTCTCCGCGGCGATGACGGGCCGCGTGCCCGAGAACGCGCTCCTGAGCCACGACCTGTTCGAGGGCATCTTCGCCCGGGCCGGCCTGGTGACCGATGTCGAGCTCTTCGACGAGTTCCCGTCGAACTACCTGGTCTCGGCGGCTCGCCAGCACCGCTGGGCGCGCGGAGACTGGCAGCTCCTGCCGTGGATCCTCGGCCGTGCCCGCGACGACACGGGCCGGCGCGGCCAGCGATCCATGCCCGGCATCGCCCGCTGGAAGATGATCGACAACCTTCGCCGGACCCTGTCCGCCCCGCTCACCGTGGCGACGCTCGTCGCGGCGTGGACGCTCCCCTCGGTCTCCGCCGGCCCCTGGACCGCCTTCGTCCTGGCCGCGATGATCATCCCCGAGGCGCTGCCCGTCCTGGCCGGCCTCCTGCCGCAACGCAAGGGCATCTCGAGGCGGAGCCACCTGCGGGCCGTGGGCGCGGACATCTGGCTGGCCGCGGCCCACGTGGGTCTCGGCATCGCGTTCCTCGCCCACCACGCCCGGCTCATGGTCGATGCGATCCTGCGGACCCTGGCGCGCCTGTATGTCAGCCGCCGGAACCTGCTCGAATGGACAACCGCCGCGCAGGCGAAGGCGAGCGGCGACCTCGACCTCGCCGGGTTCTACCGGCAGATGGCGGGCGGCGTCGCGATCGCCATCGGGGCGGCGGCCCTCGTCCTCGTGCTGAAGCCGGGCGCAGCGTGGATCGCGGCCCCGTTCATCACCCTGTGGATCCTCTCGCCAGTGGTCGCCCGCTGGGTCAGCCAGCCGCCCGCCGAATCAGCCGCAGGCCAGCTCTCGGCCGCCGAGGTCGGGGCGCTCCGCCTGACGGCCCGCCGGACGTGGCGGTTCTTCGAGGCATTCGTCGGCGCGGAGGACCATGGGCTCCCGCCCGACAACTTCCAGGACGATCCCCGGCCGGTCGTCGAGCACCGCACGTCCCCGACGAACATCGGGATGTACCTGCTGGCGACCGTGACGGCCCGCGACTTCGGCTGGATCGGCACGCTCGAGATGGTCGACCGGCTGGAGGCGACGCTGGCGACCATCCGCGGCCTGGAGCGGTTCCGTGGACACCTCTACAACTGGTACGGCACCCGCGACCTCGAGCGGCTCGAGCCGGCGTATGTCTCGTCGGTCGACAGCGGGAATCTCGCCGGCGACCTGCTCACGCTCGCCAACGCCTGCCGCCAGATGATCGACCAGCCGCTTCCGGTCGCGGCCGCCCTGACCGGGATCGGCGACGGGGTCGCGCTGGCCCGCCAGGCGGCCGGCGCGATCGGCGACGACCGGGGGAGCCAGACGCTGACCCGCCG
The DNA here is from genome assembly GCA_963776355.1 of uncultured Chloroflexia bacterium. Taxonomy (GTDB): domain Bacteria; phylum Chloroflexota; class Limnocylindria; order Limnocylindrales; family CSP1-4; genus CTSoil-043. The sequence goes on along the minus strand of CAVZLU010000006.1, from coordinate 61,534 downwards.
CCAGCTCGCCGAAGCCCTCGAACCGCTCCTTGCCGCCCGCGCCGCCGTGCCCCCGACGCCCGCGGCCTGGGCGGCCCTCCTGGGCGAGCTCTCGGCCCACGCCCGGACCCTGTCCGATGTCGCGGCGGTCCTGACGGCCGAACGCGGCGACCGTCCGGATGGAGAGCTCGTGGCCTGGGCGGACGCGGCCCGGGCGGCCATCAGCAGCCATGATCGCGATCTCGCGCTGTTCGCGCCGGATGGGCGGGCCCCCACCTTCCCGACGATCGCCGAGCTGTCCGATCCGCCGGGTCGCGACGCCGGCGACGGGTCGCCGGCCGCGGCGATGCTCGTGCGGCGACTCCAGGCGATCGCCGACCAGGCTCAGCAGCTGTTCAGGGAGACCGACTTCAGCTTCCTGTTCGACCCGACCCGGAAGCTCTTCTCGATCGGGTTTCGGGTCCGCGACGGGACCCTGGATCCGAGCTACTACGACCTCCTTGCCTCCGAGGCCCGCCTGGCCAGCTTCCTGGCGATCGCCAAGGGCGATGTCGCCCCGGATCACTGGTTCCGCCTCGGACGGGCGCTGACGCCCGTCGGCCGGGGTTCCGCCCTCGTGTCGTGGTCCGGGTCGATGTTCGAATACCTGATGCCCGCCCTCGTGATGCGGGCACCGGCCAACAGCCTGCTCGACCACACCTACCAGCTGGTCGTGGCCCGCCAGATGAGCTACGCGGCCGAGCGCGGCGTGCCCTGGGGCATCTCCGAATCGGCATTCAATGCCCGCGACCTCCACCAGGCGTACCAGTACTCGGGCTTCGGGGTGCCCGGCCTCGGCCTGAAGCGCGGCCTGAGCGAAGATGTCGTCGTGGCCCCGTACGCGACGGCCCTCGCCGCGATGATCCAGCCGGCGGCGGCGGTCCGCAACTTCGCCCGGCTGGCCAAGGCCGGAGCGAGCGGGCCGTACGGCTTTCGGGAGGCGCTCGACTACACGGCCCGCCGCCTCCCCGAGGGGGCGTCGGTTGCGATCGTCGGCAGCTACATGGCGCATCACCAGGGGATGGCGCTCGTGGCTCTCGGCAACGTCGTCAACGACCGGGCGATGGTGGAGCGCTTCCACGCCGACCCGATCGTCGAGGCGACGGAGCTGCTGCTCCAGGAGCGGCTGCCGCGCGACGTCCTCGTGGCCCGGCCCCGGGCCGAAGAGGTGAAGAGCGCCGCCGACGTCCGCGATCTCGTGCCGCCGATCCACCGCCGCTTCACCTCACCGCACGACGCGATCCCGCGGACGCACCTGCTGTCCAACGGGCGGTACGCGGTCATGGTCACGGCCGCGGGATCCGGCTACAGCCGCTGGGGCGACATCGCCGTGACGCGATGGCGCGAGGACGTGACGCGTGACGCCTGGGGAAGCTACCTGTTCCTGCGCGACATGGACACGGGCGCGGTGTGGTCTGCCGGCCACCAGCCCAGCGGCGCCGAGGCGGACAGCTACGAGGTGAGCTACGCGGAGGATCACGCCGAGTTCGCCCGCCGCGACGGCTCGATCACGACCGGCCTGACCATCGTCGTCTCCGCCGAGCACGACGCGGAGATCCGTCGCGTCACGCTGACCAATCTCGGCTCCCACGAACGCCAGGTCGAGCTGACGTCCTACGCCGAGATCGCGCTCGCGACCCAGGCGGCCGATGCGGCCCACCCGGCCTTCCAGAACCTGTTCGTACAGACCGAGTTCGTCCCCGAGATCGGTGCCCTCCTGGCGACCCGGCGACCACGATCAGGCGACGAGCAGCGCACCTGGGTGGCCCACGTCGCCGCGGTCGAGGAAGAGACCGGCGGCGGGGTGATCCAGTACGAGACCGATCGGGCCCGGTTCATCGGGCGGGGTCGGTCGGTTCGCTCGCCGGTCTCCGTCATCGATGGGCGCCCGCTCTCGGACACCGTCGGCCCCGTGCTGGATCCGATCTTCAGCCTCCGGTGCCGGGTGAAGCTGGCCCCCGGAGCGACCGCCCACGCGATCTTCTCCACGGTCGTCGCCGCGTCACGCGAAGACGTCGTGGACCTGGCCGACAAGTATCGCGACGCGGCAACATTCGAGCGGGCCGCGACCCTGGCCTGGACGCACGCCCAGGTCCAGCTCCATCACCTGGGGATCGAGTCCGACGAGGCCCACCTCTTCCAGCGCCTTGCCAACCGGATCCTCTTCTCCGACCCGTCGCTGCGTCCGGCCGCGAGCGTGCTGGCCCGCAACGATCGGGGAGCACGCGGCCTGTGGGCCCACGGCATCTCGGGCGACCTGCCCATCGTCATGGTGCGGATCGACGAGGTCGACGACCTCGACATCGTGCGGCAGCTGCTCCGGGCGCACGAGTACTGGCGTCTCAAGCTCCTCGACGTGGACCTCGTCATCCTCAACGAGCACGGAGCCACGTACGCCCAGGGCCTCCACGACTCGCTCGAGGCGCTCGTCAGGACGAGCCAGTCGATCCTGGTCCCGGAGGGCCATCCGGGCCGCGGCGGCGTCCACATCCTGCGCGGCGACCAGCTGTCGACCGAGGATCGCACGCTCCTCCAGGCAGCCGCCCGGGCGGTCCTGCTGAGCCGCCGGGGCAGCCTTGCGGACCAGGTCATCCGCCTCGAGCGGCCCCCGGAGCGGATCGAGGTGCCAGCGCCGCCGGCCCCGCGGCAGGCAACGATCGACGTGGCCGCCCCACGTCCGGAGCTGGAGTTCTACAACGGCCTCGGTGGCTTCGCCGAGGACGGGCGAGAGTACGTCGCGATCCTCGGCCCGGGACAGTCCACCCCCGCGCCGTGGCTGAACGTGGTCGCCAACGCATCGTTCGGGTTCCAGGTGTCCGAGGCCGGCTCCGGCTACACCTGGTCCGGCAACAGCCGCGAGAACCAGCTCACGCCGTGGTCCAACGACCCGGTGTGCGACCCGGTGAGCGAGGCGATCTACCTCCGCGACGATGACACCGGGGAGCTGTGGGGCCCAACGGCCCAGCCGATCCGACGCGAGGAGTCGACGTACGTCGCCCGTCACGGTGCCGGCTACAGCTCTTTCGAGCACTTGCGCGACGGCATCCAGCTCGAGCTCGCCCAGTTCGTCCCGCTCGACGACCCGGTGAAGATCTCGGTGCTGACCATCGAGAACCGGTCCGGGCGCTCCCGGCACCTGTCCGTGACCGCCTATGCCGAGTGGGCGCTCGGCACTTCGCGCGGGGACAGCGCGGCCCGGATCGTCACGGAGTTGGACCCGGACACGGGGGCGCTCCTCGTGCGCAACCCGTGGAACACGGAGTTCGGCGGCCGGGTCGCCTTCCTCGACCTCGGCGGGCGGCAGACCGCGTGGACGGCCGACCGGACCGAGTTCCTCGGCCGCAACGGCGGCCCGGAGCGACCCGCGGGCCTGGACCGCGGACACCGGCTCCAGGGTGCCGCGGGCGCCGGGATGGACCCCTGCGCCGCGCTGCAGACCAGCTTTGAGATCGCCCATGGTGCGCGGACCCGGGTCGTCGTCCTGCTCGGGGAGGCGGCCGATGCCGTCGCCGCGGCCGACCTCGTCCGGCGAGCGCGAGTGGCGAACCACGACGCGAGCCTGCGCCTGGTCGCGGGTTTCTGGGATGACACGCTGGGCACCGTCCGGGTGCACACCCCGGATCGCTCGATGGACATCCTGCTCAACCGCTGGCTCATCTACCAGGCGCTCGCCTGCCGGCTGTGGGCAAGAGCGGCCTTCTACCAGGCCGGCGGTGCGTACGGGTTCCGGGACCAGCTGCAGGACGTGATCGCCCTGGTGACCCCGAGGCGCGAGCTTGCCCGGGAGCATCTCCTGAGGGCTGCGGCCCACCAGTTCGCCGAGGGAGACGTCCAGCACTGGTGGCATCCGCCGTCCGGCCGGGGCGTACGGACCCGGATCTCGGATGATCGCCTCTGGCTGCCGTACGCGGTCGACCGCTACCTCGCCGTCACGGGCGACGCCGCCGTCCTCGACGAGTCGATCCCGTACCTCGAGGGCCCGGCCCTGCGACCGGACGAGGTGGATGCCTACTTCCAGCCGGAACGCTCGCCGGAGTCGGCATCGCTCTACGAGCACTGCGCGGCTGCGCTCGACCGGAGCCTCGCGGTCGGCGCCCACGGGCTGCCGCTCATCGGGTCGGGGGACTGGAACGACGGCATGAACCGGGTGGGCCATGAGGGCCGGGGCGAGAGCGTCTGGCTGGGCTGGTTCCTGCACGTCGTCCTGGCCGCGTTCGCGCCGATCGCCGAGGCCCGCGGCGATCGTCCTCGGGCGGAGCGGTGGCGAGCCCGCATGAAGGCGCTCCGGCGGGCGCTCGAGCGCGCCGGCTGGGACGGCGACTGGTACCGCCGGGCCTTCTTCGATGACGGCACGCCGCTCGGCTCGGCGACGAACGCCGAGTGCCGGATCGACTCGATCGCCCAATCGTGGGCGGTCCTGTCGGGAGCCGCCAATCCTCAGCACGCGGCGCGGGCGATGGCCGCGGTGGAGGAGCACCTCCTGAGACGCGGCGACGGGCTGGTGATGCTGTTCACCCCGCCGTTCGACCACTCCGACGTCGATCCAGGCTACATCAAGGGCTATCTGCCGGGCATTCGCGAGAACGGGGGCCAGTACACCCACGGAGCCATCTGGTCGATCCTGGCCTATGCGACGCTGGGCGATGGCGACAAGGCCGGGGAGCTGTTCTCCCTCGTGAACCCGATCAACCACGCCAGCACCCGGGCCGGCGTCCATCGCTACAAGGTCGAGCCGTACGTCATGGCGGCCGACGTGTACGCGGAGCCCCCGCATGTCGGTCGCGGTGGGTGGACCTGGTACACGGGGTCGGCGGGCTGGATGTACCAGGCCGGCGTCGAGTGGATCCTGGGATTCCGCCTGCGCGGGACGACGCTCGTGATGGATCCCTGCATTCCTCCGGCCTGGCCCGGTTACCAGGTCGACTTCCGCTATCACTCCGCCACCTACGAGATCGTCGTGGAGAACCCGCACGGGGTCAGTCGCGGCGTGGCGACGTCGGAGCTCGATGGCCAGCCGTTGACGGGCGGCGCGATCCCGCTCGTCGACGACGGCGCTGCGCACCGAGCCCGCGTCGTGCTCGGCTAGGCCTCGCGCGAGCGGGCTTCAGGGCCGGGGCGCGTGGGCGATGGGACGCCGGCCCGGCCAGGGAACGCGAGCCCGGCCAGCGGCCGCGGTGCCGGGCCAGGCCAGGGGTGCGAACCACGGCCGGGATCGGGGTCAGGTCAGCTCTTGTCCTTGGATCCCCGGACGGCGTCCTGGACGTCGCCGAGGCCCTTCTGGGCGGCGCCCTGGACCTGCTTGGCCTTGCCGTGGGCCTGCTGTTCCTTGTCGCCGGTGAGCTTGCCGAGCCCCTCCTCGACCTTGCCCTCGGTCGTGCTGATCGCGCCCTTGGTGTGCTCGTCGGTCATGTCAAAGACGCCTTCCGCTGATTCCGTGGCGTGGTGGTGGGCCGCAATGCCTGGCTCGGTCGTGCGCAGCGCGATGGCCGCACCCATGAGCAGCGCCGGAACGGCCCCCGCCGCCCGGACCAACCGGGGCGCGCCGGCGAGCGTGAGGCCCGCCGCCAGGCCCACCGAGGCGGCCGTGAGCCAGCGAAGCGTCGAGTCGGGCAGTGCCTGGAGCGCGGTGGTTGCCCCGCGCGCCCCGGCCCGGGTCGCGCGCAACGTTCCGGGCACGCCCTCGACGATCGTCGTGGCACGCGACCGCGCGATCTCGACGGCGTCGGCGGCGCGTCGGCCGGCGCTCACCTGGAGTGGCTGATTCTCTTCGACATCGGGCGCGGTCTCGAGAGACCCCCGTTTGAGATGTGCGACGGTCATGGTCTAGCCTCGTTGGGATGTTGGTCGGTGACTGCCGACTTGGACCGACCTGTCGGGGCCGGTCCGGTCACGGCGTTGATGGAGCAATCGCGGCCCGGCGTGGGCCGCGATCGCTCAGCGGTGGAATCGCTCAGCGGTGGAGAAGACCGCGCGGGCGGGTGGCGAAGCCGGCGACGAAGACCACGGCGATCGCGCCCAGGGTGGCGATGAGGATGCTCTCCAGGTTGACGCCGTTGACGGAGCCGATCTTGAGCACGCTCGTGGCGATGAACCCGCCCACGAGACCGCCGACGATGCCGAGAACAATCATCATCAGCAGGCCCTGCCGGGAGCCCATGATCTGGTTAGCGAGGAAGCCGGCGATCGCGCCGACGACGATCCATGCGACGAAGCCCATCGAACTCATTCCTTCTCTTGTCGCGTGGCCCCCCGGGCCAACGCTGCCTGCGGACCATGCCCTACCCGGCGGGCGACGCACCGGCCACTGCTGTGCTTGCAGTACACCACGCGATCGTGGTAGTGTCAACTGTAGTTATTGTAATCTACTGTAGGACAGGATCGCTCGTGACCCGTTCGCTCGGAACCGTCCTGCGGCAGGCGCGCGAGATTCGCGGGCTGCCGGCCGTCGATGCCGCCCGCGCCGCCGTGATCTCGCCCGCCTACCTCAGCAAGCTCGAGAACGACGCCGTCCGGAAGCCGTCGCCGCACGTCCTCCTCCAGCTGAGCGAGGCGCTCGCGGTGCCGTACGCCGAACTCATGCGCCTCTCCGGCTACCGGGTGCCCGGCGAGTCGCCGATCACGGATGGCCAGTCGGTCGGTGCGGCTCTCTTCGCCGATCTCACGGATGACGAGCGGGATGAGCTGCTCGAGTACCTGGCCTGGTACCGGGCCCGCCGCCGGTCAAGCCGGGTCGGTCAGGGCCTCAACGCGAGCTGACAGCCCCTGGTCGCTCCGGCGCGGCCCGGTCGGTCACCGCCGCGGCGGGAGACGTCGACCCTGGCTGCCGCTCCCGCATTGGATGGGTGGGATCGCCCGCGTATCATCCGGGCGATGGCTGGCCGCGCCTCCAGTCCGCGCCTCGTCGGGCGGGATTCCGAGCTCGCTCGGCTTCGCGGCGCGGCTGCCGACGCCGCCGCGGGCCGGTTCCGGTTCGTGCTCGTCAGCGGCGACGCGGGGATCGGGAAGAGCCGCCTCATCGGCGAGCTCGCATCCGTCCTCCGGCCCGGGACCCACGTTCTCGTCGGCGGCTGCCTCGCGATCGGCGACGGCGGGCTGCCGTATGCGCCGCTTGCCGAGATCCTGCGCCGGCTGGCCCGCGAGGTGGATCCCACGACGCTGGTGGCGATCCTGGGCCCGGCCCGCATGGAGCTTGCCCGGCTCGTCCCGGAGCTCGGGGGCGCCGCCGACACGGATGCGCGGCCGAGCGGGTCGGACGCCCGGGCCGGCCGGGCCCGGCTCTTCGAGCTCGTCCTCGGGCTCCTCGACCGCCTCGGCTCGGACCGGCCTGCCGTTCTGGTTGTCGAGGACGTGCACTGGGCCGACGATGCGACGCGCGCGCTCCTGACGTACCTGGTGGCCAACCTCCGGACGGAGCGGGTCGCGATCGTCGCCACGGACCGCACCGACGATCCCGCCCCAGATGGCCTCACGGGTCCCTGGCTGGCCGACATCATGCGCGGCCCCGGCTGCGAGCGGATCGACCTGCGCCCCCTCACGCCGGCCGACGTCAGCGACCAGGTGCGGGAGATCAGGGGTGCGCCGGCGCGACCGGACGTCGTGGCCGACATCGCGGTCCGCTCGGGCGGCAATGCCCTGTTCGTGGAGGAGCTGGTCGCCGCCGGCGCCGGTGGACCGGACCGGGCGGGGCAGCCGGACGGCGCGGCACCCGTCCTGCCCGACACCCTGCGCGAGATGCTCGCGTCGCGGCTGCGCGCCCTGCCGCCCGACACCACGGCCGTCGTCCGCGCCCTTGCCGTCGCCGGCCGCGCCATCGACGACCGCGTCCTCGTCGCGGTGACCGGCCTCACCGCAGCCGCCACGCACGATGCGATCCGCGATGCGACCCGGCGCCACCTCGTCGATGTCGAACCGGGCACGGGGCTCGTCGACCTCCACCACCAGCTGCTCCGAGAGGCCGTCGCGGCCGATCTGCTCGGCGGCGAGCGGCGCGTGCTCCACGCGGCGTTCGCGGCCGCCTTCGTCGCCGAGCCGGACCTGGCCGACGCGAGCCCGGCCGGCGCAGCCGGCGAGCTGGCCACGCATTGGGCGGCGGCCGACCGCCCGATCGAGGCCTTCCGGGCCGCCATCAATGCCGCGGACGCGTCGCTCGCCGTCCATGCCTACGCCGACGCCGCCCGGCACCGCCGCCGGGCGCTCGATCTCCTTCCTCGGCTGCCAGCCGGCGTGAGGCGACGGGCGCCGCACGAGATCGACCTGCTCCTCGATGCCGAGGAGGCGGCCAACCTGGCCAGCGACTTCACGGCCGCGGTCGAGCTCATCGAGCGCGGCCTCGCCCTCGTCGACCCGGCGGCCGACTCGACCCGGGCCGGGATCCTCGAGAGCCGCCTTGGCTACCACCGCTGGCTGGCCGGAAGGAGCGAGGAGGCCGTCGCCCACCACCGCCGCGCGGTCGTGCTCGTCCCGGCAGAGCCGCCGAGCCTTGCCCGGGCGCGCGTAATGCGCGGCCTTGGCGGCGCCCTGATGGGCCTGGGCCAGTACCGCGAGTCGGCAACCGTGTGTCAGGCGGCCATCGAGGCCGCACGTGCAGGCGCTTCGCCGGCCGAGGAGGGTCGCGCGCTCGGCATGCTCGGCATGGACCGCTTCGGGCTCGGCGATGTCGACGGCGGGATCGCGGCCCTCGAGGCGGCCTGCGCCCTGGCCCGCCGGCACGACCCCGGGGAGGGGCTGATCGTCGGCCTCCACAACCTCTCCTACCACCTGGCGCTCGCGGACCGCGCCGAGGAAGCCCTCGCGGCGGCCCTCGAGGGCATCGCCGCCGCCCGCCGGGACGGCCTCGACCGCCGCTACGGGCTCAACCTGCGGGCGGCGGCGGCCGACGTCCTGCTGCGCCTGGGCCGCTGGGACGAGGCCGATCGCCTGGTGGCCGAGGGCCGGTCGCTCGACCCGGACGGGGACGGTCCGCTCTACCTCGTCATCGTCCGCATGCGTCTCGCGACGGCCCGCGGCCGCTACGAGGACGCCCGCGCCGCGCTGGCCGTCGGCGACCGGATGGCCACCGGCGACGTCGACTTCGACCTGGTCGCCTACCTGCGTACCGCCGAGGCCGAGCTCGACTGCTGGACCGGACGGCCCGACCTGGCGGTGGCTGCTGTTGATGCGGGCCTCGAAGCGCTCACCGACAGCGACGACGTCTTCCTGGCCGCCCCGCTGCTGGCGCTGGGCGCGCGGGCCGCCGCCGATCGCGTCGCGACGGCCCGCGCCTGGCGTGACGAGCCCTCGTTCGCAGCCGCGCGAGGGCGGGTGGCTGCGATGCGGGCCCGGCTCGACGCGCTGGCCGATCCCGGGGCGGGCCGGACGCCACCCGCGACCCGGGGACTGGCCGCGACGCTGGCGTGGGCCCGGGCGGAGTGTGACCGGGTCGAGGGCGCCGCGGACCCGTCGGCGTGGCACGCCCTCGCGGCAACCTGGACCGAGATGGCGATGCCAGCGCTTGCCGCCTACGCACGCTGGCGCTCCGCGGAGGCGACGCTTGCGGCCCGGGGCAGCCGCATCGCCGCCGCGGCGGATCTCGCCGCCTCCGCGGCGGAGGCCGCCCGGCTGGGCGCCGCGCCGCTGGGCGAGGAAGTGGCCGCCCTGGCCCGCCGGGCCCGGATCGCCATCGGTCCCTCGACGACCCCCGAGGCCGGAGGGGTGACGCCCGCCCCGGCTCCGGTCCCGGGTGTCCATGACGGGCGGGGGCGCCTCCGCGAGCTGGGCCTGTCGTCGCGCGAGCTCGAGATCCTCGAGCTCCTGGCGAGCGGGCGGACGAACGCCGAGATCGGCGGGGCCCTCTTCATCTCCCCCAAGACGGCGAGCGTCCATGCCAGCCACATCTTCGACAAGCTCGGCGTGTCGGGGCGGGTCGAGGCGGCCGCGGTCGCGATGCGGCTCGGGCTCGTCGATCCTGGCCCCCGGGCACTGCCGGACCGCGAGCAGGCTCCCGTCGCGCGGACCTTCCTCTTCACGGACATGGTCGCGTCGACGGCCTTGATCGACGTGATCGGCGACGCCGCCTGGATGGACCTCCGGGCGTGGCACGACGCCGCGCTGCGGCGCCTGTTCGCCGCGCACGGCGGCATCGAGGTCGACCACGCCGGCGACGGCTTCTTCGTGGCCTTCCCCTCGCCGGCGCCGGCGGTCGCCTGTGCGGTCGCGATCCAGCGGGCCCTGGCCGAGCACCGGCGCGCGGCGGGCTTCGCCCCCGGGGTGCGGATCGGCCTCCACCACGGCGAGGCAACCCGCACCGGGGCGGGCTGGAGTGGCCGCGAGGTGCACCTGGCCGCCCGGCTTGCCGCCCGCGCCGGCTCCGAGGAGATCGTGGCCACGACAGCGACGATGTCCGCTGCCGGCCTGACCCCGGCCGGGGCCGCGGAGGTCATGCTGCCCGGCATCGCCGCCCCGGTCGAGGTGGCCCTCGTTCCCTGGCACTAGGGTCCGGGTGCGCCGTCCGGACCCGGACCCACGTGAGACAGTCGGGATCCGCCGTCAGGATCCCGTGCTGACGTCACCTCCCTGCCAGCCGTCCGGATCCTCCCAGCCGCCGAGCCCTGCGGCCGTCTCCTCCCAGTCGGGCGGGACATCCTCGTGGACGCCGAGGGAGACGAGCGTCAGGTCCCCATCGCGGCTGGCCAGCACGAGCACGCTTTCGAGGCCGTACCCGGCGCGCGCAAGCTCCTCTACCTTGGCGTTGAGCTTCCCCGGATCGTTCGGCAGGGCGACCGTCAGGGCCGGTCGGGCCTCCGGCTGGAGCTTTGCGTGCCTCAGCGCATCCCAGGCGGCGTCCCAATGCTCGTGGGGCACGGCTATGCGGATGTGCGGTGGTTCGAAGTCCGGGCCAATTCCCTCCACGTTCACGCCTGCTCGAGCGAGGATATCGAGGACGCTCCGCATGTTCTCCCGGGTGTGACCGGGTGACGTCCTGATCTGTTGGTGCATGCTGCTCCCTCCCCAGGGCGGCGACCGGCGCGACGCGTTGGCGGCGGCGCGCCTCCTCGCCACGATGCTACGCCCGCAGGGCCGGCGGCGGAACAGGGAACCTGGCCCGCGTGGATCGGAGGACGCCGGCCCTTTGCGGCGGCCGGGAACCGCGGGTCGGCGAGATCAGTCCGCCTCGGTCAGGCTGAACCCGCGCCGCCGCAGCTCGGCAGCATAGAGGTCCCCGGGCACGGCAGTCTCCGCCGGGTGCGCGCCGCGCGGTGTCACCCCGTGGGCGTTCATGATCGCCTTGATCGAACCGTCCCAGCCGGTCGTCCGCTCCATTGCCGTGAAGCCGGTCGCGTCGTCGTAGCGGTCGATCAGCTCCACGACGGCCCGGGCTGGTCGACCATCCCGCCGGCCCCGGGCGAGCACGCGCACGATCACCAGGTCGGGCTCGCCCGGCTTCGCCCGCAGCTTCGGGTCGAGGACCGCATGGAGCAGGTCCCGCGGCGCAACCCGGACGCCGCCGACGTCGATGGGATCGGTCTCGAGCAGGCCGGCATCCATGTAGGCCTTCCAGGCAGCGAAGTGGCCGGGCCAGCGGAGGGTCTTGTTCCAGAGCGTCGTCAGGCGGCCCTCGAACGTCCACGGCATCGTCGAGGTTCCGCCGCCGGCGACGAACGCCTCCATCCGCCCGATCGGCTCGGGGAAGTCGACGGTCTCGTAGTCCTCGACCCTGAAGGTCGGGACCTCGACCCGGCGCCCGTCGCGCAGGAAGTGGGCGACGCCGTAGTACTCGTTCGTGAGGCCGGCGATGTTGAAGGTCAGGATGTAGTTGAACGGCGGCTCGGGATGGAGGGGATTGCCGCCGTCCCAGAACGTCACCTCGTCGGCCTCGTCGAGCAGCGACATCGCGTAGACCGTCAGGCTGGTGCCCATGCCCGGGACCTGGCCGCAGTCGGGGATCATCGCGATGCCTGCCGCCTCGGCCCGTGGTGAGAGGGCCAGCTGGGCGCGCACCAGGTCCGTGTTGCCACCGAGGTCCGTCATGCTGGCGCGGGCCTCGATCGCGACCTCGGCGATCGCCGGGTTGAGCCAGTACGGAACGGCCGACAGGAACGAGTCCACGTCGTCGAGGAAGACGCGCAACGCGGACCCGTCGGTGACGTCGACGGCGAACGGCCGGGCGACGGCGCGCCCCAGCAGGTCGTTGACCCGGGTGGCAGCCCGTTGGGCGGCGTCGGGGTCCGCGTCGGCAATCTTGACCGTGGCGGCGTCGCCGAAGCGGGCCATGTCGTAGGCCGCGGCCGTTCCCTGGCGGCCGGCCCCCACGACGGCATAGGTGAAGCTCACGGTGCTGCTCCTGTCGCTGGACGCCCCGACGCGCGGCGCGACGCACGGGTGAGGGTAGCTGCCCCGAGAATCGAGTGAGCGCCGGTCCCGTCGGTCCGGCGCTCGGGTGGGTGGCGTCGCTGGGCGGCGCGCGATGACGCGATCAGCGCGACCCGGTGCGGTTGGCTGCCACGTGGGAGGTCCACTCCGAGGGGCGGGCGTCCGCCGAGGCGCTGCTGCCCTGCCACCCGCACTCGCAGATCACGAGCTGGAGGCGGTGCCGGTATTCGGCGATCACGTGACGCGGACCCGTGTCCAGGGGTGGCCGGCGCGGAATGGGAGATGCCATGGGCGGTGGCCTCCGGAACTGCGGCGTCGGTCACTCCCCACGACGCCGCGCGGGCCGCTGGCGGCAAATGGCTCGCCTGCTGGGAGTGGCTATTGTACTCCGATCGCCCGAATCCCGGGTCCGGCGGGTCATCGGCCCAGGTCTGCCGCCGGAGCGCCCGCGCAGTACCCTGCCGCCGGGACGCCCGGCGCGCGCCGGGCCCGCAGCAGGAGGGCGCGCCATGGCCCTGGACGAGGCCGACGTCGGTCCACGGTCGCTCCGGATCGGCCTGGTGGCCCACGACAACAAGAAGCGCGACCTGGTGGAGTGGGCGCGCTACAACCTCGACATCCTGGCTCGCCACGACCTGTGGGCGACGGGCTCGACCGGCGCCCTGATCGAGCGCGAGCTCGGCCAGCCGGTCACGCGCCTGCAGAGCGGCCCCCTGGGCGGTGACCAGCAGCTCGGCGCCTTGATCGCCGAGGGTCGGATCGACTTCCTCGTCTTCTTCTGGGATCCCCTGGAGCCGCAGCCCCACGACCCGGACGTAAAGGCGCTGCTGCGCCTGGCGGTCGTCTGGAACATCCCCATCGCCTGCAACCGGGCCTCGGCCGACTTCATGGTCTCGTCGCCGCTGATGGAGAGCAGCTACGAGCGGTCCCATCCTGACTACGGCACCTATCTGGCGCGGCCCCTCGCGACCGACATCTCCACGATCGACGCGGCCACGGCCGTGGCCGACGCGGCCGCGGCCGACGGGACCACGGCCGACGGGACCGCGGCCGACGCGACCCCCTGAGCCTCGAGCCGCGGCAGTCACCACGGCCGCGACGGGTACGCGGGTGGCGCACGAGCCCAGCGATCGGCTTCGGGGCCCTGCAGCGCCCCGCGGGCCGGAGGTACGCTGGGCCGGAGCACGAACCAGCCGAGGAACGCCCGCATGACCGCCGTCGACCCTGCCGCTCCCGCCGCCGCCACCCGAACCGAGACCGATTCGATGGGCCCCATCGAGGTCCCGGCGGACCATTACTGGGGCGCCCAGACGCAGCGCTCGCTCCACCACTTCGCGATCAGCGACGACACGATGCCGGTCCCGATCGTCCGCGCATTCGGCATCCTCAAGCGGGCCGCAGCCGAGGTGAACGCCGGCCTGGGACTGCTGCCGGACGACAAGCGCGACCTGATCGTCCGGGCCGCCGGCGAGGTCGTCGACGGGACGCTCGCCGCCGAGTTCCCGCTGCGGGTCTGGCAGACGGGCTCGGGCACCCAGTCGAACATGAACGTCAACGAGGTGATCGCGGGCCGCGCCAACGAGCTGGCGACCGGGTCGCAGGGGCGGCAAGGTGCCGATCCACCCCAACGACCACGTGAACATGAGCCAGTCGTCGAACGACACGTTCCCGACCGCGCTCCACGTCGCGGTTGCCACCGAGATCGAGGAACGCCTCATCCCGTCCGTGACCGCCCTGCGCGACGCGCTCGACGCCAAGGCGGCGGCCTGGATGGGGATCGTCAAGATCGGCCGCACGCACCTCCAGGACGCGGTGCCCCTGACGCTGGGCCAGGAGTTCTCGGGCTACGTGGCGATGCTCGATGGCGACCTGGCGCGCCTGGATGCCGTGCTCCCCGGGCTGCACGAGATCGCCCTGGGCGGGACCGCGGTCGGCACGGGCCTCAACGCCCACCCCCTGTTCGCCGACCGCGTCCGCGGCCCGGATCGCCGAGCTCACCGGCCTCGCCTTCGTGTCCGCGCCGAACAAGTTCGCCGCCCTTGCCGGCCAGGAGGCGACGGTCTTCGCCTCCGGGCGCCTCAAGACGCTGGCCACGAGCCTGATGAAGATCGCCAACGATGTCCGCTGGCTGGGCTCCGGGCCGCGCGCCGGCCTCGGCGAGCTGCGCCTGCCGGAGAACGAGCCGGGCTCCTCGATCATGCCCGGCAAGGTGAACCCGACCCAGAGCGAGATGCTCACGATGGTCGCCGTCCAGGTGATGGCCTACGACGTCGCCGATCGGGATCGCTGGCAGCCAGGGCAACTTCGAGCTGAACGTCTTCAAGCCGATCATCGCCCACGACCTCCTCCACGGGATCGAGCTGCTGACCGACGGCTGCCGCTCCTTCCGCGAGCACTGCATCGAGGGCCTCGAGGCCGACGAGGAGCGGATCGCCGACCACGTTGCGAGCTCGCTCATGCTCGTCACGGCACTCGCCCCGCACATCGGCTACGACCGGGCGGCGACGATCGCGAAGACCGCCCACCACGACGGCACCGACGCTCCGGGCAGCGGCGATCGCCTCGGGCTTCGTGGCGGCCGATGAGTTCGACGCCTGGGTCAAGCCCGAGGAGATGACCCGCCCCACGCTGAAGGGCTGACCCGGTCGGGGCAGCGGCCTATCCGGACGCCGCACCGGCCGGCGCGGGGCGCTGTCGTTCCCGACGGATGACGAGCACGAGCCAGACCAGGTAGCCGACGATCGCCACGACGAGGGCGGCAACGCTGAGCCCGACGAGGACGAGCAGGGCCAGCACGATGCAGAGCCCCGCCAGGGACAGGAACCAGGCATCCCGCTCGATCGCCTGGTCGCCTGCGCCCGGCACGCGATCGCGCCGCGCCGCGATCCACGCCGCCGCGGTCGCGACGACGGAGACGACGAGCGCGACCACGAGCGCGAGCCGCACGAAGTCGCGGTAGGCCTCCGCGATCCGGTTCACGAGCTCAACCCCGATCGGCGCGCCGGAGCCCACCTCCGAGAGCGAGGCCGTGATGTCGGAAGCTACCGCGTCGATCAGGAGGCGGGACGCGAGCATGGCGACCAGCGCCCCGATGCCCAGGAGCGCGATCATGCGCAGGCGCCGCCGGGCCAGCACGATCGCCAGGATCGCGAGCAGCGCCGTCACGACGAACAGGACGACGACGAGGGCGTCGAACAGCGTGACCAGCTGCTGGGCGCGCTCCAGGCGTGGGGCCGCGACGACGGAGATGACGCCGAACGTCGGCTTCAGCTCGCGCCCCAGCGCGGCGGAAAGCTCGGCGCGCGACGCGTCGGGGTCGTCGGGGTTGGTGAGCTCGGGTACCGCGATCGTCTTCCCGAGGATCGTCAGGTTGAGGCCGTTGACCTTCCGCAGCACGACGTCGATGACGGGGAAGAGGTTTATCGTCACCTGCCCGTTCACGACCTGGAGGACGCTCTTGTCGTTCCGCAGCACCGCCACGAGCTGCGTATGGAACGCTCGCATGAGCCGTTCCCAGAGGCTTGCGAACGTGTCGCTCGCATAGATC
The DNA here is from genome assembly GCA_963776355.1 of uncultured Chloroflexia bacterium. Taxonomy (GTDB): domain Bacteria; phylum Chloroflexota; class Limnocylindria; order Limnocylindrales; family CSP1-4; genus CTSoil-043. The sequence continues at coordinate 45,621 of CAVZLU010000006.1, read as the reverse complement.
TCGCCGGCGATCCCGCCGACCGCGTAGCGGGCGATCGGCCCGAGGTTCAACGCCTCGTCGATCTGGTTGGTCGTGACCTCGGTCAGCCGCTCCTGGACATCGGGGTTCTGGACGAGCGGGGCCGTGATCGCGACGAAGTGGTCCGTGTCCAGGACGGTGTCGTGAATCCACCACGTGGTGGTGGCCAGCACGAGGCTGACGCAGGCAAGGAAGAAGAAGATGCCGGCCCCGAGCCGTCGGACGATGCCGAGCGCACCGCCGGAGGAGCTGGTCGCCGCGGCCCTGGGTGGGGGAGCCGCAATTGGGGCCGGCGCGGTCCCGGGCACGGGCGGCGACGTCGGCGCGGGCGCGGTCGGCGTCGCCGACGCGGGCTGAGTGGCAGGGATAGGGGCGGGCTGAGCCGCCGGAGCGGGCACCGGCGTCGGCGCGGGCGTCGGCGCCTGCTGCGCCGGAACCGCCGGAGCGGGTGATTGGGTCGGGACCGCGTCGGGCCCCGCAGGCGCGTCCGCCGCGGCGGGCCCGGGCTCTGGCTGCGTCGTCGCGGCGTCGTCGTCGGTCATGCGGCTATCCCTCCCGGTGATCCCGGCTCTCTCACGGCCGAAGGATACGACCGCCGCGACACCGCCGACCACAATGGCGGGGCTCTCGGGACCGGATCCTCAGCGGAAGGGGCCCTGGCGGCCGGCCACGGGTCCTGCCCGTTCTCCGCCTGGCTCGACGCCGTTCCCGGGCCATGGGCGTCCCCCGGTCAGGCGGCGAGCAGAGCGGCGCGATGCCGGCTGGCCGTGTCGCGCCGCGGCTGCCCGGGCGATGCGGCGCGGGGCGGATCAGGCAGCAGAGACGGTGGCGCGCTCCAGCCAGTAGGCCTCCGTGTGCACGTCGGCGGGCGCAAGCCCCCGGGTCGCGAGAGACATCCGGGCAGCGGCCACCATCCCCGGGTTGCCGCAGAGGTAGGCGACGGTCTCGGACGGGTGGAGTTCGAGGCTGCCCCAGTGCTCCTCGACGACCCACTCCGCCCGGCCCGTGGCGCCCGCCCAGCCCGCGTTGCGCGGATCCCCGGGGCGGGAGATCGTGGGCAGGTAGCGAACCATCGACCGGCGATCGGCGGCCAGGTCGGAGAGGAGATCGGCGAACCCGAGCTCATCCGCATGGGCGACGCCGTGGACGACCACGAGCCGCCGGCGCCGGCCGGCCGCGAGATCGTCACGGATCATCGCCACGAACGGGGCGATCCCTGTTCCCGTGGCGACAAACAGGTGGGCCCGCATGTCGAACGGGTCGGCCGTGAAGCGGCCACGGGGCGTTCCGAGATGGAGGCGGCCGCCGACCGGGACCTCCCACAGCCGCTCGGTGAGCGCGCCTCCCCGGACGCGTCGGACGTGGAACTCCCAGGCGTCACCGATCGAGTGCGGCGCCGCCATCGAGTAGGGGCGCTGGATGGCGCGCGCTCCGTCCGCGAGTCCGAGCGTCGCGTATTGCCCGGGGGCGAAGCCTGTCGCCGTCGTGTCCGGAAGCACGTGGAGGGAGGCGACGTTCGCGGTCAGATCACGCCGTTCGACGAGCGTCGCGTTGGGCTCGTCCATTGCGTCAGGCTGCCGCGTCGGCGGCGTCGACTGCGTCGCGCGCCGCACCTGGGTTCTGGTACCACGTTCGATCGATGCCGGCGAAGATCGCCCACGGGCCTGGCAGCTCGGACTCGTGGTAGATCGCGCTCTGCGGGCACTCGCCGACGCAGGCGCCGCACTCGATGCAGCCGGCCGGGTCGATGTACGCCTTGCGGTCGTACCCGGGCTCAAAGGTGATGCAGTCGACCGGACAGCTCTCGATGCAGGCCTGGTCCTGGTGGTCGATGCAGGGAGCCGCGATGACGTAGGCCATGGTGCTGTTCCTCGGGTGGCGAGCGATGGTCCCGGTGACCACGTTGGAGTCGCCGTTCGTCCCCTAGGTTTCACCCCGCCCATTGGAGGTTGGTGTGGCCGGCATGGGGGAATCCCCATGAAGCGTCGCGACCGGCGGCAGGTCGCGATGTCCGGGGCGTCAGAGGCAGGCGGCGAGAATGCCGGCGATCTCGGCGTCCGCGAGGACGATCGGGTTCGTGCGCATGCTGCTGCCACGGCTCTCGGCGACGAGACCGGGGAGATCTCCGGGGGTCGCGCCGACGTCGGCCAGCCGCGGCATCCCGAGGGTCGCGGTCCAGGCCTGGAGCGTGACCACGAGGGCCGCCCGCGCGGCGTCATCGGCCAGGGTCATGTCCCGGGCGAGGATTCGTCCGGCCTCCGCGTAGCGGGCGAGAGCCGGCGAGCCGGGCGCCCTCGCCGCGAGCGCCTCGAGGTTTGCCCGGGTCGTCGCCGCGACGAGGCTGCCGCACCCGGTTCCGTGGGCGATCGGGTAGCGGGCCCCGAGGGCGGCGACGATTCCATGGACGGCACCGAGGCCGGCGTTGGCCAGGGCGATCCCCGAGCAGCAGGCAGCCCAGCCCATCGCCGCGCGGTCGCCGGCGCTCTCCTCGGGCGGTTCCCCATCGTGTGCGGCCGCGTGCCACCGTGGCAGGGACGCCGCCGCCGCCTCGAGGCCCGCGCGGGCGACGGCGTCGGTGAACGGGGAGGCGCCGGTCGAGGTGTACGCCTCCAGGAGCTGCGTGACCGCGTCCATCCCGTCGCCGGCAATGACGGAGGGGGGACAGCCGGCCAGGAGGTCGGGGTCGAGGATGGCGACCCGGGCGACGAGGCGCTCGTCGCGGAATGACTTCTTGAAGGGCGGATCGCCGGGCGCGGCGCCCGGGAGGCGCCCGGAGAGGACGGCGTTCTTCGTGACCTCGCTGCCCGTGCCCGCCGTGGTCGGGATGGCCACGAACGGGGTCGCCGGTCCCCGGTAGGGGACGCCGCGACCGACGCCCTCGAGGTGGTCGAGAGCAGACGTGCCGCTGCGAAGCAGGCCCGCGATCGCCTTCCCCGCGTCGAGCGCACTCCCGCCGCCGATCGCCGCCACGACATCCGGCGGCCGGGACCTGATCGCGGCGACCGTCCCGTCCACCATGTCGGGTGACGGCTCACCGCCGATGGCCACGTGGTCCCAGGCGATCCCGGCCGCCTCCAGCCCGGCGACGAGCGGGGCCCACGCCGGCCCGCCACGGAACGACCGGGACCCGGTGACAAGGAGGGCCCGCCGCCCGAACGCGGCGACGACGACGGGCAGCTCCGCGATCCGTCCCGGGCCCACGACAAGGCGCGGCAGCCCGCCGACCGCGAACGGCGGGAACGGTTGCGGCCGCGTCGCCGTCACCCGGCCCGGGGGTAGAGGGCGACGAACGGCTCGCCCCGGCGCGGCTCGGCCATCATCGGCGCGACCGCATCGCGCCACGCCAGGTAGTGCGGCGTCTCCTTGTGGGCAGCCGCCGCCGGGGCGTCGGCGTAGGCCTCGTAGAGGACGAAGCGGGTCGGGTCCTCGCGGTCCTGGAGCACGTCGAAGCGCTCGTTGCCCGGCTCGCCCACCGAGGCGAGGTGGTTGGCCCCGGTGGCGGCGATGAAGTCGTCGACGCGCCCGGGCAGGACGCGGACATGGACCAGGGTGACGAGCATCGGGGCGGCCTCCCAGCGGACGATCGGCTCCGGGAGCAGGATACGCCCGGGATCCGCACGAGCACGACCCGGGGGCGGCAGTCCGCCGCCCGACCCGCTTCGATTCACGGCGCAAGGAGGTGCAGGCATGGCCGGTGGCCCGGTTTCGGTCGACTACTTCTACCGCACGCGCTGGGGCGCCCACGCCGAGTTCGTCGACCTCTTTCTGCGCAACCACTGGCCGATCCTGCGGGAGCAGCTCAACGGCGGTCGCTTCACGGACGTGCAGATGCACGCCCCGCGCTTCCACGGCGACGGCCGCGCCGACTGGGATCTCAAGGTGACCATCGTCTACCGCGACTGGGCGGCCATGGAGGCCCATTCGGAGGGCGAGATCGCGGCCCGCCTCTATCCCGACCAGGAGGCGTTCCGGGCCGAGGAGCAGCGCCGCTTCGAGCTCCTCGAGGCTCATTGGGACGTGCCGCTGGCGGACGTCCCGCTCCCGCGCTAGGCGGCTCTCGCCGCGGCCTCGCCCGCTGGTCGCACCGCCCGCGACCGCCGCTCCCGGGCGCCCGTGCTCGAGGCCGAGGAGGTTCACCACCGCCCCGGCCACGAGCATCGCGGCGGCCACGACCATGGCCAGGTGGAACGCGCTCGTCGAGGCGTCCGCGATCGCGGCGGCCAGCTCGGGCGAGGTCCCGGCCGGCGGCGGGGCGAGCGGGACGAGCCCGAGTCCCTCGACCGCCGTCGGGGCCAGGCCGGGGACGGCCGCGACGACCGCCGGGACGAAGGTGGCCGTGATCACGATGAAGAGGGCAGCGCTCGCGAGGGGCGCCCCGACCCGTGAGATCGCGTTGTTGATGGCCGACCCGAGGCCGGCTCGGCGCACGGGCACGGAGCCCATGAGGGCGGTGGTCAGCGGCGCCACGAGCAGGGCCAGGCCGACGCCGAAGAGGAGGCTTCCCGGCAGGACGTCGACCACGTAGTCGAGCGGCGGAACCAGGCTCGCGGGATCGCTCGGCCGCGCCGCCCAGCCGCGTGCTGTCGGCGGGGATGCGGGCAAGCCAGAAGAGCCCCGCCGACATCAGGAGAGGGCCGGCGACGAGGAACGGCCGGGCCCCGATTCGGCCCGCCTGCCGGCCGATGGGCGTCGACAGGACGGCAAGCAGGATCCCGGACGGCAGGCCGAGCACCCCGGCCGCCAGCGGCGTGTAGCCGAGCGTTCCCTGGAGGAAGAGGCTCTGGAACGTGAGGGAGACGTAGAGGGCCCCGTAGATGACGAGCGTCGAGAGGTTCACGACCGCGAACGTCCGGCGCCGGAAGAGGTCGAGGGGCACGAGCGGATTCGGCCGGACGGCCATCAGGATCGGGAACGCGACCAGGGCCACCGCGCCCACGGCGAGGGCGGCGAAGGCGACGGGATCCTGCCAGTGCTGCTGCTGGCCGCGAGTGGCGCCGAAGGCAAGTCCTCCCACCGCGACGATCGCGACGAAGGCCCCCAGCCAGTCGATCCGCTCGGACGTCTGCTCATCCCGCGACTCCGGAACCCGGCGCAGGGCCAGCAGGGCGACGAGGACGAGCGGCAGGTTGACGAGGAATGCGGCCCGCCACGACAGGGCCTGGATGAGGAGCCCTCCGACGAGCGGCCCCAGCGTGGTGAGCGCGGATGTCGCCGCGGCCCAGACGCCGATGGCGCGACCGCGCTCCTCGCCGCTGAACGTCGCCGTGATGATCGAGAGGGCGCCCGGCACGAGGAACGCCCCGGCCGCTCCCTGGAAGAGGCGACAGACGATGAGGACCTCCATCGTCGGGGCGAGGCCGCAGGCCAGCGAGGTCGCCCCGAACCCGACGAGCCCCATGCCGAAGACGCGGCGCCGCCCGTAGGCGTCGGAGAGGGCGCCCGCCGGGATCAGGAAGGCGGCGAGCACCGCGAGGTACCCGCCGGTGACGTAGGTGAGGCCCTCCAGCCGGCCCACGACCGCCGAGGGAAGGTCCCGACCGATCGTCTCGAGGGCGACATTGACGATCGTGCCGTCGAGGAAGACGATCCCCGACCCCAGCACCACCGCAAGCAGGACCGCCCCGCGGCTTACCGGGGGTGGAGCCGCCATCTCCGGCTTCAGCCCTTCGGTGGCAGCGTTCGCACGTGGGCGATCGCCCGGTCCACCCAGGCATCCACCTCACCGGGATCCGCCACCACGGCCGCCGGCAGGACCGCGTACCCCTTCATCGGGCGTCCGGGCATCGGTTCGAAGGGAGCCGCGCCCGGCATCGCCAGCAGCTCCTCGCGGGTTCCGTCGGGGAGGCGCACGATCCAGCGCTCCTCGTGCAGCGCCGTGGCCATGTGACCGCCGACGAACCCGGCCGGGTAGCCGAACATCTTGCGCGTCTGCAGCTCGGGCCGGCGGGCGGCGAGCGCCTCGAAGGCCGCGACGAGCTCTGGCGGCGACTTCTTCCAGGACGATCCGGCCATGCCCCCTCCCGTGCTGTCCCGGCAGTGTAGCCGCGGGGTCTCGGGGTGCCCAGCGATTACGATGCGGGCCGCGGCGCCGCCCGAACCAGGAGGTTCTCCCGCTCGATGGAGCTCTCGCCCCGACCCGCCGCCGACCTCGCCGCCGGCATCCCCGTGTCGGCCTGGTCGGCGCCGCTCTGGCTGCCGACGTACGAGGTCCTGCCCCCGGACCCGCACCCGATGTTCCTCGAGAGGCGCGTTTACCAGGGCAGCTCGGGACGCGTCTACCCGAACCCGTTCATCGACCGCATCAACGACGAGCGTTCCCCCCGCGCCTGGGCGGCCATCCACCTGGAGAACGAGTTCCTGCGGGTCGTGATCCTGCCCCAGCTGGGCGGCCGGATCTTCATCGCCCGCGATCTCACGAACGGGTACGACCTCTTCTACCGCCAGGACGTCATCAAGCCGGCGCTGGTCGGCCTCTGCGGGCCGTGGATCTCGGGCGGCGCCGAGCTGAACTGGCCCCAGCACCACCGTCCCTCCACCTACCTCCCCACCGACTGGACGATCGAGGCTGAGGCCGACGGATCGCGTACCGCCTGGCTCTCGGAGCACGAGCCGATGCAGCGGATGAAGGGCATGCACGGGATCCGGCTGCGCCCCGGCAGCTCCGTGCTCGAGCTGCGGGTCCGCCTCCATAACCGGACCGCCCTGACCCAGACCTTCCTCTGGTGGGCCAACGTGGCCGTCGAGGTCCACGACGAGTACGAGTCGTTCTTCCCGGCCGACGTCACCTTCGTGGCCGACCACGCGAGGCGGGCGATGCGAGAGTTCCCGATCGCCCGCGGGCCCTACTACGGGATCGACTACGGGGCCCGCCCGGAGGCGGACGCGAACCTCGCCTGGTACCGCAACATCCCGGTGCCGACGTCCTTCATGGTGCTGGACACGGCGTTTGACTTCTTCGGCGGCTACGACCACCGGGCCCGGGCCGGCGTCGTCCACCTCGCCGATCGCCGGATCGCGCCCGGCAAGAAGCAGTGGACCTGGGGCAACCACGAGTTCGGCCGCGCCTGGGACCGGGAGCTCAGCGACGACGGGCGTCCGTACGTCGAGCTCATGGCGGGCGCCTACACGGACAACCAGCCCGACTTCAGCTTCCTCGCGCCGGGCGAGACGAGGTCGTTCAGCCAGGCGTGGTACCCGCTCCGCGAGATGGGACCGGCCGACCTGGCGAACCTCGACGCGGCCGTGAGCCTGCGGCTCGCCGCGGGCCGCGTGCGAGCGGGCGTGAACGTGACGGCCCGCCACGCCGGCGCCGCCGTCCGGCTCGCGGGGCCGGGAGGCACCCTCCTCGAGCGCACCCTCGACCTCGCTCCCGACGCCCCGTTCCTCGCCGACGTGCCGGCCCCCTCGGGCGTGCGGCTGACGGACCTCGAGCTGGTCGTGGCCGCCGCCGGCGGCCGCGAGCTGATTCGACACCGGCCGATCGAGCGGCCGGAGAAGTCCATCCCGGCGCCGGCGACGGAGCCGCCCCTGCCCGCCGAGATCGCCTTCCAGGAGGAGCTCTTCCTCGTTGGACTTCACCTCGAGCAGTACCGGCACGCCACCCGCGAGCCGGAGGAGTACTGGCGCGAGGCGCTGCGGCGCGACCCCGGCGACGCGCGCTCGAACACGGCGATGGCCCGCTGGCATCTCCGGCGGGGCGAGCTCGCAGACGCCGCGGACCACGCCCGGCGGGCGATCGCGCGGTACACCGTTCGCAATCCGAACCCGCCCGACGGTGAGCCGCACTACCTGCTGGCCCTGGCGCTCCGGGCGCAGGCCGAGGCCGCGGGCATGGCCCCCGCCGACGCCGCGGCCCTGCGCGAGGGCGCCCGCGACGCCTTCGCCGCTGCGACCTGGACCGCGGCCTGGGCGGGACCGGCGCACCGTGCGCTCGCCGAGCTGGCCGTGATCCGCGGCGATCTCGCGGGCGCGCTCGACGAGGTCGACCGGGCCCTTGTCGCCGGGGCCGCGAACCTCGGCGCCAGGGACCTGCGGGCCGCGATCCTGCGTCGCGCCGGGCGCACCGCCGAGGCTGCTGCCTTCGCGGCGGAGACGCTCCGCCTCGATCCCCTCGACGCCTGGGCCACCCGGGAGGTCGTGCTCGCCTCGGGTCCGGAGCCCCGCGGCTTCGGCTTCGATGCCCAGGTCGGGCTCGACGTCGTCCATGACCTGGCGCGGACGGGCCTCCTCGATGACGCCATCGCCCTGCTCGACGACCTGCTCGCGGCCCGTGAGCCGGGCGGGCTCGACGGAGATCCGCGCGAGCTCGGCAGCGGTCCGCTCGTCCACTACACGCTGGCGTGGCTGCTGGACCGCCGGGCGACGGCCGGCGACGCCGTGCGGGCGGGAACCGAGCGAGCCCGGGCGCGAGCCGCCGATCCGCGCTGGTCCTTCCCGGCGCGCCTGGAGGAGATCGCGGTGCTGGAGGCGGCGATTGCCGCCGATGCGACCGACCCGCGCGCCCCGTACTACCTCGGCAACCTCCTGTACGACCGTCGGCGCTACGCCGAGGCGGTGGTCCGCTGGGAGCGCGCGGCCGTGCTCGATCCGTCGCTCGCCACGGTCCACCGCAATCTCGGGATCGCCTACCTGAACCACGCGGGCCGGCGGGGCCGCGCCCGCGCCGCCTATCGACGCGCGCTCGCGGCCGATCCCGACGACGCGCGCCTGCTGTTCGAGGCCGACCAGCTGGACAAGCGGCTGGGCGCCGATCCCGCGGCCCGACGCCGCCGCCTCGCCCGGCGCCCCGACCTTGTCGCCCGGCGTGACGACCTTGCACTGGAGTGGGCCACCTTGCTCAACCTCGCCGGGCGCCACGCCGAGGCGCTGGGGTTCATCGCCGGGCGCCGCTTCCATCCCTGGGAAGGCGGCGAGGGGCTCGTCGCCGCGCAGTACGTGGAGGCTCACCTCCGCCTGGGGGACGCGGCCCTGGCCGGCGGTGACGCGGCCGCGGCGCTCGATCAGTTCGAATCCGCCCGTTCCTACCCGCCCTCGCTCGGGGAGGGCAAGCACCCCCTGGCCGACGAGCACGCCGCGATCCGGCGCGTCGGTCTCGCGCGCGCCGCCCTGGGGGACGCGGCCGGATCGACGGCCGCCCTCCGCGCTGCCGCCGAAGCCCCGGCATCACCGGGGCCGTCCACGTACGAGGCGGCCCTGGCGCGGCGCGCCCTCGGCGACGAGCTCGGCGCCCGGGCGCTCCTCCAGCAGCTCCTGGTCCACGCGCGAGCACAGGCGCGCCGCGAGGTCCGGATCGACTACTTCGCGACCTCGCTGCCGAACCTCTTGCTGTTCGATGACGACCTCGAGCGCCGCAACCGCATCGAGTGCCGCTACCTCGAAGGTCTCGCCCTGGCCGGCCTCGGCCGGCGGGCGGCGGCCGCTCGCGCCTTCGCCGACGTCCTGGCCCACGAGCCGGCCCACCAGGGCGCGGCTGTCCCGCCCGCCTGACCCGGGACCACGCCGGTCGTGGCCGGCGAGCGAAGCACGCGCGGGATCAAGCTCGCCGACGTACCCCGCGCCGGCGGCCGCGTCGACGGCGTAGATGCGCGGCGACAGGCCCGTCCGTGCCGGGTACTCGTCCAGGACCCGCTCGCGGAGCGCGTCGACCGCCGCGCGCTCCACGAGATTGATCGTGCAGCCCCCGAAGCCCGCGCCCGTCATGCGGGCGGCGACCACGCCCGGCACCGCCGTCGCGATCTCCACGAGTGCGTCCAGCTCGGGCGAGACAACCTCGTAGTCGTCGCGGAGCGAGTTGTGGCTGGCCGCCCACGCGCGTCCGACGGCGGCGAGATCGCCGTCCGCGAGAGCGGCGATGGTGTCGGCCACCCGGGCGTTCTCGGTGACGACGTGGCGGCAGCGCCGGTAGGTCTCCCCGTCGACGCGGGCCCGCACGAGGGGCAGCATCGCCGGCGTGACGTCGCGCAGGGAGCGGATCGAGGGATCGTCGTTGGCCAGGACCGCCGCCGCGGACTCGCACTGGGCGCGGCGGGCGTTGTACTGGCTGGAGCTGAGGCTGCGCGTGGAGCCGGTGTGGATCGCCACCAGCGTGTGCGTGGCCAGCGGCAGCGCCACCGGGCGCCAGTCGAGCGACCGGCAGTCGAGGAGCATGGCCGCGCCGGCGACCCCGCAGGCGCTCGCGAACTGGTCCATCAGCCCGCAGTTGACGCCGACGTAGACGTTCTCGGCGCGCTGGCAGATGCGGGCCAGGTCGAGCGGCGGGATGGCGACCGGATCTTCGACGAGGGCCCAGGCCGAGGCGAGCTCGAGCGCCGCCGACGACGACAGGCCCGACGCCCGGGGCAACGACGAGGTGAGGACGCCGCGCAGGCCCCGGGTCGGAATCCCCGCGTCGGCAAGCGCCCGCGCGGTCGCGCCGACATACGCGGCCATGCCGCGGGAGCGCCGACGGGCAGCGTCGAGATCGAAGACCGCGCGCTCACCCGTGTCATTGCTGAGGAGCTCGACCCGGCGGCCCCCGCTGGCGACGAAGGCGATCCGGATCTCCAGGTCGATCGCCGCCGGCAGCACGTATCCCAGGTTGTAGTCGGTGTGCTCACCGACCAGGTTGACGCGCCCCGGGGCCCGGACGACCCGGACCGCCGACGCGCGCGTCGAGGGAAACGCCGCGGCGAGCCGCGCCCGAAGTCGCTCCTCGTCCAGCCCTGGCGCGCGGGCTGCCGCGCCCCCGCCCGTGGCCGTCACCCGGCCGGCTCGGCGGCGACGGCCTCGAACCCAGGGTGCTCATCGCGCGGCGGCACCGGCACGGCCTGGAGACGGGCCGCGCTGTCCTCGGGCAGGGTGTCGTTGATGAAGAGGAGGGTAGCCGTCTCGACCGAGGCTCGAATCTTGGTAAGTCGCTCCGAACGATGAGGCGGATACAGCTCCACGGCGAGGTGCCAGTCAGCCGCGCCGCGCGGCGCCTCGTGGATCACCATCATGTACGGAAGCTCGAATCCGAAGAGGCCGTTGTAGCGCTCGACGACGGCGTGGAGCGCCCCGGCCAGGGAGCGCAGCTCGGCCGCGCCCAGATCCGTCAGCCGGCGCGCACCATGACGGACGGCGCGGACGTGGACCTCGTAGGGCCAGCGCGGCGCGAACGGAACGCCAACGGCCCAGTGGGGGTCGGCGTGGACGAGCCGCGACGACGCCATCTCGTCGGCCACCACGCTGCAGCTGACGCAGGCGCCGGTCCGCGCCCGGCCGTCGGCGAGGGCAGCCGCGCGACGCTCGATCCATGGGGGCAGGTGGCCGAAGGCATAGATCTGGCCGTGCGGGTGGGAGAGGGTCGCCCCGATCTCGGCGCCCCGGTTCTCGAAGGGCAGGACGTACGCCAGCCGCTCGTCGGCCCAGAGCGCGGCGGTCCGATCCCGCCAGATCGCGACGACGCGGGCCGTCTCCTCGGGCGTGAGGGTCGCGAAGTTGCCTTCGTGGCGCTCGGTGAACATGACGACCTCGCACGTGCCGAGCGAGGGAGCGAAGCGCGGGTCGCCGGGGTGGGGCACGGCCGGGGGGTCGAGGACGAATGAGGGGAAGCGGTTCTCAAACACGGCCGCGTCGTAGCCGAAGGCGAGCTCCGGGCCTCCGGGACACAGCGGACAGCCGTATCGCGCCGCCTGGCTGCCGGGGACCGTGCCGGCGCCCGCCGGCGCCGAGCTGTGGGGCCGCACGTTGCGGGCCGGCGAGATCGCGACCCAGGATGCCGATAGCTCGTCGCGACGGAGATGGAGGGCGGTCGGCTCCGATGGCAGGGCATCGGCCGGGGGTGTCCCGCGGACCTCTCCGTAGACATGGATGGCTCGCCCGTCCGGCCGGACAAACGTGGTGCGGGGCAGCTGCCGGACCCCGCCGGGTGGCGTCGCGCGTTCGATCATGGGCACCCCGATGGTACGGCGCCGACGAGGGCGCCGGCTCTGCGACAGGGCGCCGGCGCTGCCTCAGGGTGTGTCGAGCCCGAGCTCCCGCGCGAGCGCGCGTCCCGCGTCCCAGTCGGGGCCGAAGACCTCCGCCAGCCGGTGGCGCTCGCGCCCGCACCAGGCGACGAACCCGGGGTTCGAGAGGCGGAGCTCCTCGGAGGCGGCAAATCGCCCCTGCATCGAGGCGTGGAACGCTCCGTAGAGCGCCATCGGCGGCGCCTCGCCGATACGGGCCTCGGCGCCCGGGGTGAAGTCGATGGGGATCATCATCCGGGCGAAGAAGGCCCCCACCTCGCCGGTCGCGGGGTCGACGCCCTGGCTGTGGCCGGTCGAGCGGAGGATCGGGGCATGCGACGAGAAGACGACGATGGTCGTCGCGGCATCCTTCTCCACGGCTCGCACGGTCCCCCCGAAGGCGAGGAACGAGTTGAAGACCTCGAGGCGGTCCACGACCCGGATCGTGCCCCACGCGAAGGGCCGTTCCAGCGGAGCGGCGACCTTCCTCGTGATCTCGGCCGGCCGGCCACGCCCCGCGGTCACGGTCCAGTGCTCGACCCGCTCCGGGTCAAAGTGAACGAGGGTGGGCCGCTCCCGGAGCGCCACCACGAGGTTCGCCCCGCCCGGCGCCTCGGGAGCCGAGCCGTGGACGTCGATGAAGCCGAGGCGCTCGACGTGGAGCGCGGCCTCGGCCATCGAGATGCCGAGCCCGGACGATCCGCCGGCAGGCGTCGCGTCGAGTGTCACGGAGCCACCTCCAGGATGCCCGAATTGTGGGCGCACGTCGAGCGCGGGGGCATCCGCCGCCGCGCACCGCGCCGCGGGCCGAACGGCCCGATCGGCGGCCGACCCGAGTCGCGCCGTCCCGGCCGCTGGTAGCCTGTCCCGCCGTGACCATCCGCGCGCGCCTGGCTGACGTGTTCCTCGGCGACCCGCCGGCCTACCCCGGCGCCCCGCGCGATCGCGCCGAGATCAACCTGCTGGGCCTGCGGGTGCCTGCGCTGGCGACGTCGTTCCTGCTCCTCGCGACGCTCCTCCTGATGCTCGACCGGAACTACGACGTCCTCCCGCGGTTCGGCCCGATCGACCCGCGAAGCCTTCGCAACCAGGCGCTCGAACGGGTCGTGCTGTTCGGCGTCGTGCCGTTCGTGGTCCTCCTTGCCCTGCGCGAGGATCCCCGGCGCTACGGCCTGGGCCGCGGGGACGTCCGCCGGGCCGTGGTCCTGGGCGGGCTGGCGATCGTGGTCACCGTGCCGCTCATCGCCCTCGTCGCGGGCCTGCCGGCCCTCCGGGAGTGGTATGCGCCGTCGCTCTCGACCGCGCCCGACGTCGTCCTGACGAACGTCCTCGACCTCGTGCCAACCGAGTTCCTGCTCCGCGGGTTCGTCCTGTTCGCCCTCCTCCGGGCAATCGGCCCCTTCGGGGTCGTGGTCGCGCTCGTCCCGTTCGTGATGATCCACATCGGCAAGCCCGACCTTGAGGCCGTCTCCACGCTCGGCGGTGGGCTGATCTTCGGCTGGCTGAACTGGCGGACCGGGGCAATCTGGGCGTCGGCCGCCTACCACGTCGCCGTCCAGTCGGCGGTCATCATCGCCGCGGCCGCCTGGGTCGCAGGGGCGCCGCCCCAGGCGTAGCGGATCCCATGCCGTCGACGCCGACCGCGCCGGCGCGAGGCACGCGAGGACGCTCGCCGGCGCCAGGGCCACCGGAGCGACGGGATCGCCGACTCTGCGGGAACGTCCGCAGCAACCCTCTTCCCATGCCCGGGATGATCGGCTACTGTTGGCACGCACATCCCCGTACGGAGCGGGGTCATACGCACGGCACTACACGATCGCTCCCCTACACTCACGGGCTCCCGCGAGGATCAACGGTCAAGGGTCGCGGACGCCGGCGAGAGCAAGGAGCGGTCTTTCTTGTATTCGGACAAGGTCCTCACCTGCGCCGACTGTGGCCAGGAGTTCGTCTTCAGCGCGCGGGAGCAGGAGTTCTACGCCACCCGGCAGTTCAGCGAGCCGCGTCGCTGTGGGTCGTGCCGGGCCAGCCGCAAGGCATCGCGGGGTGACACCGGCGGCGCCGGCTACGGCAACCGCGGCGGCTACAGCGACGGCGGCGGCTACAACGGTGGTGGCTACAGCAGCGGCGGGGGAGGCGGCTACAGCAGCCGCGGACCTCGCGAGATGTTCACCGCCACCTGCTCGTCGTGCGGCAAGGAGGCACAGGTCCCCTTCCGGCCGACGAGCGGCAAGCCCGTCTATTGCAGCGACTGCTTCGCCCTTCGGCGCGCCTAGCACGCCGGCGCGAACGCGCCGCTCACTCGACGGCCCCGGGGACTGACCCGGGGCCGTTTCTGTTTGCCCACACACCGCCCGCCGTGGGTCGGGCCATCGCACAAGGCGTATCGGCACGCCGTCGCGGCCCCGCCAGCGAGAATGGCCGCCCGGCGGGGTCGCGTCGGCCCCTCGGATAGACTCGGCCGCATGATGGCTCGACCGCTCCCGCCCGCTGACCGGGCGACCACGTCCCACGAGGTTCTCGTCGTGCGCGGCGGGGTCGCGGCCCGGCGGCCCGACCGGCTTGCCGGCGAGGAGCCGATGGCGATTCGCGTGGGCGGCCCGGGCCAGGAACCGGTGGACGTGGCGGTCACGATGCGCACGCCCGGGCACGATGCCGAGCTCGCGGTCGGGTTCCTCGTCAGCGAGGGACTGCTGGCCCCCGGGGATCTTGCCGGCCTGGTCGTGGAGGTGGGCGATCCCGCGACGGTCGCGGCGCCCGACAACGAGCTGGTCGTCCGCATCCTGCGCGCCTTCGACCCGGCGTCCGTGCCGGCCCGGGCGTTCGTCGCGTCGGCAAGCTGCGGCATCTGCGGGAAGGCCTCGCTCGACGACATCAGCATCCGCGCCGCCCCGCTGCCCCCGGGGCCGCGGGTTGGTGCCGCCGTGATCGCGACCCTGCCCGACCGGCTCCGCGTCGGCCAGGTCGTCTTCGAGCAGACAGGCGGACTGCATGCGTCGGGCCTCTTCGATCCCGGCGGCGCCCTGCTCGGGCTGCGCGAGGATGTCGGCCGCCACAACGCGCTCGACAAGCTGATCGGCGCGGCCGCGCTCGCGGGCGAGCTCCCGCTGCACGACCGGATCCTCGCCGTGTCGGGCCGGGTCAGCTTCGAGATCGTCCAGAAGGCGGCCGTGGCCGGGATCGCGCTGGTCGCCGCCGTCTCCGCGCCGACGGATCTCGCCGTCTCGGCGGCGCAGCGGCTCGGGATGACCCTCGTCGGGTTCGTTCGCGGCGGCGGGTTCAACGTCTACGCGGGTGAGGAGCGGATCGCCCTCGGCTGATGGGCCAGCCCGCGCCGGCGAACGCCGCGGCCCGCGGTCAGGCCTCGGTCGACGGGCGCTCCTGCACGAACTGGAACCCGAAGCGGCCCTTGATGCAGAGGTGACCCTCGGTCACCGACGAATCCATGGGCGAGGTCACCTTCACGACCGAGTTGTCCTGGACGTGCAGCGTGAGCGTGCAACCGACGCCGCAGTAGGGACAGATCGTCTCGGTCGTCTCCTGGGCCGCCTCGTCCCAGGTGCCCGCCGCGCGCATCTCGTGCTCGGAACGGAACATCAGGGCGCCGGTCGGGCACACACCGATGCAGTTCCCGCAGTAGACGCAGGCCGACGACGGGAGCGGCGCGTCGTACTCGGTCGAGATGCGGGCGTCGAAGCCGCGGCCCGCCACCGCGATCGCGAACGTGTTCTGGGCGTCGACGCCGCAGGCTTCCACGCACTTGTAGCAGAGGATGCAGCGGGAGTAGTCCCGCACGTAGAGGTCGTTGTCGAGCTTGACCGGCTGGGCCACGGTCTCGGCGGCGGCGCCCGACGTCGCGTCGTGACGGCCGGGCTCGCGCGCGTCACGGACGCCCGCCCCGGCGGGCGGCGCAAACGGGCCGAAGCGGGAGGGGTCCGCCCCGTACTCGGCCATCATCGCGGCCACCCCGGGAGCGAGGGAGAGGTCGACCGACGACCCCAGCAGCTCGAGCACGAGCCTGCGGCTGTGGCGGACCCGCTCGGATCCCGTCTGGACCTCCATGCCCGCCTCGACCCGGCGGGAACAGGCTGGGACGAGGACGCGGGAGCCGCTGACCTCGACGACGCAGATCCGGCAGACGTTGACCGGGGTCAGGCTCTCGAGGTAGCAGAGCGTCGGGATGGTGATCTGGGCGGCCCGGCAGGCCTCGAGGATCGTCGAGCCCGTGGGCACCGCGACCGCCTGCCCGTCGAGCGAGAGGTCGACGAGCGGGACGGCGGGGACCTCGGGCGGCATGGGTGTCCGCGAGGCGCGGGCCGGCATCTCGTAGAAGATCCGCTCGACCTCGGCGCTCATGCTCGTCCTCCGGCGGCGCCGAGATCGACGAGCCCCGCGCGCAGAGCGGATTCGATCGCCGTCGACGCCGTCTGGCCAAGGCCGCAGATGCTCGCGTCGCGCATCGCCCGGCCCACGTCGGCCAGGATCGCCAGGTCGTCGTCGGCGCTCCCGTGGGGCCGGCCGGCCGCCAGGCGGGCGACGACCTCCTCCTGGCGCACCGTGCCGATGCGGCAGGGGACGCACTGCCCGCACGACTCGTCGCGGAAGAAGGCCGCGATCCGAACGAGCGCCCCGACGAGGTCGGCCGTCTCGTCGTAGACCATGACGACACCCGATCCGAGGGTGACGCCGGCGGCGCGGGTCGCCTCGAAGGTGAGCGGCAGGTCCAGCGCGTCGGGCCCGACGAAGGCGCCCGCGGCCCCGCCCAGGAGGACCGCCTTCAGGGCCCGGCCCCCCGCGACCCCGCCGGCGCGGGCGAGCAGCTCGCCGAGCGTGGCCCCGAAATCGAGCTCGTAGACGCCCGGCCGTTCGACCGCGCCCGAGAGGCAGAAGAGCTTCGGCCCGGCGCTGCCCTCGGTGCCGATCGCCGCGAAGGCGGCCCCTCCGTCGGCCACGATGGCCGGGACGTTCACGAGGGTCTCGATGTTGTTGACCGCAGTCGGCTTGCCGAAGAGGCCCGCCTCCACGGGGAACGGCGGCTTGTTCCGCGGCTCGCCGCGCCGGCCCTCGATCGAGTTGAAGAGGGCCGTCTCCTCCCCGCAGATGTAGGCGCCGGCGCCGCGCCGCATCTCGATGTCGAACGAGAAGCCCGAGCCCAGGATGTCGCCTCCCAGGTGGCCGGAGGCGCGGGCCGTGGCGATCGCGTTGGCCATGCGGGCGGCCGAGAGGGGGTACTCAGCGCGCAGGTAGAGGAACCCGCGCTCGCCGCCGGTGGCGAATCCCTCGATCGTCATCGCCTCGACGATGGCGTAGGGGTCCTCCTCCATGAGCACCCGGTCCTTGAACGTGCCCGGCTCCGATTCGTCGGCATTGCAGACGGTGTAGTGCGGCCGGGCCGGCTGCTCCGCGACCGCGGCCCACTTGCGCCCGGTCGGGAAAGCCGCGCCGCCGCGACCCAGCAGGCGCGAGGCGGTGACCTCCGCGATGACGGCGGCCGGTCCGATCTCGAACGCCCGGCGGAGTCCCCGGTAGCCGCCCGTCGCCCGGTAGTCATCGAGGCTTCGCGGGTCGGTGACGCCGGCCCGTGCGAGCAGCCGGAGGCCCGGCTGGCCGGCCTGGGGGATGGACCGACGGACGTTCGCCAGGCGCCCCTCGTCGGGATCCAGCTAGATTCGCGGCGGGACGAGCTGGCGGCCGGCGAGCGACCGTTCGAGCTGCCCGACGACGGCCGCGGCGTCCACCGGGGCCACGGCGATCGTCTCCGCCACGAGCCCGGCGACCGTGAAGAGGGCGGTCGGTCCGCGTTCGCAGCGACCGAGGCACGGCGCGCGGACCCAGGTCGCCTCGCCGCCGAGGGCCGGCTCGCCGGCCGGCCCGAGCGCGCGCTCCAGGTCGGCGCAGACTTCCTCGGCCCCGTTGAGGCGGCAGGCGAGGTCCTCGCACACGTGAGCGACCACCGGCGGCCGGGGGACGGTCGAGAACATCTGGTAGAACGCGGCCACGCCGTAGGCCTCGGCGGGCGGGACGGCCAGGCGCCGGCAGGCGTACTCGAGCGCGGGCTGGCTGATCCAGCCGACGCGGGCCTGGATGGCGTGGAAGACCGGGAGCAGGAGGTGCCGCCGCTCGCGGGCGGCGTGCCCCCCGCGGGAGAACCGGTCGTCGGCCGGCAGGTCGCGGTCGCCGCCCTCCCAGCGGGTCGTCGCCAGGCCGAGGACGCCGTCAACGGCTGCCCGCTCCTCGGCCGACGCGCGTGGGGCCAGGGTGACCAGGTCCATCCGCGGAGTCTAGCGAGTGGATGGAAGCGGGCACCGGCGACCGGCGCCGTGCCGGGCGGCCGCGGGCTGACCGCGGCCGCCCGGGCTCGATCAGGTGCCGGGCGCCCGGTACGTCGGGTGGCGGCGCACGGCCTCGTCGACCTCGGCCGCCGTGAGCAGGGGGGTCGTCGCGACCGACGCCGCGCCGCTCGCAGCGACGGTCGCGGCAACGCTCGCGGCCGCGACGTTGTCGGGCATCTCCGCGATGGCCACGTAGTCGTCGGCCCCGAACGCCCAGAACTGGCAGACCACCGTGCCGCCCACGCTGGCGACCAGCGCCTCGACGGCGCGAGCGCGGCCCGTCCCGCCCTCCTTGAGCACCCCCTGGATGCCCTGCTGGGTGTAGGACGCGCGGAGAAGATAGTGGCCCATTGGTCGCCCCCCTTGTGGCGGCTGGATACAGCCGCGATCGCGGGATCGTGCGCGCCCGGCCTTCGGCCGTCAAGCCTCGAGGCGAGCCCTCGTGCGCCGGGTGCGCGGCGGGCGAGATCGGAGCTTCTCGACGCGGATCGCGGTTGCCTTGAACTCGGCGGTGCCGGACTTCGGATCGGTGGCGTCGATCGTCAGGAGGTTGGTCGCCACCTCGTCCTGGAAGTGGAGGGTCATGAAGGCGAGCCCCGGGCGAAGGCCCTCGTCCACCCGCACCGGGGCCTCGATGGCGCCGCGGCGGGAGACGACGCGGACGCGCTCGCCCTCGCCCACGCGCAGGCGGGCGGCGTCCTCCGGTGACAGGTCGAGCGACTCGCCGCGCCGCAGCGGGGAGCGATAGCCGGCCGACTGGACTCCCGTGTTGAACGACTCGAGTCTCCGCCCGGTGGTCAGGCGGATCGGGAAGTCGGCGTCGAGGCGGTCGACCGGCGGATCGTGCTCCACCGGCACGAAGGGCACGCGACGGCCCGGCACCGGGTCCTCCCAGAGCCGGGAGTGCAGGAAGAGCTCACCCGGATGGTGCTCGTCGTAGCAGGGCCACTGGAGGCCGTCCTCCGACTCCAGGCGGGCGTAGCTCATCCCCGCGTGGACCGGGGACAGGCTGCGCAGCTCGTTCCAGACGCCCTCGGCCGACGGCTCCCCCCAGTCGCTGCCGAGGCGCTTCGCGAGGTCGAAGATGATCGCCAGGTCGTCGCGAGCCTCGCCGGGCGGGCGCAGGGCGGCCCGGACCCGCTGGACGCGTCGCTCCGAGTTCGTCACGGTGCCCTCGGTCTCGGCCCAGGCGGCCGCGGCCGGCAGGACGACGTCGGCCAGCTGGGCCGTCCTCGTCAGGAACATGTCCTGCACCACCAGGTGCTCGAGGCTCGAGAGGGCCGCGATCGCCTTCGCCTGGTCGGCCTCGGACTGGACCGGGTTCTCGCCGATCACGTAGAGGGCCGTCAGCTCGCGCCGCTCCATCGCGTGGAACATGGCCGTCAGGTTCCAGCCGCGCCGCGGGGGACGCTCACGCCCCAGGCGGCGTCGAACGGGGCGCGGAGCGCGTCGTTCTCGACGTGCTGGAAGCCGGGCAGGCGGTCGGGGAGGGCGCCCATGTCACCCCCGCCCTGGACGTTGTTCTGGCCGCGCAGGGGGTTGAGGCCGCTGCCGTACCGCCCGACATGCCCGGTGAGGAGGGCCAGCGAGATGAGCGCGATCACGTTGTCGACGGCGTTGTGGTGCTCGGTGATGCCCAGCGTCCAGCAGATCATCGCCCGGGGGGCGGTCGCGTAGGCATGGGCAAGCTCGCGGATGACGTCCGCAGGGACGCCCGTCTCGCGCTCGGCGTAGGCGAGCGTGTACGGGTCGACCCGGGCCCGGTACTCGTCGAACCCGGTGGTGGCGCGGCGGATGAACTCGTCGTTCTGGAGGTCCGCGGCGATGATCTCGCGACCGACCGCGTTGGCGAGCGCGATGTCGCTGCCCACGTCGAGCCCGAGCCACGTGTCTGCCCACTCTGCCGAGCTGGTGCGGCGCGGGTCCACCGCATACAGGCGGGCGCCGCGACGAACGCCGCGCAGGAGGTGATGGAAGAAGATCGGGTGGGTCTCGCGCGCGTTCGATCCCCACAGGATGATCAAGTCCGTCTCCTCCGCCTCGCGGTAGGAGCTGGTGCCGCCCCCGGCACCGAAGATGGTCGCCAGACCGACGACCGACGGGGCGTGTCAGGTCCTGTTGCAGCTGTCGATGTTGTTGCTGCCGACGACCGCCCGAGCGAGCTTCTGGGCGGCGAAGTTGACCTCGTTGGTCGCCTTCGAGCACGAGAAGCAGCCGTACGCCGTGGGTCCGTGGCGGTGGACGGCGTCGCGGATGCCCGCGGCGGCCCGGTCCAGGGCCTCGTCCCAGGTCGCCGGGCGGAGGACGCCGGTGGCGCGGTCGCCGTCGCGGACGAGCGGCTGCGTGAGCCGGACGTAGCCCTTCGCCATGCTCTGAGCCTCCGATGCGGGGCGGGTGGTGCCCGCCTCCGTGCCGCGGAGTGTAGTCCGGGCAAGGCGTGGGTCGCTCGCGAACCCTGCCGCGGAGACGGCTTCAGGACCCTGGACCACGGCCGCCACGTACCCCGCCGGGAGCTCGAGGCGGAATCACGAACTCGGCCGGTTCGGCGATGCGGAAGCCGACCGGGTGGTCGCCGACGGCGCGCAGGACCCGGCACGCGCGCAGGGTCACCCACCGGCTCGGGCCATTGGGCGGGTCGATGTCGATCCACATCTTCCCGGCATATGGGTAGCGGTTGGCCCAGCGGCCGTGCGCGTCCTGCTGTGCGAGCACCCAGGCGACCGCGTTGGCCAGCCGCGGGTCGCCGGCCGCCCCCGCCTCCACGAGCGCCTCGAGCACCTGCAGGATGTCGGTGACGTAGCCGGACGGGAAGCCGAGCCGGAACCACGAGCCGTTGGGCTTCTTGTTGCCCCATGCCATCGGGTAGTCGGCGACCGCTGGGTCGCGGGACAGCAGGAAGGCGACCGATGCGTCGACCGCCCGCGCCACCTCCGGCGAGCGCTGCTCCGGCGGGATCCGGGCCAGGCCGAGGAGTGCCTTCACGGCACCCCAGCCGCACGGCAGCCCGTCGTTCGCGCCGCAGCGGAAGCCCGGGCCCGGGGTCGCGGCGTTCCAGTGTGTCTCACCCTCTCCCGTGATCGCCGTCGCCTGCCAGGCGATCGCCCGCTGGACGCGCTCGTCGCCGAGCCAGCCGAACCCGATGAGGGCGCGAAGGAGGTTGCCGTTCAGGCAGTGCGCCACGAGCGAGGGCGGGGGAGGGGCCTCGCGGGCGATGCCGGAAGCCGCGAACCCGCCCGACCGCGCCTGGCTGTGGGCGAGAACGTAGTCGCAGGCGGCATGGACCCGGGGCTCGTCGGGGTCGGCGCCGAGCTGGTCGAGAAACATCAGCGACCAGACGGTGCCGCGGTATTTCGTGGCGTAGCCGGCGCCCGGCTTCTCCCACCAGCCAGCCGGGTCCTGGGCGGCGAGGATCGTCGCAATCGGGTCGGCGCGGGTCGCGGCCAGGCGCGCGGACTGAACCTCGGCATCGGACGTCGGTCGGCCGAGCAGGTCGCGCAGCGCCAGGTGGCGCACGGCCGGGTTCGCCTCGTCCAGGAGCCAGGAAAGTGGATCGCCGTGGAGCATGTCGCGCCAGCCAGCCATCACGCACCTCCGGCCGGCAGCGTGGCCCGCGGCCCGGCCGGCCGACAAGGGTCCTTCGGGCCGACTCGGGGTGTGCCTTCGCACCGGAGATCTGCGTCCGGTGCACTGCGTCGCCGGGACAGCGTGATCAGGCCCCGCTCCTCATCCCACAGCGGCGCCTCAATCCACGGGCCACGGTGCTGCGCGCGCGCGCAGAACGCGACGATGACCGCGCGCCGGCCTGTACGGCGTGCGCCAATGACACCAACAGACCGACGCGAGGCCAGGGCGTGCGGTAGACGTGGCGCGGCCCCCGACCGGACGGCCGAGGGCCGGTGAGAGTCGACGCGGCGGGAGGGTAATCGCTAGGAGCTCGCCGCGCCAGGTGCGACTCGGTGGTCGACGACCCGCCTACTACTTGGTGGAGTCGATGTAGCGCCGCAGCGCTGACCACTCCTGGGCGGCAGCCAGCTTGGCCTGGCGGGGCCAGGTGTTGGCGTTGTGGCCGGCGATCAAGGGCACGTTCGCCTTGGCCAACATCTCCTCGATGGCCTCGGGCGTCATCTCACTGAGCTGGGCGAACGTGGTCACACCCGCCGCCCGGAGCGCGTCGGCATACTTCGGGCCGACTCCGTCGAGGATCGACAGATCGTCGCCTGCAGCCAGCTCGGCCGCCTCGACGGCCGGGACGGCCGTCTCGACCTCGGCGACGGCCTCTTCGGTCACCTCGTGGACCTCGGCGCTCCCACCGAGCTCACTGAGCTTGGCGGAGACGTCGATCGCCATGGCCGGGTTCACGAGCACGCCCACCGCGGCGTGGCCGCCGGAGAGCTGGGCCGCGATCCGGTCGCGGTCCGCGGCCTTGAGACCGAGACCCTTGTGATGGAAGGCGCCCAGCAGCCCGCCGCCGATGACGCCGGCAAGCAGGGTCGGCGGGGCGATGACCGCCAGCACGAGTCCGATCCCGGCGCCCTTGCCGACGCTGCGCTTGCCGAGCTTGTGGGTCTTGATCTTGCCCTTGTCGTCGAGGGCAAGGACGCCAATCGCATCGAGCTTGATGTCGCGGTCGGCCTTGTCCCACGCCTTCAGCGACTCGACCGCATCGTCCGCGGCTGCCTCGTCCTTGAAGAACGCGAGGACGACTGTCTTACCGGCCACGTTCCCACCTCCTTTGACTTCCCCGGTGCTCGCATTGCTCACGCGCACGTCGAGACAGACTAGCGCGGTCGTCTACGCACCGTTCGGCGAGTCCGCAACCAGCCGCCGTGGCCACGTCGCGCGAGCGACAGCGAGCGCTTGCCCCGGCGCGGGTGTGATCAGCGAGGGCCCGCCGGCGGCCGTCCTACCCATCGTGGGGCGAGGAGGAGGGCTGGGTGACGATCGGCATTGCAGTGTCCCACCGCCCCGTCCCGATCGACTCCGCCACGAGTGCTCCGGCCAGCCGCCGGCGAAGCTCGCTCGCGACGAGGCCCTGGGCGCCCGTCGGCACCCGTTGCTGGAGCCTGACCGAGGCACCGTCCATGCCGATCGCGAGGACCGTAATGTCGGTCGGGGCCTCCGCGGCGAACCTGTCCGCCCAGGCGGCATCCTCGCGCATCTCGTCGGCGACCTGGGCCACGGTCGCGAGGGCTCGATCGAGCTCGCCCGCGTGCAGGACGTGGAAGTCCACGACCGCGACTGAGAACACGTGGGTGAGGTTGGACGACAACCGGATGAGGCCGTTCGAGACGGCGTGCGAGGAGCCCATCCCGTCCCGCAGCATCGTCCGGCGCAGGCCGATCTCCTCCACGACTCCCTCGATCCCGGGGTGACCGCCGACGGCGACGTAGTCACCCTTGAAATACGGGCCCTCCACGAGGATCAGGAGCCCCATCACGTAGTCGAGGACGACGTCCCGGGTCGCGACCACGACGGCCACGATGACGAGGACGATGGCGGCGAGGATGGTCCACAGCTCGAAGACGGCCAGGGTCATGGCGACGAGCCCGGCCAGCGCGCCCACGCGGAGGAGCTTGAAGAGGAGGTCCTCGATCGTCCCGATCCGCTTGCCCACCTCGTCCGCCGAGCTCGACCCGGACGGGAGATGCGTCGCCTGGGCGTTGATGATGGCCGGCACAAAGCGGTGGATCGCGGTGGCCCCGATCCGGTAGATCAGCAAGATGATTGCGGCGCCGATCAGCAGCAGCGCGCCCCGGCCAAGGAGCCAGCGAAGCGGCTCGTTCAAGTCCATGTCGAATCCTCGGCAGGCGTCCTGCACACGGTGCGCCGTTTCGATGATGTCACGCCCGGGGAAGGACTACGTGGCCCGGCTACGACGGGTGGGAGCACCACGCGCCGGCGCCCGGCTATCGTCACAGGCGGTGCTAGACGGGTGCCACGCTATCGGCCTCGACGTAGCGCTCGCAGCCGTCTGACGGTCTCCCGCCGACGTGTGGCCTGGCATGCGTCGCAGTCACCTCACTCGAGCGTGACCCCCGGCTCGTCGGCGGCCGCCACGTGGCCCACGCGCCACGCGGTCACGCCGGCCGCCCCAAGCGCCGCCTCCACGGCCGGCAGCATGTCGGCCGGCACGGACGCCAGGAGCCCGCCCGAGGTCTGCGGGTCGTGGGCCAGCGTCACGAGCGGCGGCGCGACTCCGCGCCCGACGTGCAGGGCGGGCGCCGTGAAGCGCCGGTTGTGGGCCGCCCCGTCGGTCTCGACCCCGGCCGCCGCCAGGGCCAGCGCGCCGGGGAGCGACGGCAGGGCAGCGGCGTCGAAGACGAGATCCACGCCCGACGCCCGCGCCATCTCCAGCCCGTGGCCGAGCAGCCCGAAGCCGGTGACGTCCGTGGCGCCGCGGGCGCCGGCAGCGACGAGGGCATCCCCGGCGGCCCGGTTCAGCAGGCGCATCGATGCGATGGCCGCCTCGAGGTCGGCCGCGGAGGTCCGGCCCTGGCGCCCCCCGGAGACGAGGAGCCCGGTTCCGAGCGGCTTGGTCAGGATCGAGCACGTCGCCCGGTCGCGCGCCCCCCTTGCGCAGGAGCCGGTCGGGGTGGGCGACCCCGACCACGGCCAGCCCGAACTTCGGCTCGGGGTCGCGAATCGTGTGGCCGCCGGCCAGCGTGCCGCCGGCCTCCCGGACGACCTCCGCCGCGCCGCCGACGATCGCGGCCATCACCCCCGGCGGCAGATCCTCGGGGAACGCCGCGACGGAGAGCGCGAACAGCACGCGCCCGCCCATCGCGAAGACGTCCGAGCAGGCGTTGGCCGCGGCGATCGCCCCGAACGTGGCGGGATCCGCCACCAGGGGTGGGAAGAAGTCCACGGTCCCGATGACGGCCAGGTCGTCCGTGAGCCTGTAGGCCGCGGCGTCGTCGGGCGGCGCGAGGCCGGCGATCAGCTCGGGCGGCGCCGGCGTCGCGCCGAGACCGGCCAGCACCTCGGCCAGCACGTCGGCGCCGAGCTTTGCGGCACACCCGCCGCAGTCCGTCAGGTCGGTGAGGCGGATCGCGGCGGCCGCGGTCGAGGGGACCTGGGATTCAACCATCTGGCGATGATAGGCGGAGGGTAGGAACAGCCCCCGTCAGAGCTCGGCTCCGGCAGCGGCAGCTGCATCGGCGGCCGCGGCATCGGCGGCTCCTGACCGTCCCGCCGCCCGAGCCGCCGGGGCGCCGAGCCGTGGGATCGTCGCGGCATCCAGCCGAGCAGGGCCAGGGCGGCCCCGCATTCGAGGCAGAACTTGCGTCCGGCGTCGTTGGCGGCGCCGCAGCTCGCGCAGGTCACCTGGTCCCCTTCGAAGGTCGGGTCGGAAGCGGCAACACTAGCCCACCGGGGGCGCCGTGGTCGAGCAGCCTCGATCGTGGCGGGTGGCCCCATGCGCGTGACTGATGACGCGCCAGGGGCCCGGGGGGCGCCTCACGGGGCGCTACCATCGCGGCGGGAGCGGTTGGGTCCCGGTGGGCTCCCCGGTCTTCAAAACCGGTGCGGTCGTGCCTGACGCGGCCGGGTGGGTTCGACTCCCATGCGCTCCCGCCACGTCCCCCCGGTCGACGGACCCGGGATCCCGGTCAGCGCCAGCTCAGGACGATCGTGCCCACCCCGATCGCGAGGGAGCCGCAGATGCGCCGGAAGACGGCGGCGTCGACGTCGACCAGCATGCCCCCGCTCTCCGTGGGGCCGTAGCCCGCGGAGACGCCCGCCCAGCAGCCCCGACTCCCGCAGACGCGGATCCGTGTCCCCTCGGGAAGGCGCGTGATCACCCGGCCGCCGAAGTGCCCCCAGCTGGCACGCCCCGTGGCCCGGTGCCGGTACACGATCGCGGGCGTCGGGCTCGAGGTCGGCCGTGGGGCCGTCCGCGGCCTCGGCCTCGTCGGGGCGGCCGTCGCCCGCCGGACCGTGTGCTTCACGACGCGCGTCGGCGGGGGCCGCGGAGTCGCCGTGGCGCCCGGAGTCCCCCTGGGCCGCGGAGTCGCCGCCCGCCCGATGGAGACGCTCGGGCGCGGATGCGGCGGGCTGACCGCGGCCGTCGACCGTCCCGTGAAAAGGCCCGGTGGCGGAACGATCGTTCGATCGGCCACCCCCGAGAGGACCGTGGGCTCCAGCAGCAACGCCTCGGACGCGATGACGAGGTGCCGCTCGATCCGCGGCCCGGCCGTGCCGCTCGAGCCGTCACTGGAGCCGGCCACGATGCCCGCCTGGAGGAGGGCCGCGACGAGGATGGCGCCGACGATCCAGGCGGGCTCGACGCGACCAAGTCGGGCGCGTGCGGCAACATGGCGCGCATGGCGCGCCGGAAGGTATACCGGCAGGCCTGGCGCAACCCGATGGGCGTGGCGCACCGGGGCCGTTCCGGGAGTGCGCACGCGGCGTGGGTCGTACGGGCGTTCTCCGGACGTCGGGCCTTGTGCTGGGGGCAGCCCTCCGACCGGACTTGAAGCGACGATCGAGACCCTCCTGGGCAGCTGGGACATGGAGAGTACCTTCCTCGCGCGCGTGGCGCCAGCCCCCGGCCCCCCAGGACGGGCGAATCGGCCCCGGGCCGCCGCGGCGCGCAGGGTCGGACCCGACCCGTTGGGCCATCTGCGATCATCGGCGGGTGAGCGCGACCGAGCCTCGTCCGCCCAGTGTCGAGCGGCTCCTGGCCGCCGTCCGGCCGCGCGCCGGCGACCGGGCCCCTGGGGCGCTCGTCGGGGTGGCGAGAGAGGTTGTCGGGGCCGAGCGCGAGCGGCTCGCGACGGGCGGCGCTCCCCGTGATGTCCACCTTCTCGCCGACGAGGTGCTCGACCGCCTCGAGGCCCACACGTCGCTCTCCGCCCACGTCATCAACGCGACCGGCGTGATCATCCACACGAACCTCGGACGGGCGCCCTGGCCCGTGGCCGCGATCCGGGCCGCGGAGGCCGCGACGCGCGAGCCGCTCCTCCTCGAGCTCGACCGGGCGACCGGTCGGCGCGGGCGCCGCGACCCGGCCGCGGAGGAGCACCTGGTCGCGCTCACCGGCGCCGAGGACGCCCTCGTCGTGAACAACTGCGCGGCCGCGCTCGTCCTGGCCGTCGGGCTCGCCGGCCGCAAGGGCGTCGTGGTCGGCCGCGGTGAGCTCGTGGAGATCGGCGGCGGCGTCCGGATCCCGGAGATCGTGCGGCGGGCCGGGGCCCGCCTGGTCGAGGTCGGGACGACGAACCGGACCCGGGTCGAGGATTACGAGGCGGCCCTCGGCGACGGGCGCGCGGCGATGATCCTGCGGGTCCATCCCAGCAACTTCACCATCGCGGGCTTCACCGAATTGCCGGACCCGGCGGAGCTGGCCGCGTGCGCCCACGCTCGCGGAGCGCTCCTCGTGGACGATCTCGGCAGCGGGGCGCTCCTCGACACGGCCGCCTTCGGCCTGGGCCACGAGCCGACGCCGATGGAGCGGCTGGCGGCCGGAGCCGATCTCGTCCTCTTCTCCGGCGACAAGCTCGTCGGCGGCCCCCAGGCCGGGCTGATGGTCGGCCGCGCCGATCTCGTCGCCCGCGTGCGGAAGGACCCCCTGGCGCGGGCGATGCGGCCCGACAAGGCCACGCTCGCCGGCGTGGCGGCGACGCTCGGGCTCTACCGGGCGGGCCTGGCGCAGAGCGCGATCCCCGTCTGGCGGATGATCGCGGCCCCGCTGGATTCGCTGCGGGCAAGGGCGGACGCGCTGGCGGCACGCATCCCGGGCGCCGAGCCCGTCACGCTGGCCGCGACGGTGGGCGGCGGGTCGCTCCCCGGCGAGACGTTGCCGTCATTCGGCCTCGCGATCCGGGCGGCCTCCGCGGATCGGCTGCTGGCGGGTGCTTCGTGGTGGCGAGCCGATCGTCGTGGGTCGGATCGAGGGCGGCCGCGTGGTTCTCGACCTGCGCACCGTGGATCCGGCAGCTGACGACGAGCTCGCGGATGCGCTGGCCGCCGGGCTCGCGACCGTGCCGGGAACCGCCGAGGGAGCCGGATGAGACGCGCCCGGGGCGGCGGGCGGTGACGGTCGTCGTCGGGACCGCCGGCCACATCGACCACGGGAAGACGACACTGCTGCGCGCCCTCACCGGGATCGACGCCGACCGCCTGCCCGAGGAGCGGCGGCGGGGCATGACGATCGAGGTCGGCTACGCCCACCTGGGCCTGCCCGACGGCGATGTCCTCGACTTCGTCGACGTTCCGGGTCACGACCGCCTGGTCGGCAACATGCTTGTCGGCGCGGGCGAGATCGACGCGGTCATGCTGGTCGTCGCGGCCGACGATGGCCCGCGGGCGCAGACGCAGGAGCACGTGGAGCTGCTCGACGCGATCGGGATCCGCCATGCCGTCGTGGCCATCACGAAGGTCGACGCCGTCGACCCCGGGCGCGCGACCGAGGTCCGGGCGCAGGTCGTCGAGATGCTGCGGTCGACGGCCTTTGCCACGGCGCCGGTCGTCCCGGTCTCCGCCGTCGTCGGGACCGGGCTCGAGGGGCTCCTCGCGGCCCTCGTCACGCTCCGGGACCAGGCCCGGGCCGGCGGCGCCGGTGACCTCGGCCCGTCACGGCTGGCCATCGACCGGGTCTTCGGCGTGAAGGGGCGTGGCACCGTCGTCACGGGAACCCTGCGCGGCGGGCCGATCGCGCGCGGGACCGCCCTGCGTCTCGAGCCGGGCGCCGTGCTGGCGCGCGCCCGGGAGCTGCAGGTGCGCGGGGCCGCGGTCGAAGCGGGGGGCCCGGGCGGACGCCTGGCAGTCAACATCGCCGGCGCCGACCGAACGACGATCCGGCGCGGCGCCGTCCTGACGACCGACGCGTCCGTCGTGAGCACCAGCCGCGTCCTGGTCGCCCTTCGACCGGCTCTCGCCCTGGGTGCGGGCGGAGCGCGCCGGGCCGCCGCTGGCGCGGGCACGCCGGTCCGCGTCCACCTTGGGACCGCGCAGGTCGCCGGGATCGTCCGTCGATCGCGCCGCGACGTGGACGACCTGCCCGGCGGCGAATCGACCGCGCTGCTGCGGCTGGCCGCCCCGGTCGCGGCGGCGCCGGGTGACCGCTTCGTGCTTCGGCGCCCCTCCCCGGCCGAGCCGCTCGCCGGCGGGCGGATCCTTGATCCGCGGCCACCCTCGGGGGCCGCCTGGCGCCGGGCGGCGGCCGCCGACATCCGTGCCCTGGCCATGGCTGCGTCCCCGGCCGAGCACGCGTCGACGCTGCTGGCGATCCACGGGGCCCTGCCGCGGTCACGGCCCGAGGTCGGGGCTCTCCCGCCGGGCGGCGGCATCCCGGTCGGCCGGCTCGTGCTCGCTCCGGCGGCCGCGGCGGACCTGGCCGCTGAAGCGTCGGCAGCGGCCGCGGAGGGATCTGGCGGCGGGATCCCGCTCGCCGAGCTGCGCGCGCGCCTCGGACGGGCCCTGCGCCGGCGCGCGTCGGTGGACCCGGCCGTGGCCGGCGAGGCCGCCGGCGGGCTCATCGAGGCGCTCGTCCGGGCCGGTCGGCTGGCCCGAACCGGCGACGTCGTGCACCTGCCGGGGCGGGTCGTCGGCCTTCCGCCCGCCGTGCTGGCCGCGATGGAGCGCCTGGAGGCGGCACTCGACATACCCGCCCCGCCGCCCCTCGGCGCCGCCGCTCGCGCCGCCGGCTGCCCGCCGTCCGGGATCGCCGCCCTCGTCGCAGCGGGACGGATCACCCGGGTGGAGGACGACCTGGCGTGGTCGGCGCCGGCCTTTGCCCGCCTGCAGGAGGTGGCCCTCCGGCTGGCGACCCCCGGGCCGCTGCCGCCGGCCGCGTTGCGTGAGGCCATGGGTACCAGCCGCAAGTACGTCATGGCGCTCCTCGAGGAGCTCAACCGGCGCGGCGTCCTGGCGCGGACGGCCGAGGGCCACGTGCGCGGCCCGCGCGCGGCCCGCTAGGCGACGGCACTAGGCGACGGCACGTATTGACACGATCCGGCCCCGCATGGCACACCCTGCTCGATGCCCGAGCCCGATGACCTGACCGCCGTCGCGGCCGCTGCCGGCCCCGGGATCAGCGTGCGCGCCGGCCCGCCTGTTGCGGTCGCGGCCGGCGCGACCCGCGCCGCCCGGGACCACGTCGGGCCGATCTCGGCTGAGCGGCCTCACCCCGGGGCCGCGAACCCGCCCGGCCCGGCGGTGCGCCAGGGCCCGGCGGCCGCTTCGATGAGCCCGTGGATGGCCAGCGGGATCGTTCTCGCGGGGGGAAGATCGAGCCGTTTCGGCGTCGACAAGCTGGCGGTCGAGGTCGACGGGCGGCCATTGCTGCACCGTGCGATCGTGGCCGTGGCCGGAGTCGTCGACGAGGTCGTCGTGGTGATCGCGGCCGACGGCGCTCGCCCGCGGCTGCCGACCGACCTCGCGGTGCCGGTTCGCGTCGTCCGCGATGCCGCACCCGGCCGCGGACCGCTCGCCGGGCTGGCCGCCGGCCTCGCCGCCGCTCGCGCTCCGCTCGCTCTGCTCGTCGGTGGCGACCAGCCGTCCCTTGCGCCGACGCTGCTGGCCGAGCTCCTCCTCTGGCTGGATGCCGACGCGGACCCTCCGCTGGACGTGGTCGCGCTCGAAGACGAGGGGGCACTCCGTCCGCTCCCCTCCGCCCTCCGTGTCGCGACCGTGCGCGCCGCGGCGGCCTACGCACTCGACGGAGGCACGCGGAGCCTGCTGGGGCTCTTCGAGCGGCTGCACGTGGGCGCCGTGGCCGGCGACCGCTGGCGGGAGCTGGATCCCGGCGGCGGATCCCTCCGCGACGTCGACACGCCCGACGATCTCGGCGCTGGCTGAGGGGGCTATCCTCGCGGCGTCCACCCAGGCCGGGTGCCGCCGAGGAGAGGCCAGCCCTGACGGAACCATTGCACGGCCCGTTCGCGGAGCCGATCCACACGAGGGGCGCATGGGGCGCCTGGTGGCGCGCGTGGTATCGCCTCCTTCGCCTCATGGGGCCCCTGCTCGAGCGCCTCGCCCTTCGCCCCGGCTTCGGAAACCTCGTCATCCTGCGGGTGGTCGGCCGGAGGAGCGGAGCCGAGCGGGCGCTCCCGCTGGGGCTGCTGGCGGCCGCGGGGCGCCTCTACCTCGGCCATCCGAGTGGCGACACGGCGTGGACCCTCAACCTGCGGGCGGCGCCGTCGGCCACGATCGAGGCGGCCCGCCTTCCCCGTGCCCGCGTGCGGCCCGTCCTCCTGGGACCGGGCCCGGAGCGCGATGCCGCCGTCCGGGCGAGCCTCCGCCAGCACCCGTTCCCGGGGAATGCGCTGTACCGGCTGGCCGGTCGCCACGTGGCCGAGACCGGGATCTTCTTCCGGCTCGAGCCCGTCGCGGACGCGGTCCCCGGCGGGCCCGCCACGACGAGCGTCCGGTCGGACGGCGGGATTCCCGGGTGACCGCGAGCGTCCATCTCCTGGTCGCCGGCTACGCCGCCGAACGGGTCGCGAGCAGCGTCACCCTGGTCCGCGACGGGGATGCCCTCATCGTCGCCGATCCGGGGATGGTCGCCGACCGCGGCCGGATCCTGGACCCGCTGTCCGCGCTGGGCGTCGCGCCCACGGACGTCACCCACGTCTTCCTCTCGCACCACCACCCCGACCACACCGTCAACGTGGCCCTGTTTCCGAACGCGGAGGTGGTCGACTTCTGGGCCCGCTACCGGGCCGACGAGTGGCTCGACCACGAGGGCGACGGCCACGAGCTGTCGCCGCACGCCGTCCTCTGGCTGACCCCCGGCCACACCGAGGAGGACGCCACGCTCGTCGTCCAGGCCGACGACGCGGTCTATGCCCTCACCCACCTCTGGTGGCGGGGAGACCGGACGCCGGCGATCGACCCGCTCGCCTGGGACCAGGGGAAGATCGAGGAAGGCCGGGAGCGCCTCGTGCGGGGCGGCATCGACATCGTCATCCCGGGCCACGGCGAGCCGTTCCGGCTGCGGTAGCCCGCCGGCGGGCGCACCGCTCGGCCCTGCCGCCCGAACGTCCCGGTCGGGCCGGGCCGCTCGGCCCTTCCCGACGGCTTGACGCGACCGTGACACTCGGTGGACAGGACGACTGCCGGGCCCTGGCCGGGAACCGGCTCGTCCGCCGACGCCGTCGCCGGCGCGCGCCCGGGCGCATCGCGCCCCCGCGCGAGCGTTCCCCGCGACGGCCGAGAGGAGCGGACGAACCATGGACCGTCTGAAGGTCGTGATCATGGGGGCCGCCGGGCGCGACTTCCACGACTTCAACGTCGTGTACCGCGACGACCCGACCGTGGAGGTGGTCGCCTTCACGGCCACCCAGATCCCCGGCATCGCCGATCGGCGCTACCCGCCGGAGCTCGCGGGCCCCCTGTATCCCGCCGGCATCCCCATCCTTCCCGAGGATGACCTCGACAGGATCTTCGCCACCCAGCGGATCGACCGGGTCGTCTTCGCCTACAGCGACGTCACCCACGAGTACGTGATGCACCAGGCGAGCCGGGCGCTCGCCGGCGGCGCGAACTTCGTCCTCCTGGGCCCGGTCCGCACGATGATCGCGAGCACAAAGCCCGTCGTCGCGACCGGCGCGACCCGAACAGGCGCCGGCAAGAGCCAGACAACGCGCTACCTTGCCCGCCTCCTCGAGGAGCAGGGCCTGCGGGTCGTGGTCGTCCGCCACCCGATGCCCTACGGCGACCTCGTGAAGCAGCGGGTCCAGCGCTTCGCCACCTACGCCGACCTCGACCGCCACGAGACGACGATCGAGGAGCGCGAAGAGTACGAGCCACACCTCGACGCCGGGCGCGTCCTGTTTGCCGGCGTGGACTACGAGGCGATCCTCCGCGAAGCGGAGAAGGAGGCCGACGTCGTCATCTGGGACGGCGGCAACAACGACTTCCCGTTCTACAAGCCGGACCTCTTCGTCGTCGTGGCCGACCCGCTCCGTCCGGGCCACCAGATGCACTACCACCCCGGCGAGACGAACGTGCGGATGGCGGACGCGGTCGTCATCAACAAGGTCGACAGCGCCACGCCCGAGCAGGTCGGGCAGGTCCGCGACGACGTCGCCCGCCTCAACCCCCGGGCCGAGGTCATCCTCGCCCGGTCGGCCCTCCAGCTCGTTGGCGGCGAGATCACGGGCAAGCGGGTCGCGATCGTCGAGGATGGCCCAACGCTCACCCACGGCGGCATGACCTACGGGGCCGGCGTCGTGGCCGCCCGCCGCTTCGGCGCGGCCGAGCTCGTGGATCCCCGTCCGTATGCCACGGGCGACCTCGCCCGCACCCTGGCGAAGTACCCGGCCCTGGAGAACCTGCTCCCGGCGATGGGCTACGGCCGCGAGCAGATGCACGAGCTCGAGGAGACCCTGAACGCGATGCCGGCCGATCTCGTCCTCGCCGCGAACCCGATCGACCTGACCCGCGTCCTGACCCTCGAGAAGCCGATCGTGCGGGTGCGCTACGAGCTCGAGGAGCTGGCGCCCGACGCCGACAGTCCATCGCTCGGTGACCTTCTGGCGAAGATCGTCGACCGCGCCCGCGCCGACGCGATCACGTCCCCGGCCCGCTAGGGCCGGGCGAGCGATGGCCGAGCACTTCCTCACCCTCGACTCCCTCGGGCGCGAGGGGGTCCGGGCGATCCTCGATCTCTCGCACCGGTTCAAGCGCGAGCCCGGCCGCCACCGCGGGGCGCTTGCCGGCGGCCGGGTCGGGATGATCTTCGACAAGCCGTCGACACGCACACGGGTCAGCCTGGAGGACGCGGCCTGGGCCCTCGGGATGCTGCCGATCGTGCTGCGGCCCGACGAGTTGCAGCTGGGCCACGGCGAGACCGTCGCCGACACGGCCCGGGTCCTCTCGCGCTACCTCTCGGCGCTGACGATCCGGACCTTCGCCCACGCCCGCGTGGAGGAGCTGGCCGCGCATTCCACCATCCCGATCATCAACGCCCTCACCGACGAGCACCACCCCTGCCAGGCGCTGGCGGACGTGATGACCCTCGAAGAGGCCTTCGGCGATCTGCGCGGTCGCCGCTTCGCCTTCATCGGCGACGGCAACAACGTCTGTCACTCGCTCGTCCAGGCGGCGGGCTACCTGGGATTCACGCTGGCCATCGCCACGCCGGACGGCTACCGCCCGGACCCGGCGATCATCGCCGCCGCCCGCGTGCAGGCGGCATCGAACGGCGGCGCCATCGAGATCGTCACCGAGCCCGGGGAGGCTATCCGCCGTGCCGACGCCGTCTACACGGACGTCTGGGCGTCCATGGGAAAGGAGCATGAGCGCGAAGAGCGCCGCCGCGTCTTCGCCGGCTACACGGTCGATGCAACCATGATGGCGGCGGCGGCCGACGGCGCGATCTTCCTCCACTGCCTGCCGGCCCACCGCGGCGACGAGGTGACCGACGAGGTGATGGACGGGTCGCAGAGCCGCGTCTGGGACCAGGCCGAGAACCGGGTCTACACCGAGCAGGCGCTCCTGTACGCGCTCATCACCGGTGACCGTCGCGGGGAGCGGCTGGCATGACCCGCATCGCGGTCGCCCTCGGCGGCAATGCCCTCATCCAGCGCGGCGAGGCCGGGTCGACGGAGGTCCAGCGGCACAACCTGGCCACCGCCGCCCGCGCCCTCGTCGACCTGGCCGAGCGCAGCGGCGCCGAGATCGTCCTCACCCACGGCAACGGACCGCAGGTCGGCTTCCTCGCCATCGCGGCCGAGATGGCCGCGGACGTCGTGCCGGCTCCACCGCTCGACGTCCTCGGAGCCGAATCCCAGGGCCAGATCGGCTACCTCATGGAGCAGGCCCTCCACGCGGCGTTCCTGGAGCGGGGGATCACCCGCGAGATCGCGGTGATCGTCAGCCAGGTCGTGGTGCAGTCCGACGACCCTGCCTTCACCCACCCCACGAAGCCCGTCGGTCCCATCTACGACGAGGCGACCGCGCATGCCCACGCTGCCGCGCGCGGCTGGTCGATCGCTCCCGACGGCCAGCACTGGCGGCGGGTGGTGCCCTCGCCGCGGCCGCTGCGCCTCGTCGAGGCGTCGGCCGTCCGCTCGCTGGTCGAGGCAGGCATCCTCGTCATCGCCTCCGGGGGTGGCGGGATCCCGGTCGCCCAGCTGCCCGACGGGCGCTACGAGGGCCTCGAGGCCGTGATCGACAAGGACCTGGCGGCGGTGGTCCTGGCCCGGGCGGTCGGCGCCGAGGGGCTGCTGCTCCTCACCGACGTCGATGCCGTGTATCGGGGCTGGGGCACCGACAGCGCCGAGGCGGTCCGCCGGATGTCGACCGACGAGGCCTTGGAGGGCCTGGAGGCCAAGGCCTGGCCCGCGGGCTCGATGGGCCCCAAGATCCGTGCCTGCGCCGAGTTCGTCCGTTCGGGCGGTCGCTTCGCCGCGATCGGGCGCCTGGAGGACGCGGCGGCGCTCGCCTGGGGCCGGGCCGGCACGCGATTCGGCTCGGGCCGCCTGGGCCTGCCGCCGTTCACGACTCCCGTTGAGGCCGCCGTCACCCGCGGGTAGGGGCCCCGGCGGGGGAGGAGACCGATCGCCCCGGCATCCTCAGGGTACGGGCAGGTCTTGACAGTGGCACGTAGCGCTGTCATAATGCGCCCATGCCCGATGGATCCTATTCGCTCGCCGACCTGTGCGACCTCGCCGACGTCACGCCGCGGACCGTCCGCTATTACGTCGCCCAGGGCCTGCTCCGCTCGCCCGGGACGACGGGTCCCGGGGCGCGCTACGACGACGGGCACCTGGCGCGCCTGCGCCTGATTCGCCGCCTCCAGCGAGAGCACCTGCCCCTGGCCGAGATCCGGGCGCGCCTTGCCGCCGTCACCGACGACGAGGCGGTCGCCCAGTCGGAGGGTCCCGCGGAGCCACCGCCCGATTCCGCCCTCGACTACGTCCGTGGCGCCCTCGGCGCCGGCCGCCCCGGCGGCGCCGCCCTGCGGCCGGCAGCGCTGCGCGCCGAGTTGTCCGAGTCGGCGCCGGGGTTCGCCGCGCAACGGGGCCCTCTCCGGCAGAGCCTGCTGTCGGCCGCGGCCGCCGAGTCGCCGCCACCACCCGCAAGCGGGCCGGTGGCCGGCGAGCGGTCCAGCTGGGAACGACACGTCCTCGCCGCGGACATCGAGCTGCATGTCCGGCGGCCACTCACCCGCAGCCAGAACCGCGCCGTGGCCCGTCTCCTCGAGGCGGCCCGCCAGATCCTCGAGGAGGACCAGCCATGACCTTCGACATCCGCCAGGACCGCGCCTTCGTGCGGGCCGCCGCGCGCAGCACCCGCTACCTCGTCGTGCGCCTGGTGGCGCCCGACGCCCCGCGCCGTCCGGGGCGCCTGCCGGTGAACGTCTCGCTCGTCCTCGACCGCTCCGGATCGATGGGCGGGACCAAGATCCGCCTCGCCAAGGAGGCCGTGGAGCGGGCGATCGCCACGCTCGGGAGTGAGGACCGCTTCTCGGCCGTCTTCTACGACGACCGGATCGAGGTGGTCGTTCCCAGCACTCCGGCCACGGCGCCGGCCCGCGCGGCGGCTCGCGAAGCGCTGCGCGCCGTCGACGCCCGGGGCTCGACCAACCTCTTCGAGGGCTGGATGCGTGGCTGCGAACAGGTCGCCCTGCACGCCGTTGCCGACGCCGTGTCGCGAACGCTGCTCCTCACGGACGGCCTGGCGAACGTGGGCGTCACCGATCGCTTCGAGCTCGAGACGCACGCCGCCGAGCTGCGTCGACGGGGGGTGGCGACCTCCACCTTCGGCGTCGGCCACGACTTCGACGAGGCCCTCCTGGAGGCGATGGCGACCGCGGGCGGGGGAAACTTCTACTACATCGAGGATGCTCGCCAGATCGCCGATGTCATGACGAGCGAGCTCGGCGAGGCCCTCGAGGTGGTGGCCCGCGACGTGCGGCTGGAGGTGACCGTTCCGGCCGGGGCCCAGCTCGAGATCCTCGGGCCCGAACGCGCGGAGCGCCGCCTGACCGAGGCCTGGACGGTGGAGGTGGGCGACCTCGTCGCCCGCCAGCAGCGCGAGGTGGTCCTGCGGGTCAACTTCCCGTACGGGACGGTCGGTGCGGCGGCCGACGTGCGCGTCATCGTCCGCGATCGCGACGGTGCCGTTGGCGGCGAGGGCGCCACGGCCCGCTGGCAGTACGCGGACCACGCCACCAACGATCGCCAGCCCCGCACCGTCGAGGTCGACCGGCTCATCGCCCGCCTCTTCGCGGCCCGGGCCCGCATGGATGCCGTGGCCTACAACAAGGCCGACGACTACGGCCATGCGCGGCAGGCCCTGGCGGGGGTGGCGGCGCGAATCCGCGGTTACGCGGACGGCGACGCCTTCCTGGTCCAGCTCGCCGAGGAGCTGGGCGACCAGGCGGCCCACGAGTTCGCGGCACCCATGGCCTCCCCGCGCCTCAAGGAGGTGCACAGCGCCGCGTCGTACGAGCGGCGCATGCGCGACGCGGGCGGCTCGGCGAGGCGCCGGGCCTGATCGGCGCCCCGCCCGACATCACGACGCCCCGGCTGGTGCGCCGGGGCGTCGGGTTCGATCTTCGTGAGCCGCGCCGGGCCCGGCCGGGTTGCCCTACCGGGCGACCTTGACGACGACGGTGCTGGCCTGCATGTCGTGGAAGCCCTGGCGGGTGGGGCTGTTGGCGGTCGTGTAGAGGAGGTAGAGCGTGTAGGCGAAGACGAGCAGGCCCACGAGGGACCCCGCTGCTCCGAACAGGAAGGCGGCGGGCTGGGCAAGCACGATGGGCCCGTAGAGGTAGAGCCAGCGCCGGATCGCCTGCGGCTGGGTCAGGACCGCGCCGTCCGCGGCGTTGAGGGTCTCGAGGCCCAGCACTCGCTGGCCGGGCGAGCCGCGCATGTTCGTCCACGTGTAGATGAAGTAGATCGCGCTGCCCGCCGCGTAGATCAGCAGGAGCACGACGAACCAGATGAACGACATGATCCCGAAGCCGCCGAGGGCCGAGCCCAGGAACAGGGCGAGGAAGATCGAATAGAGGATGCCGAAGGCGACCCCCATGATGACCCCGTCGATGATGATCGCGAAGATGCGGGACGGGACGTCCGAGTAGACCAGCCCGGCCGGTCCGACCAGCGTCTGTTGCGAGGTGATGTTGGAAACCCAGGCGGGCGAGGTGCTCGCCGCGGGAGGTGGCGCCGGCGGTTGCGGGGCGGTGACCGGGGGCGGCGGTGGCGCCGCCTGCGGTGCGGGCGGCGGCGGCGTCCCCTGGGGTTGTGGGGCTCCGGGCGATCCAGGCGATTCCATCATGCTTCCCTCGTGCGCGTGCCGACGAACCCCACGGCCCCTCCCAGGTGGCCGCGCAAACGGGGCAGGTCCCCGAGTGTCCCGAGCATAGCGGCCGCGGATGCGCGTGGCGAGCCGCGCCCGCACCCGCCGCGCTCGCGACGACGGCGGACTAGACTCCCGGCCATGCCCGGGCCCATCGTCCTCGTCGGTTCCGGCGAGTTCACTCCCGCCATGGCGGCGATCGACGCCGACCTCCTGGCGGTGACCGGCCGCACGCGCCCCCGGGTCGCCGTGGTGCCGACCGCGTCCTGGCCCGACGGGGAGGCGACGTTCCAGCGGTGGATCGAGCAGGGCCGCGTTCACTTCGAAGGTCTCGGGGCGGAGGTCGAGGGGGTCGAGCTGCGAACCCGGGAGGACGCGTTCGATCTCGCCTGCGCCCAGGCCATCGGCGAGGCCGACCTCGTCTACCTCTCGGGCGGGAAGCCGGACCACCTCCTGGGGGTCTTGCAGGGCACACCGGTAGAGGCCGCTCTCCACGCCGCGGGCGCCCGGAAGGCCGTCATCGCGGGGTGCTCGGCGGGCGCCATCGTCCTGGCGGCCCGCCAGCCGCGCCTCCGGGGGCGGCGCTTCCTGCGCCTCCCCACCGGCTGGCGAGATGCCCTCGGCCTGGTGGAGGGGACCGCGGTCCTGCCCCACTATGACGCCTTCCCCGAGGTGCTCGCGGCGGCCGCGGTGCTGGCGGCGCCGCGGGGAACGATCGTGCTCGGCATCGACGAGGACACGGCGGCGATCGGCGTCGACGGCGTGTGGCGGGTCCGGGGCGCGGGCCGCGTCACGATCTGGCGTGGCCGTCATCGGGTCCGCCACCGCGCCGGCGACACCTTCCGCCTGGACCCGCCCAGAGAGGCGGCGGGCGGCGTCACCGCGGCCGAGCCGTCGCCCGATGACGCGGAGCTCGTGGACGGGCGGTCCGGGAGCGTCGACTCGCGTTGACGGGCCGGTGAGGGCGGCGGTCGCCCCCGATGACCGGGGTCAGCCGGCCTTGACGGCCCGGAAGCAGTCCGAGCAGTAGACCGGCTTGTCGAGCCGCGGCTTGAACGGGACCTGGGCGTTGTTGCCGCAGCGGGAGCAGGTCACCGCGAAATACTCGCGATCGATGGGGTCGCCGCCGCGCTCGTACCCGCGGGGACCGCCGATGCTGCGCACGTCGTAGCCGTCGCCGCGGGACTGCCGGCGGCTGGCCCGACAGCTGGGGCAGCGCTTCGGATCCGACGTGAAGGACTTCTGGGCGTAGTACTCCTGGTCCGCGGCCGTGTGGATGAATCCCATCCCGCAGTCCACGCAGGTCAGGGTGCGATCGGTGTAGGTCAAGGGTGGTGCTCCTCCAGGTCCATGCGCTCGCCGCCGGCCACTGGTCCCGGGGGCCCACCGTCGCGACGGGACGGCGGGAAGGCGGAAGGAGCCTGGTGCCCGCGACCCGGGTGACGTGCTGCAGGGCCTCTCGGGGCGCGCACCGGTTGCGTCGCCGGAAGAATAGCACCGCTCTCGGCGGACGGTCTCCGCGCCGCCGGGATCCCCGTCGACCCGGCACGGCCCGCCTGCCCGGTCGCGCCCGGGCGGCGCCGCCTCTCCGGGGTCTCCCCGATTTGTCACAATGCCCGCGATGCTCCGCGTGCTGCACACGGCCGATGTCCACCTCGGGGCCCGCCACGCCGACCTCGGCGAGCAGGCGGTGGCCCAGCGCGAACGCCAGCTCGCCGCCTTTCGGGCCACGATCGACCTCGCCCTCGCCGAGAAGGTCGACGTCGTGCTGATCGCGGGCGACCTCTTCGACTCCAACACCCAGCCCCGCCGGTCCGTCGAGCTCGTGGCCGCCGAGCTGAAGCGCCTCGCCGAGGCCGCGATCCGGACGGTGATCATCCCCGGCACGCACGACGTGTACGACGGCGCATCGGTGTACCGAGCCTACGACCTCGCCGCCCTCGCCGGCCTCCCGCCCGATGCCGATCTCCTGGTCGTTCTCACGCCCGACCGGCCGGATGTCGTCCTGGCTGCGCTCGACGTCGTGGTCCACGGCCGCGTGTTCGCCACCAAGCGGGCTCCGCGCAGCCCGCTCGCCGGCTTCACTGTCGCCGCCGACGATCGAGCCTCATGGCACCTCGCGATGGTCCACGGGTCGCTCATGATTCCCGGGAAGACCGGGTACGACGAGGTCGTCATCACGTCCGAGGAGATCGCCGCCTCCCAGCTCGACTACCTGGCTCTGGGCCACTGGCATTCCACGCAGCGGGGTCGGGCGGGAGCGACGATCTGGGCGTACAGCGGCGCCCCGGAGCCTGTCGCCGTGGACCAGGACCGGGCCGGCAACGTCCTCCTCGTGACGTTCGATGAGCGCGCGGGCGCCCGCCACGTGGCCGTGGAGGAGCGTGTCGTGGGCAGGACCCGCTTCGAGCGGCTCGACGTGGACGCCGCCGCGATCGGCAGCCAGCCGGCGCTCGTCGAGCGCCTGGCGACGATGGCGGATCCGGACCTCGTGCTCGACGTCCGGATCGTCGGGGTGCGGCCCGACGAGCTCGACCTTGCCCCGGAAGAGATCGAGCGGGAGGTCGCCGGGCGCTTCTTCCGGGCCCGGGTCCGCGACGTCTCGGCGGCCGCCCTGCCGGACGGCCCCCTGCCGCCCCCCGACACGATCGCCGGGGCACTCGTGCGGGACCTCGAGGCGACGATCGCGGAGCAGGAGGCAGCCGGCCATGACGAGGAGGCGCGCGAGCTCCGCGACGCCCTGCGCCTTGCCCGACTCCTCCTCGACGGCCGCGAGGTCACCCTGTGAGGATCACCCGGCTCCGGCTCCGCGGCCTCAAGGTCCACCGTGACCTCGACCTGGATCTGGACCGCGGGCTGACCGTGGTTCGCGGCCCCAACGAGGCCGGCAAGAGCACGCTCCAGCGGGCGCTGGAGCTGGCCCTCTTCCGTCGCGTGACTGCCGGCGGTGCCGAGATCGAGGCCCTGCGCAGCTGGGGATCGCCCGAGGAGGAACGCCCCTGGATCGCCATCGACTTCGTCCAGGAAGACCTGGAAGGGACCCGAGCTGGCTCCCTCGAGAAGGATTTCCGCGGTGCGAAGGGCGCGTTGAAGCTGGTCCTCGACGGCGAGACGATCACCGACCCGGCGCGCGCGGACGAGATCCTCGCGGACCTCACCGGCATCCCGGGCGAGAAGTTCTTTCGATCGACGGCGTCGGTCCGCCATCACGAGGTCTTCGACCTGGCCCGCGACGAAGGGGCGCTGCGCGATCGCCTCCAGGCATCGATCAGTGGCGGCGATCGCGGGACGAGCGCGGCCAAGCGTCGCCTCGAGAAGGCGCTCCACGAGCTGCAGACCCGCGGCGAGCGGAACCCGGG
Source organism: uncultured Chloroflexia bacterium (assembly GCA_963776355.1). Classification (GTDB taxonomy): domain Bacteria; phylum Chloroflexota; class Limnocylindria; order Limnocylindrales; family CSP1-4; genus CTSoil-043. Next base: position 3,696 of record CAVZLU010000006.1, on the reverse strand, counting down.
ACGCCTGCGGGTCGCCGAGGAGGCCGTCGCCCGGTCGGAGGCCGTCGTCGCCGTCGGTGAAGGGCAGCTGGCCCAGCTGGAGCGCGATCGCGATGCCCTCGCGTCGGCGCGCGGGCGCCGGGCGCTGGCCGAGCATGTCCTTGGCGAGCGTCGGTCGCTCCTCGAGAAGGCTCGCCAGGCGGAACGCCTCGATGCCGAGCGTGCCGTCGCGCGAGAGCGCTTCGAGCGGTACCGCCAGGCGGTTGCGGTGGCCGCGCAGGTCGGCGAGCTCGAGAAGAGCCATCCCTCGCCGAACCCGCTGCCCATCCTTCGCCAGATCGTCGAGCGCGTGCAGGCGCGCGATCGCGAGATCGGCGAGCTGCGGGCCCAGCTGGGCGAGGGGCCGATGGCCGTCGACTACGACATCGTCATTCCCGAGCCGCGCTACCGGGTCTTCGCTCTGTTGGCGGTCGTCCTTGCGGTGGGCGGGGTGGCGGCCGTCGCGCTGGGCGTCGTGGCCGGGCTCGTCGTCGCCGTCATCGCCGGAGCGGCCGCCGCCGTCGTCGCCCTCGGCCTCGCCGTCTATGCCCGCAGCCAACGCCGCGCCGCCTCCGACATGCGCCGTCACAAGCAGCTCCGGGACGACGAGATCGCCCGCCGCCTGCGTGGCCGCAGCCAGCTCGAGGCCGACCTGCGCCAGGCCGAGGAGGACCTCGCGGCCCAGCTGGCCACGATCGAGGTCGAGGACGTGGCCACTGCCGTCGACCTGCTCGCCCGCGAGGATGCCCATGTCCAGGCAATCGAGCGGGCACGAGCCCAGCTCGACGGCCTCGTCGGCAAGGAGCCGGTCGAGACCCTGCCGGCCCTGCGCGACGCCTCCGCCCTCGCGATCGAGCAGAAGACGGCTGCGCTCGAGGGCCTCGGGCCGATCGCCAAGGAGCCCCGCGCCCGCGAGCGTCTCGAGGTCGAGGTCCGCGATCAGGAGGGCGCGCTCGAGCGGGCCCGGGACGACGAGGCCGGCGCCCGCGCCCGCGTCGAGCAAAATCCCGTCGACGCGGAGCAGATCGCCGGCGAGGTCGAGGCGCTGGCCTCGTCGCGGGAGCGGCTGGCGAGCCTCCAGCGCCGGCAGCGCGTGTACCAGGCGAGCCTCGACGCCATCCAGCGGGCCGAGACGTCGACGATGCGGACCGCGACCCGGTATCTCGAGCGGCGGATGCGGGCCGACCTCGCCCGCCTCACCGGCGGCCGCTATCGACGTGTCCAGGTCGACGACGCCACCCTTGACATCTCGGTCTTCGCTCCCGAGCGAGGGGGCTGGGTCCCCCTCGAGGAGCTGTCACAGGGGACGCTCGACCTCGGGTACCTGGCCGCGCGACTGGGCCTGGTCCGCCTCGTGACGCAGGACCGCCGGCCGCCGCTCGTGTTCGACGACCCGTTCGTCACCTTCGACGACGAGCGGGCGGCGCGCGCCATCACCGTCCTGCGCGAGCTGGCGGCCGACTTCCAGGTCATCTACCTGACGACGTCGGATCGGTACGACCACGCCGCCGACCGGGTCGTGCAGCTACCCGGCCCGACGGCGACGGATGCCGGCGCGGACCAGGAGCCGGAGCCCGCCTCGACGGCCGGCTGATCCCGGTCGGATCGGCCCTCCCGTGCCCAGCGACCTGCTCGCGTCCGTGGCGGGCGTGCTGGCAGCCGTCTCGTGGGGCTCGGGCGACTACGGCGGGGGGATCGCGGCCAAGCGGCTGCCCGTCTTCGTCGCCCTTCTCGGCGCCCAGGCCGTCGGCCTCGCCGGCGCCATCGCCGCGATGCTGATCGCCGGCGAGGCCCCTCCCGACCGCGTCGACGCGGCCTGGGCCGCGACCGCAGCCGTCTTCGGGTCCGTCGGCCTGGCCGCCCTGTACCGGGCCCTGGCGGACGGGCGCATGGGGATCGTGGCACCGATCACGGGAGTCCTCACGGCCGCGATCCCGGTCACCGTCGGCATCGCCACGGCCGGGGCCCCGGCGCCGGCGCGCCTGGCCGGATTCGGGCTGGCGATCGTGGCCATCCTCCTCGTGTCCGCCGCCGACGACGGGTCGACCGGGCGCCGGGGGCTCCTGCTCGCGGTGGGCGCGGGCGTGTCCTTCGGGCTCTACACGACGTGCCTCGGCCAGGTGGCCCACGGCATCTTCGCCCCGCTCGCGATCGGGCGGGCGACCTCGGTGGCCTTCGTCCTCGCGATGCTGGTCGCGACCCGCACTCCGGTCGCCGCCAGCCTCGCCGGGAGGCGGCGTGTCGGAGCCGTCGTCGTCCTCGTCGGAGTCCTGGATCTCGCCGGGAATGGGTCCTTCCTGGTGGCGGCCCAGGCCGGCGGCCTGGCCCTGGCGGCCGTGCTCGGATCCCTGTACCCGGTCGCCACGGTCGTCCTGGCTGCGGTCCTCCTGCGGGAGCCCGTGGGCCGCCTGCACGCGGTCGGGATCGGCGCCGCCGCCCTGGCAACGGTCCTGATCGTCGGGGGCGGCTGAGGCCCCGACGCCGCTCCGGCGCCCGCACCGGTTCCCTTGGGGGCGACGCGTCGCCCATCGCGGGCACGTCCGCGGGTTCGAGGGTACGGTACGCGCGACTGCTCGAACGCACCGCGACGTGGCCGACACGATGCGACCGACCGAGACGAGCGACACGCGCTGGAGGAGCCCGGTGGCCCAGGAGATCCCCGACGGCCTCGTCATGGAGCCCGTCTTCGTCATCGAGGCCACCTACGGCCCGAATGCCGTCGAGGCGCGCGCGCCGCACCGCGCCGGACACCTGGCCCGCATGGCGGCGCTCCGCGACGCCGGCGTGGTCCTCGAGGCCGGCGGCTTCGCGGACATGTCCGGGTCGCTGCTCCTCGTCCGGGCCGCCGATGCCGACGCGGCCCTCGCGATCGCCCGCGAGGATGTCTACCTGCGGGAAGGAGTCTGGGTGGAGTGTCGCGTCCGGCCGTTCCTCCGGGTCGCCCGGGCCGAGGAGGTCGCCGTCCCATGAACGGTCGCCGATCCGAGCCGCGATCCCGTGGCCGCGCCCCGGCCGCGGCCTTGCTCATCGCGATCGTCGCGGCCGCCTGCGGGGGGACGCCGAGCGCAGCACCCGCGTCGCCGTCGCCGGCCCCGGCGGCCTCGGCGCCCACATCACCGACGTCAGCTCCGTCGTCGTCCGCGCCCGCGTCTGGCGGGCCCGGGGCGAGCGCGACGCCCTTCCCGACCGGCTCGTTCACGTTCGACCTGCCCGCTGACTGGAAGGTGATCCCCCTCGACGGCAGCCATGAGGCCCTGCTCGCGGCCCTCCGGGCCAGGAACCCGGCGTTCGCCGACTCGCTGCAGGCCCGCATCGCCAACCTGCCCGGGACCGCGACCTACATGGCCGTCAACGCCTCGCCCGACGCCATCTCGAAGGGCGACGTCGTGACCCTGATCGTCACCGAGGTGAACCTGCCGGCCGACGTCAAGCTCCAGACGTTCTCGAAGACGGTCCAGTCCCAGGTCCAGCAGCTGGTCGAGACGGACGTGCCCATCCGATCCGTGCTGCTCGCCTCGGGCCAGGGCTCCTCGATGGCGTACCTCGCCCCGATCACCCGTCCGGATGGGGAGCAGGCGACGGTCGCGGTGACCCAGGTCCTCTACGTCATCCCCGGCCGTGGCTACGTGATGACCTTCGCCGCCCCCCAGGCCGCGGCCCAGGACCACGCCCAGGAGA
>CAVZLU010000005.1:0-14001 GCA_963776355.1 uncultured Chloroflexia bacterium | reverse complement strand
AAGGGCGTCGAGTACCGGCCGTAGGGGAGGGCATGGACGTCGACCCGATCCGGGTCCTGGGGGCGATGATGATGTGCTCCGGCTGACCCTGGTGGCGGCCGCCGGCGTCGCGATCCTCGCCTCGACCTGGATCGCCCGTCGGGCGGTCTCGCAGCGGCTCGAGCGTCGCTACCTCCCCGGCATCGAGCGCTGGAGTCGGCGGAGGGCCGGCCTGTCGAGGATGCGGGCCCGTGGGCGTGCCCCGTCCTGCCACTCGGTCAACGTGGCGACGGCGAAATCGTGCTATCGCTGTACGGACGGTCCGGGCGGAGTTCGCTCGAGCTTGCCAGGGCCGCGGCCGCAGATGCGCTGTTCGACGCCCGGCGCCGCCGAAGGCCGGTTCGACCCGTCGCTCAACCGGGGGCCCGGCGCTGCGCCACCGGACGCCGGCGGCCCAGCGCCGTGAATCCCCCGCAGCTCATCGTCGTCTGGCTGCTCCTATCAATGTCGTCACGGCGGCTGCCTACGCCTACGACAAGCTGGCCGCGACCCGCGGCGCCCGCCGGTCGCGAGCGGACGCTCTGGATCCTGTGCTTCGCCGGCGGCGTCGGCAGGGCCTGGCTGATCTTCTTCGGCATGCGCCACCAGACGCTCCATCGCAGCTTCGGTGGTCCAGGCGCTCGCGCCCGTGGTCTGGACGCGTGCTGGCGCTCGCGCTCGGGTAGCCGCGAGACGCGGCAGGATCCTGGCGTACGCTTGCGGGCATGTCGACCGCTGCTGTCCCCGGTTTCGTCCCGAGCACCCACGGCTTCCACTTCGCCAACCGCTGGCCGCCCGGGCCCACCGCCACCCTGGGCCGTTCGACCCGCGGGTCCTCGGGATCGGTGATGCATCGGCCGGCCTGTGCGGCGGGATGGTGACGACCGCCCGTGACCTGTTCGAGGCCGGGATCGTCCCGCCTCCCGACACGGAGCCCTTCGCCAACGGCAGCCCCCGCTTCCGGGCCATCGTCCGGCGCCAGGTCGAATCGCTCGACTGGCTGCGCACGCCCCTGCGCTTCTTCGACCTCCAGGCCTTCCGTCCGGATCCGCCGACCTTCCTCGCCGGCCTCCTGCGCCGCGAGCCGCCACGGGTGGTCGCGATTCGCGACGAGTGGCCGCGCATCCGTGACGAGATCGTGGCCGGCCACGCGCCCGTCCTCGGCCTGATCCGGGCGGCCGGCAGCTCACCTCGCGATCTGACCCGGAATCACCAGGTGCTCGCGTACGCTTTCGAAGACGCCGACGGCGGCCCGCGGATCCGGATCTACGACCCGAACCACCCGGGCGACGACAGCGTCGAGCTTGTCGCCACGGTGGATCCCGACGCCGGCCGTCCGTGGCCCGACCGCGTCCGGCTCTCTCAGACGAGCGGGGAGCCGCTCCTCGGCTTCTTCCGCCAGGCATACGCCCGCCCGGGGTCGCTCGCCGCCTGGCGCTGAGGTGGTGCTGAACGGCATCGCCCGGCCCGCACCCGTCGCTCGCGAGCAGCGGACGCGCCGCCACGGCCTCGACCCGCGACACCGGCGCTCCACTGCCCGCTCCGGCCGTAAAATCCGGCCATGACCACCCTGCGTCCGACTCTCGAGATCGCCGCCCGCGCGGCCGTGGCCGAGCGAACCGAGGCGCTCTTCCGGCGGGCCGGCGCACTCCAGGACGGCCATTTCCTCCTGAAGTCGGGCCGCCACAGCGAGCGCTACCTGGAGAAGTTCCTGCTGCTCCAGGATCCGGCCGTCACGACCGAGCTCTGCGGGTTCTGGGCGGCCGCAGCCCGGGGCGCCGACGGCCGGCCCCTGGTCGACGTCGTCGCGGGGCCGACGACGGGGGGATCGTCCTCGCCTTCGAGACCGCGCGCCAGCTTGGCGTCCGCGGCATCTTTGCCGAGGAGGTTCGGGACGCCGAAGGGAGCGGCCGCCGCGAGTTCCGGCGGGGCTTCCGGATCGAGCCGGGCGAGCGCGTCCTGCTGGTCGACGACATCCTGACCACCGGCGGCTCATTACAGGCGATGCTGCCGCCCGTCGAGGCGGCCGGGGGCGAGATCGTGGGCTGCTTCGTCATGGCCGACCGATCGGGCGGGACGGCCGTGCTGGGCTCCCCGGTGAGCGGACGCCGCTACGCGGTCCAGGGGCTGTGGCAGCTCGAGATCCCGACGTTCGAGCCCGGTCCGGCGACCTGCCCGCGCTGCGCCGACGGCACGGCACTGCACGCACCGGGAAGCGGCGGGATGGGCGCCGCCTGAGGCCGCGCGCCGCGTGGCTGCGCCGGTTCGCGTCCCGCTCGACCTCGTCCTCCTGCGAGCCGTCGCCGCCATGGCCTCGCGCGACCGCGCGGCCACGATCGATACCGCCGTTAGCGCGCGGGCGGCATCTACGGGCCAACCCCACGGCGCACCGCTCGCCGGCAGCCCTGGCACCGGACCTCGCCCCCGCCTTGCACCGTTCGTCGTGGACCGCGACGGCAACGTGACCAACGTGGCGCTGCGCGGCGGCCGGGTCGTGGGCACGTGGGATCTCGACGGGGAGCGGCTGCTCCACGCGGACTTCGAGCCGCTCCCGGAGGCGGTGATCATGGAGGCCGCGCAGGCGCAGGCACAGGTCGCGCCGATTCGCGATCTCGCGCCGGCGGTCGCACGGCCGCTCGACGCGATCGGCCGCAGCTCGTTCATGCGCCCGCTGCGGGCGCGCCCAGGGCCGCGATACGGGGCTGGGAGTGGCCCCGCCGCGCCGGGCGGCTTCGGGGCCTTCGGCTGCTTCGGCTTCGGCGGACGCTACGGGGTCTTCGGGGCCTTCGGCTGCTTCGGCTTCGGCGGACGCTTCGGGGTCTTGTCGCCCATGAGTGCACCTCCTGAGCGTCGAGTATGCCGCCCGCCCGGCGCGCGCGCCAGCCGATCGCCGCAGGCCCGGGGGCGGACATCGCGGCCGTCACCGCCGAGCGTGCCCGGAGCGCCCGGGCGTGCGGGGCGCCTGATTGGCGCTGCGCACCCCTGGACCGGCGCGCCGCCGCCGGTGTCGCCACCCCCGTTGCTAGACTCGCTGCCGTGCCGCCCGAGTCCCCGACGCCGACCGTCGATCGCCGCCTCGTCAAGTCCCTGAAGGACCGCGAGGACGCGCGCTTCCTCGCCGAGCACCCGCGCTCGGCCGCCCTTCTCGAGCGCGGCCGGGCGTCGATGCCGAACGGCGTCCCGATGGCCTGGCACGTCGGGAGCTATCACCATGTCCCCCCGTGGGTGGCCGAGGGTCGCGGCGCCCGCTTCACCGACGTCGACGGACACACCTTCAGCGACTTCAACATCGCCGACATGTCGATGTTCTGTGGCTACGCGCCCGAGCCGCTGGTCCGGGCCGTGAGCGAGCAGATGGCGCGCGGCAGCCAGTTCCTCCTGCCGACCGAGGACGCGATCGTCGTGTCCGAGGAGCTGGCCCGTCGCTACGGCCTCCCGAAGTGGCAGTACACGCTCTCGGCCACCCACGCCAACACCGAGGCGATCCGGGTGGCCCGCGTGGCCACGGGCCGGGACAAGGTCCTGCTGTTCGACGGCAAGTACCACGGCCACTTCGACGCCGCCCTGGTCGAGCGCGGGGAAGGCGGCGCCCTTGTGCCGGAGGAGCGCGGCCTGCCGCGAGCCGTCGTCGACGGCACGGTGCTCATTCCCTTCAACGACCCGCCGGCCCTCGCGGCCGCCCTCGAGTCGCGCGAGGTGGCGGTCGTCCTCACCGAGCCGGCGCTGACCAACAACTTCGGCCTGATCCTGCCCGACGAGGGCTTTCACGCGGCGCTTCGGCGGGCGACCCGCGAGACCGGGACGCTCCTGGCGTGCGACGAGACGCACACCCAGGTCGTCGGCCCGGGCGGCCTCACCGCCGCCTGGGGCCTGGAGCCGGACTTCGTGACGATCGGCAAGTCGATCGCGGGCGGCGTGCCGTTCGGCGCCTGGGGGATGACCGATGCGATCGCCGCGGTGCTCGTCCAGGACAAGGGTCCCGACGGCGAGCGGGCGAACCTCGTGGCCACGGGCGGCACCCTCTTCGGCAACGCGCTCTCCATGGCGGCGGCGCGGGCGACGATGCTCGAGGTCCTGACCCCGGAGGCCTACGCCCGCACCGGGCGCCTGGGGGCCCGGTTGGCGAACGGGATGCGGGCCGCCGTGGAGCGGGCCGGGCTTCCCTGGCACATCCACCACCTTGGGCCGCGCGCCGGGTACACGTTCCGCCCGACCCCCGTGCGCACGGCCGACGAGGCGCGGGCCTGCGCGGACGACCTGCTCACCCGCCTGATCCGGGTCTGGCTCGCAAATCGCGGCGTGTGGGAGGCGATCGTCGGGGCGGGGCCCGTGTGCCCGGTCCCCGCGGAGAACGAGGACGTGGACGCCTACCTGGCCGCCTGGGACGAGCTGCTCGAGGCCCTGGTCGCCTGACGTCGCCGGCCCTCGGGCCCGCGGACGCTATGCGACGAGCAGGCGGTTGCGCCCCTCGGCCTTGGCCCCGTAGAGCGCCGAATCGGCCCGGGCCACGAGCTGCTCGGCCGAGGCCGACCCCTCCCCGTAGGTGGCGCCGCCGAGGCTGACCGTGACCGAGATGCGCTGGTCGCCCTCGGCCACGGACGTCTCCGCGACCGCGCGCCGGATCCGCTCCCCGATCTGGGCGACGTCGTCGATGCCCGCGCCGGGGAGCAGGACCAGGAACTCCTCGCCGCCGTAGCGCACGAGGACGTCTCCCTCGCGGATCACGCGGCGACAGGCGCGGGCCACCGCCCGCAGGACGCGATCGCCGACGAGGTGCCCGTACACGTCGTTGACGGCCTTGAAGTGATCCAGGTCGAGCATCAGCAGGCCGAGCGGAGCCTCGGCGCGGACGGCGCGGGAGTATTCCTCCTGCATGCGGGCCAGGCCGAACCGGCGGTTGTAGGCATCGGTGAGCGGGTCGACCGCCGCCAGGCGCTCCAGCCGGTCGTGCGCCAGCGCGTTGTTGATGGCCAGGCCGAGGTCGGCCCGGAACTGTTCGACCAACGGCAGGGCATCGGCCTCGAAGGTCGTCGTCGTGGCCACCACGATCACGCCGAGGGCGACGCTCTTGAAGACGAGCGGGGCCACGAGGATCTCGTGAGCCGGCTGGCCGACGAGCACCGAGTCCACCACCGCGTCCAGAGCCTGCACCGTGACCCGCTCGACGCAACCGGTGCGCAGGGCACGCCGCACGGTGTCGTTGGCGGCCAGCTCGGACGTCGTGCGCAGGCCGTGGGTCGCCAGGGGCTCCAGGCCGTCATCGCGGACGACGAGGATCGCGCCCGCATCGGCGCCGGTGTGGCGCAGGACGCCGTCGAGGGCCGCGTTGCCAAGCCCCTCGAGCTCGAACTCGCTGGAGAGGACGGCACTGAAGTCCCGCATCGCGCGCTCGACCGTGTGGGTGCGGGCCAGCGTCGCGATCAGGCGATTGAACGACCCCGCCGCCGCCCCAACCTCGTCCGCCGAGTCCACGGGGAGGGCGCAGGCTTCGGGGTCGCAGGCGCTCCAGTCCTGGGTGTACACCGCGCGCCCGAGGCGCTCCTCGACCGTGCCCATCCGGTCCGCGAGCAGGCGCAGCCGGCGTCCGACCACGAGCCGGGCCAGCCCGAAGTTCACCGCGCCGACCACCAGGCCCGCGGTCAGCGTGGACGCATAGAAGAGCGGCGTCAGGACGCGATCGGCCGGCAGTCCCAGGAGGAGACAGAACGGCGGGAAGACGAGGCCGATCAGGAGGCCGAACCCGGTCATCCAGATGGCGAGGTCGACGAACACCCTGGCGGTGAGGCGTGGCATCGATGGTGCTCCCGCACGATGGCTTCGCGGACGCGCAGGCGGACGATGCGCCCCGCCCGGCCGCCCCGACAGGACGCGAAGGTCCGGGGGGTCGGGTACGGTCGGGTCGAAGCGAACGCGACGGCGGACACGCTGACGGCGCGTCATCTGCCCGTGCGACGCTCGAACGGCTGGGCAAACCCGGCGGCCGTCGAGCAGCTCCCGGTCGGCGTCCGCCGCTACCTCGTGACGGCGCGGATGGCGTCCGCGAGCTCCTCCTGCCCGACGACCGCCTCGAACGAGGACGCGATCGTCCCGGCGCGGTCGACGATGAAGATCCAGGGCTCGCTCGGGATGCCATAGGCCTCGGTCGCCTCGACGGGCACGAAGTTCCCGTCCTGGAGCACGGGCTGGAGCCGTCCGTCCTGGTAGACGAGCTGGTACGGCTCGACGGCCACCACGCGGATCGGCGCGTCCTTCACGGCCCCCTTGAGCACTTCCATCGTCGGCCCGCACTGAGCGCTCTTGCAGAACGCGGGCGTGATGAAGGCGAGCACGAACGGCGCCTTCGCAGCCAGCGCGGCGTCGAGCGACGTCTGGTAGAAGGAAGGCTCGGGCTGCGGATCGCTCGAGACGCGGTGGACGTCGCCGCCGACATCGGCCACGGTGAGGGTCTTGGCTGACGGGGCGGCGTCGCCGACGCGCGGGCCGTTGCCGCCGGCCGCGACAGAGAACTGGAGGCGGGCCTCACTCGTCTTCCCCGTAGCCGGGTCCTTCACGGTCACGGCCGCGCCCCACGGTCCCGCCTCGGCCAGGCTGGGGCTGACCACGTAGAACGCGCGCGATCCCACGATGCCCCACTCGAAGGTCGGGGTCAGGACCTCGGTCGGCTTGGCCGGGTCAGCGCAGAGGTCGAAGAAGCTGATCTGCACGCCCAGGGCCTCGTTGGCGATCGGTGTGTTCTGGTCGTCGATCAGGACGAAGAGCAGGCGGCTCTTGCCGACCACCTTCTCCGAGCTCGCCAGGACGGGAATGATCCCGGTCGTGCTCACCTGGCCGGCGGTCGGCCAACCCGGCAGCGCGTCGGGGTTGCAGTCGGCGGCCGGCCCGCTTCCGGAGGCCACGGGCGCCGCGCTCGGGGGGGTCGCCGTCCGCGTTGCCGACGCGCCCCCGCCCGCCGCGCACCCGCCGACGATCGCGGCCGCCATCAGGCAGGCCAGGAGAAGTCGGGGGAAGGTCAGCGCCCGGCGAGGGCGACGGGCGAGCAGCGGCACGCGCGCATGCTAGCCGGATCCCGCCGAATGCGTTCGCGGCGGTGCCCCGGATGGACCGACCCTTCGCAGGTGGATCGGGGGCCGGGACGATACAATCCGGCGCGCTCGACCCGGAGCGCCCGGCCGGTGGATTCGTTGCCCGCGGTCCGGCCGGCGGCCCGCGAACGGCCCACCCGGGAGGTTCGGTGACCCGCTTCCAGCAGCTCGTCGCGGCCACGCTGGCGATGACCCTCGCCCTCGTCGTCGTGGGCGTCATCGTCCGGGCGACGGGGTCCGGGCTCGGCTGCCCCGACTGGCCGTTCTGCTACGGCCAGGTGATCCCGCCGCTCGAGTTCAAGGCCTGGGCCGAATGGATCCACCGCCTCATCGCCGCGGTCATCGGGGTCATGGTCCTGGGCATCGCCGTGCTCGCGATCGTCGACCACCGCGACCGCCGCAGCCTGGTGCTGGCGTCGCTCGGCGCCGTGGCCCTTGTCGGCTTCCAGGCGTGGCTGGGCCGGGAGACGGTTCGCCTCGGCAACTCCGGAGCATCGGTCACGGCCCACCTCGCCGCGGCGATGGCGGTCGCCGGCCTGCTCGTCTTCCTGCTGGTCCGGGCGTCGTATCCGGCCCGCCTGCCGCGCCGCGGCGGCAGCCAGCGGCTCACCCTGCTCGTCGCGTTCACGGCCATCTCGACCTTCATCCTGCTGATCTTCGGGGCGAACGTGACGGCGGCCGACGCGGCCCTGGTCTTCCCGGACTGGCCGCTGATGGGCGGCGCGCTCGTCCCGCCGTTCGGAGACATGCCACCCGCTACGGCCAACCTTGCCTTCACCCACGCCCTCCACCGCTATGTCGGGGTGGCGGTCGGCATCATCCTGGCCGCGACCTGGGTCGCTGCCCGGCGCGGCCGCCGCGCGGGCACCGTGGGCCCGACGCTCTATGCCGTGATCACGATCGCCGCCGTCCTGTATCCGCTCCAGGCGCTGGTCGGAGCGCTGCAGGTGTGGACGCAGCTCGCCCCCTGGACCCAGACCTTGCACGTGGCCCTGGCGGCGTTCGTCTGGACAGCGGCGATCGGGGCGACGTTCGTGAGCTACTACGGTGCCCGCTCGGCAGTACCGGCGATCGCCGCTTCGACCGCCGGGGGCCACGCCGGCGAGTCGCCCGGCGGCGAGGTGGCCGGGGGAGGATCGGTTGTCGGCAGTCCAGGGAGCGTGGCGTCCGACGCCGGCGCATCGGTGACGGCCGGCGCCACCGCCGGCGGGCGGACCGCGGCGGCGACGATCCGCGCCTATGTCGCCCTCACGAAGCCCCGCATCATCGAGCTCCTGCTGATCACGACCGTGCCGGCCATGGTGCTGGCAACGCGAGACCTGCCCGGCGTGAACTGGGTCGACTGGAGCTGGCTCGTCGTCTGGACGCTGGTCGGCGGGACGCTGGCCGCGGGCAGCGCCAACGCCATCAACCAGTACCTGGACCGCGACATCGACATCCTCATGGTGCGGACCCGGCGCCGCCCACTGCCCGCCCACTCGGTGGAGCCCGAGCAGGCGGTCGTCTTCGGGGTTGTCCTCGGGGTGATCTCGATCGCGCTCCTGGCCTACTTCGTGAACCTCGTCGCGGCCTTCCTCACCCTGCTCGCGATCGCCTTCTACGTCTTCGTGTACACGATCCTGCTCAAGCGGACGACCACCCAGAACATCGTCATCGGGGGCGCCGCCGGCGCCCTGCCGCCGGTCATCGGCTGGGCCGCCGTGACGGGCCGGGTGGAGGTGCCCGCCCTGCTCCTCTTCGCCATCGTCTTCTACTGGACGCCGCCCCACTTCTGGGCCCTGTCGATGCGGATCGCCAAGGATTACGCCGCTGCGGGGGTGCCGATGCTCCCCGTGGTCCGGGGTTCGGCCGAGACGACCCGCCAGATCCTGCTCTACACGATCCTCCTGGTCGCGATCAGCCTGGTCTTCTTCGCGGTGGCGAGGATGGGCCTCATCTACCTCGTGGCGGCCGTCGTGATGGGCGCCATCTTCCTGTGGCAGGCGGCGCGCCTGAACCGCACGGTGACAGCGGAGGGGACAACCGCGGGCGCCATCCGCCTCTACAAGTTCTCGATCAGCTATCTGACCGTTGTGTTCGCGGCGGTCGCCCTGGACGCCCTCGTCATGATCCGGATCTCGTAGGGGCCACGGCCCAGCGGGCGTGCGCGCAAGGAGGGCGAGCCATGAGCCCGATCCACCGTGACGGCAGCGGCAAGAAGATCGCCGGGCCTACCTGGGAGTCGCTGACGGACCGCCTGATCCGCGAGGCCCAGGAGCGGGGCGAGTGGGAGACGGAGGCCTGGCACGGCAGGCGGCTGCCGGCCCAGGACGGCGCCTACGAGGGCGAGCTCGCCGCCGCCCACGCGATCCTCTGGAACGCGGGCGTCGGCCCGGCCTGGATCGAGACGGACAAGGAGGCGCGACGCCTGCTGGCCGAACGTGACCGCCTGCTGGCAGTCGCCGGTCGGACCGCGCCCGGCGGAGCGACGGCGATGCGGGCCCGGTTCGCCGGTCTTCTCGACGAGCTCGACGCGACCCTGCTCCGTCTCGAGACGGAGGCGCCGACTCCCGCCCAGCAGCGTCCACGCCTCGACCGGGCGACCGAGCTGGCGGCTCTCGAGCGGGCGCTCTCGGGCGCGCGAGACCTCGGGCGCGGACAAGGGCGCAGCCCCTGACGGCAGGGAGCTGCTCGCCGACCATGCCCGGCTCGTCGAGCCCGTCGGCGAGTCCCCGGTGACGCCGGGCCGCGGCTAATCCCCGACCATGCCCGGCTCGTCGAGCCCGTCGGCGAGTCTCCCGTGACGCCGGCCGCGGCTACTCCCCGAGCGTGCCGGGCGCCCAGCGCGTCGAGCTCCTCGGCGAGCTCGCCTGGAGCCCTCTTGACGCCGCCACTCGCTACTCGCCGAGCGTGCCCGGCGCCTCGAGCTCATCGGCGAGTCCCCGGGCCGGCCGCACGGGAGTCCCTACTCGCCGACCGTGCCGGGCGCCTCGAGCTCCTCGGCCAGCTCCGGTCGTCTTGGCCGGCCGACCCGGCCCGATGGGTCGAAGACGGGGAGCAGCACCTGGACGATCGGTCCGATTCCGAAGGCGAAGAGGAGCGTGCCGATCCCGACGGTGCCGCCGAGCAGGAAGCCGACCACGAGGGCGGCCACCTCGATCGCGGTCCGCGCCCGCCGGATCGACCAACCGAAGCGGTGGTGGATCCCGGTCATCACGCCGTCGCGGGGTCCCGGGCCCAGGTCCGCGGCCAGGTAGAGGCCGCTGCCGAGCCCGATCACCAGCACGCCAACCGCGCTCAGGGCGAGCTGGGCCGGCGCGGTGCCCGGGCGGGGGAGGAGGGGGAGGGCCACGTTCGTGCACGGGCCGATGATCGCGATGTTGAGGACGGTCCCGATCCCTGGACGCTCCCCGAGAGGCCACCACAGGGCGAGGACCGGGATTCCGACAAGCACGCTCACCGTCCCGAGGGCGAGGCCCGTCCGGTTGGCGATCCCCTGGTGGAGGACCTCCCAGGGACCGAGGCCCAGCCCCGATGCCGCCATCATCGCGACCCCGATCCCGAACAGGACCAACCCGGTGACGAGACCGGGCAGGCGACGGACGACGGCTCGGCCGTACCAGCGCTGACGCACCGATCAACGGTAGCAGCCTGGGTCCGCCCCGCCGTGGATGCACGGCCGCCTCGATGGTCGAAGGTGCCCGACCCGCAGGATTCAACATGATGGTCACACCAACGGTCCTCGGACGGCATTCGCCGCCCGCGTCCGCCGCCGCCCGCGTCCGCCGCCGCCCGCGTCCGCCGCCGCCCGCGTCCGCCGCCCGCGTCCGCCGCCGCCCGGTCCGCGGTCGGCATTCGCCGCCCGCGTCCCGCCGGCGCCCGCTCTCCGGCGTCGGATGGACCCGATTGAGCACGCTCGACGTCACCGGAGCTCCCGCGGACGCACGCCCGCCGGGGCACATCGGACGGCCTGGGCGCCTCGCCGTGGAAGGCAAGTCGGTGAGAAGCGCCGAGGTGTGTACTTGATGTGCAATGTCGCCGCAGCCGACCGTCCGACCGATCACTCCAGCCGTCCTCGCGCGCCTCGACGCTCTCGCGGCGAGCCTGGGGGCAGACGTTCGGGCCACACGGCAACGACGGAGGTGGACGACGAAGCAGCTCGCCGAGCGCGCCGGCCTCTCGCGGGCGCTCGTCTACCGCGTCGAGCGGGGCGACCTGTCCACGCTCGAAACCTACGCGCGCCTTGGGGCGGCCCTCGCGCTGCCCATCGAGGTCTCGTTCGACGACCCCCGAACCAGGGCGCCTCGTCGCGCGGAGGACCCAGTCCACGCGGCCATCGTGGAGATGCTGGCGGCTCGGTACGCAACCCAGGATCGGCTGGTGGTCGCGGACGAGCCGTTCCAGCACTACCAGTTCGCTGGACGGGCCGATCTCGCCGTCATCGACCCGGCCGGCCCGGACCTCCTCCATCACGAGGTGAAGACGGCGATCGCCAATGTCGGCGAGCTGGCCGGCGCCTGGAACGTGAAGCGGCAGTACCTCGCGCGAGCGCTCGCGGAGCGGCACGCCATGCCGGACGGCTTCCGGTCCGTGACGCATGTTCTGACGATCGCCTGGACGGCCGAGTGCCTGCATGTGATCCGCCTGCGCGAGGCCACGATCCGCAGCCTCGGGCCGGACGCGTCGGAGACGTTCGAAGCGTGGTGGAGGGGCGCGCGACCCGGCGCCCCCGCGGTCATCTCAACGGTGGTGGTCCTCGACCCGGTGGCGCGACCGCGGGCGATGGCCTGGGCCCCGCTTCGTGACGTCCGCACTCTCCGACCTCGCCACGCGGGCTATGCCGACCTGCTGCGGGAGCTGCGCCACGTCGAGCGCGCCTGAAGGCGGGCCGATGAAGGACGGCTCGCAACATGGCAGGCTCGGGACCGAAGCCGGGCCCGTCCGGCTCCCCGGGCGAAGGAACGGGCGTTGAGGTGTCGGACCACGAGGTCCGAGTTCCGTCGTCGCGGCGAAACGGACGGCGCCGCCGGGGCGATGATGGCGACGGCGCGCGGCCATCCCGGAGGCGACTGCCACGTGGCACGATGCGCCGATGGACCTCACCTTCCTCGGCGCGGCCACCACGGTCACCGGCAGCCAGTTCCTCCTCGAGACGAAGCAGGCTCGCGTCCTCGTCGATTGCGGCATGTTCCAGGGGGGACCCAACGAGGCGATTCGGAACCGCGTCCCGCTCGGCTACGAGCCGGCCGACATCGACGCGATCCTGCTCACGCATGCCCACCTCGACCACTGCGGCCTGATCCCCGTCGTCGTGCGAGAAGGCTTCCGCGGCGCCGTCCGGGCGACGGCGGGCACGATCGAGCTGGCGCACCTCGTGCTGATGGATTTGGGGCGGCTCCAGGAGGAGTTCGCCAAGCGCGAGGCCCGCTGGGAGCGGCGGAACCCCGAGAAGGCGGCGGCCGAGGAGGCCCGCGACGAGCGCCGCTTCGAAGCCGCCGTCGAAGAGGCGTCTGCCGGCGACGCCATCGACGACCCGGTTGGGGGCTCGCCCCGGACAGCGGCCAGCGAGAGCGGCCTCGCGAGGCCCTCGGTCCGAGGGGCCGTCGGCCCAGTCGCCCACTCCGGGGGCGTGCTCGCCGGGCCATCCGAGGCGGGCGAAGGCACCTGGGACCGGGAAGCTCTTCCCCGGGGCCTGCGCGCCCTCCCGGCCGGGGAGTCGGTGCCGGTCGCCCGGCTCGACGCCGAACGGGAGCTCCGGGCTCAACCGGCGGAGCTCCACGGAGACCTCGAACAGCCGCTCTACACCGAAGACGACGCGGTCGCCGCGCTCCGTCGCTTTCGGCCGATCCGCTACGAGGTCGAGGAGGAGGTCGCGCCCGGCATCCACGCCACCTTCCTCGACGCCGGCCACATCCTGGGCTCGGCCATCGTCCGCCTCCGCGTCGCCGACGAACCCGGAGGACCGGAGCGCGTGATCGTGTTCTCGGGCGACCTCGGGAAGCGGAACACGCCGATCATCCGCGACCCTGCGCGGGTCGTCGACGCCGATTACGTCCTCTGCGAGTCGACCTACGGCGGGAAGGAGCACGAGCCGGAGGCCGAGGCCCGGCGGGTCCTGGCGGAGGTCGTCCAGCTCGTGGCCGACAACGCCGGCGTGCTGCTGGTGCCGTCGTTCGCGATAGGACGCACGCAGGAGCTGATCTGGGCCCTGGACCGCCTCGTCTCGGCGGGGACGATCCCGGCGCTGCCCCTGTACCTCGATTCGCCGATGGCCCGCGAGGCCACCTCCATCTACCGTCGACACAGCGAGTACTACGACGAGGAGACGCGGGCGCTCCTGGAGACGGGCGACACGCCCCTCGACTACCCCGGCCAGCACATCGTGCAGACGGCCGAGGAGTCGCGCGCGATCGCCCACGCTCCGCGCCCCTACATGATCGTGGCTTCCAACGGGATGCTCACCGGCGGCCGCGTCGTCGGCCACCTGCGCGAGCTGGTCGACGACCCGCGGGCCGTCCTGCTGTTCGTCGGCTACCAGGGCGAGGGAACGATGGGACGGCACCTGCAGGACGGGGCGAGGACGGTTCGACTCGATGGCGTCGTGCGCGAGGTCAAGTGCCAGGTCCGGTCGGTGAGCGGCCTCTCGGCCCACGCTGACGAGCCCGAGCTCCTCGACTGGCTCGCCGCGTTCGGGATGGCAAGCGGGCCGGCGCCCGGGGTTCCCCAGGCAGGTCTTCCTGGTCCACGGCGACCCGGGCCCGCAGGCCGCGTTGCTGCCGAAGGTTGCCGCCCTCGGCTTCGACGTCCACGTTCCGCACTGGCATGAGACGGTGACGCTCGACTGACCCGGGACCCTCGCCCGGGAGGTCGGGCAGGCGGCGCTGCGCCGGTGCAGCCGAACCCGGCTGCGCGACAGTCTCCC
>CAVZLU010000004.1:0-27036 GCA_963776355.1 uncultured Chloroflexia bacterium | reverse complement strand
CTTGCCGATGACCCGCATCGCCTCCGGACGCCAGTAGTCAGTCAGAACGGAGATTCCAGCGAGATCCGGCCGCGTCAGCGGCCTGGTAGCACGGCGGACCCGGACGTCCGAGGTCGGGGTGAGGGCCGTTGAACCGCGCAGAACGTGCTCGTCTGCCCGGCAGGGTTCTGCAGCAGGACCCAGTAGACCATCCCCGGGAGCTACGCCAGACAGGCTTCTTGAAGGTCGCGGTCACGATCTTGCGCGGGCGGGCCGCACGGGGGACGGCAGGGCGCCCGCGTGGTAGATGACGCTCACCAGCGGGTGCGCTCGCCTGACCGAGGACCGCGGACTCGTCGGGGATGTTGTTCCAGAACTGCGATCCCCTGATCCGGTGCCCGGGTCGATGCCGTCCCACGCCTTCGCGGCGACGATCCTGACCTGGATCCTCGCGGGCCCAACCTCGACCATCAGCGGGAACACCACGCTGGTGACCTTCGCGGGCTGCGTAACCGTGACGATGCCGCCGTCTTTGGGTACCCATCGGTCGTGCCGCCCTGGATAACGCGCGCCGCACAGGTAGGCCTGGTTGCCAACGAAGGTGTCCAGCAGGACGTCCGAAGCGCGGCCCGCGACCGCGGTCGAGGCGATCAGGGCAAGTAACAGACCCCCTGCAGCAAGGGCCGCGGTCAAGCTGCGCACGGACGCCTCCCCGCGGGTCGGTCTCGCCAGTGGCTCGGCGCGGTCCCGGCGGCCGGGGTGCGGACCGCGTGTCAGAGCCTCCCGCCCCGTCGGTGATCGTGGGCACCCCGTCGCGGATCTGGCCGAGAGGCGAACGGCCCTTGGACGCCCGATGCGCGACCTATCCGTGCGCGGAGCGGAGCGCCCGGTTGCATAGAACGACCCCCGACCGTCCATGATCGCCGTGACCCCCCAATGTAGGAGACGGGCGACCGGGCACAGGACGTGTCGGGGGTCGGCGCATCGTGCATCTCGACCGATGAGGTGTCAATGCGCAAATTCGTCCTCGGCAGACACAAACGGCCCCCGGTCGCCGGGTGCGTCCCCATCCCGCACTGACGAGTGCCCCAGTCAGGAGTCGGAGCGGCGTCCCGTGCGGAGCCGGGGGCCGTGGCCGGCGGGGCACTCGCTCGAGGGACGAAGCCGGCCGATGCCGATGTGACTCCTGGCGGGCCCTCGAGGAGCGCCGCTGAGGCCCGAGGGCACCGATCCTCGGTTCGGCCCGTTCGCCTCGATCGTCTTTCGCCCTCTTTCGCCTGCCGGCGCGGCCGAGCGGGTCTCGGCGTCGCGAAGGCGTCGCGTCACAGCGAGCCCGGCGGAGCGACAGACTGAAGAGCGACATACGGCGACACGGGCCGCTCGAAGACCGCGCGCTGCTCGTCCGAGCGCTTGGACCCTGACATCCACGGGCTCGCATCTGTTCGTTCCAGGCGACGGACTCGCCCGGCTCGGGCTACCGCCTCGTTAACCTCGTGCTCGACGGCCAGGCGCCGGTCTTGTGACATGCGGCTAGCAGCCCCAGCGAGGTCTGAGCAAGTACCTCGACGCCTGCCGTAGATCGATCGACCCGGATGCGGGCCGCAGCGTACTCGCATCGGTACCAGTCGTGGTCTGCTCGAATCAACGGGAGGAGCATTAGTGGCGTAGACAGGGCGGAGACCCCGTCCGGTCCCGCCGAGACGAGGGCTCCTGTGTGGCGTCGGCCTCGAGGCTGTCTCGGCCGGCGCCGCGCTGTTGAGCCCATCGTCGGGGCGAGTGGGTCTCGAGTCGGGCTAGCATGGCGTCGTGCCCCGCGCAGACCGATGGCTGGGGTCCTTCGGCGGGCGGGGAAGCAGTCCCGCTGATCGACCGGTTCGGCTATGACCGATCGGCCCCGGGGTCGTTGCGGAGTGTCGTAGGCCGACGGGTGGAAACGAGTATCGGGTCGGCGTGGTATTTGGAAAAACAATGCGAAGCAATCTGGCTGAGCCTTTACCGGGCCCAGCGCTAGGGAACGACCCTCGTCGCCGCCGGGTCTGCCCATCCGGCCGACCCGGAGCGGCGAACTGGCGAGGGAGCGGGGGCCGTTCGTGACCGCGGGGAACTGCGTCCGAGGGGACGCTTCCCCGGTCAACCTTGATGTTAACTCCGTGGCATGAAACGGCCGGCGGAGCAGTCGGGCCTCGTGTTGCACCGGCGTTTCAGGTTATGCCCCAACGAGGCGTCGCACCGGCGGTCGCTGAGGGGCGGGTAAACGCCCCTCGTTCGCCCGATGCGCGTCCCATCCTCCGGGGCGCCTAGCTCTGGTCGATGATCTTCGCCCGCTTCGCCGCGTACTCCTCCTCCGTCACGACGCCGGACGTGCGAAGGTCGTCGAGCTGGGCGCGCTCGCCCATGGACCGTGGCCCATCGAATGTCGAGTGTGCCGTCGGTCGTGGGCAGAGGAGGTGGCGCAGCGGCCGGGCTGAGCGTGTACGTAACTGTCAAGGTGCCCTGCGGCTTAACGATCAGCATGTAGACGAAGATGAGAAGGCCGATGAGAGCCACACAGAGGACAAGAGCTACGAGCCAAGCGCCACAACCCCACTGCCCCTGCGCCCAGCTCTGACTTGACCTTAAGAAGCCCAGCCGCGCCCGCACCCCTCAGACTCGAACTCTAGCCAACCCGCCACAGCGTTGGCCTCGCTGCTGCACCCTCGTAGATTTCTCTGATAACCGTCCGCGGGGCCTCCTTGCGGGTCCTGCCGGACAACGAGGCCAGCCGGAGCCGAAGCTCACCTCCCTCGGGCCAAACCCCTTGGTGGCATCACCACAGAGGCCTAGGAAAGCATCAGGGCGAAACTGCAGACGAACACGGCGATCCCCACATACCCACCGATCGCCCCGGAGGCGCCCGCGCCATGGCCGGGCAACAAACCCGAGGATGGCAACCAGAAACCCCACGGGGAGGAGAACACAGCCCCCGGACGTCAGCTTTGCTCACCGGAGACCGCCCCCACGCGGGTCCGCAACTCCGTGCCAGCCCGCACGCTGATGCCAACCTCCCAACACCCAAACCCCCGTCGCAGCGAGACAGGCGTATTGGCTATGAAGGTGTCGACTCCTTTGGGTCAGGCGTAGCGGGCCGCCAAGTCCACCCGGACGAGGGCTCTGCAGGTACACCATCGACGGGCAGGCCCCCGGGACCCTACCTGCTCTTGTGAGCCCGAGAGTGCCCGTCGGCCGCCCCGCGCATGCAACCGGCTGCGCCTTGCGTGAGCGCGAATCCGTAGGCGGTCCCATCTCTCGCCCGGGCTGGTGTCGGCAGCGTGGAGGAGCACGCCATGCGGTCCTTCATTCGGCCTCGCCATCGGCCGCGCAGACCCTCCCCTTCCCCCTATGTCGCGGTCGTCGACGGCGGCGGTCCGGCGCGCCTGCTGCCGCGGTTGGGGATGGGCGCAACCACTTCCGGGCTCCTCCGCGGCCCAGCTGACCGCGAATGATGCGGTCGCCCTGGAGGCGTCGACCAACACCTGGGCCCTCGTCGACCTGCTGGGCAGCCACGCGGGTCCGGTCGTCATGTTGAACCCGCTGCGGACCCGGGCGATCGCTGTTGGCCAAGCGCAAGACCGACGACATCGACGCCGCCACGCTCGCCGAGCTCCTCGCCGCCGACTACCTGCCGCCGGTGTGGCAGCCCGACGAGGCAACGCGGCGGCTGCGCCGGCTGGTGTCCCACCGGGCCGGGCTCGTCCGGGACCGGACGGCGGTCCGCAACCCTGGGGTCATCGCCGTGCTCGCGCGAGAGCTGCTCCGTTCGCCCGCGACCGACCTGTTCGGGGTGCGCGGCCGGACCTGGCTGGGATCGCTCGAGCTGCCGCCCGACGAGCGCCTGACGGCTGATGCGGCGTTGAAGATGGCGCGGAGTGCCCTCGTACTGGCCCTTGCGATCCTCGAAGACGGTGTCAGCCTCGTCCATGAGGACCGTCGGGGTTTCCCGGGCGATCCGGCGGAACAGGACTGCCTCGGATGGCCGCTCGATCCGCCAGGGGGTCGGCACCACCGTCTCGATCACGTCGAGCAGACGGCTCTTGCCGGACTGCTTCACCGGCGAGGTGATCGCGAGGATGGGCGACTGCTCCACCGCCTTCATGGCGGGGTGTGGGCGATCCAGAGGACGATCGCGGTCGACTGCTCCGGGCGGACGAACCAGACGTATCGCCTCAGGTGCTGGTCCAGCGTCACGGGTCACGCCGAGGTCCGACGGCTTCACAGCGGACCGCCTTCGGGGCGCGGGCCGGCCAGGCCGCCCACGTCTCGAGATGCAGGACCGCGTCGGCCCACGCGGCGAGGTAGCCAGCGGTGGGGTTGGAAGGGGCGCGGCCGGCGGACCCAGGCGCATCCAGACGCGGCGAGGGTCACGCGGTGAGCGTCCGGCCGTGCGATGCATGGTGGGTTCCGATGCAGGGTATCTGCGAGTGGTCATGGCCGGGATCCGGGCCTGTGGCGATCCCGGCTGGAGGGTTGCGCGAGACGATCCAGCTCACAGGCCGGGACGAGCCGGCGCCCGCGGATCTTGATCGAGCGGATCGAGCCGTCGCCGACGCCGAGGTACGCCGACTATCGTCCGATGGAGGCTCGCGTGCGAACTCGGTGACGCTGAGCAGCTCGACGGGGGCGGGAGCGCTCGGCCGGGCGGGCCTGCTCGTCGCGGATCTCGTCGCGGAGGGCGTCGACCAGCTCGGCCAGGGCGAGGGCGAGGCGATCGCTCACCTAGAGCCCTCCGGCGGCGCGGTTGACCGCGGCTCGCGGCGACCGGCAGGCCGGCACGTCGGAGCCCGTCGACGATCAGCCAGGCGGCCTGTTCCTTCGGGTCGCGCAGCTCGCGACGGGCCAGCTCGCGGAGCTGGTCGGCGGCGCCTTCGGGGAGCGGGACGTAGATGATTCGCATGCCCCGAGACGCTGCCGGCCCTTTCAGGCGGAATGTCCATGCAGCCAGGGTGATCAGCAACGGGTCAGGCTCCGTCAAGTCCAGCCGGCGGCCCCGGCTTCGCCTTTCGCCAGCAGGCGTCCGCAGGCTCGTTTGAGCGTCGCGGCGACCGTCCAAGGCGCGAGCCACCTCGGGTCGCCCTGGCCAGAGGGTGCGCCACGGCGTCACGGCTCTGCCGGTCGCATCGCCAGGCACGGCAGGTTGCTTCGACCTTCGGCCATGAGCTCGCCCGCAGGCTGCGGCTCCGGCCAGGTCGGGATCGACTCTCGTGGACGACCCGCCGCGGTTCCCCGAGGCCTCGCGAGCGACTCCAGAGCCCGCTACCGGCGGGCTTCTCTGCGCTCCTTGTCCGCTCCGCCTTCGCCTGGCGCATCGCCTCGACGGTGGTCCCGCAGCCTCGGCCTCGGCGCGCTCCCGTGCCTCGGCATTGGCCGCATCCGCGCGGCCGTGGCCGTGACGAGCTGGTCATGATCGGCGGCCGCCCAGCCGCGATCGCGGCCTCCACCTTCTCTCGGGCCACGGCTCGCGCCCGATCTCCTGTACCACGGCATCGCCGCCGCTCACGACTCGCCCCCGATCGCGCGCTCGATCGCGTCGGCGGCCTCGCGCCGTTGCTCGGGTCGCAGGTGGGCGTAGATGTCCGCGGTGATCGCGATCCCCGAGTGCCCGAGCGTCTCGCTCACGACCTTCAGCGGCACGCCCGCGCCAGCATGAGCGATGCGGCGCCGTGCCGGAGGTCGTGGAACCGGACGTGCGGCAGTCCGAGCCGGCGAGGGCCGCCGCCGAACGCCTGCGAGACGTTCCCCGGCGCGGAGCGGTCGCCCGACCGCGTCGGTGAAGACGAGGTTGTCGAGCGTCTGCCAGAGGTCGCCCGCGGCGAGCCGGGCCTCCTTCTGGCGCGTCTTCTGGCGCCGGAGGGCGGCGACCGCGGCGGAGCGAGCTCGATCGTGCGCCGGCTGCGGGCCGTCTTCGGCTCGGCGAGGTCGTAGCCGTCCGCGTGCGGGCGAGGGCGCGACGAACGGTCAACGACGGCCGACGAACCCGCGAGGTCGACGTCCTGCCATCGGAGCCCGAGGATCTCGCCCTGGCGCAGCCCGGTGCTCGCGGCGATGGCGAACAGGGGGCCGAGCTCATCGTCGACCGTGGCCCTCGAGCAACTCCCCGTCTCGCGGCCGGAGGACGCGAACTCGCGCCCGTTCGACCCGTCGGAGGCCGGGCGAGGGCGGCCACGTTCCGGGCGACGAGCCCGTCGCGCTCGGCGTCGCGAAGGATCACCGCAGGGTGGTGCGGGCGGCCCGGGCGGTCGTGGGCGACAGCCCGCGTCGGATCATGCCGGCCGTCATCCGCTCGACGCTGGTGGGCGTGAGCTGGGCCAACGGCACTCGCCGATGGCGGGGAGGACGTAACGGCGGACGTATGCAGCTCGTGCGACCGCCAGGTCGAGGGGCGGACCCGCTGGTGGAGAGCGGCAGCCAGGCCGTGACGTAGGCGGCGAGCGTCTTCGGCGCCGCCCGGCTTGACGTCGATCCCCGCGTCGAGGTCCCGGCGGAGCTTCGCGAGGTTCTCGCGGACCTCGGTCCGGTTCCGACCCGAGACGACGCGGCGAATCTTCTCGCCGGTGTCGGGGTCGACGACGAGGATCGCGCCGCGGGCCCTGCCGTCGGCGCCGACGTAGATCGAACCTTCGCCCCGTGGCCGCCGTCGCTTCGGGGTGGTAGCCTCGATCATGGTGCGTGACCTCCAGATCAGGTCTGCGCCTCGGACCCTTGGCCGTTCCTGCGGCCGGGGTCCTCTCGTGTCCGGCGTCCGCCGGTGTCCGAGTTATGCTACCACTTATGCTACCAGCGTGGTGCCGAGGGTGAGATTCGAACTCACATGACCTTGCGGTCAGCGGAGTTTGAGTCCGCCGCGTTTGCCGATTTCGCCACCTCGGCCCGGGTCGCCGCATCGTAGCGCCCACGACGCCGGAACATGCGCAGGTGACCCGGCTTCGGGCGATCGAACCCGGGGGGCCGGCCGGCGGGCCGGGCGCGAAGTCAGGCGGGCGTCTCGCCGCCCAGGAAGCGACGCAGGCCGCACGCCAGAGCGCCCGCCCGTGGAACGAGACCTGCGGTCCGATCGCCGGCAGCCCGCCGTACCAGATGAGCGTCTTGAGGAGCGGGGTCACCTGCGACCGTAGAGCTCCATGCACGCCTGCGGCTGACGCCCGGCCACGAGTAGCAGGAGACGACCGTGCGTCGATTCGCCGTCGGGATCCCGGGGGGCAGGCGGTCCCAGGCCGGATCGTCCGGGCCGAACTCCCACTGGTCCAGGTTGCCC
This sequence comes from uncultured Chloroflexia bacterium, assembly GCA_963776355.1. Classification (GTDB taxonomy): domain Bacteria; phylum Chloroflexota; class Limnocylindria; order Limnocylindrales; family CSP1-4; genus CTSoil-043. The sequence continues at coordinate 19,769 of CAVZLU010000004.1, read as the reverse complement.
TGGGGGATGCCCTCGATCCCGCGCACGACCGGCGGGTCGTCGTCGAGCAGGTAGGGATCGACCGCAAGGTCGCAGACGACGGCATGGCCGGGCAGCCAGCCGAGCCAGGCATTGGGGAACAGGGACGCGACGTGTCGCGGCGGGCCGTGGCATCGACGAGGATGTCGGTGTGGCCCAGGCGGTGGCGGAAGTACGCCTCGTTGCCGGACAGGTTCTGCTCGACGACCACGACCTCGACCCCGGGAAGGTGATCGCGAACGAACCGCTCGTTGCGCGCCTCGTCGCCACACCTCGCGGCCCACTCGATGGCGTTCTTTCCGACCCCGCCTGCGCCCAGGACCGTGACGCTGAGGGGCGGGCGCGCGGGCGAGAAGAGCGGTGGCCAGCGTCGCTCCAGGGCGTCGAAGGCGGCCGCGACGCCGTTTCGGGCGACATCGCGCAGGTTCTGGACCAGGCGCCGCCCGTCGTCGCCGGTCACCATGTCGAGCGCGACGGCTTCGATGCCCAGGCCCTGCAGCAGCTCGACCCGCTCCGGCCGCGTGGTGAAGTGGAGCATCGAGATGAGGATCGCGCCGGGTCGAAGCAGCTGGTAGCGTCCCTCGGGCGCCCGCAGCACGACGACGATGTCCTGTCGATACGCCGTCGCCTCGTCGACGATGCGCACTCTCGGCGACTCGGCCCGGTAGTCGTCGTCGGAGATGCCCATGCCGGCCCCGCTCCCGGCCTCGACGTACACGTCGACGTCCATGTTCGCGAGCAGGCCGCCCAGCGCCGGCAGGAAGGCGCGCCGCTCGCCGGGCTCGTTGTACATGCGCGGGAAGCCGATCGTGAGCCCGCGGTCATTGGCCATCAGTCGCCTCTGTCATGCGGTGCCGGGCGAGCTTCGCCTCATGTCGTTGATCGGCGCCCCGAGCCGGCGCGCGGGGCGACTCGGGGCTGCGAGCACGCGGCGGTCGTCCTCACCCAGGGTCACGGCACGGGCTGGCGTTGCATGCCCCGGATTCTCCCATCGGCCCGACCCGGCCGTCTTGTCGTTTCACCAATCCGCGGTCCTGCCGCGAACCTTGGCCCCGCGGTCCGTCGACCCGGCTGAAGGCGTCGGCGTCCCCGCCCTCTTCGAAACGGCGGTAGCCCGTGGTCGAGTCAGAAGCGGGGCCCACGGGGGCCCCGTCTGAGCTCGGATTGCTGGAGGCGACGATCGGATTTGAACCGATGAATAAGGGTTTTGCAGACCCCCGCGTTAGGCCACTTCGCCACGTCGCCATGGATTGCTGGCTGGCCCTCGAGACTCCAACCTCGGCTCACGGATCCAAAGTCCGCTGTCCTACCGCTAGACGAAGGGCCAGCGGTGCGAAGGGCCAGCGCAGGTCCCGGACAAGAAAATGGAGCGGAAGACGGGACTCGAACCCGCGACCCTCACCTTGGCAAGGTGATGCTCTACCAACTGAGCCACTTCCGCTCGGAGCGCCGCCCGGGCTGATGGTGCCGAGAGCCAGATTCGAACTGGCGACACCGCGATTTTCAGTCGCGTGCTCTACCAACTGAGCTATCTCGGCTCGCAGGCCCCTCCGGGCGTCACCGCCCGTCAGCGGCCGAAACCGTACCACGAAGCGGCGGCCAGCCGCAAGGAACGGCGCAGGCCCCGACGGGCCGGGGCGAGGCCCCCGCGACCGTCAGTCGCTCCCCTGGACGTCGGGCAGTCCGGCCACATCGAGCGGCGTCTCGCCCGTAAGGGCACGCAGGCGGTTGATCCGGTCGAGGATGGGCGGGTGCGTCGAGAAGAGGCCCTTCGAGCGCGCCTCGAACTTCCGAATCGGGTTCCGGAAGTAGAGGTGCTGGGTGGCGCGGTTCGCCACCTCGAGGACCTCCTTGTCATCCGCCAGCACGGCCAGCGCCCGCTCCAGGCCGGCCGGGTTGCGCGTCAGCTCGACCGAGCTGGCATCGGCCAGGTACTCCCGCTGGCGGCTCACGGCGAGCTGCACGAGCCGCCCGAAGAACGGGGCCAGGATCGCGAGCACGACCGCGAGCATGAAGATGAGGACCTGCAGCGCCGCCTCCGCCGCGGTCGTCCGACGATGACCGCCGGCCACCGAACCCGCCCCAGAAGGTCATCCTCAGGAAAACGTCGGCAACGAGGGCGATCGTCCCCACGAGGACGCCGACGAGCATGGCGTAGCGGATGTCGTAGTTGCGGACGTGCGACAGCTCGTGCCCGATCACCCCCTGGAGCTCCTCGCGGTCGAGGCGCTCGACGAGGCCGGTCGTGGCCGCGATCGAAGCATGCTGGGGGTCACGGCCGGTGGCGAAGGCGTTGAGCGCCGTGTCGTCGATCAGGTAGACGCGGGGCATGGGGATCCCGGCCGCGAGGGTGAGCTCCCGGACGACATTGAAGAGCTGGGGCTGGTCGGCCTCGGTCGCCTCGCGTGCCTGCGAGGCGGCGAGCACGACCCGATCGCCGTTGTAGTAGCCGGCGAGCGAGGAGACGATGGCGATGACGCCGAAGATCCCCAGCCATCCGAGGCCGCCTGCGACCACTCCGGTCGTCCCGTATCCGATGGCGAACCCGAGGACACCGAGCAGGGCGACGATGATCAGGACCAACAGGAAGGATTTCCGCCGGTTGGCCGAAGCCTGGCTGTAGAACGAGGCCGCCATCGTGGACCCCGCGGGTGGGAGCGTCCGCCCGCGTCGGCGTCAGCGCAGCGCGACCACCGGGACCTGGTCCGCCTCCGGCTCCGCGTCGAAGAACTCGCGCCTGGTGAAGCCGAGCGGGCCCGCGACCAGGACGGACGGATCGTCTGGATCGTCGTGTTGTACTCGTTGACCGTCGCGTTGTAGTGCTGGCGGGAGAAGCTGATCTGGTTCTCGGTGGTCGTCAGCTGCTCCTGCAGGGCGAGGACGTTCTCGTTGGCTCTCAGCTGCGGGTAGTTCTCCACGACCGCGAAGAGGGAGCGCAGGGCGCCCGTCAGGACGTTCTCGGCCTGCGCCTGCTGCTGGGTGACCGTCCCCTGGGCTCCGGCGGCGACGGCATTCGCGCGGGCCTCGGTGACCCTCGTCAGCACGTCCTGCTCGAAGTCCATGTAGCCCTTGACCGCGTTGACGAGGTTCGGCACCAGGTCGTGGCGTCGCTTGAGCTGGACCTCGATCTGCCCGACCGCCTCGTCGACCCGGTTTCGCCTGCTGACGAGCCCGTTATAGAGGAGCACGCCCACCACGACGAGCACGACGACGACGACGAGGATGACGACGCCGATCTCCATGATCCCTCCTGGGTCTCACCGGCGGCCCGCGCCGCCCGCCGTGAGTGTACGACGCGCACGGCGGCTCGCGATGCCCGCAAGGATCGGCACGCCGCGGCCCGGGCGTGGTGGGCGGTGGAGGGTTCGAACCTCCGACCTCCTCGGTGTAAATGCGACCCCCATCCTACCGACGGAGCCCCACTGGTCCCGTCCCGTACCTCAGTGGGCACGAAACGGGCGAGGTACGCAGGTGCCCTATGACCTCCGGTGACCTCCCGCGTCGGGGAGTGCGTGAGCAAAATGTGAGCAAGTCGAGGGTGCCCGGCGGGCGCTCCGGGTAGCAAGGGCGGACGTCGGGACGAGGCTTACCCCGCGGGGCGAGGCATCGAGCACACGGTCACTCTCGCCGGATGTCGGGCACCTCGAGGATCCCGTCGTGCGTCAGGAGGTACACGGCCTGTTCCGTCGTCTCGACCCCGAGCCGGTCACGGACAACGGCAAGGTGGTTGTGGACGGTCCCGGCGGCCAGGCCGAGCCGGGACGCTGCGCCCTTCACGCTCCCGGCGGCGACGTGGGCCTGTACGGCTGCCAGCTGGCCCGGGGTGAGGGGTGCCACGCTCGGATTGTGCGCCGGGGACGCAACGGCCCCCGGTCGCCGGGTGCGTCCCCATCCCGCCTCGAGGGCGGAGCGGGCGTCCCGTGCGGAGCCGGGGGCAGCTACTGGCGCGTGGCTACGGAGCCACCATCACGCTGCGAGAGGCGACGGTCTGCAGGTTGCCGACCCAGGATGCCCCCGCGCCGGCGAGTCGGTCCCATTGAAGGTGAATGTTCCGGTGAAGCTGTCCGCGTCCCGCCAGAAGTACCGGTTCATGTACGCCGTTCGGTCGATCGCGGGCGTGCCGTAGGAGGAGCCACTTGCCGTGACTTGGAGCGAGCCGCGACCCGCGAGCGTCATCACGACGCTGAAGGTCCCCTGCTGCTCGCCGACGCACGCCCGGGTCTCCCAGTCCCACGCGGGACAGGCAGGGATCGCCGCGGCGACGAACCGCGCCTCCGTCAATTGGGGGTTCACCGTCAGCACGTCGTAGGGCGCGCACCCCTCGAACCAGCCGTCGAACGTCGACGAACCCGAGTCCAACACGGTCCATTGCTCGTAAAAGGCGCACGCATAGTCGACGCGGACGGCGGAGCCGTTCGTCGTATCGACCTGGCTGAAGGCGCTGACGCCCGACGCGTAGTAGACGCCGGGTGCGGCATCCTCCCATCGATCGGGCTGCGTCCAGAAGCTTGCGGCGCCTACGTGCTGCTCCCCTGTGTAATGTGTGGGGTCGGCTGCCATCGCGGGGGCGGCGGACATCAACAGGCTCGCCAATAGGGCGAGCAGGACCACCAGGCGGCGGCGCATGGGCGCAGTCCCTCCAGGGACGCAGCCCGCGGGTCGGTCTCGCCAGTGGCTCGGCGCGGTCCCGGCGGCCGCTGTTCGGACCGCGTGTCAGAGCCTCCCGCTGGGAGAGAAGATGTCAAGGGCGTCACGCCAGCGTCGAGGGCCGAATGTCATTGCTACCCCCGGCCGGTGTATGGGCGCACGGCCCCCGGTCGCCCGGTGCGCGAGCCGGGCACGACACGATGATGCGGCTTCGACCTCAGCGGCGGCGGCCGGGATGTTGTGGCGGTCGCTTAGGTAGGTGGCTTCGGTGATGTTCTTGTCCTGCTCACGCCGCAGGGCCTCGGCGTCGAGGGCCTCATCGCCGAACCTCCTGCGCCCGCTGAACGGGCGCTAGACGAGGGCGAGCGCGAGTGCCAGACCAGCGACGACGAGGACGACGACGTCGGTCTCCACGGGCTCCACTAAGTTGGCCTGCTAAGGGGCGAACGTGCAGTTGTAGTCCGCGGCGAGCGCCTCTTCCCACGTCCGGAACCAGGGGCAGTAGAAGAGGTCCACGAAATACTGCTGCAGGATCTCCTGGCCTCCGACATTTGTCACGACGTATTCCTGCCGGAACGTTACCGGGTGGTTGCCGCTGGAGGTGTACGTCGCGACTCCCCGGTACACCGCGATCACGTTGTCACAGACGCTCGCGTCGAACCACGTCGGGCACGACCATGAGTCCGTGATATTCGGGCCGGTGAAATGGGCTACCAGTCGCCCGCCGGCAAACCGGGCTCTGGCACGTTGTCGTAGACGCACGACCAGGAGGGCGTCGCCTCGCGCACATGAGGCGCTCGTGCCCATTCCCGTAGTTGTTGCGATGCCACTCGCCGGACGATCCCTTGCTGACGCCGGCCCAGCGGCCACGGCGACGAGCATCAGCGCAGCGATCACGGCCGGCACAACCTGCGACCTTCGACGCATCCGGCCACGTTCCACGAGCAGGCTCATTGGACCCTCCGCTTCTCGCGGCGCCCGAGTGGGGTTGGTCTCGCCATTGGCCCAGCGCGACGACGTGGCGACCTTAATTGCGTGTCGCCTGGCGGAACTGTCCTCCCCGCCTCCCCACCGGTCCGCGGATTATTGGCGGCCGTAGACAGCCCGAGCTCAGGCGTTCCACGTGGTGGGACAGGCCCGTGAGCACGGCCGCGTCGATGATGGCGCCGGCCGCTTCCGTGTCGCTTATCCGGGTTAGGTGAAACTCTTGCGACCTCGCCACCTCGATGAGTGCATGGAACTCGTTTTGATTGCCGCAGCCCTGAGCAAGGTCGCGCTTGTCGTAGTTGCCGCCTTAGCTTCGGCCACGCTCGTCGGGTTGGCCCTCGGGACGTCCGGGCGGGCGAGATCCCGGTAGCCTGCGGGCGCCGGCGCGCGCATTGCGGGCTGGATGGCGCCCGGCTCCTATCTCTCGCTCATATGGCGTGCCTCGAGGAGCGCCGCGACGGGTTGCTCGCCATCCCCGCGGTCCGTGTGACCAAAGTGTGAGCAGGGCGCAGCAAGGCCCCCGGCGGAAGGTCCGTCCGGGGGCTATTTCGTGCGTGAATTCTGGTGGGCGGTGGAGGGGTCGAACCTCCGACCTCCTCGGTGTAAACGAGGCGCTCTGACCGACTGAGCTAACCGCCCGCGGAATACCGACGCCGGGCCCGGAGATATGGCGAGGGCGACCCCTTAGCGGAGCCGCCCCGTCCCGTTGCGGGAGGATGGTGCCCAGGCCGGGACTTGAACCCGGATGAGTTGCCTCATACGCCCCTCAAACGTACGCGTATACCAATTCCGCCACCTGGGCCGGTGCGCCGTGTCATGCGCGGTTGCGATGCCGTGGTACCGAGGACGGGATTTGAACCCATACGCCCTTGCGGACACTAGCTCCTGAGGCTAGCGCGTCTACCAGTTCCGCCACCTCGGCAGAGCAAATTCCGGGCGGCGAGGGTCACCGTCCGGCGCTCCATCGTATCACGTCCCAGAAGCGGTCACCCGGATCCGCGATGGGTCGAGGGGCCGGTCCGGCGAGCCCCGGCCCGGCCACGAGGACGCTGTCGCGGAAGAAGAGCGTCGGCATCGGCTGGAGGCTTCCGAGGAGGACCTGCAGGCTCCGGTAGGCACGCCGTCGGGCCGCCATCGTGCCCGGGGCGCGAGCGGCCACGAGGGCGACGTCAAGGGTCGCGCTCTGGATGCCGGACATGTTGGCGCCGCCCTCCCGGGCCTGGGTGGAGGCGAGGATCGGGTATGGATCCGGGTCGAGCCCCATGTTGACGTCGACGATGGCCACCGCGTAGTCACCGGCCCGGAGCTGCCGCACGAAGTCGGGGAGCGCGAGCTCCTTGACCGTCGCGGCCAGCCCGATCGCGCTCCATGCCCCCGCCACGCTGGTCGCCGCCGCCTCGGCGACCGGGTTGACCGACCGCAGCGGGGCGAAAATCGTGACCGCCAGGGACTTGGCGGCTCCCGGCGGGACCCACGCCCCCGAGACGCGTTTCCAGCCCGCGTCTCGGAGGCCCTTCGCCGCCGCGACCGCAGTCGTAGGCCGCCTCGGGAGCGGCGGTCACGTCGAAGGCCTACGACGAGGGCGGGATGGGCGTGTCGGCCCGTGCGCCCGCACCCCGAGCAGCTTGTCGATCATCGTCCGGGGGTCGACCGCCGCCAGCAGCGCGCGGCGTGTCCTCGGATCCGCCAACGGCCCCCGCGGCGAGCGAAGGTTGAACATGATTGCCGTCAGCGTCTGCGTCGGATAGCGGATCGCGCGCGCCCCCGGCGTGGCGGACGCGACCGTCATCGCGGTCGCCGGGGGCAGTCGGCGGCGGAGGCGATCTCGCCGGCCGCGAAGGCGGCCGCGGGTTCCTGCGCGTTGTCGAAGAAGCGCAGCTCGAACCGGGAGAGGCGCGGGGCCCGGCTCAGCGGGGGGCCCGCAGCGGGATCTTCGAGCGGCGCCGTGGGGGCGGCGACCGGCGGCGGCCGGCTCGAGGATCATGCGCGGGCGTCAGCTCGACGAGGGCGAAGGCCCCCGAGCCGATCGGATCACTGGCGAACGGGTCGTCGGCGAGGGCGGACACGGGGACGCCGGACAGGATGTGCGCCGGCAGGAGGGGCAGGGCGGCGACCTGGAGGAATCCGCCCACCGGGTCGCCGAGGTCGAACTGGACCGTCTGGGGGTCCAGCGCCGTCGCGGTGACCTCGGCCCAGGTGGAGGCGAGCGGGCCGGAGTAGTCCGGGTCGTGGAGCACACCGACGGTGTAGACGACGTCGGCGCTCGTCACGGGCTCGCCGTCGTGCCATGACCCGTCGTCGCGGAGATGGAACGTCCAGCGGGATCCCGTGGGGTTGACGGTCCAGCGATCGGCGAGGTCGGGCAGCACCGTGCTGCCGGCTCCGAGACGGACGAGGCCGCGGAAGAGGAGGGCCACGAGGTCGCGGTCGGCCTGGGTGCAAGCCGTGGGGGGGTTCACGGACGACGGGTGCCCGACGATCCCCTCCACCTCCGCCAACCCCGCCGCGGGCGTGGGGGTCGGCGACGGCGTGGACGCGGGAGCGAACGAGGGGGCCGCGACCATCCCCGCGAGGACGGCCAGGACGGCGATGAGGACGAGGACAACGCCTCCGTCGCGCCGGTTCACGTGGTGTTCTGCGGGCCGGGGACGACCCGGTCAGGCCGTCGTCGGCGCGAAGACGTAGCTGGCCAGCGAGAACACCGCGAACAGGATCCCCAGGATGATCGTGAACTGCCACAGCCGTCGCTCGATCCCGCGACGGCTCCGGTAGACCGCGGAGTCGCCACCGAAGGCGCCCGACAGCCCGGTCCCGCGCGCCTGCATGAGGATCGCGACCATCAGGCCGATGCTGACGATGATCTGGCCGAAGGCCAGGAAGGGAACCACTCTCGGGGGATCCTCCAGAAGATGGGCCGCGCGGGATCGTAGCACACGGCGGCGGATCGGCGGCGCGGGAGGCGCCCGCTCAGGCCGGCCGGGCCGTTCCCTGGGCGGCCACGGCTGCGGCGGCCGCGGCGACCCGCGCGGGGTCCCCGAGATATCGACTCGCCAGCGGCCGCAGCGCCGCGTCGAGCTCGTACACGAGGGGGACTCCGGTCGGGATGTTGAGGCCCACGATCTCCCCGTCCGAGATGCCGTCGAGGTACTTCACGAGGGCGCGGAGGCTGTTTCCGTGGGCCGCGACCAGGACGCGTTGCCCGGACCGCAGGTCCGGGGCGATGGCCGACTCCCAGAAGGGGAGGAACCGGGCCACCGTGTCCTTGAGCGACTCGCAGCGTGGCGTGTCGGCATCGGACAGCCCCGCGTACCGGGGATCGCGTCCCGGGAAAGCGCTCGTCGTCGACGTCGAGCGCCGGCGGCGGGACGTCATAGCTGCGGCGCCACACCTTGACCTGCTCGTCGCCGAACCTGGCCGCCGTCTCGGCCTTGTTGAGTCCCTGCAGGGCCCCGTAGTGGCGCTCGTTCAGGCGCCACGAGTTCGCCACCGGCAGCCACATCTGGTCCATCTCGTCGAGCGCGATCCACAGCGTCCTGATCGCCCGCTTCAGGACCGAGGTGTAGGCGACGTCGAAGCGGAACCCCTCCTCCCGCAGGAGGCGGCCGGACTCGTGGGCTTCGGCCACGCCCGTCTCCGAGAGGTCGACATCGGTCCAGCCGGTGAAGCGGTTCTCCTTGTTCCAGGTGCTTTCGCCGTGGCGGAGGAGGACGAGGGTGGGCATCGAATGCTCCTGCTGCTCAGGTCAGGGACGCTGGGGAGCGCCCGCCGTGGGCGGCGCGGTCACGCGCCGGCGGCGCGGCGCGCTGCCGCGGTGATCGCCGCCCGGCCCACCATGCCCGCCATCTCGTCGGGCTTGAGCGATGCGCCGCCGACGAGGGCGCCGTCGATCGACGGCTCGGCCAGGAAGTCGGCGATGTTTGCGCTCGTGCAGCTGCCGCCGTACAGGACGGGGACCTCCCCGGCCGACGCCCCGAAGCCGGCATCGCGCAAGACGACGCGGATGGCCTCCGCCATCGCCGCGGCATCCGCCCCCGACGCGTTGCGCCCGGTGCCGATGGCCCAGACCGGCTCATAGGCGATCACGATGCCGGCCGCAAGGAGGGATGCACAATCATGCCCGGCGAGGGCTCCGACGAGCTGCTCGCGGACGACCGCGACCGCCCTGCCGGCCTCGCGCTCGGCCAGCTGCTCGCCGACGCAGAGGATGGGCCGGAGGCCTGCCTCGACGGCCCGGGCGAGCTTGCGGCCGATGGTGGCGTCGGTCTCACCGGCATCGCGACGACGTTCCGAGTGGCCCAGGATGACCCAGCTCGCGAGGCCCGCCAGCATCGGCGCGCTGATCTCGCCGGTGTAGGCGCCCGCGAGCTCCTGGTGGACGTTCTGCGCGCCAACCCCGATCCCCTCCCCGGCGACCGCGTCGCCCACGACCGCGAGGCAGACCGAGGGCGGGCAGATCACCCGGACGACGTCCGGCTCCCGGGTCCGGCCGGCGATGACGCGGGCGAGCTCACCGGCGTCGCCGGGGGTGGTGTTCATCTTCCAGTTGGCGGCAATGATCACGGGTCGCATGGCGGCATCATGCCATCGGCGCGGAGCGGGCCCCCGATGCGGGCGGCCCGTAGTGCCCGGGCCGTTCGGCCCGCGCCGGGGGCCAGGCCGACCGCTGAGCGGCGCCGTCGGTCGCTGCCGGCTGGAGCGCCGCCTCCTCAATTCGCCCGAGGGCGCGCTGGACCCGTCCGCGCGGGAGGTCCAGCTCCGCCGCGAGCTCCGCCAGCGAGGCCTCGGGCGTTGCCTGCCGCAGCGCCGCGACCGCCCGCACCGTCTCGGGCATCCCAGCCAGGCGCCCGTCCATCTCCAGGGATTCGATCGCCTCGAGCTGGCGGGCGGCAGCGGCCGCGATGCGCTCGAGATTTGCCGATTCCGCGTTGAGGATGCGGTTGGGTCGCCCCGCACGGCCCGGGCGACCTGCCGCGACTCCAGCTCGAGGAGCGACGCCCCGGCCCCGATCCAGCGCAGGAACGTGCCGATCTCGTCGGCGCTCTTCCAGGTCACGACGCCCCGCCCGCGGCGGACCCTGACCCCGGCCGGCAGCCCGGCCGAAGCGAGGCGTCCGCCCAGCACGGGCGCCTCCTCGAGGGGGACCACGAACTCTAGATGCAGGCGGCCGTGGGCCACGGAGAGGGAACCCCGGCCCCGGCCCGCAGCCAGCCGCCCACAGTGGTCCGCCGCGCCGTTCCAGGCGAAGGACGCGGGCGGTGCCACGCCGTCGCGGAGCAGACGGATGATGAGCCGGCCGAGCGCGGGCCGGTCGCCGCGGATCGCCGCCGTCCCGACCCGGCGACCTCGGCCGTGCGGTCGCACGCCCGTGGCGGCTGGATCGCCGCGAGCTCCGCCCGCAGCGCCGTCACGAGGGCGCGATCCCCGTGGCCACCGACTACGCGATCCGGCCGATCCCGCCGCGACGGTTGCCCGCCTCGCGCCCGAAGAGGCGCAGCACGGCGGCGGCCAGCGCGCCGGATCGTGGTGGTGGGGGTTCTCGGGGTCCACGACGTCGTCGACGACGAGGCGCGGCGGGCGGGCAGCACCCAGCGGGGGCCAGCGCAGCTTGACCGGCACGCCGAGCTCGCCATCCGGTCCCGGCCCGCCGATGTGACTGTTCGGAGGACGACGTCGAGGAGGTCCGCGATCCCGTGGACCGCGAGCGCCTCCACGTGGTCGGCGAGATCGTAGCCCTCCGTCTCGCCCTCCTGGTGGCTGACGTCGCGACCAGGATGCAGGGCCGGGGTCGTCGCCAGCGCCGCGCGCAGCTCGGGCACCAACACGGTTGCCAGCAGGCTCGTGTACAGGCTGCCCGGGCCGAGCACGACGAGGTCGGCCTCCGCGATCGCTCGCACGGCATCCCGGCTGGCCCGTACGTCCGCCGGTTCGAGCCAGACGCGCTCGATGCCGCGCATCCGCATGATCCGCGACTGCCCGATCACCTCCCCGCCGTCGCGAAGGCGGGCATGCAGGGTCAGCGCTGTGCCGGACGCCGGGACCACGCTGCCGCGCACCGCGACCACGCGGTTCATCTCGCGGACGGCCGCCTCGAAGTCGCCGCCGTCGATCGCGCACATCGCGGCGATCAGGAGGTTGCCCATGGCGTGCCCGGTGAGGCTTCGCTCGTAGGTGTCGAACCGGTACTGGAGCAGGTCGCCCATGACGGGCTCCTGCTCCGCGAGGGCGACCAGGCAGTTCCGGATATCGCCCACCGCGGGGATCCCGAGCTGCTCCCGAAGGCGTCCTGTGGAGCCGCCGTCTCGCTACCGAGACGATCGCGGTGAGGTTGGCCGTGTGGTGCTTCAGGCCGCGCAACAGGACAGAGGTCCGTCCGCCGCCGATCGTCACGATCCGCAGACCCCGCCAGCAGGCGGCGGCGGTACACGAGATCGACGAGCGGCTCGTCGCCGCTCTCGGTGAACGGCCCCAGGAGCGCGAGGACGACACGGTACGAGCCGTAGGCGAAGAGGCCGATCCCCGTCCCCAGGAGCACCCCGGCCCGCACCCGGTCGGGCAGGAACTGGAGGGTCACGACATAGATGACCGCCTGGACCGGGCCCTCGACGTCGACCTCCCGGTAGAGCTGCCTGAGGGCGAGCGCCCCGGCCAGCGCCAGGGCGGTCAGGCCAACGAAGGCCACCGCGAGCCAGCGCTTGACCCAGATTCCCGGCCGCAGCCAGCGGCGCAGGTTCACGGCGTCATCGCCGTTCGAGTTCGCGGTGAAAGACGCTCACCGGCCCGTGCCCCCGCTGCGCCAGCCTGGCGGCGAGCTCCTGCGCGAGCGCGATCGAGCGATGGTAGCCGCCGGTGCAGCCGATGGCGATGGTGAGGCGCGTCTTCCTTCGCCCAGGTAGGCCGGGATGGTGAGCTCGAGCAGCTCGTCACGGCGGTCAGGAACCGCCGGGCCAGGGGCTGGTCGAGGACGTAGGCGCGGACGCCGTCGGTGAGCCCCGAGAGGCGGCGCAGCTCCGGCACGTGATCAGTATTCTGTGAGGAAGCGGACGTCGAACACGAGGTCGGCCTCGAGCGGGATCCCGAACTTGTAGCCGAAGCTGGCGCGCTTGATCGACATCTGGTCCGGCTCCAGACGCGCCAGAGCTGCGAGAAGATGCGCTCGCGGAGCTCGCGGAGGGAGAACTACGACGTGTCAAGCGCGACATGGGGCGCTGCCGTACGGTCTGCAGGATGCGGCGCTCCTCGGCGATCCCGGCCGCGATCCCGTCGGAACCTCCCAGGGGGTGCCGATGGCGCGTCTCCGAGTAGCGCCTGATCAGGACCTCGTCGCGGGCGTCGAGGAAGAACGTCCGAGAGCGGATGCCGCGCCCCTCGAGCGCCCCGCGCATCGCCGCGAAGGCGACGGGCACCTCCCCGGCCCGGACGTCGAGCACGATTGCGACGAGCTCGAAGCGTTCAGGGCTCGCGGGCGATCAGGTCCGCCAGGTCCGGCAGCAGCTCCCAGGGCAGGTTGTCGACGCAACGTTTCAGCCAAGGTCCTCGAAGAGCTTGGTCGCGGCCATCTTGCCGGCCCCCGAGAGGCCGGAGAGGATCACGACGTGCTGCTGGCCTGTACGCCTCCCCCAGGGCTCCCCCCCGGCGTCGTCTTCCCCTCCCGGCTGCCTGGTCGTCGCCATGGAGGCAGTCTACCGCGCGGTGAGTTGCCACCCCAGCGGACCAGGAGGATCGAGAGCTCGTACAGGACGTACATCGTGACCCCCAGGACGACGGGGCTGATGATGTCGCCCCCGGGTGTCACGACCGCGGACACGACCGCGATGATCACGACCACGAAGCGCCCGCGAGGAACGCAGGCGAGGGCTGGTGACGATCCCGACCTTCGAAAGCAGGACGAGGACGATCGGGTACTCCATCACGAGCCCGAAGCCCAGGAACAGCATCGCCACGAAGCCGAAGTAGCCGTCCGCGGTCCACGCGCCGCTCTGAAGGGCGCCGGTCCCGAACGCCGACAGGAAGGCGATCGCGGAACGGCAGCACGACGTAGGCCACGGTGACGCCGACGAGGAAGAACGCGAGCGCGATGGGCCCGCCGAGTTCTGGACGGGCGAGGCGGCGCTCCTCGCTCGTGAGGCCCGGCGAGATGAACCGCCATAGCTCGATGAGGTCGACCGGCATCCCCAGCACGACGCCGGTGACCAGGGCGATCTTCAGGTTGATGAAGAAGCCCTCGCCGAGGTCCAGCAGGAGCAGCGGGGCCGTCTGGTCCGGCGCCTTGACGATCTCGATGATGCGTGGCGCGAGAGGATGAAGCCCAGGATGCCGCAGCTCCGGACCGCGACCAGGCAGACGGCGATCCGCCGCCCCCGCTTCGGCCAGGTGGTCGAAGAGGGGCATGACCGCGCCGTCGAGCGCGGCGGGGGGCGGGACCGCGGGCGCAGGGGCGCCGACGGTACGCGCCGCCGCCGTCGGTGACGACGTTGCGCATCGCCGGCCATGGCTGGAGCCCGGGCGGCGGGCTTGGTGTGGGCTTTCGGGCCGGGCGGGCACCCGCCCCGCTGGCGTCCGGCGCGGGCGGAGCGGCGGCCTCGCCGGCGACCGGGACGGGCGCGGCGAGGACGTTGCGGCTCCGGCGGCCGCGGCCAGCGTGTTGGCACGCCGGGGACGGCCGGCGCGACCGGGGCCACGGCCGGGGTGACCGGAGCCGCGACCGGAGCCGGGCGACCGGAGCAGGCGCCAGCGCCAGGGTGCAGGATCCAGCTTCACCCAGTCCTGCACGTCGCTAGCCCCATTCCGGGAACTCACGGATGCTCTTGCCGAGCGACGCCCCGACCTCCGGGAGCCTGCCAGGGACCCAGGATCAGGAGGGCGATCACGAGGATGATGATCAGCTCGAGCGGGCCGATGTTAGGCATCGCAACTGGGACCTCGGGACGGCATCAGGCTACCCCGTCGTGGGCGCCGATGCCCCGCGAGGCGCACCTACGATCGCGCGGCAAGCGTGGCCGCCCAGCTCCGCGCCGCCTCCGCCACGCGCTCCCCAGGGTCGGCGGACTCCCCGTCCGACGGTCGCCGGCTCGCCGCGGCCGCGATCCGCGCGAGACGTTCACCAGCAGCCCCACCACCCCGGCCTCGCGCCGGCGGGAGGCGCCGTCGCCGGGCCTGACACGAGGACCGGCGCGGCCTCGCCCTGGGCCCCGACGCCCGGGACGAGAAAGGCGAGGCCCGGAACAAGGCCCCGGATCGCCGCCAGCTCGGTGGGGCGGTCGCGCCGACTACGAGGCCGGCTCTCGCCTCGAGCCCCGCGGCCGCCACGCGCCGCGCCAGGCGGCGATGGAGCGCCTCGGCAGGCGCGCCGATGGACGGATCCGCGGCGACGACGAGGTCCTGCAGCTCGCCCGCTCCCGGGTTCGAGGTTCGGCACAGCACGTAGGCGAAGCGGTCGGCGCGGGCGAGAAACCCGGTGAGCGCGCTCAGCCCCAGGTAGGGGCTGACGGTCACGGCATCGGCTCCGAGAGCATCGAAGACTGCGGCCGCCTGGCGCGCGACCGTCGTCTCCACGTCGCCCCGCTTGGCGTCGGCGATCACGAGGACCCCCGGTGGACGGGCCGCGAGCACGCGCTCCAGGGCGGCGATCCCCGCACTGCCGTAGGCCTCGAAGAAGGCGAGGTTCGGCTTGATGGCCGCCGCCGCGGCCCGGCGGCCTCGACGAGGAGCCGGGCAAGGCGTTCGATGCCGCGGAGACCTTCGGGCCAGCCCGCCGGTACGAGCTCCGGGGTGGGATCGATGCCGACACAGAGAACGGTGCCGACCGCCGCCGTGCGGCGGCCGAGCCGGACGAGGTACGGCTCGATCACGGCGCCGCGCTGGGCGCAGCCCCCGAGGCGGACGGCGCCGGCGTCGCTGCGGGTGCGGGCGGACCCCACCACGCGGGCCGGCTCTCGGGGTCGAGGCCGCTGAACTCCGTGAGCGGCTCGGTCGTGCCGATCGACAGTCGGCATTCGCGCCCCGGACGATCGTCGCGACCTGCAGATCCGTGGTCGAGCCGGCCAGGTGCAGGAACGCGATCTGGGTCCCGTCGGGCGACCACGCCGCACCCCACGATCGCCCGTCGATCGTGACGCGGAGGAGCTCGTTCGCCGTCCGCGCGTCGAGGATCACGACGTCGGTGCCGAGCGTGCTGATCTTCGTGGCGGCGAGGTAGCGCCCATCGGGCGAGAAGGCCGGCTGCGAGTAGCCGGGCTGGCTGAAGCGGCTCGTCTTCTTCGTCGCCGGGTCGTAGCGCCAGATCGCCGGCGCCCCGCGGCTCCCGTCCCGCCCGTTCCGCACGTAGAGCAGCTGGGTCCCGTCCGGGCGCCATGCCGGGTCCTGGTGCCCGAACGGCGGGCTCTCCGGCAGGCCGAGCGGCGCAAGGCGGTGGGTCGCCACCGCGACGCTCGAAAGGACGACTCCGACTTCGTGGGATCGGGCCCGTCTGACGCGACCGTGACCGTGCGCCCGTTCGGGGCGACGGCGGGGTTGCGGATGAAGAACGACCACGTGTACTTGTTGGCGGGCCCCGTCCTGAAGAGCCCGGACAGGATCGCCTCGCGCCCCGAGCCGTCGGGGTGGACGCGGGTCAGGATCGGGTAGGCGATGTCGTAGACGAGCGGGCGGCCGTTCGACGGGAATAGCCCCGCGACTGGCGGGTCTCGATGAAGTAGACCCACTGCCCGTCGGCGGACCACGCCGGCTGCGCGTCACGGCCGGTCCTGGTCAGCTGGGTCGCTTGGTTCCCTCCTGGATCCACAGGTTCCCCGCCTTGGCATAGACGAGCCGGCCGTCGATTCCGACGTCCGGATTGACGATGGGCGCCGCGCTCGGCGACGGCGTCTGCCCCGGGCCCACCACGCCGCCCGTACCCGGCTGGTTCGGATTCTGGCCTCCGCCTCCGCTCTTGGCAGGCAGGAAGGGGAGGTTCCCGGTGAGGAGGCCGAAGGTGAGCAAGGCCACGATCGCCAGGCCGGCGAGCGAAGGAGCGGGGCCACGAAGGGGCGCGCCGCCGAGATCCCGTACGGGTCGCCCGTCGTGCGCCGCGGCCCTCGCGCCCCGCGCGAGGGCGAGGCGCTGCCGGTCACGGCTCCACCCCGATCGCGGGGATCACGCCGGCCAGCGGTGAGGCTTCGCGGACGGTGCCGGCCAGCGGCGACCCTCCCGCGGCGGTGCCGCCCAGGCCTGCCGGGGCGACGTCGAGGACGACCAACTGGAGCGTCTCGAGGCCCCCGAACTGGCGGCTGGCAAGCCGTCCGGCCACGTCGATCCGGTCGCCCTCGTGGGCGCGTCGACGAGGTCCGCGCGCTGGAAGGCGATGGCGTCGACCACGTCGAGCTCGCGGCGCAGCGTCAGCTGAGCGTGGCCGCCGGCGGCGGCGCGGATGCGGGTCACGGTGAGACCGTGGACGCCGATGATCGGTTCCGGGTTCCCGGGTCCGGTCGGCGCGAGGCCCGCCAGGTGCTCGAGGAGCCGGTAGTCCGCGGCCGGGGTGGGCAGGGCGAGGTCGAGGACGAGCTCGGGCCGGGGGTCAGGAGGGCCGCCGCGGCCCACCAGATCGAGGAAGGGGACGCAGAAGGCGTCCCATCGCTCCGCCCGCACCTCGAAGCTGGCCGCACCCCGGTGGCCGCCATGCCGCTCCGGCAGATCGCCGCAGGCGGCCAGAGCCCCGGCAAGGTCGTAGCCGGCCGGCGCCCGGCACGAGGCCCGCAGGGCGCCGGTCCAGCTCGGCGGCCACCACCGCCGGCCGACCCCGCTCCTCGGCGAGCCGGGCGGCGACGAGACCCACGACGCCCGGCGACCAGGGCCCCCTGACCAGGGTGGCCGCGGCATCGGGATCGGCCCCGGCAAGGGCCGCGCGAGCCTCGTCGAGCACCGTGCGGGTGACGTCCCGGCGGGTCGCGTTGCCGTCTCGAGCACGGCGGCCAGGGCACCGGCCTCGTCCGCGGTCGCCGCCAGCAGGAGGTTGGCCGCATCGTGCGCCTCCCCCACTCGACCGGCGGCGTTGAGGCGCGGGGCGATGTCGAAGGCGACCGTCTCGAGGCTGACCGCCGCCGGCTCGACGCCCGCGGCCGCCAGGAGCGCGGCGACGCCGGGCCGTGGCGCGGTGCGCATCCGGTCGAGGCCGAGTCGCGCGATCGAGCGGTTCTCCCCGAGGATCGGGGCGACGTCGGCCACGGTTCCGATCGTGGCGAGATCGGCCAGCTCGGCGGTCGTGACGGCCCCCGGGATCCCGGCGAGCCGCTCCAGGAGCAGCGCGGCCACCTTGAGAGCCACCCCGCTGCCGGCCAGGCGGCGGTCCGGATACGCGGCATCACGTCGATGCGGATTGACGAGGGCCGCGGCAGCCGGTGGTGGATCCGGTACCCGGTGGTGGTCGGTCACGATCACGTCGATCCCGAGGCTCGACGCCGCCGCGATCTCAACGGCGCTGGACGTCCCGGTGTCGACCGTGTAGATGAGCGTCCGGCCCTGCCGCGTGCGCCTCCTCGACCGCTCGCAGCGAGAGTCCGTGCCCGTCCTCGACGCGGCTCGGAACGTGCGTCGCGACGTCGAGACCGAGGTGTCGCAGCGCCGTGGCGAGGATGGCCAGCCCCGTCAGTCCGTCGGCATCGAAGTCGCCGACCACGAGGACTCGCTCGCCGTGCGCCCCGGCGCGCGCCGTCCGCGCCACGACCACCTCCGCGTCCGGGAGCAGGGCCCCGTCGTTGATCCCCACGGCCGGTGGCCCGAAGAACGCGTCGAGCTCGCCCAGCTCCACCCCTCGGCGCGCGAGCACACGCGCCAGGAGGGTCTGACCCTCCGTGGGCCGCGACCCGCGCCGCGTAGGAATTGTCCAGGCCCGCGCGGTCCGGGTAGCGCCAGCGATACCGGGGGGCCAGCATGTCGGGAGCATTGCACGAACCGCTCATCGGCGGCTTTGCTGCCGTCGCCGGGCCCGCGGCCGCGGTCACGCGGAGGCGCGGCGGGTCGGTCGCGCCTTGGCCTCGCGCTCGCGGCGGCGAACGTCCCGCTCCTCCCAGACGGTCAGGAGCGGGGCGGCGTTGAAGATCGAGGAATACGTTCCGGAGGTGATCCCGATGAGGAGCGCGAGGATGAACGGCCGGATCGAGTTGCCCCCGAACAGGAACAGGGCGGTCAGGGTCAGGATGACGACCAGGCTGGTGTTGATCGAGCGGGCGAGCGTCTGGAGGATCGAATGGTTGACGATGCTCGAGAAGCGCTCGCCGGCGTGGCGCGAGCGGTTCTCGTGATCTGGTCGTAGACGACGATCGTGTCATGGACCGAGAACCCGATGATCGTCAGCATCGCCGTCACGAAGAGCCCGTCGATCTCGAGGCCGAAGAAGGTGCCGAGGATCGCGAACGCGCCCACGACCACGAGCACGTCGTGCACGAGCGCGACGAGGGCCGTCATCCCGAAGCGGAAGTCGCGGAACCGGAACGTCATCCACAGCAGAATGCCGATGGACCCGATGAGGACGAGGATGATCGCCTGCTGGGTCAGCTCCTGCGAGATCACCGGGCCGATGGTCGTCAACAGGCGCTGGAACGCGATCGGGCCGAGCGAGGCCTCGAGGCCGGTCACGATGGGGCCCATGTCTCCGGTGGTGGTGACCTGGCCGGGCGGGGCCGCCGAGGGCGCCGTGAACGAGGCCGGGGGAAGGCTCGCGGGAAGCTCGGGCCGGGCGTGCCGGCGACCGGCGTCGTGCCCGGGGATGCCGACGGCGCGGGCGACGCGGAGGGCACCGGCGACCCGGAGGGCGCGGCCGAGGCGCTGGGCGCCGGGGAGCCTGACGGGGCCGGGCTTGCGGACGGCGCGGGGCTCGCGGAGGCGGCCGCTGAGCCACTCGGGCCGGCGCTGCCCGACGGGGCGGCGCTGCCCGACGGGGCGGCGCTGGCGGACGGGGCGGTGCTGGCCGACGGGGCGGCGCTTCCCGACGGGGCGGCGCTCGCTCCCGGGGCGGGGGACCCGACGAGCCCGACGGGAGCCATCCTGATGAGGACGAAGTCGTCGGTCGTTCGCTGGACGCTCGAAATCGCCGAAGCCCTGGGCCGCCAGGGCTGTCTTCACCTGGTCCGGGGTCACCGACTTGT
>CAVZLU010000003.1:0-17388 GCA_963776355.1 uncultured Chloroflexia bacterium | reverse complement strand
TCCGCCGCGTCTGCCGGTTTCGCCACCTCGGCCCGGGTCGCCGCATCGTAGCGCCCACGACGCCGGAACACGCGCAGGTGACTCCGGGCTTCGGGCGATCGAACCCGGGAGGGCCGGCCGGCGGGCCGGGCGCGAGGTCAGGCGGGCGTCTCGCCGCCCAGGAAGCGATGCAGGCTCGCACGCCACAGCGCCCGGCCGTGGAACGAGACCTCCGGTCCGATCGCCGGCAGCCCGCCGTACCAGATGAGCGTCTTGAGCAGCGGAGTCACCTGCGAGCCGTAGAGCTCCATGCAGGCTGCTGGCTGCACGCCCGGCCACGAGTAGCAGGAGACGACCGTGCGCCGATTCGCCGTCGGGATTCCGGGGGGCAGGCGGTCCCAGGCCGGATCGTCCGGGCCGAACTCCCACTGGTCCAGGTTGCCCTGGGGGATGCCCTCGATCCCCCGCACGACCGGCGGGTCGTCGTCGAGCAGGTAGGGATCGACCGCAAGGTCGCAGACGACGGCATGGCCGGGCAGCCAACCCAGCCAGGCATTCGGGAACAGGGGACGCGACGTGTCGCGGCGGGCCGTGGCATCGACGAGGATGTCGGTGTGGCCCAGGCGGTTCCGGAAGTACGTCTCGTTGCCGGACAGGTTCTGCTCGACGACCACGACCTCGACCCCGGCCAGGCGCTCGCGAACGAATCGCTCGTTGCGCGCCTCGGAGCCGCACCGCGCGGCCCACTCGATGGCGTTCTTCCCGACCCCGCCGGCGCCAAGGACCGTGACGCTGAGGGGCGGGCGCGCGGTCGAGAAGAGCGGTGGCCAGCGTCGCTCCAGGGCGTCGAAGGCTGCCGCAACGCCGTTGCGGGCGACATCGCGCAGGTTCTGGACCAGGCGCCGCCCGTCGTCGCCGGTCACCATGTCGAGAGCGACGGCTTCTATGCCCAGGCCCCGCAGCAGCTCGACGCGCTCCGGCCGCGTGGTGAAGTGGAGCATCGAGATGAGGATCGCGCCGGGTCGGAGCAGCTGGTAGCGTCCCTCGGGCGCCCGCAGCACCACGACGATGTCCTGTCGATACGCCGTCGCCTCGTCGACGATGCGCACCCTCGGCGACTCGGCCCGGTAGTCGTCGTCGGAGATGCCCATGCCGGCGCCGCTCCCGGCCTCGACGTACACGTCGACGTCCATGTTCGCGAGCAGGCCGCCCAGCGCCGGCAGGAAGGCCCGCCGCTCGCCGGGCTCGTTGTACATGCGCGGGAAGCCGATCGTGAGCCCGCGGTCATTGGCCATCAGTCGCCCCTGTCATGCGGTGCCGGAGCAAGCTTCGCCTCATGTCGTTGATCGGCGCCCCGAGCCGGCGCGCGGGGCGACTCGGGGCTGCGAGCACGCGGCGGTCGTCCTCACCCAGGGTCACGGCACGGGGCTGGCGTTGCATGCCCCGGATTCTCCCATCGGCCCGACCCGGCTGTCGTGTCGTTTCACCAATCCGCGGGCCCGCCGCGGATCCTGGCGGCGGTCCGTCGACCCGGCTGAAGGCGTCGGCGTCCCCGCCCTCTTCGAAACGGCGGTAGCCCGTGGTCGAGTCAGAAGCGGGGCCCACGGGGGCCCGTCTGAGTTCGGGTTGCTGGAGGCGACGATCGGATTCGAACCGATGAATAAGGGTTTTGCAGACCCCCGCGTTAGGCCACTTCGCCACGTCGCCATGGATTGTTGGCTGGCCCTCGAGGATTCGAACCTCGGTTCACGGATCCAAAGTCCGCTGTCCTACCACTAGACGAAGGGCCAGCGGTGCGAAGGGCCAGCGCAGGTCCCGGACAAGAAAATGGAGCGGAAGACGGGACTCGAACCCGCGACCCTCACCTTGGCAAGGTGATGCTCTACCAACTGAGCCACTTCCGCTCGGAGCGCCGCCCGGGCTGATGGTGCCGAGAGCCAGATTCGAACTGGCGACACCGCGATTTTCAGTCGCGTGCTCTACCAACTGAGCTATCTCGGCTCGCAGGCCCCTCCGGGCGTCACCGCCCGTCAGCGGCCGAAACCGTACCACGAAGCGGCGGCCAGCCGCAAGGAACGGCGCAGGGCCCGGCGGGCCGGGCCGAGGCCCCCGCGACCGTCAGTCGCTCCCCTGGACGTCGGGCAGTCCGGCCACATCGAGCGGCGTCTCGCCCGTAAGGGCACGCAGGCGGTTGATCCGGTCGAGGATGGGCGGGTGCGTCGAGAAGAGGCCCTTCGAGCGCGCCTCGAACTTCCGAATCGGGTTCCGGAAGTAGAGGTGCTGGGTGGCGCGATTCGCCACCTCGAGGACCTCCTTGTCATCCGCCAGCACGGCCAGCGCCCGCTCCAGGCCGGCTGGGTTGCGCGTCAGCTCGACCGAGCTGGCATCGGCCAGGTACTCCCGCTGGCGGCTCACGGCGAGCTGGACGAGACGCCCGAAGAACGGGGCCAGGATCGCGAGCACGACCGCGAGCATGAAGATGAGGACCTGCAGCCCGCCTCCGCCGCGGTCGTCCGACGATGACCGCCGGCCACCGAACCCGCCCCAGAAGGTCATCCTCAGGAACACGTCGGCAACGAGGGCGATCGTCCCCACCAGCACGCCGACGAGCATGGCGTAGCGGATGTCGTAGTTGCGGACGTGCGACAGCTCGTGCCCGATCACGCCCTGGAGCTCCTCGCGGTCGAGGCGCTCGACAAGGCCGGTCGTGGCCGCGATCGAGGCGTGCTGGGGGTCGCGGCCGGTGGCGAAGGCGTTGAGCGCCGTGTCGTCGATCAGGTAGACGCGGGGCATGGGGATCCCGGCCGCGAGGGTGAGCTCCCGGACGACATTGAAGAGCTGGGGCTGGTCGGCCTCGGTCGCCTCGCGTGCCTGCGAGGCGGCGAGCACGACCCGATCGCCGTTGTAGTAGCCGGCGAGCGAGGAGACGATGGCGATGACGCCGAAGATCCCCAGCCAGCCGAGGCCGCCAGCGACCACGCCGGTCGTGCCGTATCCGATTGCGAACCCGAGGACGCCGAGCAGGCCGACGATGATCAGGACCAGCAGGAAGGATTCCCGCCGGTTGGCCGAAGCCTGGCTGTAGAACGAGGCCGCCATCGTGGACCCCGCGGGTCGGAGTGCCCGCCCGCGTCGGCGTCAGCGCAGCGCGACCACCGGGACCTGGTCCGCCTCCGGCTCCGCGTCGAAGAACTCGCGCCTGGTGAAGCCGAGCGGGCCCGCGACCAGGACGGACGGGATCGTCTGGATCGTCGTGTTGTACTCGTTGACGGTCGCGTTGTAGTGCTGGCGGGAGAAGCTGATCTGGTTCTCGGTGGTCGTCAGCTGCTCCTGCAGGGCGAGGACGTTCTCGTTGGCCTTCAGCTGCGGGTAGTTCTCCACGACCGCGAAGAGGGAGCGCAGGGCGCCCGTCAGGACGTTCTCGGCCTGCGCCTGCTGCTGGGTGACCGTCCCCTGGGCTCCGGCGGCGACGGCATTCGCGCGGGCCTCGGTGACCCTCGTCAGCACGTCCTGCTCGAAGTCCATGTAGCCCTTGACCGCGTTGACGAGGTTCGGCACCAGGTCGTGGCGTCGCTTGAGCTGGACCTCGATCTGCCCGACCGCCTCGTCGACCCGGTTCCGCCTGCTGACGAGCCCGTTGTAGAGGAGCACGCCCACCACGGCGAGCACGACGACGACGACGAGGATGACGACGCCGATCTCCATGATCCCTCCTGGGTCTCACCGGCGGCCCGCGCCGCCCGGCGTGAGTGTACGACGCGCACGGCGGCTCGCGATGCCCGCAAGGATCGGCACGCCGCGGCCCCGGCGCGTGGTGGGCGGTGGAGGGTTCGAACCTCCGACCTCCTCGGTGTAAACGAGGCGCTCTGACCGACTGAGCTAACCGCCCGCGGCAGACCGGCGCGGGGCCCGGAGATGGCGAGGGCGACCCCCTGGAGGAGCCGCCCCGTCGCGGGTGCCCGAGGATGGTGCCCAGGCCGGGACTTGAACCCGGATGAGTTGCCTCATACGCCCCTCAAACGTACGCGTATACCAATTCCGCCACCTGGGCCGGTGCGCCGTGTCATGCGTGGTTGCGATGCCGTGGTACCGAGGACGGGATTTGAACCCATACGCCCTTGCGGACACTAGCTCCTGAGGCTAGCGCGTCTACCAGTTCCGCCACCTCGGCAGAGACAAATTCCGGGCGGCGAGGGTCACCGTCCGGCGCTCCATCGTATCACGTCCCAGAAGCGGTCACCCGGATCCGCGATGGGTCGAGGGGCCGGTCCGGCGAGCCCCGGCCCGGCCACGAGGACGCTGTCGCGGAAGAAGAGCGTCGGCATCGGCTGAAGGCTTCCGAGAAGGACCTGCAGGCTCCGGTAGGCACGCCGTCGGGCCGCCATCGTGCCCGGGGCGCGAGCGGCCACGAGGGCGGCGTCAAGGGTCGCGCTCTGGATGCCGGACATGTTGGCGCCGCCCTCCCGGGCCTGGGTGGAGGCGAGGATCGGGTATGGATCCGGGTCGAGCCCCATGTTCACGTCGACGATGGCCACCGCGTAGTCACCGGCCCGGAGCTGCCGCACGAAGTCGGGGAGCGCGAGCTCCTTGACCGTCGCGGCCAGCCCGATCGCGCTCCATGCCCCCGCCACGCTGGTCGCCGCCGCCTCGGCGACCGGGTTGACCGACCGCAGCGGGGCGAGAATCGTGACCGCCAGGGACTTGGCGGCCCCCGGCGGGACCCACGCCCCCGAGACGCGTTTCCAGCCCGCGTCTCGGAGGCCCTTCGCCGCCGCACCGCGGTCGTACGCCACCTCGGGAGCGGCGGTCACGTCGAAGGCCCACGACGAGGGCGGGATGGGCGTGTCGGCCCGTGCGCCCGCACCCCCGAGCAGCTTGTCGATCATCGTCCGGCGGTCGACCGCCGCCAGCAGCGCGCGGCGTGTCCGCGGATCCGCGAACGGCCCCCGCGGCGAGCGAAGGTTGAACATGATGGCCGTCAGCGTCTGCGTCGGATAGCGGATCGCGCGCGCCCCCGGCGTGGCGGACGCGAGCGTCATCGCGGTCGCCGGGGGCAGGTCGGCGGCGGAGGCGATCTCGCCGGCCGCGAAGGCGGCCGCGAGATCCTGCGCGTTGTCGAAGAAGCGCAGCTCGAACCGGGAGAGGCGCGGGGCCCGGCTCAGCGGGGGGCCCGCAGCGGGATCGTCGAGCGGCGCCGTGGGGGCGGCGACCGGCGGCAGGACCGGCTCGAGGATCGCATGCGCAGGCGTCAGCTCGACGAGGGCGAAGGCCCCCGAGCCGATCGGATCGCTGGCGAACGGGTCGTCGGCGAGGGCGGACACGGGGACGCCGGACAGGATGTGCGCCGGCAGGAGGGGCAGGGCGGCGACCTGGAGGAATCCGCCCACCGGGTCGCCGAGGTCGAACTGGACCGTCTGGGGGTCCAGCGCCGTCGCGGTGACCTCGGCCCAGGTGGAGGCGAGCGGGCCGGAGTAGTCCGGGTCGTGGAGCACACCGACGGTGTAGACGACGTCGGCGCTCGTCACGGGCTCGCCGTCGTGCCATGACCCGTCGTCGCGGAGATGGAACGTCCAGCGGGATCCCGTGGGGTTGACGGTCCAGCGATCGGCGAGGTCGGGCAGCACCGTGCTGCCGGCTCCGAGACGGACGAGGCCGCGGAAGAGGAGGGCCACGAGGTCGCGGTCGGCCTGGGTGCGAGCCGTGAGGGGGTTCACGGACGACGGGTGCCCGACGATCCCCTCCACCTCCGCCAACCCCGCCGCGGGCGTGGGGGTCGGCGACGGCGTGGGCGCGGGAGCGAACGAGGGGGCCGCGACCATCCCCGCGAGGACGGCCAGGACGGCGATGAGGACGAGGACAACGCCTCCGTCGCGCCGGTTCACGTGGTGTTCTGCGGGCCGGGGACGACCCGGTCAGGCCGTCGTCGGCGCGAAGACGTAGCTGGCCAGCGAGAACACCGCGAACAGGATCCCCAGGATGATCGTGAACTGCCACAGCCGTCGCTCGATCCCGCGACGGCTCCGGTAGACCGCGGAGTCGCCACCGAAGGCGCCCGACAGCCCGGTCCCGCGCGCCTGCATGAGGATCGCGACCATCAGGCCGATGCTGACGATGATCTGGCCGAAGGCCAGGAAGGGATTCACTCTCGGGGGATCCTCCAGAAGATGGGCCGCGCGGGATCGTAGCACACGGCGGCGGATCGGCGGCGCGGGAGGCGCCCGCTCAGGCCGGCCGGGCCGTTCCCTGGGCGGCCACGGCTGCGGCGGCCGCGGCGACCCGCGCGGGGTCCCCGAGATATCGACTCGCCAGCGGCCGCAGCGCCGCGTCGAGCTCGTACACGAGGGGAACTCCGGTCGGGATGTTGAGGCCCACGATCTCCCCGTCCGAGATGCCGTCGAGGTACTTCACGAGGGCGCGGAGGCTGTTTCCGTGGGCCGCGACCAGGACGCGTTGCCCGGACCGCAGGTCCGGGGCGATGGCCGACTCCCAGAAGGGGAGGAACCGGGCCACCGTGTCCTTGAGCGACTCGCAGCGTGGCGTGTCGGCGTCGGACAGCCCCGCGTACCGGGGATCGCGACCCGGGAAGCGCTCGTCGTCGACGTCGAGCGCCGGCGGCGGGACGTCATAGCTGCGGCGCCACACCTTGACCTGCTCGTCGCCGAACCTGGCCGCCGTCTCGGCCTTGTTGAGTCCCTGCAGGGCCCCGTAGTGGCGCTCGTTCAGCCGCCACGAGTTCGCCACCGGCAGCCACATCTGGTCCATCTCGTCGAGCGCGATCCACAGCGTCCTGATCGCCCGCTTCAGGACCGAGGTGTAGGCGACGTCGAAGCGGAACCCCTCCTCCCGCAGGAGGCGGCCGGACTCGTGGGCTTCGGCCACGCCCGTCTCCGAGAGGTCGACATCGGTCCAGCCGGTGAAGCGGTTCTCCTTGTTCCAGGTGCTTTCGCCGTGGCGGAGGAGGACGAGGGTGGGCATCGAATGCTCCTGCTGCTCAGGTCAGGGACGCTGGGGAGCGCCTGCCGTGGGCGGCGCGGTCACGCGCCGGCGGCGCGGCGCGCTGCCGCGGTGATCGCCGCCCGGCCCACCATGCCCGCCATCTCGTCGGGCTTGAGCGATGCGCCGCCGACGAGGGCGCCGTCGATCGATGGCTCGGCCAGGAAGTCGGCGATGTTTGCGCTCGTGCAGCTGCCGCCGTACAGGACGGGGACCTCCCCGGCCGACGCCCCGAAGCCCGCGTCGCGCAGGACGACGCGGATGGCCTCCGCCATCGCCGCGGCATCCGCCCCCGACGCGTTGCGCCCGGTGCCGATGGCCCAGACCGGCTCGTAGGCGATCACGATGCCGGCCGCAAGGAGGGATGCAGGATCATGCCCGGCAAGGGCTCCGACGAGCTGCTCGCGGACGACCGCGACCGCCCTGCCGGCCTCGCGCTCGGCCAGCTGCTCGCCGACGCAGAGGATGGGCCGGAGGCCTGCCTCGACGGCCCGGGCGAGCTTGCGGCCGATGGTGGCGTCGGTCTCACCGGCATCGCGACGACGTTCCGAGTGGCCGAGGATGACCCAGCTCGCGAGGCCCGCCAGCATCGGCGCGCTGATCTCGCCGGTGTAGGCGCCCGCGAGCTCCTGGTGGACGTTCTGCGCGCCAACCCCGATCCCCTCCCCGGCGACCGCGTCGCCCACGACCGCGAGGCAGACCGAGGGCGGGCAGATCACCCGGACGACGTCCGGCTCCCGGGTCCGGCCGGCGATGACGCGGGCGAGCTCACCGGCGTCGCCGGGGGTGGTGTTCATCTTCCAGTTGGCGGCAATGATCACGGGTCGCATGGCGGCATCATGCCATCGGCGCGGAGCGGGCCCCCGATGCGGGCGGCCCGTCGTGCCCGGGCCGTTCGGCCCGCGCCGGGGGCCAGGCCGACCGCTGAGCGGCGCCGTCGGTCGCGGCTGGCTGCAGCGCCGCCTCCTCGATTCGCCCGAGCGCGCGCTGGACCCGTCCGCGCGGGAGGTCCAGCTCCGCCGCGAGCTCCGCCAGCGACGCCTCGGGCGTTGCCTGCCGCAGCGCCGCGACCGCCCGCACCGTCTCCGGCATCCCAGCCAGGCGCCCGTCCATCTCCAGGGATTCGATCGCCTCGAGCTGGCGGGCGGCAGCGGCCGCGATGCGCTCGAGATTTGCCGATTCCGCGTTGAGGATGCGGTTGAGATCGCCCCGCACGGCCCGGGCGACCTGCCGCGACTCCAGCTCGAGGAGCGACGCCCCGGCCCCGATCCAGCGCAGGAACGTGCCGATCTCGTCGGCGCTCTTCCAGGTCACGACGCCCCGCCCGCGGCGGACCCGGACCCCGGCCGGCAGCCCGGCCGAAGCGAGGCGTCCGCCCAGCACGGGCGCCTCCTCGAGGGGGACCACGAACTCGAGATGCAGGCGGCCGTGGGCCACGGAGAGGGAACCCCGGGCCAGGAACCGGCCCCGCAGCCAGGCCGCCCGACAGTGGTCCGCCGCGCCGTCCCAGGCGAAGGACGCGGGCGGTGCCACGCCGTCGCGGAGCAGACGGACCATGAGCCGGCCGAGCGCGGGCCGGTCCCCGCGGATCGCCGCCGTCCCGAGCCCGGCGACCTCGGCCGTGCGGTCGCACGCCCGTGCCGGCTCGATCGCCGCGAGCTCCGCCCGCAGCGCCGTCACGAGGGCGCGATCCCCGTCGGCCACCGACTACGCGATCCGGCCGATCCCGCCGCGACGGTTGCCCGCCTCGCGCCCGAAGAGGCGCAGCACGGCGGCGGCCAGCAGGGCCGGATCGTGGTGGTGGGGGTTCTCGGGGTCCACGACGTCGTCGACGACGAGGCGCGGGGGGCGGGCAGCACCCAGCGGGGGCCAGCGCAGCTTGACCGGCACGCCGAGCTCGCCATCCGGTCCAGGCCCGCCGATGTGACTGTTCGCGAGGACGACGTCGAGGAGGTCCGCGATCCCGTGGACCGCGAGCGCCTCCACGTGGTCGGCGAGATCGTAGCCCTCCGTCTCGCCCTCCTGGGTGGCGACATTCGCGACCAGGATGCGCAGGGCCGGGGTCGTCGCCACTGCCGCCCGCAGCTCGGGCACCAACACGGTTGCCAGCAGGCTGGTGTACAGGCTGCCCGGGCCGAGCACGACGAGGTCGGCCTCCGCGATCGCTCGCACGGCATCCCGGCTGGCCCGTACGTCCGCCGGTTCGAGCCAGACGCGCTCGATGCCGCGCATCCGCATGATCCGCGACTGCCCGATCACCTCCCCGCCGTCGCGAAGGCGGGCATGCAGGGTCAGCGCGGTGCCGGACGCCGGGACGACGCTGCCGCGCACCGCGAGCACGCGGTTCATCTCGCGGACGGCCGCCTCGAAGTCGCCGCCGTCGATCGCGCACATCGCGGCGATCAGGAGGTTGCCCATGGCGTGCCCGGTGAGGCTTCGCTCGTCCGTGTCGAACCGGTACTGGAGCAGGTCGCCCATGACGGGCTCCTGCTCCGCGAGGGCAACCAGGCAGTTCCGGATATCGCCCACCGCGGGGATCCCGAGCTGCTCCCGAAGGCGTCCGGTGGAGCCGCCGTCGTCCGCCACCGAGACGATCGCGGTGAGGTTGGCCGTGTGGTGCTTCAGGCCGCGCAGCAGGACGGAGAGGCCCGTCCCGCCGCCGATCGTCACGATCCGCGGACCCCGGGCCAGCAGGCGGCGGCGGTACACGAGATCGACGAGCGGCTCGTCGCCGCTCTCGGTGAATGGCCCCAGGAGCACGAGGACGACCCGGTACGAGCCGTAGGCGAAGAGGCCGATCCCCATCCCCAGGAGCACCCCGGCCCGCACCCAGTAGGGCAGGAACTGGAGGGTCACGACATAGATGACCGCCTGGACCGGGCCCTCGACGTCGACCTCCCGGTAGAGCTGCCTGAGGGCGAGCGCCCCGGCCAGCGCCAGGGCCGTCAGGCCAACGAAGGCCACCGCGAGCCAGCGCTTGACCCCGATTCCCGGCCGCAGCCAGCGGCGCAGGTTCACGGCGTCATCGCCGTTCGAGCTCGCGGTGAAAGACGCTCACCGGCCCGTGCCCCCGCTGCGCCAGCCTGGCGGCGAGCTCCTCCGCGAGCGCGATCGAGCGATGGTAGCCGCCGGTGCAGCCGATGGCGATCGTGAGGCGCGTCTTGCCTTCGCCCAGGTAGGCCGGGATGGTCAGCTCGAGCAGCTCGTGCACGGCGGCCAGGAACCGCCGGGCCAGGGGCTGGTCGAGGACGTAGGCGCGGACGCCGTCGGTGAGCCCCGAGAGGCGGCGCAGCTCCGGCACGTAATAAGGATTCTGGAGGAAGCGGACGTCGAACACGAGGTCGGCCTCGAGCGGGATCCCGAACTTGTAGCCGAAGCTGACGAGCTGGATCGACATCTGGTCCGGCTCCACGACGCGCCAGAGCTGCGAGAAGATGCGCTCGCGGAGCTCGCGGAGGGAGAGCTCCGACGTGTCGAGCACGACGTCGGACTCTGCCCGGACGGTCTGCAGGATGCGGCGCTCCTCGGCGATCCCGGCCGCGATCCCGTCGGAACCTGCCAGGGGGTGCCGATGGCGCGTCTCCGAGTAGCGCCTGATCAGGACCTCGTCGCGGGCGTCGAGGAAGAACACCTGGGGCCGGATGCCCCGCCCCTCGAGCGCCCCGCGCATCGCCGCGAAGGCGACGGGCACCTCCCCGGCCCGGACGTCGAGCACGATCGCGACGAGCTCGAAGCGTTCGGGCTCGCGGGCGATCAGGTCCGCCAGGTCCGGCAGCAGCTCCCCGGGCAGGTTGTCGACGCAGACGTAACCAAGGTCCTCGAAGAGCTTGGTCGCGGCCGTCTTGCCGGCCCCCGAGAGGCCGGAGAGGATCACGACGTGCTGCTGGCCTGCGCCTTCCCCGGGCTCCCCCCCGGCGTCGTCTTCCCCTCCCGGCTGCCTGGTCGTCGCCATGGAGGCAGTCTACCGCGCGGTCAGTGCCCACCCCAGCGGACCAGGAGGATCGAGAGCTCGTACAGGATGTACATCGTGACCCCCAGGACGACGGGGCTGATGATGTCGCCCCCGGGTGTCACGACCGCGGACACGACCGCGATGATCACGACCACGAAGCGCCGCGAGGAACGCAGGCGAGGGCTGGTGACGATCCCGACCTTCGAGAGCAGGACGAGGACGATCGGGTACTCCATCACGAGCCCGAAGCCCAGGAACAGCATCGCCACGAAGCCGAAGTAGCCGTCCGCGGTCCACGCGTTCTGGAGGGCGCCGGTCCCGAACGCGGACAGGAAGGCGATCGCGAACGGCAGCACGACGTAGGCCACGGTGACGCCGACGAGGAAGAACGCGAGCGCGATCGGCACCCATGGACGGGCGAGGCGGCGCTCCTCGCCCGTGAGGCCCGGCGAGATGAACCGCCACAGCTCGATGAGGATGACCGGCATCCCCAGCACGACGCCGGTGACCAGGGCGATCTTCAGGTTGATGAAGAAGCCCTCGCCGGGGTTGAGCAGGAGCAGCGGGGCCGTCCCGTACGGCGCCTTGACGATCTCGATGATGCGTGGCGCGAGGATGAAGCCCAGGACGCCGCCGATCAGGACCGCGACCAGGCAGACGGCGATCCGCCGCCGCAGCTCGGCCAGGTGGTCGAACAGGGCATGACCGCGCCGTCGAGCGCGGCGGGGGGCGGGGCCGCGGGCGCCGGGGCGCACGATCGCGCCGCCGCCGTCGGTGACGACGTTCGCGTCGGCCATGGCTGGAGCCCGGGCGGCGGGCTAGGCCTGGGTTTCGGGGCGGGACGCCACCGGCTCGGCGTCCGGCGCGGGCGGAGCGGCGGCCTCGCCGGCGACCGGGACGGGCGCGGCGAGGACGTTGGGCTCGGCGGCCGCGGCCAGGGTGTTCGCACCGGGGACGGCCGGCGCGACCGGGGCCACGGCCGGGGTGGCCGGAGCCGCGACCGGAGCCGGAGCCGCGACCGGCGCCGGCGCCGGCGCGGTGCAGGATCCAGCTTCACCGAGTCCTGCACGTCGGTGGCCGCCTTCCGGAACTCACGGATGCTCTTGCCGAGCGACGCCCCGACCTCGGGGAGCTTCCCGGGACCCAGGATCAGGAGGGCGATCACGAGGATGATGATCAGCTCGAGCGGGCCGATGTTAGGCATCGCAACGGGACCTCGGGACGGCATCAGGCTACCCCGTCGTGGGCGCCGATGCCCCGCGAGGCGCACCTACGATAGCACAGCAAGCGTGGCCGCCCAGCTCCGCGCCGCCTCCGCCACGCGCTCCCCAGGGTCGGCGGACTCCCCGTCCGACGGTCGCCGGCTCGCCGCGGCCGCGATCCCGCGCGAGACGTTCACCAGCAGCCCACCACCCGGCCTCGCGCCGGCGGGAGCCGCCGTCGCCGGGCCTGACACGAGGACCGGCGCGGCCTCGCCGCCCTGGGCCCCGACGCCCGGGACGAGGAAGGCGAGGCCCGGAACAAGGTCCCGGATTGCCGCCAGCTCGGTCGGGGCGGTCGCGCCGACCACGAGGCCGGCTCGCGCCTCGAGCCCCGCGGCCGCCACGCGCCGCGCCAGGCGGCGGTGGAGCGCCTCGGCAGGCGCGCCGATGGACGGATCCGCGGCGACGACGAGGTCCTGCAGCTCGCCCGCTCCCGGGTTCGAGGTTCGGCACAGCACGTAGGCGAAGCGGTCCGCGCGGGCGAGAAACGCCGTGAGCGCGCTCAGCCCCAGGTAGGGGCTGACGGTCACGGCGTCGGCTCCGAGAGCATCGAAGACTGCGGCCGCCTGGCGCGCGACCGTCGTCTCCACGTCGCCCCGCTTGGCGTCGGCGATCACGAGGACCCCCGGTGGACGGGCCGCGAGCACGCGCTCCAGGGCGGCGATCCCCGCACTGCCGTAGGCCTCGAAGAAGGCGAGGTTCGGCTTGATGGCCGCCGCCCGCGGCCCGGCGGCCTCGACGAGGAGCCGGGCAAGGCGTTCGATGCCGCGGAGACCGTCGGGCCAGCCCGCCGGTACGAGCTCCGGGGTGGGATCGATGCCGACGCAGAGAACGGTGCCGACCGCCGCCGTGCGGCGGCCGAGCCGGACGAGGTACGGCTCGATCACGGCGCCGCGCTGGGCGCAGCCGCCGAGGCGGACGGCGCCGGCGTCGCTGCGGGTGCGGGCGGACCCCACCACGCGGGCCGGCTCTCGGGGTCGAGGCCGCTGAACTCCGTGAGCGGCTCGGTCGTGCCGATCGACAGGTCGGCATTCGCGCCCCGGACGATCGTCGCGACCTGCAGATCCGTGGTCGAGCCGGCCAGGTGCAGGAACGCGATCTGGGTCCCGTCGGGCGACCAGGCCGCACCCCACGATCGCCCGTCGATCGTGACGCGGAGGAGCTCGTTCGCCGTCCGCGCGTCGAGAATCACGACGTCGGTGCCGAGGGTGCTGATCTTCGTGGCGGCGAGGTAGCGCCCATCGGGCGAGAAGGACGGCTGCGAGTAGCCGGGCTGGCTGAAGCGGCTCGTCTTCTTCGTCGCCGGGTCGTAGCGCCACAGGGCCGGCGCCCCGCGGCTCCCGTCCCGCCCGTTCCGCACGTAGAGCAGCTGGGTCCCGTCCGGGCGCCATGCCGGGTCCTGGTGCCCGAACGGTGGGCTCTCCGGCAGGCCGAGCGGCGCCAGGCGGTGGGTCGCCACCGCGACGCTCGAAAGGACGACATCAGACTTCGTCGGATCGGGCCCGTCTGACGCGACCGTGACCGTGCGCCCGTTCGGGGCGACGGCGGGGTTGCGGATGAAGAACGACCACGTGTACTTGTCGGCCGGCCCCGTCCTGAAGAGCCCGGACAGGATCGCCTCCCGCCCGGAGCCGTCGGGGTGGACGCGGGTCAGGATCGGGTAGGCGATGTCATAGACGAGAGGGCGGCCGTTCGACGGGAAGTAGCCCCGCGACTGGCGGGTCTCGATGAAGTAGACCCACTGCCCGTCGGCGGACCACGCCGGCTGGGCGTCACGGCCGGTCCTGGTGAGCTGGGTCGTCGTGGTCCCCTCCTGGATCCACAGGTTCCCGGCCTTGGCATAGACGAGCCGGCCGTCGATCCCGACGTCCGGATTGACGACGGGCGCCGCGCTCGGCGACGGCGTCTGCCCCGGCGCCACCACGCCGCCGGTACCCGGCTGGTTCGGGTTCTGGCCTCCGCCTCCGCTCTTGGCCGGCAGGAAGGGGAGGTTCCCGGTGAGGAGTCCGAAGGTGAGCAAGGCCACGATCGCCAGCCCGGCGAGCGACAGGAGCGGGGCCACGAAGGGGCGCGCCGCCGAGATCCCGTACGGGTCGCCGGTCGTGCGCCGCGGCCCCCGTGCCCCGCGCGACGGTGATGCGCTGCCGGTCACGGTTTCCCCTCGATCGCGGCGATCGCGCCGGCCAGCGGCGAGGCTTCGTGCCGACGGTGCCGGCCACCGCCGAGGCTTCGTGGCCGACGGTGCCGGCCACCCGCGCCGGGGCGACGTCAAGGACCACCAGCTGGAGCGTCTCGAGCCCTCCGAAGTGGCGGCTCGCAAGTCGTCCGGCCACGTCGATGCGGTCTCCCTCGTGAAGCGCGTCGACCAGGTCGGCGCGCTCGAAGGCGATGGCGTCGACCACGTCGAGCTCGCGGCGAAGGGTGAGCTGGGCATGGCCGCCGGCGGCGGCGCGGATGCGGGTCACGGTGAGACCGTGGACGCCGATGATCGGGTCCGGGTTCCCGGGCCCGGTCGGAGCGAGTCCTGCCAGGTGCTCGAGGAGCCGGTAGTCCGCCGCCCGGGCGGGCAGGGCGAGGTCGAGGACGAGCTCGGGCCGCGGATCAGGGGGGCCGCCGCGCCCCACCAGGTCGAGGAAGCGGGCGCAGAAGGCGTCCCACCGATCCGCTCGCACCTCGAAGCCGGCCGCACCCCGGTGGCCGCCATGCCGCTCGAGGAGGTCGTCGCAGGCGGCGAGGGCCCCGGCGAGGTCGTAGCCGGACGGGGCCCGGCACGAGGCCCGCAGGCCGTCCTCCAGCTCGGCGGCCACCACCGCGGGCCGACCCCGCTCCTCCACGAGCCGGGCGGCGACGAGACCCACGACGCCGGGCGGCCACGGCCCCCTGACCAGGGTGGCCGCGGCGTCGGGATCGGCCCCGGCAAGGGCCGCGCGAGCCTCGTCGAGCGCCGTGCGGGTGACGTCCCGGCGGGTCGCGTTGGCGGTCTCGAGCACACCGGCAAGAGCACCGGCCTCGTCGGCGGTCGCCGCCAGCAGGAGGTCGGCCGCGTCGCGCGCCTCCCCCACCCGGCCGGCGGCGTTGAGGCGCGGGGCGATGTTGAAGGCGACCGTCTCGAGGCTGACCGCTGCCGGCTCCACGCCCGCGGCCGCGAGGAGGGCGGCGACGCCGGGTCGTGGCGCCGTGCGCATCCGGTCGAGGCCGAGTCGCGCGATCGAACGATTCTCCCCGAGGATCGGGGCGACGTCGGCCACGGTGCCGATGGTGGCGAGGTCGGCCAGCTCGGCGGTCGTGACGGCCGCCGGGATCCCGGCAAGCCGCTCCAGGAGAAGAGCGGCCACCTTGAGAGCCACCCCACTGCCGGCGAGGCGGCGGTCCGGATACGTGGCATCGAGTCGATGCGGATTGACAAGGGCCGCGGCGGGCGGTGGCGGATCCGGGACGCGATGGTGGTCGGTCACGATCACGTCGATCCCGAGGTCCGAGGCCGCCCGGATCTCGACGGCGCTCGACGTCCCGGTGTCGACCGTGAAGATGAGCGTCCGGCCTGCCGCACGCGCCTCCTCGACCGCCCGCAGCGAGAGTCCGTGCCCGTCCTCGAGGCGGCTCGGAACGTGCGTCGCGACGTCGAGCCCGAGGTGCCGCAGCGCCGTGGCGAGGATGGCCAGCCCCGTCAGGCCGTCGGCATCGAAGTCGCCGACCACCAGGACCCGCTCGCCGCGGGCCCGGGCCCGCGCCGTCCGCGCCACGACCAGCTCCGCGTCCGGCAGCAGGGCCGCGTCGTTGATCCCCGCGGCCGGTGGCCCGAAGAACGCGTCGAGCTCGCCCAGCTCCACACCCCGGCGCGCGAGCACCCGCGCCAGGAGGACCGACCCGCCGTGGGCCGCGACCCGCGCCGCGTAGGAATCGTCGAGGGGGGCGCGGTCCGGGTAGCGCCAGCGATACCGGGGGGCCAGCATGTCGGGAGCATCGCACGAACCGCTCATCGGCGGCTTTGCTGCCGTCGCCGGTCGGCGGCCGCGGTCACGCGGAGGCGCGGCGGGTCGGTCGCCCCTTGGCCTCGCGCTCGCGGCGGCGAACGTCCCGCTCCTCCCAGACGGTCAGGAGCGGGGCGGCGTTGAAGATCGAGGAATACGTTCCGGACGTGATCCCGATGAGCAGCGCCAGGATGAACGGCCGGATCGAGTCGCCCCCAAACAGCAGCAAGGCAGTCAGGGTCAGGATGACGACGAGGCTAGTGTTGATCGAGCGGGCGAGTGTCTGGAGGATCGAGTGGTTGACGATGCTCGAGAAGCGCTCGCCGGCGTGGCGCGAGCGGTTCTCGCGGATCCGGTCGTAGACGACGATCGTGTCGTGGACGGAGAACCCGATGATCGTCAGCATCGCCGTCACGAAGAGCCCGTCGATCTCGAGGTGGAAGAAGGTGCCGAGGATCGCGAACGCGCCCACGACCACGAGCACGTCGTGCACGAGCGCGACCAGGGCCGTCATCCCGAAGCGGAAGTCGCGGAAGCGGAAGGTCATCCACAGCAGGATGCCGATGGACCCGATGAGGACGAGGATGATCGCCTGCTGGGTCAGCTCCTGCGAGATCACCGGGCCGATGGTCGTCAGCAGGCGCTGGAACGCGATCGGGCCGAGCGAGGCTTCGAGGCCGGCCACGATGGGGCCCATGTCTCCGGTGGTGGTGACCTGGCCGGGCGGGGCAGCCGAGGGCGCCGTGAACGAGGCCGGGGGAAGGCTCGCGGGGAAGCTCGGGCCGGGCGTGCCGGCGACCGGCGTCGTCCCCGGGGATGCCGACGGCGCGGGCGACGCGGAGGGCACCGGCGACCCGGAGGGCGCGGCCGAGGCGCTGGGCGCCGGGGAGCCTGACGGGGCCGGGCTTGCGGACGGCGCGGGGCTCGCGGAGGCGGCCGCTGAGCCGCTCGGGCCGGCGCTGCCCGACGGGGCGGCGCTGCCCGACGGGGCGGCGCTGGCGGACGGGGCGGCGCTGGCGGACGGGGCGGTGCTGGCGGACGGGGCGGTGCTGGCCGACGGGGCGGCGCTTCCCGACGGGGCGGCGCTCGCTCCCGGGGCGGGGGACCCGACGAGCCCGACGGGAGCCATCCTGATGAGGACGAAGTCGTCGGTCGTTCGCTGGACGCTCCAAATCGCCGAAGCCCTGGGCCGCCAGGGCTGTCTTCACCTGGTCCGGGGTCACCGAGTGAT
>CAVZLU010000002.1:0-230601 GCA_963776355.1 uncultured Chloroflexia bacterium | reverse complement strand
ATCTGGTCGTCGTTATTGGCGCTGGCGGGATCGGGACCTACGCGGTGCAGATTGCGAAATCGCGCGGCGCGGCCGTTGCCGTCATCGACATCGATCCGCGCAAGCTGGAACGCCTGGCACCCTTCGGCGTGGACTGGGCGTTCAACGCGCGCGAGATGGACGGCGGCGCCATCAAGAAGCGGCTGCTGGCGGATCGCGCAACGCAATGGAAGATCTTCGAAATGAGCGGCACGCTCGCCGGTCAGGAACTCGCCTGGAGCCTGCTCGTGCCGGCGGCAACGCTGGGAATCATCGGCTTCACGATGGACAAGCCGCAAGTCCGGCTGTCGAACCTGATGGCCCTCGATGCCCGTGCGTTCGGCAGCTGGGGCTGCAGCCCGTCGCTCTATCCCGCCGCGTTGGATCTCGTGCTGTCAGGCCGTGTAACGCTCAGACCCTTTATCGAGCGCCGACCGATCGACGAGGGGCCCGCAATCTTCGAGCAGATGGCGGGTTCGCACGACGGTTCTGGCCGGCGCGTCATTCTCGTTCCACCAACGGAGGCTCTGTGAACACTGCGATGGCCGTCACGCTCAAAGATCATCGTCTCGTCGCCGATCCTCGGTTCACGCATATCAAGTACGAACGCCGCCCGGCGCGGGATCTCGATGGTCGGGTCGTCCCCGATCTCTTCGATGTCTGGATCTGGCTCGACAACCCGTCGCAGATGAACAGCTACACCACCGACGCCCTGCGCGAGCTGATTCTGGCGTTCCGGGAGGCGTCCACCGATCGGGCAGCCGTCAGCGTCGTATTGACGGCGACGGGAAGCCGCGCGTTTTGCTCCGGCGGCAACACGAAAGAATACGCGGAGTACTACGCTGGCAATCCCGGCGAGTACAAGCAGGTACATGCGGCTGTTCAACGACACGGTGACCGGCATTCTGATGTGCGACAAGCCGGTCATCAACCGCGTGAACGGCCTACGCGTCGGCGGTGGGCAGGAGATCGGCATGGCGTGCGATTTCTCGATCGCCTCCGACCTTGCGCGGTTCGCCCAGGCCGGACCACGGCACGGATCCGCTCCGGACGGCGGATCGACCGATTTTCTTCATCTGTACGTCGGATTCGCTCATGCCATCGAGAGCTGCACGATGTGCGAACCGTGGTCCGCGTACAAAGCGCTCCGCCTGGGACTGCTGAACCAGGTCACACCCGTTCTGGTCCACGAGGGCCGCTTTATCCCCAACCCGCTTGTGGTGACCGATCGATGGGTCGACGAGAACGGAATGATTGCCTACGGCGAGCCTGTGCCGACCGATCGCGCGGCGGCAGCGAAAGCGGTGCGTCGCGGCCGCCGCGATCGATTTCAGCCGGCTCGATCAGGCCGTGGCGACGTGGTCGGCGAAGCTGCTGAACACGTTCCCCGATTGCCTGAACAAGACGATTGAAAGCATGCGCAAGAAAAAGCTGGAGCATTGGCAGCGCAACTGCGAGACGAACCGCAGCTGGCTGGCGCTGAACATGATGACCGAAGCGCGCGCCGGTTTCCGGGCGTTCAACGAAGGACCGGCCGGCAATCGCGAGGCGGACTTCGCCGAACTCCGCCGGCGTCTCGCGCGGGGCGAGCCTTGGGATGCGGAACTGACAGACGCGATTCAGCCGCACGCGGCGGCAGCGGCGGGTCAGACCGCGGTAGGAGTGGGCCGATGGTCCGCACACACACGCGTCTCGACGGTGGACACCTGCAGCTGATCATCGACCAGCCGAAGGCCAACATCCTCTCGATCGCGATGATGCAAGAGCTGCGCAACGCTCTCTCGCAGGTGCACGACGCGCCGCTCGTCAAGCTGGTGACCATCGAAGGCGCCGGCGATCACTTCAGCTTCGGCGCCAGCGTCGAAGAGCACCGGGCCGACATGATTCGGATGGCGCTCAGCGAGCTGCATGGCCTCATCCGCGATCTCCTGGCGTGTCCTGCGCCAACGGCGGCTGTGGTGCGTGGCCGGTGCCTCGGCGGCGGCTTCGAGCTCGCGCTCGGCTGTGATGTGATCTTCGCAGCCACGACGGCGATGCTCGGCGCGCCGGAGATCAGCCTCGGCGTATTTCCGCCGGCGGCCTCGGCGCTTCTCCCGCCGCGCATCGGCGTCGCGCGCGCGACCGGGGCGCTGCTCACCGGGCGCACGGCGCGGATCGAGGATTGGATGGCCGCCGGTCTGATCGAGCTCGTCGCTCCCCCGCAGGAACTCCAGACTGTCGTGGACCACTGGTTCCACGCCAACCTCGCGCCGCGATCGGCCGCCGCGCTGCGATGCGCAGCGCAGGCGTATCGCCTCGGGCTCACGTTGCAGGTCGAAGCGACACTGCCTCGACTCGAGCAGCTGTATCTCGACACCTTGATGCGCACTCGAGACGCGGGCGAAGGAATTGAAGCGTTTCTCGAAAAGCGCCAGCCGCACTGGGTCCACGCATGACGATACTCGAGCCGTGGGAGGGTAAGCCGCTCGACGCCGTGCTGGCGGACGTGCGCGAACTGCTCGAAGACCCCGGTTTTCCAACCGTTCAGCGATGGCGCGAGCAGGGCGGCAAAGTCGTCGGACACTTTCAGGTCTATTTTCCTGAAGAGATCGCACACGCCGCAGGCCTGCTGCCGGTGAAGGTGCACGGGGCCGCAGTCGAAGCGCGGCAGTCGGAGGCGCGGTTCGGGTCGTATCTCTGTTCGATCGTCAAAACGTCGTTGGAGCTGGCGCTCGACGGCCGGCTTCCGCTCGACCTGTTCGTCACCCACCCGATTTGCGACGCGGCGCGCAACCTCGCCGCCGTGTGGGGCCGCAACGTCCCCTACCCATGCGAGATTCTGTACTTGCCGCAAAACGCCAACTCGCACGAATCCGCGCACTACTTGCGGCACGAATACGATCGCCTGCGGCGCGTGGTCGAAGAGGTCGCTGGGCGGAGGATCGAAGACGACGATCTGCGTCGATCGATCGCCGTCTTCAACGAGAACCGAAGGCTGTTGCGGGATCTCTACGCGATCAAGCGCGAAACGCCGTGGCTGCTCGCCGTGGACGAGGCTTACGTGCTGACGGCCCTCGGAGGCATGGTGCCGAGAGACGAGCACAACGCGCTGCTGCGATCGCTTCTCCCGCAGATCGCGCAGCGGAAGGCACGCCCGCAGGACCGCCTGCGCGTCGTCTTTGAAGGCGGCTTCTGCGAGCAGCCGCCGCTCGATCTGCTGCGCACCATCGGCCGATCATGCTACGTCGTTGACGATGACCTGTTGATCGGCTTGCGGTGGATTACGTCGGACGTAGCCGCCGGCAGCGATCCGCTTCAGGATCTCGCGACCGCGTACCTCGAACAGTCCTCGTACAGCCCCGTGCAACACGACCTGCGCAAGCCAAAGGAGCGGATGCTCCTTGAACGCATTCGCGGGTCCGCTGCAAACGCCGCCATCGTGACGGCCGCAAAAATGTGCGAACCGGGCCTCGACGAGCAAGTGGCGTACGCGAGGGCGCTCGACGCGGCAGGCATCCCGTATTTCGTCAGCGAGTTCGAGGAAGGGATGACCAGCTTCGAGCATCTGCAGATTCAGCTCGAAACGTTCGTGGAGAACGTGCTGTTTGACTGAGGAGCGGAGGCCGCTGATGGGTCGCGCGGAATCGAACGACGGACTGGTCGGTCGTGGGATGACGGAGGGCGCGGGGCTCTTCCGCGGCTGGTTCGACCGGCTGACCGCAGCGGCGGAGAACGGCAACCCGACGGCGTACGTCTTCGTCATGGGAAGCCTCGCCGAAGTCCTTCGCGTGTTCGATTTCGAGCTCAGCTTTCCCGAGATCAACTCGCTGCAGACGGCAGTCCGGCACGTCGCGCACGAGTATCTCAACGAGGCCGAAGACTACGGCTACTCGCCCGACATCTGCGGGTACGTCAAAGCGGACGTGGCCGTTCAGTTGCGTAAAGGCGCGCATCCGATGGGCACGCTTCCACCGCCCGCGCTCGCGGTGGCGACCAACGCGTGCAATACCTACGTCAAGTGGGCGGAGATCTGGGAACGGCTCTATCACGTCCCTGTCTTCACGCTCGACGTGCCCGGCACGCGGCGCGCCGGCGGACAGACGTGGCCCGGCGAGCCGGACTTCGAAGAGGACCGCCGCTACGTGGCCGCGCAGCTCGAGGAGCTCATCGCGCTCTGCGAGCGCGTGACCCACAAGCGGTTCGACATCGATCGGCTCCGCGAGACGATGGGCCACACCAATGCGATGACAGCCGCGTGGCGGCGCGTGATTGCGCTCAACCAGCACGTGCCCG
This sequence comes from uncultured Chloroflexia bacterium, assembly GCA_963776355.1. GTDB lineage: Bacteria > Chloroflexota > Limnocylindria > Limnocylindrales > CSP1-4 > CTSoil-043. The sequence goes on along the minus strand of CAVZLU010000002.1, from coordinate 226,311 downwards.
CGGTGTTCAGCGCATTGACCGAAGGAACGGTCTATCTCGGAGTCGCGAACGGCTTCCGTGGAACGCCCGAAGGACGCCGCTACTTCACCGATCTCCTCGAAGAAATGCATTACAAGGCCGCGCGCGGCCTCGGCACCATCGACGAAGAGCGTTATCGACTCGCCTTCGTCGGCGTGCCCTGCTACCCCATCTTCCGCCGGTTCAACGACATGTTCTCCGAATGGGGCGGTGTCTTCGTCAACTCGACGTACTTGTGGTTCGCGTCAGGCGGAGCCGATCTCGGGTTCGAGTACGACCTGGAGCGACCGATCGAGAGCCTCGCGGAAGGCGTGCTCATCTCGGTGCGTCACGCGATGGACGGCATGTTCCATCAGGATCGCGCAATCGCGGGGATCCTCGAGCCGTTTCACCTCGACGGGGTGGTGTTCCATCCGATCAAGAGCTGCCGGACCGTGTCCACTGGTCTCGCCGACAGCCGCCGAGCGTTGATGGCGCACGCGGACATTCCGAGCCTGTTCATCGAGTCGGACATGATGGACAAACGCGTCGTGTCGGAAGCGCAGCTCAAGAACCGGATCGACGCGTTTTTCGAGGGCCTCGCGAGCCGCCGCCAAGCGGTGGACCGCGACGGCTTCAGCCGAGCGACAGAGCGACGGACCGCGAAGGCTTGAACAGAACGTAGGAGCACCGTGGCATACGCAGCGGGCGTGGACGTCGGATCGACTCAGACCAAGGCGATCGTGATCGACGAGCACGGCGCAGTCGCCGGCCGTGCACTCATCGATACCGGTGCCAACGTCGTTGTTGCCGCTGAGCGCGCGTACGAACAGGCGCTGGTCGACGCGGACGTCGAGGAGCGCCAGGTCGGTTTCGTTGTCGGCACGGGCTACGGGCGGTATCGCGTCACGTTCGGCAACGCGCAGGTCACCGAGATCAGTTGCCACGCGCGAGGGGCGGTGCATCTGTTTCCGGGCACGCGGACGGTTGTCGACATGGGCGGTCAGGACACGAAGGCGATTCACGTCGGACCCTCCGGTGACATCATCGATTTCTGCATGAACGACAAGTGCGCGGCCGGCACGGGACGCTTTCTGGGCGCCGTCGCCGCCGCGCTCGACATTCCGCTTCCAGAGCTCGGCGTGATCGCCCTCGCATCGGACAAACCGGTGAAGATCAGCACGACGTGCACCGTGTTCGCCGAATCCGAGGTGCTGTCGTGGCTTGGGCGCGGCAAAAAGGTCGAGGACATCCTGCTCGGAATCCACCGCTCGATGGTGTCGCGGTCGGTGGGCCTGATGCGACGGGTGGGAATCGAGCGCGAGGTGACGTTCACGGGGGGCGTCACGAAGAACGTTGGCATCGTGCGCGAGCTGAATCTGGCGCTCGGTTTCGACGTCAACGTCAGTGACGAGGCGCACTTCATCGGTGCGATCGGCGCGGCGCTCTTCGCGCGGGACCGCATCAGGGAAAGCCGAACGACGGCGGCGACGCCGCTGCCGAATCGCCACGCGTCAACGGAGGGCGTTCGATGAGCTACACCGCGGGCATCGACGTCGGATCGACGTACACGAAGGCCGTGATCGTCGACAGCGACGGCCGGCCGAGCCGGCCGTTCGGTGATGAAGACCGGCTTCAAGCTGGCCGAGGCGGCGCGGCGCGCATACGAAAGCGCGCTCGAAGCCTCGGGCGTCGCAGAGTCCGACATCGCCTACACAATCGCGACCGGCTACGGACGCTTTCAAGTGGCGTTCGCCGACGTCCACGTCACCGATCTGACGGCAGCCGCGCGCGGCGCACGGCTGCTCTTTCCGTCCACGCGGACCATCCTCGACGTCGGCGGCCAGACGATGAAGGCGACGCGAGTGGATGAGCACGCGAAGGTTCGATCGTTCAGGTTGAACGACAAGTGCGCGGCGGGCACCGGCGCGTTTCTCGAGAAGACGGCGCGGTACCTTGGCTATTCCACCTCGGAGATCGGACCGCTCGCCGCGATGTCGAAGTCGCCGGCCGCCATTTCCGGCGTCTGCGCCGTGTTCGCTGAATCGGAAGTGATCAATCACCTCTCGCAGGGCACGTCGCCGAGCGACATCATGCAGGGCGCGATTCTGTCGCTGGTGGATCGATCGGTTCAACTGATGCGACGCGTGCAGCTGGAGCCGGAATACACGCTGGTCGGTGGCATCCTACGGTTCGAATCCATGGGCCGTCTGCTGGTGGAACGCCTCGGATCGGCGGTCAACGTGCCGCACGGGGATCTGCCGCAGTTTGTCGGCGCCCTCGGTGCCGCGTGGCTCGGGCAACGGCGCACCAGGCGACCCGCCGTAAGCCAGACAGTCATCGCCGACAGCGCCAGCGTTTAGAGGCGCTGAATCGCTCACCGACGGCGGTTCGTCTCCGACATCTCGGAGCCGATTCGACCGGCTTCGGATTCCGCCGACGCAAGATCCAGCAGAAACACCCGCCTTCACCACATCGAGACCGCGTACAACTCTTGCTTGAGCGCCGCTGCGAGGAGTCCGTCAATGTTGCGCACCGGAGCGTTGATTCTGGCGTTGCTGCTGTTGGCCCCCACATGGTCCGGCGATGCGAACGACAAGGCTGTGCTGATAGAGCTCGATCTGAGATCCGGCGCGCAGCCGTTAGGCGTCAGCGCCGGGGGTGCCGTCGTCGTCGGCGGTCTCGGCACTGGCGGCGGCTTCTACTGGATGCCAACGACCGGCGTGATTTACGCCGGTGGTCTGTTCGCGTCGAAGGTGAGCCGAGACGGCAAAGTCATCGTCGGACAAGCGTTCGACAAACTCGTGCGGCAGGCTGCCATCTGGCAGCGCGGCACGGAGTGGCGATCGCTCGGGTCGTTCCCGAACGCACTGCCGTGTGACACGTTTCTGAGCCTCGCGAACGACACCAGCCGTGATGGAAAAGTCGTCGTCGGCTACGCGCGCAACGGGTGCGCGGTGTTGCACGCCTTCCGGTGGGAAGAATCGACGGGCATGGTCGATCTGGGCTCCACCGTTGCGGACAAAACCTCCCAGGCCCTCGGCGTATCCGCGGACGGGCAGGTTGCCGTCGGCTATCAGGAACAAGCGGGGGGATTCGTTGAAGGCGCGAAATGGGTCGGGACCAGGCAAGAGAGAGTGCCAGGTGCGGACGGCTACGTCGGGGTCGCCAACGCCGCGAACGTTGACGGCTCGATCGTCGTCGGGCGGATCTGCAGGCCAGCGGCTGGTGGTCCAAGCGATCCGGGCTATCAGAACGCGTGGGTCTGGACGCGCGACGGCACACAGTGCTTGCCCCCGCCGAAACTGCGCGTAGCCACCGGCGGTCCGCTGATCATCGTCGAAGCCAACGGGATGAGCGACGACGGCAGCGTGATCGGCGGCGGGCAGGCGGTCGCGAGCTCGCCGGATTCCGACGCGATCATCTGGATCGATCGCAAGCCGGCGTACTTGAAGGAATTCCTGCAGGTCAACGGCGTGCCCGGCGCGTTCGCGACGTGGATCAATACGGGCGCGATTAAAGGTGTCTCGCCCGACGGCCGAATCCTCGTCGGAACCGGCGCCGCGCTCGGAGGCTTCACAGGCTACATCGTCATTCTCGGCTCGAGCCGGGTGATGCCATGAGCCGCCTCACAGCGCTTGTCGCTGTTCTCGGCTTGCTCTTCGCGTGTCAGCAGGCGGAGGCGCAGTCGTGGGAGGCGTCGGCCTTTGCCGCGATACACCCCTGCGGTCGACATCGAACGTCGCGCGACCGATCTGAATCAGCTCGACATCCGTGATTCGTCCACCTGGGGTGTCCAGGCGGCCCGCATGCTCACGACGCACTGGGGCGCCGAGGTGTTGTGGACGCAGCAGAAGTCGGCGCTCGAAGGAGGAACCGCTTCGTCCGGTGCGTTCGACTTCTTCACCATGACAGCGAGGCAGCTGCAGGGGAACGTCGTGTATCAGTTTGGAAGCGCTCCTTCGCGCGGTGCGGCCGTTCGTGTTTGGCGGCCTCGGCGCGACGTTCTTCAGCGCCGACGATCTGCAGTCGGAAACCAAGCTGTCGATTGATTACGGCGCCGGCCTCAACTACTTCGCGTGGCGGGGCATCGGCATGCGTGCGCACGCCCGTTTCAAGCCGACGGCGCTCGACGACAAATCCGCCGGTGACTTTTGCGATCCGTTCGGCTTTTGTCAGTCCTGGCTCTCGCAAGTTGAGTTCGCAGTCGGGGCGGTCGTCCGCTTCTGAGCACAACGCGGATTTCCGGTACGACGCCGTCGGACATCGCGGAATTGGCTTAGCATCGGGAGCGTGATCTCCTGCGCGAAACCGCCCTGCGACGAGGGGGTCATTCTCGCTGGCACGGCGGCCGCGTCCGGTGCCGACCAGGGTCCATGGGTGCTGGCCGCAACCATTCTGGGGTCGAGCCTGGCGTTCATCGATGGCACCGTCGTGAACGTCGCGTTGCCGGCGCTCCAGACCTCGCTGAATGCCACTCTGGCCGATGTGCAATGGGTCATCGAATCGTATGCGCTCACGCTGGCGGCGTTTCTGTTGATGGGCGGATCGCTCGGAGATTTGCGCGGCCGCCGCAAAATCTTCGCGTACGGCGTTGTCATCTTCGCCGTGTGCTCGGCGTTGTGCGGGCTGTCGCACACGATTGTCGAGCTCGTCGCGGCCCGCGCCGTCCAGGGCGTCGGCGCCGCGTTGCTCGTCCCGGGCAGCCTCGGTCTCATCAGCGCTTCGTTTTCGGGCGAGGCGCGCGGGCGCGCCATCGGCACGTGGTCAGCCTTCACATCGATCACGGCCGCGGTCGGTCCGGTGCTTGGCGGCTGGCTGGTCCAGCATGGCTCCTGGCGGTGGGTGTTCTTCATCAATCTTCCTATTGCGCTGGTCCTGCTCATGATTACGTTCTGGCGTGTGCCGGAGACGCGTACGGCCCGGACGAAAAGTCCGCTCGACTGGTGGGGCGTGGCATTCGGTACGGCTGGTCTCGGATCGGCTGTCTATGCGTTGATTGAATCGGCCCCGCTTGTCGGCATGCTCGGGGCGGTTCTGCTGATCGGGTTTCTCCGCCTCGAGGCGCGCGAACGAGCGCCGATGCTGCCACTCAGCCTGTTTCGATCGCGGAGCTTTACAGGCGCGAACATCCTGACATTTTTGCTATACGCCGCGTTGAGCGGCGTGTTGTTCTTCTTCCCGCTGAACCTGATTCAGATTCAACGGTACTCCGCGACGCAAGCCGGGGCGGCCCTGCTGCCATTCATTGCGCTGATGTTCGTGCTCTCCCGCTGGTCCGGCGGGCTCGTTCAGCGGTATGGTGCCAAGCGGCCTCTAGTGATCGGACCGCTGGTGGCAGCAGGCGGGTTCGCGCTGTTCGCCAGGTCCGACATCGGCGGTTCCTATTGGACGACATCCTTCCCGGCTGTGTTCGTGCTCGGCGTGGGGATGGCGATCAGCGTGGCGCCGCTGACGACGACCGTCATGAACTCAGTCGATCAGGAACACTCAGGCGTGGCGTCGGGCATCAACAATGCGGTGTCACGTGTTGCCGGCCTGCTCGCGATCGCTGTTCTGGGTGCGGTGCTGTACGGGGCTTTCACGCGAGCGCTCGATCGAAACATGGAGAACTTGAATCTTGCGGAGTCCGTTCGCGCCGAGATCAGCGAACAGCGCCGCAATCTGGCGGCGGCACACACCAACGATCCGGCAGGGCGCAAGGCCATCGAGCGCTCGTTCCTCGTCGGATACCGCTATGTCGTGTGGATCGCCGCAGCGCTGGCGATTGCGAGCGCTGGAAGCGCGGCCGTCCTGATCGACGGACCTGCTCGAACCGCGTGAGCGCAGCGAGAGGACTTATTGTTTTTCTGGCGCCCTGACGAAACCAAAGCCGAACGATGCTACATGAGCTTCGCTCGTGACGGTGCGCGGCTACACGTGCACTCCTTTCAGAGCGGAACGGCGCAGTTACTTCCCCTCGGCACCGTTTTCTCAGTCAGCGCGCCGCAGCCACGACGATCGTCAGCCCCGTCATGTCGGCGTCGTCGATCGTGATCTCGGCCGGCGTGACCGTCGGCCCGGATGCCGAGCCTATTCCGGCGCCGGCCACTTCCACCCCGCCGACAGCGCCGCCGCGACTGAGCGCGCCCGCGCCCTGCGCCGCGCCGCCAATCATGATCTGATACGTCCCGGCCACGAGGCCGCCGATTCGAAACGCGCCGATCTCGTCGGTCACGCCGGCCACCGGTGTCGGCGGGCCGCCGGATCGCGGATCGATCTGCAACATCACGATTGCGCGCGCAACCGGCGCGCCCGAGGCATCGACGACGGTTCCTGAGATGTGATGCGCCGGCCGAGAAACCATCGCGAACTGCACCGCGTCGTTCGTTTCCGCCGGCGCGAGCGTGATCACCTGCGCGGACGCCTGATCCGGCGTTCCGGGATGGTACGTGGGCGCCATCACCGTCGCATCGTCCGACGGCGGCACCAACCCGGGCGTTGGAATTGGAGCGGCGATGACGATGTATTCGCCATCGGGCAGGCTCGCCAGTTGGAACTCACCGCGGTCGTTGGTCTGCGCCATCCGCGCCGTTGTCGCGACCACCTTGCCGTCCGGTCCGGCCGCGCGCCGCAACGCCGACACCATGAGACCGAATGCAGGACCACCGCCCGCGTCGAGGACGCGGCCTGTGATGGTCGCGCCAGGTCGAAGGACCAGCTCCAGTCCGGCGATGGCTTGTCCCGGCGCGACGTCCAGTGTGGGCTCGTCGAACGGGCCGGCGAGCGCGGCAAAACCATCTTTCTGCGCCTGCAGCCGATAGCTGCCCGCGACGGGCCTCAGAAACGTGAACGCGCCGTTCTCGTCGGTGACGGCGTGAAGCGGCCCATACGCGCCCGGCGGAAACATCGACGGCGATAGGATGACCGTGACGCCGGCGATCGGGGCGCGCGAGACGCTGTCGATCACGCGACCGCTGACCTCCTCTGCGACGGCCAGCTGATTGGCGAGCGGCTGCAACGCGATCAGCGACGAGAGGCACGTGGCGAGAAGCGCGAGACCCATGACTCTAGTTCCTCCCAGTAGCTCCCCAGCCGGTTCACGAGCGTGTCATGGATTCGTCAGGCTACCATGGAGACGCGTGTCATCACGTGGCCGACTTCGTGCGGCGGTGATCGTCTGGCTGCTGACGAGCTCGTGTGGCGGCAGTCCGACCGAACCGACCAGCTTACCCGCCGGTCGATGGAGCGGCGACGGCGCGTGCCTGTCCATCGCCGAGCAGGGATGCGACTTCGTCGCCGGCTGCGGCCACGGACGCTTTCCGCCGCCAGCTGTGGGCCGCGACGGAACGTTCACCGTCGAAGGCACGTACCGCATCGAAGCCGGCCCGATCAGCATCGAACCCGCTCCGCCAGCGACGTTCTCGGGCGTGGTGTCGGGCAGCACGATCACGCTTGCGGTGATTCCCCGCGATCCGGGGCTGCGGCCCACGTCCTACGCGCTCCGAGTGACGAACGGTTCCGGAAAGTGCGCCGTGCCGTGTGTCTAGATTTGCGCTGGGCTGCCTCAGCGCTGGCGGTTCAGCAGCGCCTCGACTTCGCGTGCAAGCACGCCGCGCGATTCGGCGTCGTGCACGTGCGGCTTGAACATGATGCGACCTTGCTGGTCGACGAGCGCCGTATCGGGCGTGGCGTTCACGCCGTAGTTCTGCTCTGCCCACTTCCAATCGCCCTGCAGCGGCACGAAGCCGACGCCAAGCGCGGTCATCACCGGAGCCACTAGGCGGCGCTGCTCGGGTTCTACGTTGATCGCCAGCACGGTAAAGCCGCGGTCCTGGTACATCTCGAACACACGCTGCAGGTGAGGAAACTCCTCACGGCAGCCGGCTCACGTCGGATACCAGAACGCCAGCAGCACGACACGCCCGCGAAAATCGGTGAGCTGCACCGGTGCGTCATCGCGCAGCGATGGCAGCGTGAACGCGGCAGCCGGCGTCGCGCGCGCATCACGCAGACTCCAGACATCGGCCTCGACATCGCGGCTCGTCTTGCCGAAATCGGCGGCGTACTTCGCCAGGGCCGCGTCGATTCGCGCGTCGGGCGATGCCGCCGCGCTCTCGAGGAGCGATTGGTAAGCCCGCTCTCGATTGCCCGCGCCCGCCGCGGCTTCCGCTTTCAACAGCGTCCACGTCGTGCCGTGGTTGCCGGACGGAGGCGGCGTTTTCTCGAGGAGATTGAGGGCCTCGTCAAACTGGCCGTCGCCAATCAGTGTTTTTGCGCGCGTCATCGCTTCCTGCGCGGCGACTCGCGGCCGCCAGAACGCGGCGGCTGGCAGCGCCCGGGCCATGTCGCGCGCCAGCGCAAGCGCATCGGACGGCTCGGTGAGATCGGCGTACAACATGTTCATCGCGGAGGCGGAGTAGGTAAAGCGATCGACCGAGTAGTTCGCGCGAAGCCGATCCAGGTAGCCGCGGCGCTCGATGTTCGACGACGCATCGGCGAGGTTGTACAGCGCTTCGGCCGCAGACGGACTCGTCGGGAATCTGGCGACGACCTGCAACGCGAGCTCGTGAAAACGGTCCGGGTCGCTCTTCAGATGCGCGACTGCATACCGCAGCAGGTAGCGCGGCTCGTCGGGATTGTTCTCGACTGCTGCCTTCAGATGCTTCCGCTGGGTGTCCCAGTCGCCGCGAGTGTCAGCGCCTCTGGCGAGCAGGAAGTGCGCGCTTGCAGACGATGGATCGAGCGCGAGGGCTTTGGTGTAGTAAATGTCGGCCTGATCGGAGTCCTTCGCCAGTAGCCCGAGCGCCACCTGATACACCGCGCGTCTCGGATACTGCCGGGCCCACTGCTCGTACTGCCGTTTCAGGCGAGGCAGGCTTGCCGACTGCGCGTTCTGAAGTTGTTGACGCTGTGTCACTTCGATCAAACGCTGGTGTGCCTCGACGAAGTCTGGGTCCGCCGCGATGGCCTTGCGGAACCCGGCGACGGCCTCGTCCAGCTTCCCGGCTCGGGCCGCGGCTTCACCTTGGTCAAACGCCGACCTAGCGGCTGGAGTGCCGCTGCTTTCGCGCGCGGCGAAGCCGGTAGCCGACGCGACGCCGAGCAAGGCCAGGATGGAAGCGACGAGGATCACTCGATGGCGGCGCATAGTTCAATTGTAGACGCTCCGGCCTCGATGCGGGTTGGCCCTCTTACCTCGGCGCGGATCGCAGCAGCAGATCCGGATCGAGGCGGCACTGGCGGCAACCGCACTGCCTCGCGTGCTAAGTACGGCATCGGGCGCAATGATGTCGCGAAGAATCAACCCCATTAGTAGATGGCCAATGGCTCAAGCGGCTTGGAACGTGACGTTCAGAAATTCAGCAGGGGCTTCACGATGCTCGAGCCGCTCGGCGATCACGCGCAGTGCCAAGGCCTGCACACGGGCGACGGCTTCATCGCGGTCGGCCCCGTAGCACATGACGCCGGATAAGCCGGGCACTTCGGCGAGCCAGCGGCCGTCATCTTCGCGCTCGATCTCAATCGAAAAAACCACGCCGGTAATGTACCATCCGGGCCGGCTGTCTAACACGCGAATGGAGCCGACGCGCCGCTGAGAAAAAGCTGCGGCGCGCGGCTCACTCGTAGCGCTAGGCCCGAAACTGGACGACGGAGCGGTGACATGGTCACGGTCAATCACGAGGACCTCTCGTTGGCATTCGACTTCGTCAGCAGTGGTGCGCCGATGGAGCATCAGGCATTCATCTCGCTGGATACCGGAAAGATCTACTGGGTATCCGATCTGGCTCTCACCGAAGATGAGCTCCCAGACGACTTCGAAGAATCGGACCGATATCTCGAAATCCCTCACAAGAACGATCTCGACTTGGGTAAGGATCTGGCGCTGCGCTTTGCGGAACAGGAACTGCCGGATGCATACGACCGAGTGGTGGCATTCTTCGGCCATCGCGCGGCGTATCGACGATTCAAAGACTACCTGGCGGAGACGGGGTACCTCGAGAAGTGGTATGCGTTCGAGGCTGAACAGACCGAGAAGGCGCTGGAGGCGTGGTGCGAGGCCAACGGGATCGAGGTGACCGGGCGAAGAGCACCATCGGCCTGACCTAACTGCGCGTTCGACCGACGCCGCGGCTCAGCGCGAACGTTAGACGGCCGGATCAATTCGAAGAAAGAGACAGGGGTCGCTTGGCGATCTCAGGGAACTTCTTCAAGACGTTTTTGTCAAAGGTCGCGAGCGGTAGCTTGCGCCGCGCAGCAAGTTCAACGAACAGCGTGTCGTAGATGGCGGCGCCAGAGTCAATGGCACGGGTCAATGCGGGTTGCCACAAGGATCGATTGGGCACGGACTGAATGCCAAGGCGAGCGGCCAAGTCGAGCTTCTGGTGCCCTTCATCGCCGGACAGAGCGCCGGCGCGCACGGCCATCCACACGGCATTGGCCAGTTCAGCCTCCCAGTGGTCGGGCGCCCAGGCTTCTTCGACGGTTCGCCAGAATTGCCGGACTTCGTTGAGAAACGGCTCAGTCCCAAGCAGGTAGTAGGCGACGACGTTGGTGTCGACGACCGCCGTCACTGGCGTCCGGCGGCGATCCAGGCTTCGATTTCGCGCGGTTTCGGCCGCCGCGCCTGACGAGTCCACGACTGCTCGATTTCGTCGAGGAGGGCCAGCCGGTCACCCACGTGTTGCTCGAGGACGGCGCGCACTTCCTGTTCCATCGAGCGCCGGTTTCGGCGGGCCAGGGTCTTGAGCGACTTCACGACTTTGGTCGGCACGTTTCGAACGGTCAGGGTTGCCATGCTCGCCTCTTGCTAGCATAATGCTAGCATTCGAGCGGACCGTGGAACAAGCGTTGCACGTTGCAGGCGTTAGACTTTCTCCGTCAAGAGCGAGATTAGCACCCAGACGATCGTCAAAGACTTCGAAGATGAGCCTCAGCGGTGCCAAAGCGAACGTGGCTCGGACGGCGCATCTGACGGCGTGGGCGCGGGCGCTTGGACGTCTCACTGCGGGCGAGGCCGCAAACGGCGATTTCATGGCCGCACGCGCTCTCCTGCCGTACCAACGGACCTTGAACCGGGCGCCAAAGCTGGCCCGCTGGCTACTGGAGCGCGGCCTGCCAGGCGCGTTCGGCTATTTCAACGCTCGCACTCAGTACTTCGACGAAGTGCTTCTTCAGGAAGCAAGAGCAGGCATTCAGCAGGTCGTCATCCTGGGCGCAGGCTTCGACTCGCGCTCCCTCCGATTCTCAGAGGTGCTGCCCACAACGCGCGTATTCGAAGTGGATATGCCCGAGGTGTTGGCCCTCAGAACCGAGCGCCTATTTGAAGGCCAGGTGACGAGGGCGTCAGCGATCCAGGTGCCGATCGATTTCGAACACGAGGACCTGGGCTCTGTACTGCATGAGCGGGGATACGCGCCGGAGGCGCGGACGCTGTTCTTGTGGGAAGGCGTCACCTACTACCTTCCAGAAGACGCGGTCAAGGCAGTCCTCCTCATGGTCGCGGTGCAAAGCGGCCCGGGTAGCAGCATCCTGTTCGACTATGTGACGCGAGCCTTTGTCGATGGCGACTACAGCGGCTATGGCGCTCGTCGGCTTGCTGACGGCTGGCGACGACTCGGCAACGTCAACCGATTCGGAGTCGACGACATCGCTGCGTTCACGCGGCCGATCGGCCTGACGGTTCGAAGCGACATCGATGCCAGTACGCTGGAGCGTCGCTTCCTGTCCTCGTTGCCTGGCCCTCGTACCAGAGCCTGGGGCTGCATGCGCGTTGCCCATGCGCAGCGACGATGAGCGAACTCGACTCTTGGTGAAAGGGCTCAGCGCGTGCTACTCAAGCATCCCGATGACATGCGTGAACAGCACCACCGAACGGATCATCACGTTGCCCCTGTGCGCGCTGGCGGCGCCGGCGCTTTCGCCAAATGCCGCAATTTGTCCGGATTGCGCACCACGTACAACGCCCGAATGACGTTGCCCTCAATCTCGAACGCCGAGGTCTGCATCGTTCCCTCAGGTGCGTCCACGATGACACCCGGCAGTCCATTGACGGTCGCGAAGCGCACCGTGAAGTCGTCGCGCCACCACGCGCCTGGACGTTTGCGCGTCGCGTCAACCAGGAAGCGCGCCACACGATCGGCGCCCTCGACCACGTTCAGCGCCGCCCGAACCTTGCCGCCGCCGTCCGTCACGACGCGGACATCGCTCGCAAGCAACTGCATCAGTGCGTGGAGATCGCCCGACTGGGTTGCCGCCGCGAACGCGGACATCAGCTGCGCATGTTTCGGATCGATCTCGCCCGAACGCGCCGGCGGCGCGATCGCGCCGCGTGGTCGCGCTGCGCGCACGTGCGCGCGGGCGCGGGCGGCAAGCTGCCGGCACGCCGCCTCGCTCCGCTCCAGTGCCGAGGCCACTTCGCTGAACGAGAAATCGAACACGTCGTGCAGCAGGAAGGCAGCCCGCTCGAGCGGCGACAGGCGGTCGAGCGTCAAGAGCAGCGCGATGGACAGATCCTCGGCCAGCTCAGTGCGGCGGTCGGGCGCGAGCGCCGCCGAGTCAACAATCGGCTCCGGCAGCCACGGACCGACGTACTCCTCGCGCCGTGCGCGCGCCGACGTCAGCATGTCGAGACAAATCCGCGTCGTCGTGGTCATGAGAAACGCTCTCGGGTCCGACACGTTGTCGCGGTCGGCCCTATGCCAGCGCAAGTAGGTCTCCTGCACTGCGTCCTCGGCGTCAGCCATCGACCCAAGCATGCGGTATGCGAGACCGAGCAGGCGCCGGCGGTACGGCTCGAAGCTCGCGGCGGGATTCGACATCGCACTCGCAGACAAAGTCGCTCTTCCTTTCTCCAACGGTAAGACGGGATAAGGCTTCGGAGTGTGACATGGCTGCTTGCGCATAACACGGATCTGAGCCACACGGCGTTCGAGTCCTGCCGAGCGCGCTCGAAGCAAAAAGAGTTCTCCGAGGTCGTCTTGATCGATCGCATCGGGTGAAAGCGATTGCGCAGTGAAAAGGCTGGACGAGCTTATAATCGCCGCGTTTAATTGCCCATGGGTGAACAGAATCGCGGCCAAGAGTCCCGTGGGACAGATAAGGCCGCAGAGCGCGGCCTGGCAACGCTCGAAGGGATCACTGCCGCATGGCAAGAAGCAAGCGACGCGCTTCGCGACAGCGAGCGGCGATATCGTGAGCTGGTCGAATACAGCCTCGGCCTGATCTGCACGCACGATCTGACTGGCAACATCCTTTCAATCAACCCTGCCGCGGCCAAGTCGCTCGGCTATTCTCCGGACGACGGCATCGGCCACAACCTAAGGGCTTTTCTCTCTCGGGATACACGACACCTGTTCGACGACTACCTGCGGCGCATCCAGGAGCACGGGCAGGATACTGGTCTCATGAGAGTTATGGCTCGCTCGGGCACCGAAAGGGTGTGGATGTACCGCAATGTGCTGTCGCACGGTCCAGGCGGCACGTACGTGCTCGGACACGCGATTGACGTGACCGACCGCATCTCTGCGGAACAAACACTGCGGCAAAGCGAGCAGGCGCTGCGAAGCGCGCATATCGAACTCGAGGCGCGGGTCAGCGAGCGCACAGCCGCTCTGGCGGAAGCCAACGAGCGCCTCCGCGTCGAGATTGCCGATCGCGAGGACGCCGAGCGTTCGCGCCAGCGCGCCTTGATCGAACAACGCGATACGTTGGCATTCCTGGCGAACCTCTCAGATCGCCTGGCTCCGTTGGTCACGTTCGAAGATCTGATCGAAGTCGTGCGACGACTGCCGGTGCCGTTCCTCGCCGACTGGACGATGGTGCATGTAGTCAACGACGATGGCTCGGTTCGTTGTATTCCTGGTGTCCACGCAGACCCAGAGCAGGGGCCGCTGCTGGCTGCCGTCGCTCGACCAAATGCCACGCTCGATGCTCACTCTCATCTGGGAGAGGTCATCGCAACTGGACGACTCACGATCCTCACATTGACCGATGAAGACACCGCGTCCAGACTGATTGGACCGACCAGCTCGGCGAGCCTGCTGGAGCAGCTCGGTGCCGGCACCGCGGCGATGCTCCCGCTGGTTGTTGACGGCCGCGTGAAGGGCGTGTTGTCGCTCATTTCGGCGAGACGACATCGATTTACGTCGTCTGAGTCGTTGGTGGTCGAGGACGTCACGCGGCGTATCAGTCTGGCGCTCGATCGCATTCACCTCTATCGAGAGGCGCAGGAGGCCAATCGTCTCAAAGACGAATTCCTGGGCATGTTGTCGCACGAGCTCCGCACGCCGCTGAATGCCATTTACGGATGGGCACGGATTCTGCGAACCAGGAACCTCGACGAAAGGACCGCGCACGTCGTCGGGGTGATCGAGCGGAATGCTGAAGCGCAAGTCCGACTGATCGACGAAGTGCTGGATGTCTCACGAATCATCAGGGGCATGATGACCCTTGCGATGGAGCCCGTCGACATGGCCGCGATCGTCCGCGGCACCATCGACACGGTTCGTCCGGCGATTCACGCCAAACGGATCCGATTGGAAGAGCGCATCGACGACACGCCGCCGGTTCTCGGCGACAGCCATCGGCTCCAGCAGGTGTTCTGGAACGTGCTCTCGAACGCACTCAAGTTTACCGGGAGTGCCGGCGCAATCACGGTCACACTGCGCAGTATCGAAGGATCGGTCGAGTTCGAGATCACCGACACTGGGATTGGTATTCGTCGCGAAATCCTTCCCTTTGTGTTTGATTGTTTTCGCCAGGCCGATTCATCGACCTCGCGGACGCATGGCGGGTTGGGACTGGGTCTCGCAATCGTGAAGCACATCGTGGAGCTGCACGGCGGCAGGGTCGAGGCGGAGAGTGCTGGCGAAGGGCACGGCGCGACGTTCACGATCCAGCTGCCGAGCACCGACCGCGGTCATGGGAGTGTCAGCGAGTCTTCCCACGTAGACCGGTCCGCGCCAATGTTGCCACCTGTGCTGCGCGGCCGCACCATCCTTGTGGTCGAAGATCACGACGATGCTCGCGAGTTCATCGTCGAAGTGCTCGAGGATGCCGGAGCTCGCGTACTTTCCGCATCGACTGCGCAAGAGGCCGTCGACCGCGCGACCGAGGTGCGGCCCGACGTGCTGGTGGCCGATCTCGGTCTGCCAGGTGAGGACGGGTACGTGCTCTTGGCCCGAATCCGAGAGATGTTCCCTGAGATCCCTGCACTGGCGCTGACGGCCTATGCACGGGCGACCGATCGCGATCGTGTCCTGGCCGCTGGTTTCCAACACCACGTCATCAAGCCTGTGGATCCGACGCAGCTCCTGCGGCTCATTGCCGCCCTGTGGTAGGGCGAACCATAGCGCCCATCGCTTCTCAAAGAGTGGCAGTACCAGCGCCGTAACGATGCCGTCGCGTCATGAGCTGCGGAGAAAGAGCTCAATCACGAGACGGACGTCGGTGATCCACAGTTCAATGGTCGCGACGTCGAAGTCCTCCTGCCAGGCGGTCCGAAGTGTTCGGGGGATTTCGGGGTCCTTGCGCGCGAACGGCAGTGGTTGGTCGAGCGGAAGCGTCTCGGCATGGGCATGCGCGAGCGCGCGCCTGAAGCCGAATGCGGCAGCCACGCTTTGAAACGGACGGACGCTCCAGTTGACCTTCTCATTGAACAGTTCCATGTTGAGCACCTCCGCTTTTTCCAACGGGTCGAGCCGCTGAAGCTGAGACCAGGAGGGAATCAAACGCGATCCGAGATCGTTGAAAAACGCTTCCACGGTCAGAGCGACAAACACCCCCGCGCTGATGACGAAGTATCTGCTGTCAGAGGGCAGCGCTTTCCCCTGGTCGAGTTCCCGCCGCGCTGTTTCGTACAACCACTGGTACGTTCGTAGAGGCCGCGGCTGTTCCCGAACCGAACCCGAGCGCGGACGCGTAGGTTCTGCCTCGTCCGGAGTGGGCGTGCTTTGAGGCGGCGGTTGTTCTTCCGTACCTTCGATCGATGCCGGCCGCGTGACTGCGGGCGGTGTGAGTCGGTGTTCGCGACTCGTTTGCGGAGACACCCCGCTTTCTGGCGCCGATTCGGCAAACGTGTCATGTGGTTCCAGTCTGGCCTCGTGAATCGTGGGCGAGTCTTCCGGCACGCGGGGCCGGGGGTCCGCTTCCCTGTTGCGTCGAATGGACCTCTTGGAGCGGTGTCTGTCGATTTTTCTGTACGGGTTCGGCAATCGCCGGTGGATGGAAGTCTTCGACACCCGTCCACTCGAGGAACATGGTGACGATCCGATCGAGGACCTCGTTGGGCGTGCCTTCCATTCGGTCGGGCATGATCGCCAGCCGGGATTGAATCGCCGCTCGACCAACGGTGAACGTTTGCACGCCTCGGCGACGATTCTTCCACCTCAGATCGCCGCGCAGCAGCCATACACCCATCCCTTGCGAAAGAGTCAGCAGATTGCCTCCCCGGCTCACGACGAAGGCCGTCGGCATCCGGTTCATCGCGGCGATCGACGGCTCCTTAAGCGCCTCTGCGTCGAAGCGCTCGACCAAAGCATCAAACAGCGCAGCACGCAAGTCGTCGTCACTCAGCTGTGTCAAGTCGGACGTGGACATTTTCCGGCTCCCCGCATCATCGGCAAGGCCGCTCCAAGGTGCGGCCAGACCGCCGACGCGGCACAGTGTATTTTGTTTGGAACTCGGGGCACGCTGCTGAGCTAGCGAAGGTTTGGGTTACCGCCCAACCAGACGCATGCGTTGGAGAAACGCTGGCGCAGCGGCGATCGTTCGGAACGATGGATAGTTGGCGAATTGCGAAAATTCGACGGCTCGCTCGTCAAACGCGCGTTCGAACGCTGCAAGCGCGCGGTCTTTTTCGCCGAGCGCGTCGTAGATCAGCGCGATGCCGTACGACGATACGTACTGCTGGCGCGCACGCGTCGCGAGCGAGTCGAGAACACGCCGTGCGGCACCGGTCCTTCCTGCGGCCGCATAGGCATATCCGAGATACGCCTGAAACCGCGGGTTCCTGGTGAGCGATGCGGCCACTGCGCGCTCGAACTCGGGAATCGCGTCGCGTGGGCGGCCGCTCAACGCCAGCGTCGCGCCAAGCTCGAAATGCGCGCGCGGGAGATCGGGAAACAGTTCGAGACCTCGGCGCATTTCGGCGAGCGCGCGGTCAAACTCGCCGTTGGCTCGGTAGGCGAGCGCAAGATTCTGATACACCTCGAACGCGCGAGCGTTCCGTTCGCGGGCGCGTTCGGCTCCTACGATCGCCTCGCCAAGGCGGCGCGTGCGAATAAACGTGGCAATGTCATCGAGGCCGCTCGATCCGTTGAGCTCGCTCGCGCGGCGAAGCTCGCGGTCGCCTTCGTCCCATTTCCAGTAGTAGCGTTGCAGGATAATCCCCAACGTTCGATGCGGCTGCGCAAGCGTCGCATCGAGCTCGATGGCCTTACGCGCTTCGGCCTCGGCTTTGGGGATCGCTTCATGCGGCGACAACGGGCCGGTGAAGAGGTATTGCAGCTGCATGGTGGCGAGACCGGCGTGTGCTTCGGCGAAATCGGGCTGCCGCTCAATCGCCCGCGCGAAGTACCTCGCTCGCGTCCCGAAACTGCTCGTACGTCTCGCGGCCCGCCGTCCGCACTCCAGCGATGAACAGGTTGTACGCGGCAGGATCCACCGCTCGAACGTCGGCGGACCGTCGAGGGCGGACCGCGGAGCGCTCGTTCGCGCCGGAAGCTGTTGACGCCGTTGCGACGCTTTCCATGTCACGCGGATAGTCGAGGGCCGCGCGCGTGTAGACGACAGCAAGCGTCGGGACGGCGACCCCACACACAGCGGCGGCGATCCATTTTCCCCGGCCATTGCGGCTCCGGCTGATCCCGTCATTCGCTGTTCCGACCGCTGGCTGCTTGACACCGTCATCGAAGACGTTGCCCGAGACCGGCGCGATGAAACGGTAACCCCGCCGGGGCAGCGTTTCGATGAACCGCGGATTTTCGGCCGAGTCGCCGAGCGCTTCGCGCAGCTTGCGCACGGCGCTGTTGAGCCCGAGATCGAAGTCCACGTACGTGCCGGAAGACCAGAGCCGCTCGCGCAACTGCTCGCGCGTCACGAGATGGCCCGGGTGCTCGAGCAACAACTGCAGGATTTGAATCGGCTGGTCGGCAAGCCGGACCCTCATACCGTTGCGGCGGAGCTCGGACGAACGCGTGTCGAGCTCGAACACACCGAACCGGGCGACTTGCGACCTCGCGCTCAGGACAGCCATGGAAACTCCCGCGAGGTTCGGAACGGCGCCAGTGTAGATCATTGATCCGGCGCGAGCCAGTCACATCACACGTCAATGCGTGGTCACGAAAGGACTTCGTTGGTCACGAACGAATCACCGAGAACCAAGAAGCGTGCAGATTCTTCTTCGCGTATACACGGAACTCGGATCGTGCGCGGCTGCGTATGGATGGGCTGCCGCCCGCGCGGATTGAGCTTTCCACGGAGGTACGCATGTCCTGCCACACGCTTTCACGTCTGCTGCTCATTGCAGGTCTTTCGTTGTTGGCCCAATCCGGTCGAGGAAACGACGCCGTGACGACGTTGGATATTGATGGCGAATCGGTTCACATCGTTCGTGACCCGTTCGGCGTTCCGCACGTGTTCGCCGACACGAACCGCGGATTGTTCACGGCCTTCGGTTATGCGGTCGCAGAGGATCGCTTGTGGCAACTCGAGATGAACCGGCGGGCCTCGCAAGGCCGCCTCGCTGAAGTATTCGGGAAGCAACCGCTGACGGGCGATTTTCTCGGCGTGCCCGACACTGGTGCGGTGACTGCCGATGTCGCTGACCAGAACGCCCGTACGTTCGGGTACACCGATGATGAAATCGACCAGCAGTTCGCTGACTTACCGGCCGAGGAGCAGGGCATCGTCACAGCGTATGTCGACGGCATCAACCGGCACCTCAGCGAGATATCGCTGGATCCGGCGCTGAAGCTGCCCTTCGAATTCCAGCACCTGGGATTGACCGTGCCGGAACTGTGGAGCGTCCGCGATGCCGTGCGCTTCTTCGCCTTCGTCGCGCGTCTGTTCGGCGACACAGGCGGCGGTGAGCGGACGAATCAAACCTTGTTCAACAACCTGGTGACCGTCGCGGCGTCGAACGGCTACCCGGACCCAAACGCCGCAGCGGTCGGCATGTTCAACGATCTCCGATGGTTCAACGATCCCGAAGCGCCAACAACGGTCCCCAGCGAAGGCGCCATCGGCAAACGGCAGAAGGTGGCACAGCCGCAACCCGCACAGCTCGCGGGGGCGTCGGAGCAAGCAACCGAGTGGTCAGACGAAAACGCCAAAGCTGTCTGGCACGCGCTGGGGATTCCGACCGGAATCGGCAGCTACGGATGGACCGTCAGCGCCGCCCGATCGACGACCGGGACACCTCTTTTCCTCGGCGCACCAGGCCTTGGCTTCAATGCGCCGGAAGTGTTGCACGAAGTGCAACTGACCGGTGGCAACGGATTTCACGTAACCGGCGCGACGCTTGCGGGCCTTCCAGTCATCGTTGTGGGCCGCACGGATCGTACCGCCTGGACATTGATGACCCCGCCGGCCGACAACGTGGACACGTATGTCGAAACGCTCTGCAACGGCGGAAATGGCTACCTGTTCAACGGCGCGTGCACGCCATACGACACGCGTCTGGAAGTCATCAGCATTAAAGGCAGCGCGCCGATCAACCTGACGGTCCGACGTAGCGGGCATGGACCAGTCGTCGCGTCGACGGCATCGGTTCGGTTCGCAAGACGGCGTCTGCAGTGGCAGCGCGAACTGGCGGACCTCGGCGTGTCGCTGGGATTCATGCGCGCGCGTTCAGTAGAGGCATTCCGTGCGTTCGCCGAACAGCGGCTCGGCGCCACTCATCTCCTTTACGCAGACAATTCAGGAAACCTCGCGTTCTGGATGGCCGGCTGGATTCCGGTGCGCCCGTCGGGATTCGACACCCGCTTCCCACTGCCAGGTGATGGGAGTGCCGAGTGGACCGCTGAACGCATGCCGATTCCGTTCTCGATCAACCCGGCGCGCGGATGGCTCGCAAACTGGAACAACAAGCCGTCGGTCGACTTCGACACGTTGGAAGGCGGCGTCTCCGGCCGGATGAACCGCATCCTCGACATCACCGCACAACTCGACGGCACCGCCCAGGTGTCGCCCGACGATATGCGCGACATCGTGCGGGACGTCGCACGGGTCGACGTCACGCCTGGAACGGCGGGTCGCCAGGCGAGAGTGCTCAAGCCGTACTTCCTGGCGGCGCTCGACGCGGTACCACCGGCGCACGCGCTAGCGTCGCAGGCCCGCAGCGTTCTCGAGAGTTGGGACGGCAGCGCGCTGGCCGACGCTGTCTCCAGCACGACGCTCGAACCCGGTTGGGTGATTCTCAACAGGTGGAGAGCCACGGTGCTGCAGAACACGTTCGGCGACGAATTGAAGGCTGTTGCCTCGCAGGCAACGGTCGGCGTGCTGCTGCACGCGCTCGACGATGCGCTGCGCGTGGACGGACCGTGCGCCGATCTCGGCGGTTCATGCGTGCCGCCGAGCCGCGACTATTTCAACGGTGTCGATCCAAACGTCGTGATGAGCCATGCGTTCGATCAGGCGCTCACCGCGCTCGGATCCGATCCGGCAGCGTGGTCGAATCAGCCGCGACCGCAGATCCTCTTCTCCCACTACGTCGTCGGACCGATTGCGCAGGTACCCGCGTTCAGCCGCATGACGTGGCTGCAGCACGTGCTCCTCGCTCATCCCGCGAATACTGCGGAGAGCATCATCACCCTCGGGCAGAGCGGATTCATCGGCGTCGGATCGGACGGGACGGCAGTGCTGTCTGCGCATTTTGCCGATCAACTGCCGCTGTACAGGAACTTCGAATACAAGCCAACGAACTTGTGCCG
This sequence comes from uncultured Chloroflexia bacterium, assembly GCA_963776355.1. Lineage (GTDB taxonomy): Bacteria > Chloroflexota > Limnocylindria > Limnocylindrales > CSP1-4 > CTSoil-043. The sequence continues at coordinate 205,402 of CAVZLU010000002.1, read as the reverse complement.
CTCGTGGACGTCCTGTCGATGACCGATGAAGCTGCATAAGGCGGGAGCCGCGTCCTCCGGGTGGACGTTCGCCGACACCGGCGAAGGATGCGGCTCGCACTTTCCACAACAGCTCAGCCTGTTGTTTAGTAATCTTCCCATGGACGCAGCTCACGCACGATGGCAGAAGCAAACCCCAACGGCCGCCTGGAAACGTTTTGCGATGGAGTATTCGCAATCGCTCTGACGTTGCTGATCATCGACATCAAGATTCCCGAGTCGGCAATCATCACCTCGAATCAGGACCTGTGGCGAGCACTCGAGCACATGGGTCCGTCGCTGTTCGCGTTTGCGTTGAGTTTCACCATCATCCTCATCACCTGGGTGAATCATCATGGCGGTTTTACGCTGGTGAACCGAACGTCCGCCTCATTTGTCTACGCGAATGGTTTTCTGTTGCTGACTGTGGTGCTGTTTCCATTTCCCACCGCCCTGCTGGGCGCATATCTGTTTACCGACCATGCCGCTCCAGCGGTCGTGATCTACAACGCGTTGACAGCGGTTCAGGCGGTCGGATGGATTCTCGTTTCCGGTGCCGCGTTGAGCAGTCGATTGACCAAGAATGCCAAGTGCGCCGCGATCATGCGTGAAAACCGTCGAAACGGATACTTTGCCTGCGCACTCTATTCGCTGTTGGCGCTCATCGCATTCTGGTTTCCTCTGCCCATTGCTCTGGTCACGACCGTGCTGTGGGCGTTCTGGCTGGTATTCAGCTTTCGTCGATTTGGTGTAGGCGCCGAGTAGAGGGGCCGCGCGCGCGAAGCCCTGGCCACGCTAGTGGAATGTTTCGTCAAAAACAGTACTGGCCGGAAGAGGAACGCAGAGTCCGCGAAGGTCGAATCAGAGTATGGATTTCATTCGGATTCTCTGCGTTCTTTGCGAACGTTGCGTTCATCGTGAATTGGCGAGCGGTCGTGAACCAAGCGAGACAGTCCACAGCAGCAATCCTCGCCGGCGCGCCGGCGTTGGCGCAGGCGCAATCGGCATCAGCGCCTCTCATCGTCACGGCGACGCGGTCCTGATCATCGATTTCTGATAGGAATCATCCTCTGCGGTCTTTGCGACCTCTGCGTTCTTCTTCCTAGATCACGTCAGAACAGGATTCTCACCGGCACGGTCGGGCGTTCATCGACACCGGCCGGCGCGAGACTGATCGCGCACCGAATACAAGCACCGCCGCCTGGCGGCACCGGAATATGGACGACCAGCGCGTCGCAGAGCGGATCGCCGCCCATGTCAGTGTCGCCTTTTCGTACCTTGATTCCCGCCACCTTGTCGTGACTCGCGCCGTCCATCAGGTCTGCGGCTGCTGACGCGTGACCGTTCGCAACGGTTGATCGGCCCTGCGGCACATGCGCGAGGGTTGCGGCGACGTTTTTGCCCGTCACGAGCCGGATGCGTTTTGGCGGTTGGTTCCCGCCGGGCACCGGTTCGAGGCGGAGTTCCGCGGCGCGATCCTTCAAATCGATCGTGTATCGAACCGTGTCGGTGAACGCCTGCTCGTATTTGGGCACCGCAGGCTCTACAACCCAGATCTGACTGGGGTTGGTGGTCTTCGGCGGCGCCCCGTTCAAATCGCCATCCGACAGCTTGACGGCCGCGATCGCGTGCGCAAATGGATTGCTGACGATGCGCGCATCCGGCGCGACGCGATCCAGATTCAGCACCCAGCGGAGGCTCTCCCAAGGGTGCGGTTCGCTGCCAACCGCCCACGTGTAAAGCTGATTCGGCAATTCGGTCACGCCGTCGCGGTAGATGCTGAGCACATATCCTTCCAGATTCCAGACGCCAGTGTTGCCCTGGCCCGGAGAATTTGGATGCCAGTCGTCGGCGACGACAGCGCTCTTTTCGAGGATGAGTGTCGCGTGATGCAGCGGCGTGCCAGGGTGCTGCGAGGTGTTCGGAAGAAACACCCAGACTCTGGCGGTGGTTTCGGTGGGCGATTTCCATGGCGTGATGACGGTCAACCCCTGAAGATCGAGCGTCAGCGCGGCAGCCATGACGGCTGGTGCAATGAACATCACAAACCTCCCTCATCGTTGGACGAGTAATAAACGACCTTCACTGGGCGATCCACGAGAACCCTCCGATGGCCGCGAAGGCGGCCCAGTTCGCCGGCGTTCGGTCAGCGGCGTCGGCGCTCGCAATGGCGGCGAGTTGTGCCTTTCGCAGGGAGGCCAGTGGCGGCGCGCCGGATCGCAGAGATGTGTAAAAACCGCGGAACAACCGGTGACTGCCAGTGTCGCTGACGTCCCACAGGCTGGCGACGACTGTCGGCGCCCCGGCGGCGATGAATGCACGCGCCAGGCTGAGCACGCCTTCGCCGCGGATTCCCGCACCGGCGCCGGTGCTGCACGCGGCCAGGACGACGAGCTTCAGCTGATCGAGTTTTTCCTCCGCGAGCTCACGCGACAAGAGCGTATCGGAACCGATCTCGACTCCGGGAGCGAAAAGCAGGCGTGACAGCGACGGGAACTCCTGATTGGCGACGGCATGGCCGGCGAAATGCACGACTTCGCTTTGTCGAGCTGACCGCAGAAACTGCGCCTTCGTCGCCTGCTCTCCGATCAGCAGTTCCGCGCCTTGAAACATTCCGGCGACTTCCAATGCTTCGGCCTTGGCGCCTTCAAGGTTCGGGAGGTTCGCGTACGCATTTCGGTTGATCGATGGATTGCCGACGACGAGGAGTTTCGGCGTCGCCGTGGGCTGCCTCGCGCGGAGACGGTCGGACATCTCCACGAAGATGGCCAGGCTGGGCGCAATGCCAATCGTCCGCTCTTCGATCAGGTATCGATCGGTCCGACGATCGATGAGCGCCGAGAACGGAACGCTGTTCAACGGTCCGTCGGGAACAATCACGAGGTTCGTCACGGCCGGGTCGATCCGGCCTGCGACACGCCGGATCAAAAGATCGTACAGATCAGTCAACAGGTCTTTCTGTTGACGGTCCGTCCCGCCAACGAGCGCAGTCCGCAACGCCGCCGTTCTGGCCTCGAGCACCGCAAGACCCACAGGTTGATGGACAACGTCCACGGAATGATCGGTAATGATCCACGTGGCCAGCTCGTCCCTCAGCGCCGCGAATGACAGGACTGCAACGTTGCGAGGAATGCGGCGCTGCAGCGTCGAAAGGCTGGGCGTCGCATTCGACGAAGCGACCGGACGCATCACCGATTCCAGCAGCGTTTGCGCTCGGCTGCGCTCCACGAAGGCGAGCGCCACATCCGGCTGTTTCCGCTGTTGCAGCTGTAAGCGAATCATGTCGCCAAAAACGTCCCACGACTCGTCGAAATGCGAGATGCGCGATTCCGGGCTGTCAATCGTGCGATGCTGCGCTTCGAAGGCGTCGATGCCGCTCTGGAAATCCGCCTGCGCGCCATCGGCATCACCTCCGGTGAGCCGGGCCCGTCCACGCAGCAGGAACAGGTAAGGCATTCTCAACGTCGACCCGGTCTGGTGGAGCCGGTCGACTGCGTCGGTCAATGCCGTCACCGCCGTTGCCGGCCGCGACTGCAGCGCGATTTCACCCTCGGCGATCAGAATCTCGGCCTTCCATCGCTCGGCGAGATTGGTGTCGCGAACCGCTTCCGCGGTTCGCCGCGCCTGCTGCACCTCCCGCTCCGCCGACGACAGATCGCCGAGCATCCGAAGTATCCGTGCGCCCTGAATATGCCCATTGGTCGTCGCGCCAATGAGTGCGCCGTTCGGCCAGGCACGAGCGTTGTCGAGAAACGCCGTCTGGAAATGCAACGCCACGTCTGGCAGATCGTCGTGCACGCATTTCTGGATCGCCATCCAGAGGATCTGGTAGCGCTGAAGCGGCGACGAGACGCGCCGGAGCAGCGACAGTGCGCGAAACAGCTCGTTCCAGCTTTCTCGCGGCTCGCCGAGAGTCTGCAGGTGCTCGGCAAGCAGATTGTGCACGCCCGCGGCGCTTTCGGCGTCATGAATCCGCTCGTAATGCGTCGCCGCGACGCGATAATCCTCCAATGCTGCCGCAAGCTGCGACCGGCTTTCCTCGATGACACCTCTCACTCGGCGCAGCCGCGCGGCCAGGCACCAATACCTGCGCGAAGTTGCGGCGTCAATGAGCGGCGCAAGGCCGGCGAGCGCCTCGTCGATCCGTTGCTGGCGATACGCGCATCGTGCCGCGAAGTAACGCGCCTCGATTTCAAACCGGCTTCCTGACCGTCGCAGCTGGCGGCTCGCCTCCTGAAAGCGTAACTCCGCGTCTTTGAAGCGGCTCTCTTCGAACAGACGGCGGCCCTCGCGAAACATCTGATGCGCCCTGGCCAGCACCGATGCCTTGCTCGTCGCGGACCCGCGGGATGCGGCCTCGATCGCGTTGACGCCATCAAGCGCCATGCGATCCCCATCACGAGCAAGCGCGACGGCCAGTGCACGCGCACATCCGATTCGGCCGGCCGCCTCCTCTCGCTGACCGGCGATGTAAGCGTCTCCCCATGACGGCAGCAGCTCGTCCTCGAAGTAATCGCGTGTGCGCACGGGCGAGGCGTCAATGGCAGCAGCGACCACCGCATCATCGCGGCAGCTGCTCGGATCTCGCAGCGCCGCGGAGGCGCTCTCCCACGACGCCTCCGGCGGGTCTGTCAGCGCACGCAGATGGCGACGCGCTTCGTCCGCCCACGGTGTGTGCGCGTCGAGCTGAAGGTATCGTTCCCACGTTTCTCGCGCGTCGCGATCCAACGAGAGCGCCTCAAACGCCAGGGCTCGATTGAAAAACGCCTCCGCGAACGACGGATTGAGGATGGTGGCCTTCTTCGCCCGGGATGCGGCCTTCGCGATGTCCTCAGGCCGTCCGCTCGTCCCCCGGACGAGATACGCGCCGGCGAGATCGCTTGCGACAGACGACTCGTCGGGAGTTTCTCGAGCCGCATCCTCGAGCGCGCTGATACTTCGATCGATTGCGCCGGTAAGCAGGTAGGCAACGCCCAGCTGGTGCAGGTTCTGCGCGGTCCGTCGGTCGGCGAGCGCTTTCTCTATTTGCGCGGTTGCCAGCCGCAGATCGACGGAGGTGGTTTCGAGCCTCGTGGTCTCCGCCGATCGCGACGCGGATTGCAGCGGCCCGTAGGCGAACCCGCCTGCAATCCGCGGTTCGATCCGGCGCTCCATACCTATGGCCTTGACGAGGGCCTGCAGTTCCGGCGACTGCGGCGAGCGCGTCGACGGGTGGCACGCCAGAATTCCCGCGGCGGTCGCCGCCCCGGCAAGCACGCCAGTAGCGCAAGGGATCGCGCTCAAGCGACGCCACCGCAAGCGAGCCGGACGTAAAGGCACAATCGTTGACTCGGGAGGCCGATAGTCTCCCACAACTCCTATGGACGGACGGCTGGCGCAACTTCTGGCGGGAGCCTGGGTTTTAAAGGCCCTGAAAGGCCGCAACCTTTAGATATATTGGGCCGCATGAGACTCGCGAACGCCTGGAGGGCGCGGTGCTGGCTGGCGATGGCGGCGCTGCTCGTGTCGGTCGCAGCGCTGTCCTGCAGTTCGAAAACCGAGTACGACCTGGTCATCCGGCATGGCACCGTCTACGACGGCACCGGCACGCCGGGGGTGGTGCAGGACGTGGCGGTGAACGGCGACCGCATCGTCGCGCGCGGCGACCTTTCTACGGTGAAAGGGCGCGCCGAACTCGACGCAACAGGCTTGGCCGTGGCGCCGGGGTTCATCGACATGTTGAACCATTCGGAAACCGTCGCTGATCGCGGACGGCCGATCGCAGAGCATGCTCCGGCAGGGCGTCACGCTCGCGGTCTTCGGCGAGAGCTCCATGGGCCCTCTCAGCGACCGCATGAAGCAGGATGCGATGGAGCGCCAGGGAGACATCAAGTTCGACATCACGTGGACAACGCTGGGCGAGTACCTCGATTCGCTCGTCAAGCGCGGCGTGTCGACGAACGTCGCCTCTTTCGTCAGCGCTGCGACCGTTCGGATCAACGAAATCGGCTACGAAAACCGCGCGCCAAGCTCAGAGGAGTTGGAGCGGATGCGCGCGCACGTCCGCAAGGCGATGGACGAGGGCGCGATGGGCCTGACGTCTGCGCTGATTTACACGCCCGGCACATTTGCGAAGACCGACGAGCTCGTCGAGCTGGCCAAGGTCGCGTCGGCATCTGGCGGAATGTACATCTCGCACATGCGCAGCGAGGGCGACAGGCTGCTCGAAGCGATCGACGAAGTGATCGCCATCGCCAAATCGGCAAACATCCGCGCCGAGATTTATCACCTGAAGGCAGCCGGCACGTCCAACTGGCCAAAGCTCGGCGACGCGATTGCGAAGATTGAACAGGCGCGCAAAGGCGGCCTCTCGATCACCGCGGACATGTACACCTACACGGCCGGATCGACCGGCCTCGACGCCGCGATGCCGCCGTGGGTGCAGGAAGGCGGTTATCGGGCGTGGGCAACGAGGCTGCAGGATCCGAAAGTGCGCCTGCGTCTGGCCAAAGAGATGACAACGCTCGGGACCGCCTGGGAAAACCTGATGCTCGCCGCCGGACCCGAAGGGACGCTCCTGGTCGGATTCAAGAACGAATCGCTTCGGCAATACACGGGCAAGACGCTCGCCGACGTCGCAAAGCTTCGAGGCAAGTCTGCTCAGGAAACAGCGATGGACCTGGTGATCGAGGACGGGAGCCGCGTCCAGGTCGTCTACTTTCTGATGTCCGAGGAGAACGTAAAGCGGCAGATCGCCGTGCCGTGGGTCAGCTTCGGATCCGATGCGTCGTCAATGGCGGCCGAAGGTGTGTTCGTGAAAACCAGCACGCACCCACGCGCCTACGGCAACTTCGCGCGCCTTCTCGGAAAGTACGTGCGTGACGAACGGGTGATCCGCCTCGAGGAGGCCGTCCGAAAGCTGACGTCGTTCCCAGCGGAAACACTGCGCATCCGGGACCGCGGACGAATTGCGCCCGGCTACTTCGCCGATCTCGTGCTGTTCGATCCGGCGACGATCGCGGACCGTGCGACGTACGAGAATCCCCACCAGTACGCGGTCGGCGTCCGACACGTGTTCGTCAACGGCACGCAGGTGATTCGCGACGGCGACCACACGGGGGCGAAGCCGGGCCGGGTAGTTCGTGGACCGGGCTATAAGTCGTAAGTCGTAAGTCGCAAGTCACAAGTCAGTCGCAGCTACTTCTCCTGGGCCGTCGTCGAGGCCGCCGGCTTCCTGCCGTTGATGTGCAGTTCGTACCAGGCGAGGTAGCGCTCGTATCGGTCCCGCACGTAGCTCGGGCGCGTGATGCCGTGGAACTCGTTCGGGTAGATCACCAGCTGGGTGTCGATGTTGAGGCTGCGCAGCGCCTGGTACATCTGCTGCCCGCCCTGCACCGGCACGTTGAAGTCGCGCTCGCCGCCGAGAAACAGCGTCGGCGTCTTGATGCGATCGGCGTGCAGGAACGGATAGGAAATCTTCTGGTAGGTCTCCCACGCCTTCGGCTCCCACGGCGGGCCGATCTCGTAGTCGTACTGGATGATGTACTGATCGGTGCCGTAGAAGGCGACGGTGAACGCGGTGCCGGCGCCGCTGGTCGCCGCCTTGAAGCGGTTGTCGCTGGCGATCATGTAGTCGGTGAGGATGCCGCCATAGCTCCAGCCGCCGACGCCGAGCTTGTTGGGATCCGCGACGCCCATCTTCACGACCTGATCGACCATCGCCTGCAGATCGTCGACCTCGTAGTGCCCCCAGTCGGCCCAAATCGCTCTCGAGAACTTCGCGCCGCGACCGGCGCTGCCGCGGTAGTTCACCGCGAGCACGGCGTAGCCGTTGGCCGCGAACCACTGGCGCTCGAACGCGAACGCGTGCTGATCCTGCGAATTCGGACCGCCGTGAATCCGCAGCAGCATCGGAATCTTCGTGCCGGCGGCGTAGTTGGCCGGCTTCGTGAGCAGGCCGTGCACCTCGGTGCCGTCCTTGCTCTTCGCGCGCACCTCTTCGGTCGTCCCGAGCTGCAGCTCCGCGAACAGCGCGTCGTTCTGGTGAGTGAGCGGTTGGAACTTCAGTTTGCCGCCGACGACGCTGGCGGTATACACCTCGTTGGGATGGCTGTCGTCGCCCGAGATCGCCACGGCGCACGAGCCCGCGCTGTGGCGCGCTCCGAGAACGATCGGCTTTTCGGTGATCGGAACCGCGCTGCCGGCGCCCACCGGAATGCGCACGCCATAGGCAGACATGTCGTCCGCCACGATGGCGAAAATGTTCTTGCCATCGTCGCCCCACCGTGGCTGGGAGACGCCGCGGTCGAGAGCCTCGCTCGCCGCAACGCGCTGCGGCGGCGTGGCGCCATCGGCTGCAACGATCGCGAGATGCTCCATGCCGTACGCGCCGAATTTCTTGTCGTCACTCTCGAGAAACGCGATCCATTTGCCGTCCGGGCTGAACTCCGGCTTGCCGCGCCCGCCGCGGCTGGTGATCGGAGTCAGCGCTTTCTCGGTCGACTCTTTCTTCGCGTCGACGATGAAGAGCTGATTGGACGGCTCGCGGTCCGGATCCTCGTTCCGGTTGCTCATGAAGGCAATGCGCGCGCCGTCGGGCGACCACGACGGCGACGACTCGTCGGCCTTCCCTTTCGTCAGCCGATCGAGCGACCGCGTCGCGATGTCGAAGAGATACACGTAGGTGTGTCGACCGGACAGCAGATAGCCCTGCACGTCCTGCTTGTACTTGTAGCGGTCGATGACGATCGGCTTGGGCGCCTTGCGCGGCGCCTGCCCCGCCGGTGCAGCATTATCGCCGGGCGTGTCGGGCGCATCAGGATCTGGATCGCCGATCGTGAGCGCGAGCCGCTTCGAGTCGGGCGACCATTCGTAGCCCTGCAGCCGACCTTTGATCTCGGTCAGCTGAAACGCCTCGCCGCCGCTCCGATCGAGCAGCCAGACCTGATTGCCCTTGGCCTTGCCCGGGCGCGACGAAGTAAAGGCCAGATATTTCCCGTCCGGGCTGAAGCGCGGCGACGCCTCGCTGTCGGTGCTCCACGTGATCTGCCGTTCGTTCTTGCCATCGATGCCGATGGTCCAGACGTGTCCGTTGCCGCCCTTGTCTTCCTTCACGTCGATCTGCGAGACGACGAAAGCGACGGTCTTGCCGTCGGGCGCGCATTGCGGATCGCGCACGTCTTTCATCCTGGCAAGATCGTCAAGCGACAACGGACGCTTGCCGCCCTGCGCCGACGCGATGCCGGCCGACGCGACCACGATGACCAACCCGATCAGTATGCGTTTCATGAGTGCCCTCGCTGTGCGCGTTCCGATCGTATCCAACCGTTGTGGACTGTCTCGGGCCGTCCGGGATCACAGCCGGCGAACGAGCCAGATCAGCATCACCGCACCGGCGGTGGCGACGACGAGCTGACCGACCAGGCCGTAGGCGTGCAGGCCGAGCAGGCCGAATACGAAGCCGCCGACCACGGCGCCGACCAGGCCGAGCACGAGATCCATGAGGACGCCGTATCCCCTGCCCCGCATGATCTTCCCGGCGAGGAATCCCGCCAGGATGCCGATTGCGATCTCCCAGACTAGATACATCATTCCTCCGCAGTGGCGCGAAACCCCTCGTCAGTGGAGCGATCGCGGGGCCAATCATCGCACGAACGGTCGAGCCAGAAAACGCACTGGAGAAATATCCAGCTCTACCGATCGCAAATCGCGAAAGACTCCATCATCGTTGGTTTACGATACCGGCCTCTCTTACCGTCGGAGGTCGCACATGTTGATGAAGCGCGTCGCGATTTTCTACGCACTCACCGTGTTCTGCGCCGCACCCGCCGCTGCACAAAGCGCGATTGCAGGTCTCGTGAAGGACAGCTCGGGTGCGGTGCTGCCTGGCGTGACGGTGGAAGCGTCGAGCCCCTCGCTGATTGAGGGCGTTCGCACCGCCGTCACCGACGGCACCGGCCAGTTCCGCATCCAGGACCTGCGGCCTGGCGAGTACACGGTGACTTTCACTCTCACCGGCTTCCGCCAGGTGAAGCGCACGGGCATTGTCCTTCCCGTGTCGTTCACCGCGACGGTCAACACAGAGATGGCGGTCGGCGCGCTGGAGGAGGCCATCACGGTGTCGGCCGCATCGCCGCTCATTGACGTGCGCAGTTCAGTCTCGCAGTCGGTGGTGAATCGCGAGGCGCTCGACACGATCCCGACCGGCAAGGATCCGTTCGCAGTCGGCCAGTTGATCGCCGGCGTCACGACATCGACGCCCGACGTCGGCGGCACGCAGATCATGCAGCAGCCGACACTGCAGGTCCACGGGTCGTCGAACAACGACAACGTCTTCATGGTTGACGGCGTTCAGATTCAGCACATCGGATTCGGTGGCAACCAGACCGGTTTCTACTTCAACGACGGCCTGATGGACGAGATCAGCTACCAGACCAGTTCGCTGCCCGCCGAAGCGCCCGTCGGCGGTGTGCAGATCAACATGATTCCGCGCGACGGCGGCAACCAGTTCCACGGCTCCGTGTTCAGCACGGCCGCCAACAGCAGTCTTCAGTCCGACAATCTCGACAGCGATCTCGTCGCGCTGGGCTTCAAAGTCCAGAATCGCGTCCAGAACGTGTACGACATCAACGGCACGTTCGGAGGACCGCTGCGAAGGGATCGACTGTGGTTCTTCGGCACGTATCGCCGCTGGAGCGCCGACAACTATCTCGGCAACACCTTCACGTCCACCGGCGCGCAGGCCGTGGACGACCAGCACATCACCGACGCGACGATTCGCCTGACGACACAAGTGGCGAAGAAGCACAAGCTGTCGGTGCACTACGACCGCAGCATCAAGTTCCGCGGTCACCGCCCGAACAACTACATCAGCGTCTCGACCAACGATCCGCTGTCGGACGTCGTGCAGACGACGCAGAAGAATTACATCGGCGAGATCAAATGGACGTCCGCGATCAGCACGCGGCTGCTCGCCGAAGCGGCGGTCTTCACTCTGCCGGTCAACTACAGCCTGTCGTTCGAGCCCGACGCGGCGCCTGACGCCGTCGCGACACTCGACCAGACGCGTTCGGCGATCTACGGCGTCTCACCCCGGCAGGACATCAACTTCGCACGCATGTTCACCTACGCCGCCAACCTCTCGTATGTCACCGGCTCGCACGCGATCAAGGGCGGCATGCAGGTGCGGACCGGCAACTCCGAGGAGAACTTCACCTCGCGCGGCGACATCGTGCAGGTGATCGTCAACGACGCGGCCAATTCGGTCCGTCTCCTGAATACGCCAAGTGGGCACAAGGAAGAAGGCATCAACGCGGCGTTCTACATTCAGGATTCATGGCGATTCAGCCGCCTGACGCTGAATCCCGGGCTGCGGTACGAGCATTTCGGGATGTCGATCCCGGCGCAGGGCGCGGCGGCCGGGACCTGGGTCGGTGCCCGCACGTTCCCGGCGCAGGATGGCATCATCAACTGGAACACGGTGTCGCCGCGGCTCGGCTTCTCGATGGACGTATTCGGCGATGGCCAGACGGCGCTCAAGGGCGGCGTCAGCCGTTACGACCGGCTCGAGGGGATCACCATCATCCAGCCGCTCAATCAGCGCAACATCGCGTTTCAGACCTGCCCCTGGGCGGATACGAACAACGATCTGCGCGCGCAGAACTCGGAGATTGCGTTCGCGCGATGCAGCGGATCGCTCGTCCCGTCGCTCGGCCAGGTGGACTCGAATCTGAAGCGGCCCCACCAGTGGGAATACACCGCGATGGTGCAGCGGCAGATTGGCAGCCGCACCTCTGTGAGCGTCGGCTACTACGGCCGCCGCTTTACGGATCTCTACACCACGGTCAACGCGCTCGTGCCGCCAACGGCATACAGCCCGGTGACCATTGCGAATCCGCTGACCGGTCAGCCAATGACGGTCTACAACCAGGATCCGGCAACGCGCGGCGCAGTGCAGAATCGCCTGGTGACGGTTCCGGATCTCAAGCAGACGTATAACGGCGTCGAGTTTCAGGTGAACACGCGCACGACGAACGCGACCGTTTTCGGCGGCTTCACGATCGGCCGCGACTTCGGCGACCAGGACAGCGGTGACCTGAACAACCCCAACAACCGGATCAACAACGAGGGCAACATCGGCTTCGACTCGCCCTACCAGATTCGCGGCGGCTTCAGCTACCGTCTACCGGCGGCGTTCCAGCTCTCCGGATCGATTCGCGAGGCCTCGGGCCTGCCGCAAACGCGCGTCTATACTGTGACGACGTCGAATGTGCCCGGCCTGACGCAGGTGACGCAGAACGTGCAGGTGGCCCAGCGCGGCGAGTTCCGCTATCCGTGGGTCAACCTCGTGGACCTGCGCGTGGCGCGCAGCTTCGCGATCGGGAAGACACGGATCGAGCCGACGCTGGATCTGTTCAACGTGTTCAACAATAACGCGGTGACGAATGCGGTCACCACGGTCGGTCCGTCCCTCGGCCGTCCGTCCGCGATCGTCATGGGACGGCTGCTGCGTCTCGGCGGCCGGATGACGTTCTAGCGCGCTGGCATCGAAGGGTGGGATCATCAGTCCCAACAAAGGAGCCTGCCATGGCACTGTCACGAGTCCACCTGGCCGTTCTCGGCCTCGGCGCTGCGGTCCTGCTAGCGACGCAGATCATCGACACCCGTGCCGAGACGCAGGCTACAGCGTCGAACGCTCGGCGCACGACGGCCGCCAATCCGATCACCGGGGACGGACTGCCGAACCCGGCCCCAACGGTGACTCAGAACTGGGGTCAACTTCCGTCTGGTCGCAAGTGGGGCACGACCGCCGGCATCGACATCGATCCCACTGACGGCAATGTCTGGGCCTACGAACGCTGCGGCGCTGGCACGGCCGGTGGCGGTCCCGTTGACTGCGACAACACGCCACTCGATCCCATCTTCAAGTTCGATCGGAAAACGGGCGCTGTGCTCGCAAACTTCGGCAAGGGCGTGATGGTAACGCCACACGGCATCGCGGTGGACAAGCAGGGCAACGTGTGGGTCGCCGATTTCTCGGGCAACAAGGAAGGCACCAAGGGCCACCAGGTGCACAAGTTCAGCCCGAAAGGCGAAAAGCTGCTGAGCCTGGGCGTCGCGGGCAAGCCCGGTAACGCCGACGGTCAGTTCAACCAGCCGAACGACGTTGTCGTCGGCCCAGACGGCAGCATCTACGTGGGCGATGGGCACGACGCGCAGGGCATGACCACTGCGAACGCCGTCGCTGACGGCATCAAGCGCGGGGCGACGTCGCGCATCAGCAAATTCTCGCCCGATGGAAAATTCATCAAGTCGTGGGGCGGGATCGGCGTGCGTCACGGCGAATTCCGCACGCCGCACGCGCTGGTGTTCGACGCACGAGGCCGCCTGTGGGTGGCCGACCGCGGCAACCACCGCATCGAGATCTTCGATCAGAACGGAACCTACCTCGAGTCGCGCTATATGTTCGGCCGCCCCAGCGGCCTCTTCATCAAGGGCGACACGCTCTACGTGATTGACTCGGAGTCGGGCCCGTACAACCATCCGAACTGGCGTGATGGCGTCCGGATCGGCCCAGTCGACGAAGACCGCGTCACCGGGTTCATTCCACCGTTCGAACGCGACGACCGGGTGTATCAGGGCACGGCGGGCGAAGGAGTGGCTGTCGACGCCGACGGCAACGTCTACGCCGCCGAAGGGCCGAACTCGATCGCCCAAGCGGGCGGCGCGTTCACCAAGTACTCCGTCAAGCGGTAGCGGAATCCGGATCAGGTTGATGTGGCGGGGACTTCCCAGCAGCGTCCCCGCCTGTCACCCCAACACGCGCGGGCTAGCTACGCCCCGCCGGCACCGGCACCACGATAGACCACCGATTTCTTGCATGCCGCATCGACGTCGGCAACGGTGAGCAGCGGCGCCGTCCGAATCGTGACGGCCCCCGACGCGTTGATCGTGAGACTCAGCGCCAACGCCGACACCGCATCCGGCACATCGGCAATCACGATGACGTCGGTCTCGCCGTAGGTGAAGTAGATGGCGTCCAACGTGCCGCCCAGCCCGTGGAGCGCCTTCTCGACGACCGCTTTGCGTGCGGATCCACCCTCCTTCAGCAGTCCCCTCGCCCCTTCGGTGGTGTACCAGCCGGTGATCAGGTACTTCGCCATGCCGTCCTCCTTTGAACAACGGATTCTCTGCATCCTTTGCGAACTCAGCGTTCATCGTGAATTGGCGAGCGGTAGTAAACCATGCGAGACGGTCCGCTAAACTAAAATATTCCGGATGAGCGTCATCGAGTGGTTGCTCGACTCGGACCCATCCATTCGGTGGCAGGTGATGCGCGACCTGATCGGCGAGTCTGACCCGACCGTGGCGCGCGAGCGATCGCGTGTGGCCATGGAGGGTTGGGGGGCTCGCCTGCTGGACCTTCAAGGATCGGACGGCCACTGGGGCGGCGCGTCGTTCGTACCGCGCGCGTGGATCTCAACCTTCGACACGCTCCAGCTGTTGCGCGATCTCGGTATGGACCCGACGAGCGATCGAGTGCGAAGGGCCATCGGCCAGGTGCGCGAGCACTGCACCTGGGGCGCGGAGTTCGGCCACTCGCCGTTCTTCGAAGGCGAGGTCGAGCCCTGTATCAACGGGCGAGTACTTGCGATCGGTGCATATTTCGGCGAGGCGAGCGATCGCCTCGTCGACCGACTGCTTCAGGAGCAATTGAGCGACGGCGGCTGGAACTGCGACGCCCCGCCCAGCCAGCGATCGTCGTTCCACACGACGATCTGCGTGCTCGAAGGATTGCTGGAATACGAGAAGGCGAAGGGCCCGAGACCCGACGTCACCAGCGCTCGCCTTCGCGGACAGGAGTACTTCCTCGAGCGGCGCCTGCTCCGATCGCGATCGACCGGACAAATCATCACGCGCGACAGGAAGACCGGACGGAGAGCGGCGTGGACCGAGATTTCGTTCCCCACGCGCTGGCACTACGACATCCTGTGGGGACTGGACTACCTGCGGCGGGCCGGCGTTGCCCCCGACGAGCGCATCGCCGAGGCGATCGATCTGGTTCGGAAGAAGCGCGACGAACACGGACGTTGGCCGCTCGAGAACCCGCATCCAGGGCCGGTGCATTTCGAGATGGAAGGTCGCGCCGGCGAGCCGAACCGCTGGAACACGCTACGCGCGCTCCGCGTGCTGCGCTGGGCAATCGCATTTTTTTTTTTTTTTTTTTTTTTTTTTTTTTTTTTTTTTTTAAAAAAAAAAAAAAAAAATACTGAACGACCTCGAACGTCCCTGTCAATGGGTGCCATTCTTTATTGTCCGAGGCATAGCCAAACATTCGGCCGGTCGCGAGATTCAGCACAACCGTGAGCGTGTGGCCCGATGCCGCTAAGTACGACGCGGTGTGTACATTCTCAGCCACCTTCATCGAAGCGTAACGTTTCTCTTGCTTTGATACCCCTTTGCCCTGACCTTCCAAGATGCGCCACGTGACGCTGCCATCATCATGAAACGTGTGCTCGATAGGCGTCCCGGCCATCGGCCCGTCTGCGAAGATCCATCGCAGCGTCTTTCCGCGAAGCGTTTCCATATTGTGTCCTCCTGCACGTGGCCAATCGACGTGTGACCGTCAAGATCGGCGGTGCCGCCGTTTAGTTAACCGACGGGGTCGTGGCTGATCTGGTGCGTCTGCGGGCGTGTGTTGGACCGCGTTCCAGAATCGTGGCCAGCCATTCACCGACAGTGATGAACGGCGCTCCGCTCTGGCGGGCACGGCTCAGGATGAAGGCACCCTCCAGGCTGGCGACGACCATTTCTGCGAAAGACCGCCGCACGACGCTATCCGACCACGGGAGTTCCAGCGCGATCGAGGTGATCCATCCATTCAGGGCGTCGCGGCAGAGCGTGCGAAGCGCTTCGTGTCGGGCGTCGAGGTCCAACGTGACGGTCCCGATCGCACAACCCTTGTTCGCGCCACCACGGTCGAATCCAGACGCCGCCGTCCGAAACAACGTGCGGAACCGCTCTGGCAGTGGCCGCGTTTGGTCTTCTAGGATTCTCTGGAACAACGCCCGTGCCTTTTCGCTGTTGATCTGCAGGGCTTCGGCGACCAGTTGCGTCTTGCCGCCCGGAAAGAAGTGATAGACGGAGCCAATCGGCGCGCCGCTGCGCGCCACCACGTGCTGGATGCCGGCGCCGGCGAGGCCGCGTTCGCGGAGCAGCGTTTCGGCGGCCTCGAGCATCCGATCGCGACTCGACGGTTCAGCCATCCCGTCGCCGATTATATAGAACGTTCTAGATAGAATCGAGCCGGTTCGAGGGTTCGACAGGCGCCTCTCGGGTTGACACCTAACCTGAGGCCGTGCGACTCTTGGGTTAGATGAAAACCCGAACGCCTGCCCGTGACGCGCAGGAACAGCTCGCGCTGCATGCAAGGCACCCTCGACGTCCTGATCCTTCGCACGCTGCTGTTCAGCCCCCAACACGGTCAGGGCATCGCGCGCGCGATCCAGGAGACGTCCGGCCACGAGCTGCTCGTCGATCACGGCGCGCTCTACCCCGCACTGCAGCGCCTCGAGTCGCAGGAAGTGGATTACGGCGAGATGGGGAACCTCGACAAACAATCGCCGTGCGCGCTACTACAACATCACGAAAGCGGGACGCGAGCAGCTGGTCACCTACACCAACCGCTGGCGGCGGCTGGCTGCCGCCATGGCGCGCGTGCTCGGTCCGGATGAGGCGACGTCCTGATGTCCCTCTGGAGACGGCGCACCGTCGACGACTTTTCCGACGAAATTCAGGCCCACCTCGACCTCGAAGCCGATCGCCTCGTCGCTGAAGGCATGCGTCCCGATGAGGCTCGCGCCGCCGCGAGGCGCGCCTTTGGCAACGTGGCGATCGCCAACGAGCAGTTCTTCGAATCGAGCCGGTGGATGTGGTTCGAGCAGCTGCTGCAGGATGCCCGCTACGCCTCGCGCAACATGCGCCAGAGTCCGGCGTTCGTGCTGACGGCAGTGCTGACGCTTGCCGTTGGCATCGGCCTGCTGACCATCGCGTTCACCGTGTTCAACGCGTACGTGCTGCGGCCATTCGCAGTACGAAACCCCGAACGACTGCACCAGATCATCTGGCACGCGCGCGACGCCGGCGGCCGTCGCTTCCGGTGGCGCGACTACGACGAACTGCGGCAGCGAACCGACCTGTTCAGCGCGGTCGTCGGCGATGCACACGCGGTTCGCCTCGTCCAGCGGCCGCATGCTCTCCGCGGCGATCGTATCGCCCAACTACTTCGCCGCGCTCGAGCCAGCGATCGCGATCGGCCGAGGGCTGCGCGACGACGATGCGGACCGATCCTGGCAATCCAGTGGTGCTCGCGCACCAGACGTGGCTGCAGATGTTCGGCGGCAACTCCTCAGCCCTGGGCCACACGATCGAGCTGAGCGGACGCCGCTGCACGGTGGTGGGCGTGCTGATGCCGACATTCACCGGGCTCGGGGGGCTGCCGCGCGACGTGTTCGTGCCCGTAGCGCCGGGATGGACGACGCCGGCGCGCGCAACTGCGAGCGAAACGCGCGAAACCGAATTCTTTGTCCGCCTGCAGCCGGGCGTGTCGGCCGCGGCGGCCGGGAGCGCCTTGATGCCGTTGATGAACCGCATCGTGCAGGCGCGCGAGGCGCTGCGGGTGGAGATTCGGCCGAGCGCATCGCCGAATCCACTATCAGTGGAGATGCTCGCCGCCGTCGCACCGGTGCTCGCCGCGTTCGCGCTCGTGCTGGTCACCGCGTGCGCGAACGTGTCGAACGTGATGTTGGCCCGCGGCATTGCCCGTCAGCGCGAGATCGCGGTGCGGCTGTCCATCGGCGCGAGCCGCGGACGCATCGTCCGCCAGTTGCTCACTGAGGGACTGCTGATCTCGCTGCTCGCCGGACTGGCCGGCCTCGGCCTCGCGGCGTGGGGGCTTCGCGCCGCGACCGCCGCGTTGTTCGGGACGTTGCCGCCATCGGTGGTAGCGATCCTGCGGCTGATGCCGATGCCAATCGACTGGCGGGTCTTCACGTTCGCATTCGCCTCGTCCGCCGCCGCAACGGTCGTGTTCGCGATGCTGCCAGCGCTGCAGGCCTCGCGCCTGTCGTTGACTGGCGCCATGCGGAGCGACGGCGGCACCTCGGTGCGCGGTTCTGGACTTCGAAACGCGCTGGTGACTGCACAGGTCGGCGTGGCCGTCGTTCTGGTGATCGTGGCGGCCACGCTCGCGCGCAACGGCGCTGCGATCGGCGCGATCGATCTGGGGTTCGAAACCGACGGCGTGCTGTCTGTAAACGTCCGCGGCGATCAGGATGATCTGGCGCGGCCGCTGTCGAAGGTGCTCGCCGCCGATCCGCGTGTCGCAGACATCGCGGTGACGAGCGGCAATCCGCTGTTCAACCAGGTGCGCATCGTCACAGCGTCGCCAGCCGAATACGCGCAGTCCACGCGCACGCGGGCAACGTTCGTCTCGCCCCGCTTTTTTCCTCTGCTTCGCATTCCGATCGTGCGTGGCCGCGGCTTCCGCGGCGACGAGGCGCAATCATCGGCCCGCGTGACGATCATCAGCGAAGGCATGGCCGCCGCACTGTGGCCCGGCGAGAATCCGATCGGCAAGACGATCGTGCTCGGCAAGGCCGAGGGTGCGTCAGACGCTGCGCTGCCGGAGTATCCGAGCGTGACGGTCGTCGGCACGGTGCACGACATCGTCGGCGGGCTCGTGGTGATGGGGCGCGACACCAGCCACATCTATCTGCCGATGGCCCACGACAACGCGCATGCGACCGCGATCCTCGTGCGCGGCCGTGCGCCTCGAGATTTGCGCCCCGAAGCCATTCAGGAGATCTTCCGCCGCGTCGTTCCCGATCCGCAGGTCTTCGAGGCGCTGCCGCTCAACGAGGTGCGCGACCTGCAGACGTATCCGCTGCTCGCCGCATCCTGGATTGGCGCGTTGCTCGGCGCCGTGGCGCTGATTCTCAGCATCACCGGACTGTACGGCGTGCTCACCTATACGCTGAGCCAGCGGAAGAAGGAGATCGGTATCCGCATGGCGCTCGGCGCGACGGCGCGTGCAGTGGTGGCGCTGGTGCTCGGACAATCGATGCGGCTGACCGCCATTGGCGCGGCGATCGGCGTGATCGTCACGCTCGGCGTGATGCGGACACTTGCCGCCGTTATTCGACTCCGCGCGATCTCGCTCGTGGACATCGGCCCGTTTGCCGCTGGCGTCGTCATGATCGCCGCCGCTGCCGCGCTGGCCGCATATCAACCCGCCCGGCGCGCGGCCACCGTCGATCCGGCGGAAATGCTCCGCACCGACGGATAAGAACGCGCTCCGAAGGCGCGCATGCGGGTCTCGTTCGGCCCGGCCGGAAGCGGGACGAACAAGATCGCACACGATCTGGCAGCGTCGGTGGGCCTCGACGTCGACCGGATCGAGGTGCTCGAACTCGGTCCAGTCGACGCCGGCGAACGGCTTCTGAAGGGCGACCTGGATCTCGTCTGCATCGTCGCGGCGTGGGATGCGCCAATCGTCCGCAAACTCCTGCTCGACCCTTCCGTGCAGCTTCGTGACTGGACCCGCGCCGATGCGCACGTGGCATTGCGTCCGTATCTCAGCAAGCTCGTGCTCCCACGAGGAGTCGCCGATCTGGCCAACGATCGGCCGCCCGAAGATGTCAGATTAGTCGCCGCCAAGGCGAGTCTCGTCGTGCGCGGCGACCTGCATCCCGCACTCCAGTACCTACTGCTCCAAACCGCGTCTGAGGTTCATGGCGGTCCGAGCGTATTCAACAAGGCCGGTGAGTTTCCGGCGGCTGAACCGGTCGACCTGCCGCTGAGCGAGTCCGCGCGCGATTACTACCGCAGCGGCCGGCCCTTCCTGCAGCGCTACCTGCCGTTCTGGCTGGCGGCGTCGGCATCCCGCCTGTTGCTCGTGCTGATTCCGGTCATCGGGATCCTCTTTCCGCTGTTCCGATTGCTGCCGGCGGCCTACGGCTGGGGCATGCAGCATCGCATCTACCGGCTCTATGGCGAGCTGAAGGTGCTCGAAATGGAGTGTGACGCGGGAGGCGGCGGGGCGCCGCACACCCTCGATGAGCGGCTCGGCCGGCTTGAGCAACGCGCGGATCGGATTCGCGTGCCGGTCAGGTTTGCGCCTCTTCTGTACAACCTGAAGATGCACATCGGCCTGGTGCGAGAGCGCGTACGAGCCGACGAGACCCGACGAACGCCGGCTCTGTCGGTCGATCATCGATTCCCTTGAATTAACCGCGCGTCGGATCGTTGAACGCGCTCAGCGCTGCCGGTCTGTTCCTGCCGCGCTTCACTGCCATGAGCGCAGGAATTGTCGTTGCCGCGCCGATGCCGATGAGCGTCATCCCGAGCGCCCGCCGGCGTTCCA
The DNA here is from genome assembly GCA_963776355.1 of uncultured Chloroflexia bacterium. GTDB lineage: Bacteria > Chloroflexota > Limnocylindria > Limnocylindrales > CSP1-4 > CTSoil-043. Next base: position 184,983 of record CAVZLU010000002.1, on the reverse strand, counting down.
CCGGCAACCGCTCCGACAGGAGTAAGCCAATTCCGACACCGAGTGCCGCTCTGGTCGCCACGACGAATCCAAACGTCGGCAGATTCAGGACAAGGGTATTCATGTCGAACCTCGCCGCATAGTCGGTGCCAAGTGAGTAAAGATGAGAACCGCGTTTCGTCTACGGCTGAGCGTCTGACGAGGGCTCGCTCAAAGAGTCCTCGACAAGGCGGAGATTCGGGATGTCGCGAAAATCGCCGGGGTTGAGCGTCCAGATCGCAGCGCCGGCGGCCAGCGCGCACGCGCCGACGGCAAGGTCGATTTCCCGTCCTCGGGCGCTGGTCGGCCCGTCACCTTGACCACTGAGTGTCTGTATGACACTGTAATACACATGGAAGAGGTGCTGACGATTCGCGTGCCGAAGGGAACGCGGCGAAAACTGGAAAAATGCGCGCGCGCGGAGAAGCTCACCCTCAGCCAGTACGTGCGTCGGGCGCTCGAGGCCGAGCAGTTCCTTGGCGCGTTCGAGGCGGCTCGAGCCGACCTGGTGCCGAAGGCCAGGGCCAGGGGCATCTACACGGATGAGGATGTCTTCGCGATTGTGTCGTGACCGTCGTCCTCGACACCAACGTGATGGTGGCCGCCCTGGTCAGCAACGGACTCTGCCATGAAGTCCTGCATCGGGCCATTCGTCTCCGGATCCTGGCGTCGTCGGTCGCGTTGATGGACGAACTCGAGGCGACGCTCGAGCGCAAATTTGAAATCAGCCCCGCGGTCGCCGAATTCCTCGCCGCGGCCCGCCTTCACATCCGACTGGTTGACCCGATCCCTCTGCCTCGCCCGGTCTGCCGGGAGCGCGATGACGATGTGGTGTTGGCCAACGCGATAGCGGCCAAGGCTGACATAATCGTGACTGGCGACCAGGATTTGCTCGTGCTGAAATCGCACGCCAAGATTCGCATCGTCTCGCCGCGAAGCTTTCTGGAATTGCTCGACCGCCGGCGATGACGCCGGCGCCGCCACGCGCCGGCCGGCACCATACTCTCACGGCCGACCGAGCCCAACGCGTTGTGGTGCGCCGATTACAACGGCGAGTTCATGCTCGGCAATCGGCGGTACTGCTACCCGCTGACGATCACCGACCTGGCGAGCCGCTATCTACTCAACGGGGCCCGCGACGATCCCAACTTCACCGCACGCTCGCTGTCACGAGATCGTTGTCGGCCGAGATCACGGTGATTCCGACGCCGTCCCCTCTCAGCGACGCGACGACCTGCGCCGCATCGGGCAGCGGCGGGTCGGCGAACGTCACGAACCCGCTCAGCGTCAGGTTCCGGTCGTCGTCTCGCGTGTAGCGATCGCGAACCTGAACCCCGGAGTGCGCGACAGCAAGCGGAAGCCCTGGCGGTTCAGCGCCTCGTTGGTCTATCGAATCCGGCGGCCCCCGCATGGTCGTCGATCGCGTCGACACGGCCGGCCATCTTATCGTGGAGCGGACGGACCGCGTCTACTGACCGTGAAAGCGGTAAGCTTTTGATCGAAGTTCAAGCTGCTGGCGTTAACTTCGCCGATGTTCTGGCGCGAATGGGTATGTATCCCTCCATTCCAAGTGCGCCATTTCGTCCCGGATTTGAAATTGCTGGTCCAGTTACATCCGTTGGAAAAGGAGTGAATGGATTTTCAGTTGGCGATGGAGTGGCCGCAATCATGCTCGCAGGTGATGTTTTGATTTCCGCCGCCGCGGGCGGCGCCGGATCACTGGCTGTCCAAATCTCTAAGGAGCTTGGAGCACGCGTTATTGGCCTTGCTTCGCAGGCAAAGCACAAGTTCATCAAAGAGCTTGGAGCAGACACTGCTATCGACTACACCAACTCTGGATGGTCGCGGTCCGTTTTGTCAGCCACAGACAACCAAGGCGTAAACGTTTATCTGGATTCCCAAGGCGACTTAGAGCAAGGCGTTTCCCGCACTTCGCTCTGGAATTCGAGGCGCTGAGCGACCGCGTCGTTGCCCCAGGCGTGAATCACGCCGAACGTGAAGAAGGAAGATGGTGTGGCGAGCACGCAGGCAAAAGTGACTACGCGGCAAGCAGTCGACCGGCATGCAGAGGTGGACGCGGACATGTTTTGAACATTGGTCGCGCGCGACAGGCCCGCCGGATTGAACCACGCAGAGGACGGATCGCTCACTCGCGCGACGTAGGCGCTGGCCTCGAGACCGCCGAACGGCCCGACGGGCACGTTGTCGTAGTTGGCCAGCACACATTGGGCGGAACGGTGGCCACTTGCTCCACACTCTGCGCTTGCAATCGCACCGGCATCACGTCGCGGCGGCGACCACGACCAGGCCGACGAAGAGTAGGCGTTCAGTTGATAGCCTTGCCAAGGTACGGATCGGGCAACGCGCGATTCGCATTAGCATGGGTGCAAAGATGTCGGGGGATTCATGGATCTGAAGTTGACTGACGACGAAGCGCAGACGCTGCGAGGGTTCTTGCAGGACTACCTGCCGGAACTCAAGTTCGAAGTCGCGCGCACCGACGGAGCCGAAATCCGCCATGTCCTGGTCAAACGTCAGGATCTGTGCGAGCGACTGCTCGCCGAGTTCCACGGCGCATCGACGAGTCGGTAGATTCTTCAGGAGGCCACGCTGTGCAAAAGGCCGAGCCGAATGGTGGCGCCGAATCGACGAGCAAGTCGCTGGGGCGGCCGGTTCTCTACGCTCTCATACTGCTTGCGCTTTACCTGTCGTATCAGGTCCTCGAGCCGTTCTTCGTGGCGCTGACGTGGGCCGCCATGTTCGCGATCCTCTTTCATCGAATGCAGGTGGCGCTCGCATCGCGGATGGGGCCCAACCGCGCCGCGCTCGTCACGACATTGGTCGTCGCCATCGCGATCGTAGCGCCGGCTGTGGTAGTGATCTCCGCCGTGGTGCGCGAGGCACCAGACCTGGCCAACTACTTGAAACAAGCCTCCAACAGTGCGCCCGACCAGATTCAACGGATCTGGGACGCGGTCAGGGCGCGGAGTCCGGTATCGCTGCCCGACGATCCGACGGAGCTGGTCACCAGAGGTGTGCAGCGCACGCTCACCTTCCTCGCTCCCCGGGCCGGCGGCGTCGTCGCAGACGTTTTGGGGACGCTGGGAACCCTCGCGGCGATGCTGTTCGCGCTCTTCTTCATGCTGCGCGACGGCGAAGCGATGAGCGCACAATTGCGCGACCGATTGCCGTTCTCGGATCACGAAAGCGAACGTTTGATGAACGAGACGCGCGACCTTGTGATTGCCAGCGTCGGCGCAGGCCTCATGGTGGCGGCCGCGCAGGGCGCGATCGGTGGCGTCACGTTCTGGCTGCTGGGGATCGGTGCGCCTGTCGTGTGGGGCGTTGTCCTTGGACTCTGCTCGCTGCTGCCGGTCGTAGGCGCTGCGATCGTGTGGGTCCCGACCGCGATCGGGTTGCTGCTATCCGGTGAAATCGCGCGCGGCGTCATCCTGTTGCTCGTAGGGACGTTCGGCATCAGCATGATCGACAATGTGCTCCGGCCCCTGCTGCTCAGCGGCAAGACATCAGTGAGCGGTCTCGTCATCTTCTTCGGATTGCTCGGTGGGGTGGCCGCGTTCGGATTCATCGGGCTGGTGATCGGCCCGATCATCCTGGTCATCACGGCGGACCTTCTCGAGGACCTGCGTCATCCCGATCGCCTGGACGACTCGGCAACGGGACACTGAACCCAGACCTGGCGCAGGAGGCTACACTACTGGTCTGTCTCGCTTGGTTCACTACCGCTCGCCAATTCACGATGAACGCAGAGTTCGCAAAGAACGCAGAGAATCCAGTGAAATTCATACTCTGCGACCTTAGCGGCCTCTGCGTTCCTCTTCCGCCAGTACAGTTCTTGAGGATACGCTCCACTCGATGTGCGCCTGCTCGGCCTGCATCAACGATTGCGGCCAGTTGCGATTACTGGACGAGCAGCCAGCTCAGTGCGGCGGCCGGATCGATCACCGGCAGGGGCGCGCGTGGGCAGGATGGAGGCGAAGGCCCTTGGGATCGGATCCGAGGTCGTCAGCGCCCGGCGAGCCCTGGAGAAGATCGGTATCGAGGTCCCGGAGCCCGAGGCGGCCGAGCCGGTCGCCCGTCGGACTGGCGCCCGCCAGGCCCCGGGTGCCGCGGGCGAAGAAGGGCGCGGAGCTGCCGATGCCGCGCATGCCCAGTGACGAGGGAGTGGGACTGTGAGCGACACGCCCCTGGCGGCCCGCCAGAAGATCGGCGTTTACGTCTGCCACTGCGGCAGCAACATCGCCGGCACGGTCGACGTCGAGGAGGTCCCCGACTGGGCGGGCGAGAACTCGCCGGCACGGCGTCGTCTCGCCCGCGACTACAAGTTCATGTGCTCCGTCGCTCGGCCAGCAGATGATCGAGGAGGACATCAAGGAGGAGGGCCTCACCCGCGTGGTCGTGGCCGCCTGCTCGCCGCACCTGCACGAGAAGACCTTCCGCCGCGCCTGCGACAGCGCCGGCCTGAACCCGTACCTCTGCCAGATGGCCAACATCCGCGAGCACGTCTCGTGGGTCCACACCGACAAGGCCGCCGCCACCGAGAAGGCCAAGGCGGTGGTCGCCGGCGGCGTCGAGCGCGTCAAGCACCAGAGCCGCTGGAGCCGATGCACGTCAAGGTCAACCCGGCCACGCTGGTGGTCGGCGGCGGCATCGCCGGCATCACAGGCGACGCTCGAACTGGCCGACGCCGGCTACCCGGTCTACCTCGTCGAGCGCGAGCCGTCGATCGGCGGCCACATGGCCCAGTTCGACAAGACCTTCCCCACGCTGGACTGCTCGGCCTGCATCCTGACGCCGAAGATGTCGGAAGTCGGCCAGCACGAGAACGTCACCCTGCTCACCTAGACCGAGGTGAACGAGTCTCCGGCTCCGTCGGCAACTTCAAGGTGAAGATCCGCAGAAGGCCCGCTACGTCGAACGCCGAGAAATGCACCGGCTGCGGCATCTGCATCGAGAAATGCCCGGCAAGATCGTCGACGACGTCTTCGAGGCCGGCATGGGCTACCGCAAGGCGATCTACACGCCCTTCCCGCAGGCCGTGCCCAGGTACCCGGTCATCGACACGGCGAACTGCACCTTCTTCAAGAAGGGCAAGTGCAAGGTCTGCTCGAAGTTCTGCCCGACCGGCGCGATCGACTTCGACCAGCAGGACGAGAGGTCAAGGTCGAGGTCGGCAACATCATCATGGCCACCGGCTGGAAGCTGTTCGACTGCCCGGCGCGTCCCGCAGTACGGCTACGGGCGGCTGGCGAACGTCTACACGAACATGGAGTTCGAGCGGCTCTGCAACGCCGCCGGCCCGACCAACGGCAAGATCGTCCTGCGCGACGGCAAGACCGAGCCGAAGTCGGTCGCCATCATCCACTGCGTCGGCAGCCGCGACCGCAACTACAACAGCTACTGCTCGGCGTCTGCTGCATGGAGCGCCTGAAGTTCGGCCACCTCGTCCGCGAGAAGACCAACGCCGAGGTCTACTCCTTCTACATCGACATGCGGGCGCCGGAAGGAATACGAGGAGTTCTACCAGCGGCTGCTGGAGGAGGGCATGATCTTCGTCCGCGGCAAGGTGGCCGAGGTGACCGACGCCCCGGCGCCCGACGAGGCGGGAGGCGGGCGCCTGATCGTCCAGGTCGAAGACACGCTCGCCGGCAAGCAGCGCCGGATCCCGGTCGACATGGTCATCCTGTTGGGCGGCCTCGAGCCGCAGGCCGACGCCAAGGAGATCGCGCACCGCTGCGGCATCTCCTGCAGCATGGACGGCTGGTACACCGAGCGGCACCCGAAGCTCGACCCGGTGGCCACCATGACCGACGGCGTCTTCGTCGCCGGCTGCGCCAAGGGCCGAAGGACATCCCGGCCGCGTCGCCCAGGGGCCGCGGCCGCCGCCCGATCCCGGGCATGATCAGCAGAAGGAGATGATCGAGCCGATCGGGGCCTCGATCGACGAGAGCCGCTGCTCCGGCTGCCGCATCTGCAACGACCTGTGCCCGTACAACGCCATCGAGTTCGACGACGACCGGAAGGTCAGCGAGGTCAACGCCGCCCTGTGCAAGGGCTGCGGCACCTGCGTCGCCGCCTGCCCGGCCGGCGTGATCACCGGCACCGGCTTCAACGACGCCCAGATCTTGGCCGAGATCGAAGGCATCCTGTCGTGGAGCGACCGGCGAGCCACGCGGGCCCCAGCCGCTCCTCGAGGGGGTGCCGGCATGAGCGCGCAAGCCCGCGGCGGCGCCCGTCGAGGGCGCCTTCGAGCCGAAGATCGTCGGCTTCCTCTGCAACTGGTGCTCCTACCGCGCGGCCGACCTGGCCGGCACGGCCCGCATCAAGTACCCGCCCAACGTCCGCATCGTCCGCGTGATGTGCACCGGCCGGCTCGACCCGACCTTCGTCCTGAAGGCCCTCGCCCGCGGCGCCGACGGCGTGATGATCGCCGGCTGCCACCCGGGCGAGTGCCACTACCGCGTGCAGAACTACAAGGCCCTGCGGCGCTTCCAGATGCTCAAGCCGGTCGCTGGCCGGGCTGGGCATCGAGCCGGCGCGCTGCAGCTCGTCTGGGCCAGCGCCGCCGAGGGCCAGCGCCTGGCCGAGGAGATCGACCGGGTCGTCGAGGAGGTCCGGGCGCTCGGCCCGCTCACTGGGCGGCAACGGGTCGGCGAGGCCCGCCGCCCGCGACCGAGATCGCCCCGCAAGTGGGCGCCGCCACGCCGAGCGACCGCGAGCTCGAGGAGGTGCCGGCATGAGCGGCAAGGCCCGCCTGGCGATGTACTGGGCCGCCTCCTGCGGCGGCTGCGACATCGCCGTCCTCGACATCGACGAGAAGTCCTCGACGTCGCCGCGGCGTTCGACATCGTCTTCTGGCCCGCCGCCATGGACGGCAAGTTCCACGACGTCGAGGAGATGCCCGACGGCGCGATCGACGTCTGCCTCTTCAACGGCGGCATCCGCACCAGCGAGCACGAGGAGATGGCCCACCTCCTGCGCCGCAAGTCGAAGGTCCTGGTGGCCTTCGGCTCCTGCGCCAGCGAGGGCTGCATCCCGGGCCTGGCGAACCTCGAGCACGACCGCGAGATCTTCGACACGCGTCTACGGGACGGCACGTCGACGGTCAACCCGGATGACGTCGGGCCGCAGCCCGGTGGACTGGCCGCCGGAGGGCGACGCTGCACCTCCCGGTCTTCTACCCTTCGCTGAGGACGCTCGACCAGGCGGTCCCGGTCGACTACTACTGCCCGGCTGCCCGCCCGAGTCGCCGCGGATCGCGAGGCGATCACGGCGTGCTCGCGGGCTTGCAGGGAAGGGGCCGCTGCCGCCGAAGGGCGCGTCGTCGGCGCCGGCGCTCCACCGTCTGCGACGAGTGCACGCGGACGCGCAACGACAAGAAGATCAAGGAGTTCGTCCGCACCAGGAGATGCCGCCTCGACCCGAGGCTGTGCCTGCTGGAGCAGGGGCTGCTCTGCTGCGGCCTGGCCACCCGCGCCGGCTGCGGGGCCCTCTGCCCGCGCCGGCGCCCGTGCATCGGCTGCTACGGGCCGAACGACGGCGTCGTCGACTACGGCGCCCGGCTGATGACGGCCTTCGCCTCGGTGATCGACGCGGACGAGCCCGAGGAGATCGACCGGATCATCGACGGCATCCCGGACCCGGTCGGCAAGTTCTACCGCTTCAGCCTGGCCAGCTCGCTCCTGCGGGGCAGCCGCGCGGTCGTGGAAGCGGAGTGTCGCCAGGTCCGGCGGAGCCCGCCGGCGCGGCGTTCACGAGCCGGCAATCGCCTACGCGGCGTCCCCGTAGCCGGCCCTCGCCGGCGCGCGCTGAGGTAACGCACCATGAAGCGCATTTCCATCGACCCGATCACCCGGCTGGAAGGCCACGGCAAGATCGAGATCTTCCTCGACGAGCAGGCGACGTGGCCAACGCCTACTTCCAGATCCCCGAGCTGCGCGGCTTCGAGCAGTTCTGCGTCGGCCGGCCGGTCGAGGACATGCCGAACCTCGACCGCCCGCATCTGCGGCGTCTGCCCCGAGGCCCACCACCTGGCCGCCACCAAGGCGCCCGACGCCCTCTTCCACGTCGACCCGCCGCGGCCCGCGAAGATGCTCCGCGAGCTGTTCTACAGCATCTTCTACGCCACCGACCACACGACCCACTTCTACGCCCTGCGGGGCCCGACTTCGTCGTCGGGCCCGACGCGCCGGCGCCGAGCGCAACATCCTCGGCGTCGTGAAGAAGGTCGGCATGGACGTCGCCGGCAAGGTCATCGAGGCCCGCCGCACGCGGCCACCGCGTCATCGAGATGATCGGCGGCCGGGCGGTCCACCCCTGCACGGGCGTGCCCGGCGGCGTGACCAAGGGCATCACGACGAGGAGCGCAACGAGATCGAGGCGACCGGCCGCCGGATGATCGAGTTCGCGCAAGTTCTCCTCGAGCTCTTCGACGACCTCGTCCTGGGCAACTCGGACTACGTCGAGCTGATCACCGGGCGACGTCTACCTCCACCAGACCTACAACATGGGCTTGGTCGACGCCACCGGCAGGGTGAACTTCTACGACGGCCAGATCCGCGTCGTCGGGCCCGACGGCGAGGCATCAGGCAAGTACGCGCCGCAGGACTACCGCGACTACATCGCCGAGCGGGTCGAGCCCTGGACCTACCTGAAGTTCCCGTACCTGAAGAAGGTCGGCTGGAAGGGCTTCGTCGACGGCAAGGACTCCGGCGTCTACGAGGCCACGCCGCTGTCGCGGCTCAACGCCGCCGACGGCATGGCCACGCCGCTGGCCCAGGAGGAGTACGAGCGGTTCTACGAGACCCTGGCCCCGGCCGGCGCCGGCCGGGCGGCAAGCGCCGGTCCACCACCCGCTGGCCACGCACTGGGCCCGGCTCGTCGAGCTGCTCTACGCCGCCGAGCGGTGGGTCGAGCTGGCCACCGACCCGGAGATCACGTCCGACAAGGTCCGCACCGTCCCGACCGAGACGCCGACCGAGGGCGTCGGCTGCGTCGAGGCGCCGCGCGGCACGCTCACCCACCACTACTCGACCGACGAGCGCGGCATCCTGACGAAGGTCAACCTGGTCGTCGGCACGACGAACAACTACGCCCCGATCGCATGTCCGTCAAGAAGGCCGCGCGCAGCCTGATCCACGGCGGCGAGGTGGTCAGCGAGGGGCTGCTGAACAGGGTCGAGATGGCCTTCCGCGCCTACGACCCGTGCTTCGGCTGCGCCACCCACTCGCTGCCCGGCCAGATGCCGCTCGAGGTCGTGATCCGCGACGCGGCCGGCGGGCTCGTCGATGTCCGCCGCCAGTTCTGCTGACGGCCGTGCCGTGACGCCGGTGCCCACCGGCGTCACGCTCGTGGTCGGGCTGGGCAACCCGTTGCTGGCCGATGACGGCATCGGCTGGCGGGTCGCCCGGGCGGTCGCGGCCCGCCTGGCGGCTGATCCTGCCCTGGCCGCCGACCCGGCGTTCGCCGATGTCGAGGTCGACCACCTCGCGGTGGGAGGCCTGGCGCTGATGGAGCGGCTCGTCGGCTACCGCCGGGCGGTGCTCGTGGACGCGATGGTGACGGGGACGCAACTCCCGGGGACCGTCAGGCGCTTCTCGATCGCCGACATCCCGGGCCGCGAGGCGACCCACCTCGACTCGGCCCACGACGCATCGCTCGCGACCGCCCTTGCCGCCGGCCGCGCCCTGGGCGCCGACCTGCCCGCGGACATCGCGATCATCGCGGTCGAGGCCGTGCGGGTCGACGTGTTCAGCGAGCAGTTGACGGCCGGGGTCGAGGCCGCGATCCCGGCAGCGGTCGAGGCGGTCCTGGCCGCGATCGGCGAGACTGGTCCCTGACGGTCGACACCGCATGGAGGCGATCGGGCCGCCGGCCGACGCCGGTGCCGGCCGGGGCGAGCGTCTCGGGGCAGCCGCCGGCCACCGATCATCGACCGGACCACCCTCGACCGGGCGACCTCCCGGACCGGAGGCACGCGTGCACGAAGCGGGCATCGCCGATCGCATCCTCGACATCGTCGTGGCGAGGGCCCATGAGGCCGGGGCGCCGCGGATCACGGCCATCCACCTCGAGGCCGGGGCGCTGGCCGCCGTCTCCGAGGATTCGCTGCGCTTCCACTGGGAGCAGCATGCCGCCGGGACGCCCGCCGAGGGGGCGGTGCTCCACTTCACCGAGGTCGACACGCCGACCGACCTCCGCCTGGTCGCGATCGACGTGGCCGACGACGAGCCCGCGGACCCGCCCGACAACGACCCCGCGGCCGACGACGACCCCGCGCACCCGCCGCGCCGAGCCTGGGGGCCCGCCCGCGGTCCACTGACCCGCGCCAGGGGCCGGCTGCGCGCCGGGCGACCCGGTCGCTGGCCGCTCGCCCGAGCGCCGAACCGGGACCACGGACCCGCGGCGCCGTCAGGCGATCCGCTGCGCCTCGAGGAATGCCGCCAGCCGCTCGAGGGCGACCGGCAGGTCCTCCCGCCCAAGCCCGACCCGCACGTGGTTGCCGGGATGTCCGAAGGCGGTGCCCGGAAGCAGGAGCACGCCCTCGGCGTCCACGAGGGCGGCGGTGAAGCGGCCGGCGTCGAGTCCAGGCGCCAGCCGTGGGAACCCCACCGAGCCGCCCGCCGGCTTGACCCACGAGGCGAAGCCGGGTCGCGCGGCCAGGAAGGCGTCGAAGCGGGCGAGGTTGGCGGTGACGATGGCACGCGAGCGGGCGAGCACAGCCTTCCCGCGCCCGGAGGGCGATCAGGCCGAGGATCTCGGAGGGCGCCGCGCGCAGATGGTGGTGTAGTCCTTGACGCTCGCACAGCGGGCGAGCAGGTCGCGGTCGCGCGAGGCGAGCCAGCCGATCCGGAGGCCGGCGAGTGCGAAAGACTTCGAGAGCACGCCGATCGAGACGAACGTCAGCGCCAGGTCCGCCCCGGCAGGCAGCGGGGCCCGTCCGTCGTGTTCCAGGAAGCGGTAGACCTCGTTGGCCACGAGGCGGACGCCGGCGCCGGCGCAGGCTTCGCCGAGGGCGCGCCACTCCTCCACGCTCGGCAGCATCCCCGTGGGGTTGTGGGGTGCGTTCACGACGGCCACGCGGGTCGTTGGCCGGAACGAGCCCACGAGGCGCGCCACATCGAGCGCCCAGCCGTCCGCCTCGAGCAGCTCGTGGAGGGTGACCTCGGCGCCCGCCGCCCGTGCCACTTCGTAGAGGCTCTGGTAGCCGGGCCAGGTCACGACGGCGTGGTCGCCCGGGCCGAGCGATGGCGGAGAGAAGGCAGAAGATGGCCTCCTCGGCGCCCGAGAAGACGAGCGTGTCGTCGGCTTCCAGCCCCTGGTACAGGCGCGCGATCTCGGCCCGCAGCCCAGGGTCGCCGGGCGACTCCGCATAGCCCAGGCGGAGACCATCCCATCGCTCCCGTGCCTCTTCGTCGGCGAGGGCGAGCAGGTCCGCCATCCGCCAGCCCTCGACGTCCGAGGCGCAAAGGAGGTGGCGGACGGCGAACTCCCAGCGCGCGAAGTAGCGTTCCAGCTCGAACTCGGCGATGCGCACGAGCACAGGATGGCAGCCGCGGCGGCCCGGCGCCGGGCACGCGCCCCGTCGGGTCGCGCGCGCCGCGCCCGCGGTCAGCGGGTCCGCGTGACCTTGGTCAGGCCGGGCGGAGCGTCCGGGTCGCGACCCCGGGCGCGGGCCACCGCCTCGGCCATGACGTAGCCCGGCAGGACGTAGGCGAGGGGCGTGAGCGGCTCGGCCAGGTCGAGGGCGACCGCGAGCCCTCGGGATTCTCGGGCCACGCCACGGCCCCCGACGAGCCAGGGGACCGCGCCCCATCGCCGGGCGACTGCCAGCGCCTCGTCGACGGCGCCGCCGGCAGGCCCGTCGGGACGAACCGCGAGGATGGGCACGTCCGGACCCGCGACCGCGACCGGCCCGTGGAGGAGGTCCGCGGTGGAGTAGCCGTCGGCGAAGATGCGGCTCGTCTCCCGCAGCTTGAGGGCCAGCTCCAGGGCCGTCGCGAAGTTGTGGCCGCGCGACACGACGAGGGCCTCCTTCGCCGCCGCGAATGCCGCGACGCAGGGGCTGCCCGGGCCACGGATCCAGGCGCCGGCCGTCTCGAGCACGTTCGCGAGCGCCTCCGGCAGGCCCTCGAGACCGCCGGCCCACGGTGCGGCAGGCGCCAGGCGGGCGACCAGCCCGGCGACGGCCGCGAGCGAGGCGACGTACGTCTTGGTGGCGGCGACGGCGCGTTCCTCGCCCGCCTGCAGCGGCAGCACGAACTCGGCCGTCGAGCCGAGCAACGACGCCGGCTCGTTCGTGACGGCCAGGGTCAGGGCCCCGGCATCGCGGGCGGCGCCCAGCACGGCGGCCACGTCCGGGCCGGCGCCGGACTGCGAGATCGCGAGGAGCAGGACGTCGTCCCACTTGAGCGGAGCGTGGTAGATGGTCGTGACCGATGCCGCGGCCAGCCCGACCGGGATCCCGAGGGTCGTCTCGACCAGGTACTGGGCATAGTGGGCGGCGTGGTCGGAGGTGCCCCGGGCGGCGACGAGGGCGAACCGCGGCGCGCGCCGGGCGATGGCCTCGGCGGCGGCGTCCAGGTCCGACCCGCCGTCGCCCAGCACGCGCTCCACCACGGCCGGGATCTCCGCGATCTCGCGGGCCATGCGGGTCGGGCCGACGCGGCTATTCGCCATCGGTACGCACGTAGCGGCGCCCGATCAGGGCGAACGCGGGCAGGCGTCCGAGCGCCTCCCGGAGGGGCCGCGGCGGTCGCCCGTCGCGGCCGGCGACCGCCAGCAGCGCGTCCGCCGCGGCGGTCGTGGGCCGCGCGTCGACGATCGCGAGGTCGATGATCACGCGGCCCGGCTCGGCGTCGCCGAGCGTGGCCACCACTGCCTCGGGCGGGGGTCCGACTTCGTATTCCGTCCGGATCTCGGCCTCGGCTCGCCAGCCCGGCCGGCGGAGGAGGATCCGGCGCCAGATGGCGGCGGTGTGAGGGGTCACCCGGCCGTCGGACGTTGCCGGGGTGAGGGCGACATCCTCGCCCCGTCCCCAGCGGGCGGCCTGGTGGAGGAGCGCGTACTCGTCGAGGTCGGCGTACCGATCCAGGTCGTCGGCCGGCGACACGTCGCCGAAGATCGCCCGGATCGACGGCGCGAACACCTCCGCGAGATCGAGGTCGATCCCGCGCACCGTGCGGTGGAAGTACACCTGCTGGTACATGAAGAGCCGCGCCGTGAGGAACATCTCGAGGGCGGCCAGGCCCGGCTCGTACAGGGTCAGCCCGCGCTCCGAGACGAAGGCGTAGCGCCGCAGCCGCTCCGCGTCGACGGGCCCCGTGGAGACGCCCGTGAAGTAGGCGTCGCGGCGCACGTAGTCCAGGTTGTCGACGGTGAAGACGCCGGACAGGAGCGGCTGGAGCCAGCGCACCCAGCGTGGCATCGACGGGTCATCGAGCGGCGGCTTGGACACGAGGTACCCGACCCAGGCCGGGTCGATCGCCTCGCCATCGGCGAGGGCGTCGCGCGCGGGGTGGCCGTGGCCCGGAGCGCGCCGCAGCCGCCCGATGAGCGTCCCCAGCTCGCGCTCGATGATGAGCTGGGAGAGGTCCTCGTGGGTGAGCGTCTTGGCGGCCGGCCGGCGCCGGTCGGCCGGGGCAGGGAAGGCCGACAGGACCTGCTCGTCGAAGAAGTGGGCGAACGGGCCGTGGCCGACGTCGTGGAGGAGCCCGGCGATCCGGAGCGTCTCCACCACGAGGCCTTCCGAGGGCGGGCGCACGCCCGGGTCGGTGGCCGCGAGGGCCTCGACGAGTGAGGGGTAGAGCTGCCGACCCCACAGCCCTGCCTCGTGCATGACCCCGAGGCCATGGGTGAAGCGCGAGTGCTCGGCCGTGGGGAAGACCCAGCGCGCGCTCTGGAGCTGGCTGATGCGGCGGAGCCGCTGCAGCCAGGCGCTGTCGAGGATGTCCTCCTCCGCCGCCTCCTCGGGCGCGAGCCCGGCGCCGCGCGCCTCGCCGGGGGCGAGCCGCTTCGTCGAGCTCGATATAGCCGTGGATCGGGTCGCTGATCAGGTTGACGGCGGCGAAGCGGGCCGGTCGCATGATCCCATTGTGAGGGTCCCCGGGTCGCCGCGAAGCGCCGACCGTCAGGGGACCCAGACCGACAGCGGAGCGCTGAAGGCGCCGACGTTCCCGGCGCGGTCCCGGGCCCGGACCCGCAGCCAGTAGCGGTGGCCGTGCGCCCGCGAGGCCAGGACGATCGAGGTCGCCGTGGTGTTGTCCCGGATCAGCCTCCACGTGCCGGCATCCACCCGGTACCAGACGTCGAGGTCGCGCAGGCGCGCCCAGTGCGTCTGGAGCGGGGCGTCGTAGCCGTGCCAGGTGAACGAGATGGTGGTCCCGCTGCGGGCGGCGCTGTCGACCTTCGAGCTGGGAGCGGAGTGGTCGCGCGATTCCGTGAAGACCGCGACGCCGAACACGCGCCCGGTGGGCGAGCGCACCGCGATCCCGAAGCCGACGTAGTTGAGGGTGCGGCTCATCAGGAGCGCCCAGTGGGCCGGGCTGTTCCGCCACAGGGAGTAGATCGCCGCCGCGGTCGCGCTCTGGAGCCCGCCCCACGTCGCGGCGAGGTCCTCGGCCCACGCGTACCACTGCACGCCCGCCCGGGCCAGCGGGACCGACAGGCTGCCACCCGCCGCCGCGTGGCTGAACGTGGACGCGTTTGACAGCCTGACCGCGCGGTCGCGGGCGATGAGCGCCAGGCGTCCATCACGGCGCAGCGGTCGCAGGCCGCGGGCCACCCGGTCGTGGTTTGTCAGGCGCAGCAGGGCCGTCGCGACCGTCGTGGTCGAAGTCGCGGCGGCGGCAGGCGGGGGCGCAGTAAGGCTTCCGGCGAGCACGAGGACGAGGGTCGACACGAGCAGCCCGGCCGAGCGAACGGCGCGACGGGACCTGGCGGTGGGGGATCGCATGGCAGGCACCTTACCGGCATTCGCCGCCGCCTGTCCCGTCCGGGGCGCCCGGGATGCCTGCCGCCAATCACCGATAGTGGGACGCGGCGGCTTCGAGGAGGCCGGCAACCTCCGCCCGGAGCGCGGACGGCTCGAGGACTTCGACGTCCGGTCCCCACGACAGGATCCAGCTCCGGATCTCGATCGTCCCCGAGACCGTCGCCCGCCAGGTGAGCGAGCCGTCGGGCTCGCCAACAACCTCCTGGCTGGGGTGCCAGGTGGTCTCCGCGACCCGCGGGGCGACCGCGGGCCCGAAGCGGAGGGCGACGAGGACGGGGCCCTGGTCAGCGATGATCCCCCAGGCCCGCTCGAGGGCCTCCTCGATCACCCCGTCCGCCGGCGCCTCGAAGACCTCGGCCGTGACCGCGAGGCTCCGGATGCGCTCGAGCTTGAAGGTGCGAAGAGCCGCCCGCGTCTCGTCCCAGCCGATCAGGTAGAGGGCGTGGGTCTCGGTCGAGGGCTCGATGAGGTACGGCCACACCCGGCGCGGTCCGGGCGGCCCGACCCGGGTCGTACGTGCTCGGGTCGTAGGTCAGCTCCACGACCCGGCGCTCGGCCCACGCCCGCGTGAGAAGGTTGAGCCGTCTCGTCCCCTCCGGGTCGGGCGGACGGCGGGCCATCACGTCGAGGGTGCGGTGCACGTGGCGCCCCAGGACCTCGGGAAGGGCCTCGCCGAGCTTCTGGAACGCCGCCGCGAGCTCCGGGTCGTAGGCGTCCGCGTACTTGGCCATGAGGCGGGCAGCCAGGAAGACGGCCATCGCCTCGCCCTGCGTCAGCCGGAACGCCGGCAGGAGCGCCGAGCGCTCGAGGCCCCAGCGCCCGTCGAGGGCCCAGACCGGCATGCCGAGCTCGTCGTCGAGCGCCCGCAGGTCGCGATAGGCATTGCGCCTCGACATGCCGAGGAAGCGGGCCAGCTCGTCCGGCGTGACCCCGTCCGGATGCGCGGACAGGTAGGTCGCGACCCGGTAGAAGCGCGCGACCCGATCACGCTTGCGCCCGGCCAGCGTGTCGCCCCCGGGCAGGTCCCAGCGGTCCATGCGGTCTCCGTGGTCAGTCAGTCGGCCGGGTCACGACGAGCGGCGCACCCCGGTTGGTGGCGGTCAGGGTGGCGGTGAGCTGGCCGCGAATGGCACCCGGGACGATGGCGAAGCCGGGTCCGCCGAGCGTCCCCTCGACGCGACCGAGCTGGCCGTCGGAGAAGACCCAGGCATCGAGCTGGCCGCGCCAGTCCGAGAGGTCGGTGTCGCCGACCAGCCAGCCAATCTGGGGGAATGCCGCCCGGAACACCGTCCCGTCGACGGCGACCCGGCAGCGCCGCGCGCGCGCGCCCTCGACGTACACGAGGCCGAGGTCCTCGGCCGCCGCCCGCTGGCCCGGATCGAGTGCCGCCTGGACCACGGCCAGGTCCAGGGACTCCCGGTCGGCCAGCGCGACCGGCACCTCGACCCAGCGCGTCCCGGTCTCGCGCCTCCAGCCGCGGCCGTCGAGGGCGGCCGCTCCGGCAAGGCCGACGCTGCGCGTGGTCGTCACCTCGGCCAGCCAGCGGAAGTCCCGGCCGCTGCGGGCGCCCCGCACGCGGGCGACACCGAGCGAGCCGCCGTCCACGGTGGCCCCCAGGTCGAGCGTCAGGGCCGCCGTGCTGCCGGCCAGGATCGGCGCGTCGCAGAGCGGCGGGATGCGGCTGCCGTCGGTGGGCCCGTAGCGCGATGCGGCCGCCGGGTGGTCTCGCAGCGCCAGCTCGTTGGCGATCGTGGCCCCGGCCAGTGCGAACGCGGAGACCACCGCGAACGTGAGGCCGATCCCGAACGCGGCCACCAGGCGTCGCCGGCGGCTGCTTTCGGTGCCGAGCAGGCGGCGGGCCAGCCCGAGGCCGGCGAAGAGCGACGTCCCGAGGATCGCGAGGATCCACGGGTAGGCGGTCTCGGGCGAGGGCAGCAGCGTCTGGAGTCCCTGGTCCGGGAGGTCGTGGGCGAGAGAGCCGAGCGACGGGAGCAGCACGATGACCGTCGCCAGGCCGAGGGCAGCGATGGCCCGGAACGCCAGGCCGCCCCGGGCCGCCGGGGGCCAGGCGACGGCCGCGCCGGCGACCGCGAGCGGGGCGAGGGCCGCGACGCCGACGAGGAGATCGGCCGGGCCGCCGGGCCGGTAGCCGGCGAGGAGGAGGATCGCCACCGTCGCCCACAGGATTGCGAGGGCCACGGCGAGGAGACGGAGCTCGAGCAGCCGCACGCGCATGCTCCAAGTCTATCCGCCACGCCGGCGCGGCCCGGGCGGTGCCGTCTCTTCCCTCGGCTCGTCACCGCCCGCAGCACGGGTCACGGCCGCGCCCCCGCTGGCCGCGTGGGCGGCGGGGTACCCGGCGTCCCCGGGTGGACCGGGCCTACTGGCCCGCCAGGCCGAGCAGCTCGTCGAGCGAGACGACGCGGAGGCCGGCCCCGGCGAGGTCCTCCAGGAGGCCCGGCAGAGCCTCCAGGGTTCGCGGGCCGCCGAGCTGGAGGCGGACGACGGCGCCGCCCGTGGAACGCGACACGACCCGGGCCACGATGTCCGTCGCGATCGGCCCGCCGGCGTCGGGTGCGACCCCGTCGCCGGGGTCGACATCCCACGAGATCGCCCACCTCCAGCCGGCCGACCCGGCGGCCGCGCAGGGCCGCGCTCGACGCCTCGCCGCCGACGGGCCGCAGCCAGGGGGCCGTGGTGTGGCCGAGCACGCCGGCGACGGGGGCGTCGGCAGCAACGAGCGCGGCGGCGAGCCCCGCGGGCGCGGCGGCGCTGGCGAGCAGGCCGGTCCGGATCGCCGGGGCTCCCGCCAGGCGGGCGAGGACCGCCTGCCCGGTCGGGTCCGCGGCCGCCCGCGCGTCGACGAACACGGTCGCCGGGACCTGGTTGGCCTGCAGCCACTGCACGATCGCCTCGGCCCCCCCGGGACCCTCACCCGGGCCGCCGGCGTACTCGAACGTCAGGGTCACTCCGTCGAAGCCGGTCGGGCCGTGGACCACGAGGGCCGCACTCCCGTCGGCCGGCAGCGTGGGGTACGGGCCGACGGGCTCGGCGGCGGCAGACGGGGGCGCGCTCGCCGGCGGCAGGCTTTCCGGATCGACGACCTCGCCCGGCAGGTACAGGAGCTGCCAGCCGATCTCGATGTGCCCGGGCCGGTAGGTGCTGGAGTCGGGGTCGAGCGAGGGATAGCGGGCGCGATTCCAGTAGGCCAGGCTGTCGCGAGTCGTGGCGAAGCGTGTCGCCAGCGTGTCGAGCGTGTCACCCGGCCGCACGACGTAGGCGGCGAAGGTCGGGGCAGGCGCCGGCGTCGGGCGATACGGCCGCGTCGGAGCCGAGGCGATCGGGGACACGACCTCGGGCCCGGTTGGCTGGGGCGCGGTGAGCGTCGCGCCGGGCCCGCCGCTCGTCCCCGGGATCGCGCACCCAGCGGCGAGGAGGGCGGCGACGACCGCGGGCGCGAAGGCGACCAGGCATCGAGCGGGTCGGCGGCGGCGGTTCACCGGCCGATGCTAGGCGGACGGCGACCGTGGCGCCTGCGCCGGCGTCTCGCCCGGGATCGGGTCGTGGGGATCGAATGGCGTCGGGGCCTGGAGGGTGAGCTCGCCGGCGAGGGCGAGGCCTTCCTCGGCGGTCGCGATCTGCCCTCGACCGCGGCGCTTCGCCACGAAGCACGCCCGATCGGCGGCCAGGAGCATCTCGGCGGCGCTCGGGCCGTGCTCGGGGAAGGTGGCGAGCCCGATGGAAGCCGAGATCGGGCCCACCGCCCGCCGGTCGGCCCAGTCCACCGCGATCCGGGCGAGCTCGCGGCGGATGCGCTCGGCCAGGGCGCCCGTTCCGACGGCGTCGGTGGATGGGCAGATCACGGTGAACTCGTCGCCGCCGTAGCGGAAGACCCGATCCGATTCGCGGCAGGCGCCACGGATGGCGCGGGCGACGGCGCGCAGGAGATCGTCGCCCGCCTGGTGACCCAGGCGGTCGTTCACCCGCTTGAACTCGTCGAGATCGAGCATCAGGAGGCCGAAGCGCTCCCCCGTCTCCACGCTCCGGGTCAGCCACTCGTCGAACGTGCGCTGGTTCATGAGCCCGGTGAGGTCGTCCGTCTGGGCCTCGATCTCCTTCTCCCGGTAGGCCTCGGCGTTGCCGATCGCGATCGAGACCTGGGCCGAGAAGAGCTGCACGAGCTCGAAGTCGTCATCGTCGAATTGGTCGTGGGCACCGAGCCGCTCGAGCGAGACCACGCCCCGCACTCCCTCGCGGCCGCGCAGGGGAACGCAGATGAGGCTGCCCTCCACGGCGCCGGTCGAGGCGAACTGCTGGACGCGCGGGTCGAGGAGCTCGTCCCGGACGAGCTGCGGCTCGCCGTGCTCGATGACCCACGTGGCCAGGCCCTCCTCGCCGGCCTCCCAGGGCTTGATGTACTCGTCGGCATGGACGCCGCGGGCCATGAGGGGGGTCAGGATCCCCGTCGCCGGTTCCAGCCACTCGATGGAGATGTTGTCCCAGCGGACGATCCCGGCCAGCCGGTCGGCGACCTCATCCAGGATGCGGGGGAGGTCGAGCGTCCCGAGGATCGAGCTCGTGATCTCGAGCAGGGCCCGCTGCCCGGCGAGGCGACGCTCGAGGCGGATCGACTGCTCGCGGAGCCGCTCGGTGGCGTCGGCATTCGCCATCGCCTGGGCGGCCAGGCTGGCGTAGATGACGAGGAGCCGCAGGTCATCGTCGCTGAACTGGCGCAGGCCGAGCTTGGACAGGACGATCACGCCGAGGACGCGGTCCTCGAACTCGAGCGGCGCGAGCAGCATCGACTCGTCGAGGTCGTCGTCGGTGCCCGGGATCGTCATCGCCCGGGGATCGTGGGCCGCGTCCGGCAGGTTCTGGGGCTGGCGGTTCCTGGCGACCCAGCCGGTGATCCCCTCGCCGAGGCGGATCCGAAGCTGGTCCGGGGTCTCGTCGTGGAACTCGCCGACCAGCCCCCGCATCGCCACGGGGACGAGCCAGTCGTCGGCCCGCAACCGGTAGACACGGACGTTGTGGTACTCGATCAGCTGGTCCAGCTCGTTGGCGATGGCCGCGCCGATGTCGTGCTCGGTCGTCAGGCGGGCCACCCGCGCGCCCAGCTGCTGGATGGACTGCAGGTGGGCGGCCCAGGTCGCCATGCGCTCGTAGTTCTGGGCGTTCTTGATCGCCGTCGCGGCCTGGGCCGCGAACCCGGCCAGCGTGGCCAGCTCCTCGTCCGCCCACTCGTGGGAGCGGTCGTGGTAGACGATCAGCAGGCCGAGGAGCTCCGCGCCGTCGAAGAGGGGTGCGGCGCAGATCGTGTCGAAGCCTTCCTGGACGACTGCCGGGCGCACGTCGACGGCGCGCGGGTCGTCGCGATAGTGGGTGGCGAAGAGGGGGCGTCGGAGGGCGGCCGCCTCGGCCGGCAGCGAGGGGACCGGGAAGTCGCGCACGGCTGCGAGGTAGCCTTCCGAGAGCCCGCGGGCGACCTCGGCGGTCACGTGGCCGTCCGGGCGGCGCAGGAACACCGCGGCGCGGTCGCCCCCGAAGAGGACCCGGGCGTGATCCACGACCCCGGAGAGGATCTGCTGCAGGTCGAGCTTGCTGCCGATGTCGGTTGCGATGCGCCGCAGGGCCTCGGCCCGGTGGAGCTGGACGGACGTCTCGGCCCGCAGGCGCTCGGCGTGGACGGCGACGCCGACCTGTCGGGCGATCGCGACGAGGAAGGTCTCGAGCTCGGCGATCGTGGCCGGCGGGGCCTCGTCGGCCGTGACGAGGACGCCCCACGGCCGGCCCGCGCCTCCGGGGATCGCCACCGCGATCCGGGACGGCAGGCGGTGGCCGATGGCCAGCCAGTCGTTGCCGACGGCGGCGACCTCGCTGACGGGTCCCGGCGCCGTCAGCGCGCGCCCGGGGAGCCCCGCGGACTCGGCGATCCAGCCCACCCGGTCGGCGCCCCGCCCGCGGCCGGCGAGGGGTGCCAGGCGCCCGTCCCGGCGCACCAGGATGACGGCCAGGTCGTGGCCGGCGCGACCGTGCAGAAGGTCGACCGCCGCGCCTGCCGTCTCCTCGAGGCTGCGCCCCGAAGCGATCAGGTCGGCGAGGCGACCCAGGATGTCGATCTCCACCAGGCGGCGCTCGACGTCGAGCGGGGACGAAAGGGGGAGGGCCGACGGCGGCTCGCCGGCCGGCCGGACGGCGTCGGGCACGCGGACGCCAGCATCGGCCCCGCCCACATCGGCCGCCCGCAGAGGCGTGTCGCTGGCGTCGCGGCCGGAGCCGGCGGCGCCGCGGCCCCAGCCGTCGGCGGGCGATCCCTCGTGGGGTGTGACGGGTCGCTCGGAGGGCCGCGTCCGGAGCTCGACCAGCTCGGCGCCGATCGACGGGATCGGGCGGCGCGTGGCGCCCGGACCGCGCCCGGGCCGTCCCGCCGGGGCCGGCTGCTCGGCGGCCGCCAGGAAGCGCTGGAGGTCGCCGAGGCGATACCGCCGATCACCGCGGTCGTTGATGCGGTAGAAGCGGAGGCGCCCCTGGTCGCTCCACGCCCGGACGGTGTTGGGGTG
This sequence comes from uncultured Chloroflexia bacterium, assembly GCA_963776355.1. Taxonomy (GTDB): domain Bacteria; phylum Chloroflexota; class Limnocylindria; order Limnocylindrales; family CSP1-4; genus CTSoil-043. Next base: position 163,392 of record CAVZLU010000002.1, on the reverse strand, counting down.
GACGCCGAGGAGGCGAGCCGCCTTCGTGACGGTCAGGGTCGCGTCGGACGGGCGAGGCGCGAGCTGCGTGGCCGGGTCCCCCGAGTGCCATGATCCTCCCCGCTGTGGGCGTCGCGCGCCGGCGACGCAGATGGAGGATCGGTGAGGTCGTCGCGGCGAGTCTCGACGACTTCACAGTTCTTGCCAATAGGACGAAGGTCCGGTGCGCCCGGTGCGGGCCACTCCCGGTCGCCCGTGGCGCCATCGGGTCTCTTTGCGGGCACGACCGGGGCGCGGCGCAGTCCCCGATCGCCCGTGGCCCCGATCGGGTCTTTCGCGGACACGACCGGGGCGCGGGGCAGTCCCCGATCGCCGCCGGCGCGGGCGGGTCCACGGTGGTCTGGCCGGGCCCGAGCGTCCCCAACAGTCGGGCTGCTCGTCGGCGCGGGTCTCGTGCTCTGGATTTCGCTCGAACTGCCAGCTGGCCATGATCGTCCCGCTCGAGGCCTGGCGATCCGAGCGGCCCGGCTGCTGAACCCGCCCACCTGGTCGCAACCCTGGTCCGCGGCCTTGCACCGTTCTACCCGCCGCAAACCGCACCGAGGACCTAACGCCGCTCGGCGATGCGGACGGCGAGCAGGGTCAGGACGACGGCGAGGAGGCCCACGATCGCGACACCGGCGATGGCGAAGAGGGGGTCGCCGACGAGCCCGGGGGCGGCCGGGTTCGTGCGCACGTCGCCGCCCGCCGGGCTCGCGGTCGGGTCCGCAGCAAGCACCGCCGCGGCGATGGCCGACGAGCCCAGGAGGGCGGCCGCCGCGAGAACGGTCGCGACGGCGGCCAGCCGGGTCCCGAAATGCGCTCGAACCCCGGCTGGCGGCGGAGCTCCGGAGCGCGCCGGCATGACGGGGGCCCCCGACTCATGAAGAGCGCCCCGCACGCGCACGCCCCTCATCCGAGCCCCCCGGCGAGCAGGGCCCAGGCGAGCCCGAGGGTCAGCGCCACGAGGCCGCCCCCGAGGGCCGCGGCGGCCGCGACCGGACGAGCCCGTCCGCCGCCCGCCAGCACGCGCATCGCCTCGTCCTGCTCGAGGGTGCAGATCACGAGCGGCCGCCCGGTCCCGGCCGTCAGCGCAACCCTGCCGTCGGCCGAGGCGACCGGCACGCCGAGGACGGTCGCGTGCTCCACGGAGCTGAGCTGCTCGATCCGCAGGCGCACTCGCGCCTGGCCGGGGAGGCCGGCGAGCACCTCCGGCGCGAGGGACCCGCGAGCCTCTTCGGCCGTGCCGACCGATTCCCGGACCATGGTCACGAGGCCGGCGTCGATGGCGGCCGAGTCGATGTCGATCTCGTCGAGTCCCTCGCCGACCCGGAACGGAACGGCGTCGACACGCTCCTCGAGCAGGCGCCAGCCGCGTCCCCGCGGCGTCTCGATGCGCCGGCGGCGGTAGACGAGCGGTCGGGCGCTCTCGTCGCGGATCTCGTCGTCCGAGTCGAGCCGGCCGTCCACGCGGACGTAGCGCCGGGGACCGCCCGCCATCGCCCGCGCCTGGGCGAATCCGACCGCGGGCGTCACGGCGAGGAGCCGACCGACGCGCACGCGCGGGCCATAGGAGCGGAGGAGGAGCGAGCCGACCGCGATCGCGACCAGGCCGGCGGCGATCACGACGAGGGGGGTCACGGCCCGGGATCGTAGCAGTCCGGGCAGCGAGCGACCCGGAGGAACCTCCGCGTCGCGTGGGCCTTGGCCGGGGCCTCCGCCATTAGCGAGCTCATGACCCCTCCGGGTCGCGACCAACGCTACCGGCCGCCGCCTGTCGTGGTCAATGGACGCCGTCCACCGAATCCGGGGAACCGGTGCGGGTTGTCCACAGGCCGTCCACGAAGCTCGCCGTCGGGGGCGACCGAGGATCGCTGCCTCCTGCCAGCCCGGCGTGCCGGCGACGGCGGGTCAGGCCGCCGGGCGCCCCGTCGACGGGTCGAGCACGCCCAGGAGCCCTCCGTAGCTCGTCAGCACCAGGCGGCCACCAGTGAGCTCGACCTCCGCGACGACATCCGAATGCGCGACGCGCCAGCGAACCTGGCCGTCGGCTTCGAGGGCGAAGGTCTCGATCTCGGCCTGCACGATCACGTGCTCCAGCCGGGAGGACGACAGCACGGCGACGACGGGCGAGCCCGACCGGTGCAGCCAGCGCAGCTCGCCGGTCCGCGATTCGAGGGCATAGGTCGCGAACCCGTACTTCACGACGAGAAGCCCGGTCGTGTCCCAGGCAACCCCCGCGGGGGCGTCGAAGATGGGGGAGGCAAGCCGGGCCGCCCACGCGCCGGCCGGGCTCTCGACCCGGAGCTCGGCCCGGCAGAGGCGCTCGAAGGTGGGGGAGACACGGGACCCGTACTCGTGGAGGTCGCCGCCGGCCTCGCTGAGGGCGAAGACGGCCTCCCCCTGCCCCGAGCCCGCCCACCGGTAGCGGACGCGGATGCCTCCGGGGTAGGCGACGATCGCCTGCCGCGCCTCCTCCGTCACGCCTGCCCGCCCAGCGCCGGATTCACCTCGGCCAGGGATCCCGTCGCGGCGCCGGTGAGGGCGCGGAGGGCAGCCGGTGCAACGGGGAAGACGGCCCGGTCGGTGCCCGCCGCGGCCCAGACGGTGAGGAACCGATCGAGGTCCGGGTCCATGACGACGCGCAGGGGACGGCGATGGCCCAGGGGCGGGATCCCGCCGATCGCGAAGCCGGTCAGGTCGCGCGCCTCGCGGGCCGTTGCCCGGCGGATCCCCGGCTCGTCGACGATGTCCGCCAGCCGCGCCACGTCGACCCGGTTTGCTCCCGAGACGAGGCACAGGATCGGCTCGGGGTCGACCTCGGCGCGGGGCACCACGAAGACGAGCGACTTCACGATCTGGGCGACTTCCACCCCGAGGGCGCGGGCGGCGTCCGCAGCCGTGTGGGTGGTGGCGTCCAGGACCACGACGTGGATCTCGATGCCCAACCGCGCGGCCGCGTCGACGACGCGGCGCACCGCGGGATCGAGGGCCTCGCGATCGACGGGGTCGGGCACGGCCGGGAGTCTACATCGACGGCCGTGGCGAGGAACCGGCCGCGGGGGAACCGGCCGCGGGGGTCCGCCGGCAGGTCTACGATCCCGTCGATGCGCGCCGTCGTCTTCGACTGGGACGGCACCCTGGCCGACACCCTCCACCTCATGTACGTCGCGACCGAGGAGGTCGTGGCCGGCTTCGGGCTGCGCCTCACCTGGGAGGACTACTGCCGGACCTGGACGCCGGACTGGCGCCTCCTCTACCGGACGGCGGGCCTGCCCGACGCGGTGATCGAGGAGGCCGGGCGTCGCTGGTGGGCGGCCTATCGCGGACGCGACGAGGCGGAGCTCCTGCCGGGAGCGGCCGCCGCCCTCGAACGGCTCCACGCGGCCGGCTACCCGATGGCCCTCGTGACCGCGGGCCAGCGCGACAACGTGGGAGCCCAGCTCCGCCGGCACGGCCTGGAACGGCTGCTCGCGGTCCGCGTGCACGGGGACGACCTGGCCGAGGCGAAGCCGGATCCGGCGCCGCTCCTGCGTGCGATTCGCGAGCTGGGGCTCGGTCGCACGGCCGCCGGCACGGCCTACGTCGGCGACGCCCACGACGACATGCGCATGGCCCGGGCGGCGGGAGCGCACGCGGTCGGGATCGCCTCGGTCCTCGGTGACGAGGCGTCCCTCCGGGCGGCCGGTGCCCAGGAGACGGCGCCGTCGGTGGCGGCGTGGGTCGACCGGTTTCTGGCGGCCAGGGTGTAAACTCGGGACGGCCGGCAGGGGGCCGGCCGAATCGAAGAATGGGACAGGGGAGCGCCGTGGCGGCGCTGAGAGTGCGGGCAGTACCGCAGACCCTCGGAACCTGATCCGGGTCATGCCGGCGAAGGGAGTCCAGACGACGCCTCCGTCCCGACCAGCGGAGGCGTCGCGATTCCGTGACGGGGCCCGACCAGCTCCACGCAATCCTCGTCGGCGACGGCGACGTGCCGTCGCGCGCCGCGCTCGAGACGGCCTGGCCGGACTGGGACGCGGAGGCGCGCCTGGTCGTGGCGGCCGACGGCGGAGCGACGAAGGCACTCGCCCTCGGTCTCGTGCCGGACCTCGTCGTCGGCGACGCCGACTCGCTCGGCCCGGCGGGGCTGGCGGCCGTTCGCGCGGCCGGGATCGAGATCGAGCTGGCGCCCGTCGCCAAGGACGAGTCGGACCTCGAGCTGGCGCTCCTCGCGGCCGTCGCCAGGGGGGCCTGGCGGGTCACGATCCTGGGCGCCCTTGGCGGGCCCCGCTTCGACCATGCCCTCGCCAATGCCTGGCTCCTGGCCCATCCGGCCGTTGCCGGGCGCCCCGTCGTGCTGCTCGACGCTGCGACCCGGATCCGGCTCGTCGACGCGGCCGGTGCCCCGACGAGCGTCGTCCTCGCCGGGCGCAGCGGCGATCTCGTGTCGCTGTTCCCCTTCGGCGCCGGGGCCCAGGGCATCGTGACCGAGGGCCTGGCCTACCCGCTCGTCGGCGAGTCCCTGTCCTTCGGCCCGGCGCGCGGCCTTTCCAACGTCCGCCTGGTCCCCGAGGCGCGGGTGGCGGTCCGCGCCGGACTCCTCATGGTCATCGAAACCCACGACAAGGAGGCCAAGTCCCCATGAGCTCGATCGCGCCATCTACCGCGACGCGGGTGGAGACCCGCTGGCGTACTCGTGACATCCTCGTAGCGGCGGTCATCGGGGCCGCGTTCGGGGTCGTCATGGCCGCTCTCAACGCCTTTTACGCCGGGCTGGGGGCCGGGGCCGGTTCGCCCTGGCTCCTGGTCTACCTCGGCTGGCTCCTGCCGGCCGTCCTCGCCCCCGTCATCGTGCGCAAGCCCGGGGCCGGCCTGTTCGCGGAGATGGTCGCCGCCAGCGTCTCCGTGCTCGTCGTCAGCCAGTGGGGCCCCGACGCGCTGGTCTCGGGGTTCCTCCAGGGGATCGGCGCCGAGGCCGTCTTCGCGGTGTTCGGCTACCGCCGCTTCGACATGCCGGTCGTGGCCCTGGCCGGGGCGGCGTCGGCCGCACTCGCCTTCGTCCACGACGCCGTCCTCTACTACCAGGGCGTCGAGGCCGGCCTCCTGGTGCTCACCTTCGCCTTCATGGTCATCTCGGCCGCGGTCCTGATGCCGCTCATCGTGTTCGCGATCGTGCGCGGCCTGCGCGAGGCGGGAGTCCTGCGCGGCTTCCCCGGCTGACCGCCGTTCGCGCCAGCTCGGCCGCCGTGGTCCCAGCGCCGTCGCGAGGGCTTGATCGTGGCGCCTTCGTCGCCCGGGGCCTCGGATTCACCCACGCCGGCGCCGCCGAGCCGGCCCTCCGCGACGTCGACATCGAGGTCGCCCCCGGGGAATGCCTGCTCGTCCTGGGCCCCTCCGGATCGGGCAAGAGCACCCTCGTCCTGGCGCTTGCCGGGCTCCTCGGCCGGGAGGTGCCCGGCCGGCTCGAGGGCAGCCTGGAGGTCGGCGGCACTGCCGGGGTGGTCTTCCAGGACCCGGGAGCGCAGCTGGTCATGGAGCGCGCCGAGGACGATGTCGCGTTCGGCCTCGAGAACCGCGGCTGGTCGCGCGCGGAGATGCTCGCCCGGGTGCCGCTGGCGCTCGACGAGACGGGTCTCGGCGGCCTTGGCCGGGCCCGCACCACGACCCTCTCCGGCGGCCAGCAGCAGCGGCTCGCCCTCGCCGGCGCCCTGGCCCCGGCATCGAGCCTGCTCGTCCTCGACGAGCCGACGGCGAACCTCGACCCGGACGGGGCGCGGGCGTTCGTCGAGCGGCTGGCCGCGCGACGGGCGGCGGGAACCACGATCGTCCTGGTCGAGCATCGCGTCGAGCTGGCATGGCGCCTCGCGGACCGGGTCCTCGTCCTGGGCCGGGACGGCCGACCGGTCGATCTCGGCCACCCGGATGCCGTGGTCCGGCGCAGCGGACGGGCCCTGGTGGACGCGGGGATCTGGCTGCCCGCCGACGTGGACGCCGCGCTGGGCGCGGTGCCTCGGCCCGCCCGCCGCCCACCGGTCGCCGGCGAGGTGCTCGTGGCCGGGGCCGGCCTCGAGTTCGGCTATCGGCGCGGCGAGCCGGTCGTGCGGGGCGTCGACATCGCGATCACCGAGGGTGACCGGCTGGCCGTCGTGGGCCCGAACGGGAGCGGGAAGTCGACGCTCGGGCGCCTGCTCGTCGGGCTCCTCCGGCCCGATGCCGGCACCGTGCGCCTGGCCGGTGACGCCCCGCATCGGCTGCCGTCCGCCGAGCTCGCGCGGCGGGCCGCATACCTGTTCCAGGATCCCGAGCAGCAGTTCCTGGCCACCACGGTGGCGGCCGAAGCCGGCCTCGGGCTGCGCGGGGAGGAGCTCGCCCGGCTGCCCGAGCTGATGGCGGCGTTGGCCCTTCCGCTCGATCGCTTCGGGGCGCGCAGCCCGTACGCGCTCTCGGGCGGGGAGCAGCGGCGCCTCTCGCTGGCCGGCATCCTCGCCCGGCGGCCGCGCGTGCTCGTCCTCGATGAGCCGACGTTCGGCCAGGACCGGGCGACCTATGCCGGCCTGCTGGCGATCCTCGACGAGCGGCTCGACGCCGGCGTCGGGCTGGTGGCGATCACCCACGACGAGCGGCTGGTCGCGGATCTCGGCGGTCGCTCGGCCGCCATGTCCGGCGGCCGTCTCCTCGATCGCGCGCCGGCCGGGAACGGCGCCATGATCGTCCTCCCCGACCTCGGCGCCCGTCAGCTGGCCAGCCCCCTGGGCCGGGCCAGCCCGCTCACGAAGCTTGCCGTCGGCTTCGCCTGGCTGGCGGCTCTCGTCTCGACGACGGACCCCCGGCCGACCCTGGTGATCCTGGTCGCCGGGATCGCGGGGGCGATCGTGCTCGGGCGGGTCCCGGTCCGGCGCTTCCTGCGGGCATGGCTCCCCTTCATCGTCGCCGCGGCCGGCGTCGTCATCCTCAACACCTTGTTCGGGGCGGCGAATGGCGATGCCGCGGCCATCGAGCTGGCCCAGGCCGGGCCGCTGCGGATCACCGCGCCGGCGCTCGCCCTGGGGCTCGTCCTGGGCCTGCGGATCCTCGCCATCGCCGGCGTCGGCGTCGCCTTCGCCCAGACCACGGAAGCCACGATGCTCGCCAATTCGCTCGTCCAGCAGGCGCGCCTCCCCGACCGCTTCGCCTACGGTGCGCTGGCCGCCTACCAGGCCGTCCCGCGCCTCTCCCTCGACCTCGTCACGCTGCGCCAGGCCCGCCGCACGCGCGGCCTCGCCCGCAGCTGGAGCCCCGGCCTCCTGCTGGCTCTCCTGGTCCTCGCCCTCCGCCATGCCGACCGGATGGCCCTCGCGATGGACGCCCGGGGGTTCGACTCCGGGACGCCGCGCACCTGGTACCGCATCGTGCAGTGGGGCGTCGCCGACGTCGAGGTGGCGGTCCTCGGCGCCGCGGCCCTGGTCGTCGCGATCGTCATCTCGCGGTAGCATTCGGGCATGAGCATGCCAGCCGCCGGCGACCCGGCCCCCGAGTTCGCCCTCCCCGACGAGCATGGCGTCATCCACCGCCTGGCCGACCAGCGCGGCTGGACCGTCGTCTACTTCTACCCCGAGGACGACACCCCCGGCTGCACGACCGAGGCCTGCGCGTTCCGCGACGCCAACGACGACCTGGTGGCGGCCGGCGCGACGGTCTGGGGCATCAGCCCCGACGACGCGGCGAGCCACGGCCGCTTCCGGGAGAAGTTCCACCTCAACTTCAGCCTGCTGTCCGACGAGGACCACGCCACGGCCGACGCCTACGGAGCGTGGCAGGAGCGGATCAAGGACGGCCGCCCGCAGATGCGCACGAAGCGGTCAACGTTCCTCGTGGGTCCGGACGGGCGCGTTGCCCACGCCTGGCACGCGGTCACGCCCGAGGGCCACGCGGAGGAGGTCATGGCCGCGCTGCAGGCGGCCAGCGGGGCGCAGTGAGGGACCCTCACAATGCGCCGGGCATGGTACGAGGCCTCGCACGTGGGGGGAGACGGGCGAAGCCTCTGGGCCGGCAATATAGCATCCCGTCGGGGATATGCGCATACGGTGTACAACATCGAATGGGCGAGCAGGATGCCGCGATCTCGTCGCCGCGCCGCGTCCGCGGGCGGGCCCGCCGGGAGATGACGCCGGAGCCACCGCCCGCCGGCGAGCGGCCCCGCCCGCACGACTGGCGTCCCGCCCGCTTCATGGTGATCGCGGCCCACCCCGACGACGCCGAGTTCGGACCCGCGGCGACGGCCGCGGCCTGGATCGACGCCGGGTCGATCGGCCGCCTCGTCTGCTGCACGTCCGGCGACCAGGGGGGCGAGGATCCCGCGGCCGACCCGCTGGCGCTGGCGGCGACCCGCGAGGAGGAGCAGCGCCGGGCCGCCGAGATCGTCGGCTATGACGAGGTGGTCTTCCTCAACCAGCCGGACGGCGCGCTCGCCAACGAGCTTCCGCTGCGCGAGCACCTGGTGCGCGAGATTCGCCGCTTCCGGCCGGACGCCGTCCTGACGCACGATCCGGAGGTCATCTTCTTCCGGGACGCCGGCGTCAACCACGCCGATCACCGGGCGGCGGGGATCGCCGCCGTGGACGCGGTGTTCCCCGCCGCGCGCAACCCGATGGCCTTCCCCGCGCTGGCGGGAGCCGGTCTCGCGGCGCACGCCGTGCGACGGATCTACCTGTTCTGGCCGAACGCTCCCGACCGCGTGGGTCGATGTCACGGCCACGCGCGATCGCAAGGTGGACGCGCTGCGCTGCCACGCGAGCCAGGTGGCCGATCCGGACGGCCTGGGCGAGCGGATCCGGGCCTGGCTGGCCGAGGACGGCGAGGCGATCGGGGTCGTGGCCGCCGAGGCCTTCCGCCTGATCGTCATCGACGACGATCCGCAGGAGGGACCGCCCGAGGTCCACGACGCCTGACCCGCCCGGGCCGGCCTCCCGTGTCGGCGCGAACGAGGAGCAGCAGGGCCGGCCCCAGGCCGGGCCCGCCAGGCGCCCTCAGGCCGGCGCGAGGAGCAGCGGCCGGACCCGGCCCCACGCGTTCCACAGGTCGCTGAGCTCCTCTGCCCGCCGGCCCAGCAGGTCGATCATCTCGCCCAGCGTCAGGTCGCCGGCCGCCTCGGTCACGAAGCGCCCGGTATCAACCTCGACGTTCGCGAACAGCCCGGGAAGCTCGGCCTCGGTGGGCCAGATCCGGATCCGCATCGGGTCCAGGCCGGCATAGCCGATGGCCAGCGACAGCTGGCGCTGGCCCGGCGTCCTCTCGTCGGTGAAGGCGCCATGGCCGTCGAAGCGGAAGCCGAGTGCGGCCAGCGCGGCCGCGATCTCGCGGCACTGGAGCTGCGTGTAGGGGCCCCAGAAGGGATCCTCCTCGGGGAACACGAGGGCCGCGCTGTCGATGGCCCGCTGGGTGATCGCGTCGACGAGCGCGGCCAGCTGGGCCTGCCAGCGGACCTCGGCTGCGGCATCCCCGGCGGCGAGCTCCCGGGCGATCCGGCGCTGGATGGCCCGGTCGCCCGCGAGCAAAGGCAGGACGGCCGGGATGCGGTCGGTGAATGCGTCTTCGGCCCCGGCACCGGCTGCCTCCGCGCCTCGTGCGTCGAGCGTCCCGGCGCGGGCCGCGGTCCCGGATGGCGCGGGGGCAGCCGCGGTTGGGGGCTGCGGAGGGGCCGTGCCGGATGGGGCGGGGGCGGCCGCCATGGGGTCTGGCGCGGGGGCGGCCGGGCTGGCGCTGGCGACGATCGAGGCCGCGGCGAGTCCCCTGGCCTGGCCGGCCGCGTTGCTCGCGCTCAGCTGTTCTCGCTCCTCGCACGTGGCGAGAGTGATCCGGGCGTTGTGGCACGTCTCGGCGGCACTCTCGGCCGCGATCCGGGCTCCATCCGCCTCCACCCCAAGACGCTCGACGGCGTGGAGCAGGGACGCCTCGAGCGCGTCCTCCCGGGCCAGGATCCGCACGGCCTCGCGCGTCTGCACGTTGATGCGATCGATCTCCCCGAGCCACTCCCGGGCCGCGGCCTCGAGCGAGCCCCGTTCTGCGGCCTCGAGGCGGGCCCGGCGGAAGACGGCCTGGGCCGCGTCCTTGCCCGCCCGGACGGCGCGAGGATCGGCCTGGGCGGCGGCGCGCTCGCGGCGGGCGGCATGCTCCTCGTAGGCATGTCGCGCCTCGCGGAGCCGGTCCAGCGAGGCGGTCGCCAGGGCCGCCATCCGGTCGGCGAGGGAGCACGCGTCGTCGACCGCCGAGCGAGCCGGGCCGCACGGATCGGCGACCAGCGTGCCGGCAGTCATGTCCGGGATGTCGGCCCCGGGGGTGCTCGCCCCTGGCTGCGGCCCGGCGTCGGACAGGTTCGGCGACGGGGCCGCGGGCTCCGCCGCAACCGGAGGCGCCGGGACCGCGGGCGGCCCACTCCCGACGCGTGCGGCTGGCTCGGGCCGACCGCCGAACGGGGCCCGGATTCGCTGCGTCAGGCGCACGGGACAGCTCCGCCACGAGGCCCGAGCCGGACGCCTGCCGGCGCACGCGAGCGGGCCATGGCGAGCGTAGGCTCGGCGCCCGGCCGGCGTCAAACCGCGGACTCCGGGACTCCACGGCAATCGCCGCACGGGCGTCCGTCGGAGCCGCCGAGGTGGTGAGTCGCCGCACCGCGTTGTGCAGGGCGACACTGCCCCTCGAAGCCGTGCACTCGCGGGCATCGTCGTGTAGCATCCGCCCGCGTCGACCCCGGGGGGCGTCGACGGCGTTCGCGCGCCAGACCTGATCCCGTCGGCAAGAGGAGCAGGCGACAGCACCGTGGCCATCGACCCGAACCAGGAGTTCCTCGTCCAGCCGGTCGATGCTTCCTGGCTCCAGTGCAACATCGAGTGCCAGGAAGCCTGCCCGGTCGGGACGAACTGCCGCGGCTACCTGAACCTGGCGGCCGAGGGCCGCTTCGAGGAGGGGTACATCCTCTCCCGGGACCCGAACCCGGTCGCCGCGATGTGTGCCTACGTCTGCTCGGCGCCCTGCGAGCGCGCGTGTCGTCGCGGCGACATCGACCGCCCGCTCGCGATCCGGGCCATGAAGCGGTTCCTCGTGGAGTGGCACGAGGCTTCCGGCATCCCCGACGTCATTCCCGAGATCACGCCGCGCGACGAGAAGGTGGCCGTGATCGGCGCCGGTCCGGCCGGCCTCGCCGTGGCCCGCGAGCTGGGCGTGAAGGGCTACCGGGTCTCCGTCTACGACAGCCTGCCCTACGCCGGCGGGACGATGCTCATCGGGGTCCCGGCCTTCCGCCTCCCGCGCGAGGCCATCGAGATGGACGTCCGCCTGGTCGAGCGCCTGGGCGTCGACTTCCACTACAACACGACGATCGGCCGCGAGGTCCTCTTCGAGGACCTGCAGCGCGACTTCGACGGCATCGCGATCTCGGCCGGAGCGATGGACGCCGTCGGCCTCGACATCCCGGGCTCGGACCTCGAGGGCCTGCAGTACGGCGTCGACTTCATGAAGAAGGCGAACCTCGGCGAGCCGCTCGAGGTGGGCCGCAACGTCGTGGTCATCGGCGGCGGCTACACCGCGATGGACTGCTCGCGAACCAGCCTTCGCCACGGCGCGGAGAACGTCACGATCGCCTACCGGCGGACCCGCTCCGAGCTCGTCGTCGACGAGGAGGAGCTGGGCGAGACCGAGCGCGAGGGCGTGCGCATGGAGTTCCTCGTCAGCCCGATCGAGCTGGTCGGCGAGGACGGGAAGCTCACCGGGGTCCGCTTCATCCGCAACAAGCTCGGCGAGCCGGACGCATCCGGGCGCCGCTCGCCGGTACCGATCCCCGGGTCGGAGTTCGTGGTCGCCGCCGACACCGTGATCCCGGCCGTATCGCAGGCTGCCGACCTCTCCTTCCTGCCCGTGGACTCGAGCTTCGAGATCGGACGTGGCCGGCTGCGCGTGGACCCCGCCACGTACGCCACGAACGTCCGCGGCGTCTTCGCCTGCGGCGACTTCGTGACCGGCCCGACGACGCTCATCGAATCGGCCGGGCACGGCAAGAAATGCGCCTACGCCATCGATCGCTACCTCGCCGGCCGGGCCGATGTCAGCGTGGCCGCGAACGTCAAGATCACGAGCTCCTGGCGTCACGAGATGCCGGAGTTCTACGACATCCTGCCGCGCCAGCACGTCCCGATGGCCACGGTCGACGTCCGGATGCCGTCGCGCGACCCGGAGGTCAACTTCACGACCCCGGTTGAGCTCGGCTACACCACGACGCAGGCGGTCGCCGAGTCGACCCGCTGCCTGATGTGCAACTACAACATCTGGTTCGACCCCTTCCGCTGCGTGCTCTGCGGGGCGTGCGCCGACGTGTGCCCCGAGGGCGTCATCCACATGATCGACGTCAACCAGATGAAGTCCGAGGGCTTCCTGCCGGAGCTCGAGGAGGCCTACGGCTGGGACCAGGGCGCGGCGATGATCCTCGACGAGGAGCGCTGCATCCGCTGCGCCCTGTGCGTGAAGCGCTGCCCGTTCGACGCCATTACGATGGAGCGGTTCGAGCTCCAGGAGATCTCGACGGACGGGCGGCTCTACAAGGAGTCGTACCGGGACGCGCAGCTGGCCGGGACGCCCGGCGTCGCGGGAGGAGCCGGGTAGGTGAGCTTCCTGGAGCGGGTGGACCAGACGATCCGGCGGAGCCCCGTCTTCCGCTCGATCTTCCGCAACCCGTACCCCAACGACGAGCGGTCGCGGGCCTACGCGGTGATGAACAACGTCTTCCTGCACCTGCACCCGGTGCGGGTCCGCCAGCACGCGGTGAAGTTCGCCTACACGTTCTGCCTCGGCGGGCTCTCGTTCTTCCTGTTCCTGGTGCTGACGGTGACGGGTGTCTACCTGATGTTCTTCTACGCCCCGACGGCCCAGCAGGCGTACTCCGACATCCTGCGCATCCAGGCGGAGGTGCCCTTCGGGCTGCTGACGCGGAACATCCACCGCTGGGCCGCCCACCTGATGGTGTTCTTCGTCTTCCTCCACATGATGCGGGTCTTCTATCACGGCGCCTACAAGCCGCCCCGCGAGTTCAACTGGGTGGTCGGCGTGGTCCTCCTCTTCCTGACCCTGTTCCTCAGCTTCACCGGCTACCTGCTGCCGTGGGACCAGATCGCCTACTGGGCCATCACGATCGGCTCGAACATGGCCGGCTACGCTCCGCTCTTCAACACGCCGAGCAAGCTCCTGCTCCTCGCCGGCCTGGAGGTGTCCGGCAACACCCTCCTCCGCTTCTACGTGCTCCACATCATGGTGTTCCCCCTGGTCGCCGCCATCTTCCTGGCCGTCCACTTCTGGCGAATCCGGAAAGACGGCGGGATCAGCGGGCCGCTATGACGGTCCGATCGCGGCGTTGCCGCCTCCGCGCCGTCGCTCACGCACGCACAGGTGCGCTCGCTCCGGTGCTCGGCGTCGCCTTGCGCTGAACTCGTCCTTGCAGCCCGCGGGAGCAGGCGATGACCGACCAGAAGGCGCCGCCCGAGCGCCGGGTCGTCCTTCCCGTCGACCCCACGCGCCGGACCGAGATCGACAAGCAGCGGGTGCCGATGTCGGCCCGCCCCTACCGGCTGCTCGCGCTCGTCAAGCAGGACGCGGTCGTCCGGGTCCAGAAGGAGCCCGACGACACGGTCATGACCTGGCCGCACCTGCTGACCATCGAGTTCCTGGCGGCCGTCGCGATGAGCGTCTTCGTCCTGTTCATGGGCCTCATCGTCAACGCTCCCCTCGAGGAGCTGGCGAACCCGAACGTCACCCCGGAGGTCGCCAAGGCGCCGTGGTACTTCCTGGGCCTCCAGGAGCTGCTCGCCTACTTCCACCCGAGCGTGGCCGGCGCGCTCGTGCCCGCTGTTCATCCTCATCGGGGCCGCCCTGATCCCGTACGTCGACCGCGGGCAATCTGCGGGCCGTCCGACCCTCGGAGCGGAAGACGACCGTCGTCCTGTTCACCCTCTTCTGCTTCCTCGGTCTCCTCGTGACGTTCCTCGGGATCTTCTTCCGGGGACCCGGCTACGCGTTCATCCTGCCCTGGGTGGACGGCTTCTTCTTCAGCCTGTGACCGGCAGCGCGGAGGGACCGGACCGGACCGCATGAGCAACTATCACGTCGAACCGGCAAGCGAGCCCCAGGCCCTCACCACCGAGGCCCTCAAGTCGATGCGCAACGAGGCCCCCAAGGGCCTCTCCCGGCGCCAGCTCCTGCGGACCTCTCTGGGCGCAGGCGTGGGGCTGTGGCTCCTCGAGGTGACCGCCGGCTCGTTGAGCTTCCTGTGGCCCAACCTGTCCGGAGGCTTCGGGGGCAAGGTGACGATCGGGAAGTACCCCGACATCAAGAGCGCGAACTCCCAGCTCCCGATCGCGGAGGGCTTCCCGGCCTACTACCAGGAGGCCCGGGCCTTCGTCATCCTGATCGATCCGGGCCGCCAGGGGTTCGTTCCGGGCTCCGACACCACGGGCGACGGCACGGCTTTGAACGTGCGCTCGCTGTACCAGCGCTGCCCGCACCTCGGCTGCAAGCCGAACCCGTGCCTCAAGAACTTCTGGCTCGAGTGCCCCTGCCACGGCTCGCGCTATGACCGGCTGGGGACGAAGGTGAAGGAGCTCGGCCCGGCGCCGCGGAGCATGGACCGCTTCTCCGAGACCGTCGAGTCTGACGGCACCCTCGTCCTCGACACCAGCAAGATCACCCTCGGCCCGCTCCCGGTGGCCCTCGGCCAGCCGGGCCTCGAGGCCGCGCGGACCCCGACGGGCTGCATCTGATGCCGCATCCGGCGCTGCCCGAATCCGCGACCGTGCTCCGAGGAACCCGATGACCGACCAGCCGGGCGACAGCCCCGAGCAGCGCCTGCCCGCCCGGCGCGAGCCGACCGAAGTCGAGACGGCGGAGCGCTTCAGCGCGCCCGTCCAGGCGCATTCGGTCGGGCTGACGCCGGAGCGCGCCGCGAAGATCGTGCGCCAGAGCGGGAGCGCGCGCTGGGTCGCCTTCCTGGCCGTCACGGTCATGACGATCTTCATCATCGGCTACTACTTCTACGAGCTCGGCGTCCCGGGCGTCCCGGATTCCGGCCGGCTCAGCGCGGAGGCCCAGACCCAGCAGGTGGTCGCGGTCCAGCGCGGCGCCCTGCTCTTCCAGGCGAACTGCGCCCGTTGCCACGGCGCCCAGGGCCAGGGCGGGATCGGCCCGGTGCTCAACGACCAGGCCAAGCTCCTGACCCACCTCACGCCGGACTACGTGACCACCGTCCTGACCGTGGGCGGCCGCTACGTCTGCGGCAGACGCCAAGTCGATCATGCCGACCTGGCTCGAGCCGAACGGGCCGCTCAACTACATCGGCGTCGAGGAGCTGGTCGCGTTCATCCGGGCGCCGAACACGCTGACCTACGTGACCGATCGACCCGACGACCGGCAAGGAGGTCGAGACGGTCGGCTGGCGGGATCCCACCTACACCATGCCCGCCGGCGCGACGCCCGTTCCCGCCTGCTGGAAGGATGCGTTCCTCACCGGTTCCCCCGCCCCCTCCGGCGCCCCGTCCGCGGCTCCCTCCGGCGCCGCGTCGGCCGCTCCGGGTGGATCCCCGGGCCAGTCGGTCACCCTCAAGATCAGCGCCCAGAACACGGCCTTCGACGTCAGCGCGCTCGAGGCCCCGGCCAACACCCCGTTCACGATCGAGTTCACGAACAACGACGCCGGGATCCCCCACAACGTCGCCATCCACAAGGACTCGCCCACCGGGGCCGAGGTGTTCAAGGGCGAGATCTTCAACGGCGTGGGCACCCGGACGTACCAGGTCCCGGCCCTGCCGGCCGGCACCTACGGCTTCGTCTGCAGCGTCCACCCCAACATGACCGGCACGCTCACGGTCAAGTAGCCCGACGCCCGGCCCCACCAGGGGCCGCGCCGGGCACGCACAGGGAGGCACGATGGCGGCTCAGGCGCTCGGTCCGGGCGAGACGATCGTCCGACGGCGGGCCTTCTTCGGCCTGCTCGACGCGGGCGGCTGGGGCTGGGCGACCCTCAAGGCCATCTTCTGGTTCGTCGTCATCATCATGATGATGGCCTACCTGCCGGACCGCGCCCTCTACGCCGTCGTCCAGCCGACGATCGACTTCGGGGTGCCGCTCTCGGTGTTCAACAAGAACCTCGACATCACGCCGATCAACCTCTGCCCGCCGTCGATCCAGACGCTTCCCTGCCCGGCGCCGATCGGGGCCGTCCTGCCCTGGCAGCCCAACCCGCCCGAGCTCGGGCTCCCGCAGGCGCGGACCGACGCCGTCATGGTGTCGGCCGGCAGCCAGACGCTCCTGGTGGGCGGCTCCGACGGCAAGACCGCCCAGGACAGCGTGTACGCGACGGTGATCCGCTCCGACGGCAACATCGACGCCTGGTCGGCGGGAGTGCCGCTCCCGGCTCCCCGGGCCGGGGCGGCCGCCGTCTTCTTCGCCGGGTCGACGTACGTGATCGGCGGCGTCGACGCCGCCGGCGCCCCGACGGACACGGTGTTCGTCGCCACGCCCGACCCGGACTCCGGCCTGGTCACCGCCTGGGCAGCCGATGACGCGCTCAAGCTGCCCGCCCCGGTGGCGGACGCGGCCGTGGTCGTCGGTGGCGACGGGCTCTTCCTCGTGGGCGGCCGCGACGCGAAGGGCCCGGTCGCGACGGTCCTGAAGGCACCGATCGTGGCGGCCACGGGCAAGCTCAAGGGCTGGGCCCCCGCTGCGTCGATGCCCGGGCCGCGCGCCGGCGCAACGGCGGTCCTCCAGGGGACGCACCTGTTCGTCTACGGCGGCGAGGACGCCCAGGGCCCGATCGCCACCGTCGTCCGCGGCGAGGTCGGGTCGGTCGGCTCGACCCTCGGGCAGATCACCGGCTGGTCGACCCCGGTCACGGCGAGCGCCAACCTCCCCCAGGCGGCGAAGGGCGCGGTGGGCTTCGTCTCCAACGGTACGTACTACTACGTGGGCGGCGAGGGTTCCGGCGCCATCTACTGGACGGCACCGGACGCCAATGGCGACCTGCCCGGCTGGACGACCCTGGCCCAGAGCGGCCTCCCGGCCGACCTCCAGCTGGTGGACGCCGCGCCGATCGTCTCCGGGTCGCACGCCTTCCTGGTCGGTGGCACCGCCGCCGGAACGCCGACCCAGGGCGTTACCCGGTCGAGCCTTTCGCCGCCGCAGCCGTTCTTCCGGGTCGGCCTCTTCTACATCGTGGTGCCGGCGCTGGGCATCCAGGGCGAGGTGGGCCAGCAGCTGTCGTACCTGGCAGCCGCCGGGGTCGCGACCGTCGGACTTCGTGCTCCTCTTCCTCATCGGGTACGCCTACAACCACCCGGAGAAGTCGAAGGCCTTCTTCAAGCGGATCCGCGAGCGGCGGCGCCACGCCGCCTGACCCGGCGGCGCCGCGACGTCCGGCTCCTGCCCCCGACGACGGCGGGAAAGCCCGGCGCGCCCGCCGTCAGGCCGGGTCGCCCTCGCCCGGTTCGAGGGGGCCGCGGCGCACGGGGAGGCCCGCCCGTTCCCAGGCGGCCATCCCGCCGGCGACGTTCCGGACGTCGGTCCAGCCGTTGCGGAGGAGCCAGGCGGTGACCGCGGCCGAGCGGCTCCCCATCTGGCAGATGACATGGAGCGGCCGGTCCCTCGGCAGCTCCTCGAACCGGAGGAGGAACGACGAGGTCGGGTACAGGACGGCGCCTGCTGCCCGCACGGCCACGAACTCGTCGCGCTCGCGCACGTCGACGAGGAGCGGCGAGCCGGGCGTGCCATCCCGCGCGGATGCGGCCTCGGCGACGTCGACCGTCGGGAGCGGGGGCTGGCCGGGATTCATCGGGCCGCGATCCGTCGAGCCAGGATCGGCGGCTCGATCCCCAGGGGCGGGCGATGGGCCCGTCCGGGCGGCCCCGCCACGTCGTGAGGTGGATCCGCGGGCGGGCCGCCCCCCGGCTTCTCGCCCGCGGTCGCGTGGTCGTCGCCGGAGCCGGGCGCGTCGAGGCGCGCGAGGCGATCGTCGATCGCCGCGAGGAGGCTGTCGAGGTCGAGTCCGCGGTCGGCGTGCGCCTCCTCTGCGAGCGCGAGCCGCGCCCGGGCCCCGCGCAGGTTCGTGCGGACGCCGGCCGCGTTGCCGCGGGCCGCATGGACGAAGGCCGCCGCGAGCTTGATCAGCCCTCCCAGCAGCTCCCGGTCGCCGGGGTCGTCGGTGCCCATCCAGGCGGGCTCGAGCTCCTCGTGGGCCAGGTAGAAGGCTCCCCGGGCGTAGGCGGAGAGTCCCCGCTCGATCGCGATCTCGCGCTCGGCGGCGGGCAGCGGCCGGTACGCCTTGGAGCGGCCGCGCGGGTCGATGACCCGGCCCGGCGCCGCTCCGGTCCGCGCGGAGCTGCCGGCTGTCATTCGAGCTCGACGAGCGGCCTGCGCCCCGCGACCCCGGTCGTGAGCTCGTGCCACCAGGCGATCGTGCCCTCGCCGAGCCGCCAGCACAGCCACACCTGGCGCCCGTTCACGAGCGCCGGGAAGTCGATGAGGCCGCTCTCGATGTCGCGGAGGGTGATGTCCCAGCCATCGAGCCGCTCGACCGCCGCCTGCATCTGGTCGATCACGGCCTGGATCCGGGCGGCCAGCACGCGCGGCGATTCCGGCATGCGCCCGCCGAGGTCCGTCAGCGCGTCGTCGACGAGCGTGCCCCGGGCGCGGTCGCGCACCTCCGCCTCGGTCAGCGCCCGCAGGCGGTCGCGCAGGCCGATCAGCTCGGCCCGGCGTGCCTGCAGGTCCTCCAGGACCGCCCGCACGTCCGGGAGCCGCGTGTTCGCCCGGTCGAGGGTGTAGAAGCTCGTCACCGGCCCATTCTACCGGCGGCCCCGGCGGAGGCCCCACGGCGCCTCCCGCTCCCGAGCGCCGCCCCGGACCCCGCCCGCTGCCCGTGACCTCGAGCGCTGCCCGAGCGCGATGGTCGTCTCGACGCCCGCTATCGTTGGCGCCGCGTGGGCCCGTAGCTCAGTGGCAGAGCGAGGGACTTTTAATCCCTGCGTCCTGGGTTCGAATCCCAGCGGGCTCACCAAGATCCACGCACGAATCGGCCGCCGGGCCACCGTCCGCAGGCTGTCGCGTGGCCTCTGTACCACCCGCTGTACCACCCGCCGAACCGACTCACCTCCCGGCTTTTGGACTGTCGAGGGCCGTCATCCTTGTGCATGTGTCCGATTCCGTCGCGCCGCTCGGCCATCCTCCGACGTGAAGTCCTCAGCTTGCCGGCCGGGACTGGGGCCGCGGCTCGATGTCCTGAGTCCCAGCGGGGCACCAGCCCTTTCGGGCACGGTCGGTAGGTACTTCGGTCATGACCTCTCAGAGGCACCATTCCCGCTGTGACCCGGCGCCCTCGATGACTTCGCTCTGCTCGCTTGCGATCCATCTCCGCAATCACCGTCCGAGCGACGAACACCGCGCTCAGTAGCAGATTTCGGCCGCCGCCGAGACCAGCGCCGAGACCCCTTATCGTTCCCGGAGTGCAGCCCGCGCCGTTCGAGGCTGGACCGTGCGCCATCGCTCGGTACGACCCCATCTCGATAACTCGCAGCGCAAGACGCTCGCTGCGGCCTTGCCTCAGCTCGACGGACGACGATGACCGTGCGGCTTCATCGCCCGCGGCATGTAGACGTGGCGCTCGGCAGGCGCAGCCTTTCGCGCCGTCACGACCGCGATGGATCAACGCGGCGGGCGTGCGGAGCGACCTGATGCAGCCACGCCGCCTCCTCGAGGAGGTGCGTCGCGAGTTCCCTGTGCGAGACACGCTCGGTTCGGTTCATCCAAGCACCAGCCAGTTGACGGCGGTCTTGGTCGAGACCTTGCCGTTGAGGTAGATCGTGATCTTGCCGTTTGCGCAGACCACGGCCGCCACCTGGCGCCCCGAACGGTATTGGGCGAGTGTCGCGATCGCGAAGTTGCCGCTCGTGACGCCCGCCACCGAGAAGGTGACGCGAGTGCCACCGGCCGCGATGGACTTCCGGCCTCGCGGTGCGGCAACTTGACCTGGCCGCGGGCCTCGAGCCCGACCTGGCTCACGCTATCCACCGACGCGAAGAGTGCGGGCTCGCAGGCGGCGGCGGCCGCGTTCCTGGGCCAAAGTGGGCAGCCACCGCTGTGCCGGCGTCAGAGCGCGCGATGACCCCGATCGCCGTGCCTTTGAATCCACCACCAGCAACCCCGTAGCCTTCCACGCCGTAAAAGCCCGATCCGAGACACCGACGAGGCCAACGTCGCCGCTCTCACCCCAGACACCGGACGATGTATCGGTGGTGTTCGCGTACCCGTAGAGGGCGCGGTCGAGCCATGGAACTCGGTCGACGTAGGCTGAGCCCGCGGGATCGCCGCTGAGACCGATCACCGCCGCCGTTGCAGTGTCGTTCGTCGAGCCTGTCACGGCCGCGCAGGCCCCCGACGTGGCTACGGTCCCGTGCCGCCGGATCGTCACGACGAATGCATCCTCACGAGTCGCTGCTCTGGGTCACGCCCGTGGCGCCGTATCGGGTTGTCCTCGTTTAGCACGAGTCCGTCTGATCGGCCGCCCGAGCGTCGTCTAGGCCAACGACACGCGCCGCCGCAAGCACAGCCGCCCCGGCTGCGGCACCGGCCAGGAGGGCCCGGCGGGAACGAGGAGCTTCGTCGGTCGCCATGGTCTCACTCCTACTGGTGGTCGTGACCTCAAGGTGACCTAAAGGAGGGACGCCGACGTGCCTCCGCGAGATCTATCTCGACCGATTGTCAGGGCGTCTTCGGAAGGGGCTAATGGCCGAGGCACCCTGATGGCGTGCCATCGTGTTGAAGTGGTCGGAGGAGCTTTCCCCCGGGAGATGACCGCCCAGGGCACGCGCTTAGGAACCGCGACCTGATGACCTGCCAGCAGGAGGTCTTCCTAGCGGCTCGCATACAGGCTCAGTCGGGCCTCAGAACCGCTCGTGGCTTCTACCGACGCTGTTGATCTCCACCACGACAGGCGTCGTCGGCCAGGCGCGGCCAGTCTTTCGCCGAACAACCCGAACATTGGACGACCACGTCTCAGGTTGGCGACGAACAGATGCGGTTATTCGGACCACTTCGGGGTCAGCCGGCGACGCGACTCCTCGCCGCCCGCCGGTCGCCGGCAAAGCCGCCGACGCGAGGAGATCGCCGACCTGTCGGCTCCGGCGGGGCCGCAGGCCCCGCTCGCGGTGAGGGTGACAAAGTCGCTAGCCGCGAGGGTGACCGTTCGCCGCCCTCGCGGAGGGGCTCGCGCGCGAGCTTCGACGGCCGCATGTCACTGCCCGGTTCAGCCCCGGGGAGCCTCCGCGTGACGTGTACGGGCTGCGCCGATCCCATGCCGAATGGCCCTAGCGAGGACTCCGGGTGGCGCGCAGGGTCGCACCTTCGCGGGAAGCGTTGACACGCGGTCCGTACCCAGGCCGCCTGGACCGCGGGGAGCCACTGGCGAGACCGACCCGCGACGGGACCCACGTGGAGGGAGACGCGATGCGCAGGATCGGCTTGGTGGCGCTCGTCACGGTCGCACTGCTCGCGAGCGCGGCAGCCGCGTTCGCAGGCAATGGCAAGGCGGTGCCCGGGTGGCACTCCAACTCGGACAAGTACACGGCGATCTCGGTCACGAACCCCAACAACCCTGCGGACGTGTCGGACACGCTGGTCCGGGAGAGCACGCCCGATGCGGTGCTCGCCCAGCACCTGGCGGCCCTCAACGGCTGTGATTGGAACGGGCTGATGCAGCAGTACCCCGACAGCTACGTGCTCCGCCTGCCGAATGGACAGAACGTCACCGGCCGCGTAGAGGCCGCCGCGACGTTCGCCGGGTTCGTCAAGCCGCACGCCGAGGGCGGGCTCTGTGGGGTCACGTTCACCGAGCTCTCGCGACAGGTAGTCGGGGGCACCCTGGCCGTCACGTGGGAGGCCAACGCCCCATTCCTGGCGGAGCCGTACCGGGGCTCGGACGCCTATGTCACCGACGATGGGCTGATGGCATCGATGGTCAGCACGTTCGACGGAAACGCGCTCAAGTTCAAGCCCTGAGCGCACTGCCGGCCGCCCTCTGGGGTGGGTCCGCCGTAATGCGCCACCGCTGAGCTCGGCGCTCGTCATCGTCAATCGGTTCTCCGCTGGAGCACCGCATCGCAAATGACAGGCCGCCCGGAATCTCCGGGCGGCCTGCGTTACCCGGCCGCGATTTGCGACGGCACCGGCACCCGGGTCGAAGGCTGCACCAAGGCTCGCGGCGCGCCGATCGAGACCGTCGTGGCTGCGTCGCGAGCTGGGCGGCGAACGGCGGTCACTCCTGGATCGCGCTGAGGCCATCTCGCAGGCGCGCGGCCACGTTCCGCCGCCCGCAGGAACTCGGCCACCCGATCGAGCGCGTCATCGAGAACCGGGGCGAGCGAGTGCCCCAGCCGCGGGTACGTGACGAGCTCCGCCGCCGGCAGGCGTTCCGCCAGCGCGCGAGCCAGCAACGCCGGCGTGACGAACGGGTCCGACGCTCCCGAGAGAAGGAGCACCGGGCAGGTGATCCGGGCCCAGTGGGCGGTGCGGGCGTCCCAGTCGTCGCGCCGACCGGGCGCATGCAGCGGATACGAGAGCAGCACGACCGCGAGCGGCGGGCGCCCGGCGTCACATGCGTCGGCGGCGGCCAGGCTCGCCACGCGTCCTCCGAACGAGTGGCCCCCGACGGCGATGCCGGGCTCCGCGGCGAGGACGTCGGCGAAGACGGGCACGGCGCGCTCGGCGCGCCCCTTCGGGAGGTCGATGGCGCGGGCCCGGATCCCACGGGCGATGAGGCCGGCGACGTGCGGGGCCATGCTCGCCGCGCTCCCCGACGCGCCGTGGCCGAGGACGAGGACGGGGTCCGGTCGTGCCATGGCGGCACGATAGCGGACTCGATCGTGCGCGCGCCCGTTCGGGCGGGCCTCAATCGGGCGGCGGGTCGTCGGGTCCCACGTCGCGCCCCGGGCCCGATCCCACCTGCTTCGGCGGACGGCGTCCGCGCCGGAGGACGCGCGCGGCCCGGTCGGGGGCCACCACGAGCGGGGCGATGTAGAGGACGACGAGGAACGGGATCAGCACGCGTGCCAGGCCGCGGAACCAGACAGTCGCCACGCCCAGGGCGACCAGGATCAGCAGGTAGGTCGCCAGCCAGCCGGGTCGGAGACCGGCGTCGGCCAGTCGCCGCGTGGGGATGGCGCCGAGCGCGATGCAGGCGAGCACGAGCGCGATGAGCCACGGCGAGGGGAGCCCCATCGGTTCTACCCCCATTCCCCCTCCTCCTCACACCTTCTCACTATCCTCCTCACCCCATCCTCTCTTCTTCCTCCCCCTGTCTCCATAGCCCTCCCCGCTCTCATCCCATCTGTATGCATGCGTGCAGCGCGAGGTTGAGCTGCGTTGCCGCCGCGACTCAGGCGGAACCGGTGACGTTGCCCGACCAGACGGGACCGGCGCCGAGCCGTTGTGCCTCGCGAACGCCTCCTTGGAGCGGAAGCGGCTCATCCCGGCCGCCTCGCCCACGATCTTGGCCGCGGTGAGCGGGCCGCAGCCGGGCAGGCGCGAGCAGCGTCGGGGCCAGACGGCGACGAGGGCCTCGATCTCGCGCTCGAGCGAGCGGATGCGGCCGTGAGGCCGCGCACCCGGCCGAGGATGTCGCGGGCCAGTCGGGCCGCGGCTCGGGGCGGCCCACCAGGCGACCTCGAGCGCTCCGAGCACCGGCGTCCCGGTCGAGCGAGCGCGGGCCGGCTCGTCGATCCCCAGGTCCAGCAGGTGCCAGCGGAGCCGCTGGATGTGCCGGGTGCGCTCGGCCACGAGGTCCTCGCGATGATCGACGAGCAGGCGCAGCTCGCGCTCGGGGCCGTCGAGTGTGGCGACCGGAAGGTCGGCTCGCGCAGCGCCGCCTGGGCGACCGCGAGGCGTCGATCCGGTCGCTCTTGCCGGCTCGCGGCACCGAGCGCCGACACCGGCCATGAGCTTGGGCGGGACCCGCACGACCGCCTCGCCCGAGCGCAGCAGGTCGGCCTCCAGGCGCCGCGACAGGTGCCGGCAGTCCTCGAGGGCCCAGCGGCGCTCCGGGAACTGCGCTACCCAGCGGCGAGCTCGAGGTGCCCGTCCGGGTCGCCGGGATCGTCTTCTCGCCGAGCTTGCGGCCGGTCTCGCTGACCGCCACGACCGTGTGCCAGCGCTTGTGCAGGTCGGCGCCGAGGATCACCATGTCCATCGTCTCCTCCTCACCTGAGGTGACCGCGACCGGTCGGCGGACACCGCTGAGTTGGGGCGCAGCCACGCTCCTATCCGATGATACGGCCCGGCGGCGAGCGGGCCCGGATGCGGCGAGGGCCGGGTCGACGGGAGTG
Organism: uncultured Chloroflexia bacterium; assembly: GCA_963776355.1. Classification (GTDB taxonomy): domain Bacteria; phylum Chloroflexota; class Limnocylindria; order Limnocylindrales; family CSP1-4; genus CTSoil-043. The sequence goes on along the minus strand of CAVZLU010000002.1, from coordinate 139,012 downwards.
ACGATCTGGCGCCCCTGGCGATCACACGGCGGCCTGCAGGCCCCGCGAATCGGCATCGGTCATCCGCGTATCGTCGGCAAATCCGGGGTCGTGCCACATGGTCCCAGGGGGTTATCGCCCCTGGACGTGGTAGGCTTGTGCTTCGCCGCCTCTCGTGGCGAAGCGTCGCGTGGTCGATCTTTTGCTTCTCGAACGGACCGTGCGTCCCTCATTCCCTGTTCGGGAAGAACGTGGAGGTCCTCGTGACCACCGGTACCATCAAGAAAGTCGTCGCCGATCGCGGCTTCGGCTTCATCGTCGCCGAGGATGCGAAGGAGTACTTCTTCCATCGCGGCGGCCTCGACTCCTCGCTCGACTTCGACCGCCTCTCCGGCGGCGAGCGCGTCGAGTTCGACATCGAGCAGAGCCCCAAGGGCCCCCGCGCCGCGCACGTGCGCTCCGCCTAAGCTCGGATCCGCGGCCCGTCCTTCCGGACGGGCCGCGCCTGTGCTGGCACCAGCCGGCCTCGCCTGTCGCGGAGCCGAACCGGCCCGCACCCTCGCGACACCGGCGCTGCCGGCGCCCCCGAAAGGAGCGACGCCATCGCCCGCACCGTTTTCGCCTCAACCTATCCGCCCCGGCATTGTGGCATCGCCACCTTCACGCAGGCCCTCTCGAGCGCGACTGGAGAGCGCGAGATCATCGCCCTCCACCCGCCGGGCCCCCATCTCCCGTACCCCGCGGAAGTCCACCACCGCATCCGGCGCGATGAGCCCGGTGACTACATCCGGACTGCCCGCGACCTGGGTCGCTGCGCCGACGTCGTCTCGATCCAGCACGAGTACGGGATCTGGGGCGGCGACGACGGAGCCTCCGTCCTCGACTTCGTGCACGCGCTGGACGCCCCCGCGGTGGCCACCCTGCACACGGTCCTCCGACGCCCGACGCCGAACCAGCGCGCGATCCTCGTCGAGCTCGTCCGCAGCGCGGCGGCGACCGTGGTCATGTCGCGGTCCGCGGCCAACGTGCTGAGCGCGACCTTCGGCGTGGACGCCCAGGCCATCGACGTCATCCCCCACGGCGTGCCGAACCTGCCGCTCGTCCACTCCGACGCCATCAAGCCGGCCCTGGACCTGGCCGGGCGCGAGGTGATCCTCAGCTTCGGGCTGCTCGGCCCCGGGAAGGGTCTCGAGCTCGTCCTCGACGCTCTGCCGGCCGTCGTTGCGGCGCGCCCGGCGACCTGCTACGTCATCCTCGGCGCCACCCACCCGAACCTGCTGGACGTCGAGGGCGAGACCTACCGGCGATCCCTCGAGGCCCGCGTGGCCCGGCTCGGGATGGGCCAGCACGTCCGCTTCGTCGATCGCTTCGTCGGCCGCGTGGAGCTGACCCGCTGGCTCGAGGCTGCCGACGTGTTCGTGACGCCGTACCCGAACCTCGAGCAGATCGTGTCCGGGACGCTGTCCTACGCGATGGGCGCCGGCTGCGCCGTCGTCTCCACGCCGTACACCTATGCGAATGAGCTCCTGGACGCCGGTCGGGGGGTCCTCGTGCCGTCAGGGTCGCCCGCGGCCTGGGCCGACGCCCTCATCGGCCTCCTCGAGAACGACGAGGCCCGGGCTGCGCTGGGGCGGCGCGCCCACGAGTACAGCCGCGCGATGATCTGGTCGAACGTGGGCAACCAGTATCGCCAGCTGTTCGCGCGCGTGGTGGCTCGCACCAGGGCCCCGGCGCGTGCGCTCACGATGATCGCTGCCCGTGGCTGACCGAGCTCCGCTGTATCCGGTGAGTCGCGCCCACCTCGAGGCCATGTCCGACGCCACCGGGATCATGCAGCACGCCCGGGGGTCGCGGCCCGACCCGGCCCATGGCTACTGCACGGACGACGTCGCCCGCGCCCTTCGGGTCGACCTGTTGCACCAGCGCGAGCTGGGCTGGGCCGCCGTGGCCGCGAGCGCCCGGCGCAACCTCGCCTTCCTGGCCGAGGCGTTCCTGCCCGCGGCGGGCCAGTTCCGCAACTTCCGCGCCGCCGACGGCTCCTGGCTCGACCGCGGGGGCTCGCAGGACTGCCAGGGGCGCGCGCTGCAGGCGCTCGGTGAGACGATCCTCCTTGCTCCGGACGCGAGCATGGTCGGGACGGCGAGCCTGTACCTCGGCCAGGCGCTGCCGACCGCCCGGGAGCTCATGGCCCTGCGGGCCCGATCCTCGGCGCTCCTCGGCCTGGCGGCCGCGGCCCGGGCGGGAATCGATGGCGACAACCGGTCGACCCTCCGGGCGCTCGCCGCCTCCGTCCACGGGGCGTTCCGGGCAAGCGCCGGACCCCGCCTGGCCGTGGCCGGAACCGACCGTCACCTATGAGAACGGGCTCCCGGTCCACGCCCTGATCGTCGCCGGCCGCCAGCTCGGGGATCGCGAGATGCTCGACGCCGGCCTGCGGGCCCTCGACTGGCTGATCGAGGTCCAGACCGCACCGGCGGGGCATCTGTCTCCGGTCGGCAACGGCTGGTGGCCTCGCGACGGCGCCCGTTCGCAGTTCGACCAGCAGCCGATCGAGGCGACGGCCCTGCTCCTCGCGGCCGAGGAAGCCTTTGCCGCGACGGGGCGGACCCGCTACCGACGCGCCGTCGAGCAGGCGTATGGCTGGTTCGTCGGCGCCAACGACACGGGCATCCCGGTCGCGGTCGCCGCCCGGGGCGCCTGCTTCGACGGCCTGAAGGCCGATGGGCTGAACCCCAACCAGGGCGCCGAGTCCACCCTCGTCTGGCTGATCGCCCAGGAGCACGTGCGTCGGTTGCGGCAGGCCCCCTCGATCGCGCCGCGCAGCGCCGCCTACGTCGGGTGACCCGCCCCGATGAAGTCCAGGTGCTGAAGCGCTCGGACGCGAACCCGATCCTGACGGCGGCGGACGTGCCCTACCCCGCCAACTCCGTGTTCAATCCGGGCGCTGCCCGAGTGGGGGAGGAGACGATCCTCCTCCTGCGGGTCGAGGACCTGCGGGGCATCTCCCAGCTCCACGTCGCCCGAAGCCCGGACGGCGTCTCCGGCTGGGTCTTTGACGCCGAGCCGCTGCTCCGCTCGGACTCGGAGCGCTATCCCGAGGAGATCTGGGGCTGCGAGGATCCGCGACTCACCTGGCTTCCCGAACGGGAGGAATGGGCGATCGCCTACACCGCCTACAGCCGGCGCGGCCCGCTCGTTTCGCTCGCCACGACGCGGGACTTCCGCACCGCCCGCCGCCTCGGGCCGGTCATGCCGCCCGAGGACAAGGACGCGGCCCTCTTCCCCCGCCGCTTCGAGGGTCGCTGGGCGATGATCCACCGCCCCTCACCGCTTCGCGGTGGAGCCCACATGTGGATCTCGTTCTCGCCCGACCTGCGGCACTGGGGCGACCACACGCTCCTGCTCGAGGCCCGCGAGGGTGCGTGGTGGGACGCCACCAAGATCGGCCTGGGGCCTCCGCCTCTCGAGACCCCCGAGGGCTGGCTGGTGATGTACCATGGCGTCCACACGACGAGCGACGGCCCGATCTACCGGGCGGGGCTGGCATTGCTCGACCTCGAGAACCCGAGGATCGTCGTGCGCCAGACGGACGAGTGGATCTTCGGCCCGTCAGCGCCCTACGAGATCGCCGGCGACGTCGACCACGTCGTGTTCCCCTGCGGGTGGGTCCTGGACCCGGCCGGGGGCGAGGTCAGCGTCTACTACGGCGCCGGCGACTCGGTCGTGGGGCTGGCGACGGTGCGCCTCGACGAGCTCCTCGACTGCCTCCGCGACGAAACGGGGCCACGCGGGCGCCGGACCTCGGATATCGTGGACGCGCGCTGACCGACCTGGCGCCCGCCCAGGAGCAGGGCCACGACCATCGCGACGCGGCGAGGTCCCCATCGCCGACCGCGCCGAGCGCACGAGGAGCGTACAGATGGCGACCTGGGACGCGCGGGAATGGCTGGCGGGCCTGCTGGGCTGCCAGCGCGACGACCTGGGCGTGCGCAGCACCGACAAGTACGGCGCGAACGAGACCCAGGTGCGCTACGACCGCGGCGGCGAGTCGGTAGCCCGCGTGATCGTGACCGGGCCGATCCACAACATGAACGACGCCGCGGCCGCGGGCCACTGGCTCGTGTCGGCGCAGATCGGCTGGGATGCGACGGGCGCCCATAGCGCGACCGTCCCCGGATCCGACGAGATCGTCTACCAGCTCCGATTCCCTTTTTACCCCTCATATATCCCCACATTTACTCTCACTTTATAACACCCATCTTAAACTCTAACCTCTCGGCATTGGTCCGGTACAGCCGCCGTAGGCCCACTCGGCGAGGAGGGTCTTGATGAATTGCTCCGCCTTGCCGTTGGTCTGCGGGCCGTTGTGGCCGGGTCCGCTTGTGGCGGACCTCGATCTACTCGATCGCCCTGGCGTATGTCTGACTCGCGTAGGCCCAGGCGTTGTCGGTCAGAACCCGCTCGATGCGGACGCCGTGGCCGGCGAACCAGACCGCCGCGTCGAGGAGGGCCCCGCTGGCGCTGCGGGCGCTCTCGTCGCGGACGTGGGCGACATACGCCAGCCGGGTGGCGTCGTCGACCACCACCTCGACGTGGTCGTAGCCGAGCTGGCCGTGACCGCGGTGGCGTGCCGCCTCGCTCGCCCGCGCATCCGGTGGCCCCCACCGTCGGGGATCCGCCCGAGCTTCTTGTGGTCCTGGTGGACGAGCGAGCCCGGGTGATCGTGGACGTAGCGGACGAGACACCCGACAGGCGATCGGCGTCGCGCAGCCGGCTGTACCCGGTCCGGGCCAGGACGGCGTACACGGTCGAGCGCGGATGGCCGGTCAGCGGCCCGAGGCGGTGAGGACCCCAGCGCCGGTCGACCCGGGCCCGCAGGATCGCCGCCACCTCGTCGGGCGGGGTCAGATGGGGCGAGCGGTGCGGCCGGAGCTGCGGTCCTCGAGGCCGGGCCAGCCTTCGACGCGGTAGCGAGCAATCCACTTGTGCGCGGTCGTCCGGCTGACGCCCTGGGCCTCAGCGGCCTTGGCGACCGGCCAGCCGTCGAGCTCGATCCGCGTCACCAGCAGCCGTCTTCCGAACACGTTGAGACGGGCCGTACGATGGGCCATGAGAGCTTCCTCCGGGTCTGGGTGCTGAACACCCCAAACCATGGAGCGAAGCTCTCATTCGTCAACAACGTGCCTGGGAATCACACCTATATCTAGATCTTCCGGGCGCTCGTCCGAGCGCGTACGACGTAGCAGCGGCTCGCGCAGCGGGCCCGGATCGTCCTTCGCGCCGCCTACTTCTCGCTGTACCAGCGTATCGCTACCGTTCTTGGCGTGTTCTCCATGACCGTCCTCCTGCGTCGCCAGCTCCACGAGCTCTCCGGCCTGGCCGGCCTCGCGTTCGAGGCCCGCCCCAGACGCCCGCCGACTTACACCCTATCAACCGCTATCTAGTCATCTCCCTTACCCTCTAGCCTCCTTCCTACTTTACTACCCATTATAGCTCCCTTCTCCTCTCTAACCTATTGACTATGTACTATACTACCTTCCATCTTATCTTCCCTACTTTCTTTCTCAAGCCCCACCGGATCTAGACTTTCAAGTTCAGCACCTATCCTCATCTCGAGGCCAAGATCCGCTACTTCTTCTTTCTCTACCTCTTTCCACCCTAGCTATCTATCTTCCTCTGCCTCTACTATAATACCCATATCCAATCTCTCTACCTTACCTCTCCTATCCTGCCTCTGCATCCCTTCTCTATCTAGCTTCTCACCCACTACTACACTCTCCACTTCACTACTATCCTGTTCTCCTCTCTCTATTTCTCCACCCTCACTTTCACCCCCTAAACCCTCTCCCTCCACACCTTTTCCTACTTCCTCTCCTTCCTTCTCCTCTTCTAGCTCTCTTACCCTTACATCTACTCCACTTCTTCCTCTACAACTTCTCCACCCACAATACTCCCTATTTCCGCTTCTCTGTTACGTCTTCCTCTTATCACCTTCCACTTCACTCCTACCTCCTCTTCCTATATGAACCATATCTAGACCTCTTTCCTCATCCTCTCCCGAGGCTCTATCCTCGCTACAGCTTCCGCTCCGTCAAATAACTCATCTCCCTTATCTACACTGTTCACCTCCAACTTTAACACCTTCTCCACCCCATTCACCTATATCAATATCTCCTACCATATCCTCCCAACCTTCCTCACCCTCTATCTATCTAGCTCGATCGAATCCGTCCCGTCCCGTCGCCCGCGGGCATCCTTGGCGCCGGCGGTTGCGCCCTACCGACGCCCGCGCGGCGACCGCTCGCCGTCGCCTGGCCGTTGCCGCGAAGCCCACCAGCGAGCCCGGGCGCTACGATGGCGACGATGATCGACGCCGTGCCACTGGTCCGACGCCCTGGCCGCGAGGGCGCCGGGAAGATCGTCCCACGCTGGACGGACGCCGATCCGGCCGATCTCGCCCCGGTCGTCCTCGTCGCCGGCGGCTTCCTGACGGGACCCGGCGCGTACGGACCGATGGCAGCCACGCTGCGTGCCGGCGGGGCGGCCGACGTGGTCGTCGCCCCGATCCACCGATCGGACTGGATCCTGGCCACGGTGCGCGGCCTGGGCCCCGTGACCACGCGAGCTGGCCGGGCCCTCCTGGCGGCCGGAGAGCGCAGCGCCTCGAGCCTCTCGAGCCGGGGCGCACCCGTCCTCTTCGTGGGCCACAGCGCCGGCGGGATCATCGGCCGGCTCCTCACGTCGCCCGTGCCCTTCGAGGGTCGCCGCCTCGACGGCAGCGCCCGGATCGGCGCCCTTGTCACGCTCGGGACGCCCCACCTCGTGGGCGACGATGCGAGGTGGGGGAGCCGGGTGGCCAGCTCCGGGGCCAGGTTCGTCAATCGCCACGTGCCGGGCGCCTTCTTCGCGCCGTCGACGGCGTACCTCGCGGTCGCCTCCTCCTTCATCGTGGGCCGGGAGGACCCCGACGATGGGCGTGCCCGCTTCGTTCGCCGCCTCTACGAGGACATCCGCCCGGCTCCGGGCGAGCTCATCGTCGCCGGCGACGGACTGGTCCCGGTGGCGTCGGCGCTCCTGCCGGGCGCCCGCCACCTCGTCCTCGTCGACGCGATCCACGGCCCGGGCGTCCATGAGCCGTGGTACGGCCAGGAGGCCCAGGCGACGACCTGGTGGCCGCAGGCCGTCGAGGCCTGGCGGGATGCGCTGCGGGCACGGCAGGCGCGGCTGCGGGACGAGGAATCCGCCTGACGATCGCGACGCAGACGGACCCCGGCTCGCCCGTCAGGCCTCGTCGCCGAAAGCAATCGCGACGGCGTTCCGCAGCAGCGCGACGACGGGGGCGGCCCCGAGCTCCGCCCGCGTCAGCCAGGCGGCGCGATCAGTGGTGCCGCCAACCTCATCGCGAAGCGAGCCGCCGATCACGGACACCCGGAACACGAGGGCGATCGCGTGCATCTCGCGGCGCCGCCCGTCGCTGAGCCGGCCCGGGAAGACCCGGGACTGGACGTCGGCGATCCGCTCCACCCGGCCCACGAGTCCGGTCTCCTCTTCCAGCTCGCGAAGGACTGCGGCCCCGGGGTCTTCGCCGAAGTCGATCCCGCCTCCGGGCAGCGTCCACGACCCGGGCCACGGTTCGCCGGGCGCCAGCCGACAGGAGAGCAGCCGGTCGCGGTCTAGGCAGATGGCGTAGGCGGCGACGCGCACGAGTCGGACGATGCCGTCCTCCTCGGCCGGCGCGCGGACTCGCTCGGACCAGGGCGTCATGAGGGCGAGTATCGCCGCCTCACATCGGCCCGTTGCGACGCGATCCGCAGCTCGTCCGCGCGGCCGATCCATGTCAGCTCGTCCGCGGTCCAGCCGATCATCGGGCTCGCTCTGCGGGATGGGCGCGGTACTCGGCCTCGGCAACCTGCTCGCCCCACTCGGACTCGGCGCCGTCTGCTGGCGCCTCGAAGATCGCGAGGTGGGTCATGAAGTGGTCGGGTGCCGCGCCGTGCCAGTGCCACTCGCCGGGCGGGGTGTGGACCGTGTCGCCGGCGCGGATCTCGATCAGCTCCCGGCCGCGCGACTGGATCCGCCCCACGCCCTCGGTCACGTGGACCGTCTGGCCCACCGCATGGGCATGCCACGCGTTGCGGGCGCCGGGCGCAAAGCGGACGATGCTGACGCGGATGCGCGAGGGTTCCTCGCCGCGCACGATCACGTCGAACCACGCGTCGCCGACGAACCTGTCGCTGCCCGCCTTGACCGTGGGCTCCTTGCGCAGGATCTCCATGGGATGCCTCCTATTCGCCGGGCGGGACGTCGGTGGACGCCGCGCGCGCCCGTTGTGCCTCGAAGTCCTCGACCCGCTTCGTCAGGGTGGCGATCGTACTGTCGAGCCTGCGAACCGGGCACGCCGCCGTACCGGAAGCCCGTTCGGGCTTGGAGGGCCTCACCGCTCCTCTCTCTAGCTCGCCGCGACGCGCACGAGCGCCTTGATCGCGCGGCGATCGTCCATCGCCAGGTACCCCTCGACGATGTGTTCGAGGTCGGTCTCGAAGTCGAAGACGCGACCGGGGTTCATGCGCCCGGCGAGGACGTCGGGAAGCAGCTCCGGGATGTACCTGCGGGCGGGCGCGACGCCGCCGCGAAGGCCAACGTTGCGGAAGATCACGGTGTCGATCGGCACCTCGACGCCGTGGGGCGCGCCAACCGCCCCGACGACCGAGCCGGACCGCGCGATCGCGAACGCCGTGGCCATCGACTCGTTCGTCCCGACGCACTCGAGGGCGGCCTCGACGCCGAGGCCGTCAGTCATTCCGATCACCGCCTCGATCGCCTCGTCGCCGCGCTCGGCGACGATGTCGGTCGCACCGAACTCGCTGGCGACCGCCTGGCGGGCCGGGTTCCGGGACAGGGCGATGATCCGCGCCGCGCCGAGCCGCTTCGCCGCGAGCACGGCGGACAGCCCGACGGCGCCGTCGCCCACGACGGCGACCGTCATGCCGGCACCGACCCCGGCGCTGACCGCAGCATGGTGGCCGGTACAGGCGACGTCCGAGAGGGCGAGGACCGAGCGCAGCGTCTCGTCGGAGTGGCCCGTGCCCGGGACCGTGACGAGGGTCGCGTCGGCGAAGGGCACCCGGACAGCCTCGCCCTGGCCGCCGTCCATGCCGTGATTGCCGTACCCGCCACCGTGCAGGCAGTTCGAGGGCCAGCCGGCCCGGCACAGCACGCAGGTCCCGTCGCTGTACGTGAACGGGGTGACGACGAGGTCTCCCGGGCGCAGGTCGCGCACGTCGGCCCCCACCTTCTCGACGACGCCCATGAACTCGTGACCAATCGCGCCGAGATCGTGGGGCGAGAGGCCGCGGTAGTACCAGAGGTCCGATCCGCAGACGCAGGCCAGCGTGACGCGCACGATCGCGTCGCTCGGGTCCTTGAGCACCGGGTCGGGGCGCTCGCCGACGGTGATGTCGCGGGCGCCGCCGAAGATGGCTGCCTTCATGAGGTTGACTCCTTCGATCCGGAGCTGTCGTGCCGCCTTGTCCACATGCGCATCGTTCGGATCGGCTCCTGATGAACCATCCGTCGCGGCATGTTCGCGCGATCCCCTGCCTTCGTCCGAGACGTGGGATTCATCGTGACGGCGTTCCGGACTCGGAACCGGCGCCAAGCGTGAAGTTCAACGCCAGGTCATGCCGGGTGAGCCCCCCTTACGCGGGTCGAACCCAGGTGTGCGAGAGGCATTCCGGCCGTTCCCAGCGTTCCACCCTCGGTCTCGCTGTGCCGCGGGGTGTCCGCGCACGTCGTCCTCCAGGGCGATCCGGATTCCTACGTCCGTCCTGCGCCACCGCGGCCGCGAAGGTCGGGACGATCCCTCGCGGTGCGTTATCCGGCTACACCGGCGGCGACAGCGTGCAATGCGGCGTGCTCATGTAGCGCGTGCTCGTCTCCGTGGGTGGCCGGCCTGATGTCGAAGACCACGTTCTTGACTGTGCCGGTGAACGCGTATGGGGCCTTGTCCTCGTAAGCACGGTCGACGACCAGGCCGTTGTCGCGGCCGACGTCCATGCCCGAGTAGCTCGTGAACGTCACGGGCACGGTACGCGGCATGTCGCCCTCGCCGACGTTCTCGTCGTTGATGAACAGTGAGACGTGGCCACCGGTTCCCGGCGCGTGATCGGTCGCCTCGAAGAGCATCCGGACGCGGACGTCGCCCGTGGGGATCGGCGTGCTGGACACCTGCTTGTAGGTCTCGACCCCGAGGAGCGAGTAGGTGTGGCAGAGGCTGCCTTTGTCGTCCACCCAAAGGCCGAAGCCGCCGATGAAGTCGGCCATCGCAACGATGACGCCCTCGGCTCCAGAGTCCGGGACGACGAGTTCGGCCTCGATCGAGTACGAGCGCCCGAACACCCGCGGGATCATCCCCCACTGGATGTTGTCCACGTCGCCGGCGAAGGTGAAGCGGGTCTGGGTCGGCAACGGCGGGAGGATCCCATAGAGCACGGAGAGGCCCGCCATCAGCGGCAGGACCCGGTTCCGTTCGGCCTCCTTCCACCACAGCTCCTGGAGATCACCGACCTTCTCGGGGTGCTGCGCGGCGACATCGTGAGCCTGCGTGAAGTCCGTGGTCAGGTCGTATAGCTCCCACCCGACATCGCGGTCCGCGTCCCAGTCGGTGTCTGGCCCGAACCTGGCTAGGGTCTTGGGCGAGAGGTCCCACGGCAGGCGGTCCGGCCGCGACGCCGCCCACCAACCGTCCTTGTACATCGCGCGGCTGGCGAACATCTCGAAGTACTGTGTCGAATGCCGCTCGGGCGCCGTCGCGTCGTCGAAGGAGTACACGAAGCTGGTGCCGTCCATCGGCTCCTGGGCGATCCCGTCCACCGTCTTGGGCTCGGGGATTCCGGCCGCTTCGAGGATCGTCGGACCGACGTCAATCACGTGCGTGAACTGCGCCCGGGGAGTGGCGTCGGGCTTGACCCGGCTGGGCCAGGACACGACCATCGGGTCACGCGTCCCGCCGAGATGGCTGGCCGACTGCTTGCCCCACTGGAAGGGGGTGTTGAAGGCATGCGCCCAGGCGGCCGCGATGTGCGGGGCCGTGTGGTCGCCGCCCAGGGCTTCGAGCCCGCCGTACTCGTCGATGAGTTTGAGCTGCTGCTCGGGGTCCAGCACGAGGCCGTTGAGGAAGGTCAGCTCGTTGAACGAGCCGGTGACCGTCCCTTCGAGGCTCGCGCCGTTGTCGCCCCAGATGTAGATGACGAGCGTGTTGTCGAGGTCGCCCATCTCGTCGATGGCGTCGATCAGACGCCCGACGTTCCAGTCGGCGTTCTCCTGGAAGCCGGCGTAGACCTCGGCCTGCCGCGTGTAGAGCTTCTTGGCGGCATCGTCGAGCGAATCCCAGGCCGGGAAGGCGTCCGGGCGCTCGGTCAGCTCGGCGTCGGCGGGGACGATCCCCAGCTGCTTCTGGCGCTCGAACGTCCGCTCGCGAAGCTTGTCCCAGCCGTCGTCGAAGATGCCCTTGTACTTGTCGGCCCATTCCTTCGGGACGTGGTGCGGGGCATGTGCGCAGCCCGTCGAGTAGAACATGAACCACGGCTTGGTCTGGTCCTGCGCCCTGACCCGGTGGACCCACTCGATGGACTTGTCGGTGATGTCGTCCGGGAAGTAGTACGGCTTGTCGGCCGTGCCCTCCGGGATCCCGATGACCCAGTCGTCCTGGGTGATGATCGGGTCGTACTGTCCGGCCGCGCCGGACAGGAAGCCCCACCAGTGGTCGAAGCCCCAGGACTTGGGCCAATGGTCGAACGGACCGGCCGCCCCCTGGACATTGTTCGGGGTGAGGTGCCACTTGCCGAAGCCACCCGTGACGTAGCCGTTCTCCTTGAGGATTCGCGGCAGCGCGGTGCAGCTCTTCGGCTTGTTCGCGGTGTAGCCGGGGAATGGACCCGGGAACTCCGCCACGGAGCCGAAGCCCACCCGGTGCTGGTTGCGACCGGTGAGCAGTGCGGCACGGGTCGGCGAGCAGACCGCCGTGACGTGGAAGCGGTTGTAGGTCAGGCCAGCCTCTTGCACGCGCGTGAAGGTCGGCGATGCGACCGGACCGCCGAACGTCTCGATCGCGCCGTAGCCGGCGTCGTCGATGATCACCAGGAGCACGTTCGGCGCGCCGTCCGGGGCCTTGGCGCCCGGGATCATCAGCCAGTCGGGGACGGAATCCTTGAGCGTCCTACCGGCCACGCCGCCGAAGGCGCGGTCCGGGATCGGCAGGGCCGAGCGGTCCTGATTGAACTTGCCCATCGCCTCGGCTAGGGAATCCCTGAGGGCGGCGGTTCCCTTCTTCTCGGTCTCCACCACCGATTTCGCCGGTGACCCCGCCAGGATCTGCTCGACGCCCAGGCGCTGGGCGGCGTCGAACATCGCGATGATGGTCGCCGTGCCGGGTTTCATCGCCTCGCCCAGCTTGTCGTGGAGGCCCTGATCGACCTTGTGATCGGCGACCTTGCCAAGGACCCGACCCGCCGCTGCGCCCACGACGACCGAGGCGAGGAGGGGCGGAGCCGCGAGGCCCACGAGGAGACCGACGCCACCACCCCATTTCGTCCCGGACCGCCCGAGGTCGTCGCCCGTGCGATGGACCGTGACGTTGCCGTCCTGGTCGTGGGCGATGAGGATCGCCGCCTCCAAGCGCACCTGCTTCGCTTTGACGCGTTCGATGAGTGCGTCGAAATCGCTGTTCGCAGCGCCTATTGTTTGGTAACCGGCCACCAGGACATCGGTCGTCTCGTTTGACACGATGCTCTCCTCCATGCGTAGAACGTCGATCGATCTTCATCGACGATCCGGGCGTGGCAGCGTCAGCAACTTGCCCGGCGGGCGGCGAATTCCTCGCCCTTTCACCTGGACGATCCCGGGAGCGTGGCACGTACGAGGTGACGGAGCATCAATCGTCGTTCGTTTGAAGACTTCGCCGTTCGATCTCGTCGGGCACATCCGTGGGTCGGCGACCGGGGGGGTCTGGAGGGCGGACGGCCGCACCACGAACCTCGCGGACGACCACGACCTTAACCTTTACGCGAACGTGAAGGTTGTGGCACAATCGACGCATGTCGCGTCCCGGCCCCATGACAGCTCCAGCCGTCCCGGCTCCGGCTCGCCTGCTCCGGATCCAGGAGGTAGCGGCCGAGACCGGCCTGACGCCGCGCTCGATCCGCTACTACGAGGAGATCGGGCTCCTGCGGCCCGCCGGGCGCTCGCAGGGCTCGTATCGACTGTACGATCCCTCGGATCTCGAGCGCCTCGGGTTCATCCGGGGCCTCCGTGACGACGCCGGCTTCAGCCTGGCCGAGATCGCCCTCCTGCTCGACGACGAGGATGCCCGGATCCGCGACCGCGAGCGCTTTCGCGCCACCTTCGACACGGCGGAGAAGCGGGCCATCATGCGTGACCTGATCGCCCGGGCCGACCGCCAGGTCTCGACCCTCGAGGAGAAGGCGGTCCGCCTCCGCGGGATGGTCGAGGGCGCCGAGGCCCGTCGAGCCCACCTGCGGGCCCACCTGGCCGAGCTGGAGGGAGGGCCGCCCGCCCACGCCGCGGGCGCCGACCACCCGGAGCCGGGGCCGTGACCGTGCGCGGTCTCGCCCAGGTCCAGTCCCTGCGGGCGTTTCGACATCGCAACTTCCGCCTCTTCTTCACGGGCCAGGCGATCTCGCTCGTCGGCTCGTGGATGCAGGCCGTGGCCCAGGCCTGGCTGGTCCTGACCCTGACGAACGATCCCCTCATGCTGGGGCTCGTGGCAGCCTTCCAGTGGACCCCGGTCCTGGTGCTCGGCCTCTTCGGCGGCCTCATCGCGGACGCGCTCCCCAAGCGCCGGACGCTCGTGGTCGTCGAGTCGCTCATGGGGCTGCTCGCCATCGTGCTCGGTCTCCTCACCCTGACCGGCGTCGTCCAGGTCTGGATGGTGCTCGTGCTGGCGGCCATGCTCGGCTGCCTGAACGCCGTCGAGATGCCTGTCCGCCAGTCGTTCGCCGTCGACATGGTGGGTCGCGCCGACATCGTGAACGCGGTGGCCCTGAACTCGGCGACGTTCAACGGCGCGCGGGTGATCGGGCCGGCCGTCGCCGGCCTGGCGATCGCGGCCTTCAACATCTCGATCGCCTTCATCCTCAACGGCCTGAGCTTCGTCGCCGTGATCGTCGCCCTGCTGATGATGCGCGAGTCGGAGTTCTACGGCGGCCCGCCGATCCCGCGTCCGCACTCCGTCGGCGCCGTGATGGCCAGCCTGCGCGAGGGCATCTCGTACGTGCGCCTGACGCCGATGGTGCTCCTGCCGGTGGTCGTCGTGGGGCTGGCAGCCACGATCGGCATGAACTTCCAGGTCACCATCCCGCCGTTCGTCCGCGACGTCCTCGGCGGCGATGCCGCCTCGTTCGGGTTCCTGATGGCAGCCAGCGGGCTCGGGGCGATCGCCGCCGCGCTCTTCCTCGCCACGCGCCGGGGGCCGAGCGCCTGGGCGATCGCGGTCGGGGCGACGATGCTCGGGTCGGACTGCTCGCCACGGCGGCCGTGCCGAGCTACCTGGTCGCGATCCCGGCGCTCGCCGTCGCCGGCTTCGGCGCGATCTGGATGGCCGCCAACGGGAACACCCTCATCCAGACCACCGTCCCCGACGAGCTGCGGGGGCGCGTCATGAGCGTCTACACGACGATCTTCGCCGGCTCCACCCCGATCGGGGCGCTCTTCGCCGGGGCGCTCGCGTCGCGCTTGGGCGCGGTCGCCGCGCTCGCGGTGGGCGGCGTCATGACCATCGCGGTTGGCGCGATCGCGATCCTCTGGCTGCGCCAGCACCGCACGATGGCGGCGACCGCCGGCCGGGCGCCGATCCCCGTGCCCGCCCAGGGCCGGCCCACGTCGTTCGGCTGACGCGAGGCGCCGGGAGCGTCAACACCTGGCGTCGTGGCCCCGGGCCCGGCCCCATCCGAGGAGCTGCTGTCGGTCAGCGTTCCTCGCCGCTCCGCCGATCGAGCTCGGCGACGCGCGCCCGCCACTCGTCGGCGAGGATCGCCATGCGCACGTCGTCCCACCACCGTCCCTCCCGCCACAGGGCATGGCGGAGCACGCCCTCGCGGACGAACCCGGCCCGCTCGTAGACCCGGATCGCCCCGTCATTGAAGGCGTACACGTCGAGCCAGACGCGCTCGAGGCGCAGGGAATCGAAGGCGAAGCGGAGGAGCGCCTCGATGGCGTCCGAACCGTGGCCTCGACCCCGATCGGCGGCGTCGCCGATGAAGATCCCGAGCGGGGCGCTGCCGTTGACGAGGTCGAGATCGTCCAGCCCGACGACGCCGACGGGTCGACCGTCCTCGCGACGGCACACGACGAAGTGCCATCGCTCGCGCCCCTGGACGGCGACGAGCCGCTCGAACCAGGTCTCCTCCTGGGCGTTCGAGATGGGGGCGACGAGCCCCAGGGTGCGCGTCGTGCGCGCGTCCGTGAGCCAGCTCACGAACCGCGGAAGGTCTTCGCGCTCCGCCGGCCGCAGGTACACCGAGCCATGGGCGATCATCGGCACCGCGCCGTCCGGTCCCGTCGTCTGCATGGCCGCCTCCCCCTCACCCCTCTCGCGGCCGAGTGTACGACGGGCCACCGCTGGAGCCCACCCGGAGGCGCACCCGATCCCGGCGTCGGCGTCCGGCGATCCGCGCGCAGCCGCCGGTACCCGATTCGGAGGAGTTCCTCCTTGACACTGGCCTGCGCCCAGGCGTAGCGTGTGAGCACATGAGCGGAGCATTGCACATTTGAGCATGGCGACGGGGCAGGCGGTCCTGCGCGCGGGCGAGACTGGAGTCCGGCGAGACCCGGCTCATGCTCCGTGCAGCCCAGCTCTATTACCGCCGCAACCTGACCCAGGACGAGGTCGGCAAGCGGCTCGGGGTCAGCCGCTTCAAAGTCGGCCGCCTCCTGGACCGGGCCCTGCGCGAGTCCGCGGTGCGGATCGAGATCGTTCACCCGGCCGCGCGCCTGGTTGCCCTCGAGGACGCGCTGGTCGAGCGGTTCGGGCTCCGCGGCGCGATCGTCGTCGACGTGCCGGTCACGGGTGACGGCGCCGACGACGAGCACCTCGCCCGCGAGCGCGTCGCCGCCGCCGCGGCCGCCTACCTCGCCGCGCTCCGCCCGACGGGTGCGATCGGCGTGTCGTGGGGCCGGACCATGCTCGAGCTGGCTGCCCACCTCCGGCCGGGATGGACATCGGCCACCGAGATCGTGCAGCTGAATGGCGCGATCTCCCGTTCCGCGAGCCCGACGCGGGCGCAGGAGGTGGTCGAGCGATTCGGGCTCACGACCGGGGCCGCGATCCGGCTCATGGCGGCGCCCGCGATCGTCGGCTCCGTCGAGCTCCGGCGGGCCCTCGAGGAAGACCCGTCCGTCGGCCGGACGCTGGCCGCGGCACGCGAAGCGCCGACCGCCGTGTTCGGCATGGGTGTCCTTGGTCCCGACAGCGTCCACGTCGCGTCCGGCTACCTCGGCGAGGCGGAGCTGGCGGCACTCGCCGCCGCCGGCGCGGTGGGCGACGTGCTCGGTCGCTTTCTCGCCCTCGACGGCCGGATCGCCCTCCCCGTGCTGGATGGACGCACGGTCGGCCTGCCCCTCGGCGACCTGCGGGCCAAGCCCCTGTCCCTCGGGCTCGCGGCCGGCGCCGGCCGGGGCCCGATCGCCCTGGCCGCCCTCCGCGGCGCCGGGGTGACGGTCCTCGTCACGGACGAGTCGACCGCCGACTGGGTGCTGGCCCATGGCTGAGCGGACGCCCTCGGCCGACGACGTCCGGGCCCTGGTGGGGCGGATCGTGGACGCCACGCTCGATGGCCCTCGCCGCGCCGGCTCCGCGCGGCCCCCGTCCCGCCCCCGGCTCCGCGGCGGTCACGGCGGCCGCGATGGCCGCGGCGTCGACCCCGTCCGCCTCGACCGCGCCCGTGCCGGGCCAGATCGCCATCGCGATCGGCGCCGACCACGGCGGCTGGCAGCTCAAGGACACGATCGGCCGGCTGCTGGCCGAGGCCGGCTACGCCATCCACGACTGCGGCACCAACGGCCCCGCGGCGGTCGACTACCCGGACATCGCCCACGCGGTGGCCCAGCTCGTCGCCGCCGGGACGTGTCGCTGGGGCATCATCGTCGACGGCGCCGGGATCGGCTCCTGCATGGTCGCCAACAAGGTCCCGGGGGTCCGGGCGGCCCTCTGCCACGACCTCTCCTCGGCGCGCAACAGCCGCGAGCACAACCACGCGAACGTCCTCACCCTCGGAGCGCGGTTCACCGGCGAGGGGCTGGCGATCGAGATCGTGCGGGCCTGGCTGGGGACGGAGTGGGCCCCCGGCCGCCACGCCGCCCGGGTCGACAAGATCACCGACGTCGAGCGTCGCTACGCGAATCCCACCGCTGAGGGTCGAGCAGGATGACCGAGATGACGAACCAGCGCAACGATCTCGTGGAGGCGATCACCCGCGAGGTGCTCGCCGCCCTCGGGGCCGGTGCCGCGCCGGCCGGGTCGATCGCCGGCCCCTGCGCGTCGTGCGTCCGCGGCTGCGCCGCGCAGTGCGCCACGAAAGTGCGCGACATCGTCGCCGGCGGGGCCACCCGCGTCGAGTACCACGGCCGGGCGGACGACGTGCCCGGCGACCTGGCCCGCTACATTGACCACACGCTCCTGCGGCCCGACGCCTCGGCGGCCGAGATCGACCGGCTCTGCGCGGAGGCCGCCGAGCACGGCTTCGCCGCCGTCTGCATCAACCCTACCTGGGTGCGCCGCGCGGCCGAGAACCTGCGCGGCACGGACGTCGCCGTGGCCTCGGTCATCGGCTTTCCCTTCGGGGCCGGCACGAGCGAGGTCAAGGCGCTCGAGGCGCGGCGGGCCATCCGGGACGGCGCCCGCGAGATCGACATGGTCATCAACATCGGGGCCCTCAAGAGCGGCATGCACGACCTCGTCCGCGAGGACATCGCCAGGGTGTCGGACGCCTGCCGCGAGGCGGGCGCGGCCAACAAGGTGATCATCGAGACCGCCCTCCTCAGCGACGAGGAGAAGGTGATCGCGTGCCGCCTGGCGCAGCAGGCGAAGGCCGACATGGTCAAGACCTCGACCGGGTATGCCAAGGGCGGGGCCACCGTCTTCGACGTCGCCCTGATGCGCGAGACGGTGGGCCCCGGGATGGGCGTCAAGGCGGCCGGCGGCATCCGCACCGTCGAGGACGTGCAGGACATGATCGCGGCCGGGGCGACGCGCATCGGCGCCTCGGCCGGCGTCGCCATCGTCACGGGAGAGAAGGGCGCGCATGGCAACTATTGATCTCCGGGCGTACGTCTTCCTGGACAGCCTGCAGGCCCAGTACGCGGCCTTCCTGGGAACGGTGGCCCAGGGATTCCTGCCTCTCGCCGGGGACGCCTCGCTGTCGGTCGAGGTCTCGCCGGGCATCGAGATCAACCGGCTCACGGACATCGCCCTCAAGTCGACGACGGTCAAGCCGGGCATGCAGATCATCGAGCGCTACTACGGCATGCTCGAGATCCACTCGCCTTCCCAGGCCGAGGTGCGAGCGGCCGGGGCCGCGATCCTGGCCGAGATCGGCGTCGCCGAGACGGACCGCATCAAGCCGCGCGTCCTCTCGAGCCAGATCATCCGCCGCATCGACGACCACCAGGCGCAGCTGATCAACCGCACGCGCCACGGCCAGATGCTGATCCCGGGCCAGACCCTCTACGTGCTGGAGATGGAGCCCGCGGCCTACGCCGCCCTCGCCGCCAACGAGGCGGAGAAGGCGGCCCACATCAACATCCTCGAGGTCCGGTCATTCGGCTCGATGGGCCGGGTCTACCTGGGCGGCGAGGAGCGCGACATCGACGTCGGCTGGCGGGCTGCGCTGGCGGCGATCGAGGGACTCGAGGGACGCGAAGCGAAGGCGTAGCGGCCAGGTGGCCGATGACGCCGGACGAGCACGGTCGACAAGGTCCGAGAAGGAGAACGATCGATGGCAGAAGCGCTGGGGATGATCGAGGCCCGCGGGTTCGCGGCGGTGGTCGAGGCGGCCGACGCGATGGTCAAGGCGGCCAAGGTCGAGCTGGTCAGCTACGAGAAGACGGGCGGCGGCTATGTCACCGCCGTCGTGCGCGGCGACGTCGCCGCGGTGAAGGCCGCCGTCGAGGCCGGCGTGCGCAATGCGGCCAAGGTCGGCGAGGTCGTCGCCAGCCACGTGATCGCCCGCCCGCACGTCAACGTCGACCTCGTGCTCCCGCTCGGGCGGCTCGACGAGGCGAAGTCGGAATCCGGCCAGGGCTAGGACGCTGGCAGGCGGTGCAGACATGCTTCTGGGACGGGTGACCGGGACCGTGGTGGCCAGCCGCAAGGAGCCGCTGATGGAGGGCTGGAAGCTCCTCGTCGTGCGCCAGCTCGATGCCGACAACCGGGAGGTCGGCGGCTACGTCGTGGCCGCCGACGCGGTCGGGGCGGGCGTCGGTGAGGTCGTCCTCTACGCGACCGGCAGCTCGGCCCGCCAGACCGAGACCACGCGGGACCGACCGTGCGACGCGGTGATCATGGCGATCGTCGACACGTGGGAGGTCGGCGGGACCGAGGTCTACCGCAAGTAGCGGGCCAGCGGCGTTCGCGGGCTGTGCCCCGGGCGCCGCAGCACCAGGACAGGCAGCGAAGGCGCGGAGTGCGATGAGCGAGCTCGACGAGCGCGAGATCCAGGAGATCATCGAGCGGGTTCGCCGCCGCGTGTCGGCGGCCGGAGACGCGCGTCCCGGGGCCGGCCTCCGCGCCGAGGCGGAGCTGTCGGCGTCGGCCGCCGCCGAGATCGGAGACGGCATCCACGCCACGATCGACGAGGCGGTGGCGGCCGCGACTCGCGCCTTCGCTGCGTTCGGGGCGCAGGGCCTCGCCGGCCGCACGGTGATCGTCGACGCCGTGCGGCGCTCGATGCTGGACCATGCCGAGCACCTGGCCCGGATGGCCCACCAGGAGACGCACCTCGGCCGGGTCGAGGACAAGGTTGTCAAGAACCGCCTGGTCGCCTCGCGGGCGCCCGGGCCCGAGGACCTCGAGGTCCAGGCCGTCTCCGGCGACGCCGGCATGATGGTCACCGAGTTCGCCCCGTTCGGGGTCGTGGCCGCGATCACGCCGGTGACGAACCCCACCTCGACGATCATCAACAACACGATCAGCATCATCGCGGCGGGCAACGCGGTCGTCTTCAACGCCCACCCCGGCGCCCGGCGCTGCTCGGCGGAGGCGATCCGGCTCATCAACCGGGCCATCGTGGGCGCCGGGGGGCCGCCCGACCTCGTCACGGCCACGGTGACTCCCACGATCGATACCGCCCGGGCCCTCATGGCCCACCCCGGCGTCCGGGTGCTCCTCGTGACGGGCGGACCCGCAGTCGTGCGGGAGGCGCTGCGGACCGACAAGCGGGCGATCACGGCCGGCCCCGGCAATCCGCCGGCCGTCGTCGACGGCACCGCCGACATCGAGCGGGCCGCCCGTGACATCGTCCGCGGCGCTTCGTTCGACAACAACATCGTCTGCATCGACGAGAAGGAGGTCCTCGTCGTCGACACCGTCGCCGACCGCCTCATCCGGGCGATGGCCCAGGCCGGCTCGTACGTGCTCAAGGAGCACGAGCTGCGGCGCCTGGAGCGGGTCGTGTTCCGCGAGCTGGGCCAGCCGGGGAAGCCCGGCGTCATCAACCCGGCCTGGATCGGCCAGGACGCGGCGAAGATCCTCGCGGAGATCGGCGTCCAGGTCGAGCCGCCGCCGCGCCTGGTGATCGCCGACGTTCCCCGTGACCACAGCCTGGCCTGGACCGAGCAGATGATGCCGGTCCTGCCGGTCGTCCGCGTCGGGACGGTGGACCAGGCGATCGACCTCGCCGTGCGCATGGAGCACGGCTTCCGCCACACGGCCTCCATCCACTCGACCAACGTCGAGACGATCACGAGGATGGCCCGGGCGATGAACTGCAGCATCTTCGTGACGAACGGGCCGAACGTCGCCGGCCTCGGCGAGGGGGGCGAAGGCTTCACCTCGTTCTCGATCGCCAGCCCGTCCGGTGACGGCCTCACCCGGCCCCGGACCTTCTCGCGCGAGCGCCGCATCACCGTCGTCGGCGCGCTGCGGATCGTCTGACGATGGATGGGCAGCCCGCGATCGAGCCGGCGCTCGGCCTGCTCGAGCTCGATTCGATCGCGGCCGGCATCGCGGCCGGCGACGCGATGGCGAAGCGGGCCCCGATCGACGTGATCCGCGCCGGCACCGTCCACCCCGGGAAGTACCTCGTCCTCGTCGGTGGGGCGGTGGCGGACGTCGAGGAGGCGATGGAGGCCGGCCGGGAGGTCGGGGCCGCCTCCGTCCTCGACGTGCTCGTCCTGCCGAACGTTCACCCGGACGTGGTCCCGGCGATGCGCGGCGGCCGAGGTGGGGCCAGCGGCGAGGCCCTCGGGATCATCGAGACCGCGACCGTCGCCGCGATCCTCGCTGCCGCCGACGCCGGCCTGAAAGGCGCCCGGGTGCGCCTCGTCGAGCTCCGCCTCGCCGACGATCTCGGCGGCAAGGGGTACCTCCTGTTCGACGGGGCCGTCGCAGATGTCGAGGCCGCCGTGGAGATCGGGGTCGGACGGATCGCGGGGTCGCCGGGCGTCAGCCAGCGAGTGATCCCCCGGCTGCACGCCGACATGGCGGTCAACCTGGCGGCGGACCCGCGGTTCGCGGCCCGGGTCCGGGGGTAGCGCCGTGCAGCTCGCGCGCGTCATCGGCACCGTCGTCGCCACGGTCAAGGCCCCCGGCCTCGAGGGCGTGAAGCTCATGGTCATCCAGCCGCTCGACCGCGACCTGGAGCCCGTCGGCAGCCAGCTCGTGGCCGCCGATGCCGTGCACATGGCCGGACCCGGCGAGCTCGTCTACTTCGTCGCGGCGCGCGAGGCCGCCCAGGCGATGCCCGACCCGTTCGTCCCGGTTGACCACGCGATCGTCGGGATCGTGGACGCCGTTCGGTCACTGGCGGGTGACGATCCGGCCGGGTCACCGCCAACCGCCGGGCGCCGGGCCGGAAGGGCTCGCCCGTGAAGCTCGGCAGGGTTGTCGGGACCGTCGTCTCGACGATCAACGCACCCGACTTCGAGGGCCGCACCCTGCTCCTCGTCGACCTGGTGGACCCGGGCGGCGAAGCCTCCGGCGGCTACATGATCGCCGTCGACAGCGTGGGCGCCGGTGCCGGCGAGACGGTCCTCCTCCTCGACGAGGGCAACTCGGCCCGGCAGGTGCTGGCCGCGCCCGGGGCCCCGATTCGGACGGTCGTCGTCGGCATCGTGGACGAGGTCACCGGGGAGGAGCGCCCCGCGGCGCTCCCGCCGGCACGGGCGGCCGCGGCGAGGGGGCCGCGCAGCGAAGGCCCCGGCCCGACGCCGCAGGTCGGCGAGGCGATCCGAAGCCGACGGCGCCTGAGCGGGCGGCGGCGAGCCGTCTCGGCCGCGCCACGCCGCGCGAGGCCCGCGCCACGCCGCGCGAGGCCCGCGCCACGCCGCGCGAGGCCCGCACGTCGATACTGGCACGATGTCGCCGACGCCCGCCCCCGACGCCGCCCAGCGCACGCCGGTCGCCGACCGCGCGCGCTCCCCGCCTTCGGCTCGGTTGCCCTGGTCGTCATCGTCTATGCCGTCGCGATGGCGTTCCTCGAGTCGGCGGTTGTCGTCTACCTGCAGCGAGCCCTCGGCATCGACCCGCGGGCGCTCTTCCCCGTGGAGGATCCGGCGGTGACCGGCGATCTCGCCGTGATCGAGGTGGGCCGCGAGGCGGCGACGATGATCATGCTGGCCGCGGTCGGCTGGCTCGCCGGCCGGAGCGGCCTGGAGCGGCTGGCGTGGACGGCGGTCGCCTTCGGGACCTGGGACATCCTGTACTACGCCTGGCTGTGGGTCTTCATCGGCTGGCCGCCCTCGCTCGGGACCTGGGACCTGCTCTTCCTCATCCCCGTCCCCTGGGCCGGGCCCGTCTGGGCGCCGGTCGTCGTGAGCCTGGCGCTCGTGGGATTCGGGCTGGCGGCTGCAGCCCGGCTGAGGGCGGGCCAGCCCGTGCGCGCCGGGCGGACCCATGTCGTCGCGGGACTCGCCGGCGGGCTGATCGTCGTCCTCGCCCTGTGCTGGAACGCGCCGCGCGTGCTCGACGGCGAGGTGCCGGCGAACTTCCCGTGGCCGATCTTCGTCACCGGGATGGCCATCGCCGCGTGGGGCGCCGTGACGGCGCTGCGGCCCGGTGCGGCGGCAACGACGGCGGCTGTCTGAACGAGTCGAGTGCCGGGGTTGCGGGGCTCAGCCCCTGGCGAGGACGACCCGGAACTCCATCGAGCCGTGGTCCTGGACGGAGATGAGGCCGGCCACGTCCGGCGCCACGATCTTGTAGTCGGCGAAGGCGATCGGGAGCGTCCCGGCCACGACCACGGTGCCGTCGGCGTCGACCCGGGCCTGGGCCGCGATCTCGACATC
This sequence comes from uncultured Chloroflexia bacterium, assembly GCA_963776355.1. Classification (GTDB taxonomy): domain Bacteria; phylum Chloroflexota; class Limnocylindria; order Limnocylindrales; family CSP1-4; genus CTSoil-043. The sequence goes on along the minus strand of CAVZLU010000002.1, from coordinate 115,516 downwards.
CTTCGTGACCCCGTGGAGGGTGAGCTTGCCGGGAAGCGTGACGGCAACGTCGGTCGACCCGAGGCTTGCGGGCAGCGCGACCGGTCCGCCCAGCTCGAAGGTGGCGGTGGGGAACGTGCCGATCTCGAGCCCCCGTCCCTGGAGCGCCTGGTCGCGGCGAGCGCGGTCGCTGGAGAGCCCTGTCAGGTCGACCTCGAGGTTCGCCGAGGCGAGGGTGAGTGACCCGGGCGATCCGGTGACGGCGAGCGTGCCGCGTACCCCGCTCGTCCGGCCGACGGCATCGCTGTCGGCGCTCTGCTCGAGGAACGTCTCGCGCACGCGGTAGCCGGCGACGCCACTGGCGACCGTCCAGGAGCCGGCGAGGTCCGCCGCTGCCGCGGGCGCCGCGCCCGACGCAGCCGGGGTGGTCGATTCCGCCGCCGCCGACGCGGCCGGGCCGGCCGACGCCACCGCCGCCGACGCGCCGGCAGGGTCGCTCGGCGCGCTCGATGCCGGCGTGGCGACCGCGGCCGACGGCGCATCGAGCCCGAGCGCGGGCACGTTGTCGCCGGACAGCACCAGGGTGTAGGCGAGGCTCCCGATCCCGACGACCAGGAGGGCGACGACGACGGCTGCCACGGCGATGACGGTCAGGCGGCGGTCTTTCATGGAAATCCTCGGGCGGGGACGACCTGGGGATCGGCGTCGACGCGCGCAGTCTCGGCTTCGAACCTGAAACCAGGCTGAAGTGAAGCGGCGCCGCTCCTACCCGGCCAGGCGCTCCAGAACCACCGGCGCGGCGGCAGGCGCCTCGTCGGCGACCGTCACGGCGGCGCGGAGCTCGGCCGCGGCGACCTCCGCCTGGGCTGCCGTGCGGGCATGGACCAGGCACAGCGGCCGGTCCGGGCCGACCTCGGACCCGATCGGGGCCACCCGCGTGAAGCCGACTGTATGGTCGACCCGCTGGTCGGCGCGCGTTCGCCCGCCGCCCATGCCCACGATCGCGAGCCCGATGGCCCGGGCGTCCTCCGCGACGACGAACCCGGCCCGCGCGGGAAGGACAGGCAGCGTCACGGCGGGCAGCGGGAGGTGCTCGTCGGGCCGCTCGAGCACGTCCGCCGGCCCGCCGAGCGCGGCCACCATGCGGGCGAATCGATCGGCGGCCTCACCCGACGCCAGCACCCGCTCACAGGCGGCGCGCGCGTCCGCGATTGAGCCGAACAGCGCCGCCGGTTACCAGGAGCTCGGCCGACAGCGCCATCGTCACCTCGTGCAGGCGTGGCTCGCGGCTGTCGGGCCCTCCTCGCCGGCCAGGTAGGCGATCGCCTCGCGTGCCTCGACTGCGTTCCCGGCGGTCGTGCCGAGGACCTCGTTCATGTCGGTGAGGAGTGCCGTCGTGCGGCAGCCGGCCCCGTTGGCGACCACCACGATGCTGTCGGCGAGGGCCCGGGCATCCTCCACGGTTGTCATGAACGCGCCGCTGCCGAAGGTCACGTCCTGCACCAGGCCGGTCAGGCCCGCGGCCAGCTTCTTCGACAGGATCGACGCCGTGATCAGGGGGATGCTCTCGACTGTCGCCGTCACGTCCCGGATCGCGTAGAGGCGCCGGTCGGCCGGGGCGAGGTCGGCCGTCTGGCCGATGATCGCGCAGCCGACGTCGTGCACGACCCGTCGGAAGGTGGCGTTGTCGGGCGCCGTCGTGTAGCCGGCGATCGCGTCCAGCTTGTCGAGCGTGCCGCCGGAGTGGCCGAGCCCTCGCCCGGAGATCATCGGAATGGCGCCGCCGCAGGCCGCCACGATGGGCGCGAGCATCAGCGAGACCTTGTCGCCGACCCCGCCGGTCGAGTGCTTGTCGAGCACGGGTCCGGGCAGGTCGGCGTCGGCCCAGTCGAGCACTGTGCCGGAGTCGCGCATCCCCCGGGTGAGCGCCACGAGCTCCCGTCGGGTCATCCCGCGGAAGAAGACGGCCATCGCGAACGCCGCGACCTGGCCCTCCGTGATGGAGCCGTCCGTGATGCCGGTGACGAAGAAGGCGATCTCCTCGTCGGTCAGCGCGCGGCCTTCGCGCTTGTGGCGGACGACCTCCTGCGGCAGCACCGCTCAGGCCTCGACGGCGCCGCCGCGGGCGGCCCCGCCCGCGAACGAGGCGACGAACGCGCGGACGAGGCGGGTGAGGTCGGCGGCGGCCATCGCGGCCCCCCGCAGCGTCTGCTCGTGGTCGATCGGCTCGGCGCTCATCCCGACCGCCAGGTTCGTGATCGCGCTGATGGCCGCCACCCGGATCCCGGCATGGCGGGCCACGATCACCTCCGGCACCGTGGACATGCCGACGGCGTCGGCGCCGAGGACCCGGTAGGCCCGGATCTCGGCCGGCGTCTCGAAGAGCGGCCCGAGCAGGGAGCAGTAGACGCCCTCGTGGAGCTGGATCCCCAGCCCGCCGGCGATCTGCAGGAGGCGCGCCCGGAGCTCGGGGTCGTAGGCGTCCTCGAGGCCCACGAAGCGCTCGCCCCACTCGTCGTCGTTGGGCCCCACCAGGGGGTTGGTCCACATGAAGTTGAGATGGTCGGTGATGAGCATGAGGCTGCCGGGCACGACCTCCGCCCGCAGCGAGCCGGCCGCGTTCGTCAGGAGGAGGCTCTCGACCCCGAGGGCGGCGAAGGTGCGAATCGGGAGCTTGATGGCCGCCGCCGGATGGCCCTCGTAGAGGTGGAAGCGCCCCTGCATGCAGGCAACCGGGACCCCCTCGAGCGTGCCGAGCACGAAACGGCCGGCGTGGCCGGGCACGGTCGAGGACGGGAAGCCGGGGATGTCGGCATAGGGGACCGCGACCGGATCAGCGAGGACGTCGGCCAGCCCGCCCAGGCCGGAGCCGAGGACGATCCCCAGCCGCGATTGGAAGCCCGGCGCCTGCTCTCGCAGGACGTCCGCCGCCAGGCGGGCCGGATCGAGGCCCGGGTGCGTCATCGAACCGCCTCCCGGCCGAGGTGCTCGGGCCCGAAGCTCAAGGGAAGGAGGTCGCCAAGGGTCACCGTGCGCAGGATCCCCGTGAGTCCCGCCAGGTGGATCGGAGTGTCGGTCGAGGAGAACTCGCGGAGGCGCTGGCGACAGGCGCCGCACGGGGAGGGGAGACCCTGCCGCTCGTCCGCGACCACGAGGACCTCGGTGATCCGGCGGCCGCCGGCCGCGATGAGGACCCCGATCGCCGACGCTTCGGCGCACTGGCCCTGGGGGTAGGCTGCGTTCTCCACGTTGGCCGCGACGTGGATCCGGCCGAGCTCGTCGCGCAGGGCGGCCCCCACGGGGTAGGCGGAGTAAGGCGCGTAGGCCCGCTCGCGGACGGCGAGCGCGGCCGGGTAGAGGTCGTCGGCGGACATCGGCAGGGCGGCTCCGGTTCGCTCGCGGGCGGGGACGGCGCGACGAAGGCCCCCACTGTAGCGCGGGCACGCGGCCCGGCGCCCATCGGTGGACCACCTGGCGGGCCGTCCGGACGGTGTCGGCGACCTCCCGTATGCCCGGGCGCGTGGACGGCGTTTGACGGAAGCGAGCTCGCGGCCCATACTCCGCCTGCGGGGTGGAGCAGCGGCAGCTCGTCGGGCTCATAACCCGAAGGTCAAGGGTTCGAATCCCTTCCCCGCAACCAAGCCGTATACCGACGTCGAGAACCCCGGCCCGCCCGCCGGGGTTCTTGCTATCCGGCGAGCCGCGCGGAACTCGGACCGCCGGCGATTGCGTCGGCCCGGACCGCCGCCCCGGGCCGCGCGGCCGCTGCGGGCGCTCCATCAGGACCGCCGTCCCGGGCGGCGCCGCCGCTACGGGCGCTCGATGCGGACGTCGTCGACGGCCGCCTCCACCAGGTTGCCCCTGCCGACGTCCGCCGCCCCGAGCACGATGCGCACCGTCTGGCCGGCCCAGCGGGTCATCGAGATGCGGGCCGAGGCCCAGGCAGCGTTCCGGTTGAGCGCCGTTCCCACGCGCTGGAACACGAGTGTCCGCGTCCCGTCGGCGGCCTCCACCCAGACGCGGAACCAGTCGGCGGTCGACGAGCCGGCCCGGTGGGAGAAGTAGTAGCGCAGCGAGAGCGGCCCCACCGACGCGGGCAGGACGATCGGCGCCGACCGGATCGTGGTTCTCCCGTCGAGATCGTTCGCGTTCGGGCTCGCGCCCGCGGCCGCGCCGGTGACGAGGACCCGCGCGCCGGAGACCGCCGTGGCCAGCTGCTTGGCGCCGTTCGAGAAGGTCGCCGCCGGGCTGCCGCGCTGCCAGCGGCCGCTCGTGGCCGTGTCGGTGCCATCGGGGTTGACGGTCCACCCCCGGTTGGCCTCGAAGTCGTCGAAGAAGGCGCCGCAGTTCGCTGCAGCCCGACCGATCGAGGCATACGGGCAGGCGGCGACCGTGAGGGCGTACAGGAACGCCGCCCGGTTCCGCGCCGTCTCGCGGGCGATGATCTCGTCGGGCGAGTAGTGGTCGGTGACGTTCGAGGGCGTCTCGGGTGGATACAGCTCCCAGGTGAACGAGAAGATCCGCTGGCGCCCGTACATCCAGTCGATCTCGTCCCCGTCGGTCACGTAGAGGTCGCTCGACTGCATGGGCCGATAACCGTTCCGCGCGGCCATAGCCCGGCCGATGGCCACGAACGCCCGGTGATCCTCGGCGGTCATGTCGCGCGGAACATCGGCCAGCGTGTAGCCGTACGGCCACAGCACCTGCCGGCCGTTCGTGTGAAGGGTGAGGTGCAGCCTGATCTGCTGGCGGCCGTCCACCACCCGGCTCTTCACGAAGTCGCGGATGACCCGGGCCTCGGGCGTCGAGAACGCGGACGGGCCGCGGTAGTTCCAGGCCGCCGGGTTCCGTGACGAGCCGCCGCAGCAGCCCCAGTGGTAGTCGTAGTTGCGGTTGATGTCCGTCCCGATGTAGCGCGACCCAGGCGTGGGCTGGCGGTTCTTGCGCCACAGGCGGTACGGGTTCCCGGTCAGGTCGTAGACCTCGCCATCCGGGTTCACCGAGAAGACGATCCAGGTCTCCCGGGCGTTGACGAGCGCGCGCACCGCGGCGTCGGTCGCGTAGTCGTGGGTGAGGACCTTCAGGAAGTAGAGCGCCTGCTCGAGCGAGAGCCGCTCACGAGCGTGGTGGAGCGCGTCGACCATCACCTCGGGCTCGGGCTCGTCAACCGCGACGTTGTCGGAGACCTTCGCCACCCAGATGTCGCGGCCCTGGTAGCTCTTGCCGATCGAGCGGATCTGGACCAGGTCCGGATAGGCCGCCTGGGTCGCCTCGATCTCGGCCACCATCTCGCCGTAGGTGTGGTAGCGGCTGTCGTAGCTGGGGAAGTTCGGCTCGGCGGCCGCGGCCGGCGCGGCCACCGCCGCCAGCACCGCCCCCAGGGCGACCACGGCGGCGAGGGCGGCGGACGCTGGGACGAGGCTGCGCGACATGACGCGAAGGGTGCCCGGGCCGCGGCCAATGCGCAAGCGGCCCGATTGGGCGGGTTCCGGGGGACGATGCGGCCAGGCGCGCCGCGATGCCGGGTGCCGCACCCCTCGCGGGCCGTGTCGAAGGCGGCTCGGGGAGGGCTGCTGCCGCACGCTCAGAGGATCGCGCGGTCCGCCGTCATGCCGGGCAGCATCTCCGTGGCGGCCACGATGTGGCGGCGATTGAGGAGCGCGAAGTCGTAGCGCGAGGTCACCCGCCGGTCGGCCAGCGAGCGGGTCCGCACATCGGTCATCGGGATCCACACCGGCGACGGGGACTCGATGAACGCCGACAGGACCGCCTCCGGGTTGAGATGGACCTGGCCGCTGAGGGTGTGGCCCGAGGTGACGACGATCAGCGTGTACGCCTTCTTGTCCATGTACCACTTCGGCGACGTGTCGGGCTTCGAGCGGTCGGCCGACTGGCCGACCAGGGTCACCTCCTCCGGGGTGACCCAGAGTGACGGGGCCGTCACCTTGGTCGGATCGCCGTTCCGGCGCAGGACGGTCGCGTCGTGGAGGCGGATCAGGCCCTCGTGGTTGTTGACGAAATCGGACAGGCGACGGTGAAAGCCGATCTGGACGGTGCCCGAGAGGCGCAGGTGCTGGCCGACGAGCTCGATCGCGAGCCCGTCGGTGACGGGCTGGCCAGGGCCGGCGACGAGGTCGGCGAACACGAGCGCCTCGAGATGGGTGGCGGCGTCGCCGTCCACGATCTCGCGGGCCTCGTCCACGGCGGTTGACGGGGGCTGCTCCGGGAGGTCGGTCACGAGCCGAGAGTACACCCCCGGCATTGACGCGAGTCCCTGCCCGAACGTCCTGGCCGTCGGGTCCCGGACGGCCAGTCTCCGGCCCCGGCCTGCGCGGGCCGGCCATGGGCCGGAACGTCCCGTGTATCCTCTCGATCTTCGGCGCGCGTGGGAACGACGGCCGACGCGCCGATGACCGCGGCTGGCGCCGCCGCCTGGAGGAGACCTCGACGATGAGCCGATTTGACCGCGGGTTGCCCGCCGGGCGGGCCCTGGTGGGCATCGCTGCGATCGCAGCCATGCTGCTGGCATTCGTGCCGGCCGGCCTGGCCGCTCCGTCGGGGACCGTGAGCGGCGTGCTGACGTTCAACGGCGCCCTGTCGACGAATGCCGTCGCCGTGGTCACGATACTCGACCAGGGGGCCGCGGCGGGTGAGCCGGTGATCGTCGGCCAGCAGCGAAGCCCGGCCACCGGTGCCGGCTCGATCCCGTTCTCGGTGCTGTACGACGTCGCCCGGATCGTTCCCACCCGGCCCTACGTCCTCTACGCTTCGATCGTCGATGGGGCGACGGTCCTCCAGAGCACGGATCCGGTCCCCGTCATCGCCCCCGGCGGCCCCGAGACTGGGTTGTCCGTGCCGATGACGATCCGCCCGAACGGACCGGCCACGCTGCCCGTGACGGTTACGAAGAAGGACACGACGAGCCTGAGCCCGACCGCGGTCGTGCTCGTCGGCGTGGTCAAGGTGGGAAGCGGCCGGATCGCCAGTCGCGACATCTCGGTCGAGCCCGGGCAGGTGCCGGTTGCCCTCGTCATCCCCTACGACCCTTCGTTCGTCGACTCCGCGGCAACTTACCAGGCGCGGGCAGCGATCGTCGACGGAACCTCGGTCTGGGAGAGCCTCGCCCCTGTTCCGGTCGTGCCCGGGTCCACGACGGCCCTGACGATCGACGTCACGGCCCTGCCGACGAAGCTGCCGCCGAACGCGCCGAGCCCGAGCCCGGGCGCGTCCGCGACGCCGTCGAGCGGCCCCTCGGCGACACCGAAGCCCACTGCCGCCCCGACGGCAACGGCGCAGCCGACGCCGGCCCCGACGCCCACCCCCCGGCCCACGGCCGCGCCGACAGCGACGCCTGCCCCGACGGCCGCCCCAATCGCCCGACGCCCCGCGGCCCCGACCGCGACCCCGAGTCCGACGGCGGCGCCCACGCCGACGCCGGCCCCGAGCGCCTCACCGACGGCCGCCCCGTCGCCCACCGCAGCGCCGACTCCCACGCCCGGTCCAACGTCCGGAACGGTGAGCGGCACCCTCGTCTACAAGGAGCCCGCCACCCTCTCGGGCGGCGCAAAGGCTGTCGTGGCCCTGCTCGACGAGGGCAACGCGTCCTCCGTGGCCGTCGTCGCCAGCGAGGTGATCCCGACCCCGGGGCAGAAGCCGATCTCGTTCTCGCTCACCTACGCGACCGCCAGCATCGACCCCACGAAGACATACACGGTCCGGGCTGCCGTCATCGACGGCGACAATGCCTGGGTCTCCGCGACCGGTGTCCCGGTCATCACCCAGGGCGCCCCGACGAGCGGGGTCGTCGTGCCCCTCACCTACCGTCCCGACCTGCTCCTCGGGGAAGTCACGGGAACCCTGACCGGGATCGACACGACCCTCGGTGACGGCGCGTCGTCGGTGACGATGGTCGTGCAGCCTGAGACCGGGGCTGTGCTCGGCTTCGACGCCCGCCCGCAGCCGGGCGCGAGCAGCCCGATCCGCTTCTCGGTGCCCTTCAACGTCGCCGACGTCAAGCCGGACGCCACCTACGTGGTCAGCGGCGAGGTGTCCGACGGCCAGCTCTCGTGGACGAGCGCGGTGCCTCCCAAGGTGATCACCGGCGGCAATCCGCTGGCCGGAGTCAACGTCCCGCTGACGGCGGTCGCCACGCCGACGCCCTCGCCGAGCCCAACGCCGAGCCCGACTGCGGCGCCCTCGCCGGCGCCGGTCCCGAGCCCGGCACCGGGGGAGGGCAGCGGCGGCCCGCCGTGGCTCCTGATCCTGCTGATCGCCATCATCGTGATCGTGATCGGCGCGTACCTCTACAGCCAGCGGAGCGCCTCGCCCCCACCGCCGGGAACGGCGGGTCCAGGGGCCGCGGCCGCCGGCGCGGCCGGCTCGGATGCTGCGGCCGCCGACACCGCGGCCTCCGCCACGGTGGCCGCAGGCACCGCGGCCTCCGCCACCGCGGCCGACGCTGCCGCCGGCGCGGCAACGGACGCGCCGGTCGACGACTCCACCGATGCCGCGGCACCTGGGGGGCCGGCGCCGGGAGGCTGAGGGGGAGGTCCGTTACTCCCAGCGGAAGGTGCGCGCCGTGAGGGCGCCGACGCCCACGGCCCAGGCGGCCAGCACCAGGAGCGGGCCCGCGAGGTCGCCCGTGCTCGCGCCGAGGCTGATGCGGAGCGCGTCGGCGAGCGCCGCCGTGGGCAGGAGGGACGCCAGCGCGCCGAGCGCGCCGGGCATCTGGTGACCCGGCACGAGGATGCCACCCAGCAGGAGCGCGAGCAGGAAGAGGGCGTTGGTGAGGGCCATCGTCGCCTCCGCCCGCAGCGTGCCGGCGAAGAGGAGCCCCATCGCGCTGAAGGCCGCCGTCCCGAGCGCCACCGCGGCGACAACCGCGAGTGGGTTCCACTCGGGGCCGGGGCTCCAGCCGAAGGCGACGACGGCGAGTCCGACGAGCAGGACCGCCTGCACCGCCTCCACCACGACGATCGTCAGGATCTTGCCCGTCAGGAGCTGGCCCCGCGTCAGCGGCGACGCGCCGAGGCGCTTCAGCACCCCGTATGAGCGTTCGAAGCCGGTGGAGATGCCGAGGTTGACCAGGCCGGCCGCCACGATCGCGGCGGCCAGGATGGCGGGCAGCACGCCGTCGATCGGCGGTGCTCCGGGGATGGCACTGGCGGCGGCGGGGAGGATCCGGATCGAGCCGAAGAAGGCCAGCAGCACCGCTGGCAGGAAGAGGGTCACCAGGAGGTTCTCGAGGCGCCGCGACGTGAGGCGCAGCTCGATCTCGAGCATCGCCGCGATCCGGGCGACGGCCGAGGACGGCCGACCGTCCCCCGCGACCAGCATCCGGCCGTTGGCGGGCGCGCTCATGCCGCTCCCTCCACGTCCGCGGCGCCCGTGACCGCGGTGACGCCCTTCGTGCCGTCGCTGCCGTTGGTGTCGGCGATGAGCTCCAGGAAGCGCTCCTCCAGCGTGCCGCCGGTCGTTCGCAGCTCAGCCAGGAGGAGGCCCCGCTCGGCGCACCACGCCGCCAGCGCGGCCACGCCGCGAGGATCGGGCGTGCGGCCCGCGAGACGATGGCGCCCGCCCGTGCCGTCCGGCTCGATCGCGCCGCCGAGCACCATGCCGAGCGCCGCGAGGTCGTCGTGATCGAGCGCGGCCTCGCGGCCGCTCGGCGTTGCGATTCGGAACCGGAGCACCATGCCCGACCCAGCCACCAGCTCGGCCGGGGTGCCGGCCGCGAGGACCCGGCCCCGATCGATGACCACCACGTTGTCGGCCAGGCGTTCGACGTCGGCCAGCTCGTGCGTCGTGAGCAGGATCGTCCGGCCGGCCGCCCGCAGGTCGGCAATGAGCGATCGCACGGTGACCTTCGCCGCCGGGTCCATGCCCGCTGTCGGCTCGTCGAGGATCAGCAGGGGGGGTCGTCCCACGAGGGCCAGCGCCAGGGCCAGCCGTTGCTTCTCGCCGCCCGAGAGGAGCTTGTAGCGGCGCCTTGCGGCGTGTGCCAGGCCCAGCAGATCGAGGAGCGCGTTCGGATCGGCCGGGTCAGCGTAGAGGCGGGCGTGGAGCCGGATGAGCTCACCAGGTCGTCCCTGGGGGGTGATCCCGCCCTGCTGGAGCATGATCCCGACCTGCGGCCGGAGCGCGGCCCCGTCGTGCTGCGGATCGAGCCCGAGGACGCGAACCTCGCCCCCGTCGGGGCGGCGGAAGCCCTCGAGGATCTCGACGGTCGTGGTCTTGCCGGCCCCGTTCGGGCCCAGCAGCGCCACCAGCTGGCCGTGGCCCACCTCGAGGTCGAGCCCGTCAAGCACCGTCAGCTCGCCGTAGCGCTTGCGGAGACCGCGCACCGCGATGGCCGGCTCGCCGCCGGCACGCGTCGAGGCGGGGCCCGCACGACGGCCGGTCCGCGCCGGATCCGCCGGGGGCTCGATCACTGGAGGATCGACGCCAGCAGGCGGTCGAGCTCGGCCGCATCCCGGATCTGGCCGACCTGCACGTCGCGGATCACGCCGTCCCGGTCGACGAAGAATGTCTGCGGCGGCGCGAGCACCTTCCACGCCTGGCCGATCGACCGCGACGGATCGACGACGGTCGGCCATGTGGCCGCCTCGTCGTTGACGAAGGTCCGCGCCGGGCCGACGTCATCCTTGTAGAGGGCGCCGACCACCACGAGCCCTTCGGCGGCGTGGCGGGCGATCGCGCCCTCGAGGAGCGGAAACTCGTCCCGACAGGGTCCGCACCAGCTGGCCCAGAAGTTGACGAGCACCGGCGACCCCTTCTTGGCGGCCAGGTCGAACGAGGTCCCGTCCAGGGTCGTCCCGGCAAGCGCCGGCGCGGCCTTCCCGATGAGGGGTGAGCCGATCACAACGACCCCGGGACTCCCCGAAGCGGAGGCACCGCCGCAGGCGGCGGCGGCGACGGCGACAGCGGTGACAGCGGTGAGCAGCGCGACGAGCGCGCCACGGGATGGCTCTCATGGAGGCGCCATTCTAGGGTGGCGCCCGGATCTCGGCCGGGACGATGTCGATGGCCGGGACGATGTCGATCGCCGGGACGGTGTCGATGGCCGGAACGGCCCCCGCGGGGGCCGTGCGTCGGGCCGCCTGCCGCACGCGGCTGCCGCCCGCGGCGCTACTTGACGGTGAGGGTCCCCGACATGAAGGAGTGGACGCTGCAGACGAAGAAGTAGGCGCCGGCCGGCAGGGCCTGGACCTGGTAGGTCCGCGTGCCAACTCCCTCGAAGATCTCGCCCTGGAAGATCGATGCCGCCGTCAGCGAACCCTGGCGGATCGACACGTTGTGGGGGGTCGCGTCGTCGCCGTTCGTGAACTCGATCGTGAACGGCGTGTTCGCCTGGACCTCGAGCGCGCTCACGTCGTAGGCGAGGTCCTTGGCCGCGATCTTGAGGTCCGGAGCCCCGGCGCCCGACGGTGCGGGCGTCGCCGACGGGGGTGGCAGCGAAGCCGCCGGGGTGGCCGCCTGCGAGGCCGCCGGGGCGGCACTCGCGGTTGCCGCCGGGGTGAGCGCGGGCGTGGCCGGCGCCGTGGACGCCGGGGACGGCACCGGCGAGCCAGGGGCCGTCGACGCGGCTGGCGAGGCGGGCGCCGGGGACGCCGAACCGCCGCCGGCCCCCGCGGTCGTTCCCCCGCCGGGTGCGTTCGTCATGCCGGCGAGCAGCAGCGAGCCGATGAAGAGGACCGCGAACACGATGAGCGTCCCGACCGGGAACCGCGGCGCCGGGATGTTCTCGAGATGGCCGGTGCTGTCGGCCTTGACCACGAGCCGGTATTCCCTGCGAGCGTCCCCGAGCCATCCCAGCAAGGCGATCACGAGCATGACGAGCCCGGCGGCCGCCACGATGGGAGCGATGGCGAGCCCGAGGACCAGCGCCGCGGCGGCGATCGAGACGAGGAGGGGGCGGAACGACGGTCCGGGAACGTGGACGCCCGCGGGCGGGCTCGCGTGGCCTCCGGCCGGCAGGGCGGCGACGGCAGGGACGGCCGCGGCCCGGCCGGCCGGCGGCTCGAGGGCGTCGTACTCGCGCCTGGCCTCGCGTCCCCAGTAGAGGAGCGCGCCGACCATCGCCAGCAGGCCCACGACGAGGGCGACCACGCCGCCGGGCTCGATGACGATCGTCGTGGAGCCCGGGACGGGCTGCTTCGTCGCCGGGTCGACCGCGGTCTGGATGCTGATGAAGAGCGTGGATAGCAGGAAGGCGAACGCGCCGATGGCGACGAGGAACGGCGCGAGGCTGGGCCCGGGCATGTGCATCCCGCGCGGCGGGGGTGCCGTCGGGAGCGGGCGAGACAGCGCGGGACCGGCCGAGGCGAAGCGGCGGAAGACCCAGGCCATGTAGCCCGCGACCAGGACCAGCACCGCGAACGGGATCAGGAGGACCAGGCCGCCCCAGTCCGGGGAGAGGAGCTTCCCGGTGAACTGGAGGATCGAGTCCCAGACATCCATCGAGGTCGGGGGTCCTCGCTACTGCGCGTCGCCGCGGGTCGAGCCCGCGATCAGCACGTAGGACATGAGGCCCATGCCGATCCCGAGGCAGACGAGCAGCGTCGTGCCGACGGGGTCGCCGCTGAGGAAGCCGTACACGATGCCGAGGATGACGAAGACCGCGCCGGCGAGCAGCGTGTAGCGCGGCTTGACGATCGTCATCGGCCGCCACCGGGCAGGAGGTAGAAGGTCGAGAAGAGGACGATCCAGACGACGTCCACGAAATGCCAGTAGAGCGACGTCGCCTCGACCATGTCGTGGTGGCGGGCGGAGAACTGCCCCGCAAGACCGCGGTAGATCACGACCAGCAGCATGATCGCTCCGCCGAGGACATGCGCGCCGTGGAAGCCGGTGAGCGTGTAGAACGTGCTCCCGAAGGCCGTGTCGGTGATGCCGTACCCGAGCTGCGTGTAGTCCCACAGCTGGCCGCCGAGAAATGTCAGCCCCAGGACGACCGTCACGGCCGTGGCCCGCAGGAAGGCCGTGCGATCCCCGCGCCGGATCGCCCACACGCCGATCTGCAGCGTCACCGAGCTGACGATGAGGATCGTGGTGAGCGTCGCCGCCACCAGGAGGTGCTCCGGCGTGTGGATGTCGAACGGCTCGTAGGGCTGCTCGTTGACGTACGGCGGCCAGTGGAGCGAGCTGGCGCGGACGTTGAAGTAGGCCGCGAAGAGCCCGGCGAAGAACATCACCTCCGAGGCGATGAAGAGGATCATCCCCAGGATCGGGTTGCTGATCCCCCGCTGGCCGTGGGCGACGGCCGGGGCGTCGCCCGTCGACGCGGGTGGGGCGACGGCGGACGTGTTGGCGGCCACGGTCAGCTCCCGGCCGTCAGCTGCGGGGCGTCGGCGGCGTGGCGCTGGTCGAACACCGGGCGCTCGGACCGGATGGGCGGCAGGTGGTCGAAGTTGTAGGGAGGCGGCGGGGACGTGGTCGCCCACTCGAGCGTGTTGGCCTCCCATGGGTCGTCACCGGCGAGCGGGCCGTTGCGGAGCGTGGAGAAGACGTTCCACAGGAACGGCAGCATCGAAACCGCGATCGTGAAGCCGCCGATGGTTGCCAGGAGGTTCAGGTCGTTCCAGCCGGCGGTGGCGCTGTAGTCGGCGATGCGGCGGACCATGCCGGACGTGCCGAGGAGGTGCATCGGGAAGAAGGTCAGGTTCATCCCGATGAACATGAGCACGAAGTGGACCCTGCCCAGGGGCTCGTTCAGCATCCGTCCGAACATCTTGGGGAACCAGTAGTAGATGCCGGCGAAGATGCCCATGACCGAGCCGCCGAAGAGCACGTAGTGAATGTGGGCCACGATGAAGTAGGTGGCGTGGACGTGGTAGTCGACCGGCACCGAGGCCAGGAAGGCGCCGTTGATGCCGCCGATGAGGAACAGCATGAGGAACCCCACCGCGAACAGCATCGACGTCGTGAGCGAGAGCTGGCCCTTGAACATGGTGGCAACCCAGTTGAACATCTTCACGCCGGTCGGGACCGCGATGAGGAACGTCATCAGGCTGAAGAACGGCAGGTAGACCGCCCCGGTCGTGAACATGTGGTGGGCCCACACCGAGAAGCCGAGGGCGCCGATGCCGGCGGTCGCGAACACGAAGGCCTTGTAGCCGAACAGCGGCTTGCGGCTGAACGCGGGGATGACCTCGCTGATCATCCCCATCGCCGGCAGGATCATGATGTAGACCGCCGGGTGGCTGTAGAACCAGAAGACGTTCTGCCACAGGATCGCGCTGCCGCCCTCGAGGGCCGTGTTGAAGAAGGCCCCGCCGAAGTTGCGGTCGATGTAGAGCATCATCAGGGCGGCGGTGAGGACCGGCGTCCCCATCAGCACCAGCACGCTGGTCACGAGGATCGTCCACACGAAGATCGGCATCCGGAAGACGGTCATGCCCGGCGCTCGCATCTTGAAGATCGTGACCAGGAAGTTGACGGCCCCGAGGATCGAGCTGGTGCCGACGAGGAGCAGGCCGATGATCCAGAGGTCCGTCCCGATGCCCGGCGAATACTGGTCCTGGGCGAGCGGGCTGTAGCTGGTCCAGCCCTCCTGGGCGGCCCCGCCGAGCGGGAACCCGAGGATCACGATGATCGCCGACAGCGGCAGCAGCCAGAAGGACAGGGCGTTGATGCGCGGGAAGGCCATGTCCGGCGCGCCGATCATGAGCGGCGTGAGGTAGTTGCCGAAGCCCGCCAGGAACGGGATCACGACCCAGAAGATCATCACCGACGCGTGCATCGTGAACATCTGGTTATAGGTGGACTCGCTCATGAACTGCATGCCCGGCTGCGCAAGCTCCGAGCGGACAGCGAGGGCAAGGACGCCGCCGATCAGGAACAGCAGGAGCGAGTTCCAGAAGTACATGATCCCGATCTTCTTGTGATCGGTGGTCGTCAGCCAGTCATACAGCCCGGAGCGGTAGGTCGCCGCGGGGCGGAGCGCGGTGGTCGCCATCGGGGCTCTCCTACTTGAGCGTGAGCGTGCCGGTCATGTTGGGGTGGACGCTGCAGACGAAGCCGTAGGTGCCGGCCGGCAGGGCCGGGACCTGGTACGTCCGCGTCCCCACCCCGCTGAAGATCTCGCCCTTGAGCACCTCGGCCCCCGTGGGCGAGTCCTTGTGGATGGCGACGTTGTGGGGGATCCCGGCGTCGTTGTTCGTGAACTCGATCGTGAACGGGGTGTTGGCCGGGGCCTCGAGCTCGCTGACGTCGAAGGCCGTGTTCTGGGCGCTGATCTTGAGGGTGACCGACTGGCCGGGGGACTGGCTCGGGCCTGGGGCCCCGCTCGCCGAGGGGGCGGGGCTCGGGGTTGCCGGCGGCGTGAGGGCGTCGGTGAGGAACTTGTTGAACGCGGCCCGCGACTCGACGACGACCTCGAACTCCATCTCCTGGTGGAGCAGGCCGCAGAACTGCGAGCACTGGCCGCGATACGTGCCCTCCCGGTCGGCCAGGAACTGGATCACCTGGTCCTTGCGCGGCGTGATGTCGCGCTGGTAGAGGAAGGCCGGCACGTAGAACGAGTGGATCACGTCCGAGGAGTGCATCTGCAGCTCCACGGTCTCGCCCACCGGGACGTGCAGCTGAGGCGGCTTCCAGTCCGTGCGGTCGCCGCTCGGTGGCGCCACGCCGATGATGGTGACGCACTTGCCCGCGTTGGCGGGCGCCCCGCAGTCCTCCCAGTGGATGTCGGGCGGCGCGTAGACGAACTCCCATTGCCACTGGTAGGCGACGACGCCCACGCGGACCGGGGGGTCGACCTGGCGGGCGTCGATCGTGTTCAGCGTCTGCCAGGACAGGACGAAGAGGGCGAGCACGATCGCGATCGGGATGGCCGTCCACACGATCTCGAGCTTGTTGTTGCCGTGGATCTGGGGCGGCAGGTCGACGTCGGTCTTGCGGCGCCGGTAGCGCACGCACCGCGAACAGGATCAGGCCCTCGACCAGGAAGAAGATCGCGGCCCCGATGATGAAGACGATGTCGTAGATGTTCTGGGTCGCCTGGCCCTGGGTCGTGGCCGGGTCGGGGGGCAGCGCGGTCCGGATGTTGAAGTCGGAGCAGCCCGCCAGGAGAAGGGCCGTCGCGGCCAGCAGCAGGAGGAGCGCCGGGCGGCGTGACGGCCTCTTCCGGGTCAACGACATCGGGCCTCCCCTGGACCTGTGCCTGTCGCACCGCCCACCCGGGCGACGGACAGCCCTCGGCGCGTGCTCCGCGCCGGGACGCGTGCGGACGGGAGCGGGCGCATGATACCGAACCTCGTGCGGGGATGCGCATACGTGTTGCGCCCGCCATCGAGGCGGCGACGCACGGCGCAGCCGCCCCCCGCCGGACGCGCCAGAATGCAGCCCGTGATGCCCCGCCATCGCCCCCTGGTCCGCGCGCGCACGCTCCGCGGGGCTCTCGGGGCGCTTCCCGTCCTCGCCCTCCTGGCCGCCCCGCCGGCGCTCGCCCACAGCGGTGGCGGCGTCCCGCCGTCGCCGACGGTGGCGATCCTCCTCCTCGACTGGACGTTCTACCCGCAGGTCGCCGTCCCGCTGGTGCTGGCCGCCGTCGCCTACCTGGGGGCGGTTCGCCGCGTCAATGCGGCCCACCCCGGCAACCCGGTGCCGGTTGACCGCCCGGCGTTCTTCCTGCTCGGGCTCGCCTGCCTGGCCGTCGCCCTCATGTCGGGAATCGAGCGCTATGACACCGAGCTGTTCTCCGTCCACATGGTCCAGCACCTGCTGCTCGTCTTCGGAGCCGCCCCGGCAATCGTTCTCGCCGCGCCGATCACCCTCCTCCTCCGGGCCTCGACCCGGGCGGTGCGCAACCGCTGGATCCTGCCGGTCCTGCGCTCGCGCCCGGTCAAGGTGATCGCCCATCCACTCGTGGCCTGGCTCCTCTTCACCGTCGTCATGTGGGGCAGCCACCTCTCGCCGCTCTTCGACGCCGCCCTCGGCGAGCCGCTCGTCCACGACCTGGAGCACGCCCTCTACCTGGCGACCGCCCTCCTCTTCTGGTGGCCCGTGGTCGGCCGCGACCCGAGCCCGTGGCGCCTGCCGTATCCCGCCCGGGTCTTCTACCTCCTCCTCCAGATGCCGCTCAACTCGCTGCTCGGCGTCGCGATCCTCTACTCCGAGCAGGTGCTCTACCCGCACTACATGACGACGGGGCGCACCTGGGCCCCCACGCCCCTCGAGGACCAGCAGCTTGCCGGGGCGATCATGTGGGGCGTCGGGGACGCGTGCTTCCTGGTCGCGATCCTGCTCGTGATCGCCGCCTGGATCCGCCACGACGAGGCGACCACGCGCCGGCGGGAGGCGGCCGAGGATGCGATCGCGGCCCGGCGCTCGGCCGCGGCCCTCACGGCCGACCCGACGTCCGCTCAGGCCGAGGGGATCGGCGCCTCGAGGCAGGCCCGGTAGCGCGCGGCGTCCACGTTTCCCCCGGACACGACGCACACGATGGTCCCAACCGCATCCCGCGCCCCGACGTCCGCGGCGTGGAAGCGAAGGGCTGCGATCGGGAGCGCCCCCGAGGGCTCGACGACGAGCCGCGCCTCCTCCGCCGCGATCCTCACCCCGGCCATGATCTCGTCCTCGCGCACGGTGACGATGTCGTCGAGGAGGACTCGCAGGTGGGCGAACGTGCGCGCGCCGAGGGCCTGGGTGCGGGTACCGTCCGCGATGGTGCGCGACACGTCCGCCGCCGACCACTCGACGATCCGACCGCTGGCGAGCGAGTCGCGCGCGTCCGCGGCCAGCTCCGGCTCCACGCCCACGACGCGGGCGGCGGGCCGCAGCGCCTTGACCGCGGCGGCGACGCCGGAGGCGAGGCCGCCACCGCCGACGGGCACCAGGACGAGCGCCAGGTCCGGCACGTCCTCGGCGATCTCCAGGCCGCAGGTCCCCTGGCCGGCGATGATCCGGTCGTCGTCGTAGGGTGGGATGATCGCGAGGCCGCGCTCGGCGGCGAGGCGTTCCGCCACGGCCTGGCGCTCGGCGCTCGCATCGCCCACGGTCACGATCTCCGCCCCGTCGGCCAGCACCCGGGCCCGCTTGATCGCCGGGGCGTTCCCGGGCATGACGATGACCGCCGGCACCCCGAGGAGGCGGGCGGCGCGGGCCACCCCCTGGGCGTGGTTGCCCGACGAGTACGTGATGAGGCCGCGGGCGCGCTGCGCCGGGTCGAGCGAGGCAGCGGCGTTGTAGGCGCCGCGGATCTTGAAGGCGCCGATCGGCTGCAGCGACTCGGCCTTGAGGAGCTGGCCGCGGGCGGGGTCTCCGAGCGCCACCAGCGGCGTGCGCACCGCCACTCCGCGCAGGGTGATCGCGGCGGCGCGGATGCGGGCGAGGTCGACGAGCGGCGCCGGACCGGGGACGCTCACGGTCGACCTAGCGGTGTGTCCGGCCGCACTCGACGCAGGTGGCGGCCCAGGGGACCACCTCGTGGCGCTCCGCGGAGATCGGGCCGCCGCAGATCTCGCAGACCGTGTAGGTGCCGGCGTCGATCCGGACGAGGGCGTGCTCGATGGCGTGGTATCGCCGCGCCGCCTGGTCGCGAAGGGCCAGGTCGCGCTGCTGGGCAAAGACCTGGGCCGCGGCCGCGGCCTGCGAGCCGTACGTCATCTGGCCCGGCGCCTCGATCTCCTCGCCGAGCTCCGCGCGGAGGCGGGCCCGTTCCTCCTCGAGGCGAGCCCGCGCGGCGGCGAGATCGGTCACCGTGGTCATCGCGATCATCGTAGCGGTCCCACCGGGGCACGGAGCGACGATTTATACTCCGGGGGAGTACCCGGCGGATGCCGGATCACATGGAGCGCCCCGATGGCCATCGCGATCGACCCGGTCTGCGGCATGGAGGTCGACACGGAGACAGCGACCCTCACCTCCGAGCACGACGGTACCGTGTACTACTTCTGCGGCAAGGGCTGCAAGCTGGACTTCGACGACGAGCCCGAGACCTACCTCGACCCGTCCTGGAAGCCGCAGGAGATGTGATCACGGGCGGCCGCCAGGCAGCCGGCAGAGGCGCCGGAGCCGCCGTCGCCCTCGGCGAAACGGCGGAACAGTGGCGCTCCGCAGGTGTCGGCGTCAAGGAGCGGCCGCTGCTGCCCCGGCGGTGCTGCCCCCGGCGGGCGTGGCAAGTGGTACCCTCGGGACTGCGGGCACGTGTGCCCGCCGCCCCGGGATCCCTGCGGCCCGGGACCCTGGTGAATCTGGATACGGAGGTTCCCCCGAGATGACCTACGTCATCGCCGAGCCGTGCATCGACGTGATGGACCAGGCGTGCGTGGCGGTCTGCCCCGTCGACTGCATCCATTTCGAGCAGGGCGTCGACCGGACGCTCTATATCGACCCCGACGAGTGCATCGACTGCGGCGCCTGCGAGCCGGAGTGCCCCGTGACCGCGATCTTCCCCGAGGAGTCGCTCCCCGCCGAGTGGGCCGAGTACACGAAGATCAATGCCGTGTGGTTCACCGATCGCGACGCGGCGCGGGCGATGGTGGAGGCGGTCAAGCCCGCCTGAGGCCCCGCGCGGCGCCCCGGCGGGCGCCCTCCGACACGGGTTCGACGACCGGCTCCCGGCCCCGGGCGGCCGGTCGTTTCGTCTCCGGCTCCGGGGCCTGGATACCGCGATGCGCATCATCTCGCTCCTGCCCGCCGCCACCGAGATCGTCTGCGCGCTCGGGCTGGCCGACGACCTCGTGGGCGTGTCGCATGCCTGCGACTACCCGCCCGGCATCGTCGGCCGCGCGATCGTGACCCGGCCGGCCCCCTCGCTCGACCGGGCCGCCGTCGGGCGGGCCCGGGCCACGGCCGGCGGGGCGGTGCCCGGCGTCGCCGCCCGCGACTTCGACGTCGACCCGGACGCCATTGCTGCCCTGCGGCCCGACCTGGTCCTGGGCGGCGGCCGGGGTCGCGGCGCGGAGGGCGAGGAGGCCGAGCGCGTGCTGCGGGCCGCGGCCGGGACCGAGGCAACCATCGTGGCCCTCGAGCCGACCAGCCTCGAGGGGATCTTCCACGCGATCGCCACGGTGGCGGCGATGACGGACGCCGAAGACGAGGGCGTCGGCCTCGTGGAGATCCTGCGCGAGCGCCTGGCCGATGTGGAGGAGGTGGTCGAGGCGCGTCGCGACGAGGGCCATCACGCGCCGCGCGTCGTCGCCCTCGACGGGCTCGAGCCGCCCCTGTCGGCGGGTCTCTGGGTCCCGGAGCAGATTCGCCGGGCCGGCGGCTGGGACGTTCTCGGCAGCGACGGCGACCCGAGCGCGGTGACTTCGTGGGAGGCGGTCGCGGAGGTCGACCCGGAGATGGTGCTGCTCGTGCCCTGGGGCCTGGGCCTGGCGGAGGCGGTCCGCGCCTGGCGGGCGGCCACGCGGCCACCGTTCTGGGAGGAGATCTCAGCGGCCCGCCGCGACCAGGTCTTCGCCCTCGACGCGTCCGCCTACGTCAGCCGCGGCGGCCCGCGCGTCATCGACGGGATCGAGATCCTGGCCGAGATCTTCGACCCGTCGGCGTTCGTGGACGTCGCCGCGGCCGGGGGCTGGGTTCCCGTCGGGTGAGCGGCATCCCGGCCCCGCCACGACCGTTCGCCTGCCTCTGGTGCGGACGGGCCTGGCAGCCCCGCTCTCCCGACGACCTGGAGGTTCGCGCGCGGCTGTGCCCGGATTGCCTCGGCAGGGCCGGCGAGAACCCGTTCCTGCGGTTCCGGCTGCGGGCCGCCCTGGCCGAGCAGGCGTCGTCCAGGGCGCCAGGGCCCGCCGGGGCCGTCGGGATCGAGGACGAGACGGGGCCGGCCGATCCCGGGGCCACGATGGTCGCCTACTACGAGGCGCGGGCGGCGGAGTACGACGACTGGTACCTGCGGCGCGGACGATATGCCCACGGGCCGGTCCACGACCTCGCCTGGCAGATGGAGCTCGACGCCGCCACGACCTGGCTCGACGGGCGGCCGCTGCACGGCGAGATCGTCGAGCTGGCGGCCGGCACCGGGTGGTGGTCGGCGCTCCTGGCCACCAAGGGCGAGCTGCACGCCTACGATGCCGCCGCCGCCCCGCTCGACCGTGCCCGCGACCGGCTGCTCGCGCACCACCTGCGGGCGCATCTCCACGTCCGGGATGCCTGGGCCGCTCCGGACCGCCCGGTCGACGCCCTTTTCGCCGGCTTCTGGCTGGGCCACGTTCCCCGGGCGCGGCTGGCGGAGTTCCTCGCGATCGCCCGCGCCTGGCTGAGAACGGGCGGCACGTTCGCGGCCATCGATTCCCTGGCCGATCCCGCCTCCGGGACGGTGGACCGGCTGCCGTCACCGGGTCCGGACCTGTCCCGGCGACGCCTGGCCGACGGGCGCGAGTTCACGATTCCGAAGGTGCACTATGCGCCGGCCGAGATCCGGGCCACGCTGCTGGCGGCGGGGTTCGCGGACGCCGAGGTGGGCACCACGGGTCGATTCTTCCTCCTCGCGAGCGCAACGGCCGCCTGACCGCTCGGGGCGCCGGGATTACACTCGCGTCCATGTCGCCACTCGCAGGTCGCACGCTGGCCACCGTCGGCACCGGCGTGATGGCCGAATCCATGATCGCCGGCCTCATCCGGGGCCAGCTCGTCGAGCCCGGGCAGGTGGTCGCCAGCCACCCGCGGGCGGAACGCCGCGAGGAGCTCGAGCGGGCCCACGCGATCCGGGTGACCGCCAGCAACGTCGAGGCCGTCACCGGCGCGGACGTGATCGTGCTGGCGGTCAAGCCGCAGATGCTGGCCCGCGTCGGGCGCGAGATCGGGCCTCATCTCGTCGACGGGCAGCTGGTCCTGAGCGTCATCGCCGGAGCCACCACCACGGCCATGGAGGGGCTCCTCGGCCATCGCGAGCTCGTCCGGAGCATGCCCAACACGCCGGCCCAGCTCGGGCGTGGGATGACCGTGTGGTATGCGACCCCCGAGACGACCGCCGAGCAGCGCGCCCAGGCGAAGGCGCTCCTGTCGGCGCTCGGGGCCGAGATCGAGGTGGATGACGAGAAGTTCGTGGCCATGGCGACCGCTGTCTCGGGCACCGGTCCCACCTACGTCTTCCTGGTGATGGAGGCGCTGGTCGACGCTGCCGTCCATCTCGGCTTCCCGCGCCACGTCGCCCACGACCTCGTGGTGGAGACGCTCGAGGGCAGCGCGCTCTTCGCCCGTCAGTCGGGGGCCCATCCGGCCGTCCTGCGCAACATGGTGACCTCGCCCGGTGGCACCTCGGCGGCGGCCCTTCACGAGCTCGAGTCGGGCCGCCTCCGGACGGTCCTCTCGGAGGCCGTGTGGGCGGCCTACCGTCGCACATTGGAGCTCGGCGAGCAGCTCGAGGCGGCGGCGATCGCCCCGCCCGAACGGCGCCGTTGAGCTCCGCCACAGCTCCGGCGCCGCCGCGGGGCCTGCTGGCGATCTTCGCCCATCCCGACGACGAGACGTTCGGCGCGGGCGGAACTCTGGCCCTCGCGGGCGTGGCCGGGATCCCCACCTGGATCGTCTGCGCCACGAACGGCGACCTGGGCGGCGTGGAGGGGGCCCGCGAGCTCGACCCGGAGCTCCGACGGGCCGAGCTGCGCTGTGCGGCGGCCGCCCTGGGTGTCGCCGAGCCAGTGTTCCTCGGCTACCGCGATTCGGGCATGGAAGGATGGGCGAAGCCGGCCGGGTGCCTCGCCCTCGCCGACGAGGAGGAGGTCGTGACCCGCCTGGAGGCGATCATCCGCGACCTGCGCCCGGCGACGATCGTGACCTTCGATCCCGGCGGCGTGTACGGCCATCCGGATCACGTGACCATCTCGGCCCGGGCGACCGCCGCCTTCGGCCGGACGAGTGCCCGGCCCGGCGGCCCCGGCTCGCTCTACCACCAGGCCCTCACGCGCAGCGACGTCGAGGGCTGGGGAGCGATGGAGGCGCAGTGGGCGGCGCTGCGGGGCGAGGTCGACGAGCCCCGCGAGCCGACGGCGGACGACCTGCTGCAGCGGCAGCGCCTCGCCGAGCTGGCCCGGCCGGACGAGGACGTCACCACGCGCGTCGACGTGCGATCGGTGATCGACCGCAAGCTGGCGGCATTCCGCTGCCATGCGAGCCAGGTTCGCGAGGACTGGTCAGCGGCGCCACCCGAGATGCTCGAGGGGTGGCTCGGCCACGAGGCGTTCATCCGGGTCGCGCCGCCGCCCCTGCCGGGAGAGCGGGAGACGGCCCTCCGCGGCGTGGTATAAACGCCCTCGATGTCACGCGACGCCCGCGCCGACGAGGCTGACGAGGCTCTCCTCCCCCACGCCGAGTCGGCTCTCGAGGCAGCGACGCCGGCGCCGTCGCCCCGTCGCCGGGGCCGCCCCCCGGGATCGAAGAACCGTCCCCGGCCGGCGCCGGCGCCCGCGACGGGCCAGGTCCAGTCCGTGGGTGCCGCCGCCTCGCCCGACGCCGCGACGGGGCGGCCGCGGCGACCTCGCCCGACGCAGCCAGCCCGCCCCGGCGTCGTCGCGGCCGGCCTCCCGGCCGGGCCGCTCGATCGACCACGCCGGCGGTCGCGCGCCGCGACCGGCTGACCATCGAGCAGATCGTGGCCGTCGAGTCGCCACGCGAGCCGCGGCTGTCTCCCGATGGGCGGCGGGTCGCCTACACGGCCGAGGCCGCGGGCGCCCGCCAGGTCTTCGTCCTCGACCTCCGCTCGGGCCAGGCGCGGCAGGTCACTGCCTCCGAGCACGCGGTCGCCGACCCGCAGTGGTCGCCCGACGGGGCATGGCTCGCCTTCGTCCGCGAGAAGACCATCTGGATCGTCGGCCTCGACGGCCGGCGACCGACGATCGTTGCCGACCACCCCGCCGGCCAGAGCCGGCCGCGCTGGGCGCCCGACGGCCGCCGCATCGCCTTCGTCTCGCGGCGACGGGGATGGAGCCAGGCCTGGATCATCGAGGCGCCGCTGCCGCGTCGCGGTCGACCCCCCGCCCGAGAGGCCCACCCGGAGGCGCGGGCGGTCACCCCCGCCGGGCTCGATGTCGAGGATGTCCAGTGGTCCCCCGACGGCGGCCGGCTCGCGGTCGTGGCCCACCGCGACCCCGATCTGACCACCGTGCAGGTGTGCCTCGTGGACGCGGCCACCGCGGCGGATGGCGGCGGCACCCTCGAGGGCGATCGGGTGCTCGCCGGGCGCGGCGCCTGGGAGACGAGCCCCCGCTGGCTGCCCGACGGCACCGGGCTCCTGGTCGCGTCGGACCGAGACGGCTGGTTCCAGGTGGTCCGGGTCCCGCTCGACGGCGGCCCTCGCCTGGTCCTGACGGCCGGCGCGGCCGAGCACGGCGACTACAACGACAGCTTCGGGATGGCCCCGTTGCCCTCGCCGGACGGCACGCGCTTCGTCCACCCGCTCGTCCGCGAGGGGCTCGTCGACCTCCACGTAGCCCCGCTCGCGGCTGCAACGCCTGCGAAGCGCCGACCCGGTCGCCCGGCGAAGAACCGGCCTCCGGACGTCGTCGCCGGCGCGCGGCGTGCCGATCAACCCCACGGACGGGGTGTGGCTCGCGGTGGCCTGGCTGCCGGACGGGAGCGGGATCCTCGCTCTCGGGGAGACCGAGCGAGAGCCCCAGGACTTCTGGATCCTCCCTGTGCCGGCTCCCGGCGCCCCGTCGGCCCGGCCGCGCCGCCTCACCCGCTCGCTCCCGGCGATGCTGCCCGTTCAGGGGTTCGTGGAGCCGCAACGG
Source organism: uncultured Chloroflexia bacterium (assembly GCA_963776355.1). Taxonomy (GTDB): domain Bacteria; phylum Chloroflexota; class Limnocylindria; order Limnocylindrales; family CSP1-4; genus CTSoil-043. The sequence continues at coordinate 90,863 of CAVZLU010000002.1, read as the reverse complement.
CTCACGATCCCTGCCCGCGATGGCCTCGGGATCCCGTTGACGCTGTGGCGGCCGCCGGCGGCGACCGGGAAGCGAGGCGGGACCTCCGTCCCCACCGTCGTCCAGGTGCACGGCGGCCCATCCTGGCAGACATTGCGCAGCTTCCTGCCGTTCCGGCAGCTGCTCGTCCAGGAGGGATTCGCCGTCCTGGCGGTCGACTTCCGGGGGTCGACGGGCTACGGGCGCGAGTTTCGCCTCTCGAACCACGACGAGTGGGGCCATGCCGACGTCCAGGACGTGATCGACGCGGCACGCTGGGCGGCGGGCCAGCCGTGGTCGAACGGGAAGCTCGCGATGTACGGCGGCTCGTACGGCGGCTACCTGACGCTCGGCGCCCTCGTCGAGGAGCCCGCGATGTGGGCCGCCGGCATCGACCTCTTCGGAGACTCGGAGATCGCCGAGAGCTATCGCCACGGCGATCGCGTCGGGCGCCTCGACCTCCAGCGAATGATGGGCTCGCCCGACGACCCGCGGCAGGCGGAGCTCTTCCGACGCGGGTCACCGCTCTACCGGGCCGAGCGGATCGAGGCCCCGCTCCTGATCCTCCACGGCCGCCGCGACCACCGCGTCGTGCCGCTCATGACCGAGAAGATGGCCGAGGCGCTGGAGATCGAGGGCAAGCACCACGAGGTCCACTGGTACGACGACGAGGGCCACGGCTGGGAACGCCGCGAGAACCGCCGTGATGCGTTTACCCGGACCCTTGCCTGGCTCCGCCGCTTCGTCCTCGAGGAGCGCTCTCCGGGCGACGGCTGATTCGGTGCGCCGGCCGGCGAAGCCCGTCGAGGGCCACGCTTCGACCGCCCCGCCGTGGCCCCGGGCCCCGCGCGAGGACCCCTCCGCGGGCCTGGCGCCGCGCTACCATCGAGATCCGATCGACCCTGCCACCAGGCCGGAACCCGGGGCCACCCCGGGCCGGCACCCGAGGAGCCTCGATGACCGCCCATGCCGTCCACGAGCCGATCCCCGAGCAGGCGCTTCGGGCAACGTTCATCTGGCTCTCCCACCGCAAGGCGCTCGGGCGGCTCTCGACGCGGGTGCCGATCACCCGCCCCATGGTCCGCAGGTTCATCGCCGGCGAGTCGCTGCCCGAGGTCCTCCCGGCCCTCGAGCGCCTCCGCGACGCGGGCTACCGGACGACGGTCGACGTCCTCGGTGAGTCGGTCGACTCCGCGGCTGCCTGCGCAGCGGCGGCGGGCCGCTACGAGGAGACGCTCGATGCGCTGGCCGCGCACGGGCTGGAGCGCAACGTCAGCCTGAAGCTCACCCAGATGGGCCTGGACATCGACGATGACCTGTGCCGCGAGACCGTGGCCCGCGTCTTCCGGCGGGCCGCCGAGCTCGGGGCGTTCGTGCGGATCGACATGGAGGACCACGCCAAGACGGACCGCACGCTCGACCTCTGGCGGGAGCTCCGCCCGCTCAACGCCGAGAGCGGCGTGGTGATCCAGGCGGCCCTGCGCCGCTCGCCCGACGACGTCGAGGACCTGATCCGCGAGCGGGCGCGCGTCCGCCTCTGCAAGGGCGCCTACAACGAGCCCGCGGCCGTCGCCCTGCGCGAGCGCGACGAGATCGACGCGGCCTACGAGTCCCAGGCCCGGCGGCTGATGGCCGACGGGGCCTACCCGGCGCTGGCGACCCACGACGGTCGACTGATCGGGCGCCTCGTGCGCTGGGCCGAAGCCCAGGGCATCGGGCGCGACCGCTACGAGTTCCAGATGCTCCACGGCATCCGCCGGGACCTGCAGGCCCAGCTCCTGGAGCGCGACTACCGTGTCCGCGTCTACGTCCCCTACGGAACGCAGTGGTACCCGTATTTCATGCGCCGCCTCGCCGAGAAGCCGGCCAACGTGACCTTCATGCTGCGCTCCCTCATGAAGGAGGGGACCGGCGGGCCGTCGCAGGGCTGAGGCGGTCCATCGCCCGCGCCGCCCTCGCCCGCGCGTCAGCGGACCGCGAACGACCGCTTGGCGAGCCCGTACCAGTAGCCGTCGATCCGGAAGTCCGGCGCCTCGTCGGCCACCGACGCGGCTCCGAGCGTCACGAACAGCGGCGCGAAGTGCTCGACGGTGGGATGGGCGTAGGGCATCCCGGGGGCCCGGTTCCGGAAATCGAAGAGGGCGTCGACATCGCCGCTCGACAGCGCCTCCGCCGCCCAGCGATCGAAGTCCATCGACCAGGTCGGTGCGCCGGGTCGGCCCATCATGTAGTCGCGGACGAACGGTAAGCCGTGAGTGAGGAACCCGCTGCCGACGATGAGGACGCCCTCGTCGCGCAACGGCGCGAGGCGCTTCCCGATCGCGAACAGGTGCTCCGGGTCCAGGTCCGGCATCGACATCTGGAGGACCGGGATGTCGGCGTCCGGGTACATGACGGTCAGCGGGATGTACGCCCCGTGGTCGAGGCCGCGGTCGGGGGCCCGGACGACGGGCTCGAGGTCGCCGACGAGGTTCGCGATCGAGGTTGCCAGGTCCGGCGCGCCCGGGGCGTCGTAGCGGGTCCGGTAGTAGCGCTCGGGAAAGCCGTAGAAGTCGTAGACGAGCGGCACCGGGGACGTGGCGCCGACCGTGAGCGGCTGTGATTCCCAGTGGGCGCTGACCATCAGGATCGAGCGGGGACGGGGCAGCTCGCGACCCCACGCGGCCAGCTCGGCCGGCCAGACCGGGTCGTCCACGAGGGTGGGGGCGCCGTGGCCGATGTAGAGCGCCGGCATCCGATCCGGCGTTGGGCGTCGTCACGTCATGGTCCTCAGGTTGGTCCGACCACGGTACCACGTGATAGTTGCGCGGGCAACTATCGGCCGCGGCGATCACCGCCCGCGCGCGCGATCCCCTGGTCCGGTGAGACTGGCCGAGATCCGCGCCGCGAGCACGGGGCCGTCGCTGCTCATCCCGTCCTCTGGTACTCGTCCCAGCGCTCGACGTAGGCACGCCGGCCGCTTGAGGCCCCGAAATCCGCGGTGGTCGAACGAGGTCGTGGCCAGGCCCGCCGCGGCAAACCGGCCCCCGGTCGCATCGTGGCGCCCGGAGTGCTCGCCGAGCCCGTGGACGACGAGGATGCTGCCCCACGGGTCGCCGGTCGCCGGCCAGGCCCGGGTGAGGAGGGCCGTGCCGTCGCGCGCCGCGATCGTCTCGATCGTCGACATGGCAGCGATCGTATCGCGGCCGCGAACCCCTGGCCTCCTCTGTGCTCGCCCGGCCTCAGGCTTCCTCGAGCACGACGTCCGGCGTCGCGCCCGGCGTCGTCTGGGCCAGGATGACGCCGCCGATCACGAGCACTCCGCCGACCAGCTGGATCGGCGCGAGCGACTCCCCGAAGAGGAGCGTCGCCAGGGTGATCGTCCAGACGGGCTCCACGGTCGAGACGAGGGCGGTCTGGGCGGCCCCGATCCGGGCCGTCGCGGCGTAGAAGGCGGAGATCGCCAGGGCGGTCGAGAAGACGGCGATGCCGACAAGCCCGAACCAGGCGTCGCCGGGGACCTGGCCCGGCAGGATGGGCTCGCCGCCGAGCACCGCCAGCGTCGCGACCACGGCGAACGTTCCCGTCAGCATGAGCGAGGCGGCGACCGCGGGCCGCGTCTCGGCCCCGACGCCCGTGCGCGAGGCGGCCGTCTCGCCGCGCCGCTCGCCCGCCAGCCGGGCGGCCAGGATGATGTAGACGGAGTAGATGATCGGCGAGGCGACGATCAGGGCCAGGCCGATCGGCTCGGCCTGGGTCTGGATTCCGCCGATCGTCAGGGCCACGCCCGCGGTGACGACCAGGAGCGCAACCCACGGGCGCCGCCCGTGCAGACCGCGGCCCCAGCGGATCGAGAGGACGGCGACGAGGGCCGGGTAGATATAGACGATGAGCGCTGCCAGCGACGCCGAGACGTATTCGAGGCCGGCGTAGTAGGTGCTGGCATTGCCGACGAAGAACGCGCCCAGGGCCAGGAGGGCGACCACGCGACGGCGCGGCAGCTCCCGAAACGCGTTGCGATTTTCCGGCCCGAGGAGGGCCCAGGCCCAGACGAGCAGGCCCCCGATGAGGAAGCGCCAGTAGAGAAGGGCGAGCCAGTCGATCCCCGACCCGTAGACGCTCTTCGCGAACAGGGCGCCGGACCCGTAGCCGCAGGCGGACGCGACCGCCAGGGCCACGCCCAGCAAACGGCGGCGGTCCATCGGGCCGAGCCTAGCAAGGGCGGTGGAGGGGCGTGGGCCCGCGGCGCCGGCCCGGCCGCCGGGCGGTCAGGCCTCGGCGGCCTCCGGGGCTTCGCTGACGAGGTCATGGATCCGCGACAGGAGGACTCGCGGGCTGACCGGCTTGGCCAGGAAGTCGTTGCACCCGGCAGCCCGGGCCCGCCTCGCGTCGTCGGGCATCGCATCCGCGCTGAGGACGAGGATCGGCAGGTCGCGGTGCTTGCCGTCGGTGCGCAGCCGCTCGACGAGGTCAAGCCCGCTGCCGTCGCCGAGGCGGATGTCGAGCAGGATGAGGGCCGGCGTGGCATCGGCGAGCACCTTGATCGCCTCGCCCAGGCCGCGAGCCTGCCAGACCTGGTAGTCCGCCATCCGCAGCAGGTCGGTCGCCAGGCCGAGCGCCGTTGGATCGTCTTCGACCACGAGGATCGGCAGGCCGCCGCCCCCTTCCGGCGCGGGCAGGGGGATGGGCTCGGTCGGCAGCTTGCGTCCCCCGGGCTGGAGGCGGCGCGGCAGGGTGAGGGTGAAGGCGCTCCCCAGGCCCGGCTGGCTCGTCGCCGAGAGCTCGCCGCCGTGGAGCTCGGCAAGGCTCCGCGAGATCGCCAGCCCCAGCCCGGCCCCCGGCGTGCTCGTTCGCGAGACCTGCTCGAAGGGCAGGAAGGCCCGCTCCATGTCCTCGGGAGCGATCCCGATCCCGGTGTCGTGAACCGTGATGTGCGTGGACTCGCGGGTCGTGTCGACCGCCACCCAGACGCGGCCACCGCGGGCGGTGAACTTGAGCGCGTTCGCGATCAGGTTGAGCAGGATCTGGCGAAGACGAACCGGGTCGGCAAAGATGCTGGGTCCCGGCCCGTCCGGCAGCTCGATCGTGACCCCGCGGGTCTCGGCCGTGCGAGCCAGGGTCGAGGCGATCTCGGCGAGCACGTCGCCCAGCGTGACGTGGGTCGGCCGGAGGTCGAGGTGGCCGGACTCGATCCTCGACAGGTCCACGAGGTCGTCGATCAGGCGGACCATGTGGCGGCCGCTCGACTCGATCGTGACCCCCAGGTCGTGGATCTCCTCTCCTGACAGCGGCCCGGCCGGCGGATCGTGGACCAGCTCGCCGGCGACGAGGATGGCGTGGAGCGGCGTCCGCAGCTCGTGGGCGACGGTGGCGAGGAACCGGGTCTTCGCCTCGTTGGCCCGCACCAGCTCGAGGTTGGCGCGGTCGAGGTCGTGCACCAGCTCGAGCGAGCGGGCGGTGATGCGGGCGTTGTCGAGGCAGACCGCGGCGTGCGTTGCGAGCGCGACCGCGATCGTCTCGTCGGCCTCGCTGAACTCCTCCGCGTCGACCTTGTTGGCGAGGAAGAGCACTGCCCGGCCGGCGCCCTCGTGGGGGATGGGAACCGCCAGGAACGTGGAAATGCGGGGATGCCCGTCCGGGAATCCGGCGAACTGCTCGTGCGCCGTGACATCGCGCAACCGGATCGGCCGGTCGAGCCTGGCAGCCATCCCGCGGACCCCGGTCGCCGATGGCCAGGTACCCAGGCGTTCCAGCATCTCGCCCGAGTCGAGCCCGTTGACCTGCAGCTGGGTGATCGTCGTGCCGTCGTCGGAGTACGTGGCAACCGCGGCGTACTCGGCGCGCAGGGTTTCCCGCGCCGACTCCAGCACGGCCTGAAGCACCTTGGTGGGATCCTGGACCGCACTGATCGCACGCGCGGCCCGCCGGAAGCGCTCCTCGGTGGAGCGGGTCCGGTCCTCGGCGATGCGGCGCTCGGTGATGTCCGCGATCGTGTAGAGCGCGACCGGTTCGTCCGACGAGGGCTCGCGGATCAGGCGCGCTGTGACGATGGCAACGACCACCCGGCCGGAGCGGTCGACGTAGCGCCGCTCGAGGGAGTAAACGGTGGGCTCGCCGTCGAAGACGCGCTCCTCGAGCTGGTGGACGGTCTCCAGGTCGTCCGGGTGGATACACTCGAGCGCCGACCGTCCGATGGTCTCCTCGACGGACATCCCGAGAAGCGCGCACAGCGCGGGATTCGCCTGGATCCAGTGGTGGTCCCAACCCGTGACGCCCATGCCCACCGGGCTCCCGGCGATGACGGTGCGGAGGAGCTCGGCGCTGGCCACGCGGGCGGCCTCGGCCTTGATCCGGTCGCTCTCGTCGCGCACGATCGCCGAGACGCTGACGACCTGCTCATCGGGGCCCCGGATCGGCGACATCGTGATCGAGACCGGGACCAGGACCCCGTCGGCTCGGATCCACTCCATCTGGATGTCGCGGATGACCGCGCCCCGGAACACGACCCCGACGCTCTCGCGAAGGCGATCGCCCTCGCCCTGCGTCAGCACGTCGGCGGCGACCCGCCCGATCACCTCGTCGACCCGATAGCCGAACATGGTCGCAGCCGCCGGGTTCCAGGTCGTGATCCGACCGTCGGCGTTGACGGCGAAGATCGCGTCCTCGGAGGACTGGACGATGGCGGCGAGCTGCGAGGCGTCGGCCAGCGATGCGGCCAGGCGCTCGACCAGCCCCGAGTTCTCGGCAACGAGGCCGAGCCGGGAGCCCAGCGTCTCGAGGAGGCGCAGGTCGTCGGTCCCGAAGGCAACGAGACCGTCGCGGCGACCCGCGACCAGCAAGGTCCCCTGGACCTCCCCGGCCCAGCGGAGCGGCACGATGATGGCGGCTCGGGTGCCCCCATCCGGGAACCCGACCGTGGGCCCCACGTGCTCGAGGAGCCTCGGTGCGTCGTCATTCGCGAACAACGCCCGGCGGGCGGCCATGACATCCGATCCGGCGGTCTCGGAATGGGGCCGAGCGTCCTCGTCGACGATGACCCGCATGCGGCCGGGCCGCGCGACGGGCCCGCCAGGATCGCCTCGGCGATGCGCGCTCGGAACATCTCGCGCGTGAGCACGAGCAGGCGGGCCAGGCTTGTCTCGTCCAGCAGCGGCCCCTGCAGGATCTGCGTGCACTCGTACAGGAACTCGAGGCGAGCCTCGCGGAGGCGCTGGGCGCTGAAGGCGCGGTAGCCGAGGAGACCGACCGCGACCGGAGCCGCCAGCAGCCAGAGATCGTCGGGCTCGGTGCGCAGGAACACGCCGGCCACCAGCGCGACCGACGTGTTGAGGATGGCCAGGGCCAGACCCAGGGCGAGCCAACGACCCAGCGCCACGGGGTCTGCGCTCCGCTTCGTGATCGAGTCAAGGACCGTGTAGGCGAGCGCGGTCACCGTCGCGAACGTTGCCGCCCCGAGGAACGAGGCCGCCCACCACACCGGCAGGCTCGTCGGCGCCAGCGGTGCGACCAGCCGGAACACGAGGATCCCGAGGGAGGTGCCGAGGCTGCCGACCACGAGCTTGAACACGGCCCCCTGGGGTGGCTCGCGCCGGCGCGCGATGACGGCCGCACCCAAGCCGACGAGCTGGGCCAGAGCCAGGGCTGCCGGGGCGAGGAAGTAGAAGCCGATGACGAGAGGGATGTCGCTGAGCGAGACCCTGATCACCTGGTTCCGGACCGTGAAGTGGGTCGCGGTGAGCTCAGCGAGCCCGAAGGTCACCGCGAATATCGGCCAGGCAAGCCCGTTGGCCGGCTCGAACGCGGGCAGGGGAACGATGAACAGGACGAAGACGCCGATTGCGGCCGCGGCGAGCGCAACGGTGTAGAGCCAGACGCCCGCCATGCCGGTCCACGGCACCGCGGCCGGCACAGGTGTGCGACTGGGGGACCCGGCCAGGGCGGGCTCCTCGGGTGGCACCGCGACGCCGCTCATGGTGTCCGGCCCGCCTGGTTCCGCGGCGCCCTCACTCGCTCCCCCACGCCAGCGGTGCTCGCGAGGGGCTCGAGGGGCTCGGTCCGGGCACGGCGATGCGACGCGGGCAGAGTACCCGCGTGCTGGGGCCGATACGCTTCGCCATCAAGGCTCTCCACGCTCGTCGTGCCCACGGGCTGCTGCCGGGAACGCCAGACACGGGCCGGCGCGAGGAGCCCGGTCGGGGTGCCACCGGTCGGGCGCGTGCGCAAGACGATCTCGGTGCCGCCGATTGTCGACCGCATCGGAGGAGCCGTCCATCCCGCAAACGCGGGATGAGCGCCGCGAGCCCAGGCCATGATCGACAAGACCCCCGTTCGTGGGTTCCGTTACCCTCATCAAGGGCATATCCTATTGTCCGCAGGCTGCGGCGTTGACCGCGGGCCGGATGACGGCCTGCAGGGGACGGGGCGTCGCGGCGCTCATGGGGGAAGGGACACCACATGGCAGCGGTCTCGGGCGGCGGTCGCCTCGCGCTCGGAAGTGAATCTGCGGGACCGCCGGCGGCCCCCGACGACGAGCCGGGGTTCCCCGCCAGCGCCGGCAACCCGCTCGAGGGCCCGCCGGATGCGGGCGTCACGCGCGTCATCCTGGTGGACGACCACCGAACGCTCTCCGAAGCCCTTGCCGTGGCGATCGACCGCCACCCCGACCTCGCCTGCGTCGGCACCCCCGCAACGATCGCGGAGTGCCTGGCGATGGACGAGATGACGGCGCCCGACGTCGCGCTGCTCGACATCTACCTGCCCGACGGCGACGGCATCGAGGCGATCCCGGCGATCCGGGCGAGGTGGCCCGCCGTCCGCATCGTCGTGATGACGGGGTACACCGACATCGATGTGATGACCCGGGCTGCCTCGGCCGGTGCGAGCGGCTTCATGCCCAAGGAGAGCCCGGTCCGGGCCGTCCTCGCGGCCATCCGGGCAGCCCGCGATGGCCAGATGCTCGTCGACGGCTCGACGCTTGCAGCCATCCTGGGCCGGGCGGGGCGCGTCGCGCCCGGCACACCCGCCGGCGACGACCCCGGGAGCCACATGACCGCTCGCGAGCAGGACGTCCTCGACCTGATGGCCCAGGGCCTCGACTCGCACGCCGTCGCCGCGCGCCTCGGGATCAGCCTTCACACCTGTCGCGGCTACCAGAAGAGCATCCTGGCCAAGCTGAATGCGCACAGCCAGCTCGAGGCGGTCGTCGTCGCCTCGCGACGAGGCCTGACTGCCCGGCTCGGTCGCTGACGACCGGCAACCCCCCGGCATCGACTAGCGGGACCCCCAATTTTGGGGGGCGCGGTTCACTCCATCTGCGGCTGGCGGTGGGCGTACCGGCTGGCGCCTAATCGGGAGCGAGGTGGCCCGCCACCTTGTTCCGGATGCCGTTCGGGGGGAATCGCACGCCGTGAGGCTGAGCCGAGCCGCCACGCTGCTTCTGGTCGGGCTGATCGTCCTCGACCTGGCGGTGGTCAGCGCCACGATCGGCGTGCTGCAGGCGGACCCGCTGGCGGCCGAGGCATCGACCCGTGGCCACGCCAAGGTCGTGGTGATCGTGGGGCCCGTTGGGTCCCTGACCGACTACTACCGGGGTCTGGCCGACGATGCCGTGACGGCCGCGCGGCGGCTCACCGATAACGTGGTCACGGTCTACTCCCCGAACGCCACCTGGTCGGCCGCCCGAAACGCGATGCAGGACGCGTCAATCGTCGTCTACCTCGGTCATGGCAACGGCTTCCCGAGCCCGTACGGCCATTCGTTGAACCCGAAGAGCCAGAACGGGCTCGGCCTGAACCCCGTCGCCGGTGTAGACGACCAGGCTCACCAGTACTTCGGCGAAGCTGCGATCGCGAAGAGCGTGCACCTGGCTCCGCGGGCGGTCGTCGTGCTGAGCCACCTGTGCTATGCGTCCGGCGCCGCCGAGCCCGGCATGGCGAACCCGTCGGTCGACGTCGCCCGCAAGCGCGTCGACAACTTCGGGGCAGGTTGGCTCGCGGCCGGCGCCTCGGCCGTGGTCGCCGAAGGCCATCTCGGACCCGCGTACTACGTTGCCGCGCTGCTGAAGCGGGCGGGCAGTCCGGAGGAGATCTGGCGCGCCTCCCCGACCTTCCACCGACACGTCATGTCGTTCGCCAGCGTCCGGACGGCGGGCGCCGAGGTGCTCCTTGACCCCGATGGCCCGAAGACCGGCTACTACCGCTCCATCGTGGCGCGCGCCGGAGCCACGGCTCCGCCGAACGACCCGGGGACCCCCGGAGCGGCCGAACCCGGCGCGCCGGCCGATGCCGGCTCGCTCGTCGCTCCGGGGGCCGCTCCGGCCACGGTCGACCTCCAGGGCGCGTCCGTGGCGGGCTCGTCCGATCGCCTCGTCGTCACCTTCGATCGCATCACGACGCCGCTGCTGCCCGCCCAGCTCGAGATCGGCACGCGATGGACCCGGATCGGGGACGACGGTGCCGTGCCGATCGCGCCCGAAGGAGCGGCGGCCGACGCGTCGGCCTCGCCATCGCCGCCGGACGGTGGAGTCGCGGCCGCGACCACGAAGCCCGACGCGGGCGCAAAGCCAGGAGCGAAGGCCAAGGCGCGACCGCGAGCCGGGCGCGACCGCGAAGCCGGACGCGACGCCGAGGCCGGACGCGACGCCGAAGCGCGGAGCGACCCCGAAGGCGGGCGCGACCCCGAAGGCAGGCGCGACCCCAAGGCCTGACGCGACCGCGAAGCCCGGCCCGTCGACGCCGACGGGGGGCGCCTCCGCGGCTCCGGACGCTTCGGCGTCGGCGAGCCCGACTGCTGCGGAACCGCCGCCGGTCGACCTGGTGGTCGCCGAGGAGCCCGGCAGCGTGATCCAGCCTGGGCCGACCTCCGGATCCGGTCGACGCCGGACCCTGAAGGTGACCCTGCCCGCGGATCCGGGCCTGTACCGGCTCGTGGGCACGCTCCATGACGCCGAAGGCGCGGCCTACGACGCGGCGACACAGGCGCTCCTCCCCGTGCTGATCGTCCACGTCACCGGCCATCTCTGGGTCACGTATAGCGCGCCGCACCAGGCGACCGTGCCCGCCGGGGGAGCCCTTTCGCTCGCGGTCCGGGTCGCCAACACGGGGTCGCAGGACTGGAGTCCGCGCCCGCTCGAAGGCGTCGTCGACCCGGAGCCCGCGCAGGCTGATCCATTGGCTCACCTCGTGGGCCGTTGGCTGCCACTCGACGACGGGCTCTCCACGAGCCCGCCGCCAGACGCGCTCGCGGCCTCGACGCCGATGATCGGCGTCGTGCCCGGCTCGAGCGCCGTCGTGACGATCGATGTCCTGGGTCCGCCCGTGCCCGGACCCTATTTCCTGGTCATCGACGTTGTGACCGCGGACGGCAGGTCGCTCGCCGCCGCCGGCGTGCCGCCGGCGCTGGTCCGGGTCGTGGTTGGGCCCCCGCCCCCCGTGACCTGGCCGCCGCCCGGGCTGTAGCGGCCCGTGAGGAGGCGGTGATCGTGACTCGTGAGCTTCTGCCGCCGATCCTGTCGATCGTCCTCCTCGTGAACGTCGGAGTCATCACGTATGTCATCGGGAGCCGCCGCGCGCGCCAGGTCGAGAGCCCCCGTCCGGGCAGTGGAGGGACGTCCGAGATGATGGCCGGCGGTCCATGGATCAGGCGGGCGGCAACCCAACCCCCGTCGCCGCCTGCGCCCGTCCTCCCCGCCCCGGTGCCCTCGCCGGCCGCGTGGCCATGGCGATCCGGCTGGTCGCGTGAAGCGCCTCCCGACTCCCCCGACATGCCGGCACGGAAGTAGCCCAAGGATCGGCATCTCGTCCGCGAGCATGCATCTCGACGTGCCCGAGATCGCGGCGGGTTCGGCCATGACCCCGGCCTCGAGCCGCGGAGATAGCGTCGCGGCCCGACCCGGTCGGCTCGGCACCCCTCCGGTGGGGGGTCGCCGCCGGTCCATCTGCGGGCTGTCAGGTATCCATCTGCTGGCGCCTACTACGAAGGCCCGATACCGCGGCCGGGTCGACAGCCGATCCGGGGGACGAATGGACCTGAACCAGCGTGGTCGTGCATGGGGGACCTGGCGCTCGCTTCGGCGACGTCGCGCACGGCAGCACCAGGAGCGGTATGGGAGCGGGGAGGGGACGGGCAATGCCTGGGACAGCACGCGGATGAGCCGGCTCGGACCGTCACTGGTTGACCGGGGCTCACTCCCGGCCGCGCCCGCTCCGGTCGCGATCCTGCTTCCTCACCGCTCGCGGGCGAGGATCGACGTCCGGGCGGCCATCGAAGACGCGGCCGGCGAGCCGACGCAGGCCGCGGGCGTGATGATCGAGATGCTCGAAGCCGACCGCCGGCGGATCGCCAGGGACCTCCACGACACGGTCGGCCAGGCCCTGGTCGCCGTCCGGCTGGCTGTCGACCACGCCATCCGGAAGGGCGATCAGGACGGCGCCGCCCTCTTCAGCGACTCGCTGGCGGCGATCGACAGCGCGATCGCCGAGGTCCGGGGCGTGGCCCTCAACCTGCGGCCGCCGTTCCTCGACGACGCAGGGCTCGTGCCGGCGCTGCGCTGGCTCGTGACGCGCCACGCCCGCGCCTCGGGGATGGCCGCCCACATCCATGTCGACCCCGGGCTCCCGCGCCCCACCGCCGACGTCGAGGTCGCCTGCTTCCGCATCGCCCAGGAGGCGCTCACGAACGTTCTGAAGCACTCCGACGCGTGCCGGGTCACGGTCGACCTGGCCTGGATCGGCACCGACCTCGTGCTCACGGTGGCCGACAATGGCCGCGGCCTGCCCTCGGCGACGACCCTCCGCCGCCGCCGGGCCACCAACCTCGGGCTCGGTGGCATGCGGGATCGAGCCGCCGCGGCCGGCGGCACGCTGGCCATCACCTCGACATCGGGCGTCGGGACCACGATCACCGCGGCCTTCCCGCTCGTCGCCGCCGCTGCCGCCGAGGTCGTCTGAGTTGATGACCTCCATCCGTGTCGTCCTCGCGGAGGACCACACGCTCGTCCGGGCCGGCATCCACCGCCTCCTGGACGATCTTCCGGGGATCGAGGTGGTGGCCGAGGCCTGCGACGGCCGGGAGGCGGTCGAGACCGTGCGGAAGCACCTCCCGGACGTCGCCGTGATGGACATCATGATGCCCGGGCTCAACGGGATCACCGCCATCGGCCAGCTTCGGACCGAGGCCCCCGGGGTCCGGGTCATCGTCCTCTCGATGCACGACAGCGAGGAGTTCGTCTGGCAGGCCCTCACGGCCGGCGCCGCTGGCTACCTGCTCAAGAGCTCGGCCGCGGCCGAGCTCGAGTTCGCGATCCGCTCGGTGGCCCGCGGCGGCTCGTTCCTGTCCCCGGCCGTCTCGCGCAACGTGCTGAGCAGCTACGTGCGCCTCGGGACGTCGGACCACATGGCGACGAGCCGCCTCACACCCCGCCAGCGCGAGATCGTCCAGCTGATCGCGGAGGGAAACACCAACAACGAGATCGGCACGGCGCTCGGGATCAGCCTCAAGACCGTGGAGACGCACCGCGCCCAGCTCATGGATCGCCTCGACATCCACGACGTCGCGGGCATCGTCCGCTACGCTGTCCGGATGGGCCTCGTGGAGCCCGGAGCCTAGCGCACGCGGCCGGCCGTTCATCCCCCTGGCCGGCCGGATTGCCGGCGCGGCGGTGGCCCGCCAGACGCGGGCTGCCCCGTGCGGTACGCTTGCCGCACCGGCCCGCGCCGCGCCGTTCCCGCAGGTGCGCCGGCTTCGAGACCCAGGAGGATCCCCAGGTCTGGTGACGACCACGAAGGGCCCCGAGGTGCCGGCCCAGGAGCTTGACCGCGTCACGATCCGCTTCGCCGGTGATTCCGGCGACGGGATGCAGCTGACCGGCACCCAGTTCACCCGCGCCGCCGCCGTCTTCGGCAACGACATCAGCACGCTCCCCGACTACCCGGCCGAGATCCGGGCGCCGGCCGGCTCGCTCCCGGGCGTCTCGGGCTTCCAGATCAGCTTCAGCTCCAGCGACATCCACACACCCGGCGACGCGCCCGACGTCCTGGTCGCCATGAACCCGGCGGCCCTCCGCACGAACGTCGGGGACCTCGTGGCTGGCGGCGCGATCATCGTCAACGGCGACGCGTTCACCCCGGTCAACCTGGGCAAGGCCGGCTACGCCACGAGCCCCCTCGCCGACGGTTCGCTGGCGCAGTTCCGGGTCTTCGACATCCCGGTCTCGACCCTCAACGCGCGGGCCCTCGAGGGCCTCGACATGACGGCGAAGCAGGTCGATCTGACCAAGAACTTCTTCGCCCTCGGGGTGATGTTCTGGCTCTACGAGCGGAGCATGCAGCCGACGCTGCGCTGGATCGAGGACAAGTTCGGCAATCGCCGCGTCGTCGCAGAGGCCAACCGGCGCGCCCTCCTGGCCGGCTATGCGTTCGGCGAAACGACCGAGATCTTCCACACCCGCTACGTCGTCCCGCCCGCGCAGCTGGCGCCCGGCACCTATCGCAACGTGACCGGCAACGAGGCCACGGCCCTCGGCTGCGTCGTCGCCTCGACGCTGGCGGGCCGGCCCCTCGTCTACGCCTCGTACCCGATCACGCCGGCCTCGGACATCCTGCACCAGCTCTCGGGCTACAAGAACCACGGGATCAAGACGTTTCAGGCCGAGGACGAGATCGCCGCCATCGGCGCCGCCATGGGGGCCGCGTACGGGGGCGCCCTTGGGCTCACCGGCACCTCGGGCCCGGGGATGGCCCTCAAGGCCGAGATGCTCGGGCTCGCGGTGATGGTGGAGCTGCCGCTCGTCGTCGTGAACGTGCAGCGGGCCGGGCCCTCCACCGGGATGCCCACGAAGACCGAGCAGTCCGACCTCCTCCAGGCGCTCTTCGGCCGCAACGGCGAGTCGCCACTCCCGGTCGTTGCCTCGGCCTCACCCGCCGACTGCTTCGACACGGCGATCGAGGCCTGGCGGATCGCGCTCAAGCACATGACACCGGTCATCTACCTCTCGGATGCGTTCCTCGCCAACGGCACCGAGCCGTGGCGCGTGCCCGAGCTGGCAGACCTGCCGGACCTCCGCGTACCCGACCGCACCGAGGCGGCCGGCTTCTACCCGTACCTCCGCGACGAGGAGACGCTGGCCCGCCCGTGGGCCCTCCCGGGCACGCCGGGACTCGAGAACCGTATCGGCGGCCTCGAGAAGCTCGACGTCCTCGGCACCGTCAGCTACGACCCCGACAACCACCACAGGATGTCGCTGCTGCGGGCCGAGAAGGTGGCGAGGATCGCCCGGGACATCGCTCCGCTCGAGGTCCACGGGCCGACCGAGGGCGACCTCCTGGTCCTCGGCTGGGGCTCCACCTACGGCGCGATCCGCAGCGCGGTCGAGCGGCTCCAGGCGCGCGGCAAGAGCGTCGCCCATGCTCACCTGCGCCACCTGTGCCCATTCCCGGCGAACACGGGCGACGTCGTCCGCGGCTACGGCAAGGTCCTGATCCCCGAGATCAACCTGGGCCAGCTGCGGACCGTGATCCGCGCCGAGTTCCTCGTCGACGCGATCGGCTTCAACCTCGTGCGCGGCAAGCCGTTCGCCATCAGCGAGATCGAGATCAAGGCCGAGCAGCTGCTCGGTGACCTGTGAGGCCGGCGATGACGAACGAGACGATCGTGGCGGCCGGGCCGACCAAGCTCACCCGCAAGGACTTCGCGAGCGACCAGGAGCCGCGCTGGTGCCCTGGCTGCGGTGATTACTCGATCCTGGCCCAGGCCCAGAAGGTGATGCCCGACTTCGGCGTCCCGAAGGAGAACATCGTCTTCGTCTCCGGGATCGGCTGCTCGGGCCGGTTCCCGTACTACATGAACACGTACGGATTCCACTCGATCCACGGTCGCGCGCCGACGGTCGCCACCGGTCTCAAGCTGGCGCGCCCGGAGCTCATGGTCTGGGTCATCACCGGCGACGGCGACGCCCTCTCCATCGGCGGGAACCACATCCTGCACGCGATGCGCAAGAACGTGGACATCCGCGTCGTGATGTTCAACAACCGGATCTACGGGCTGACGAAGGGCCAGGCGTCGCCCACCTCCGAGGTCGGCCAGAAGACGAAGTCGACGCCGGTCGGCTCGATCGACTACCCGATCCACCCCCTGATGATCGCCCTCGCCGCCGAGGCCAGCTTCGTCGCCCGCACGGTCGACACCCAGGTCGACCACATCCAGCGGGTCATGGAGCGCGCCGGCTTCCACCGCGGCTCGGCCTTCGTCGAGGTCCTCCAGAACTGCAACATCTTCAACGACGGGGCCCACCGGGCGTTCACCGACCGCGAGGTGCGCGACGACCGGACGCTCCTCCTCGAGCATGGCCGGCCGATGATCTTCGGCAAGGGCCGGGACATGGGGCTGCGCCTCGACGGGCTCCGCCCCGAGATCGTGCGGATCGGCGAGAACGGCATCACCGAGGCCGACATCCTGGTCCACGATGAGGCCTCCGAGGATCCGACGATCCACAACATGCTCGCCCGCATCTACTGGCCCGAGTTCCCGGTCCCGATCGGCGTCATCCGCAACGTCCCCCGGCCCACCCACGACGAGCTGGTCGCGACCCAGATCCGGGACGCGATCGGGCGCCAGGGCGCGGGCACCATCGAGAGCCTGCTCGGCGGGGGCGAGACCTGGACCGTCCAATGACGGACGCGGGGGCCGGCGCCCACGCGGATGCCGCCGCCCCCGCGGATGCCGCCGCCCCCGACAGCGCCGGCCCACCGGATGCCGACGCCCCAGCCGGCGAGACGGTCGTGGTCCTCGCCGACGACCTGATCTGGGCAACGCGCCTGGTGGGCCAGCTGCGCACGCTCGGCGCGCTGCCCCTCCGCACAGGCACCGCGGCGGCGTTCGCGGCGATCGTCGCCGAGGGCAGGGCGACGCGCGCCGTCGTCGACCTGACCGCCCGGGCGTACGACGGGGTCGCCGTCACCCGGACCGCCGCGGCGTCGGGGCTCCGCGTGCTGTGCGTCGGCCAGCACGACGATGCCGTCCTTCGTGCCGCCGCCCGCGAGGCCGGCGCCGAGCGCGTGTACGCCTACCGCGCCCTGTTCGAGCACGGCCACGCCGCCCTGGCGCGATGGCTCGGCGTCGCCGTGCCGGCGCCGGGCTCGCTGTCCGGTCCCACCCCCAACACATCGGAGGACCCGCCCGCATGAGCGCCATCGCGACGACTCGCGACGAACGGCCGATCATCCCGGCGCAGCGATACGCGGACCGCATCGGGCGGGCGCGTGCCGGTGCTCGAGCCCGGGACCTCGACGCGATCCTCGTCGGCGTCGGCCCGGATCTCGTGTATCTCGCGGGGTATGCGGCGATGCCGCTCGAGCGCCTGACCCTGCTCGTCGTCCCGGTGGAAGGACCGGCAACCCTCATCGTGCCACGCCTGGAGGTCGTCCCGGCGCGGGGCTGTCCGGCCGCGGCGGGCGGCCACGTCGCGATCGCCAGCTGGGAGGAGATCGAGGATCCGGTGGCGCGCGTGCGCAGCCTCCTACCGGCTCGGGCCGCTCGCCTCGCGGTCTCCGACCGCCTCTGGGCGGCCCACCTGCTGCGTCTCGAGGCCGCGCTGCCGGGCGCCCGCTTCGAGGCGGCGTCACTCGTCCTGCGCGATCTCCGCGTCGTGAAGGACGACGACGAGGTGGCGCTCCTGCGCCTGGCTGCCCAGGCGGCAGACCGGGTCGTCGACGAGGTTGCCCGGGGCCGGCTCGTCGGCCGGACCGAGGCCGATGTCGCTCACGAGGTGCGGGATCGGCTCGTCGCCGAGGGTCATGACGGCGCCGAGTTCGCGATCGTCGGCTCCGGGCCCAACTCCGCCTCGCCGCACCACGAGCCCTCGGACCGCGTGATCCGCGGTGGTGAGCCGCTCGTCCTTGACATCGGCGGACCGTTCGGCGGCTACTGGAGCGACATCACGCGCACGATCTGGGTCACCGGCGGCGACGCGGCCCACGGACCTGACGACGAGTTCCTGCGCCTCTACGCCGTCCTGCGGGCGGCCCAGGCCGAAGCGACCCACGCCGTCCGGGCCGGCATCGCCTGCGAGCGCGTCGACCTCGTGGCGCGGGAGCTGATCGCGGCCGCCGGCCACGCGGCGCACTTCTTCCACCGCACGGGCCACGGCATCGGCCTGGAGGGCCACGAGGACCCGTACATCGTCGCTGGCAATGGCGAGCTGCTGCGCCCGGGGATGGCCTTCAGCGTCGAGCCCGGCATCTACCTCGAGGGCCGGTATGGGGCCCGGATCGAGGACATCGTCGTCTGCGGCGAAGACGGCCCGCTCGTCCTCAACGAGGCGTCGCGCGACCTCCTCGTCGTCACGGGCTGAGCTCGCCCGCAGTTCGGGCAGGGCGGCTCGGGCCGGCGACAGCCCCGGCGACTGTCGGGCCGGCGACAGCCCCGGCGCACTCCTCGCGACGGCCACGGTGGCAGGTGGACGGCGCACCGTCCGTCGGTGACGCGCTACCGAGCGGGCCCGGGCCGGGCGCACGATGTCGCAGTCTCCGGGGTCGGATCGCACGAGGGGACCGGAGCGCCAGGGGAGACCATCATGTACAACAGCTACAGCACCCCGCAGCAGAACCCCGGTCGCATTGTCGACCGCCAGGCCGAGGCTCGGGCCCATCGGCTCGCCACCGAGGGTCGCAATACGGACGCCCGATCGTTCTGGCTCACGACCGGCATCCGCGCCGTCCGGACGGGCGCATCGCTCGTCACGCGGGTCCGCGGCGTCCACGTCCGATCCGGCTCGGCGCTCAGGCCCTCGCAGACGCGACCCTGACGGCGCCCGCTCCCGGCGCGCTCCACCGGCCGCCGCCCGTCCCGGGCGGCGGCCTCCGCGTGTCCGGCCGCGCCCGCCGCCGTGGCGCGCGAGATCGGGGGCGTCAGGGTCACGGCGAGGTCGCAGCTCGCGGCGTGGCCGCCGTGGATGGCATGGCCGCGGGTCACGGCGATGCCGCGGGTCACGGCGAGGCCGCGGGTCACGGCGAGGCCGCGATCGGGGCTCGACCGTGAGATCGCGCGATCGGCCGTCGGCGTCGGCTGGGTGCGGGGGGTATCATCGGGCCAACGCGCGGGAAACCCCGCTGGCCCGTCGATCAAAGCGCGGCCCAGGCCGCGGAGCAGCCATCCATGACCGAGCCTGCGCTGGAGCAGCGCATCCAGCAGGACCTGGCCGTCCCGTCCGCCCCCGCCACGGAGGCGGATGCTCCCGCTCCCTGCACGCAGGCCCAGCTGCGCCGCTTCATCAAGAGTCGGCCGTACGTGCCCCTTCACGAGCTCCGTCGCCGATTCTCCCTCAACGGAGCCGACGACGACGTCTTCCCGGTCGAGGCCAACGCGAAGCGCCTGTTCGTCGGTCTGCCGGCCCGGGAGGCCCAGCTCCTCGGAGAGCTGCTGCGGCAGGGCGACGTGGGGTATGAGCTCCTCCTGGACCCGACGAGCCCGATCATCATCGGGGTCTTCCCGATGCGGCCGGTCCAGCGCTCCTGAAGGCCGGCTGGGCCCAGGCGGAGAGCCGGCACATCGTCCCGGCGGTGCCCGCCGGGCCCCATCGGTCTCGCGACTCCCGCGATGTCGTCCAGGCGACAGATTGCGGGTCGCCTCCCCCCTTTACCGCGCGCGTGGCGGCGGCCATGATCGCGGGTACCGGTGCGAACCGGGACGCTCGACCCCAAGGAGGACCCGCATGCCAAGCAAGTACAAGGCTCCAGACGACGTGATGAAGCGCTCGGCGACCGAGGACGACGTCGAGGGCCACAGCATCAAGGCCAAGGCTCCCGACGGCGTGGTCAAGTAGAAGGCGACCGGGGACGACGTCGAGGGCCACAGCATCAAGGCACAAGGCTCCCGACGGCGTCGTCAAGTCGAAGGCGATCGAGGACGACGACGTCGAGGGCCACAGCATCAAGGCACAAGGCTCCCGACGGCGTCGCCAAGTCGAAGGCGACCGAGGGACGACGTCGAGGGCCACAGCCTCAAGGCCAAGGCTCCCGACGGCGTCGCAAGTCGAAGGCGCAGGGACGACGTCGAGGGCCACGCTCAAGCACAAGGCTCCCGACGGCATCGCCAAGAAGAAGGCCGTCGAGGACGACGACGTCGAGGGCCACAGCTCCAAGGCACAAGGCTCCCGACGGCATCGCCAAGAAGAAGGCCGACCGAGGAGGACGACGTCGAGGGCCACATGATCGGGACGATGAGCCCGGTCCTGGCCCGCGAGCTGTCACGCGCCAAGGATCGCGATATCCAGCGCTCCACCTCGCGGAACAACCTCGTCAGCGAGGCCAAGAGGGCGAACAACCCCAAGGGCTGACACGCGGCCCTTCAGGGTTCGAGCACACGCGCGGACGAGAGCGGGCGGGGGGCCCGCTCTCGTCTGTCTCTTCGACTCGGCCCGATCTCTCTCGTTGCGACGACGGGCCCCGCCCCGTAGCATTCGGCCGTCGGGCGCCCGGGGGAACGTGACGGGAGGAACCAGTGGCCGCGGACCAGCGGGCGATTGCCGTGGAGGCGCTGCGGCACTGCATCCTCTTCTCGCGGGTCGACGACGAGACCCTGGTGCGCTGCACCGAATCGCTGCGCAACCGGCGCTACCGGCGGAACGAGACGATCTTCCACCAGGGTGATCCCGGCGACTCGCTGTACATCATCCAGAGCGGCGCCGTGAAGATCGTGCTTCCCGATCCCGAGGGCGAGGAGGGCGCGATCATCGCCACCCTCGATGCCGGCGACTTCTTCGGCGAGCTCGCCCTGCTCGACGGCGAGGAGCACTCGGCGACCGCGGTCGCGCTCGAGCCGACCGAGACCCTCGTCCTCCGCCGCGACGCCTTCGACCGCCTCGTCGACGAGGACCCGAACCTGCGGCGAGCCCTCTTCGCCGGCCTGGTCGGCGAGCTCCGGCGGCTCACCCACCACGTCGGCGAGCTCCACTTCCTCAACCTCCCGGGCCGCCTGGCCCAGCGCATCGTGCGCATGGCCCGCGACGCCGATCCCGGGGCGCCACGGCGAGATCCGCCTCTCCTGGCCGTTCTCCCAGTCCGAGCTGGCGGCCATGATCGGGGGGACGCGCCAGACCGTGAACCGCCTGCTGGCCGAATTCGCGGCCGAGGACCTCATCCGGATCGAGAAGGAGACGCTCGTGGTCACCGATCTCGAGCGCCTGGAGCGGGCGGCCGAGCGGTGACCGACGGGGGACCGGGCGCGGCCGACGACCTCCGGCCGGCCCGCGAGGCGCTGGCCGCGATCGGCCGGCCGGGCCGAGATCGCCCGCCGCCTCGAGCTCGGCGGCACCGAGGCCGTGCTGCGCTCCATCGTGGAAGCGGCCGTGCTCCTCTTCGAGGCCGAGGCCGCGTCGATGGCCCTCTTCGACGCCGCCCGGAACGTCCTCGTCTTCCGGGTGGCGGCCGGCGCGCAGGGGCAGGGTGTCGTCGGCCTCGAGATCCCGCCCGATCGGGGCCTGGTCGGGTACGTGTTCTCCACGGGCCAGGCGCTCGCCATCTCCGACGTCGCCCGCGATCCCAGGTTCGGCCGCAGCTTCGCGGAGCGCACGCAGTACGTGCCCCGCTCGATCGTGGCCGTGCCGCTCGTGGACGAGCGGGGCACCATCGGCGTCCTCGAGGTGCTCGACAAGCGCACCGAGGCGACCTTCTCGATCCGCGACGTCGAGCTGGCGGGGGTCTTCGCCCGCCAGGCGTCGGTGGCGATCCGGTCGAGCCGCGTCGAGCGGGACGTGGCCGCGCTCCTCGGCGTCGTGCTGGGGGCGCTGGCCGGGGACGGCGCGACGAGCGGGCGCCGTCGGCCGGCGTGCAGCAGCTCGTGACGGCGGCCGTGGCGGACGTCGGCGGGCCCGAAGATCCCCTGTGGCCGCTCGTGGAGCAGATCGCGGCTCTCCGCCGCGCGTCCCCGGAGCAGCTGGAGCTCGTGACCGGGCTGCTTGCGGTGCTCGTGCGCCAGGCCGAGCGGGCGGCGGGTGGCGGGCGGGGGCCGCGGCGGCGCCCGCCCGCGCGATGAGCGAGGACGAGCTCCTCCCCGCCTGGAGCGAGCCGTTCGTCGGGGCCCGGCTCGGCGAGCTGCGCCGCGAGGCTCCGTTCGGGCGCCCGACCCGCGAGTGGGCGATGGGCGGCACCGACGGCAGCGGGGTCACCGTCGCCATCATCGACTCCGGGGTCGAACGCGATCATCCCGCGGTCGGCGGCAAGCTCGTCCGGAGCGTCAAGGTGGAGCCCGGACCCACGCCGGACGACGACCCGGTCGTGGTGGACGACCCCGCGGCCCTCGACGTCGTCGGCCACGGGACCGCCTGCGCGGGGATCATCCACGGCATCGCCCCCGGGGCCGACCTCGTCTCGATCCGGGTTCTCGGCCCCGACAACCGGGGCAAGGGCATGGTCTTCGCGGCGGGCCTCGACTGGGCGATCGAGCATGGAGCGTCCGTGGTCAACCTCAGCCTGTCGTCCAAGAGCGAGGCCCTTTTCGGGACCTTTCACGACCTGGCCGACCAGGCCTACTTCGCCAACGTCCTCCTCGTCTGCGCCGCCAACAACGTCCCGGGCAACAGCTACCCGTCGCTGTTCGCCTCGGTGATCTCTGTCGCGGCCCACGACCTCGCCGACCCCGGCGCCTGGTTCTACAACCCGTCCCCGCCGGTGGAGTTCGGGGCCCACGGCGTGGACGTCGAGGTCGCGTGGCGCGACGGCGGGCGCATGGTCGCGACCGGCAACTCCTTCGCCGCCCCGCACGTGGCCGGCTACGCGGCCCTCATCCGGGCCCGCCATCCCACCGCCTCGCCCTTCGAGATCAAGGCGATCCTCGCCGCCACCGCCTCCGACCCGCCGGCGCCGCCGGGGAGGGCCGGGACGGACGACGGCACCGGGTCAGTAGCCCGTTCCGGAGGCCCCGCGGCGGAGGTCCATCAGGCGCGGCCCGACGAGCGGTCCCGCGTTCACGAGCTCCAGGAAGTCGTCGCCGTCGAGGGCGAGGAGCCGCCCGGGCGTCGACGCCGTCACCGTGGCCGTCCGGGGGATCCCCCGCAACAGCCCGATCTCCCCGAAGACCTCGCCACGGCGCATCGTGCGCAGGTGAGCGCCCGCCGGGGCAGGGGGCGCGCCGGTCCGCGCTTCGGCCGCGGTGCCGCCCGTTCCGCCCGCCGCCGACCCCACCTGCGTCACCTCGAACGTCCCGTCCTCGATGACGTAGAAGCGGTCGGCCGGATCACCCTCGCGGATCACGATCTCCCCGGCCGCCACGGGCACCTCCCGGAGGCGCACGGCGACGGCCTCCAGGACCGAGGCCGGCACGCCCGCGAAGAGGGGCAGCCCGGCGAGGCGGGCGACCCGCCGGCTGGCGATCGACCCCACGTCCCGCCGGGCGGCCGACGCGGCCATGAACGAGCCGGCGAGCCCCGCCAGCACGATGGCGATCGCGATTGCCCCCAGGACGGGGCCCGTGCCGAAGGCATCGGCGAGCACCGGCACCACGAAGGAGCCCGCGGCGAAGGCCAGCGTCGAGATCGTCCCCAGGATGCCGAGGGCACGGCCGCGGACGCCGTCGGGCACGACCCGCTGGAAGATCGTCGTGCTCGTCACCTCGAGCAGGAGGCTGCCGGCCGCCGCGACCGCGATCGCCACGATCGCCACGCCGAGAGCTGCGGCGAAGCCGAGCGCGGCCAGCCCGGCGGCGAAGACCACGGACCCGACCACCAGCACCGGCACGAGGCTGGGACGCAGGACCAGGGCGCCCGCCGCGAGCGCCCCGACGAGACCCCCGAGACCGATGCCCGCATTGAGGAAGCCGGTTGCCTCCTCCCCGCCGCCCAGGCCTGCCGTGGCGATGATCACCGTGAGCACCGAGAGGCCGCCGCCCGCGACCGACCCGACGAGGTCGATCAGCGCCAGCCCCGCGACCGGGACCAGGATCGCCCGATCGAGCGCCCGGGCCGTGGCGACCGGACCGCTGCCGCCGGCATCCTGCGGTCCCGCCGCGGCCTCGGGAACGTTGCGGGGGAGCTGCCACAGGATGACGGCGATGACGCCGAAGCTGGCCGCGTTGAGCACGAACGCGGTCGCCATCCCGCCGACCGCGATGAGGATGCCGGCCGCCGCGGGACCGACGATGAAGGCCAGGTTGTCGAGCGTGGACCAGGCGCTGTTCGCCGGTCCCAGCTGGTCCTCGTCGGTCACCAGGCTCGGGAGATAGGCGCCGATGGCCGGCCCGAAGAAGGCGGCGAAGCAGGTCCCTCCGATGGCCAGGGCGACCACCAGCCAGACCGGCCCGTCGGTGACCACGATCGCCGCGATCGCCAGCATCAGGAGGCCCCGGGCGATGTCGGTCGAGAGCAGGACGAGGCGCCGGTCGAAGCGATCGGCGACGATGCCCGCCGGTACCGACAGGAAGACGTAGGGGAGGATCCGCGCCGCCCCGACGATGCCGAGCACGACCGCGTTCTGCGTCGTCTGGTAGACCAGGATCAGGATCGCCACGAGATACAGCCAGTCCCCGATCGAGGACACGAACTCGCCCACGAGGAGCCGCGCCAGCGGCCCGTTCCGCAGCAGCTCGCGATAGGCCCGCAGGACGGTCACCCGGGGTTCCTCACCGCCGGGCCGCGGAGCGCGGCGGCGGGACGAGCCCCTCGACCTCGAGGAGGCGCTCCTTGAGGCCGAGAAGCTCCTCGCGGCTGCCGAACCAGCTGCCGCCGTAGCCGCCGAGCGTCCCGTCGCCCGCGATCACGCGGTGGCAGGGAATGAGGAGCCCGATGGGGTTCCGCCCGACGGCGCCACCGACGGCCCGGGCGGCGCCCGGCCGGCCGATCCGCCGCGCGACCTCGCCGTAGGATGCCGTCTGCCCGCGTGGGATCGTCCGCACGCCGTCGAGGACCTGCCGGTCCCAGTCGCTGACGCCCTCGAGCGCAAGGGGCAGGTCGAAGGCAGTTCGCGTCCCGGCCAGGTGCTCCGCCACCTCGACCTCGAGGGCGGCCAGGTGGGCGCGGGCGGCTGGCGCCGCGTCCGCGTCGGCCGGCCGCACGAGGCGCCGTCGGGTCCGGCCGCTCACCGAGGCGGCGAACGCGTCGTCGGTGGTTCGGAGCTCCAACGCCACGATGCCGGCCGAGGTGGCGGCCACGTGGAGCGGCCCGAGTGGCGTGGCCAGGACGGCCACGGCGGCGGGCTCGCGCTCGGGCCCGCCAGGGTTGGCGACGGTCGGCCTCGAGGCGGCACGCGGCATCGCCGGAGTGTAGCGGCTGCGGAATCCGGCGCGAGGTCCGCCGACGAGGCCGCGGCCGGGCCATGCTGGCAACCGCAGAGCCGGGGCACGCCCGGCCACCGCAGAGCCACGGCCCCGCCGCAGCCGAGGGCCGTCCGGAGGGTCGCCTTCGGCTAGATCCGGAAGACCCCTTCGCCGACGATGTGCACGCCGCCGCTCACCGCGACGTCCCAGCTCTCGCCGGCCGGCCAGACCTCGGCCTCCAGGAAGCTGGGCCGGCCGACGAGCTCGCCCTGGGCGATCGTGACGTGGCCCGGCATCCCCGCCAGCCCGTGAGCCGCGAGGTATACCGCGAGCGGACCGGCGGCTGAGCCCGTGGCCGGGTCCTCGCCGATGGCGCCTCCGCGATCGAACATCCGGGCCATGACGTCGCCGGGACCGCGGACCGTGAAGAGGTAGAGGGACTCCGCTTCGCCCGCGAGGTCGCAGGCGGCGCGACACGCTCGGTCGTCGCGAGTCGCGCGGCGAAGCGTCTGCTCGTCGCGAACCGCGACCATGGCATGGGGAATACCCGTTGACACGGTCAGGATCGGGAGGTCGGGGACCAGGTCGTCGGGCGCGAGCCCAGCGCCGGCCGCGATGGCCGCGCGATCGACGATCGGGCGGCTGATGACGGGGGGCAGCTGTCGCATCCGCGCGGTGCCGCTGGCGAGGTCGACGTCGACCGGGACCTCGCCGGCCGCGCTGTGCTGGACGAGGGGTGAGCCGACCCGCCCGCCGGCAACGAGCACGAATGCGGTGCCCAGCGTCGGGTGGCCCGCGAACGGCAGCTCCTTGCCCGGCGTGAAGATCCGCACATCGTAGCTGCCGGGGCCGACCGCGGTCACGAACGTCGTCTCGCTGAAGCCGATCTCGCCGGTGATGGCGAGCATGGTGGCCTCGTCGAGCTCCGGAGGTGGCTCGGACACGACGCACAGCTGGTTCCCCGCGAAGGGCACCCGCGTGAAGACGTCGACGATCACGAACTCGATGTCCACCCGTCCGATCATCTCAGGATCCGGTCAACGTGCACGTTCACGCGCCAGGGCGTTTCGGGACCGATCGCCGACCAACGGGCTGCGTCACCGCGGCGAGCCGAGCGGGGTGAGGCGGCCGTCGAGCCAGGTGGCGTAGGCGGAGGCGATGTCCTCGTCATCCCTCCACAGCGTGGTCCAGATCGGGACGGTGTTCGTCGTCCAGTCGATGCGCGCGTCGCCGTCCTTCTCCACGGTGCACGCGAGCGCGCCGCGGACGTCCCCCATGATCCCGAAGAATCCCTGCTCCCTCCAGTCGCCCTGCGCCTCCTGGCCCCGCGCGCAGGTGCCGCCTGGCTTGATCGCCGCCTTCGCGATGAACGTGTTCCAGCGCGGGTTCAGGGCGCTGACGCTGCGGAACAGCGCGTAGCGGAGGTCCTTGAGGCCGTCCTGCGGGCAGTGGACTGCCGCCAGCTCGGCCGAGGAGCCCAGCGCCGCCGACGTGCAGGACCGGCGAACAGCGGGTGGGATCCAGGCTCTCAGGACGGCTACGTCCTCGGGCTTGCCGAGTCGGGGCGTGGGCCTCGGGGTGGGCGTGGGGGTCGGCTTTGGCGTCGGCTTCGGCGTCGGCCTGGGCGTCGCCGTCGGCGCCGGTGCCGGCGCGAGGGAACCGGTCGGGCGCGCGCTTGCCCGCCCGGCGACGTCGGGCGAGGGCGAGGCGTGGGGTCCGGAGGCGTTGACGACGATCAGCCCCGCGCCGATCCCGGTCGCGACGCCGAGGCCGACCAGGACGAGGATCCCGAACGCCCGGGCGAATCCGACCAGCCTGCCGCCGCGCCCCGGCGGTCGGGCCGCAGGGCCGGCGCCGGACGGCGTCGTGACCGCCGTCGGCGATCCGGCGCCCGTTGGCGCGCCGGGAGGCAACCCCAGGGCGACTCGCGCCGCGGAGATCAGCGCGCCCGCCGTCGGGAGGCGCGCCGCGGGATCTTTGGCCAGGGCGTGCGCCAGGACGCCGTCGATCGCCGCCGGGAGGCCGGGCCGGCGCTCCGAGATCGCCGGCGGATCGGCGTGGACATGGGCCCACAGCGCGGCCTCGTAGGTGTCGCGCGGATAGGGCGGCGAGCCGGTCAGCAGGGTCGCCAGGACACAGCCGAGGGCGTAGACGTCCGCCCGCGCGGCCAGCGCCGGGTTCGCCGGCGGCGCCGTCGCGTCCGCGGCGAACTGCTCCGGGGCCATGTACGCCGGCGTTCCCATCGGGCCGAGCGTGAGCGCCGTGAGGCCGCTCGTCGCCGCCCGCTTGGTGAGGCCGAAGTCGGTCAGGTACGGAACGCCCCGCCCGTCGAGGCGGATGTTGGCCGGCGTGACGTCGCGATGAACGAGGCCCTGGGCATGGGCGGCGTCCAGGGCGTCCGCGATCGGGGCCAGGACGGCGATCGCCTCCGCGGGCCGCAACGGCCCGCGCGAACGGACGACCTCACCGAGGTCGGGGCCGTCGAGATAGCGCATGGCGAGGTAGAGCTGACCCTCGCACTCGCCCGCGGCGTGCATCGGCACCACGTTCGGGTGCTCGAGCGCGGCCAGCGCGTCGACCTCGCGGAGAAAACGCTCGCGGTACGCGGGATCGGCGGCGAGCGCGGGCGCGATCAGCTTCAGGGCGATCCGCCGCCTCGGCCGCGACTCCGTGGCGAGATACACGATGCCCATCCCGCCCCGGGCGAGGACGGCGTCGACCTGGTAGCCGGCAAAGACGCTGCCGGCGGGGAGGGGCGTGATCACGGGACCTCCTGCAATCCGCCGATCGGACCGCCCGCGGAGTATCGCACCGACCGCGACGGCGGTCGACAGCAGGGTCAGCGACCCCGGGCAGGCCCGTTCAGACGACGCCCGGGACGACGACGGCCAGGATCACTGTCGCCACCGTGGCCGCCGCAGCGGCCGAGAAGCGGCCCGCGCGTCGCCCGAATCCAAGCGGCGTCAGCAGCTCCGCTGCCAGCAGCCCCGCCAGGGCCGCCGGCGCGGCGAAGAGGCCGGCCGCGATCCCGAGCGGGAAGGCGATCCCCGATCCGAGGAGCAGGCGCTGATCCATGAGCGCGGTCACGAGGGCGAGCAGGTCCGCGCCCACGATCCAGCCCGTGATCGCGCCCAGGATGGCGTCGCCGCGGGTGGCCGCCAGCGCGACCGGGTAGGCCACGGTCAGCACGCCGATCGACAGCACGGGGAGGGCCATCACCAGGGCGGCGCGCAGGCCCCCCGGCAGGTGAATCGGCCCCGGGGCATGGCCCTCCCAGGCGAGGGTGAGGACGGTGATCAGCGAGAGCAGGGCGGCGAAGATGCCGGCCTCGAGGCCCCGGCGAAGCCAGGCGGGGAGGCGGATGCGGCCCATGGCCCGATGGTACGACGGGCGGGAGGCCAGCCGGCCGCGGGAATCGCGGCCGGATCCGGCCGTGGCAGGCAGCTCGCCGAGGCTTATCCCGCGTAGCGGCGAAAGATCGCGACCGCGTTCTGGCCGCCGAACCCGAAGCCGTTGACCATGACGGTGTCGATCTTCGCCTTGCGCGCGATCAGCGGCACGTAGTCGAGGTCGCACTCGGGCAGGTCCGGATTCTCGTGGTTGGCGGTCGGCGAGATCACCTGGTCGCGGATGCCGCCGAGGGCGGCCAGGACCGAGGCGATCCCCGCGGCCCCCACGAGGTGGCCGATCATCGACTTCGGCGACGAGATCGCCACCTTCGAAGCCACCGGGCCGAACGAAGCCTTGATCGCCCGGGTCTCGGTGACGTCGTTGAGGGGCGTCGACGTGCCGTGGGCCACGACCCAGTCGATCTCGTCCGCGGTGACGCCCGCGTGCTCGCGGGCCATCGTCATCGCCCGCGTCGCCCCGCGACCGGTGGGCTCCGGGGCCGAGATGTGGAAGGCATCCGCGGTCAGGGCTCCACCCAGGATCTCGGCCAGCGGGGTCGCCCCGCGGGCAAGGGCGTGAGCGAGCGATTCCACCACCACGACGCCGGCTCCCTCGCCGAGCACGAAGCCGTCGCGATCCCGGTCGAACGGCCGGCTGGCTCGCTCGGGCTCGTCGTTGCGCTTCGAGAGGGCGCCCATGTTGCCGAGCGCCGCGATTCCCACCGGGAGCACCGGCGCTTCGCTGCCGCCCGCCAGGACCACGTCCACCTCGCCCGACCGGACGAGGCGCAGTGCGTCGTGGAAGGCGATGATGGAAGTCGCGCAGGCCGCCGTCTGGGCCATGACCGGTCCGGTGAGCCCCCACTCCATCGAGAGCATGCAGGCGCCCATCGACCCCGACAGGGCCGGGATCGCGAACGGGCTCACGAAGCGGGGACCGCGCGTGTCGGCCGTGTGCGTGCCGTCGATGATCTGCTCGATCCCCCCGCCCCCGGTGTTCATCACCACGGCCACTCGATCCCGCTGCTCCGGCGACATGGCCGCGAAGTCGATGCCCGCGTCCGCGACGGCCTCCTTGCCGGTGGCCATCGCGAAGTGGATGAAGCGGCTCATCCGGCGGGCCATCTTGGGGTCCATCCCGGTCGCCGGGTCGAAGCCCTTGACCTCGGCGGCGATGCGGACCTCGAAGCCGGAGGCGTCGAAGCTGGCGATGGAGGCGACGCCCGACACGCCCGCCCGCAGGCTCCCCCAGTACGTCTCGAAGTCGTTGCCGTTCGGCATGACGGCGCCGAGGCCGGTCACGACGGCGCGGCGGGCGGGATCGGCGCTGGGCGGCACGGTCAGAGACCCTCCGGGGGCGGGATGTGTTGAGACGGGCGGGCAATGTCCGCGCGATTGTATCGGCCCGATCGGCCGCCCTCTGCGTCGACCGGGCCGGGGCGCGCCGTCAGCCGCGTCTCGTACGCACGCGACGGCCGCGACAGCCGCCTCACGCTGTGCCGGCGAAGCGGTCGGTGGCGGCGGCGATCGCACCGTCGAGGCCGGCACCCGTGCCGTGCCCGGCGTCGTCGAGCATCACGAGCTCGCTGCCCGGCCAGGCGCGGGCGAGCGCCCACGGCGTGCCGATCAGGTTGCCGAGGTCGAGCGTGCCCTGGACGAGGACGCCGGGGATCCCGGCGAGCCGGCCGGCGTCCCGGAGCACGATCCCTTCCTCGAGCCAGGAGTCGTGGCTCCAGTAGTGGGTGACCAGGCGCGCGAACGCCAGCTTGTACTCCGGCGCCTCGTCGCGGAATCGCGCCGGGGCGTCGGGCGCGATCGCGTCCTCCCAGTCGCACCAGTTCCGGGCGGCGGCGGCGGCGACGGCGGGGTCGGGGTGGACCAACAGGCGCGCGTAGGCCGCGGCCAGGTCGCCATCGCGGTCCGCCTCGGGAACGCCGGCCCGATAGCGCGACCACGCCTCCGGAAAGATGCGGCCCAGGCCGCGGGTGAGCAGGTCGAGTTCCGCGCGCCGGCCCGTGGCGAGGGCCGTCAGCACGATCTCCGAGACGTGGTCCGCGTGCAGCTCGGCGTAGCGCAGCCCCAGGACCGCGCCCCACGACCCCCCGAACACGAGCCAGCGCTCGATGCCCAGGTGTGTCCGGAGCCGCTCCATGTCCGCCAGGAGGTGCCCGGTCGTGTTGGCCTCGAGCGCCGCCGGCGAGCTCCCGGCGTAGGGCAGGCTCCGCCCGCAGCCGCGCTGGTCGAAGAGCACGATCCGGTAGGCCGCCGGGTCGAACACGCGGCGCATCCCCGGCGAGCAGCCGGAGCCGGGACCCCCGTGGACCACCACGGCCGGCTTGCCGGCGGGGTTGCCGCAGGCCTCCCAGTAGACGCGGTGGCCGTCCCCGACCTCGAGCAGCCCGTGCTCGTACGGCTCGATCGCGGGATACCGATCCCGCGGGTGCTCAGCCACGGTGCCGGTCAGTCGCCGTCGTAATGCTTGAACACGACCGCGCCGTTGTGGCCGCCGAGGCCAACGTTGTCCGAGATCGCGTAGCGGATCTCGCGCTGGACCGTGGCCACCGGCACGTTCAGGTTGATCTCCGGGTCGGGGTCCCGGAACGTCGGCACGCCGGGGACTGCCTGGTTGTGGACGGCGAGGATCGTGAAGATCGCCTCCACCGCGCCGGCGGCCCCCATCAGGTGGCCCGTCAGCGACTTCGTCGCGCTGATGCTGATCTCCGGCGTCCGGTCGCCGAAAACCGACCAGAAGGCCTCTGCCTCGCGGAGGTCGCCCAGCGGTGTCGACGTCCCATGGGGGTTGATCATGTCGATCCACTCGGGCTGCACGTCGTAGCGCTCCATCGCCTGGACCAGCGCGCGACGGACGCCATCGCCCTTCTCCACGGGCTGGATGAGATCCCAGGCATCGGCGGCCGATCCGAAGCCGACGACCTCGGCGTAGATGGTCGCGCCACGGGCCTTCGCGTGCTCGAGGTCCTCGAGAATGACGGCCCCGGCGCCCTCTCCCAGGACGAACCCGTTGCGGCTGGCGTCGAACGGCCGCGACACCGACTGCTCGACGTCGCCCTCGCGCGGCGTGCCCATCCCCCGCATGTTGGAGAAGCCGATGTGCACGATCTCGTGGAGCGGAGTCTCGGTCGATCCGGCGATTGCCGCCACCACGTCGCCGCGGCGGATCAGCTCGGCAGCCTCGCCGATGTTGTGGGTGCCGGTCGAGCACGCCGTCACGATGCACATGTTCGGCCCGCGGATGCCGGTCTCGATGGCGATCTGGCCCGAGGCCGTGTCGGGGAGCATGTTGGCGATGAAGAACGGGCTGACGGCCCGCGCGCCCTTCGTCTCCCAGGTGGCCAGGTTGTCGATCATGAGCTTGGAGCCACCGCCGCCCGACCCGAAGTAGACGCCGATGTCGTCGCGGTTCGCGTCGGTCACCTCCAGCCCGGAGTGGGCGAGGGCCTTCTTGGCGGCGGCCACACCGAGGACGACGTTGCGGTCGGTCCGGCGGACCTCCTTGAAGTTCATCCAGGCGTTCGGGTCGAAGTCGGGCACCTCGCCGGCGACCTTGCAGTCGTAGGGCTCGGGATCCCAGTACGTGATCCGCTTGAGCCCCGAGACCCCGTTCACGAGGTTGCTCCAGACGGTGGCGATCTCGTCCCCGATCGGGCTGACGAGGCCGATTCCGGTGACGGCGATGCGGCGTGTGAAGTCGGGTTTGCGCACGGGGCGGTGGTCTCCTGTCGGGGCTCGGGTCGTGGAGTCGGTCGGTGGGCGGCGCCGCTCAGGCCGCCGCGGTGTCCGGGTCGGCGAGGCCGCCCGGGGCGTTCGGGTCATCGAGGGGAACGATCTCGGCGTCGGGGGCGATCCGCCTGACGAGCCCGGACAGGACCCGGCCGGGGCCGACCTCGACGAAGCGGGTGACGCCGGCCGCGGACATGGCCTGGACGGCGGCGATCCAGTCGACGCCGGTCGTCAGGTGGTTGACGAGCTCGGCCCGGCAGGCTTCGCCGGTCGTGAGTGCCGTGGCATCGGCATTGGCGAGAAGGGGCACCAGCGGGTCGTGGAAGGCCACGTCAGCGAGCACCGCCCGCATGCCGGCCGCCGCCTCGGTCATGAGCGGCGAGTGGGCGGCGACCGAGACGGGGAGGACGACCGCGCGCTTGGCGCCCAGGCCCTTCGCAGCCGCTGCCGCGGCCTCGACGGCGGGGCGAACGCCGGAGACGACGACCTGGCCGGGCGAGTTGCGGTTGGCGACGCCGAACGTGCCGTGGGCCGCGCCCGCGGCGACGAGGGCATCGAGCCGGTCCTCGGGCAGGCCGATGATCGCCGCCATCGCTCCCGGGTGACCCTCGCCGGAGGCCTGCATCAGGCGGCCCCGCTCGCGCGCGAGCCGGACGCCGTCGGCAAGGGAGACGACGCCTGCTGCGACGAGTGCCGAGTACTGGCCCATGGAGTGGCCGGCCGCGAAGGCAGGCAACAGCTGTGGAGAGCCGGCAGCAGTGCGACGCTCCTCGAGCGCGCGCAGGAAGGCGATCGAGGCGGCGAGCAGGGCCGGCTGGGCGTTGACCGTCAGGTCCAGGTCGTCAGCGGGCCCCTCCCAGGCAAGCCGGGCGAGCGATTCCCCGAGCGCCGCGTCGGCGGCGGCGAAGATGGCCGCGGCCGCAGGCGAACCTTCGGCAAGGACGCGGCCCATTCCCACGGCCTGCGAGCCCTGGCCGGGGAAGATGAACGCGAGCGTGGACATGCGGCTCCTCGTGGACGGCGGGGCGGCACCGGGAGCCGGGCGGGACGCGCATGCCCGAGCCCGGTGCGAGCAGAGGGTACGCCCGCAGCAGGGCGGCCTCCCGACAATCGCGTGCAACCTTGCACGAAAGCAGCCTTCGCGATAGCCTCCTGGCGTGCCTGATCCCCGCTCCCGCCGTCCGCCGCGGCCTCCGGCCGGCCGGACGCAACCCGTGCGCGTGACCACGGCCTCGCTCGAGGCGATGGCCGATGACGTGCTCCTGGCCCCGGTGGCGGCCGCCCGGGTGCGGATGCAGAACCCGCGCGAGCTCTCCGAGCGGGTGGCGTTCGGCAAGGCGCTCTGGCGAGAGCTCGTGATCGGGTTCGCGGCTCAGCTCGGCGAGCTGCATCTCGGGTTCACCCAGCTGGCCGCGCTGTACGCGGTCGCCGACGGCGGCACGACGACGATCGCCGACCTGGCGGACACGATCAACCGCTCGCCATCGGCGACGTCGAGGCTCGTCGACGGGCTCGTCCGGCGCCGCTTCCTCGAGCGGCGTGAGGAGCCCGACGACCGGCGCATGAAGTCGGTCTGGCTCACGGAGCGCGGGCGGGCGCTCATCGCGCTCATCGATCGGGGCCGCGCCGACCAGTTCCTCGCGGTCGTCCGGCCGCTGCCGCAGGCCGAGCGGGCGATCGTCGCCATGGGCGTCGCCGCCCTCGCCACGCGGGCGGTCTCGCGTCGCGGCCGGCTCATCAAGCAGCGGCCGCTGTAGGATCGAAGCCACGAGTTTGATGCCGGGCACGGCCGGCCGGCCTCGCCGGCGACCGCGTGGCAGCGGGCCACGAGTTGACGGCCCGGGCAGCGCGGCCCCACACTCGGGTGGAGTCGTCCCTCCTCCGGCCGATCGACATGCTGGCGCCCCGGCGCCCGGTCGCCGGGCCCCTCGCCGGCGGACGAGACCTTCGACCAGCGCCCAACCACGGTGCCGGGTCGAGGTCGCACCCCGCCCGGCGCCACCCAGCCGGAGAAGTCCGTGGAAGCCTTCTGGCTCAGCTTCGGCGTCATCCTGCTCGCGGAGCTCGGCGACAAGAGCCAGCTCATGGCACTCGCGTTCGCGGCCCGGTACCCGGCCTGGATCGTCCTGGTGGCCATCTCGGCCGCGACGCTCGTCGTGCACGCCGTCTCCGTGCTCGTGGGGGTCGTGTTCGCGCTCGCCCTGCCCACCAACCTGATCAATGTCGTCGCCGGCCTCGCCTTCTTCGCGTTCGCCGCCTGGACGCTCCGCGGGGATCGTCTCGGCGAGCGCGACGAGTCCCGCGCCGCCCGATCGACGCGGTGGACGATGCTGGCCATCGGCGGCGCCTTCTTCCTGGCCGAGCTGGGCGACAAGACGATGCTGGCCACGATCACGCTCGCCACGACCGAGGCGCCGCTCGGCGTCTGGCTGGGTTCTACGGCGGGCATGGTCGCCGCGGACGCGCTCGCGATCGGTGTCGGCGCGCTCCTCGGCACCCGGCTCCCCGAGCGGGCCATCAAGGTGTTCGCGGCCGGGGCGTTCATCGTCTTCGGCCTGGTCCTGGTCCTGCAGGGCCTCGGCGTCATCTGACCGGGAGGAGCGCTCGTGCCCTCCGGAGCCGTTACGCGGGGCTCGCCGTTCCCGTGATCGTGGCGAGAAGGCCGAGGATCGTCAGCAGGGTCGGGATGCCCACCAGGAGGGCGACGAAGATCACGAGGAGGCGGAGCATGCGGCGCTCGTCGTCGCGGCGGGCCTGCGGCGCGTCGTCCTCGCCGCCGGGGGCGAAGTAGGCGTCGAGCCCGCGCGGGCGGTCGGGCGCCGCCCACGGGGCCGGGCCCGCGGGCGTCCGCGGGGGCGACGGCGGGGAGTCGCGCTCGGGGAGGTCGCTCATCCGCCGGATCATGCGCCGAATTGCCGGGTGCCGCGACCGGCGGCCACCGCTACCCGAGTCGCTCGGCTGCCGGTTGGGCGATCTCGCGGGCGGCGGCCATCAGCGCCGCCGGACCACCGCGCGCTGGAATGGCGATGCCCACGTGGGTCGCGCCGGCGGCCGCATATTCGAGGGCCAGCTCGCGCGCCGCCGCCCGGGTCCCGGGGTTGCCGCCGGCACCGACCTGGGCCACGAACTGGAACCCGGCTGGGTCGCGCCCCGCTGCGTCCATCGCCCGCAGGATCGCATCGCGCCGCTCCCCGAACACGGCGGGCGGGGTGATCGGGATCGTCGGGATGAACCACCCGTCGGCCTCCTCGGCCGCGAGCCGCAGGCCGCGCGAGCGCTGGCCGCCGAGGAAGATCGGCGGGCCGCCCGGCGTGAGGGGCGGGGGCTCGTTCGTTGCACCGCGGAGCGGCGCGACCGGATCGTCAAGGGTCACGCCCGGGAGACCGGCCGCACCAGGAGCGGCGAGCGCCCGCAGGACCCTCACCGTGAAGGCGAGCC
Organism: uncultured Chloroflexia bacterium; assembly: GCA_963776355.1. Classification (GTDB taxonomy): domain Bacteria; phylum Chloroflexota; class Limnocylindria; order Limnocylindrales; family CSP1-4; genus CTSoil-043. Next base: position 55,059 of record CAVZLU010000002.1, on the reverse strand, counting down.
GCTCGAACCGCTCAGGCAGGGGTGGGAGGGCCACGCCGAAGGCCTCGTGCTCCCAGGCGTGCCAGCCCAACCCCAGGCCCACGATGAAGTGGCCGCGCGTCACGTGGTCCATCGTCGTGGCCGCCTTGGCCAGCAGCGCGGGGTGGCGGAACGTGTTGGCCATCACGGAATGACCCAGCCAGAGTCCGGGAACGCGGTGGGCCAGGGCGGCCATCAGCGTCAGCGACTCGAAGCTCGGCCCGCCCGCCTCGACTGTCGGATCGGAGAAATGATCGTTCATCCAACCCGCGACGAAGACGGGCATCTCCGCCGCGGCCGCCCAGGTCTCGTCCAGGGTGGCGAAGGAGACGTGCTGCGGCGAGGTCTTGAAGCCGAACGTGACCCGCCCGGGGACGGCCTTCACCGCGCTGCCCCCACCCCGAGCCATGCCGTCCCGTGTCGGCTCATCCGCGCCGACGAGCGGGCCCCCGAGCGCGAACGCGGCCGCCCGAGGCGTCCGGCCCGCGTGCGGCTGCCCACCCGCTCGACCGTCACGCGTTGGGCAGGCCGGCGCGCATGCGGGCGCCCGTGGTGATCGCGCCGTCCGAGGCAGACGAGACGAGGGCCGCGTACTTCGCGAAGACTCCGCCGGGGTAGCGCGGCGCCGGCGGGGTCCAGGCTGCCCGGCGCCCGGCGAGAACCTCGGCGCTGACGTGCAGGTCGAGCGCCTTGCCATCCACGTCGATCTCGATCTCGTCGCCGTCGGCGACGAAGGCGATCGGCCCGCCGAGCGCCGCCTCCGGCGCCACGTGGCCGATCATCAGCCCGTGGGTGCCGCCGCTGAAGCGGCCATCGGTGAGGAGGGCGACGTGCTCGCCGAGGCCCTCTCCCACGAGCGCGCCGGTGACCGCCAGCATCTCCTGCATGCCCGGGCCGCCCACCGGCCCCTCATAGCGGATCACGATAACGTCGCCGTGGTGGATGGCCCCGGCCGTCACGGCCTCGAAGCAGGCGTTCTCGGAGTCGAAGACCCGGGCCGGCCCGAGGTGATGGCGCCGCTCGTGACCGGCGAGCTTGATGACGCAGCCGTCGGGGGCCAGCGATCCGCGCAGGATCGTCAGGCCGCCGCTCGCCTTGAGCGGCGCCTCGATCGGGACGACCACCTGCTGGCCGGCGGTCTCGGCGGCGGCCGCCCCGAGCTCCGCGATCGTTCGCCCGTCAACCGTGGGAGCGTCGCCGTGGAGCAGGTCGCGCTTGAGGAGCTCGCGTACGACGAGCGCGACGCCGCCCGCGTCGTGCAGCTCCGAGGCCGAGAAGCGGCCGCCGGGCTTGAGGTCGGCGACGATCGGCGTCCGGTCAGCGATCCGGCTGAAGTCATCGAGCTCGAGGGCGATGCCCGCCTCGCGAGCGATCGCCAGGAGGTGGAGGACCCCGTTCGTCGAGCCGCCGCTGGCAGCGACGGCCGCGATCCCGTTCTCGAGGGCGCGGCGGTCGAGGATCGCCGACGGCCGGACGTCGCGGGTCACGAGGTCCATCACGAGCTCGCCGCAGCGGCGGGCGGCACCATCCTTGGCCGGGTCCTCGGCCGGGATCCCGTTGAGGCCGCCGGGCGAGAGCCCGATCAGCTCCATCACCATGCTCATCGTGTTGGCGGTGTACTGGCCGCCACAGGCGCCGGCACCGGGGCACGAGACGCTCTCGATCTCGTAGAGCTCCTGCAGGCTGATCGTGCCCGCGCGGTAGGCCCCGACGGCCTCGAAGACCGTGACGACATCGGCGTTCCTGCCCTTGTAGACGCCGGGGTAGATCGTGCCGTTGTAGAGGACCAGGCCGGGGATGTCGAGGCGGGCCAGCGCCATCGCCGCGCCGGGGATCGTCTTGTCGCAGCCGACGAGGCACACGAGGCCGTCGAAGAGGTGGCCGCGGACAACCGTCTCGATCGAATCTGCGATGACCTCGCGCGAGACCAGCGACGCCTTCATGCCCTCGGTGCCCATCGAGACGCCGTCGCTCACGGCGATCGTGCCGAACTCCATGGGCGTGCCGCCGGCGGCGCGGATCCCCTCCTTCACGAACTCGGCGAGGCGCCGCTGGTTGTAGTTGCAGGGCATCGTCTCGATCCAGGAGGTGGCGACGCCCACGAGCGGGCGGGCCAGGTCCTCGTCCGTGAAGCCGATGGCCTTGAGCATCGCCCGCGCCGGCGCCCGGTCCGGCCCATCGGTCAGGCGCGCCGAGTGGCGCTTGGCCGGATGGCTCGGCTGGTCGTAGGGGAGGGCGCGGTCGGTCATCGGTGGTCCTCGATCTCGCGGGCCTGCGCCGCGCGGCGTGGCGTGGCGAAGTGTACGGGTTGGCCGGTCGTTACCCGCCGGCCGCACCGTAGGATCGCTGGTGGCCCGCAGCGACCCCGGCACCGGCGCTATTTGAGGAAGAGCACGAGCTGCTTCCACCAGGCATAGAGGGCGGGGAAGTCCCCGTCCTTGCTCTTGGCAAGGCCCAGCACCTGGCCGCCGCCGAACGACCAGTACATCCAGGCGCCGCCGTCCCACGCCGCTCGGGCAATGCACGCCACGTTGCCGCTGGCAACGGCGCTCCCGCCCTTCGACCAGGTGGTCGCCGCTGGCTGGACCGCCCCGCAGTCTCCCTTGGGGATGGCATAGCGTGTCGCGATGTCGGCCACGGCCGTGGAGGCTTCCTCGCCGGAATCGCTATACGAGGGATCGACGGCGAGCTCGTCGATGTACACGGCGTCCGGCCCGCCTGCCGGGGCGCACGCCAGCGACGCAACGGGCGCCAGCCGCGGCAGGATTGGACCGTAGTTCACCTTGATGTTGGGCGCGATGCCGGAACGGGACAGGACGATCTGGCCGGTATACCCGGCCGCAGCCAGGTCCGTCTTTCCGCGGCCGCGTTGGCAGGTGGCGGCCAGGGCGGCCGGCAGCAGTGCCAGCGCCGCCTGCTCCCTCGTGTTGGGATAGATCGACGGGTTCGGGCTCGGCGAGGGTGACGCCGACGGCGCCGTCGTGGCGATCGCGGCCGCGGCCGGGGTGGGCGCCTGCGTCGGGAGAACGGGGGAGGCCCGACCGACGATCCCCGTGGTCACGGCAAGCCCCGTGACGAGGGCAAGCCCGACGACGCCGACCCCCACGAGAGCTACCGTGCGTCGTGCGGAGCCGGCACGTCGGGCGGGCCCGGCATCGCGCGTCGCCGCCACCGGCGCGCCCCCGAGCGCCGCCCGCAGGTCGGCAATCAGGCCAGCGCAGGTCTCGTAGCGCTGGGCCGGATCCTTGGCCATGCCCCGCGCCAGGACAGCATCGACGGCAGCGGGCAGCTCCGGGACGCAGCGCGCAGGCGGAGGGTGGCGCGTCCCGCAGGTGGGCCATGGCGGTGGCGACGTCCGATGCACGTTCGAAGGGCACGTGCCCCGTCAGGCAGCGGAACGCGGCACAGGCGAGCGAATACTCGTCCGCCGGCGCGTCCACCTCGCCGCCCTCGATCTGCTCGGGCGCCATGTACTCGAGCGTGCCGAGGGTCGAGCCCGCCCGAGTCAGCCCGGACTGCGAGCTTCGCTTCCTCGTAAGGCCGAAGTCCGTCAGGTAGACGTGCGCCACCTCGCCGCCCTCGTCGGCGAGGAGCAGGTTGGCGGGCTTCACGTCGCGGTGGACCAGGCCCTGCGCGTGGGACGCGTCGAGCGCCCCGGCCACCTGGGCCAGCAGGGAGATGACGTGCCCGGGCTCGAGCGGGCCGGCGGCCAGCCGCGCCTCGAGGTCGGTTCCCTCGACGTAGCGCATGGCGATGTAGTACGTGCCGTCGACCTGGCCGGCCTCGTAGATCGGGATGATGTTGGCGTGGTCGATCGCCGCTGCCAGCTGCGACTCACGCAGGAAGCGGGCCCGGAACGCCTCGTCATCGGCGAAGTCCGGCGCCAGCAGCTTCAGGGCCACCCGCCGCCCCAGGCGGCGCTCATCCGCCAGGTAGACGACGCCCATCCCGCCGCGGCCGATGACCGACTCGATCCGATAGGGGCCGAGCTCGGTGCCGAGGCGGGGGTCGGGGCGGCCGGTCACGGCGCCATGAACCGGGCGTGCTTGTCGAACCACGAGTAGAGGGCGGCCGCGTCGCCGCGGGGGTTCCTCGCCATCACCAGCAGGGCGTCCTTGTCGTAGGCCCAGACCAGGCGAGCGTCACCCGTCGCGCGATCGGCGTAACAGATGATCGCGCCTCGATCAATGCCCGCCACGCTCCAGCGGCCATTTGCCCGGGCCGAAACGGCGCAATCGCCGGGCGGGATCGAGCCTCCCCCCGCGAGGCTGGAGATGATACCGGCGACGATCCCGACCTTGGCGGTCTCCGGCCGGAACTGCCGCACCAGGACCTCCGTCGCGCCGCTCGTGACGTCGGGGGCGCAGGCGAGGCTGGCCACGGGAGTGGCGGCGCCCGAGTAAGCCGTTCGAGCGACCGCGTATGAGCCGCGCTGGCACGTCTGCTTGAACTCACCCGGGCACGGCCGCCAGCTGGGCCAGGAGCGCCTGCTCGGCCGCGTTCTGGGAAGGCTCCGGTCGAGGCGCTGGCGGCCGCCGACGACGGCAACGCGGGGGATGCCGCGGCGCCAATCGACGACGACGCGGATGAATCCGCCGGCGACGACCCCGGGCTGGAGCCGCCCCCGAGCCGGCTGGCGCCGAAGAACCACGACGAAGGCGGCGACGACCAGCAGCGCGGCCACCCCGACGGCGAGGAGCGGCGTGCGACGGCGGGTGGCGGCGACCGCCGGGACGGGCCCGGTCGGCCGAACGCCGAGGGCCTGGCGGAGGGCGACGACGAATGCCTCGCACGAGGGGAAGCGGTCGTCCGGTCGCTTGGCCATGCCCCGGGCGAGGATGGCGTCGACCTCCGCCGGCAGCTCGGGGACGAGCTCCACCGCCGAGGGTGGGGCGTCGCGCAGGTGGGCCATGGCGAGCGCGATGTCCGCGTCCCGCGCGAAGGGCACGCGGCCGGTGAGGCAGTGGAAGGCGACGCAGGCGAGGCCGTACTGGTCGGCCCGCCCGTCGACGGGCCTCCCCTCGATCTGCTCCGGGGCGATGTAGTCGAGCGTGCCCATGAACGCACCGCTCTGCGTCAGGCCGGTCTGCGACCCGCGGTGCTTGGTCAGGCCGAAGTCGGTCAGGTAGGCGTGGTCGCCCTTCTCGACGCCGCGGCCCGCGGCCACGAGGATGTTGGCCGGCTTGACGTCGCGGTGGATCAGGCCCTGCTCGTTCGCCGCGTCGAGGGCGCGCGCGACCTGTCCCAGGAGGTGGACGGCCTCGCCTGGCTCGATTCGGCCCGCCCGGAGGCGCGTTTCGAGGTCGATGCCGGCGACATACCGCATCGCGAGGTAATACGTCCCCTCGATCTCACCCGCCTCGTAGATGGGGATGATGTTGGGATGGTCGATCGCGGCCGCCATCCGCGACTCGCGCAGGAAGCGGGCCCGAAACGCGTCGTCGCCGGCGTAGTCCGGGGCGAGCAGCTTGAGGGCGACCTTGCGGTCGAGCCCGGCGTGCGTGGCGAGGTAGACGACGCCCATGCCGCCGCGCCCGATGACGGACTCGATGCGGTACGGGCCGAGCTCGGTGCCGACGCGGGGATCGGGACGGGGGCCGGTCACGTCAGCGAGGCCTCATCTCGTCTCGGCGTGGACGTCGACGAGGACCACGGTGATGTTGTCCAGCCCGCCGGCGGCATTCGCGCCGGCAAGCAGGATCTCGACCGCCTCGCCCGTGTCGGCGATATCGCGAAGAACGGCCGCGATCGCCGCATCGTCGGTCATGTTGAAGAGGCCATCGCTGCAGAGGAGGAGCCGGTCATCGGCGTCCAGGACCACCTCGACCGTGTCGATCTCCAGGTCGGGGGCGATCCCGAGCGCCCGGAAGATGACATTCCGGCGCGGGTGGACGGCGGCCTCCTCCGGCGAGATCTGGCCTTCCCGCACGAGCTGGGCCACGACGCTGTGGTCGTCCGTGAGCTGGGCCAGGCGTCCATCGTGCCAGAGGTAGGCGCGCGTGTCGCCGACGTGCGCGATGCGGGCCACGCGTCCGCGGACGAGGGCGGCCGTGCACGTGGTGGCCATGCCCCGCAGCCCCTCATCGTCCTCGGCGTCGCGAAGGATGGCCCCGTTGGCCTCGGCGATGGCCCCGGCGAGCGCCTCGCCGTCCGCGGTCGCGAGGTCCGGCGCGCGACGTGCCAGCGTGCGCATCGCGATCCGCGCCGCGTCGGCCCCGCCCCGATGGCCGCCAATCCCGTCGGCGATGGCATAGACGGGCGGCGCAACGAGGTAGGCATCCTCGTTGCCCCCTCGCACGCGTCCCGCGTCGGTTGCCGCGGCGGCCCTGAGCGACAGGATCGTGGTGCTCATTGCTGCGACTCCGCGGGAACCGGCAGCGGCCCGCCCCGCGCGCCGTCGGTGGCGCCTGGTCGGCAAGCTGGGCCCGGATCCGCGCCCCGGACACGGAGTCGCCCTTTCGCTCGAACGCCCGCAGGGCCTGCTCGCGCAGGACGCGGGCACGGGCCCCGTCGCCGTGCCGGTCCTCTACGTCCGCGTGGGCCGCGTAGGCCTGGCCCCGAAGCTCGTGGGAGTCCGTCTGCCCGGCCAGGCGAACGGCTTCCTCGGCGAGGCGGCGGGCCTCGTCAAGCAGTCCCTGCTCGAGAAGAGCGCCTGCCCGGGCCACGCGCCAGGCGACCTGGGCACCAAGGTCGTCCGGGGCCGCCGTCGCCTCTCCCAGCCGGGTGGCCGCCAGGGCCCCGTCGAGCTGGCCGAGCCGCGCCCGCGCGCCCCCGAGGAGGGCCGCCGCCATCGCGAGGTTCGACCGCTCGCCCATTGCCTGGAGATCCGCCACCGCTGCGGACAGGACCTGGTCCGCGGCCGCCGGATCGCCGGCGAGCAGCTCGACAAATCCGCGCTGGATGTGGCCCTCGGCCGCGTCCGGGCGGAGCCCCAGCTCGCGACAGAGCCGGGCGTGTTCGTCGAGATGCGCTCGCGCCCCCGGGAACGCCCCTTCCATCGCCTCGAGGCCGGCCCGGGCCACCAGGACGGCGCGCTCGACGATCGGGTTGCCGGCGGCGCCGTCGCGAATGCGATCGCACCGCTCGATCCCGTCGGCCGCCGCCGTCGGGCCGAGGAACGCGGCCATCGCCAGCAAGCCGAGGCTGCGCGCCTCCTCCCGCTCGTCGCCGGCGGCCCGCGCATGCGCGACGGCGCGCTCGAGCTCGGCCTCCATGCCCCGGATGTCCCGGCGCGTGCGGTAGACCATGGCCAGCCGCCGCCGCGCCTTGGCCAGGCCGAGCTGGTCGCCGCGCGCCGTGAAGAGCGGGATCAGCCGCTCCACCTCGCGCTGGGTGGCCTCGGCGACGCCATTCGGGTCGGTGAAGAAGAAGAGGTGCAGGCGAGTCAGGGACGTGTGCGACGCCTGCTCGGCGTCGCCGGCGGCGGCCGCTTCCTCGGTGGCGCCCGCGAAGACGGCCGCGGCGCGGGCGAACTCGCCCTGCTCGGTGAGCGCCGACCCGAGCGCGGCGAGGATCCCCGCACGACCCGCGGCACCGTCGGGCAGCAGGGCCGCCGCCCGGTCCAGGAGCCCCACGGCGGCGGGCACGTCGCCGCGCGTCAGCGCCCTCCGGCCGGCCGCACCCAGGTGACCCCCGCCACGCACGGCGGCGTCGAGGTACGGCTCATCGACCGCACCGAGCTCCCGACGATAGCGGTGCGCCTCCTCGAAGTGGAACCCCACGATCTCTTCCAGCTCGACCATCCGCTCCCCGACGGTCCGCTCGAGCCACCTGCCGTAGACGAAGGTGGAGGTTGGCGCGGCGATCCTTCGAGAGGCCCTCGTAGGCGGCGTCGCGGATGACCTGGTGCCGGAAGCGGTACATCTCCTCGCCGAGCGCGGCCGATCGTTCGGCGCGAACGAGGTCGCGCCGAACGAGATCGGCGAGACGGGCCCCGAGCTCCTCCTCGCCGGTCGCTGCCGGGCTGCCCGCCTCGCCTCCAGCCCCGGCATCGACGGCGAGCGCGACGAGCGCCGCCCGGCCGAAGACCTTGCCGATGACCGACGCGTGCTCCAGGGCTGCCCGATCGGCTGGGGCCAGGCGGTCGAGGCGGGCGGCGACCAGGGCGGCGATCGTGGGCGGCACGTCGGTGCGTGACAGGTCGCCCGTTGGGACCCACTCACCGCCAACTTGTCGCAGCCGGCCGTCGTCGATGAGCATCGCCACCAGCTCCTCGACGAAGAGCGGGTTGCCCTCGGACGAGTCGGCGATCCTCCTCCGGACCAGGGGATCGAGCGGCACATGACCGAGGACGTGGTCGACGAGCTCACCGCACTCCACGTCACTGAGGGGCTCGATGAGGATCGTGGTCGCGTTGAGCTTGCCACCGCCCCACCCCGGCCGGGCATCGAGCAGCTCGGGCCGGCCCATGGCGAGCAGGAGGATGCGCGAGTCGCGCGTCCAGTCGATGGCGTGCTCGACCAGCTCCAGCATCGTCGGCGCCGCCCAGTGCAGGTCGTCGATCACCACCGACCAGCGGACGCTCCCGGGCGAGCGCCTCCAGGAGCCGGCGGATCGCCCAGAACGCCTCCTCCAGTGGTGCCTCCGATCGGTCGAGGGCGATTGCCTGGGTGATGCGCTCGGTCACGAGGTCGCCATCCGGCTCCGCGGCGACGAGCGCTGCGATCTTCGCCCGGGCAACATCCGGCGCGTCATCGGCGGTGATGGCGGCAGCGGCGCGGACGATCTCGGCGATCGGCCAGAAGGTGATGTTCTGGCCGTACGGCAGGCAGCGGCCGCGCAACACCCTCGCCCCCCCGGCCTCGTGCTCGAGGAAGGCAGCGGTGAGCCTGCTCTTGCCGACGCCGGCGGTGCCGAGAACGGTGAACAGCTGGCACGTCCGGTCCGACACGACCCGCTCGAAGGCGTGGGCGAGCAAGCGAAGCTCCCGGACGCGACCAACCAGGGGGGCGTCGGGATGGCGCTGGTGCGCCGGTGCCCCGCGGCTGATGCCCCGGAGTCGGTAGGCCGGCACCGGGGCGGACTTGCCCTTGAGATCGAGCTCGAAGGGGCCCTCGGCATCCACCGCGTCACGAACGAGCCGGTACGTGCTCTCGCCGAGCATGATCTCGCCCGGTTGCGCCGCCTGCTCGAAGCGGGCGGCGACGTTCACCGCGTCGCCGGTCACGAAGGTATCGCCCGCCCCCGGGTCGCCCGCGACCACCGCCCCCGTGTTGATGCCGGTCCGCAGCTCGAGGCGCACCGCGTGGTCGCGATGGAGCTCGCGGCCCAGGCCCTCGAGTGCCGCTGCCAGCTCGCTGGCGGCGCGGACGGCGCGGAGGGCATCGTCTTCGTGCACGGTGGGCACCCCGAACACGGCCATCACGGCGTCGCCGATGAACTTCTCGACCGTGCCCCCGTGCCGCTCCACCACGGCCCGGATCGCAGTGAAGGTCTGGCCCATCAGGCGGCGCATCGACTCCGGGTCGATGCGCTCCCCGAGGGCCGTCGAGCCCGTCACATCGCTGAAGAGCACGGTCACCGTCTTCCGGGCCTCGCGATGGCCGGTGGACGTGTCGGCGCCCAGGTTGGCGCCGCAGCTGCCGCAGAAGCGGAAGCCGTCCGGGTTTGCCCCACCACAGGCCCGGCAGGTTGCCATGCCCGGCAGTGTATGCACCCGCCGCAACAGCGCGAGCAGCGGCCCCGGCGGCCCGCCCCGGATACGCCGCGGGCGGGCTCTTGCGCGTGCGGCCGTCGCGCCGCCCGCCTCAGCGGATGCAGGGCCCCGTGTCGGCCGCGTCCGTCTCGCCGATCCCGGGCTGGATCGCCACCGCGACCGCGACCGGGTCGAGGGCGTAGCCGAGCAGGGGGTCGGTGCGCGACTCGGCGAAGACGATCCCGCCCACGGTCCCGTTGGGGAGGACGAGCGGGCCGCCGCTGTCGCCGGGCTCGATCGCGGCCCGCAGCTCGAGGACGTCCCGGACGACCGGCGCCGCCCCGTAGAGGTCGCGCCCGCGGGCCCGGACCTCGGCCGTGACGGCGGCCGGGAGGACGCTCAGCCCGGCCCCGTTGGGGTAGCCGAGCGCCGCCCCGACGGTGCCGCGAGGGGGTGCCTGCGGGGCCAGCACCAGGACCGGGAGACGCACGGCGGGGGCCCGGATCACGGCCACGTCCAGGTCGGGATCGAACAGGACGACGGTGCCCTTCCCGGAGGCGACGGCCCCGCTGAGGGTCACGCGCTCGGCGCCTGCGACGACGTGCGCGTTGGTGACGAAGTACCCCTCGGCGACGGAGAAGGCGGCTCCGGTGAACGTCGCCCCGCAGCCGAGGGCCTGGACGCGGACCGTGCTGCCGAGCGCGCGGGCGGCCATCACCGCCACGGCCGCCTTCCCGGGCAGGTCGACCGGGCGCCGCCGGCACGGGCTCCAGGCCGCTGAACACGCGCGGCAGCCCGCTGTCCTCGACGATGGACCCGACCTGGCCGATCACCTCGCCCGGGGGAGGAGCGACCTCGAGGAGCCAGCGAATGGCGGCCGATCGCTGGGCGACGCCCGACACGACCGGCACCGAGCTGGTGGCGAGGAGCCCGCCGACGAGCCAGACGACGATGATCGCCTGCATCGCCCCGAGGCATGCGCCCAGCGTGCTGTCGATCCCGCCGGCGACCCCGCCGATCACCCGGTCGCGCACCACCGTCCCGAGGCCCGAGCCGATGGCCTGGGCCATGGCCACGAGCAGGAACGCGCCGCCGATCGCGACCAGGGCCCGGGCGGGCTGGCCCACCTTCGCCAGCGCCGTCGTGATCTGGGGGGCGAAGAAGACGATCAGGACGACGGCCACCCCGGCAGCCGCGAGGCCCAGCACCTGGGGCACCGCACCCGAGCGAAAGCCGATGATCGCCGTGCCGATGACCAGGAGCAGGACGATGAGGTCGATCGTGTTGATCGGCAGGAGATCCATCGCGACGATTGTGCGCGACGGGCCGGATTCCGGCACCATGATCGCAGCGCCGCTCCCGTTCGACGCACGACGTCCGCGTCCCGCCACGCCGAAGGACTCGCTCGCCCATGCCGTTCCCCGATCGCCTGGCCGTCCTCGGCGCCATCCTCGGCGACGGGGCCGTGCCCGACGTTCACGGCCGCCGACCCGGCGACCGCGTTCGACATGGTCGCCGGGTGCGCCGCCGGCGGCGCCCGGGTCGTCGAGTTCACGAACCGCGGTGATCGGGGCGTACGAGGCGTTCGCCGCGCTCGGGCGGCGGGTCGCGGCGGAGCTGCCCCAGGTCGTCCTCGGAGCCGGCACGATCATCGACGGTCCGACGGCGGCGATCTTCATCGCGGCCGGGGCTCGCTTCATCGTCGGCCAGTCGTTCAGCGAGGACGTCGCCCGCCTCTGCAACCGGCGGCGGGTCGTCTACATCCCGGGCTGCGGCACCGCGACCGAGATCGCGGCGGCCGAGGAGCTCGGCTGCGAGATCGTCAAGCTGTTCCCCGCGGCCGCCTATGACGGCCCCGCCTTCGTCCGCAACTTCCTCGCCCCGAGCCCGGGATCAAGGATCATGCCCACGAACGTGGTCGCCACCGCGGAGGCGACCCGGGCCTGGATCGAGGCCGGCGCTGCCGCCCTCGGGGTCGGCGGCCACCTCTACCCGGCCGATCTCGTGGCCAGCCGCGATCGAACCGAGATCGCCGCCCGGACCCGGGAGTTCCTCGGCTGGGTGCGCGACGCGCGCGCGGCCGGCGCCTGAGGCCGCTCGCCGCCGACTCACGAGCCGGACCGGCGGCACCGGTCATTCGGAGGGATCGAGGACACCGATGACCACCTTCGACTTCGAGCGCTTCCTGGGGCTGCCGCGCCTCTCCGGTCTCCGCCTCTCGCCGGACGGACGTCGTCTCGTCGTGGCCGTCGGCCGGCCGGATCCCGAGGCGAAGAAGATGCGGGCGGCGCTGTGGCAGGTCGATCCGTCCGGCGCCGCACCACCTCGCCGCCTCACCCGCTCGGCGGCCGGCGAGGCCGGTGGGGCGGCCTTCCTGCCCGACGGCTCGCTGCTGTTCGCCTCGAGCCGGCCGGACCCCGACGTGAAGCTCGACCCGGAACGCACGATCCAGGCCCTCTGGCTCCTCCCCCCGGATGGCGGCGAGGCGCGCCTGCTCGCCGCGCCCGAGGGAGGCATCGACGACGTGGCCGCCGCCAGGAGCGCGGCTGTCGTCGCCTTCCGGGCACGGATGTTTACCGACGCCGCGGATCTGGCCGCGGATACGGAGCGGGCAAAGGCACGCCGGGACGCGGGGGTCGCCGCCCTGCTCTTCGAGGACGACTACCCGATCCGTCACTGGGATCACTGGCTGGCCCCGCGCCGGCAGCACCTCTTCAGCGCCTCCCTGGGATCCGATCCCGAGGCGCCGCTCCCCACGCCGCGTGACGTCCAGCCCGACGTCCAGACGCTGGCCTTCGAGGAGACGGGCTTCGCGCTGAGCCCCGACGGGACGCTCCTCGTGGCGGCCCGCCAGGACACGAGCTTCCTGCCCGACATCCACGAGGACCTCGTGGCCTTCGACCTGGCGACTGGGGTGTCGCGGGTGCTCACCCCGGGCGATGCCTGGTACGACGCCCCGGCGGTCTCGCCGGACGGCACGACAGTGGCGGCCGTGCGAACGACGTTCGGCAGCCCGTCCGAGGCCAGCCGGGTTTCGCTGGTGCTCGTCGACCTCGCCACCGGCGGGCAGCGGACGCTGGCCGCCGACCTGGACCGCTGGCCGGAGAGCCCGGTCTGGTCGCCCGACGGTTCGGCCGTCTTCTTCACCGCCGACGACCTCGGCCATCACCCGGCGTTCCGGGTCGACCTGGCGGGCGGAGAGGTCACGCGCCTGACGGCGGCCGGCGCGCTCGGCGATCTGTGCCCGTCTCCCGACGGGTCGACCCTGTTCGCCCTGTGCGCGAGCATCGGTGCGCCACCACGCATCGTTCGCCTCGACGCACGGATGGCCGACCAGGTGCCGGTGCCGCTGCCGAACGGCATCGACGAGCGGGGCATCGAGGCGCCCGGAGTCGTCGAGCGACTGACCGCGCGGGCGGCGGACGGCACCGAGATCGGGAGCTGGCTCGTGCGGCCGCCCGATGCCTCCCCCGCGGCGAAGGCGCCCCTGGTCGTCTGGGTGCACGGCGGGCCGCTCGGCTCGTGGAACACGCTGGCACTGGCGCTGGAACCCGCACCTCCTGGCGGCGCGCGGGTACGCCGTCCTGATGCCGGATCCGGCGCTCTCGACCGGCTACGGGCAGGCGCTTCATCCAGCGGGGCTGGGGCGACTGGGGCAACGCGCCGTACACGGACGTCACGGCCGCGGTGGACGGGGCGCTGGCGACGCGCGACGACCTCGACCCGGGGCGCGTCGCCCTGATGGGCGGCTCGTTCGGCGGCTACATGGCCAACTGGGTCGCGGGCCAGACCGACGCGCTATCGGGCCATCGTCACGCACGCCAGCCTGTGGGAGCTGCGGCGGCTTCCACGGCACCACCGACACCGGCGCCTTCTGGGAGTCGGAGATGGGGGACCCGTACGCCGAGCCCGAGCGCTATGTCCGCCTGTCGCCGTCCGAGCACCTGGCGAAGATCCGGACGCCGATGCTCGTCATCCACGGCGAGCAGGACTTCCGGGTTCCGGTCAGCGAGGCGCTGCGGCTCTGGACGGACCTGCGCCGCCACGGCGTGCCGGCGAAGCTCCTGTACTTCCCCGACGAGAACCACTGGATCCTGAAGCCGCAGAACGCCCGCCTCTGGTACGCGACGGTGCTCGCCTTCCTCGACGAGCACGTCCTCGGAATCCCGTTCGAGCGCCCGAGCTCCTCTGACGCCGGCCAGGGCCGGATCCAGCGCGCCGCCCGGCGCGCCGCGTCAGGGGGCGATGAACCTCCCGACCCTCTCGAAGAAGGCATACAGGGCGGCCAAATCGCCCCGCTGGTTGCTCGCGGTCACGAGCAGGCGGCGATCCTTGTACGACCACCAGAGCTCCGCGTCGCCCGTCGTCACGTCGATGAAGCAGGCCATGGCGCCGGCGTCCGCGCCGTTCCGCGTCCACCGGCCGCCAGCCTGGGCGAGGTCGCGCAGTCCCCGGGACGGATGTTCTTGGGTGCCTCGATCCCCGAGATCGCCGATATCGGTCGTGAACCCGCCGTTGCCGGCACTCAAGCCTGTGTTCCGGAACTGACGCGCGACCACCAGGTTCGCGCCCGTCGAGATGTCCGGCGTGCAGCGCAGGCTTGCCATCGGCATCGTGTCAGCGCTCCTGTCACCGCTGACACAGGTCGTAAGTCCCGCGCCGGCACGCTGGCCGCATCGACGCCGGCAGGGCGGCCAGCAGCGTCGCCTCGGCGTGCGTTCGGGAAGACGTCGGCCGCCGGGCCCTGCCGGACGGCGACGCCGCGGCAGCCGCCGACGCGGGCGGGCTGGGCGACGGGCTCGAAACGGGCGCGCCGCGCCCGAGCGCGATCCACGCGCCGCCGACGAGGAGAACGGCCGCGGCTGCGGCGGCCCCGACCCAGGGGGCGCGTCGGCGCCCGCTGCCGGCCGCCGCCGGGGCCGACGTCTCGGTCGTGGAGACGCCGAGCACCTGGCGCAGGGCAGCCATCAGCGCCGCGCAGCTCGGGTAGCGCTCTGTCGGCGACTTGGCCATGCCCCGCGCAAGGACCCTGTCGACCGCCTCGGGAAGCGCCGGGTTCAGCGCGACCGCGGACGGCGGCGGATCCTTGAGGTGTGCCGTGATGACGGCGACCTCGGTGGCCCGCGCGAACGGCACCTGGCCGGTCAGGGCGCGGAAGGCGATGGCAGCGAGGGCGTACTGGTCGGCCGGCTCCATCGATCGCCCGGCCCTCCATCTGTTCGGGGGCCATGTAGTCGAGCGTGCCCATCAGGGTGCCGGCCCGGGTGAGCGCAGTCGCCTCCTCGCGGCGCCGCGTGAGGCCGAAGTCGGCGAGGTAGACGTGGTCGCCGCGTTCGTCGTCCTGCGTCCGGGCGATCAGGATGTTGGCCGGCTTGACGTCGCGGTGGACGAGCCCCTTCGCGTGGGCAGCGTCGAGGGCGCTGGCGACCTGGCCCAGGAGCCGGACGACGTCCCGTGGTGCCAGTGGCCCTGCCGCGAGTCGACGCTCGAGGTCCGTGCCGTCGACGTAGCGCATCGCGAGGAAGAGGAGCCCGTCGATCTCCCCGGCCTCGTAGACGGGGAGGACATTCGGGTCGTCGATCGCGGCCGCCATCCGCAATTCGCGCACGAACCGTGCCGGAAGGCCTCGTCCTCGGCCATCTCCGGCGGCAGGATCTTCAGGGCAACCTTTCGCCCGAGACGGGTCTGTTCGGCCAGGTAGACCTCTCCCATCCCGCCACGACCGAGCACGGCCTCGACCCGGTACGGCCCGATGCTCGGTTCCCACGCGCGGATCGGGATGCATCCCCGCCCCCTGGTCGTCGGCGCCCGATGTGGCAGGCGATGACGGCGCCCCGCGCATTGTCCATCGCCCGGGCGCGGTTGACCAGAACCCCGAGGATCGAAGCGCGAGGCCTAGTCCATCGCCATGAAGGGCCCGGCGTAATGGACGACGCCGACGTCGGCCGGCGTGGACGCGGGGAGACGAAGGGCCATCCAGGCGGCGTCGGGCCAGTCTGCGGGTGGGAGGAGGCCCTGCTCCCGTGCCGGGCGGAAGCCGAAGCGCGGGTAGTACGTCGCGTGGCCGAGCAGGACGATCGCGCCCGCGCCCTCGAGCTCGCCGAGCGCGACGGCCGCGTGCATCAGCTTCGTGCCGATTCCACGGCGCTGCCAGGCCGGCGCCACCGCGATCGGACCCAGGGCGAGCACCCGCCCGCGCACCAGGGATCCGTCGGCCCGTTCGAGCGTCGCGGCCGTCAGGAGGCACTGGCCGACCACGACGTCGTCGACCTCGGCGAGGAGGGACCACCCGGCCTGGTAGTCGCCCGCTGCCCGCAGCGCGTCGACCAGCTTCGCCTCCGCGTCCGTCGCGAAGGCCGCGACCAGGATGTCGCGCACGGCGGAGATGTCCACGGGATCGTCGGCTCGCTCGAGGCGGATGCGGGCGCTGAACGGGACGAGCGGTTCGAGATGGCTCACGGCGCGTCGTCGGCGCCCGGGTCGGGCGGGCCGTCCCCGGGGCGCGGGGTCACCCGGCCAGCGACCCCGAGAGGCGCGTGTCGACCCGGGCCGGGTGCGTCCGCTCCCAGGCCTCGATGGCGGCCCGCTTGTCGAGGACGTAGCCGATCTCGTCCGTCCCGGCAAGGAGCATCCGCTTCGCAAACGGGTCGATGTCGAAGTCGATGGTGGAGCCGTCGGGAAGCAGGACCCCCTGCTCGGCGAGGTCGACCGTCAGCCGGGCGTCGGGGTCGGCCGCGACCAGGGCGAACAGGCGGGCATGCGTCGCGGCATCGACGACGATCGGCAGGACGCCGTTCTTGAGGGCGTTGCTGCCGAAGATGTCGGCGAAGCTCGTGCTGAAGACCGCCCGAATCCCCCACGCCGACAGGGCCCACGCCGCGTGCTCCCGCGACGACCCGGTCCCGAAGTTGTCGCCGACG
The DNA here is from genome assembly GCA_963776355.1 of uncultured Chloroflexia bacterium. Lineage (GTDB taxonomy): Bacteria > Chloroflexota > Limnocylindria > Limnocylindrales > CSP1-4 > CTSoil-043. The sequence goes on along the minus strand of CAVZLU010000002.1, from coordinate 38,487 downwards.
AGGAGGATGTTCCGACCCGCCATCCCGGGGAGGTCCAGGATGAACGGCGGGTCCTTGAGCGTTCCGTCGTCGTTGAAGCGCCAGTCGCGGAACAGGGCGTCGGCAAGGTCGGCCTTGTCCGTGATCTTCAGGTAGCGCGCGGGCACGACCTGGTCGGTGTCGACGTTCTCGGCGGCGAGGGGCACCACCTTGCTGGTGAGCTGGCGGAACGGCTCGGCCACGGTTCAGTACCCCCCGCCGACCCTCGCCGGCTGCTCGATCCCGGGCAGCAAGCGGGGATCCGCGACGACGCCGGCGATGGCTGTCGCCACCGCCGTCAGCGGCGAGGCCAGGAGCGTCCGACCGCCCCGGCCCTGGCGACCTTCGAAGTTGCGGTTGCTCGTGCTCACGGCGTACTGGCCGGGCGACAGCTGGTCGCCGTTCATGGCGATGCACATCGAGCACCCGGACTCCCGCCATTCGGCGCCGGCGGCCCGGAAGATCTCGTGGAGGCCCTCGCGCTCGGCCTGGGCCTTCACCTGCTGGCTGCCCGGAACGACCAGGAGGCGAACGCCGTCCGCCGCGTGGCGACCTCGCAGGGCGCCCGCCGCGAGCCGGAGGTCGCTGATCCGCGAATTCGTGCAGCTGCCGATGAAGACGACCTCCACCGGCTGGCCGGCGATCCGCTGCCCGGCCTCGAGGCCCATGTACTCGAGCGCGTGCTCGAGGGCGCGACGGGCGGCCGGATCGGCCGCATCCTCGGGCCGCGGGACCCGTCCGCTCACCGGGATCCCCATGCCGGGATTCGTCCCCCAGGTGATCATGGGCTCGAGGGTGTCGGCGTCCAGGGTCAGCGAGGTGTCGAAGGCCGCGCCGTCGTCGCTGGGAAGGGTTCGCCAGCGGGCGACCGCCGCATCCCAGTCCGCGCCCTGGGGGGCGTGCCGGCGCCCGTGGACGTACTCGAAGGTCGTGTCGTCGGGGGCGATCAGGCCGGCCCGCGCGCCGCCCTCGATGCTCATGTTGCAGATCGTCATCCGCTGCTCCATCGAGAGTGCGCGGATCGCCTCGTCCGCGGTACTCGAAGACGTGGCCGGTGCCGCCGCCGATCCCGATCCTGGCGATCAGGGCGAGGATCACGTCCTTCGCTCCCACGCCGGGGCCGAGGCGTCCGTCCACCCGCACCTCGTACGTCTTCGGGCGGCGCTGGAGGAGCGTCTGGGTCGCCAGGACCATCTCCACCTCGCTCGTCCCGATGCCGAAGGCGAGGGCTCCGAACGCGCCGTGGGTGGCCGTGTGGCTGTCGCCGCAGACGATCGTCATGCCCGGCTGGGTCAGGCCCAGCTCGGGGCCGATCACGTGGACGATGCCCTGCGTATCCGAGCCGTAGGCGTGGAGGGGGATCCCGAACTCGGCGCAGTTGGCCTCGAGCTGCTTCACCTGCGCCGCCGCCATCGGGTCGAGGATCGGCAGGCCGCGCGGGGCCGTCGGGGTGGAGTGGTCCGCGGTGGCGACCGTGCGGTCCGGGCGGCGGACCTGCAGTCCGCGGGCGCGGAGGCCCGTGAAGGCCTGGGGCGAGGTGACCTCGTGGACGAGGTGGAGGTCGATGGCGAGGATCGCCGGGGCGCCCTCGTCCTGGGCGACGACGTGGTCGTCCCAGATCTTCTCGACGAGGGTCCGCGGGCGGCCCTGTGATGCAGTAGGCGCTTCGTCGGGCGTCCCGGCGCGGGGATCGGACACGGTGCTGCGGCTCCGGAAGCTGGCGATGATGGGATGCCGAAGGGTACCACCGGGCGGGCCCCGGCCCGGCGGGCATGGCTCGTCGGTCCGGCGGCGGGGCCGTGGCGATCGTCAGCGCCGCAGCAGCTCGGGGGTGTTCGCCAGCCGGACGACCATGTCCGCCAGCGCCGACGTGAGCATCCTCGCCAGCCCCAGGTCGACATTGGCCAGGGCGTCACAGGCCTGGTGGTAGCAGGCGTCGGCGGGCCGCCCGGCCGTCGCGCCGGAGGCCGTCGGCCTGCTCCGCGGTCACCGGCTCGGAGGTGCCCGAGAAGACGCCGCCGGTGGCGATGCCGTCCTTGGCGAACCCGTAGTGGTCGGAACGGCCGCCGAGGTCGACGCCCACCGGTGCGCCGCCCGCGCGGATCACCGCCGCGGCGAGCAGGTCGTGGACCACGTTGGACCCGAGGGGCGCCCCGGGCTCGTCGTAGACGCCGGCGAAGCCGTTGGGCGAGGCGACCATGTCCGCATTGAGGTAGGCGAGGATCGCCCGCCGCTGATCGGCGGTGAGGGCCGTCGCATAGCGCACCGAGCCGTGGAGGCCCAGCTCCTCGCCGCTCCAGAAGGCCAGGCGAATCGTCGCCCGCGGGCGGGTCCCGCCGAGTCCCCGGGCGATCGCGAGCAGCGCCGCCACGCCCGAGCCGTCGTCGTTGATGCCGGGCCCGTCGGGGACGGAATCGAGGTGGGCTCCGAGCATCAGGACATCCCCCGGCTCGCTCCCCGGCAGCTCGGCGAGGATCGATCGCGTGGGGACCGTCTCGGTGCGGGTGTGCGTCACCAGGTGGGCCCTGCCGCCCGCTGCGCGCGGCGGCGACGAGGGCGTCGGCCGCGGCCGTCGAGACCGCGACCGCCGGGATCTCCATGAACGCAGGCTCGATCAGGGTGGGTCGATAGACGACGCCCGCCGGCGCGTGCGGGTAGACGGCCACGAACGCCGCCGCGCCGGCCTGCTGGGCGGCGATGACCTGGTCGCGACGAAGGCAGTCCCCGGAGCGGACCACGACGATCGCGCGAGGTGGCAGGTCGCCGTAATGCGTCGACGCACAGCCCTTCCCGGTCCCGTCGTCGGCGTTCGGATCCCAGTCGATCGCCACGACCGGACCCTCGACGTCGCCGCCCGGGGCGAACAGCAGGGGCCTCAGGTCGGCGCTCCCGTACGCTTGCCCGCCGGCCTCCAGGCGAGAGCCACCCTCGTCGACGAAGGCGACCCCGTCGTAGGCGTCGCTGGCGACCGTCCAGCCGGCCGCGCGGAGATCCCGCTCCACGAGGTCGGCGGCCGCCGTGTAGCCCGCCGCGCCGACGGCGCGGTAGGGCGCCTCGGACCCCGTGGCGGTGGCGAGCGCGGCGAGGTCCGAGCGGAGGCCGTCCTCGGTGATCCCAGCGGCGACGGCCCGCGCATCCGGCGGGCGCATCGATGCCGGAGCGGGTGCGCCGCAGGCCGACGCGAGGAGCGCAAGGACAGTGCCGATGCGCGGCGCGGGCGGCCGGGCGCGGCGCAGCGCCGAGGCTCGCGACATGGGCAGCGCCCGTGGCTCCTCGCCGTCGCGGTCGGGATCGGGTTCGCCTCGCTGGCGTCATCGCTCCACCCTACCGTCACGACCGCGCGGTGGTTCATTGGGTGGCGGTGACCCCGGTCGATCGGACCCGGATGGTGAGGGACGGCGCTGGCGAGCCTGCCCCCGCGACATGCACGCTCGATTCCCATGTTCGACCGGATCGGCCGGGCGGTGGTGCGCGCCCCGGCTCGTCGTGATCGCCGCCTGGATCGTCGTCGCCGGCCTGTGCCTTCGTGCTCGCCCCGCCGCTGTCGCGGGTGGCCTCGGCGGACGAGACGAGCTTCCTCCCGGCGGACATCGAGTCCGTCCAGGCGCGCGGGCTGGCAGCCACGGCGTTCCCCGACGAGGCGGCCGCCGCGACGGCCACGCTCGCCTTCTACCGCGCGAGCGGGCTGACTGCCGGCGACGCGACCTACCGTGACGCCCTCGCGGCGTGGCTGACCGACCCCGCCACTCCCGCGGCGGTGCGCGATCACGTGCTCGGCGTGACGACCGTCGCCACCGACCCGGTCCGGGCCGCCGAGATGAGCAGCGGCGACGGAACGACCGAGCTGGCCTCGGTTCGCCTGGACGTCGTCTCGTTCCAGCAGGGGCGAACCAGGCCGTCTCCGGCATCCGCGAGCACGTCGCCGCGACGGCGCCGGGCGGGCTCGAGGTGCATGTCACCCGGTTCGTCGGGCATCGGGGCCGACTACGTCGCCGCGATCGTCCAGGGGACCGACCGCACGACGGCCGTCACGATCGTCCTCGTCATCCTCATCCTCCTCCTCATCTACCGCGCGCCGCTGGCTGCCCTCGTGCCGCTGCTCACGATCGGGGCGGCGTTCCTCGTGTCTCGTGGCCTCCTGGGCTGGGTTGCCGAGTCGGGGGCCAAGGTGAGCACGCTCATCGAGTCCTTCGTGGTCGTGCTCGTCTTCGGCGTCGGAACCGATTACACGATCTTCCTGATCAGTCGATACCGGGAGGAGCTGGCCCGGACCCCCGACGGGGGCCGCAGCGCCGCGTCGCGCGCGATCGCCGCCGAGCGCACGGTCTCCCGCATCGGGTCGGTCATCGCGGCCTCGGCCGCGACGGTCATCGTGGGGCTCCTCTCGCTCGCCGCCGCCCGGTTCGGCCTGGTCCAGACGATCGGGCCGGCGATGGCCCTCGCGATCGCTGTCACGCTCGTCGCCGGCCTCACGCTGGCGCCCGCGACCCTCGTCGTCTTCGGCCCCGCGCTCTTCTGGCCCCGCCACCCCGGCCCGGTCGCGCGACGAGGCGGGCGTCGGCCTGGGACCGGCTCGCTATCGCGATCGTGCGCCGGCCGGTCCTGGTCGCCGCGCGCCGTCATCACGCCTGCTGGCGATCCCCGCGCTCGCCATCCCGAGCGCCGACGACCAGCTTCGACATGCTCGCCGAGCTGCCGCCCACCTCCGACGCCAGGGTCGGCTTCGAGCGCGTGGCGGAGCACATGGACCGCGGCCGCCTCATGCCGGTCACGACCTATGTCAGCGCCCCCGGTCTCGACCTCACCTCGCCCACCGGCCTGGCGGTGATCGCCCGGGCGACGGCCGCCATCGCGGCCACGGAGGGCGTGGAAACGGTCCGCAGCCTGATCGCCCCGACCGGCAACGGTGCCTCCCCCGACCTCCATCCGTCGCGGCAGCTGCGGTCGATCGCAGGCAAGGTGGCCCTCCTCGCGTCCGGGGCCATCGACGTCGCCCTGGCCCAGCCGGCGGCGCTGGCGAGCCTCGCGGATGGGGGCAGGTGGCTCGACGGCCTCGGGAGAGCAACCCCCGGGTGGCGGCGGACCCGGCCTGGCCTGGCGGCGACGGATGCCCGCGGCCGGCTGTCGACGGCCCTTGCCGGGATCGCGGCCCCGGGGAGCACACCTGCCGCCGCGGCCACGGCCAGGGCGACCGCAACCGCGGCGGCGGCCGACCTCGCGGCGGCCCTCGGGACGGTCGCCGCCCGCCTCGAAGCGGAGCCCGACGAAGACTGGTACCTGGCCCGCGACCTTCCCGGCGACGCCGGGGCACAGGTGGCCCGGCTCGTGGCCGGGTTCGTGAGCCCCGCGGGCCACGTGGCCCGCATCTCGACGATCGCCGCCGATGACCCGTACTCGAGCGCGGCCTCGGCGACGGTCGGACGGGTCCGTGGCTCGCTGGCGGCCGCCCCCTCGTCGCCAGGTGTCTCCTACCTGGTCGGCGGCGCCACGGCCGAGTTCGCCGACATCCACGCCACGATGGCGGCCGACTTCCCGGTGGTGGCGACGCTCACCATCCTCGGTGTCCTTCTCGTGCTGATCCTGCTGCTGCGGAGCCTGGTGGCCCCGATCTACCTGGTGGCGACCGTCCTTCTCTCCGTATGTCGCGACCATCCACCTCGCGGGCGCGGCCTTCGCGCGCCTGTTCGACCAGCCGGGCATGAACACGTACCTGCCGCTCATCGTGTTCGTGCTGCTCGTCGCTCTCGGTTCCGACTACAACATCTTCGTCACCAGCCGCATCCGGGAGGAGAGCGCGACCGGCGACCTGCGGACCGGCATCCGCCGCGCGTCCGCCCGAACGGGAACCGTGGTGACCTCCGCCGGGATCATCCTTGCCGGCACCTTCGGATCGCTGATGACCGCGCCCTTGATGATCCTCTTCCAGATCGGGTTCGCGGTCGCCCTGGGCGTCCTCATCGACACGCTCGTCGTGCGCAGCATCCTCGTGCCCGCGCTGGCCGCGGCGTTCGGCGAGTGGAGCTGGTGGCCGTCGCACCGGCGCGCGGTGGCGCCCCCGGCCTCGAGGCGGCCGCGGGCGGCGCGTGACCGGCCCGCCGCCAGCCGCGCGCTCCGCCTGCGAGGGTGACCGAGTTCGCTGGCCGTCCACACCCCTGTCTGCGGCGTTTGACGGATTCGACATCCCTGCTACACTCCCCGCACTCGTCCGCACCCGCGGCGAGCCGCGCAGGGAGCCGCCAGGCCGCATGGGCTTCGAGAACGGCCAGGATCGCCGCCCCGTCGCCGTCGCCGTGACGAGCGATGGCCGCCGCGTGAACGTTCCGCTCGAGGAGCTCGAGGGCGGCACCGCTCCCGCAACCCCGCGATCCATCCTCCTCTCCCTCCTTGGCCTCCTGGGCCTTATTAGCGGCTCCCGGCGGGAGCCTGGAGGACGGCGGACGGAGCGCTAGGCGCGACGAACGAACGGAACCAACCAGGGCCCTCGCCGGGAGACCGGCGGGGGCTTTTGCATGAGCGGCAGGCGCGACGACGGCGGCGGTCGGCGGGACGCACGGTCCGGGGAGGTCCGCAACCGATGGCGATGACGAAGGGCGACGGGGCGACGGGTCCCCCCGGGGCGAGGGCGACGGCGGGCCCGGGACCCGGCTCGGCTGACGCCAGCCCGTCGAGGGGCGGCCGCCCGGCGACCCGGCACAGCCACGTCCCGAACGCGGGGACGGCCGCCGCCGAGGCCGTCGAGCGGGCCCGCCGCGAGATGCTCCACGACGGGACGCGCGCCCGGGCCGAGGCCGAGGAGCGCCGCGGGAGGCGGGCTCGCATCGGGGCCGACGCGGTCGTGGAGGCGATCCTCCGCCAGGACGTCGACGTCCTCTTCGGCTACCCGGGCGGGGTGATCCTGCCGCTGTACGACGTGCTCGGGGACCATCCGGCGCTGCGTCACGTCCTCGTCCGCCACGAGCAGGGCGCCGCGCACGCCGCGGACGGCTACGCCCGGGCGACCGGCAAGGTCGGCGTGTGCCTCGGGACCTCCGGCCCGGCCGCCACCAACCTCGTGACCGGGATCGCGACGGCGCAGCTGGATTCCATCCCGATGGTGGCGATCACCGGCAACGTGCCGGCCGCCCTGATCGGCAAGGACGCCTTCCAGGAGATCGACATCACCGGCATCACGCTGCCGATGACGAAGCACAACTACCTGGTGCGGAATGCCGACGAGATCCCGCGCGTGATGGCCGAGGCGTTCTACATCGCGCGGACCGGCCGGCCGGGGCCCGTCCACGTCGACATCACGAAGGACGCCCTGCAGCAGGAGACGGACGCGCCCCACCCGACCGACGAGGAGGTGGCGGCCGGCCTGCCCGGCTTCCGCCCCACGATCGGCGGCCATCCCCGGCAGCTGAAGCTCATCGCCGAGGAGATCGCCCGGGCGAAGCGCCCGATCATCTTCGCCGGCCACGGCATCCTCATCGCGGACGCGGTGGACGAGCTCCGCGCGCTCGCCGAGAAGACCCGGATCCCCGTCGCCTGGACGCTGCTGGGGATCGGGGCGATGGACGAGACGCACCCGCTCGCCTACGGGTACATGGGCATGCACGGCTGGAAGCACGTCAACCGGGCCATCCAGTCGGCCGACCTCATCATGGCCGTGGGGATGCGCTTCGACGACCGGGTCACCGGCAACGTCCGGACCTACGCGCCCTACGCCCGGATCATCCACGTGGACATCGACCCCGCCGAGATCGGCAAGAACGTGGCCGTGGACGTCCCCGTCGTCGGCGACGCGCGGGCCGTCCTGGCCGGCCTGATCCCGCTCGTCGAGGAGGTTCCGGAAGCCGCCCGGGCGGAGTACCTGGGCCAGCTCGCCGAGTGGCGCCGCGACTCGGAGGGCACGAGCTGGCACGGCTCCGGGGCCTGGCGCGACGGCTACCTGTCCGCCGACTTCGTGATCGCCCAGATCGGCGAGGCAACAGACCACGACGCGACCCTCGTCGCCGACGTCGGCCAGAACCAGATGTGGATGGCCCGCTACGCCGGCTACCGGCGGCCGAACAGCCATCTCTCCTCGGGCGGCCTGGGGACGATGGGCTACGCCGTCCCGACGGCGATGGGGGCGGCCCTGGGCCGGCCCGACAAGCACACCTGGGCCATCTGCGGCGACGGCGGCTTCCAGATGACGGTGCAGGAGCTGGCCACGCTCGTCCAGGACTCCATCCCCGTGCGCATCGCCCTGATGGACAACCGCAAGCTGGGCATGATCCGGCAGTGGCAGGAGCTCTTCTACGCCGGCAACTACCACTCCTCCCACCTCTTCGGGCCCGACTACCTCAAGCTCGCCGAGGCCTACGGGATCCCCGCCTGGAAGGTCTCGACGCCGGAGGACGTGCGCCCGGCGATCGAAGCCGCCGACGCGGTCGACGGCCCCTCGCTCATCTGGTTCGAGATCGCGGAGGAGCAGAACGTCTTCCCGATCATGCCCGCGGGCAAGGGCCTGTCCGACCTCATCGAGACCTGGGGAGGGGCCGACGAATGAGCCCCGACGGATCGAAGCCCCCGGCCCACTCGGCGCCGCCGCCGCGGACCCTGCCCGGCACGGGCGAGCAGCGCCGCCACGTCCTGGTGGCCATCGTCAACAACCGGCCCGGCGTCCTCAACCGGGTGGCGAGCCTGATGCGAGCCCGCAACTTCAACATCGAATCGCTCGCCGTCAGCCACCTCGACGACCCGACGATCAGCCGGATGACGATCACCCTGCGGGCCGACGACGTCCTCGTCGAGCAGGCGGCGAAGCAGCTCTACAAGCTCATCGACGTGCTCAAGGTCCAGGACGTCACCGACGAGCCGACCGTGCAGCATGAGCTGGTCCTGGTGAAGGTCCGGGCCACGGATCGCACCCGCGGCGAGCTCATCTCCATCGTCGAGATGTACAAGGCCCGGATCGTCGACATGGCGGCCGAGTCCGTCATCGTCGAATCGACCGGCACGGAGTCGGAGGTCGATGCGCTCATCGCGCTCCTCCGGGGCTACGGGATCAAGGAGATGGTGCGGACCGGGACGGTCGTCATGTCGCGGGGCGCGCAGTCGATCGAGGAGGCCACCAAGCGATGACGGCGAAGATGTACTACGACGCGGACACGGACCCGGCCGCGCTCGCCGGCCAGACGGTGGCCGTCATCGGGTTCGGCAGCCAGGGCCACGCCCACGCGCTGAACCTGCGCGAATCCGGCGTCCGCGTCGTCGTCGGCCTGCCGCCCGCGTCGAAGAGCCGCCCGATCGCGGAGGAGGCGGGGCTCCGCGTGCTCGACACCGGGGCGGCCGTGGCCGCCGCCGACGTGGTGATGATCGCCATCCCCGACACGGCCCAGAAGGCGGCCTGGGACGCGGAGATCGCGCCGAACCTGCGTCCCGGCACGCTCGTCCTCTTCGCCCACGGCTTCAACATCCGCTACGGGCGCATCGCCCCGCCCGCCGGCGTCGACGTGGGCATGGTCGCCCCGAAGGGCCCCGGCCACCTGGTCCGCTCGGTCTACGAGAGCGGCGGCGGCGTGCCGGCGCTGTTCGCCGTGCACCAGGACGCGACCGGGACCGCCCGCGCCCGCGTCCTCGCCTACGCCCACGGCCTCGGCAACACCCGGGCCGGGGTCCTCGAGACGACGTTCGCCGAGGAGACGGAGACCGACCTCTTCGGCGAGCAGAGCGTCCTCTGCGGCGGCACGGCCGCCCTCGTGAAGATGGCCTTCGAGACGCTCGTCGAGGCCGGCTACCAGCCCGAGCTCGCCTACTTCGAGACGATGCACGAGCTCAAGCTGATCGTGGACCTGATGTACCGCGGCGGCCTCAACTTCATGCGCTTCAGCGTCAGCGACACCGCCGAGTACGGCGACTACGTCTCGGGCCCGCGGATCATCGACGACCACGTCCGGGCCACGATGCGGGCCGTCCTCGCCGACATCCAGGACGGCAGCTTCGCCGCCCGCTGGATCGCCGAGAACGAGGCCGGGCGGCCGGAGTTCGAGCGCCTGCGCGAGCAGGACCGCGACCACCAGGTCGAGCGGGTCGGCGCGGAGCTCCGCGCCGCCATGCCCTTCCTCGACCCCGTCACCGTGCGCGCCGGCCAGGCCCAGGCCGCCGCCTCGGCCAGCACAGGAAAGGCCCACTGATGACGCCGGTTCCCGTACCCGCCGGCCCGTTCGTTCGCGCCGGCTCCGTCCGCATCTTCGACACGACCCTTCGCGACGGGGAGCAGGCGCCGGGCGCCGGGCTCACCGCCGCCGAGAAGCTCGAGGTCGCCCGTCAGCTCGTCCGCCTCAAGGTGGATGTCATCGAGGCGGGCTTCCCCGCCGCCTCGCCCGGCGACTGGGAGGCCGTCCACCGGATCGCGGAGGAGACGAAGGGCGTGGCCGTCGCCGCCCTGGCGCGCTGCCGCGACGGAGACCCGCAGCGGGCCATCGAGGCGATCCGGGTCGCCGAGCGGCCGCACCTCCACGTCTTCATCGCGACCTCCGACATCCACCTCAAGCACAAGCTCAAGCTGTCCCGCGAGGAGGCGCTGGCCGAGGCGATCCGCTGGGTGAGCTACGGGCGCGAGCAGCTCGGACGCGACGCCGAGATCGAGTTCTCGGCCGAGGATGCGTCGCGCACGGACCCGGAGTTCCTGCTCCAGGTGTACGGAGCCGTCGTGGCCGCGGGGGCGTCCACCGTGAACATCCCCGACACCGTGGGCTACGCGATCCCGGCCGAGTTCGGGGCGCTGGTCGGCCGGGTGTACGACCTCGTGGGCGGCCAGGCCACCGTCTCCGTCCACTGCCACAACGACCTCGGCCTCGCCACCGCGAACACGCTGGCCGCCGTGCAGGCCGGCGCGCGCCAGGTGGAGGTGACGATCAACGGCCTCGGCGAGCGTGCCGGCAATGCCTCGCTCGAGGAGGTCGTCATGGCGCTGCGCACGCGCCCGACGCAGTTCCCGCAGCTCGCCAGCGGCGTCCAGACCGAGCAGATCTCCCCGGCCAGCCGGCTCGTGAGCCACCTGACCGGCTTCGCCATCCAGCCCAACAAGGCCGTGGTGGGGGCCAACGCCTTCGCCCACGAGAGCGGGATCCACCAGGACGGCATCATCAAGAACCCCCTGACCTACGAGATCATGACCCCCCAGTCGGTGGGCCTCTCCGGCAGCCAGCTCACGATCGGCAAGCTCTCGGGGCGCAAGGGGCTCCAGAAGAAGCTCCGCGACCTTGGCCAGGACATCTCGGGCGACGCTCTCGACGTCCTGTACCGCGAGGCGATCGCCCTGGCCGACCTCAAGAAGGAGGTCAGCGACGCCGACCTCCTGGCCCTCGTCCAGCAGCGCTCGGACGACGTGGAGGCGTCGATCGTTCTCGAGGGCTGGAGCGTGACCTCGTCCCACGGCGGCCGTTCCACCGGGAGCGTCCGGGTGACGCTCGACGGCGAGGCGCGGGCGGGCGACGAGACCGGCAACGGACCGGTCAACGCCCTCTACCGGGCCGTCGACGACGCGATCCGGCCCGTGCTCGGCTGGGAGCCCACGCTCGAGGAGTACGAGATCAAGGCCGTCACCGAGGGTGAGGACGCCCAGGGGCGGGTCTTCATCCGCTGCCGGCGCTCCATCGACGAAGGGCCCGAGGCCCATGTCGTCACCGGCCACGGCTTGTCGACCAACATCATCGAGGCATCGCTGGAGGCCTACGTCCTGGCCGCCAACAAGCTCCGCGCCGCGGAGCGCGACGGCACCGTGATCCCGATGCGGCGGGCAGCGGAGCGCCTGCCGTGACCGCGGAGGGCAGCCTCGCGGCCTCGCCGGCTACCCGGGCGCCGGCCGGCGATCCCGAGTCCAACCCCGCCGACCCGGGATCCCACCACGGTGGCCCGGCCTACCGGCTGGTGGCGATTCCGGGCGATGGCGTCGGGCCCGACGTGGTCGCGGCGGCCAAGCGGGTGCTGGCGGCGGCCGGCGCCCGCCACGGGTTCCAGGTCGCCTGGACGGACCTCGTCCTCGGCGGCGCCGGGATCGACGCGCACGGGGTCGCCATTCGCGACGAAGACCTCGCGGCGTGTGCCGCCAGCGACGCGATCCTCCTGGGCGCGGTGGGTGGCCCGAGATGGGACGACCCGAAGGCGTTGGTGCGCCCCGAGCAGGCCATCTTCGCGATTCGTGGCGGCCTCGGCCTGTTCGCCAACCTGCGCCCGGTCAACGTGCACCCCGCCCTCGTGTCCGCGTCGCCGTTGCGCCCGGAGCTGCTCGAGGGCGTCGACATGCTCATCGTCCGCGAGCTGACCGGGGGCCTCTACTTCGGCGATCGCTCGGAGTCGTCCGGACTGCCCGGCGCCCGTGCCGCGAGCGACACCCTGCCGTACTCCGAGCCGGAGGTCGCCCGCGTCGCTCACCTCGCCTTCGACCTCGCCCGCGGCCGCCGGAAGCGAGTCACGAGCGTGGACAAGGCGAACGTCCTCGCCACGTCGCGCCTCTGGCGGACCGTGGTCCACGAGATCGCGGCCGAGTACCCCGACGTCGCCCTCGACGACCGGCTCGTCGACGCCTGCGCCATGCAGATCGTCCGGGCTCCGGCGTCGTTCGATGTCGTGGTCACCGAGAACCTCTTCGGCGACATCCTCTCCGACGAGGCGTCGGTCCTCGCCGGCAGCCTGGGGATGCTGCCGTCGGCCTCCATCGGCGCCCGGCGCACGGCTCACGGGCTGCTCGGCCTCTACGAGCCCATCCACGGCTCCGCCCCCGACATCGCCGGGCAGGACCTCGCGAACCCGATCGGGACGATCCTGTCCGCGGCCATGCTCCTGCGCTGGTCGCTGGGACGGGCCGACGTCGCCGGCGCGGTGGAGGCGGCCGTATCGGCCGCCCTCGACGACGGGCTCCGGACGGCCGACCTGTGGCCGCGCGACCCCGCCGCGGCCGAGCGGTGCACCCGCGTCGGGACCGTGGCGATGGCCGACGCGATCGTCGAGCGGATCGGGATTCCCGTGGCGGCCGCCTGACGGCGGCTGCCGAACCGACGGCCCCCCACCACCTCGATCCGCCCGCCAGCGAAGGACCCGACCGTGACCGCACCCGACATGACTCCGGCCCCGACCACCCAGACCGTGGCCACGCCGCCCGTCGTCCTCTACGACACGACGCTGCGCGACGGCACCCAGGGCGAGAACATCATCCTCAGCCTGTCCGACAAGCTGCGCGTGGCGCGGATGCTCGACGAGTACGGCATGCCCTACGTCGAGGGTGGCTGGCCCGGCTCCAACCCCAAGGACATCGAGTTCTTCGCCGCCGCCAGGGGCATGCACTGGGAGCGGGCCCGGCTGGCGGCCTTCGGCTCCACCCGCCACCGCGCCAACCGGCCCGAGGCCGACCCGAACCTGCGCGAGCTCGTGGCCGCGGAGACGCCGGTGGTCACGATCTTCGGCAAGAGCTGGCTGCTCCACGTCGTGGAGGTCCTGGGGGCCACCCCGGCCGAGAACCTCGACATGATCGCGGAGTCCATCGGGTTCCTGGTCGACCGCGGCCGGGAGGCCGTCTACGACGCCGAGCACTACTTCGACGGGTTCCGGGCGGACCGTGACTACGCCCTCGCCACCCTGCGGGCAGCCCGCCAGGCCGGGGCGGTTTCGCTCGTCCTGTGCGACACGAACGGCGGGACGCTCACCGATGAGCTCCTGCGGATCGTCGTGGACACGCGGGGCGCACTCGATGGCGACGCGGCGGCACCCGCGGTCACCTGGGGGATCCACACGCATAACGACGCGGAGATGGCCGTTGCCAATGCCCTGGCCGCGGTCCAGGCCGGGGTCCGCCACGTCCAGGCCACGATCAACGGCTACGGCGAACGCTGCGGCAACGCGAACATGGTGAGCGTCCTGGCCAACCTCGCCCTCAAGACGGACCTGCCGTTGCTGCCCGTCGGCGGCGGCGCGATCGCGGACCTGACCAGCCTGTCCCGGGCCGTCGCCGAGATCGCCAACGTGGCCCCCAACGACTACCAGCCGTTCGTCGGCCGGAGCGCCTTCGCCCACAAGGGCGGCGTGCACGGGGCCGCCGTGGCCAAGGTGGAGCGGAGCTACCAGCACGTCGACCCGGGGCTCGTCGGCAACGCCGGCCGCCTCGTCGTCTCGGAGCTCGGCGGTCGGGCGAACACCGCGATCCGGGCCGAGCAGCTCGGCCAGAAGCTCGACGGCGTCGTGGACCCGCGGGAGCTCTCGACGCTGATCAAGCAGCTCGAGTCCGAAGGACTGGCCTTCGAGGGTGCCGAGGGCTCGTTCGAGCTGCTGATCCGGCGTCACCAGGCGGGCTACGTGGCCCCGTTCCGGATCGTCGACTTCACCGTGCTCGTGGAGCAACGGGAGGGCCGCGAGCTCCTCGCCGAGGCCACCGTCAAGGTCGAGGTGGAAGGCGAGGTCCTCCACACCGCGGCCGACGGGAACGGCCCCGTGAACGCGCTCGACGCCGCCCTGCGCAAGGCGCTGCGAGCCTTCTACCCGCAGCTCGACGGGGTCCACCTCGTCGACTACAAGGTGCGGATCCTCGACGGCAACGCCGCCACCGCGGCCCGCACGCGGGTCGTGATCGACTCCGCCGACGGCGAGCGGACGTGGAGCACGATGGGCTCCGACACGAACATCATCGCGGCCTCGGCGGCGGCCCTCGCCGACTCCCTCGAATACGCGATCTGGAAGTCCGGCGCCGAGCTGCGGCGGCGGGACGAGCGCCACTTCACGGAGCCGGCGCCCGCCGGGGGAGGGAAGCGGATGAGCGAGCGAGCGGGAGCCGCCGATCGGCGGGACGTTCCGGGGCCCGGCGCTCGCCCGCCGGCCGACCTCCGACTCGTCCGCTGGACGATGACGACGGGTTCGTCGGGGACGGGCCGGGCGGCCGTGGTCCTCGCCGCCGGCGACCACCAGTGGCAGGCGACCGCGGAGGCGCGCGGCGCGATCGGCTCGCTCTACGACGCGGTCGACGGGGCGCTCGAGGAGGTCCTCGGGGGCAGGGTCCGGCTCGTGTCGTTCGACGTCCACGCCATCGGCGAGACCGCCGGCGCGGACGCGCTCGTGGAGCTGGTGGTGGAGCCGCCGGCAACCGCGACCGGCGGGCGCGCCGCGGGCCGGTATCCGGGCTCGGCGCGCCATGTCAACCTCGTCGCCGCGTGCGCCGAGGCCTACCTGGCCGCGATCCGGGCGCTCCTCGGCGACGAAGCGTGGGCCGGGGCCACCGACGCCGCCGGCAACGCCCGCCTGGCCGACCTCCGCGCCCGCGCCGCGCGTGCCGGCGGTCGCGCCGAGCTCGACGAGTCGCAGGCGGAAGACATCGGCGGGAGCCTCTTCGACCGGTAGGTCGGCGCGGCGGGCCGTCCGCGCGGCGCGGCGGGCCGTCCGCGCGGCGTGGCTGGCCGCGAGTGGTACGCTCCCCGACCTGAGGCCCGAGTCGCGACCGTGGTGCCGCGCGGGCCGAGGGGGGAGACGACGCGATGGGTGAGCACGCGAACGTTGCGCTCGTGCGAAAGGCGCTCGACGCCATGAACGCCGGGGACATGCTGGCGACCGCCGACATGCTCGCCGACGATGTCGAGTGGCACGAGATCGGCCGATCAGAGGCCCGGCACGGCAAGGCCGCCCTCCGGGAGGCGATGACCGCCGGCGGGAGCGACTACGACATCAAGGTCAAGGTGCACGACATCGTTGGGAGCGACGACCACACGATCGCGCTCGTGGAGGCGACCGCCACCCGCGGTGGCCGCACGTTCAACTACCGGACGGCGGAGATCTTCCACTTTCGCGACGGCAAGATCGCCGAGCGCTGGGCCTTCTCCGACGACACGGCGGCGATCGTCGCGTTCTTCGCGTAGGCGAAGCCAGGGCGGGAACGCGGGGGCGAGCGTCGGCGGCCGCGTCGGTAACCCTCGTCGGCCCCGCCGCGGGCCGGCGGCCGCGTCGGTAACCTCGACCGCCGTTCCACGCTGATCCGGCCACTTCCGCGCTGATCCGGCGGGCGTGGTGGTCGGTATGCTGCCCCGGTGGAGCCGCCGGTCGCCCGTCCCTCGCCCCTCGTCGCCTACGCGGGCGAGCCGGGCGCCTTCGCCGAGGACGCCGTCCGGGCGTACTTCGGGGAGGCCACGCCGACGCTGGCTGTCGGCGGGTTCCGGGGCGTGTTCGAGGCGGTGGCCGGGGGAGATGCCGTCGCCGGCATCGTGCCGATCGAGAACCTCGTCAACGGCACGGTCCGCGAGAACTACGACCTGCTCCTGGAGCTGCCGCTCGAGATCCGGGGCGAGGTGGTCGTGCCGGTCCGCCTCTGCCTCGCGGCCCTGCCCGGGGAGACGCTCGACGGGATCGAGCGGGTCTACTCGCACACCCAGGCCCTCGGCCAGGCGGACGCCTTCCTGCGGGCCCGGCCGTGGGCGCTCCTGACCACGTACAACACGGCCGGGGCGGGCCGGGCCATCGTCGACCGCGGCGAGCGGCGCGCGGCCGCCGTCCTCTCGCCCCGGGCAGCCGCGCTCTTCGGGCTGACCGTGCTCGCCGCCGGCATCGAGAGCGACCCGGACAACCGCACCCGGTTCCTGGTGGTCGCCCCGGCCGGAGCCGCCCTTCCCGAGCCGCTGCCGACCGCGCTCGATCCGTCCGGCGCCGCGCGGACCACGCTCGTCATGGGCATCCGCAACGAGCCCGGCGCGCTGCTCAGGGCGCTGACGGTCTTCGCCGACCACGAGCTCAACCTCTCCAAGCTGGAGAGCCGCCCGTCCCACGACCGGCCCTGGGAGTACGTCTTCTGGGTCGACCTGGACGCGGACGCGAGCGACGTCGCAACCGGCGAGGCCCTCCACGACCTGGCCGGCGTGACCACCTCGCTGCGGCTCCTCGGCAGCTATCCCCGCGGCGCGGGCGGGTAGACCGGGCCTCGGCGCTTGGCGGCTGCGGGCCGGCTGGGTGACCACCGGGCTGCGGGTCCTCGGCAGAGACCGCCGCGGCGGGCGCGGGGAGGCGGTCACGCCGGGGAGGCGCCTGGTGCGGATCGCCTGATCCACGGCTAGCATGGGACGAGCGACACTCCCCGCGGTCCCACGAGCGGCCGCCATGTCGACCTCGAGAGGTGCCCAATTGCAGCGCTGGATCCGACCGGCCCAGGTCGACGGGGACGCAGACGCCCCCGCCGGTCTGCCTGGCGCTCGTCACCCGGGCGGGCTCCCTGGATTGACCATCGTCCGCGGCATCGTCGGGGTGCTCGTCGTGACGGCCGCCGTCGCGGCCTGCGGCGGGGTCTCCCTGCCGTCCGGTGGCCTGCCCTCCCTGCCCTCGGTCTCGATCCCTCCCTTGCCCTCGTTCTCGATTCCCCCGCCGCCGACGTCGCCGCCGACCCCGGAGCCAACCGCCAAACCCACCCCGGAGCCGACGCCCGCGCCGACGCCCGCGCCCACCGCAGCCCCGACCGCCGCCCCGACCCCGGTGCCGACGCCCGCACCGACTTCTACCTTGGCGCCCCAGGCCTCGCCGACCCCTGCGCCGACCCCGGCGCCCACGCCGACCCCGGCGCCCACGGCCGCGCCCACGCCCACCCCTGCGCCAACCGCCCGGCCCACCGCCGCCCCGACGCCCACCGCCGCGCCCGACGCCCACCCCGGCGCCCACGGCCGCGCCCACCGCCGCCCCGACGCCAACCGCCGCCCCGACGCCCGCTGGCACGCCGACACCGACGCCGTCACCGGCGGCGACGACCGCGCCGACGTCCGCCGCGCCGACCCCGACACCGCCGCCAGGGAACGGCGGCGACTCGACCGGTCCCCTGCTGCTCGTTCTCGCGCTCGTCGGGCTCGGCCTCCTCGCGGCGGCCGGGATCGGCCTTGCGCGCCGCGGACCGCCCGATGGCACGCCGCCCCCGGGCGGTCCGCCCGGAGATGCCGGCCCAGCCGCGACCGGCGCCGTACCGCCAGCGGCGACCGCGACCGGCGCCGCCCCGCCGCCGCCGGGCTCGACGGACCCCACAGTTGCGGTCGCCGCCCCACCGCCGCCGGGAGCCGCGCGAACCACCGGCGACCGGTGGTGCACCGCCGCCAGCTGCCGATCCACCCGCCACCGGTGCCGCGCCGCCGGCAGCAACCGCTGGTACGGGGGTCGCCCCGCAGCCGGCTCCGGAGACCCTCGCGCCTCCCCGGGACGGTGCGTCCCCCGACGGCGGGGCGTGAAGGACTGAACCGGCGGGGCCCGCTCGGCCGGCGGGGTCAGGGCCGGCGGGTCAGGGCCCGGAACCTCGGGGACGTCACCTGGGCTCCGGGGAGCCCTGTCCGCGTATCGCCCCTGCCG
The DNA here is from genome assembly GCA_963776355.1 of uncultured Chloroflexia bacterium. GTDB lineage: Bacteria > Chloroflexota > Limnocylindria > Limnocylindrales > CSP1-4 > CTSoil-043. The sequence goes on along the minus strand of CAVZLU010000002.1, from coordinate 20,157 downwards.
CGGCCGCATCTCGCGTGGCACGATTGCCGGTGGGCGCCGCCGCGACGCCCGACCCGGAGGGTTGACTGATGGTCCAGACGTTCCGCGAGGCGATCGAGGCGGGCTACGCGCTCGACGAGACCGCGCTGTACCTGGGCGCACCGATCGAGGGCACCGAGGCGCTCGCCGGGGTGAAGGTCCAGGTCGCGCTGTCGATGCTCAACCGGCACGGGCTCGTTGCCGGGGCGACCGGGACCGGCAAGACCAAGACCCTCCAGGGGATCGCCGGCCAGCTCTCGCGCGCCGGCGTCCCGACCTTCATCGCCGACGTCAAGGGCGACCTGACCGGGATGGCGCTGCCCGGCGACGGGACGAACCCGAAGGTGCTCGAGCGCGCCGCCCAGCTCGGGCTCGAGTACGAGCCGTACGGCCACCCGGTCGAGCTGCTCTCGCTTTCGGGGAAGCTCGGGGCCCAGGTGCGGGCGACCGTCTCCTCGTTCGGGCCGCTCCTCCTGGCCCGGGTGCTCGACCTCAACGACACGCAAACGAGCGTCCTCTCGATGGTCTTCAAGTACTGCGACGACCACGACCTGCCGCTCCTCGACCTGGCCGACCTCCGGACCACCCTCAAGTTCCTCGGCTCGGACGACGGCAAGGCCGTGCTCGAGGACTACGGCGGGATCGCCCCGGCGACCCTCGGGGTGATCCTGCGCTCGCTGATCACGCTCGAGCAGCAGGGCGCCGACGCGTTCTTCGGCGAGCCGGCGCTCGAGGTCGAGGACCTCCTCCGCACCGGTCCCGACGGGCAGGGCGTCGTCCACCTCCTGGAGCTGTCCGACGTCATGGACCGCCCGAAGCTCTTCAGCACCTTCATGCTGTGGATGCTGGCCCAGCTCTACCACGCGCTCCCCGAGGCCGGCGACCTTCCCCAGCCGAAGCTCGTCTTCTTCTTCGACGAGGCCCACCTCCTGTTCGACGATGCCTCGAAGGCGCTCCTCGACCAGGTCGAGCAGACCGTGCGGCTCATCCGCTCGAAGGGCGTCGGCGTGTTCTTCGTGACCCAGGCCCCGACCGACGTCCCCTCGCCGGTGCTGGCCCAGCTCGGCAACCGGATCCAGCACGCCCTGCGGGCGTTCACGCCGGAGGACGCCGACAACCTCAGGAAGACGGTCCGCACGTTCCCCACGACCGACTTCTTCGACACGGGCAGCACCCTGACCTCGCTGGGGATCGGGGAGGCGCTCGTGACGGTCCTCTCGCCGCGCGGCGTCCCCACGCCGCTGGCCCCGACCCGGCTGGCCCCGCCCGACTCGCTGATGGCCCCCCTGCCGCCGGACCAGCTCCAGGCGCGCATCAGCTCGGGCGCGCTCTACGCCGAGTACGCGACCCCGATCGACCGCCAGAGCGCGCACGAGATCCTGTCCGCCCGGATCGCGACCGCGAAGGCCGCCGTGGCCGGCGCGACCGCGGCCCCGGGCGATGCCATGCCCACGCCCGCCCAGGAGCGACGCGCCATCGAGGCCCGTGCGCGCGAGCTCGAGCGCGCCCGCCGCGAGGCCGAGCGCGAGGCCAGGGCCGCAGCCGCCGCGGAGGCGAAGGAGGAGGCCGCCGAGCGGCGCGAGGCGGAGCGCGCCGCGCGCGAGCGCGACCGCCTCGTCGAGCAGGTCGGGACGGGCCTGATCCGCGGCGTCTTCGGGACGCTCTTCGGGAGCTCGGGGCGCCGCCGGCGGTAGCTCCGGGGGCGCGCCAGGGTCGTGCTGGCCGGGGTCGGCGCAGGCCGAGGACCCGGCGGGCCGAGGGTCGGGCGCGTCTCGAGCTCTCGCCGTTCGGCCTGACGTCGCTCCGGCTACGACCGCGTGCGGGCCAGCACCCACAGGAACGGCACGGGCCCCTCGGGCTCGCGGGTCTCGACGACCTCGTCGACCAGCAGCTCGAACCCGGCCGCGGCGAGCAGGCGCCGGTTCGTGACGGCGTCGTGGCTGCTGAAGAACATCGGGGCGCCGAGCCACTCGCCGGTCCAGTCGGGGCCGTCGGTGGCCCCCAGCGTCGCGAGGAACAGCCCGCCCGGGACGAGCCACCGGGCGATGCGACCGAACAGCGCCGCGTGCTCCTCGCGGGGGACATGCGAGATGGCATAGAGGGCGGTGACGCCGTCGAACGAGGCGGCGGGGACGTCGATCGCGGCCAGGTCGTCGTGGATGAAGGTCGCCCCCGGCACCTCGCGGCGGGCGATGGCGAGCTGGGCCGCCGAGAGGTCGACCCCGGTCACCGCGAACCGCGCCGCGAGCGCCCGGGTGGAGGGGATGCCGGCCCCGCAGCCGAGATCCAGGACCCGCGACCCGTCCGCCAGCCGCGCCCCGAACGCCTCGAGCATTCGCTCCCGCGGATCGGCGTCGATTCGCGCGGCCCAGTCCAGGTAGGCGCCGGCGAGGGCGTCGTAGCCCGCCTCGACCACGGCCTTGCGTTCGTCCCTCACGGCTCGTCATCCTCGCTGGCGCCGTCCCGCCCGGCGGGCCGGCGGCGACCCACGCGTATCATGCGAGGACACCGCCCGTCGCGGCCGTGGGTCCGCGCCGGCCGCGCGTAACCCGAGGAGCGTCCCGATGGCCACCGCCACCAACCTGATCCCCCACAAGATCTTCCTGGCCGGCCGCTGGGTCGACTCTCCCGACCTCCTGACGATCGAGAACCCGGCGCGCCCGGGTGAGCTGGCCGGCCTGACCTACCAGGCCACCGCTGCGCAGTACGAGGCCGCCGTCGAGGCCGCCGTCGCTGCCTTCGAGGTGACCCGCAGGCTTCCCGCCTACGAGCGGGCGGCAACCCTGCGCAGTATCAGCGCCGGCATCCGGGCCCGCCGCGAGGAGCTTGGGCGGCTCATCTCGCTCGAAGCCGGCAAGCCGATCCGGGACGCCCTCGTGGAGGTCGACCGGGCGACCCTCACCTTCCGCCTCGGCGCCGAGGAGGCGGAGCGGATCGGGGGCGAGCTGATGCCGCTCGACCTGATGGCCAGCAGCAAGGGCCGCGTCGGGATCACCCGGCGCTTCCCGGCGGGCCCGGTGGCCGCGATCAGCCCCTTCAACTTCCCGCTCAACCTGGCCGCCCACAAGCTCGCCCCGGCGATCGCGGCCGGATGCTCGATCGTGCTCAAGCCGCCCTCCAAGGATCCCCTCACGATGCTCACCGTGGCCGAGATCGTCGAGGAGGCGGGGGCACCGGCGGGCTCGGTGAGCATCCTGCCGATGAGCCGCGCGCTCGGCGACCGGCTCGTCGCGGACGAGCGTTTCAAGCTCCTCACGTTCACCGGGAGCCCCGCGGTCGGTTGGGACATGAAGGCCCGGGCGGGTAGGAAGCGCGTCGTCCTCGAGCTCGGGGGCAACGCCGGGGTGATCGTGGACCGCACGGCCGACCTCGACTGGGCCGCCCGGCGGATCGCGGTCGGCGCGTTCAGCTATGCCGGCCAGGTCTGCATCAGCGTCCAGCGCGTCTTCGTCCACGACGCGGTGTTCGACGCCTTCGTGGCGAAGCTTGTCGACACCGCGCGGGCGCTGCGCCTCGGTGATCCGCTCGACCCCGAGACCGACCTCGGGCCGATGGTCGACGAGAAGGCCGCGGCCCGCACCCGGGCCTGGGTGGACGAGGCCGTCGCCATGGGCGGCCGGGTGCTCCTCGGCGGGACGGCGAACGGGACCTGGTTCGATCCGACCATCCTGGCCGACGTGCCCGTCGAGGCGCGGGTCTGCAGCCAGGAGGCGTTCGCGCCCCTTGTCGTCCTCTTCCGGTTCTCGGACTTCGCGGACGCGGTCCGCGGCGTGAACGCCTCGCTCTACGGGCTGCAGGTGGGCGTCTTCACGAACGACCTCGGCAACGCCTTCGCGGCCTTCGGCGAGCTGGAGGTGGGCGGAGTCATCCTCAACGACGTGCCGACCTACCGGATCGACCACATGCCCTACGGCGGAGTGAAGGACTCCGGCCTCGGCCGGGAGGGGCTCCGCTACGCGATCGAGGACATGACCGAGATCCGGATCCTCGTGGTGGCGCAGCCGGGATAGGCCGCCAGGCGCCGATGGCGCGTCGTCAGATGTCGGCGATCGAGCGCGCGGTCATCCGCGGGCCGCGCCGAGGAGCCTCGATGCCGGCGGTCTCGACCAGGCGAATGACGCGGGCGCGCTGACCCGCGAACGGGGCCAGCAGCTCGAGCATCCGGGCGTCGGTCCCGCGCGGCTCGCCCGCGAGCGCCCAGCAGACCGCGTGGGCGAGGTGGAAGTCCCCGACGCTCACGGCATCGGGATCGCCCAGGGCCCGGAGGCCCACCTCGGCCGCCGTCCACGGACCCACCAGCGGAAGCGCGCGGAGGCGGGCATACGCCTCCGGCAGGGCCATGCCGGCGCACTCCTCCACGCGTCCGGCGCGTGACGCCGCGTACCGGATCGCGTCCGCTCGGCGCCGCTCAAGCCCCAGCGGGTGGTAGTCGTAGCCGGGCAGGCCGGCGAGCGTTCCCGGGGAGGGGAGGAGGCGCATCGGCGCGGGCCGTCGCTCGGCGTCCCACGGACCCGGGCGCCGGCTCGCCGTACCGCCGCACGAGGGCGAGGAAGGAGGCACCCGCCTCGGCTGCCCGTCACCTTCTGCTCGATGAACGCCGGGACCAGCGCGTCGAGGACGCGGCGCGTGCGCCCGATCCGGATCCCCGGGTAGCGCCGCAGGAGGTCCCGGAGAAACCGGGTACCCGGCGAGGGACGACGCGAAGTCGCCGGGGTCGTCATCGGCGCCCACGAGCTCCGGTGCCTGCTCGATCGCCCATGCCGCCCCCGGACCCCACGCCTGGGCCCGGATCGCGCCCCCCTCGCCGATGAGGCGCAGGGTCGCCGGCCCATCGGGCGTCCGGCTCGCGCGCCACGTGGACCCGTCGCGCGAGAAGCGGAGAGTCGGGTCGCCGCCACCGTGCCGGTGGATCTCGAGCGTCCGCCGCAGGTCGACCGGCTGCGAGGGCACGAACCGGCGCTCGAGCGGATCCATCGCCGCAGCCTACGCCTTGCCATGGGTCGGATCCGGTGCTTATCATCGGGAGCATGCTAAGCGTGAAGATCAGCACCAAGCACCAGATCGCGGTGCCCAGCGAGGTCCGCCGGAGGCTGGGGTTGAAGGCGGGCGACCGGCTCGATGTCGAGATCGACGGCGACGTGATCCACCTGCGCCGCCATGTCCCGGCCGGCACCCGCCTGCTCGGCATCGGCGCCCACCTCTTCGACGGGACGGACGCTGCCGAGCGGATCCGCGCCATGCGCGACGAGGACGAGGCACGGTGGCTCGAGCGTCGAGCGCAGGTCGACGCGGACCTGCTCGCGGCCCGGGAGGCGTACGCCACTCGCGCGCCCGCCGACGCGGGACGCGAGGAGCGGGAGCGGCCTCGTTGACGATCGACGATCTCTGCGAGGCGACATCGTCGTCTCGCCTTCGATGCGAACGTCTTCGTGTACCTGTTCGAAGGCAACGGTCCGATCGCGGATGAGCGGCGGCAGCGCTGATCGATGCCGTGTCCGGCGGGCGCCGCGCCGGGATCGTGTCCTCGATCGCCCTGACCGAGGTGGTCGTGGGGCCCGTGCTCGCGAGGGACGAGACGATGGCCGAGCGGTACGTCGGACGCCATCCGCTCCATCGAGAACATGCACGTTGTGCCGACTACCGCCGAGATCGCCGCCGAGGCGGGGTTCTTCCGGGGCCGGACCGGGATGACGCTCGCCGGACTCGATCCACTCGCGACCGCCCGAAGGCCGGGGCGACCGCCCTCGTGACCAATGATCGCCGTATCCGCCGACCGCCCAGCTCGACGTCGTGCAGCTCGTCGACCTGGGCTACCTGATCGGGCCTCGCGTGCGGCGGGCTGCCGACGGCGCCTGCGGACGGCCCGCGGGGAGCCGGCCTCAGGCGCCGATCCGGACGATCCACCGCCCCCGGGCGCGGCCCGCGAGGATGCCGTCGAGGGCCAGGGGCAGGGTCTCGAGCGTCACCTCGGTGAGCCCGTCCCCGAGGCCCCTCGGGCGGAGGTCGGTCGCGATCCGCTGCCAGGTCGCGCGCCGTTCGGCGATCGGCACCTGCGCCGAGTCGATCCCCACGAGCGCGACGGACCGCAGGATGAAGGGGAAGACCGTGGTGGCGAACGCCGGCCCGCCGGCGTTGCCCGACGCGGCCACGGTCGCGCCCCGCCGCAGCGTGCGCAGGATGTAGGGAAGGGTCGCCCCGCCGACGGCGTCGACCGCTCCCGCCCAGCGCTCGGGCTCCAGGGGCCGCCCTCCCTCGGCCGTCACCTCGTCGCGGCCGAGGATGCCGGCGGCGCCGAGCCCGCGAAGCCGATCCGCCTCCCCGGGCTTCCCGCTCGCCGCCCATACCTCGTGCCCGCGCGCGGCCAGGATCCCGACCGCCAGCGAGCCGACGCCGCCCGACGCTCCCGTGACGAGGACGGGGCCGTCCCCGGGCCGCAGGCCGCGCTCCTCGAGGGCCAGGACCGACATGGCGGCGGTGAAGCCGGCCGTGCCGACGGCCATCGCGAGGCGCGTCGTGAGGCCCGCGGGCAGGGGCACGACCCAGCCGGCCGGCACCCGTTGGTACTCGGCGTACCCGCCATGCCGGCTGACGCCGAGCTCGTAGCCGTGGGCGAGAACCGCGTCACCGACGACGATCGCCGGGTCCTCGCTGGCGATGACCTCCCCGGCGAGGTCGATGCCCGGGATGAGAGGGCTGATCCTGGCCACCTTGCCGTCGGGGATGGTGGCGAGGGCGTCCTTGTAGTTGACGCTCGACCAGCCGACGCGGACCTCCACCTCGCCCGGCGGCAGCTCCGACTCCGCCACGTCCTGCACGCCACGCGTCACGCCGGCCTCCCCACGGGTGGCGACGAAGGCGCGGAAGGTGGCGGGGATGGCGGACATCGGCGGCGACTCCGTGCGGGAACGACCTCGCGTTCGCGAGCGGACCCATCATCGCCGACGTCGCGATTACCGGCGATCCCCGCCGCCGGGCGGATCGCGCCGGACCGCCACCCACGCCGGCGGCTCGCGCCGCGGCCACCCGGTACGAACGACGGCGAGCGGCGCCCGCGGGCACCGGGGTCGCCGTCTTCGCGTGGCTCCCGCACCAGCGGGCACGCCGGAGCGGTGCCGCCGCCCGTACCAAGGTACCCGGACGAGGGCCCTGCCGGTCCCATAGTCGCGGCCCGTCCCGTCGGGTCCAATGGGCGTACCTGCCCGGACCGCGGCGCCACGATCGGCGACCTGCCACTCCGGGCTCGACCATGCGGGCGTGGCCCGTCCTCGCGAAGGGAGACAGGCGGTGACCGGGAACGTGTTCGCGACCGGAACTGTCGACATCTCGGTTCCCCGGCCAGCGGAGGACGGGCATCGTCCCGGAGGCATCGCCGCGTGAACGGGAGGAAGCCGCGACGACGCTCTGGGCACAACGTTTCGCGCCCGCACATCGCGCCGCGCTCGTGCCTCGCCGGCCCGCCGACCCTGCTGCCGCCCCTCGACCCGCCCCCACCGTGATCGGGGCCCGCCTTGCCGGTCGACCCGGCGCCGGATCGCGGCGCTGATCGCCGCCGGCCTCGTGGGCCACCCTCGGCGACGTGGTTCCTGCACAACAACTCCACACCGACCGACCTGGAGACGCCGCCGACCAGCTGCAGCACTGGCTATGAACGACGGTCGCCCACTGCGTTACGCCACGCCGCCACCTGGACGCTCGTCGGCGTCGTCCATCCCGGCCGGGTGCGCCAGGCGGAGCTCAAGCTCGGTCGCCACCGGGCGGCACGCGCAACGTCGAGATCGCCCACGACACCCACGGCCTACCCGGGCGCGCTGACGTTGCCCTGAGGCGGGTGGGGAGCCCGCCCCTGACAGCCCTCACCGCACCGCCAGCGTGGTCGGCGGGGTCGTGGCATACTCCCGCCGCGTTGCTCACCCGCAACGGGTGACGACCCCAGAGAGGCCATCAGGTCCCTTGCGGCTACGAGCCCGGGACCAGCAATACCAGGACGGCGTCAGGCTCGCCCGGCACCTGGGACCAACCGCTCCCCGTCGTTCCCACGTCGGAATGATTCCGGTCGCCGTCCCCATTCCACCGCTCGTCGCGATCGTCTCGCGACGTCCCGGTAGAGAGGAGGTACGACGATTGACGGCACTCGAGAAGGGCGCCCAGAGGGCGTCAGGCCGACCCATTCCCGCACGTTCCCCGGCCGCCACCTCGACCCCCACCCGCAACGGCCTCCCCTGGCGGTTCTGCGGCCGTTGCGGAGCCGAGATGCGCTGGTACCACGCGGGTGACGGCTACGATCGCGAGACCGGCGAGTTCGGCCCGAACTTCGCCTGGCGCTGTCCCAACTGGCAGCCGGGTGAGCGGAGCCGGACCCACGACGTCAGCAACACGACGGTCCGCGACGTGCGCGGCGAGGCGCTCACCCAATGAGCCGCCGCAACGACGAGCAGCGCGCCCGCGACGCGACCCAGGCGAGGGCGCGTCGCCTCCGCCGCACGCTTGCCTCAGCCCCACTCAACCCGGTCACCGACGGTCACGGCGGGTTCGGCCGCCGTTCGCTGTTCGGGACGCCGCCGCGCCGTCGTGAGCTGGAGGTGCTCGCCGAGGTCTGCCAGCATGGTGGCGTCCAGCAGGCCGCTTCCTGCCTGGAGATCGCCTACTCCACGGCGAAGAACCACCTTTCGTCCCTCTACCAGCGCATCGGCGCGGTCTCGGTCCCGCACGCCCTCCTGCTCCTCGGGTGGGTGGACGTCCCAAATCGCGCTCGGCGCTTCCACCGCGTGATGCAGCAGGCGTCCTGACAGACGCCGGGATCCCGCGGCGGCCGAACGGCCGTCCGCGCGCGTCACGCGGGGGACAGTGACTCGGATCGCGCCGCCGGGTCGGCCCAGCCCCGGCACGAGCCGCCCGATCACCGTGCCCGCGGCCAGTCCGATGACGAGCCCGGTGAGCCGCGCCGTGTGTCGCCGGCCGGATCGAGCTGACGAATGTGCGCCCGCCACTGGCCGGAGGCTCGCTATTCTCGAACCATCGCGCCCTGCGGCAGGACGACAGATGCCGCGAGCGTCCAGGAGCGCAACGGACGTGAACTCGAAACGGGCCCTCGACGTGACCATCGGTTCCATCGCGCTCGCCATCGCGGCGCCCGTTCTCGCTGGGGTCGCCCTGGCGATGCGGCTCACGGGCGACCGCGGCCCGTTCCTCTACCGGGCCCCGCGGACGGGGGAGTGCGGAGCGATCATTACGGTCCTCAAGGTGCGGACCATGGCCGAGGGCTCGCGCGGCGCGCGGTATCACCGCCTCCCGGGATCCTCGCGTGACGCCGCTCGGACGAATCCTGCGTCGGTTCCGTATCGACGAGCTCCCGCAGCTCGTGAACGTCCTCCGCGGGGAGATGTCGCTCGTGGGTCCACGCCCCGAGGACCCGAGCCTCGTCGACTGGTCGGATCCTGCCCATCGACGCGTGTTCTCGGCGCGGCCTGGGATCACCGGGCTCGCTCAGCTGGAGTTCCATGACGAAGCTGACCGGCTGGTCGGGCCGTCCATCGAGGAGCGTTACCGGACAGTGATCCTGCCGGCGAAGCTGCGGCTCGACGTCGACTACCTGGATCATCGCTCCACGCCGCTCGACCTGAGGATCCTCGCGAGGACCGTCCGCACCGTTCTGGCCTGACGGACCGCCGCCCAAGGCAGGACGTCACGCGGGAAACGCTCCAATCCGCTCATCGGGAGCTATGTCGCGCTGGCCACCCGCGCGAGGATCGCTGCCAGCCGATCCAGGATCGCGCTGCGCTCGTAGCTGCGCATCACGAGCTCGCGCCCGATGGCGCCGCGAGCGGCCCGATCGAGATCGCGCCGGCATTCGTCGATCGCGTGCGCGAGGCCGACCGGATCCTCCGCCCGCGCGACGTAGCCCGCCCCGGCGTCTCCAACCATCTGCGCTGAAAGGCCGTCGGCGCTCGCGATCACCGGTCGACCGGCGGCCATCAATTCCAGCAGCTTGGTGGGGAGCGATGCTTCGAAGAGTGGGCCCTTCCGAAGGATCACCAGGCCAGCATCGGCCACGGCCAGGATCGTTGGCACCTCGACCTGGGGCACGGAAGGATGAAATGTCACGTTCCGCAACCCTTTGGCCCGGACCCTAGCCTCCAGTTCCGGCTTCTCGATCCCCTCGCCGACGACGCGAATGCTGACGCCATTGCCGAGCATCGCCGCCGCCTCGAGGAGCGTCCCAATCCCCTGCGCGAGGCCGACTGTGCCCGCATAGACGACCGTGAACTTCTCGGCCCATCCGAGCCGCCCTCGAGCGATCGAAGGAGCAAGGCCGGGCAGGAACCGGTCGCATTCGACGCCGTTCGGGATGAGCTCGACCCGGCCGGCCGCGGAGGCTTTCTTCGACAGCAGGTCGACGAGCCCCGGGCTCACCGTCGTGATCGCCGCCGCGCCCTTGTATGCGAGATCTTCGATCCCGTACGCGTGCCGGCGCTCGATCGGCGACCTCAGGTAGCCCATCGCGACCGGGAAGTCGGGCCACGGGTCGGCGACGTGAAAGACGTAGGGGACTCCCCGGCTCGGAGCGCACGGGCCGTGAGCGCGAGGAGCAGGGGAGGCGACTCGATCAGTGCCACGTCGATGCGTCCCGCGATCGCGAGGCTCGCGAGGGAGGTCAGGCGAAGGACCCATGGCCGATCATGCGGCCCGCAAGACCCGCCCGCGGTACGGCAATCGTCGGCATGCGGGCCACGGGGACCTTGTCAATTCGCTCGCGGCGTGGACGCCACCATCGATATCCTCTCGGCACGAGACCGAGCGGATAGCTGGGAACTGGCGCTACCACCCTCACCCTGAAGCCCCGCTTCTCGAGGCCGACGACGGTCTCCGAAGCCGCGTCTGGGCCGCGCCGACCTCCGGGTGGTAGTACTGCGTGACCAGGAGAAGCCGGAACATGCCTGAGCGTGTGCTGATCATCACCTGCCTGTCGCCGTCGCCTTGAGGGTTTCATCCACCCCGGATGAAGCGTCCGGCCGGCTACGCGGAGGCTGGACGAAGCCTATCCTAGCCCGGGGAGCAGGGTCGTCGGGGTGCGCCCGCATCGGTCGCCCGGAAGCGCCTGAAGAGGCTTCGAGCATGCCCTCACCGCGACTCCGCGAGCGACCGATCGTCGCGATGGCGCTGTACGGGGACCTCACCTACGACAGCCGGGTCCGTCGCGAGGCTGCAAGCCTGACCCTCGCGGGCTTCGACGTCACGATCGCCTGTCTTGCTAGCGAGGGCCCGTCGCGCGACTTGCCGGAGACCGTGAAGGTTATGGTTCTTCGCCCCGCCGCGACGTCCGTCCTTCCGGGTGCGTCCAACCCGTTCTTCGCTCCCGGTTCGGGTCGCCTCGCATCCGCGAGTCGCCGACTCGGATGGCTACGTGACTATGTCGGCAACCTGCGCGCGTGGGGTCGACAGGTCGTAGCGGCAGCGGGACCCGTCGACTTCTGGCACGTTCACGACCTCACCGGCCTGGCGGCTGTCGGCCCTCGGGCGGATCGGACGATCCCGCTCATCTATGACGCTCACGAGCTCTTCCTCGAGACGGGGACAGCGCTGCGACTCCCGAACGTGGCGCGCGCCGCGCTCCGGGCATACGAACGCCGGCTCGTGTCCCGCGCCGCCGCCGTCGTGACGGTCAACGACGCGCTGGCAGCCGGTGCTCCGGGAGCGCTATCGGCCGGCGAGGATCGTCGCCGTCCACAACTGCCCCGATCGGTGGTCGCCGCCCGCGGTCATGCCCACGCATCTGCGCGACGCGGCCGAGATCCCCGAGAACGCGCCGGTGATTCTCTATCACGGTGCGCTTTCCTTGAACCGCGGCGTCGAGCAGCTCATGGATGCGCTCCTTCAGCCCGGGCTTCAGCACGCGCACCTGATCCTGCTGGGCTTCGGAGAGATGCGCAACCGCTACGTCGACGTAGCCGCCGAGTCCACCTGGGGAGGCCGCGTTCATGTCCTGGACCCCGTCCCGCCGGCGGACCTTCTGCCGTGGGTGGCGTCCTCCACCGTCGGCGCGATGCCGATCCAGCCATCGACGCTCAACCACCGCCTGTCCACGCCGAACAAGCTGTTCGAGTGCATTGCGGCCGGGATCCGGTCGTAGCGAGCGACTTCCCGTCGATGAGGCGGATCGTCCTCGGACGATCCCGCCGGCCCCGTCGGGGTGGTCTGCGAACCGTCTCATCCTCGAAATGTTGCCGCGGCCCTCCGCTCCCTGCTCGAGCTCGATCGATCCGCGGCCGATGCCTACCGTGCCCGCTGTCGAACCGTGGCCCAGGCACGCTGGAACTGGGAGACGCAGGCAGCCGGCCTGATCTCGCTCTACGAAGACCTGCTCTCGGTCTCCGCTGACCAGTCGCACCGCAGCGACCTCGCCCACGCGACTGATCGATACCGCCCTTCGAGCCGACATCCCTGACCTGGTCGCATCATCCTCAGTCGTCCGCCGCTACGTCCGCGTCCGTGCCCCGGCGACTCATCGCAGCCGCATGCGCCCGGCGACGCTCCCCCCGATCAGTCCCAGCACGAGCCCGGTCAGGTTGTCGAAGACGTCGGCGCCTGGCACTCGCGGCCGAGGGGGGTCACGAGGAGCTGGACCAGCTCGATGGCGGCCGGGAGGGCGATCGCGCCCGCCAGGACGATGAGCTTTGCCCTCGAACGCGGGCAGAGGCCAATCGACATCCCGAGCGGGACGAAGAGGAGGATGTTGAGGCTGACTTCCTCGAGGTGACGGAGCTGCCACCATGGCGCGGGCCCGATGCGCCAAGGTCACAGGTGCCGGAGCCGTCGGCCCCGAACGGATTGCCTCGCGACTCGGCGTCAAGGTCGCGGACAGGACCAGTCCGACGCTCATGACCAGCGCCCACCCGAGAGCTCGCGAGATCCCCATCCGACGGCCGACGTACCCGCACGTCAGCGAGGCTGACCCCAACGAGACGACGATGCCAGGGCCGAACCCGGCGTAGTCGCCCGCATCTCCGCCAGCCGGTGCAGGATCATTCGGGCGGTCTCGCCGACGGCGTCATCGGGCGGAGATGATTGTGCCCCTCCCTGTAGGGCCCGGTCACGTGGCGGCGCGCGAACAGGATCGGCGCGCAGGCGCCGACGACACGCTCGACATCAGCGATCGACATCCCGGGCCACATCGGCAGGGAGAGCACCCGTGGGTATTCCCTGGTCGCCACCGGGAGATCCCGGCGGAATACCCCCACCGATGTCGGTAGAACGGGTGAAGGTGCAACGGGATGAAATGCACGCTTCGTCCCGATCCCGCGGGACTTGAGGGCGTCGAAGACTTGCGCCCGGTCCACTCTGAGTCGGTCGAGGACCAGCCTGATGATGTACAGGTGCCATGCGTGCGACCCGTCGGGCGCGTCGGGAGGGAGCTCCACAAGCTCGTCGAGGGGCGGTTCCCGCAGGCGCTCCGAGTAGGCCGCGGCGAGCTCCCCTACGCATTGCATGCAGCTCGTCCGCCCGCTCCAGCTGGACGAGGCCGAGCGCCGCGGCGATGTCAGTCATGTTGTATTTGAAGCCGGCGTCCTCGATCTCGTAATACCACGATCCGCTGGCTCCGTACCAATTCCACGCATCGTTGCTGATCCCGTGGAATGACATGATCCGGGCCCGCTCCGCGATCGCCGGATCGTCGGTGACGAGCATCCCGCCTTCTCCGGTCGTAAGGGTCTTGGTGGCGTAGAACGAAAAAGCTCCCGCCCGCCCGAATGTGCCGGCGTGACGGCCGGCCGGCCCGCCGATCCAGCTGGGAAACGAGTGCGCTGCGTCCTCGACGATCGCGACGCCGCGGGGCTCGAGCAGTTCGACGAGCCGCCGCGATCTCCACCGGAAGGCCGGCGATGTGGACGGGGATGACCGCTCGCGTGCGCGTTGTCACCGCCGCCAGGATGTTTTCGGGCGTCGCGTTCAGGGTGCGCGGGTCGACGTCGACCAGCACGGGTCGGGCACCCCGGTAGACGACAACCTCCCCGGATGCCGCGAACGTCCAGGTAGGGACGATGACCTCGTCGCCGGGTCCGACGCCAAGCGCTTCGAGGGCGAGATGCAGCGCGGCAGTCGCGGAGTTCAGGGCAATCGCGTACCTGGCCCCGACGCGTTCGGCGAATCGCTGCTCAAACAGCTTCGTGCGCGGGCCCGTGGTGAGCCAGCCTGAGTCGAGGACCTCAAGGACGGCCTGCTTCTCGCGGTCCGTGATCGACGGGCGCGCGAACGGGAGGAAGGGCGACGTCTCCGGCGTGCTCACCCGACCGCGATGCCGGCCGCGTCTCGCAGAGAGCGCAAGGCGACTTCGGATCCACGCGCGCCGCTGGATGCCTCCAGGTCCGCCGGAACGGTTGTCGGCGCGGGCGCTTCGATCTGCTGGACGTACGCGAACAGCGACTCGCGGAGCTGCGCATCGTCGTCGCCAGTCGCGAGCGCCAGCATTCGGCGCACGTCGTCGCGGACCCGGGGGGGCGGAGGCGGCGCGATCGCCCTGAGGACCTTCGCGCTCGCGGTCGGCTCCACCTGCTCGACGTCGTAGAAGAGCTCCTCGTGGAGCTTCTCGCCGGGACGCAGGCCGACCGTCTCGATCGGCTGGCTGTCGGGGTCGCGCCCGGCAAGGCGAATGAGATCACGGGCAAGGTCCAGCACGCGGACCGGCTCGCCCATGTCGAGCACGAACAGGTCCCCGTTGTGCCCCAGCGCGGCGGCGTCCAGGATGAGCCAGGCGGCCTCCGGGATCGTCATGAAGTAGCGCGTCATGTCGGGATGCGTGATCGTGAGCGGCTCGCCGTTCTCCAGCTGTTCCTGGAAGATCGGGACGACGCTGCCGGTTGACCCCAGGACGTTGCCGAACCGGACGGAGACGTACGGGCGACCCGTCCGTCGAGCCGCGTCCGCGACGAGCATCTCCGCGATCCGCTTGCTGGCGCCCATCACGCTCGAGGGGCGGACCGCCTTGTCGGTCGAGACGAACACGAACCTGTCCACCCCTGCGGCCGCGGCGGCGTCGAGGAGGACCAGCGTCCCGCCCATGTTGACCTGGGCCGCGTCGGACGGGTGCTCTTCCATCATGGGCACGTGCTTGTAGGCTGCCGCGTGGAAGATCACGCTGGGGGCCTCGGTGGCGATCAGGCGCTCCATCGTCGCGCGGCTCGCCACGTTCGCGAGGTGGATCCCCAGCTCGCCGCTTCCCCGGCCGCGGGTCCGCCGGGTCTCCAGCTCCCGCTGGACCAGGTAGAGCGGGCTCTCGGCTCGATCCACCAGGATGAGCCGCCGTGGCCCGATCGCGAACACCTGGCGCGCCAGCTCGGATCCGATCGACCCTCCGCCGCCGGTGATGACGACGGTGCGGTCGCGGATGATCTCCTCGACCCCGGCGGCATGATCGGTGACCATCGGCCGCCGGAGGAGATCCTCGACGTGGACCCGGCGGACGCGGTAGGCATCGACGCTGCCATCCAGGAGGTCGGTGACCGGGGGGACGGTCCGGACCTCGAGGTGGAGGGCCAGGGCCGCCTCGACCACGCGGCGAACCACGTTCCCGGGCGCGCTGGGCATCGTGATGAGCAGGGTCTGGGCTCCCGTTGCGGCAATGGCCCGCTCCATCGACTCGAGGCCTCCGAAGACGTGGAGCCCGGCGACGATCCCACCGGCGACGCTCGGGTCGTCGTCGAGGAACCCGACCGGCCGGACGCCCGAACCGGGGTGCCTCTGGGCGGAGCGGGCGGTGAGCACGCCGGCGTTGCCGGCGCCGTAGAGCAGAGTTGCCCGGCGGTCGGCGGTTGTCGCTCGGGCCAGCGAGGGCACGCCGTCGGCCGCGGCCCGGATGCCGAACCGGACGCCGCCCAGGATAGCCACGCTCAGGAGGAGCTCGATCGGCCAGAAGGAGCGCGGGAAGCCGTCGCCCAAGTCGTGGGCTCCGAGGAGCGCCGCCCCGTAGAAGATGGCTATTCCCATGAGCGACCCGAGGGCGACTGCGGCGACGATGCGCTCGAGCTCGGGGACGCTCGCGTAGCGCCAGCGCCGGCTGTAGAGCCCGAGACGGACATCGGTCGCAGTGCGCACCGCGAGGAGGAGTCCGACCACGACGGGGAAGGCCGGAACCATGATCGGTCCGCTGATACGGTCGAACCGAAGCGCCAGCGCGACGTAGGCCGCGATCACGATCCCGACCAGGTCGATCGCGAGGAGGTATCGCCCGCGGATGCCGCGTGCCACGCGGAAGGCGGCCCCCGCGGCCGATCGGTTGGGATCGGGCGGAGAGCCATGGCGCCGCCAGCCGGCGTCGTCGCGCCGGAAGACGACCGATGGTCGGACAGAGCGGCGGACAGCCAATAGACCCCCAACCCTGTTCGGGCCGGTGCGCACCCTCGACGACTGACGCCGGTCAGGTGATCGCCTCGAACGATGACCCCGAGATAATTCCCCCGGCCGTTCCGACGGTGATGCGCCATACGACGCCGTCCACGACTCGGACTGTGGACGCTAGTCCAATCGGCCTGCCGTGCCTAGTACCAATGGCCCCAAGTTTTGAACAGGGGTCGGGGTCTGGTGCTCAGACGCACCAGAATCTTCCGCAGGCCACCGTAGCCTGGGGATCGCCAGTTCGAGGGAGCCAACGCGGGAGTCAACCGACGGGCAGCCGCTACCCCTTGCGCGACCCAATCCCCTCCAGCGTCCGTTCGCGCGGCGCCGCCCCGAGCTGCGCCGTCCCGTCGGCCTCCATCAGCTCTTGGGCCCAGCGGCCAGCGCGGGATCCCGGCTCGTCAGTTCGGTGGACGAGCCTGCGGATGGTCGATCCGCGCCAACTCCGCTGCCGCGGCGTTCGACCTCGACCTGATGCACGTCCTTGCAGCCGGGAATGACGGACGTGACTGCATCGTGTTGGAGGCACCAGGCGAGGGCCCACTGCGCCATGCTCAACACCTTCGGGACCTCGGTCGTCGCGATGTGCCGGACCTCTCGGAGCTGGTGCTCGATATCTCGTCGACGCTGGGTCGCGCGTGGGTCTCCTTGCATGAACGTTCTGCCGGGCGCGTACTTTCCGGTGAGCAATCCGCTGGCAAGTGGAACGCGCGCCACGACGCCCAGATCCTGCCGTTGACGGATTGAAACACTCCGCCCGGCGGCAATCGCCCGGTCGATGGCCACCACGTTGCCGGGACCCGCAGCGATCTCGATCGCGACCTCTGCTCGGGTTTGCGGTCGAGCCGGTTGTCGAGACAGACTTGGATGGCCCCGGCGTTCACGTCCGTCGCCCCGGTCCACCTGGAGCAGGTTGTCATTGGGGCTGACGGAGATGCCGAGGTGGCGCACCTTTCCGGCCCTCATCAGCTCATCGAGCACTTCCCATAGGCCGGGCGTCTTGAATTTCGAGTTGACACCGGAGTGGAACTGATACAGGTCGATGTAGTCGGTTTGGAGCGCCTGGAGCGAGGCCTCGAGCTGGCTCCCGGACGTCGTCTGGGTCGTAGCAGACGGTCCGGTCCATGTGGCCACGGAAATTGATCCCGACTTGGTGGCGATGATCCACTTGTGACGGTCGTGCTTCACGGCTGCGCCGACGAGTCGCTCGGAGACGTGGTCGCCATAGCATTCGGCGGTGTCGATCAGGTTGATTTCGCGAGATCGCGGGCGCGGCCGAGGATGCGGTCCACCTCGCCTTGGGTGAACTCCTTGCCCCATTCCCCGCCGAGCTGCCAGGTGCCGACGCCGATAACGGAAACGATCAGTTCGGTTTCTGCCGAGTCTGCGGTACTGCACATCCAACCCGTAGTTGCGAGAGCTAGCTTGCAGCACTCGTCGCTTTGTTGGCGATCGCCTGCTCGTAGACCGCCAAAAGCTCCCCGGCAATGAGATCCCACGACCCTGCTCCACTGCCCTCTTCCGTACCTTTGCTGACGCCTCCTGCCACGCACTCTCGCTGCCCAGGAGCTCAAGGGCTCGTGACGCGAGTTGATCGGGCTTGTTCTCGTCGACCCCGAATTCACGCTCTCGCCCAGATGGTCAGGCAGTCCTGCTCTCCGCGTGGCCACGACGGGCAGTTCGGCAGGCAGCCGCGGTTGAAGCCGGCAGACCGGCGAAGGCTTCCCGTGTAGGGCAGCACGCATACCCGCGAACGCCGGTAGAGCTGAACCATCTCATCCTTTGATGTCAGGTTCCGCCACACGATGTTGTCCGCGATGCCGAGATCTGCGGCCATCCGGGTGGCTTTCTTTGGGCGCAGTGGACCCGTAGTGACCATGGATCGACAGCGTTGGGCAGTCCAGGGGTCGCTCCTGCCGGATGATGCTCATGGTCGTAAGCGCGGTCACCAGGCCCTTGTTCGTCATGTCGAGGTGGTGGCCCGCGTAGAAGACGAATTTCCGCTCGGTTCTCAAGCGAGTGCTTCGGGATGTCCGTGCCATGCGGCACGACGTGGACTTTGTCCGGCCGCACGTAGCAGCCCGACAAGCTGGTCCCGCAGCGCTTCAAAATGCACGATGAGGGCATCAGCGTTGTTGTAGGCCGCGTTCTTGTCCAGCGACTGCCGTTGCTCGTAGTCCAGCTCATGGATCGTCACGACCCTGGTTGCGTCAGAGGGCTGGTTCAGCCAGTGGAACACGGCCTTCGATCCATAGGCGTTGATAATCTGTTGGAAGTGGACGAGCTCGGCGTCCTTCGTCATGTCGGCGTATCTCTTCGCCCTGAAGTAGGACACCGCCGTCCTCGCCGCGCCGCGGGCCCTGTGTCTCCAGGCAGACTCCGCCTGGACGCCCGATGGCATCCGCATTTCGAAGTACTCGCACTGGTCTCTTGCCTTGAACTGGCGTGTCACCGCCATCTGGTCGCCGCATCCGCAGTTCGAGCCGATCCATTGCATCTTGTCGCCGGTCTTTCTCTCGACAGCCGACTCAAGGAAATGGCGTATTCCCCGTAGGATGTGTCGAACGGACAACAGATCAAGCTCATCCGCATGATGACTGCTCCTCAAGCCCATCGAGCGCGCGGACGCTGAGTTCCTCGTCCGTGAACGGGCCAGCGCTCCATCGAGGTGCTGTTCTTTGGCCTCTTCCGCGATGAGTGTCCAGACCGGCCGGGCATTCGCGAGCAGTTTCCGCGGGCCGTGATAAACAGCCGGGGCCGTTGTGCCCTGCACCTCATCATCTCCTGATACGACAGCCGCCTGCAGTCTAGCGCTTCCCCGCGACACGGCTGATCGCGCGACGTGAATTCGATCCGTGGTTGCGTGGGTCGGGCGTCGCCGCTCCCGAGCAGTCGTGAACGCCTCGGCGCGGCAGCGATCCGCTCGGGGTGCCCTGGTCTCGGCAGGCCCGCTCGCCCGTCCCGTCCGTGGCCGCGCCATCATTTCGTGGAGTCGAGCCCGACACGACTGCCGCTACGACGAGTTGGCGCTGCCCGCAGTCCCCGACCACACCCATTCGACCGTGTACGGTCGGAAGGCCAGCCGAGCCTTGAAGTAGGCCAGGCCCGGGCTCGCCCCCCAGATGGTGTCGTACATCGCCCATGAGGGCGACCTCTGTGCACGCCGAAGATCGATCTGGCTGCGGATCACCTCGCTCGCCAGGAAGTACATGACCCCGTTGGCGAGGTCGTCGGCGTGACCGAGGATGTGAGAGAACGGAAAGACGTCACCGATGGTCGGCGCGTCCACGTAGGCGCGGAGACGCCCGGCCGTGTCGAGGATCCCATGGAGGGATGTCCGGTCCCGGAACGTGAGGGCCACCTGCTCAGGATCCACGTAGCTCGCTGCCATGGCCCGCCCCTGGCGGACCGGCGTCGACCGGTTGATGTCGAGGATCTCGGCGAGGTGATCACGAGGGGACACGAGTGCGTACTGGTAACCAGCCCGTTGGGCGCGGCGACGCTGGCGCCGCAGGTACTCCATCGACCCGCCAGCGACATACTCTTCGAACGAGTCGGGGAGCCGGAGGAGCGCGACGCCCCAGCGTTTCGAAGATGTCACCCTGAACCGCGGATGGCGTGCCACGAAGGCGAGATGGCTTCATGCGCCTCCGCTCCGCCGTGAGAGAGGTCGATCCTGACGCGCGGGGCGCGGAGCACAGTGACGCTGCGCTCGATGCGATCCCGCAGATGGACGGCTCGGCCGAGCGAATG
>CAVZLU010000001.1:0-112774 GCA_963776355.1 uncultured Chloroflexia bacterium | reverse complement strand
CGCGTGGCCCTACTGGAGGGCCAGGCGCATGGCGATGTCGGCCCACTCGAACAGCCGCTGCGGCTTGCCCCGGACCGTGCTGATCCCCTTGAAGATGAGCTCCACCGGGGATCCGTGGGCCTTCGTCGCGTCGAGGGTGGCCTTCAGGTCGGCCTCGACGACGTCCGGATGCCACGTGTCGCCCGCGATGAACGCCGGGTTGGGCTTCCGCGAGAAGACGAAGTCCCCGCCCATCTGGGCCGCAGCGCGCTCGTCGTCCGCGAGCTGGGTGATCGAGATCTTCCTGACGTTCGGGACCATCCGGATCAGGTCGATCTTCTGGTCGAGCCGCTCGCAGCAGCCGAAGTACACGAGGCCGAACCGCTTGCACCACTGGCTCGTGTAGTCGACCTCGAACTCCTTGAACATGGCCGGCGAGACCGCCGTGAGGACCTGCGCCATCGCCGAGGTCCAGACGTCCTGCGGCCGCACGTGGTTCTCGTCGAACCCGTCCTCGGGAGCTGGTCGGTATACGCGCCCGTCGACCGGATCTTGCTCTGGTGGTGGCCGATGAGCCCCTTCTCCTCGAGCTGGTCGAGCATCTCGAGGTGCGCCCGGGTGAGCCGCCCCATGAGCCGGTGCATGAACTCGGGCCGGTCGCCGAGGTCGAACAGGACGTTCTCCGCACCGCGCCAGTAGACGATGAGGTCCCACAGGCCGAACGCGATGTTGCCCGCGCCGTCGGGATACATGCCGGTGACGAGGTCGTTCGTGCCGGGCTGCGCGGCGAGGGCGACCCACTGCTGCGCCTCGGGGAGCCAGCCCTGCATCCGGAACGGCATGATCCCGTCGAAGATCTCGTGCGACCGCTCCTCGACCATCTTCGTCTTCTCGACGTCGAGCTCGATGGTCGGCGTGTGGATCCTGTCGATGTCCTCGTCGGTCTGGACCTGGTCGTGGAACTCGTGCGAGATCACGTCATTGTCCGGGTCGACCGCCTCGGTCCGTTCGTCGATGTGGATCCCGAAGCCGTCCATGCGGATGACCTTGGGCATCGCGATGACCGGATCGACGACCATGTCCACCCGGAAGTGGTTCCACTGGAAGAGGATCCGGCGGAGCATGTTCTCGACCCCGCGCAGGAACGGGTCCTCGGCCCGCAACGTCAGCTCGTCGTCGACGTTCAGCTCGTGCCACGGGACCCCGTCGATCTGGACCATCGGCCGGACGGGCCGAAGGTCGTTGAGCGCCTTCCACAGCGAGATCGTCTCCTGCTGGACCGGCAGGGCCGCGATCTCGGCGACCTCGCCGGCGAGCCTGCGGACGATCGCGAGGTCTTCCTGGTACATGGAGCTCGTTCCTCCGTCTCCGAATCCGTGGCTCGACCGCCGCCGGGCGAGCCGTCGTCGATCCCGCCGCTGGGCCGCACAAACTGTAGGACAATCCAACAAAAGGTCAAGTGCCGAGGGGCTCGAATTGGTCGCCCGCCGATGCGGGCCCCGGTCCCTCCCGGCGGCTCCGGGGGACGCGCCGGC
Organism: uncultured Chloroflexia bacterium; assembly: GCA_963776355.1. Taxonomy (GTDB): domain Bacteria; phylum Chloroflexota; class Limnocylindria; order Limnocylindrales; family CSP1-4; genus CTSoil-043. The sequence continues at coordinate 111,260 of CAVZLU010000001.1, read as the reverse complement.
TACTGTGCCCTCGTGGGCGCCATGGGTTCGGCAGGGGCTGGCCGGGCGGCCGACATCTTCGCGACGATGCTGCGGCCGACCTCGGTGATGTGGTCGCTCACGGCATGCTCGATCGTGTCGGGATCGCCGCCCCGGATCACGTCAACAAGCCGCGCGTGTCGGGCCACGACCGCGCCGAAGTCCGGATCGAAGAGATCGCTGTAGATCAGCAGGCGCCGGCTGTGCATGTGGACCAGCGCGAGGTGCTCGAGCAGCAGCTGGTGGCCCGCCAGGGCCGACAGCGACAGGTGGAGCTGCATGTCGGCCTCGACAAGCGCGCCCACGTCGGCGCGCCGGGCGGCCTCCGCCATCACCTTCTGTCGCTCCTCGAGCATCGCGATCGCCGCGTCGTCGATCCGGCCATCCTCGGCGGCCATTCGGGCTGCGAACGACTCGAGGACATCCCGCAGCGTATAGATCTCGCGCGCGCGCCGCGGGGTGATCACGGTCACGACCGGCCCCCGATGCGCGCTCCGCGCGACGAGCCCGATGTTCGCCAGGACCCGCATCGCCTCGCGCACGGTGCCTCGCGAGGTCCCCAGCGTCTGGGCGAGGTTTGCCTCGGACAGCTGTTGACCGGGTGCGAGGACACCGTTGATGACGGCGTCCCGGACGTACATGACCACCGCATCCGTCAGGCTGTTCGGCCTGCTGAGCGGCCGCAGCTCCTGCATGACCTCGCCCCCGTGTGTGTCGGCTGGGCACCAGCTTGTCGATCACGAGGATATCGATTGTTGGATTGTTGGGCAAGAGCATGCGTCGGAATGTCGGATTGTCCGCCAATCACGGGTGCGCCCCGGTGCGGCACGCATCGTCCGCCCTGGCCGGGCCACCCGACCGGGACCCGCGGGCGGGGCGACGCCAAGGGCGGCCGTGCGCCCGCCGCCGTTCAGTGCGCCTGGATCGCGTGTGCGGCCCTTCTCGGCCATGTACGCGGCGAGGCCGCCGAGGAAGCGCGCGACGTCCTGATCGTCGTTGAAGAGGGCGGGGTCCGCCCGGATGAGCGAGCCGCGCTCGAAGCCCCAGACGTCCACGCCGCGCTCGCGGAGGAAGGCCCGCAGCTCGAGCGGATCCCGCGCCGGGATCGCGACCAGGCCGGCACGCGAGCCGCGGTCCCGCGGGGTGATCGCGGCGAGGTCGAGGTCGGCGAGGCCGTCGAGGATCCTGTCCACGAGCGCCTCGACATGACCGAAGATGACCGGGACGCCCGCCTCGAGGACCAGGTCGAGCCCGGCGCGCCACCCCGGCATGCCGAGGAGGCTGGGCAGCCCGAGCTCGTGACGCCGCGCGTCGGGTCGGATTCGAAGACGAGTCCGATCGGACGCCTCGAGCTCGGCCCCCATGTAGCCGACGTGGGGGGCGTCCGTCGTCGAGAGCAGCTCGCGAGACTCGACGAGGTATCCGATCCCCGGGGGCCCGAGGAGCCATTTCACGGCGGTTCCCGCGGCGAGGTCGATGCCCTCCGCGGCCACGTCGATCGGCACGACTCCGGCCGACTGGGAGATGTCGACGATGAGCACCGCCCCGTGCCGGTGGGCGAGGTCGGCCAGCGGGCGCAGATCGTGCCGGAACCCCGTGTGCGGATGAACATGCGTGACGCTCACGGCGACGGTCCGATCGTCGACCAGGCGCTCGAGCTCCTCGATCCCCGCGGCCAGGCCCGTCCGCCCGCTCGGTGCGCGGCGGACTTCGACGCCGCCCCGCGACCGCACCATCCAGGGGTACAGGCTCGATGGATAGGTGGTGGCATCGACGACCACGTTCGAACCGGGCGGGGCGTCGAGCAGGCCGACCGCGATGTTGGATGCGCGGGAGGCGCTGTCGACGATCGCGATCGTCGCCGGATCGGCGCCGAGGAGGCGGCCGAGACGCTCGCGCACGGCGTCGATCTCGGCGGTGAGATGGTCCCACGCCTCGAGTGGATCGAGCGACCACGTCCGGATCCAGGCCGTGACCGCCTCGGAGGCGCCGATGGAAGCTGGCGCGAGGCCACCCCCGAACAGGTAGGCACGGGCCGCCGTCACGGGGAACCGGGCGCGGAAGCGCCCCGGCAGCGTGTCCACGATGGTCACATCCTCACGCGGCGGGCGGCGCATGATGGTGGCGGCGTCATCGTTCGATCATGATCGATCAGCACCCGCCGTGCGCCCGTTCCGATGCCCGGCCCGGGCTCTCGCATCATCGGGACGTGTGGCTGGCCCGCCGGCCGCAAGCGGCTTCGGGGAACGGTCGCCGCCTCGATTCGCGCATCAGGCACCTTGACGGATTGTTAGATTGTCCTACAATGCCCTGTAGCCCATCGTCGCCGGGCATGCGAGCATGGGCTGCGGAAGGCCACGGGCCCCAGCAGCGAAAGGAACGGGCGTGGCGGTCAAGCTCCAGTTCTTCGGCACGGCCGGCTACCGCATCGTCACGAGCAGCGGAACGACGGTCCTCATCGACCCGTACCTGGATCAGAATCCGGTCTGCCCGATCGGGGCCGCGGACCTCGAAGCCGCCGACGTGCTGCTGATCACGCACCTCGCCTACGACCACTTCGGTGACGCCCCGGCGATCCTCAACCGGCTTCGCCCGCTCGTCGTGTGCGCCAAGGACGTGGCCCACGCGCTCACCACCGTGCACGACGTTGACCCCGATCTGATCAGGGTCACCATCTGGGGTCTCCAGATGGAGGTTGCCGGGGTCAGGATCCAGCCCGTTCCCAGCCAGCATTGGTCCTTCGGCGTCACGCCGAGCGGTGACCTGCTCTCCGGACCGGCGGTCGGCTACATCGTCGAGGCCGGGCCGGGCGTCCGGATCTACCACCCGGGCGATTCGGCGATCACGTCGGACATGCGGCTCTGGGGCCAGCTCTACCGGCCGACGGTCGGCCTCATGGTCATGGCCTTGCCGGAGGCATCGCTCCCGCACATGGAGTGCTACCTCTCGGGGGAGACGACGCCGTCCGAGGCGCTCCTGGCCAGCGAATGGCTCGGCCTCGACCACGTGATCACCAGCCACTACCAGAGCCCGGATCACCCGGACGTCCAGGCGTTCCTCCGGCTCGCGGCGGCCACCGCGGAGGCGAAGGGCTACGCGCCGAGGATCAGCGTTCTCGCTCCAGGGGATGAGATCGAACTCTAGGCAACCGTATCGTCAGGTGACGGACACGAGCAGAAGGGGCGTCTCGCATGTCGAGAAGGGTCACATACGATGAGAGCTGCGATGCGGTGGAGACGTTCCGGCGCGACATCCTCACCCCGCTCGAGGCCCCGGCGGGCCTGGGCGTCGAGGAGCAGCTCGAGATCTACCGGAAGATGCGCCTGATCCGCGAGTTCGACGGCAGCGTCAAGGACCTGTGGAAGCAGAACTTCATCTACGGGCTCGCCCACTCCTACGTCGCCGCCGAGGCGATCGGCGTCGGCGCCTGCGCGGCGCTGAAGCCCGGTGACCTGATCACCAGCACGCATCGCGGCCACGGCCACACGATCGCCAAGGGCGGCGACCCCAGGCGGATGATGGCCGAGCTCATGGGCAAGGCGGCCGGCTACTGCGGCGGCAAGGGCGGCTCCATGCACATCGCCGCCGTGGACATGGGGATGCTCGGCGCCACGGGGATCGTGGGCAGCGCGATGCCGATCGCGGTGGGCGCGGCCCTCACGGCCAAGACGCTCCAGCGGGACAACGTGACGATCTGCTTCCACGGCGACGGGGCGACCAACCAGGGCGTCTGGCACGAGTCGGTGAACCTGGCGGCTGCCTGGAACCTCCCGGTCGTCTTCCTGTGCGAGAACAACCAGTGGGCGATCAGCCTGCCCTACGACCAGGCCACGAAGAACCCCGAGGTCGCCGACCGGGCGAAGGGCTACGGCATCCCGGGCGTCACCGTCGATGGCTTCAACCCGTTTGCGGTGTACACGGCCGTGCGCGAGGCGGCCGAGCGCGCCCGCCGCGGTGAAGGTCCGACGCTCATCGAGGCCAAGTTCTACCGCTACATCGGCCACTTCGTGGCGGACGACGAGCGGTATCGCGACACGACCTGCAACGAGCTCTGGAAGGAGTTCGACCCGCTCACCCGCATGGAGCATTACCTCGTCGACTCGGGGATCGCCAGCGAGGCCTGGGTGGCCGAGGCGAACGACGCCGCGGCAGCCGCGGTCGCGGAGGCGATCGAGTTCGCCAAGGCCGCGCCCGAGCCCGAGCCGGAGACGCTCTACGTCGGGATGTACTCGCCCGAGTTCATGAAGGCACAGGGGATCGAGCTGTGACAGGCATGCAGACGCTCAACTCGGCCGTCGGCGACGAGGGTGGCCCGGCCGCGGCGCAGACCAAGACCCTCACCATCAAGCAGGCCATCAACGAGACGCTCTTCGAGGAGATGCGCAGGGACCCCACCATCGTCATCCTCGGCTGCGACGTCGGGATCCGCGGCAACCCGTTCGGCGTCACGAAGGGCCTCTACGAGGAGTTCGGGGCGGGTCGTGTGCTGGACACGCCGATCTCGGAGGCGGCCATCATCGGCAGCAGCCTCGGTGCCGCCGCCACCGGGCTCCGGCCGATCGCCGAGATTCTCTTCTCCGACTGGATCACGATCGGCATGGACCAGCTGGTCAACCAGGTCGCGAAGATCCGCTACATGTTCGGGGGCACGATCAGCGTTCCGCTGGTGATCCGGGCACCGGTCGGCGCGGGCGGAGGCCAGGCGGCCCAGCATTCGCAGTCGTTCGAGTCGTGGTTCAGCCACGTCCCGGGCCTGCAGGTGGTGATGCCGATCACGCCGTACGACGTGAAGGGGCTCCTCAAGTCCTCGCTCCGGGCCAACGACCCGATCCTGTTCTTCGAGCACAAGCGGGGGTACGAGATCCGGGGCGAGGTGCCGGTCGACGACTACACGATCCCGTTCGGCAAGGCCGTGGTTGCTCGCGAGGGGACGGACGTCACCATCGTCGCCATCTCGATCATGCGCCACAAGGCGCTGGCGGCCGCGGAGCAGCTGAGCGCCCTCGGCGTGGACTGCGAGGTCATCGACCCGCGGACGATCTATCCGTTCGACTATGACGCCGTGCTCGCGTCGGTCGCCAAGACCCACCGCCTCGTGGTCGTCCACGAATCGAACCGTCGCAGCGGGATCGGCGGCGAGATCGTGTCGCAGGTCGTCGAGAAGGCCTTCGACCAGCTCCGCGCCCGGCCGGCGATCGTCGCCGGCCTCGACGTGCCGATGCCGTACAACCGCCGGCTCGAGGCCCTTGTCATCCCCGGCGAGGAGCGGATCAAGCAGGCGGTCCTCGACGTCATGGGCCGCTAGGCACCAGCTGCGAAGGAGCGCGTCGATGGCGACCTGGATCACGATGCCGAAGCTCGGCATGAACATGGAGGAAGGGCTGATCGTCCGCTGGCTCGTGTCCGAGGGAACCGAGGTCAGGATCGGCCAGCCCATCCTCGAGATCGAGACCGACAAGACGACCGTGGAGCTGGAGGCGACGGCCGACGGGATCCTGGGTCGGATCGTCAGTCGCGAGGGTGACACGGTCCCGATCAACGGCGCCCTCGCGGTGATCCTCGCCCCGGGCGAGGCGGTGCCCACCGAAGTCCCTGATTCGATCGTATGAAGACCGGCCGCTGCCCGGTCCGGAGCGTGCCCTGTCGAGTCCCGAATTGGACCGATCGAGCCGCACGACCCGGGTCGGCGGATAGGTCGGTCGCACCCGGCGGCGCGTCGTGCGGGTAGGCTGGAGGTAGTGGCGAGCATGGCTGTGCAGTCCCCGTCGGCGATCACGATCGCGGAGGGGCGGCGATCCGCCCTTGACTATCCGAACATCCGCGCCGTGGAGCTGGGACCCGACCGGCTGGCGGCGACCGCCGCCGCGGACGCTCGGCCTGGCCCTCTTCGTCGTGCAGGCCATCCGTCAGGTCGAGCGCTGGCTGCTCGACCATGCCGAGCTTGTCCACGGGCCCCTCCACTCGAGCATCGGCCAGGAGGCGGTCGCGGCGGGCATGGCCCTCGCGCTCGAACGGTCGGACAAGATCACGTCCACCCATCGCGCCCACCACGACGTCCTGGCCAAGCTCATCACCTACGCGGCGCCGGCGGACTTCGATCCGGCCACCGCCGAGGCGGTGCCGGGGCCCGTGCTGGACGCCGTCCTGCGGACGTTCGCCGAGGTCCTGGGGCTCGAGCAGGGGCTCTGCGGCGGGCGGGGCGGGTCGATGCATCTCGCCGACGTGGAAGCCGGCGTCATGACCAGCGCGATCGTCGGGGGAGGGATCCCGGTCGCCGCCGGCCAGGCCCTGGCGGCGAAGCTTCGAGCGAATGGGGGGGCGGCCCTCGCCTCGTTCGGGGATGGGGCAACGTCGATCGGAGCCTTCCACGAGGCGGCCACCCTCGCCCGCGCGTGGAACCTCCCGGTCATCTTCCTGCTGGAGAACAACCAGTACTCCGTGGCGACGACCCTGCGCGAGACCGCGGGCTTCGAGGAGCTGGCGATTCGGGCGAGCGGCTACGACATGCCCGCCCTGATCGTGGACGGGATGGATCCGGTCTCCGTCATGGCCGCGGTCGCCGCGGCCCGGGAGCACGCGGTCGCCACGGGTCCCGTGCTCGTCGAGGCCCTCACCTATCGCTACTACCACCAGAACGGGCCGCTCCCCGGCAGCGCCTTCAAGTACCGGACGAAGGACGAAGAACGGACCTGGGCGGCACTGGATCCGGTGCAGGTCTTTCCCCGGCGACTCGTCGAGGCCGGGCTCATGACCACGGCCGAGGTCGACCACATCGAGGATCTCGCGCGGTCGCTCGTCGACGCCTGCGCCGCGGCGGTCACCGAGGAGACCTCCGACGGCCTGCGGATCCCCGCATCGCTGTATCCCCCGAACGCCGACGCGGGCCGCGGCGTGCTGGGACCCGGCGTCACGGACGTGCCGCCGGAGGCCCTCGAGGCCACCCCGGCGGGCGACGCCCCCGAGATCACCTACGGGGCCGCGGTCTCGGGGGTCATCGCGCGGTGCCTCGAGCGTGACCCGGAGGCGTTCGTCCTCGGGGAGGAGGTCGGCCACCTGGGCGGGGGCGTCTTCGGCCTGACGAAGGGCGCGCTCGCCGCCGCCCCGGACCGCGTGCTCAGCACGCCCATCTGCGAGAACGGGTTCTCCGGCGCGGCCTTCGGGGCGGCGCTGCTGGGGATGCACCCGATCGTCGAGCTGATGTACCCCGACTTCGCCCTCGAGGCCGCCGATCAGCTGTTCAACCACGTCCCCAAGGCCCGCTACATGTACGGCGGCGTTCACGAGGTGCCGCTCGTCGTGCGGACGCAGGTCAGCCGGGGCGCGGCTACGGGCCCCAGCACGGCTGCGACCCGGCCGCCATGTTCTCGTTGTTCCCCGGCTGGAGGATCACGTCGCCGTCGACGGCGGCCGAGTACGTCGGGCTGTTCAACGCCGCGATGCTGACCCGCGACCCGGTGCTGGTCATCGACGACCACCGCCTCATGAAGACGACGGCCGCCCTCCCGCCGGCCGGCTTCGACTTCGTCATCCCGCCCGGTGCGGCCCGCCTCGTCCGGCCCGGCCGCGACGTCACCGTGGTCGCCTGGGGCCACGGGCTGCAGCGGGTCGTCGCCGCGGCCGATCGGCTGGTGGCCGACGGCATCTCGGCCGAGATCATCGACCCCCGCTGGCTGGACCGAGCGAGCTTCGACCGGGCGACGGTGCTCGACTCGGTCGCCCGCACCGGCGCGCTCGTGATCGTCGAGGACGCCATGCACAGCTTCTCGATGGGGAGTCAGATCCTCGACTACCTGCTCCCGGATCTGTTCCGCCACCTTCGAACGGCCCCCCTGCGCGTCACCGGCGAGGATGTCTACTCACCGGTATCCAGGCCGCTCGAGACGTACGTCCACCTGCGCGACGAGAATGTCGAGCAAGCGCTCGTCGAAGCGGCCCGGGCGAGCCGGAAGGGTCGACCATGAGCACCACGACGCGCCTGCGGGTACCGAACCTCGGTGCCGAGGCCACGGGGGCTCGCGTCCTGGCCTGGCACCGCGGGGTCGGCGACGACGTGGCCGCCGGCGACGTCGTGGCCGAGCTCGAGACCGAGAAGGCCACCGTGGAGATCGAGGCGCCGGTCGCCGGCCGGATCACCGAGATCGTCCACGCGGCGGGGGCGGAGGTGCCGGTCGGGGAGACGCTGGCGCTGATCGAACACGACTGATCGTGCCGTCACCTCGGCACGCTGCACCGTTCACGACGATGGCGAGAGAAGAAGGAGAATCTGATGGCTGACCTGACGGCGCTCACCCAGGCGATCGAGAGCGGTGATCGAGTGAGCGCGGTGCGACTCACGGGCGAGGCCGTGGGCGCGGGCACGGACCCGCAGGAGATCCTCGACGCGATGACCCAGGCGATGGCCGAGACCGGGGCCCGCTTCCAGCGCAACGAGATCTACGTCCCGGAGATGCTGATCTCGGCCCGCGCGATGAAGGAGTCGATGCTGGTCCTGGAGCCGGTCCTGGTCGGCGCCGGCATCAAGCCCGAAGCGACGGCCATCCTCGGCACGGTCAAGGGCGACCTGCATGACATCGGCAAGAATCTCGTCGGGATGATGTGGAAGGGCGCGAACATCGAGGTGATCGACCTCGGGACCAACGTGCCGGCCGAACGGTTCGCCGAGGCTGCCAGGGAGCACGGCGCCCGCCTGATCGGCCTCTCCGCCCTCCTGACGACGACCATGACCGGCATGAAGGACGTCGTCGACGCGATTCGCAAGGCCGACCTTCCCGGGGTCAAGATCATCGTCGGCGGCGCCCCCGTCACCGAGGAGTTCGCGCGGGAGATCGGGGCGGACGCGTTCGCGCCCGATGCCGGCACCGCGGTCGACGTCGCCCAGGCAGCCCTTCGCTCCTAGGGGAGGGCTCGCCGATTCCGCTGCCCGACGGCGCGGCTGGCGGAGGCACCGCGGGCCGCGACCGCCCGCCGGGATCTCGGTCGGTCGTGAAGGCCTGGCACCAGAAGCGTGAGGTCGCTGGCATGAGTTCAAAGGAGCGCGTGATCGCGGCGCTCGAGCACCGCGAGTCCGACCGCGTGCCGATCGGCGAGATGGCCATCGACTTCGAGCTGACCGAGATCGCGCTGGGCCGGTCAACCCTCTATCGCTCGAAGTGGGCCGAGTACATGGCCCTCTGGAACGGCCGGCGGGACGAGATCGTCGCGAGCTACGGGCGCGATATCGTCGACCTCGTCCGCCACTTCGACCTCGACTACCTCGCGATCCCCCTCGTGCCCGCGCGGCAGGCCTCGTACGCACCGCCGGAGTTCGTCGGCGAGTACAGCTGGCGCGACGCGACCGGCCGGACGTGGCAGTACTCGCCCGAGTCGGAAGGCCACGCGATGTGCATCGATCCGGTCGACATGACCGTCGACGACATCGTGATGCCGCCCGATCCGGCCCCCGTCGACTGGTCGCGGCTCGAGCACTTCGAGCACATCGTCAAGGAGCTGGGCGGCACGCACTTCATCATGGGCCGCGTGCCCGCGGGCCTGTTTCCGTGGCAGGAGACCCTGGGAAGCGTCGATGGGTTCCTGCTCAAGATGTACGACGAGCCGGCGTTCGTGGAGCGCGCCGTCGAGGCCCAGACGCGCGAGGCGATCGCGTACGCCCGGGCGATGCTCGAGATCGGCTGCGACGCCGTGTCGCCCGACGGGGACGTCTGCGACAACCGCGGCCCCACGATGGGGCCCGAGCTCTTCCGCCGGTTCAGCCTGCCGTCCGTGAAGCGCCTGGCGGACGCCATCCACGCCGCGGGCGGCTGGGACGTCATGCACAGCGACGGGTACACGTGGCCGATCCTCGACGACCTCGTGGCGGCGGGCATCGACGGCTGGCAGGGGATCCAGCCGCGAATCGGCATGGACATGAAGCAGCTGAAGGAGCGGTTCGGGGACCGGCTCTGCCTGTTCGGCGGGGTCGACATCGACACGCTCGTGGCCGGCACGCCGGCCGACGTCGCGGCCCAGGTCGACTACGCGATCACCCATGCCGCTGCGGGCGGCGGCCTGGTCCTCGGGTCGGGGAACACCGTCATGCCCGGAGTCAAGCCACGAGAACTTCCAGGCGATGCTCGACACGGCCCGCCGTCGCGGCGCCTACGCGGGCGCCGCCCGACCGGCGTGACCAGGCGGGCCACCAGGGAGCCACAGCGCGGTCCAGGACCTTCACGACCAGCAAGGGAGCCGTACCGATGAACGAACGCGAACGGATGCTCGCCACGCTTCGGGGAGAGCCGACGGACGCCCTGCCCTGGGCGCCCCGGATGGACCTCTGGGCGATCGCCCAGAAGGCGCGCGGGACGCTGCCCGCGCGATTCGCCGGCATGAACACGGCCCAGATCGCGGACGAGCTCGGCGTCGGCTGCCATGCGGTTCGTGCCGACTGGACGATGGTCCCGCAGCTCGAGCGCGACCCGCGGGACTTCATGTGGCGCGCCTTCGGGTTCGAGAACTGCTGGGACTTCCCGTTCCGGCTCGAGATGCACGACCTGAAGGTCGACTTCAGGTACGAGTACGGCAAGTACTGGACGACGATCCACACGCCCGCCGGCGACGTCGAGACCTACATGGAGTACGAGGTCTCGATGGAGAAGAACGGCATCACCGCCCCGGAGATCAAGCAGTACGTCCTCCCCGACCCGACGAACTGGGAGGCGGTGGCGCTCGTCTACGAGAACCTCGAGGTCGTGCCGACCCCGCAGAGCTACTGGTCGTTCCACGAGCGGATCGGGACGCGCGGCCTCGCGCTCGCGCAGGGCCCGAACTCGGCGTCGCCGATGCACGCGATCCTGCACATGCTGATGCCGATGGAGGCGTTCTTCTACGCCTACATGGACGTGCCGGACGAGCTGCACAAGCTCGCCGAGCGGATGACCCCGTTCTACAACCGGATCCTCGACGTGATGTGCGAGTGCGAGGCCGAGGTTGTCTGGTGGGGCGCCAACTACGACCAGAGCACGACGTGGCCGCCGTTCTTCGCGAAGGAGATCATGCCCTACGTCCGCATGGTCGGCGACCGACTCCGCGCGGTCGGCAAGTTCATGGCGAGCCACTGCGACGGCGAGAACGACAAGCTCCTCGAGTACATGCCGACGGCGCGGTTCGACATCGCCGAGTCGGTCCCCACGGAGCCGATGGTCAAGCGGTCGCTCAAGGAGCTCCGCGAGGGCTTCGGGGAGCCGACCACGATCTGGGGCGGCCTGCCGGCCGTCGCCTTCATGGACGGTCCGATGCCGGACGACTCCTTCGAGGCCCACATGGACCGGGTCTTCGGCGAGCTCGGATCGGGCAAGCGGCTCATCCTCGGCGTGTCGGACAACGTGCCGGTCGACGCCCTCATCCACCGCCTCGAGAAGGTGACCGAGCGCGTCAAGGCGTTCGGCCCGGTCACACCGGCTCCGGCCGGCCAGCTGTAGAGCACGAACGCGCCTGTCGACGGCTGCCCGTCGGTCGGGACCGCGGGCGGCCGGATCCAGGAGCGGGAGGAGAAGCACGCATGGACGTGGCGCAGAGGGCAGGGGTGCCGGTCGTCCGGCTGCCCGGACGGGACATCCAGCGGATCATCGGCAAGGACGCCTTCATCGCGAGCGGCAGGATGACCGTCGGGACGGCGCGCTACTCGGACGATGCCGGGCCCATGGCACCGCACCAGCACGCCGAGGAGTGCATCGTGGTGCTGGACGCTCGCGCTGCGCGCGTGCGCTACGGGCCCGCGCCCGATGACCTTCCGACGGTGATCCCGCTGGAGGCCGGCGTCGTCCTCCACATCCCCGAGCTGGAGTGGCACGTCTTCGAGTGGGACGCCGGCGGGCACGCGGATTGCATCGTGATCTACGGACAGGTGGACAACATCCGCCCGGAGGACATCCAGGCCAGCCAGGCCGCCGGCTGACGCCGGCGGCGCCACCCGGCCAGCACGCGCAGATCCGTATAAGGGAGAGAGTCGTCGAATGACATCCGAGCTTCGCCCGACCGTCGGGTTCATCGGCCTCGGGATCATGGGCACGCCGATGGTCCGCAATCTCCTGCGAGCCGGCTACCAGGTCACCGTCAGGGACGTGGTTGCGGAGCGCGTCGACCAGCTGGTCGCCGAGGGGGCGGCCAGCGCCGGCACCGCGCGGGAGGTCGCCGCCGCCACCGACCTGCTCATCACGATGCTCCCCGACTCCCCCGATGTCGAGGCGGTCTACCTGGGGCCGGACGGCGCGCTGGCCGCCGCTCGTCCCGGGTGGCTGGCCATCGACATGAGCTCCATCTCGCCGCGCGTGGCGCGCGAGCTGGCCGCGCTGGCCTCCGCCGCCGGCGCCGAGATGCTCGACGCCCCCGTGAGCGGCGGGGACAAGGGCGCGATCGCGGGCACGCTCTCGATCATGGTCGGCGGCAGCTCGGCGGGCTTCGAGCGCGCCCAGGCCGTGCTCGGGGCGATGGGGAAGACGATCGTCCATGTCGGTCCCTCCGGGGCCGGCCAGGTGGCCAAGGTGTGCAACCAGGTCGTCGTCGCGGTCGTCATCGAGGCCGTCTCCGAGGCTCTCGTCCTGGGGGCCAAGGCGGGCGTCGACCCGACCCGCATCGCCGAGGTCCTGCAGGGTGGCCTGGCGGCCACGAAGGTGCTCGAGATGCGCCGCCCGAACATCCTCGGGGGCACGTTCGACCCGGGGTTCCGGATTCGCCTCCACCTCAAGGACCTGAAGAACGCGCTCGACCTGGCCCGGGAGGCCGGCGTGGTCCTGCCGGCCACCGCGGAGGTCGAGCAGCTCATGCAGCGGATGCGGATCGCCGGACGGGGCGAGTACGATCACTCGGGGCTCATCACGGTCCTCGAGGATCTTGCCGAGATCCGGGTGTGCGACGTCGCGTCGTCCGCCTCCTGAAGCGACGGACAAGCGGACGCAGGGAAGGAACGATGACCGCCTACTTCAGCCGTCTCGTGTCCCAGACCCCCACCCGGGTCTGGGTCAACAACCCAACTGAAGCCGAGATCGGCCTCGCGCTCGCGAACGGGGCGGTCGGGGCGACGACGAATCCGGCCTACGGCGGAGGGCTCCTGCGGCGCTCGCCCGGCGAGGTCCTGCCGATCGTCGACATGTGCCTTCATGCCTCGGACGACGACCGCACCGTGGCCGACCTCGTCCAGCAGCGCCTCGTGGGCCGCATCGTCGCGGGCTTTCGCCCCCTCTTCGACGCGTCGCGCGGGACCGCCGGGTTCGTGTCCATCCAGGGCTCACCCGAGACGGACATGGACAGCGAGCGCATCTGGGAGGAGGCCCAGGCCGGACACGCGATCGGGCCGAATGCGACGCCCAAGATCCCGGCGACCCTGCCGGGGTTCGCCGCGATGGAGCGCGTCGTCGAGACAGGGCTGGCCGATCATCGTGACCGAGGTGTTCTCGCTCGACCAGGTCGCGGCGTCCTGCGAGACCTACCTCCGCGTGACCGCGCGCACGGGAGTCCGGAGCCCGTTCTTCATGAGTCCCATCACGGGCATCCTCGGCGACCACCTCAAGAAGCTCGCGAAGGCGCAGGACCTCGATGTTCCGGGCCGGGCGATGGAGCTCGCGGGCATCGGCCTCTCGCGCCGCTGTGCCGCCCTCGTCGCCGAGCGTAAGTACCCGGTGACGCTCCTCTTCGGCGGCGCCCGGATCCCGGAAGATCTCACGGGTCTCGTCGGCGCGGCTCATCACGCGACCATCAACTGGTCGACATTCGCCGAGATCCTGGCGATGGATCCGCCGATCGAGCGGACCATCGACGCACCCTTCGACCCGGTCGTCGAGCAGACGCTGCTCGACGCGTTCCCCGACATGTGGAAGTCATGGGAGCTCGGGCGCCTGGCCCCCGAGGAGTTCGAGGGCTTCGGGCCCGTCCAGCATTTCCGCGACAACTTCCTCGCGGGCTGGCACGGCGTCCTGGCCATGATCTCCGAGCGGCGGGCCGCGGCTGCGTAGACCGGCACGCCGAGACCCGACCCACTCGTCGAGGTCGGATCGCCGACCGGAGCACGGCGGGTCAGCTGAAGCCGTACGCGCGGACGACCGCTTCGTCGACCTCGACGCCGAGGCCCGGGCCGTCGGGCGGGGCGACCCACCCATCCACCTGGCCGATCGGCACCCGGACGAGCTCGTGCTGCATGGGTGACGGCAGCGGCTTGAGCTCCATCAGCAGCACGTTGGCCGACGCCGCGGCCAGGTGGAGCGACGCCGCCGTGTTGATCGCGCTGCTCCACGAGTGCGCGTTCCAGGCCCGGCCGGCGGCCGCGGCTGCGCGGATGACGTTCCAGGCCCCGGTCACGCCCTCCGCTTTGCCCGGGTCGAGCATGATCACGTCCACCGCACCGGACTGGATCAGCCGCTCGAAGTGGTCGCCGGTCCATCCCTTCTCGCCGGTGCAGAGCCGGGTGGTCACCGCCGCCCGCAGCTGCCGGTAGCCATTGAGATCCTGCTCCGGCAGCGGGTCCTCCAGCCAGTAGAGGTTGACCTCGTCGTCCAGCCGCCGGGCCATGTGGATCGCGTGGTCCGGGGTCCAGCCGGCGAGCGCAACCACGTCGACGATCATCTCGAGGTCGTTGCCGATCGCCTGCCGGACGGTGCGGGCGATGGCCAGGTCTCGCGCCTCGTCTCGCCCGAAGGCGATGTCGAGGTTGTGGCCCCAGCCACCCTTGACGATGGTGTAGCCCTGGTCGCGGAACCCGGCGAACTCCTCCCCGAGCGCGTCGAGGTCTTCCGTATGGAAGATAGTGCTGGCGCACGCGCGCAGACGGTCACGCCGTCGTCCGCCCAGCATCGCCGACAGGGAGCGGCCTTCGATCCGGCCCTTGAGGTCCCACAGCGCCATGTCGAGGGCAGAGATCGCGAACGTGACGATCCCGCCGTTGCCGTCCCAATAGGTCGCGTCACGCATCCGCCGCCAATGCCGCACGACGTCGCGCGGATCCTCGCCGAGGAGCAGCGGCGCCAGCCGGCGCTCGGCGATCAGCTTGACCGCGAGCGACGTCTCCTGCGCACCGGTGATCGCCTCACCCCAGCCGGTGTGTCCGGCGTCGGCCTCGATCCTCACAAGCGTGAGCGATCGGATCTTGCCGTTGTTGTTCGGCTCGGGGTAGCGGACCGGGAATGCATCGATCTGGACGATCTTCATGGGATCCTCATCCAGGCTCGCACGAGCCGCGGTCACGGTGCGGGCACGAACCGCTGGCGCTGCCGTCCGAGACCGGTGACGCCGAGCTCGACGACGTCCCCGGGCCGCAGGAAGGGCTGGTCCGGCCTGCCGAGCGCGACGCCGGGTGGCGTCCCCGTGTTGATGACGTCGCCCGGGTCGAGCACGACGAACTGGCTGACGTAACGGATGATCTCGGCGACGCCGAAGACCATCCTGCGGGTGTTGCCGGTCTGGCGGCGCTCCCCGTTGACATCGAGCCAGAGATCCAGGTCGGCGGGATCGGCGACCTCGTCGGCCGTGACGAGCCACGGCCCCGCGGGGTTGAAGGTCTCGCAGGACTTGCCCTTCGTCCACTGCGTGCCCCGCTCGAGCTGGAACTCCCGCTCCGAGACGTCGTGGGTGACCATGTAGCCGGCGACCGCCGCCAGGGCCTCGGCCTCGGACTCGACGTAGCGGCAGGTCCGCCCGATGACGACCCCCAGCTCCACCTCCCAGTCCGTCTTCCGCGAGCCGCGGGGGATCCGGACGTCGTCGTACGGCCCGGAGATGGCGTTGGATGCCTTGAAGAAGAAGACCGGCTCCGAGGGGATCGGGGCGCCGGACTCGGCGGCGTGATCGGCGTAGTTGAGGCCGATGCAGACGATGTTGCCGGGCCGCGCGACCGGGCACCCCATGCGCAGGCCCTGAACCGGCACCACCCGGCCGGCGCGGGCGTCGACGATCGGCCGCAGCGCATCGAGCCCGCCCCGGGCGAAGAATGCCGAGTCGAAGTCGCCGACGTGCTCGGCGACGTCCAGCGCATGGTCGTCGTCGACCAGCACGTGCGGGCGCTCGGCGCCCTTGGCTCCGAGACGAACGAGTCTCACGACCTGGCCTCCCCTCGTGGCGGTTGACGAGGCCGGGGCACGCGACCGGCCTGGAGGATCGGGCGACGGAAATGCGGCACGACGGTCATCCCCGATGCCCCGCGGGCTTCGCGCCCCGGCGGTAGACGAGGACACTGCGCTCGAACTCGATGATCGTCTCGCCTCGCTGGTTGTACCCCCGGGTGCGCACCCGGACCAGGCCCTGCGTGGGGCGGCTCTGCGACGGGCGCGCCTCGAGGACCTCCGACTCCGCGTAGATGGTGTCGCCCGCAAACACCGGGTTCGGCAGTCGCACGGCGTCCCAGCCGAGGTTGGCGACGGCGTTCTGGCTGACGTCGGAGACCGAGAGCCCGGTCACGATCGCCAGCGTCAGGGTGCTCACCACGAGGGGCCGCCCGAACTCCGTCCCGGCCGCGTAGTCGGCGTTGTAGTGGACCTCGTGCGGGTTGTTCGTGAGCAGCGTGAACCAGGTGTTGTCGGTCTCGGTCACCGTTCGGCCGTGGGGATGCCGGTAGACGTCGCCGACCGCGAAGTCCTCGAAGTAGCGCCCATCCCAGCCGGGCACGTAGCGGCGTCCTCCCGCTGCCTCGCCGCTCATGCTCGACCCCCCGTGAGCCGCCAGACCGACTCGGCCTCCGGGCGCTCGGCCGCCATGATGATGCCGAGCTCGACGGCACGCGCCGGCTCGAACCGACCCTGCGCGACCGCCCGCCGGAGGACGGCCCGGGCGTGGCGGTCGGTCGCCCGGTCGCTCATGACTCCCGCGATCATCGTGGCGCCACGGCCCTCCTCTTCGACAGCCGCCCGATAGGCCTCGAGCTTGGCCGCCTCGGCCTCGAGCGCCCAGGGCTCCAGGCCCGCCTCGAAGGCGAGCAGCACCGCGAACAGCTGGGCCGGGTGCCCGACCCACTTGCCGAGCATGCCCAGGTCGCGGGCCCGGATGGCGTCCGCGTGGCAGCGCGCCATGCGATCGAGGAAGCGGCGCCGGTTCGCGGCCGCGTCGAGGGAGGGATCCGGGACCGGGTACGCCAGCGTCATGCCGTCCACGGACGGCACCCCGGCGGCACCCGCGACGTTGACGACCTCCGCGCGGACCCGGGTTGCCAGGTCGTGGTCGTCGGCGATGTGGAGGAGGCCGAGGTCCGCCGAGTAGTCCGCGAGGCCGTAGATGATCGAGCACAGGCGGGGGATCGCGGCGAGGGTGATCTCCGGGAGGCGGGCCACTGCCCAGCCGCTCTCCACGAGGAAGCCGACGCGGATCGAGCGCGCCGGGAGGCCGACGGCCTCCTCGACGGCATCGAGGAACGCGTACAGGGCCTCGATCTCCTCCGGGTGCTCCACCTTGGGGTAGATGACCGCGTCCAGGCGGTCCGCCGCTCCCCGCTCGGCGAGCGCGCCGATGACGGCAGCGAGGCTCCGGGCGGTGCCGCCGAGGCGAAGGCCCGGGGGCCGGAAGGTGCGCAGGGTGGGCGGCCCCTCGCCCGCCCAGTCGGCGTCGGCGATGGTCGCCGAGGCCGCGCGCAGCCCGGCCTCGGTCACGTCGTCCCGGAGCGCCTGCGCGTCCTCGCCGTCGAGCATCACGAGGGGCGCCCGCGCGGGGCGGGCGAGGAGAGCCTCCACCTGGGCGGCCGGGGTCTCCAGCCGCTCGGCGAGGTCCTCGGCGCGGACGCCGAACCGTGCGAGGATCCGGCCCATCGGCGCCGTCCCGCCCTCGACGGCCTTGCGCGCCATCACGGCATCGGCAGCGGGCGTCGTGAAGTGCGCGGCCTGGCGCCAGAAGCGGAGTGGGATCTCCGCGCGTCGACCGGCAATGACCGGTAGCAGCCCTTCGCGGCGCTGCTCGTAGCCGGCAACGGCGGCGGCGAGGGACGGCGGGTCGGGCTGGGCGGGCATCGCGGCCCTCACCCTCCAGGAGGTCGCAGCGTCGGCAGTCGATCCGCGACCGGGCCGTCGGGGAACAGCTCGCCGAGCAGCTCCAGGGCCGTGTCACGGATGATGCCCGCCACGCTCGGCGAGAAGGGGGCCGGATGGCCGTACCCGCGATGGGAGACCGTGGGCTCGTACCCGCCGAATGGGTACTCCTCCGGCGTCGCAACGTAGCCCAGGCTGCCGTTGGAGTAACCCGCGAAGAGGGTCACGGGCGAGGGAGAGGCGGCCCGGACCGCGGCCCCGATCTCGCCGAAGATCTCGCCCGGCGCACCCACGATCGCGGTGTCGCCAAGGCGCGCGGCCCAGATCTCGCCGGCGATCGACGTCGGCAGCGGGCCCTGCCGGGCCGCGCCCAGCATCAGCTCCAGCCAGGAGATGTGGTAGCGGACCGGGTTCATCGTCTCGCGCCCTTCCCCCGCGTCGCGGCGTCCGGCGAGGTCCTGCCGGCGCTCCGCCAGCTCGCGCTCCAGGTCCTCGATGGGTGGCGCGCCCAGCAGCGGCAGGGGAACGATGCGCCGCAGGCAGCGCAGGCGCTGCTCGGGCTGGGTCGCGGCCAGGCGCCGCCGGTAGAGGCCGATCGGCGTCACCGAGCCGTAGTCGAGCCGGTCCACCTCGAGATCGCGGGGGTCGCGATCCGCCACGGCATGGGCGGCCTCGAGCGCAAGGCGCTCGCCGATCGAGTCCGCGGCCCCGGGTTCGTCGCGGAATGCCTCCAGCGGGAGAACGTTGCCGGCGGCGCCCTGGAGGAAGACCGTGACGCCGTCGGGCCGGAGGTGCCGGTCCAGCGCATTCCGCATGGGGCCGACGAAGTCGGTCCCCACGAGCGGGACCTCGGGCCCGACGACGACCGGGTGGCAGCCGAACCCCACGATCGTGGCGATCGCGACCGTCCTGTCCGCGGGGGCGTCCAGTCGATCGATCCGGAGCGTGGGAACGCTCTGGTCGACGAACCCGCCCGGGTTCCAGCCCAGGATCGTCCGCCCATCAGCCGTCCGCTCGCGGCGGTTCACGGCGAGGTCGTGCACGCGTCCCACGCCGCCGGAGACCCGCGCCTCGCCGGCCGCCTCCGCGGCCTGCACCGCCGCGGAGGCGTACAGGTCCGGGACCGCCTCCCACCAGCGGAGCTCGCTCTCGGTCCAGGCGTCGAACTCGCCGCCCATCTTGATCGTCGCCCCCGGCCACGGGGATGCGTGGCTGTGCGAGGAGTTGAGGAGCACCTCCTCGGGCCGGCACGAGATCGCGGCCGCGACGCGCCCCCGGATCCGATCGCTCATCTCGGTCGTCAAGCCGACCACGTCCGCGCCGACGACCGCCACGGTCGCGCCGTCGGCACCCCGCAGGACGCATGCCGTGGCCATCAGCGGATCCCGCACGCCGCGGGCGGCCCGGGCGCGGCGGACGTATCCCAGCAGGTCGACGGGAAGCGGCGGGGTGATCTCCACCCGGGCCGCGCCGGCCGTGAGCGTCAACGAACCCCTCCCCCGGCGTCTCCACCGGGCACCAGGTTGCCCGGCGCCTCGAGCAGGGTGCCCAGCGTCGCGAGGAACCGCGCTGCGCCGGCCCCGTCCACGGCCCGGTGGTCCGCCGAGAGCGTGGCCGTCATCACGCGCCGCACGGTGACCGCTCCGGCACGGACGACGGCGCGCTCCGCAGCGCGGGCCGTCGCCAGGATCGCCACCTGCGGAGGCACCACGATGGCAGTGAAGCCGTCGATCGGGAACGTCCCGAGGTTCGAGAGGGTGAACGTCGCCTCCGACAGCTCGCTCGCGCGGAGGCGGCGCGCCTGCGCGCGCGCGACGAGGTCGCGGAGCGACGCGGCGGTCTGGTCGAGGTCCATGCCCTCGCACCCCAGGAGGGCCGGAGCGATGAGGCCGTCGCCGAGATCGATCGCGATGCCCATGTTGACCGCGTCGACCCGCTCGAGCTCGTCGCCGTTCCAGACCGCGTTGAAGGCCGGATGCGCCTGCAGGGACGCGGCGAGGGCGCGGACGAGGGCCGCGGTCACCGTCGCCCGTTCCCCCTTCTCACGCCCGGCGTTGTGGGACGCGAGGGCTGCGAGGAGGGCATCCATCTCGATCTCGATCGACTCGTAGAAATGCGGTACCTGCTGCTTCGACTCTGTCATGCGGCGGCCGATCGCGCGGCGCATGGGCGTGAACTCGACCCGATGACGTCCCGCCGCAGGTTCTTCCACCGCCGTCTACGCCCCCTCGGCGATGGAGCCGATCGTCGCGCCGACCGGCATCTCGGTGCCTGCCTCGTGGACGATCTCGGTGCTCGGGCCGGAGGCCCGCGCCTCCATGTCGGAGCCGAGCTTCGCCATCTGGATCGGGATCCGTGCCATCGGGTCCTCCCTCGCTTCAGCGGCCCCGCCCGGGCCCGGGTCTCGCCGACCGCGGTCGGCCTGCCCGGCAGGTGCAAAGGTTTCCAGCCTCGGGATGATAGCGGATGGCGGGCGCGTGGATGGGTTCCTGCCCAGCGGCAATGCGCGGCGGGATCGGTGGATCCGGCCCCAGGCCGCCGTCATCGCGCGGCCGCCGGCGACGTTCTGGTATCGTTTGCAAGGTCCCCTGCCGGCTCGCTGCGGGGCCGCAGGGCGAAGGAGGAGCCACCATGGCGGCGATCACGGGCTTCTTCCACGGCGGCGTCACGGTCCTCGACATGGACGCCTCGCTCCGTTTCTACGCGGATGGGCTCGGCCTCGAGATCCACCTCGACCGGGTCATCGATGCGCCCTACCTGAAGGGCCAGGCGGGGGTCCTCGGGATCGAGTTCGAGAACATCCGCGTCGCCTACCTCCGCATCCCGGGCGTCGCGGGGTTCGTGGAGCTCCTCGAGTACCGAGGCATCGAGCGGCTGTCCGCCGCCGCCCGCCCGTGCGACTTCGGCGCGGGGCACTTCTGCTTCTACGTCGACGACGTCGACGCGATGCATGCGCGGCTCGTCGCGATGGGCTATCGAGCACGCTCCGCGACTCCGCGGTCGATCACGTCGGGCCCCAACGAGGGCGCCCGAAGCGTGTACATGCGCGACCCGGACGGGTACCCGGTGGAGCTGTTCCAGAAGCCGTCGTAACGGCGACCACCTTGGCGATGCCTGGAGCGGGAGTGGAGGGAGCCCCGATGGGCGAGGCGACGGGCCGACTGGCGGTGGTGACCGGAGCCGCCAGCGGGATCGGCGCCGCCGTGGCCCGGCGGCTGCTTGCCGAGGGCGCCCGCGTCCTCGCGGTCGACATCAACGAGCGCGGGCTCGAGCCGATCGCCGACGCCGGGGCGACTCCGCTCGTCGCGGACCTCGCCACGCCGGACGACCGGGCCCGCGTGGTGGCCGCCGGCGAAGGCGCCCACTACCTCGTGAACGCGGCGGGCATCCTGTTCGTCCGCCCGATCTTCGAGGTCGGCCTCGAGGAGTGGAAGCGCATCTGGGCCGTCAACGTTGACTCGATGTTCTTCCTGTGCCAGGGCATCGGGGCGACGATGCCGGTCGGCGGCGCCATCGTGAACCTGTCGTCGAGCTCGGCCAAGCTCGCGAGCACCGTCGAGGTGGCGCCCTACACCATGACGAAGGCGGCGGCCCTTGGCGTCACCCGGTCATTCGCCTACGCCCTGGCGCCGCGCTCCGTGCGCGTCAACGCCATCTGCCCGGGGATCGTGGACACGCCCATGCAGGAGATGGTCCTGGAGCGGATCGCGGCCATCCGCGGGATCACGGTCGAACAGCTCGCCGAGGCCCGCATCGGGACGGTGCCCCTCGGCCGGACGTCGTCCGCGGACGAGTGCGCGGGCGTCATCTGGTTCCTCCTGTCCGACGCGGCCGCGTACATGACCGGCCAGGCCATCAACTTCACGGGGGGGCTCGTGATGACCTGACGCCGCCGGCCTGCGGGCGTCCCCGGGAGCCCCCGCAGGCCGCGGAGCCGGGTCGATCGGCCGACATCTTGACACCAGAAAGGCGCATGATAGTGTCGCGGGAGCGCCGCTGCGAACGTTTCCAGCGAGGCCCGGTGCGGTTCGCCACGTGCGTTCCGCTATTGTCACCGAGCCGTCCGGAGCGGTCCGCGGCGGGCTCAAGAGGAGGAGTGAACGTGACCAAGCGTATCTCCGCGAACAAGGCGACCCGGATCGCCGGGCTCTTCGCGGGCCTGGCCATCGTCGTGGGCGCCTGCGGTGGAGCTGCGACTCCAACACCCGCCCCGGCGACCGCGGCCCCGGCGACGCGCGGCCCCGGCGAGCGAGGCCCCGGCCAGCACGGCCCCGGCGAGCGAGGCCCCGGCGAGCGCGAGCCCCGCGGCCTCGTCTGCCGCCGGCCCTGTCAATCCGTACGTCGAGACCGGCGCCGTCGCCGGCAGCGGCACCGGCAAGAAGATCGGCTACATCTCCCTGGGCGAGCAGGTTCCCTTCGCGGTGCTCGTCTCGAACGGCATCAAGGACGCAGGCCAAGGTCGCGGGCGCGGAGCTCGTCTTCTGCGATTCCAAGCTCGACACCCCGACGGCGCTCGCGTGCGCGCAGCAGTTTGCGGTCCAGGGCGTCCAGGGCGTCCTGAACTTCAACGTGGACCAGAAGGCCTCACCCCAGATCTGTGATGCCTACAAGAGCGTCCCGACCATCGCCATCGACATCACCCAGCCGCCGTGCGAGGTCGCCTTCATGGGCGCCAACAACCACGAGGCTGGACGCATCGCCGGTGCGGCAGCCGGGAAGTTCGCCAAGGACACCTGGAACTGCGACTACACGTCGTACATCTCGCTGGAGTCCACCGGCGCCAAGGCCGCCAGCGACGCGCGAATGGGCGGCTTCCGCGACGGCTTCAAGGAATCCTGCCCGCTCATCAACGAGAAGATCCAGCCCGACGTCGACCGCACGGACAAGGCGATCGCCACGATGGCTGACGTGTTCACCGCGACACCGGGCAACCGCCTCATCGTGGTCGGCATCAACGAGGACGGCGTCATTGGCGCGCTGGCTGCCGCCAAGACCCTCGGCCGGGAGAAGGATGTCTTCGTCGCCGGTCAGGGCGCTGACGAGTTCGCCTGGAAGGACATCGCCTGCAACCCGCAGTACATCGCATCGACCTTGTACTTCCCGGAGAACTACGGCAAGACGCTCATCCCCGCGATGATCGACATCCTCAACGGCAAGCAAGTCACAGCTGATGGCGCTGGGGGCACCGTTCCCAAGAACCTCTTCACGCCCCACCAGCTCGTCAACAAGGACAACATCCGAACCTTCTATCCTCAGATCGCGGCCTGCTGACGGTTCCGACGGGAGCTTGAGCGAGGCGGCGACCGCATGACGTTCGCGCTGCACGCTGAGCAGATTCGCAAGTCCTTCGGTGGCGTCGAGGTCCTCCACGGTGTGGACCTCGACGCCATCGGCGGCTCCGTGCTTGCGCTGCTGGGTGAGAACGGAGCCGGCAAGTCAACGCTCGTCAAGATCATCGCCGGCGACTACCAGGCCGATTCCGGCGAGATCCAGGTCGACGGCGCCTCCTATGGTGTGCTGACGCCGCGCCTGGCCCGCGACCTCGGCGTCGCCATCATCTTCCAGGAGTTCCAGGACGCATCCACGCTGACTGTCGCCGAGAACATCTCCCTGGGACGCATCCCGAACACGCGCGGAATCGTGTCGTGGCGGGCCATGCGCCGGCGGGCCAGCACCATCCTCGACCAGCTCGGCGTCGAGCTCGACATCGAGCGCTCGGTTGGCACATTGCGGGTCGGCGAGCGCCAGATGGTCGAGATCGCCAGATCGCTTTCGGGGTCCGCGCGATTGCTCATCCTCGATGAGCCGACCGCTGCGCTCTCGCACCACGAGGCGGAGACGCTGTTCGGCTTCATCCGGCGCTTGCGCGATCAGGGTGTGGCCATCATCTACATCACCCACCGCCTGGACGAGGTGACGGAGATCGCCGACCGGGTGCAGGTCCTGCGCGATGGAGCGACTTCCCTGCTGATGGCCGTGAAGGAGACCGACCGGCCGCGCATGATCGAAGCCATGATCGGACGACGCATGGCGGAGGTGGGACGTCCGGCGGCGCCGACCCACACCATCGGCGAGGAACCGGTGCTGCGGTGGACCGGCGCCGGCCTGGGCGACACATTCGACGGTGTGGACGTCTCGGTCAGACCCGGCGAGGTCGTTGCCCTCTTCGGAAAGCTGGGCTCGGGAGCGGCGGAGGTCGGCGAGTCGGCGTTCGGGATGCGGCACCTCGATCGGGGCACGTTCGAGGTCCGCGGCACGCTGGCGACGTTCGATCGGCCATTTGGCGCCATCGGAGCAGGCATCGGCTTCCTCCCGGCCGACCGCAAGGCGGGTGGCGCTTTCGCCGTGCGGCCCGTGGCGGAGAACGTCGCCGTCGCCAGCTGGCCTCTGCTGTCCCGGTTCGGGGTCATCCGTGACAGCGCCGAGGCCGCAGCGTTCCGGCGGTGGCGCGATCGCCTCTCGATCCGCTCGCGCAATGACCCCAAGCAGGCGATGGGGACGCTCTCGGGGGGAAACCAGCAGAAGGTGCTGCTGGCGCGTTGGCTGGAGCGAAACTCGCGGGCGCTCGTGCTCATCGAGCCGACCCGCGGCGTTGATGTCGGTGCCCGGGCAGACATCTATCGCGCGCTCCGCGATCTCGCGGCCCAGGGTGTGGCGGTCCTCGCCGTGACATCCGACTACGAGGAAGCCGTCCAGGTGGCCGATCGGGCCTACGTCATGAGCAAGGGACGCGTGGCAAAGGAGCTGATGGGTCCCGAAATCAGCACGGGTCGGCTGCTCGCGGCCGCAGGAGGGTAAGCATGGCAGACGACGAGCTTTCCGGCGGGATACAACGGGCGGCCGCGGATCCGTCGGAGACGGGATCGAGCACCGGCGAGGCATTGGTCGCGGCGACGATGAAGACGGCCGACGCGCGTTCGCGCGTGTCCCTGCCCGAGACCGCCGTGCTGTTCGCCGTTCTTGCGGTGCTCGTCATCTTCTTCTCCATCACGTCACAGTACTTCCTGAACAGTGCCAACCTGATCAACATCCTCCAGAACACGGCGCGCATCGGCATCGTGGCCTGCCCTGCGACCCTGCTGCTGATCAGTGGCCAGTTCGACCTTTCGGTCGGCTCCGCGTCGGCATTCGTGGCGATGGTGGCGGCCATCGCTGCGGCAACATCGGGATCACCGATCACGCCAGGCCTGCCCCTGTGGGTCGCGCTCCTGGCCGGAGTGGTTGCCGCGCTGCTCGTCGGGCTGCTGAACGCGGTGAGCGTCACCGTCTTCCGCATCAACGCGCTGATCACCACGCTCGCCACCCTGGCCATTCTTCGCGGGCTGACCAAGGTTGCGAGCGACGGACAGACGGTCCGCCTCGAGGAGTTCACCTGGATTGGCACCGCCCGCGTCCTGGGGCTGCCGATCCCGGTCTATATCTTCGCCGCCGTGGTCGTGGTGTTCTTCTTCGTCCTTCGGTACACCACGTACGGGCGCTCGATGTACGCCATCGGCGCCAGTCCCACCGCGGCTCGACTGGCCGGCATCCGGACGGACCGAGCCGTCTTCATCGCCTTCATCCTGTCGGCAGCCCTGGCCGGACTCTCCGGCTTGATCCTCGTGTCCCAGGTCGGCAGCGCCTCGCCCAACGCCGGCATCGGCCTCGAGCTGGCGGTCGTCACGGCGGTCGTGCTGGGTGGCGCCAGCCTGTCCGGTGGCCGTGGCTCGATCGTCGGTACGACGCTGGCCGTGCTCATCGTCGGCGTGCTGGGCAACGGGCTCATCCAGCTCGCGGTCCCGTCCTACTGGATCGATGTCGCGGGCGGCGTCCTGCTGCTCGTGGCCGTGGGCTTCGACCAGGTGCGCGTGCGCTTCACGCAAGCGACCGGCTGAGGTCGGTCCCGAGCAGCAACGCCGAGCGGCGGATGGCGCTCCCGGGGCGAGGGACCGGCGGTCGGCTCCGGCTCGGCGTCATCGGCGCGGGCGCGTGGGCGGTAGCGGCGCACATCCCCGGCTTCCTCCGGCGACCCGAGATCGAGCCGTGGATCGTCAGCCGGCGCGACCCAGCGATCCTGGAAGTCGTGCGCGGCCGCTTCGGGTTCGCCCAGGCGACCACCGACTGGCACGAGGTCATCTCGGCGCGGCCGGACATCGTCGCGCTCACCGGCCCGCTCTCGCTCCGCGCCGAGCAGGCTCTCGCCGCGATTGACGCTGGGCTCCACGTCCTCGCGGAGAAGCCGTTCACCCTCGACCCCGCCGACGCCTGGGCGATCGACGCGGCCGCCCGCGCCCGCGGCGTCCACGCTCGTCCTCTGCTACGCGTGGAACGAGATGGGGATCTCCGAGCACGCGCGACGGCTGATCCACGGCCGGGGCGGCATCGGCAGGGTGGAAGCCGTCTCGGTCGAGATGTCGACGATCGTCCGCGACCTCCTCACCGCGGGCACGACCTACATCGGCGATCCCGAGGTCCCGCTCCCGCGCCGCGAGACCTGGTCGGAGCCGGCGATCTCCGGCGGGGGCTACGGCCAGGGGCAGCTCACGCACGCCCTTGGGCTGGTCATGCGGCTCCTCGCCCGAGGCACGAGTCGCCCAGGTCGCGGCCGTGACGGCGGGTCCCGGGGCGAAGGTGGACCTCCACGACGCGATCGTCGTCCGGTTCGAGGATGGTGCGATCGGGTCGGTGGGCGGCGCGTCGCTGCCGCTCGGCACGTTCGGGAACCAGCACCAGCTGACGATCCGCGTCACCGGCTCGCGAGGCCAGGTCGTGCTCGACATGGCGGCGCCGCGGGTCTCCCGGTCGATGGGCGGCGACGACGTCACGGTCGCGCTCAGCGACGACGACGTCCGCTGGTCATTCGACCGCGTGACGGACCGGATCGTGGACCTCGTCCTCGGCCGGACCACCGACCAACCCATCGCCGGCGTCGCTCGGCGCGCGGGTCGTCGAGGTGCTCGACGGGATGTACCGGAGCGCGCAATCGGGACGCTTCGAGACGGTCGACCGCTCGCAGGGCGCCGGGCCGGCCGGCCCAGCAGGCCGGCCCATCGCGGCTCGACGCGCGCGCAGTGAACTTCAGCTAGAAGCCCAGTCAGCCCGGGGCGACGCCCCGTGGCGGCTCCGTGACGAGCGGCTCGATCGGCACGATCGCTCCGGCCCGGAGCACGGCCGCCGGGACGAGACGCAGATCGGCGTCGCGCTCGACGCCGGCCGAGTCGACGAGCCGCGTGCGCCCCTCCTCGAGCGCCAGGACCGTCACGTCCGCCTCCGCCCCGACCTCGAGACGCCCGAGGCCGGCCCCCGCCGGGCCGATCGCCGCCGCCGGCGCGACGGTCGCCATCGCGACGACCTCGTCGAGCGGGAGCCCGAGGAGCAGGAACTTCGAGAGCGTCGTCGCGAGGTCGTGGACTGGCCCCGCCACGTTGAAGCGGTGCAGGTCGGAGCTGATCGTGTCCGGCCGGAAGCCGTCGGCGAGGGCCGCCTCTGCGACCTCCCAGGTGAAGCTCCCGGCGCCGTGCCCGACGTCGAAGATGACGCCGCGCGCCCGCGCCTCGAGCGCGCCCGGTACGACCCGGCCGCCGTCGGTGACGAGCGCGCCGGGGCGCCAACCCGTGTACGCGTGGGTGACCACGTCGCGCGGCCGGAACCGCGCGAAGACCTCCTCGATCCCGAACGTGGTCCCCCCGATGTGCGCCATGACGGGGAGGCTCGTCGCGCGTCCGGCCTCGAGGGCGCGGTCCAGGCCGGCGAGACCGTTCGGGCCGGCGAGCATCTCCGAGAGCCGGACCTTGAACCCGACGATGACGTCGGGGTTCGCGAGGGCCACCGCCGCCGCGCGCTCGGGGTCCGCGAACCGGAGGTCGTGGAGCTCGCCCAGGAACGGGTCGATCTGCCCGGAGAGCGCGATGTTCAGGTAGGCGAGCACCCGGCCGCGGGACGGCTCGACGACCCAGCGCCGGAACCCGGGGAACGTGTTGGCGCCGGACGACCCGGCATCCACGACGGTCGTCACGCCGCGCCCGAGGCACGTGGGAGCCGCCTCGACCGACAGGTCCGCGACCCCGGGGTACACGTGGACGTGGAGGTCGACGAGGCCGGGCAGGACGAGGAGCCCCGTCGCGTCGAGGACGTCCGCCGCATCGGAGCCGGAGAGGTGCTGCTCGATCGCCGCGATGCGCCCGCCCGCGATGCCCACGTCCCGCCGCGCGTGGAGCCCGCTCGCGGGGTCGATGACCGTGCCGCCGGCGAGCACGAGGTCGTACGTCGTCATCCGTCCAGCACCTCCAGGAGGCTCTCGGCGAGCTCGCCCCGGGGCTCGCCGCCGATCATGACGTCGGCCGTGACCACCGTGCGGCCGGGGCCGGCGTCCGCCGGCACGTGGACCTCGAAGTCGATGGCGGCCTCCGCGTCGGCCGGCACCGTCGCGCCGCCCTCGGACGGCGAGGCCGACCAGCCCCGCGGGAGACGCAGCCGGACGGCGGTGGGCCGCGCGGCCGCGGCGTGGTTGCGGACGATGACCCGCGTCCGCACGAGCCCGCCGGCCCGTACCGCGGCCCGATACGGATCGAACCGCGCGATGTAGGGATCGAGGGCCTCGTTCTCCATCCCCGGGACCGGGGTGAGCCGCGAGAGCACGAGCTCGAGCTCGCGTGCCCACGCGATGAAGTCGTCGAGGTCGCGGCGGGTCACCTCCAGCGCTCCGGTGTGCCCCGAGAGGAGCAGCTCTGGCTCGTGCTCGATGAGCCGTTCGACCCCCACCCGGATCGACTCGAGGCGGAGAACGTTGCGGTAGATCGGAGCGGCGGCCCGGAGCGGGCTCAGCGAGCCGGCCAGCAGGTTGTCGCCGGTGTAGGCGACCCGCATCCCGTCCACCGTCCCGCCGAGTCCGAGCGCGAACTCCGTGTGCCCGGGCATGTGGAACACCTCGAGCGTGGCGCCGGCGTGCGCGATCACGTCGCCGTCCTCGAGGACCCGGTCCACGCGGATCGGCTCCGCCCACAGGCAGGGCAGGTCGAAGCGGGCGGGCGTCGCGACGATCTCCGCGAACGAGGCGTGGATCCACGCCTCCACGTTGTGCTCGCGCTGGAGCCAGGGGACGCCGGCGAGATGGTCGTCGTGGTAGTGGCTCGGGATGGCCGCGACCGCTCGGCGCAGCCCCGCCTGCTGCCGGAACTCGTCCATGGTGTGGGCGACGAACCGCTGGTCGGCATAGAAGTGGTCCCACGACGGGAACCCGTAGTCGAGGATGAGGCCGTCCCCGGCGTCGTCGATCAGGGCGTAGGTGTTCGCGAGGCTGTGTGCGTTCGCCCACACGTGGGGCAGGACCTGGGTGATCGGCTGGTCCACGCTGCTGGGCCACATCGTCCAGACGCGGTTGCGGCGCATCTCCCCGAGCAGGCCGGCGAGCCGGCGCAGGTTCGCGGACAGCGCCCTGAGCGCCGGGGTGCCGTCCTCGATCGGAGACCCATGCGAGGGGAGCAACCATGCCGGGCCGCGCCGGGCCAGGGCGACGGCCGAATGGAGGGCGGCCCCGACCGCGTCGGGCATGCCGTACTGCCATTGCAGGTCGTGCAGCGTGGGGACCGTGCCCGCCCCGGCGATCAGGTCCCCCGTGAAGGCCACGTCCCTCCCGTCGACGGTCGCGACGAGGCTGACCGAGCCCTTCGTGTGGCCCGGCGTCGGGAGCACCTCGAAGGTCCCGCCCGCCCAGCCGATCCGTTCGTGGTCGACGAGGCCACGCGCCACGGGGACCGAGGTCGCGCGGGAGAACGCCGAGGCTCGACGCATCGTAGCTGTCGTACGTGCGGCGCAGCCGCCAGAACGCGTCCGTTGCCTCGAACAGGACCCGCTCGCGGGCGGGAACCCAGATCGGGATCCCGAGCTCCGCCGCACGGTCGTCGCCCCCGCACTGGTCGCGATGGTGGTGGGTGTGGGCGAGGGCCACGATCTCGCGCACGCCGGTCTCGTCGAGGGCGTCGAGGATCCCGCCGGAGCCGAGGTCGATGAGGAGGCCCCTCTCGCCGGCCACCCACAGGTAGACGTTGCACGTGTCCCGGTACCACCAGAGGCTGGGCGAGAGGCGGGTGAGGCGCCCGGCGACGGTCACGCGACGTCGATCGACTCGGCGCAGCTGGCGCTCGATACGCCGGCGAGGTCCAGCACCAGCACCATGGAGCCTCGCACCTCAGTGGACGAGGAAGCCGCCGTTGATGTCCACCACCTCGCCGGTGATGTACCCCGCGTGCTCGGAGGCGAGGAACGCAACGAGCGCCGCGACCTCGTCGACCCGCCCGAACCGGCCGACCGGGATCCGGCTCAGGAGGTCCCGCTGGTCGGCGATCATCTCCGTGTCGATGAGGGCGGGCGCGAGCGCGTTGGCCGTGATGCCCGACTTCGCGTATTCGTTGGCGATGGACTTCATGAGGGTCATGAGGCCTGCCTTCGAGGCAGCATAGGCGGCCACCGACCGCGCTCCGCCGGCGATTCCCGCGGACGATCCCATGCCGATCACCCGTCCGTAGCCCTGGGCGCGCATGCGCGGCAGCGCCCGGCGAGCGGCGAGGAACGCGCCGGTCAGGTTGATGGCGAGCGTCCGGTTCCAGACGTCGAGCGTGGTCTCCTCGAACGGGACGACGGGATAGATGCCGGCGTTGAGGACGAGGACGCTGGTCGTACCCAGCTCCGCCTCGACCCGCGTGAAGGCGCGGTCGACCGCCGCCTCGTCGCTCACGTCGCACGCGATGCCGACGATCCCGGGGTGGTCCGGCGCCGCGAGATCAAGCGCGGCCACGCGGGCGCCGTTCGCCGCGAGCGCCTCCGCGATGCCCTTCCCGATGCCCCTGGCCGCGCCGGTGACGACGGCGACACGGCCATCCAGGCCTTCGACACGGATCATCGGGAGCCTCCCCTGGGATCCAGCCGGCGAGGGGCTGGTGACGTTTCCAGCGGCACGCTACCATACCGGCGAGGCCGCGGCAACGCGCGGGACCACCGGAGCGGAGGCCGAGATGACGACGGACGCCACGCAGCCCCGCAGGGCCGTCGTGACGGGGGCTGCCAGCGGGATCGGACAGGCTACCGCCGAGCTGCTTCTGTCCCGCGGACACGCGGTCCTGGCGACCGACGTGCGCGGGGAGGGGCTCGCGGGCCTGGCAGGGTCCGGGGCTCGGACCCTGGCCGCGGACCTCTCCACGCCCGAGGGCCGGGCCGCCCTCGTGGCGGCCGCCGACGCCCTCGCTGCCGACGCGTCCGCCCCGCTTGACTGGCTCGTCAACGCCGCAGGCGTCATCGTCCTCAAGCCAATCGGGGACATCGAGGTCGCCGACTTTCGGCGCGTCTTCGCCACGAACGCCGAATTCGACGTTCTTCCTCTGCCAGCAGCTGGGCGCGCGGATGACGGCGGGCGGCGCCATCGTCAACTTCTCGTCACCCTCGGCCAAGTTCGTGGCCACCACGGAGGCCGCCGTCTATGCCGCGACGAAGGCGGCCATCTCGCAGATCACGCGGTCGTTCGCGATGGCCTACGCGCCGCGTGCCATCCGCGTGAACGCCATCAGTCCCGGCATCACCGACACGCCGATGCAGGAGCGGGTGCTCCGCGAGGTCTCCGCCGCCCGGGGCGTCAGCGTCAGACGAGCTTGCCGCGGCCCGCCTGGCGACGGTGCCGATGGGTCGGACCGCCCCTCCGTCGGAGATGGCGGGCGTCGTCGCCTGGCTGCTCTCGGACGAAGCGGCGTACATGACGGGCCAGGTGATCAACGTGGACGGCGGGATGGTGATGTGGTGAAGGACTGAATGCAGGTCGGGGTCGACAGCTACTCGTATCACCGTCGGTTTGGCGAGCTGCGCGCCGGCGAAGTTGCGCCGTCGGAGCTCTGGCCGCTGGAGCCCGCGCCCGTCATTGCCCATGCCCGCTCCCTGGGGGTGGACGCGCTCTTCCTCGAGACCTGCTACCTGCCGGCCCCGGACACGTTCGATGACTCGCTGACGGCCTCGGCGGCACCGGTGCGCCTGGGATTCTCCTGGGGGCACCCGTGGCCGGCCGGCCAGTTCCACGGCCTGGACGGGGGGCGCCGCTACGAGGCCGAGATGGACCTCGTGCGCTGGATCGACGCGGCCGCCCGGCTGGGGCACCCGTCCCTCCGGATCACCGCGGGGAGCCCGGCCTCGCGCGGCGACGAGCCGGCGGATGTCCTCGTGGAGCGCCTGGTCGGCCCGATGCGACGGGCCGCGGACTACGCGATCTCGCGCGGCATCAATCTTGCCCTCGAGAACCACGGCGACCTGCGGGCCGGCGACATCCTCGACCTGTTCGCGCGCGTGGACCGCCCGAACCTCGGGACGTGCCTGGACAACGTCAACCTGGTCCGGGTCGGGGACGACATGCTCGAGGGGACGCGGGCGCTCGCCCCGCGCGCGCTCATCGTCCAGCTCAAGGACCATCTGCCGGGCGACCCGACCGTGCCGGGCGGCCCCGTCTGCACCGCCCTCGGCGAGGGCGTCGCCCCCCTCGAGGACATCGTCGCGATCCTCGCCGACGCCGGCTTCGACGGGCCGGTCTGCGTCGAGCTCGCATCACTCGGGGGCCGGGACGTGGACGAGATGGGGATGATCGACCGAAGCGTCGACTGGCTGCGGGACCACGTGCCGTGACGGTCCGCCGAGTTGCGGAACGGGACCGCGTGCGGTAGCGTGGCAAACGTTTCCACCCGGGCCGTGCTCCCCCGGCCGCCGGGTGCATCACCCTCACCCGCCCCGACCGGGGCGACCGCGAAAGGGGTCACGCGCACATGGCAAAGCTCCGCCTCGGCGTGATCGGGGCCGGCTCGTGGACCGTCAGCTCCCACCTCCCGTTCCTCGTCCCGCACCGTGACGAGGTCGAGTTCACGATCATCAATCGCCGGAACCCCGAGCTCCTCAAGCGGATCCAGGACAAGTTCGGATTCAAGGAGGCCACCACCGACTGGCACGAGGTGATCGCGGCCAAGCCTGACATCGTGGTGGTCGGCAGCCCGCCCGGATATCACCACGACCAGGCGAAGGCGTCGCTGGAGGCCGGTGCGCACGTCATGTGCGAGAAGCCGTTCACCATCGCCCCGGCCGATGCGTGGGACCTCGTCGAGACGACCAGGCGCACCGGCAAGGCGCTGATCCTGGCCTACGGCTGGAACTACAATCCCATGGTCATCCGCGCCCACCAGATGATGCACGAGGACGGAGGCGTCGGCGAGATCGAGCACGTCGCGCTCCACATGGACTCGGTGACGCGCGAGCTCCTGTCCGAGACAGGCTCCTACCCGGCGGCGGATCCGGAGCTGATCCCGCAGCCCGACACCTGGTCCCGCCCCGAGACATCCGGCGGCGGGTACGGCCAGGCGCAGCTGACCCACCTCCTCGGGGTGTCCCTCTGGATCACGGACCTCCGCGGCCAGGACGTCTTCGCCCTCATGTCCGCGCCCCTGGGGGCCAAGGTGGAGCTCCACGACGCGGTGACGTTGCGCTACACGAACGGCGCCATCGGCACCATGAGCGGCGCGTCGAGCCACCTCGGCGGTGCCAACAACCGGCACGCGGTCGAGGTCCGGGTCGTCGGGTCGCGGGGGATGTTCCACCTGGACCTGCGCGAGAACCTCCTGTGGCGCTACCGGAACCCCCAGGACGACGTCCGGATCCCGCTCGAGGCGGACGCCGGACTGTACGACTGCCAGGGTCCGATCGAG
Source organism: uncultured Chloroflexia bacterium (assembly GCA_963776355.1). Lineage (GTDB taxonomy): Bacteria > Chloroflexota > Limnocylindria > Limnocylindrales > CSP1-4 > CTSoil-043. The sequence continues at coordinate 77,572 of CAVZLU010000001.1, read as the reverse complement.
GCGCTCGTCGAAGCCGGCATGGGCAGGCCGTTCGCCAACAACTCGCCGGCGGAGCTCGGCGCGCGCACCGTCGAGATCCTCGACGCCGCCTACCGCAGCTCAGCGTCCGGCGTGCTGGAGCACGTGAAGACGGCCTGACCCCGCTCGGGGGTCGGTGGTCGCCGCGCGTCGACCGACCCCCCGGCTCCTTGCCCGACTACGGAGCTGGCCGGCGGCCCCCGATCACCGCCCGGGCTCGGGCTGGATCACCGGCAGCTGCGGCTTGGACCTGCCGATCCGCTCGTACTCCCGCTCCGGGATGGCTTCCAGCGACTTCCACACGGTCCACTTGCAGCTCCGGCGCGCCGACGGGTCGTCGGGCCCGCGCCAGAGCGGCGGATCGACCGTGCGCACGGGGTGGCCCCAGCGCTCGGCCGGCAGGATCGACAGCGTGAAGCTGCAATGGGCGCAGTAGTAGCAGACGCCCGTCTCGCCCCACGACCAGTCGTGCGCCTCCTGCGTCACCCCGAACTCGTACGGCTCGAGCACCCGCGATCCCGTGCCCTCGATCTCGTCACCGCGCAGCATCCGGCCACCCGACCCGCAGGGATCGAAGCTGAGCTCCCAGCGGTCGTCGAACTCCACGAGGTCGGTGTTCCCCCGTCGCCCCGGGCCCACGAGATGGGCGCGCATCGCCTCGAGGGCGATGTACAGGTTCCTGTCGACGGTCTCGGCGTAGGGCCGGAGCCGCACGTCGAAGACCATGTAGCGCTCCTGGATGAAGGGCTCCAGCACGGCGCGATAACAGGACTCCAGCGCCTGCTCGCCAAACCGGCGGGCGACCATCGCCAGCACGCCGGCCATGAGGTCGGCGTTGCGATCGTGCAGCCGACGCCACTCCGCGAGGAGGTCCTCAACCTCCTCCTTCGCCCGGGCCACCGGCAGGTCGTAGCTCCGGATGCCGTTGCCAAGGCGCCCCGCTCGCTCGCCGAGCGCCGCCCAGCGAGCCGGGGCGTCGAGGGGCGTCCCGTCCGGGTACGCCATCAGGCGCGCCAGGGCCTCGAGCTCGGCGTCCAGCTCGGCCGGGCCCACTCCCTGCGCTCGGAGCCACTCGAGGAAGCCATCCGTCCACACCTTGTAGATGAGGTAGATGACCTTCGCTTCCTCCATGAAGTAGTCGACCAGCTGGGCCGCTGCCTCCCGCCGCCCGGCGTTCGGACCGAACGCGTCGCCGGCCTCCTCGAGCGCCTCGTGGATCTTCGTGACGGTGGAGATGGACTGGTCTGCCCAGTCGCCCGTGCGGACCCGCTTGCCGATCTCGGCGGACCAGGTGACGTTGGTCATGGCAGGGCCTCCTCGCCTTCCGTGCGGTCTGCTGGCCGTTCGGGCGCCCCGTCGTATCCCCCGGGGCGGGCGATGCAACGGTCCTGGGAAGGCTTGCGGGCACGATGATACGCCGGGGTCCGGGAGGCGCGGCAGGCCGCCCGAGGCCGCGGCTACCCTCCGCTGGCCGTCAGCCAGGCCGGGGTGTCGCGAATCCCCAGGATCGACCACGCGCCGTCGACAACCAGCGTCTCGCCGGTGACGTACGACGCATCGCTCGAGGCGAGGAAGCAGACGGCATTCGCGATCTCGTCCACCGTGGCCAGCCGCCGCATGGGGATCTCGCGGGTCATGGCCTCCAGGTCCACGACCCCCTCGCGGGCGACCTGTTCCATCATGGTCGTCAGCGTCATGCCCGGGGCGACGGCGTTCACCCTGATGCCCAGCTCGGCCACTTCGACGGCCATGACCCGCGTGAGGCTCATCAGGGCCGCCTTCGCCGCCGAGTACGGTCCGCGCCCCGGGAGGGCGATGAGCCCGGCCACCGACCCGATGTTGACGATCGCCCCGGACCGCTGCCGCTTCATCGTCCGGAGTGCCAGCCGGCTCCAGTTGAACGCCCCGGTCAAGTGGACCCTGACCACCTCGTCCCAGGTGTCCGGGTCGAACCGGTCGGTGAGCGCGATCCGCTGGATGCCGGCGTTGTTCACGAGGACGTCCAGCCGGCCCTCCACCGCCTCGATCGAGGCGTGGACCGCGGCGACCGCCTCGCGGTCGGTTATGTCGCAGCGCAGGTAGCGGGTGCGCGCCGCCGCCCGCTCCGGGTCCACGAGGTCGGGAACCACGGCCCGGGCGCCCTCGGCGACGACCCGGCGCACGATCGCGTCGCCGATCCCGCGCGCGCCCCCGGTGACCACCACCACCTGGCCATCGAACCGGCCGCGGTCCCGCTCCATGGTTGCCTCCTCCTTGTCGCGCCGACCCGGATCCGCGATCATGCTGCCGTCCCCGCGCGTTTCACGAGGAGGACAGGATCGGCGCTTGCCGCGGCGCCGGCAAGAGCGTTGGCGCGCGAGTTCCACCCGAGCGGAAAGGCTGGCAAGGACGTGCCGGACGAACGGCTGCTGACCGGACGGGCGTCCGCCCCGCCCGACCCGACCGAGCTCCGGGCGGGACCGGTGACGATGCTGCTGGACGGTCCCGACCTGCGCCACGTCCGGGTCGCCGGGTTCGAGCTCGTGCAGCGCGTCTACATCGCCGTGCGGGATGCGCCGTGGAACACCATCCCGGCCGTGCTGTCGAACGTCGTGATCGACCAGGGCCCGGACCGGTTCCGGGTGACCTTCGACGCGCGCCACGCCCACGAGGAGATCGACTTCACCTGGATCGGGAGGATCGACGGAGGGCCGGACGGTCGCGTCCGCTACGAGCTGGACGGGACCTGTCACGGGGTCTTCAGGTACTCGAAGATCGGGTTCAACGCGCACCACGCGCTGGACGGCGCGATCGGCAAGCGATACCGCGCAACGACCGCGTCCGGGGAGCTGCGCGGCGTCCTGCCCAAGGCGATCGACCCGCAGCGCGTCGTCGACGGCAAGCTGTCGGGGATGTTCGAGCCGTACTCGGAGCTGGCGATCGAGGTGGCACCCGGACTCGAGGCGATCATCGCGCTCGAGGGCGATCTTCTCGAGCTCCAGGACCAGCGCAACTGGACCGACGGCAACTTCAAGTCGTACGCAACGCCCCTCGCCCTGGGCTTCCCGTTCGACTCGGCGCCGGGTCAACGCATCCGCCAGGTCCTCACGATCGGGTTCGCGGGCACGCTCCCGGCGGCCCGGCGGAGCGGCCGCCGGAGATCACGGTCGGTGCCCCCCTCGGGGTCGTGCCGGCGATCGGGTTCGGCCAGCCGAGCCACCGCACGCCGCTGTCAGCGCGCGAGGCCGGGCTCCTCGGAGCCGCCCGGCCGGCTCACCTTCGGGTCGACCTGTCCCTGGACGATCCGGCGGTCCCGCAGCGTCTCGCCGAGGCGGTGGCGGACGCCCGCGCGGTCGGCGCGAAGCTGGAGCTCGCGATCAGCGCCAACGAGGAGAGCGGGCCGGCGCTGGCAGACCTCGCCGAGCGCCTGAGCGCGGACGCCGTCGGCATCGCTCGGGTCCTCGTGTACAACCTGAGCGTGGGGTACAGCGCCGTGTCGGGGCTCACCCCGGCATCGGTCGTCCGGCTGGTCCGGGAGCACCTGGAGCCGGTCACCGGGAAGGTGACCTTCGCGGGTGGGACCAACCAGGCCTTCAGCGACATCAACCGCGACCGGCCCACCGACCCGTCGCTGACGGGCCTCTGCTTCTCGGTCAGCCCCACCATCCACGCCGCGGACGACGCCTCGATCGTCGAGAACCTGGTCGGCCAGTCCGAGGTCGTGGAGATGGCCCGCTCGTTCGCCGGCGGGCGGCCGATCGCGGTCAGCCCGCTCACGATCGCGACGCGATTCGGGCCGTATCCCGCCGGCCCGTCCGCGCCGGACGACCTGCCGGCGGCCGTCGACGTTCGCCAGGCGTCCCTGCTGGGCGCGGCCTGGTCGGCGGGCTCGATGAAGCACGTCGCGGAGAGCGGCGCCGACAGCGTCACGTTCTACGAGACGACGGGGTGGCGTGGCATCGTCGAGCGAGACGCAGGGTCGCCCGATCCACGGTTCCCCTCCCGGCCGGGCCAGGTGTTCCCGATGTACCACGTGTTCGCGGACGTGGCCGAGTGGAGGGATGGCCGGGTGCTGGCTGCCCCATCGACGGACCCGCTCATCGTCGAGGGGCTGGCCGTCGAGGACTCGACAGGCACGCACCTCCTCGTCGCGAACCTCACCCGAAGGTCAAGGCGCGTGGCAGTCGCGGGGCTCCCGGGCCGGACGGCGTCGGTCCGGATGCTGGACGCATCGTCCGCCGCGCAGGCGGCCGCGGACCCGATCGCGTTCCGTGGCCGGTCCTCGAGCACCGCGATCGCGGACGGGCGCCTGGAGCTGGAGCTCGACGCCTACGCGGTCGCCAGGGTGGACGTCGGGGCGTAGACGCAGGGTCGCCCGAACCTCCGCAACCACCCACCGTGTCGCCGCGGGCGCCTTGACGGCCCGATCCGGCCGGCCGTACAGTCGGAGCCGGTTGCCGCACGATCCCGGTAAGGATTGCAGCCCCCATCGAATCGTCGTGGGCGGCCGGTGGCTGCAACGTCACGCTGGAGGACGACCCGTGGCCGACGTCGATCGCAGCATCCCCTTCATCGAGACCCACCACCACCTCTGGGAGCTCGACCGGTTCCACTACGACTGGCTGACCGACCCGGGCTGGCCCGGCCACAACGCCCTCCTCGGCGACTACAAGATGATCCGCTCGACGATCGGCGCGCCGTGGCGGTTCTTCAAGGAGTTCTACGGCGCGAACGTCATCAAGAGCGTCCACGTGGAGGCGGCCTACGCCGGCCCCGACCCGGTGGAGGAGACGGCCTGGCTCGACGCGGTGGCCAAGGAGCACGGCTTCCCCCACGCCCTGGTGGTCTTCTGCGACATCGAGCAGGACGACGGCGAGGCCCAGCTCGTGCGCCACCTGGAGGCCTCGAGCCTGACCCGCGGGGTCCGCATCCGGGCCCATCCGGACGACGCCGACAGCCCGGCCTTCCGCAGGAGCTACGCGGCCCTCGGCCGGCACGGCCTCAGCTACGAGCTCAACGCCTCGCCGGGCAAGCTCCTCTCGGGCCGGGACGTCGCCCTGGCCTTCCCGGACATCCAGGTGATCCTCGGCCACGCCGGCTTCCCGGTCCAGCGCGACCCGGCCTACTTCGAGCTGTGGCGGTCCGAGATGACCGCCCTCGCCGCGGCCCCCAACGTCGCCTGCAAGGTCTCGGGCTTCGGGATGGCCGACAACCACTGGACGATCGCCTCGATCCGCCCCTGGGTCCTCCACTGCGTCGAGGCCTTCGGGCCGGACCGGATCATGATCGGCAGCAACTGGCCGGTGGACATCCTCTACGCCACCTACCTCGAGCAGATCGACGCCTACCGGACGATCCTCGCCGAGGCCGGGTTCAGCCGCGACGAGCAGGAGAAGATGCTCTACCGCAACGCGGAGCGCTTCTACCGGATCTAGGGTCCGCGCCCGAGGCGGGCGCCCGACTTCTTCGACCTGTTCGGGGAGCTCAGCGGGGACGGCCGCAGCGGTCAGGCCCCGATCCCGTGAACGACGCGCTCCTCGACCCGCATGCACTCGACGCGGGCACTGAACTCGACGCTCGACCAGTGGGCCATCGTCCCCCGCGGCGACCTTCCGGCGACGTGGACCATCCCGTCGGAGACGACGATCAGGACATGATTCATCGCGCTCGCGGCCGCCTGCTCGTGGGCGTGCGCGAGCGTCCGCTCGATCTCGGCCGCGTCGAGGGCGCCGGGCTCGACGAGATGGGTCGACAGGTGGACCACGCCACGCTTGCGCATCATGCTCGTCGTCTCGGGCAGGGGAGCCCCTCGACCAGCAGGTCGCGCAGGTGGAGCGCGAGGCCGCTCACCACCGCGGTGTGCTCCGGCCACGCCGCGAGCATCGCCTCGTGGAGCGCGTGAAGGCTCGGATCCCCGGGCGCTGCCGGATCGTCCGGGCGCGCCTCGCCGAGGAGGCGGGCCAGGGCGGCCGTTCCGTCGAGCGTGCGTGTGCCATCCTCGGTCCGGCAGCTGACGACGAGGCGCTCGAGGGTGCCGAGCTCGCTCTCGAACAGGCGCCCGAAGATCGTCACGAGGATGTCGTCGCCGGGCGGCGAGCTGATCATCCGAGCCCTCGCTCCTTCGCGAGGCGCAGCCGAGCGCGGACACGTTCGTGGTCCAGGCGCTGTCGGAGGACGTCGACCGCCCGGACATTCGTCGCGACGTCGGGCGCGACCGAGATGATCCCGTGGGTCGGCGAGATCGAGATCGCGCCGCCCGTGCGTGGGACCTGCCCGAGCAGCTCCTCGACCCGGGCGTTGTGGGGCTCCGTCTGGGCCGCCAGCCCGGGCTCGAGCAGGCAGAGCGGAGCGCCGAAGGGATCGGCCGTGGCCGCGACGACCCCGGGCGACCAGCGCACCACCGCGGCCAGGACCTCGGGGAGGTGCAGGTGGAGGACCGAGCCCACGTCGGCGTAGGCCCGGTAGAGCCGGAGATGGAGCGCCGTCTCGCGCGAGACGCGCTGCGGGTCTCCCGCGCGCACGCCGCCATCGAGATCGTGGATCACGCAATCGTCGGGGGCGAGTCGCCAGCCGTCGTTCTCCGCTGCCAGCGTGGGCGTGATGGCGACCTCGTCACGCCCCACCCGCACGCTCATGTTCCCGCCCTGCAGCTCGGTGAGCCGCCGATCGTAGAGGAGGAACGCGACCCGGACCACGAGCCGCCGGGCAGCGACGCGCGCCTGCTCCATCGCGCGATCGGCAGTCTGCTCCACCAGGTCAGTCTACCCGCCCGTCCGCGGTGTCCGGGGCCCAGGTCCGGACGACCGGGTCGGGGAACTGGCGACACGCTTCCGAGAGCGACATCTGCTTGACGGCGATCGCCGCGAGCCGCAGCGCCCCGATCCCGGCGCCCTCGTCGGTGCTGAGCGTCGAGACTGGCCGGCTCAGCAGGTTCGCCTTCAGCCGGAGGGCCTCGCTGGTGGGCGGCGCCCCCGCCCACCACGACGATCCGTTCGACCGCGCCGCCGGCCGCCTGCCAGGCCCGGGCGTAGCGCGCGAGGATCGCGCCGCAGGTCTCGAGCACTGCCTGGAGCACGTCCAGGGGACGCTCGCCGCCACGCAGCGTGGCTCGGACCGACGCCTCGTCGAGATGGATGACCCGTCCCGTCGGGCGGGCGCTCACGCGGCCCATCAGCGCGTCGAGACCTCCCGGGCTCGCTGCACCCACCGCGGAGAGCAGGTGTCCCAGCGGGATCCGCGAGTAGCTCAGGTAGGTTCCCGGGAAGAGGTAGCGATGGATGAGGCCGTCCACGGCGACGGCGGCTTCCCGCACGAGCGCGAGCTCACCAACGCCCGCCATGTGCTCGTAGGTGCCGGCGATGTTCACGAGCCGCTTCTCGTCCGGGTCCGAGGCGCCCAGGAAGGCGCAGCCGTTGTCGATTGCACCGAGGACGATTCGTGCGCCGGGCGCCAGCCCGAGCCTGTCCGCCGCGCCGCGGTCAACGGGCCAGGATGCGGTCGACGCGTGGATGGTCGGGAGCACGTCCGGCGGCAGGTCGGCGGCCGTCAGCACGGTCTCGCTCCAGGCATCGGTGGCGAGATCCATCAGCATCGTCCGCGACGCCCATGACGGATCCTCCGCATCCGCCCGGCAGAAGCCCCTCCAGGAGGAAGCCACGCAGCGAGCGGAAGCGATGGAGCCGTCGCATCGCGTCAGGTCGCTGCTCGCGCCACCAGAGCCAGTGGAGGAGGAATGACGAGACGCGCGCGTCCTGGCCGGTGATGTCGAAGAGGGTCTCGTCGGAGAGGTCGATCGCGCTCCCTCAGCCCCGGGGTCAGCGACGGGCGGGGATCGGCCGGGGAGAGGGCGGCCCCGAGAGGACGGCCGGCGCGGTCCAGTGGCACCATCGCCGTCCCGAGGCACGAGACGACGAGCGTGTCGACCGGGTCGCCGGGAACCGAGGCCGCCACAGCGGTGACGAGCGCTTCCGCGGCCGCGCGGACCGCGCCGGCCGGGAACTCGTGCATGACGCCGGCCGTGGCCACCACCGGGGTCGGAACACCGCGGACGGCCCCGATCGCCCCATCCCAGCTCCCGAGAACGGCCTTGATCCGCGACGTTCCGATGTCCAGGGCGACCACGCTCATGTCACGGAATCCGAAGGGGATGCGGAGGCCTCAGGTGCTCCCCCTCGCCCCGTCACGAGCGGAGGCCTGTCGCGAAGCGTCCACCATCGCGATCACGTTCTCGATCGCGGTGCCGATGGGCACTTCGCATCCCGTCCCGAGCACGAAGCTGGTGCTTCCGCCGGCGTCGATCGTCTGACGCGCGACCTCCAGGACAGCCGCGGGCGCCGCGCGATACAGAAATGACGGGCTGACGTTTCCGCGAAAGCCGACAACCGGGCCGGCAAGCGCCCGGGCCTCGTCGAGCGGCACGGCCGTGTCGAGGTCCAGCACGTCCGCGCCGGTCGCAACCAGGTCGGGGATGATGGGCCGGATGTCTCCGCACACGTGCATGATCACGGTCTCCGCGCCCGCCTCGTGCAATCGTCGGATCATCTCGGTGTGCACGGGCTGCGCGACGCGACGGTACGTCGTGGGCGAGATCGTCGCCGGTGAGCACAGGGCGTCGCCGAGCATGATCGCGTGGCCACCCGCTCGGCTCAGTGCCGCACCGAACACCGCGCCGACCTCGGCGCAGAACGCGAGCAGGTCCACGACGAAGTCCGGTGCGTCGATGAGGTCCATCAGCAGCGGCTCCATGCCCCGCAGCTGGCTCGCCATCGACATCGGCCCGCGGATGTTGGGAACGACCAGGACCGTCTCGCCGACCGTCGCGCGCGACGATGCGCGTCGCCTCGACGAAGATGGGAAGCCGGCCGTCCGCGAGTGGATCCGGCACCTTCAGGCGGATGAGATCGGCCGGGTCGGCCAGCAGGGGCGCCACCACGTGGGGGAGCTCGTCGAAGGGCTGCTCGATGGGCGCCCCGACGGCCTCGGCTTCGACGCTCACGTTGAGGGAGACGTGGATGCCGTCGTAGCCGGCCCGGCGCTGCGCCGCCATGAGGCAGTCAGCCATGACCTCGGGATCGGCGGCATAGCGGGAGATCGGCACGCCGGCCCAGCGGGCCGTACCCGAGATGATCATCGGAAAGACGGGCACGCGGTCGGCGGTGTCGCCGGCAAGAGCAGACCGGATCCGCTGCAGCGAGTTCAATGGGAGCTTCCTCTTGCCGGATCGCGATCGGGTACGTCCCGTACCGGTGGACCGCCTCCGACATCGCGACCGCGTTCTCCGGCCGGACGTAGTGGGCGAGGCTGTTGCCGCTCGTGACGATGTAGCCGCCGCCGGGCGCGATGTCGCGGATGAGGGCGCGGACGGTCTCGTCGACCTCCTCGGGCGTCCCCCGCGTGAGCAGGTCCATGTCGACGTTGCCGCAGAGGCACAGCCTGTCTCCGTAGCGACGCTTGACCTCGCGGATGTCCATCGCCGCCGGCTCGACCGGCTGGATCGCGCGGATCCCGAGCTCGACGAAGTCGTCGAGGAGTCGCGGTCACGTTGCCGTCGCTGTGGAAGAGCCAGGGGATGGTGATCTTCCGGGCGAGCCGCTCGAAGCGAGGGTAGACGAGCTCGCGGAAGACCTGGGGCGAGAAGAAGAGCCCCTGGCCGAAGGCGATGTCGTCGGTGGTGACGAAGACATCGAAGTCCAGCGCGCAGATCCGCTCGGCCACCACCTCGACCCAGTCCACGTACATGTCGAGGAGGCGTTCGACGAGACGGCGGTCGTCGTAGAGGGCGAGGCTGAAGTCCTCGATCCCCATGCTCATCATCGTCGGCGAGATGCCGACCCGGGTGATGAACCAGGCGGAGTACGGCCCCTTGTTCGCCGCGTAGGCCTCGGCCTCGGCATAGAGCGCATCGTTGTACGGGTCCGGGAGCTGGACCTGGGCGAGATCGGCCTCGCTGTGGATGTAGCCGGCGCCGTAGAAGAGCGTGCCGCCCTTGCCCTCCGTCTTGTCGGCGTAGATCGGCGCGCGGAGGACGTACGTGATGTTGTCCATCTGCAGGCGCTCGGCCACCGCCTTGGCCTCGTCGAGGCTGAACTCGTTGGCCTCGAAGCTCGCGTGATGGTCCAGGTCGCCCGGCCAGCCCATCAGCGGATGCGCGAACGCCCGGCTCAGGTACACCTCGCAGTACGGGACGCGGTCGGCCTCTTCGCCTCGGAGGGCCGCCGCCACTCGATCCCGAGACGAAAGCATCGGGCGTTCCTCCTGCTGCGACGACGACCCAGGGATCATAGAGGCGGCGGGCCACCCGGAGCGATCGCGCGCGGGCGCAGAGCGGGGTCCTCCTCGTGGCACATCAGTCGCGCCAGGGCGTCGGGGGTTCCTCGAACGGCCACAGCGGTCGCGGTCGACGGCGCCATGGCAGCGACGCCAGGTCCGCGGTCGTCGGGCCCGGCGTGGACGCCACCACGCTTCGCGGGGTGATCCGGGCGAAGCCGGCCCGGTAGCTGATGTGCGACTTCGCCTGCAGCACCTCGGCAGCCTCCGGCCGCAGGCCGGCGCCCACGTAGGCCTCCGGATCGATGAGGCCGACCGGCCGCTCGTGGATGACGACCCGGATCTCGCCGATGCCGAGCACGGCACAGGTCCCCAGGTCGCCGGCGAGCCCACTCGAGAACGGGTGGCTGTAGGTGAAGCGCCCCTCCGGGTGGAGCCGAACGATCCCCTCGACCGCCGTCGCCTTCGTTGTACGTGCCCGGCGGGCCGCGGCCCACGGTCGACGCGCGCGGCGCCCCCGACGTCGACCGCGCGGAGCGCCGTCGCCGCGGCCGGGTCGGTGATCGTGAGCCAGATGCGCCGGTCGCGATAGGGAATGGCCGCTCGGAGCAGCTCGGTCGAGTCGCCGGGCGAGCCGCCGTTGGTGGCGTCACCCGAATCCGCGATCACGTATGGCGCGGGTCCCCGAAGCGCGACGGCCAGCGCCTCGCTGACGGGGAGGCGCACTCCCGTCAGGAACGCGGCCCGTCGCTCCCAGGCGCCCAGCGCGATCTCCCGGGCCGTGGAATCCGCGAGCCGGCGGTTCCCGTCCGCCGTCACGACCGCCGACCAGCCCAGGTCCGGCACGTCGAGCCAGGGCTGGCTGGGGAGCATCGCTGCCGCGAGCACGCCCGGTCGCGCCTCCGCGGCGTCGCAGGCCGCCATCATCGAGGCGAAGGGCGGGAACGCGTCATCATGCCGGCCGGGCGGCGCGGTCATGGCCAGGCGAGCCCAGCCGAGCACGGGTCGAACGCGTCCGGCCACCGCCTCCGCGAGCAGCGCGCCGGCCTGGCGGCCCGCCCGCTCGAGGTCGACGTGCGGGCACGTGCGGTAGGCGGTGACGATGTCCGCGTGCTCGGCGATCGCCCGGCTCATCGTGGCGTGGCAGTCGAAGGAGACCGCGACCGGAACCCCCGGCCGCAGGCGTGCCCGCAGGCGAGCCAGCAGCGCGCCCTCCGGGTCGTCGACGCCTTCTGCGAGCATCGAGCCGTGGAGCTGCAGGTAGACCCCGTCGAGCGACGTGTCGCAGCGTCCCACGATCTCCGCGGCGAGGGCCTCGAAGTCCGCCGCCGCGACCGTGGGTCCCGGCGGCGACCAGGCGAAGAGGCTGGGGACGACCTCGATGCCGGCGTCCGCCAGTGCGTCCCAGGCGGCCGCGAGCTCCTTGCCGGCGGGCAGCCGGTCGCGCCGGAGCGCCTCGCCGATGAGCACTCCGGCCGTCTCGAAGCCGGCGCGTGTCGTCACCCCGGCAGCGAACGAGTCGGCCTCCAGGAAGAGGCAGCCCACGAGCACGCGAGGGCGGCCCGGCGTGCCCATCCCCGCTCCCGGTGGCGAGCCGCCTACGCGGCCGGCTGGGGCTGGACGCGCGCGTGACGCTCGAGGCGGGTGATGGCGCGCGCCAGCGACTCGACGTCCGCGTGATCCAGCACGACGAGCGGGTTCGCCAGCCGACCCTCCGACATGACGTAGACGAGGTCGGCCGCCTCGAACACCTCGGGCACCTCGGTGCAGAAGATGACCACGGCGTGGCCCTCGTTGGCGTACTCGCGGAGAATCCGGTAGATCTCCCGCTTCGAGCCGAGATCCACGCCCCGCGTGGGCTCCTCGAGCACGAGGACCTCGGGGCGCCGCACGATCGCGGCGGAGATCGCGACCTTCTGCTGGTTCCCGCCCGAAAGCGAGCTGATCGGCAGGCGCAGCGACGTTGCCTTGACGCGGAACCGCTCCCGAAGGTCGTTCGCGATCTCGAGCATCCGGCCGCGACGCAGCGCGATTCCGGCCCTGGTGATCTCGTCGTCGAGGCGGGAGACCATGTTGTCGCCGATCGTCAGGTTCGAGAACAGGCTGGCCTGCCGGTCCGCGGAGACCAGGCTCGCGCCCGATGCGGCCGTCGCCCCGGCGTGGCCGGCGATCTCGATCGTGCCCGTGCTCCGCTCGAAGCCGGCGATCGAGCGCACGAGCTCGCGACCGCCCGAACCCTCGACGCCGACGATCGCGGCGATCTCCCGGGGGTGGATGCGGAGCTGGATGTCGGAGAACGCGCCATCGACGCTGGTCCAGCCCGAGAGGTACAGGTCGGTCCCCTTCACCTCGCCCATCTCGGCAACGAGCTGCTCGACGGGCTCGTGGGATGCCTGCCCCGTGACGAGGCCGGCCGCGATCCCCTCCTGGGTGAGGGCCGCACCCTCGAGGATGCCGGTGCAGCGGCCGTCGAGGATGAGCGCCACGCGATCGGCATGCTCGGCGAGCTCCGCGATCCGGTGCGACACCAGGAGCACGACGCGCCCCGCATCGGCGAGCGCATGCATGCGCCGGAAGAGGTCGCTCGACTCCCCCGGCGTGAGCGCGGAGTTGGGCTCGTCGAACAGGAACACCCTGCGCGTCGCGGGCGAGCGCCCGCCCGATCTCCACTCGCTGGCGCATCGCCAGCGGCACCGAGCCGAGCGAGCGATCCGCGTCGTCAAGGATCGCGAGATCCCGCATCAGCGAGCGCTCCTTGGCGTCGAGGTCTCGAACCAGTGCCCGCGTGCCTTCGCGGCCGATCATGAGGTTCTGGGCAACGGTCAGGTTCGGGAAGAGCTGCGGCTCCTGGTGCACCACGGCCACCACGTCGCGGTGCTCGAGCGGCTTCCACTCTGCTTCGTCGAGCAGGAACTCGCCGGCGTCCTCGCGCACCTCGCCCGCGAGGATCTTGATCACGGTGCTCTTGCCGGCGCCGTTGGGCCCGGCGACGCCGAGGATCTCGCCGTGGCGCGCCTCGAGGTCCAGGCCTTCGAGAGCCCGCGTGTCGCCGTACCACTTGCGGATGCCCCGCAGGACCAGGCCCGAGCCCGCCGCCTCGGCGGGGCCCGGCGAAGGGGAGTCGACCACGTCCGTCACGCAGCGCCTACTTCCGCAGGCTCTGGGTGAAGCGGTCGAGGACCACCGCCGCGATCGTCACGCCGCCCGATGCGAACTGGCTGAGGTAGGAGCCGACCGAGAGGAGCGCCAGCCCGTTCGCGATGATCGCCAGCAGCAGGGCGCCGCTCACGGTCCCGATGGCCGTCCCGCGGCCGCCCGAGAGGCTTGCCCCGCCGATGATGACCGCGGCGAAGACCGGGAACGTCAGCGAGACGCCGGCGTTCGGCTGGGTGGAGCCGATGAAGGCGAAGTCGAGGATCGCGGCCGTGGCGGCGAGCATGGAGCAGGTCATGAACGCCGCGAACTTGTACTTGCGGATCGGCAGGCGGGCCAGGTCGGCCGCGAGGGGATTGCCGCCGATGGCCTTGAGCCGGAACCCGAACAGGGAGCGGCTCAGGACGAAGCCGATGACGATCGCGATCCCGATCATCCACAGCCCCTGCATGGGGATGCCGAACGGAAGAGGCTGGTTCGACAGCCCCAAGAACCAGTCGATCTCCCCCTGCGGGACGGGCTTGCCGCCGGTCGGATACGAAGGGTTCAGGTTCGCCGTGTTCGAGGTCAGCAACGTCATCCCGAAGATCAGCTGGCCCATGCCCAGGGTGACGATGAACGAGGGGATCTTGACCACCGTGACGAGGAAGGCGTTGATCGCCCCGACGGACGCCGCCGCCCCGAGGGCGAACAGGATGGCCAGCCAGATCGGCCAGCCCCAGTTGATCCAGGAGACCGCGCACAGGGTCGCGGCGAGCCCGTACATGTAGCCGATCGACAGGTCGATCTCGCCGACGACGATCACGAGCGTGAGCCCGAGGCCGATGATCGCGATCGTGCTCATCGACCGCATGATGCCCAGGGCGTTGGTGACGGTCAGGAAGGTGTTCGGCTTGCTGAGGAACGTGAAGATGAGGATGACGATGAGGATCGCGATTGCGAGGCCACCGAGCCGGAGGCCGGCCTCCCGCGCCCGGGACGACCATCCTCGACCCGCACGTGCGACAGGTGGTGCGGACCCCGGCGCAATGGATTGTCCGGCCATCCTGGGGCTGCTCCTCGTCTGACTAGAGTGGTCTCATGTCGACGACGGGCCGGCCGGCGGTGCGATCACCGCCAGGCCGACCCGCCGCTGCTATGCGCGTGCCGTCGGGTCGTCTACGGCGACGGGGCCGCGGTCGCCTCGACGAACTTCATGAACTCCGCGCGAGCCTCGTCGACGTTCGCCTTCGTGACCGGCTTGAGGACCTGGGAGTTCGGCAGGATCTTGCCGTTCTTGAGGAACTCGGCACAGGCGAGCGCGCCGAACCCCGCCTGCTCGCCCCACTGCTGGTCGAGCGCGGCGACCTGGGTGCCTTGCTGCACGCCGTCGAGCTGGCCGATGCTGACGTTCCAGCCGATGGTGTGGATCTTGCCGTCGTTGCCGGAGTCCTTGATCGCCCGGTCGGCGTGCTCGGCGCCGATGTCGACGTTCTCGATGAACTGCACGGTCGGGTTGCCCTGGATGAACGCCTTGTAGGCGTCATACGTGCCGGCCGGGTCATAGGTCGTCGTCAGCGCGCTCTTCGCGTCGTTGAGGAACGTGGCGTCGGGGACCGCCGCCTTGATGCCGTCGATGAACCCCTGCATGCGGCCCTGGGCCCAGTTCTGGGTCGGGTCGCCACCGGAGACGGCGAACACCTTGAGGGCGTTGCCCGTCTCCTTCATCCAGTCCACGACGATCTGCGCGGCCTGGTGGCCTTCCTTGTTCGAGATCTGGGTGAAGTTGGTCAGCTCGTTGCCATTCGACTCGACGCCGACCGTGAACACCGGGATCCCAGTGGCCTCGATGTCGTTGACGATCTTCGTGAAGACGTCCGTGCCCGTCGACTGGATCGACAGGCAGTCGATCTGGTCCGCCTTCCAGACCGCCTGGATCATCGCGATCTGCTCGTTCATGTCCTGGACCGCCGACGACGGCGCGCTCGCCGTGCCGTTCATCGGCAGGATCTTCTGGGCCTCAGGGAGGGTCTTGTTGTAGCCCTGGAGGTACTGCGGCGAGAAGAGCGGGATGGCCGTGGAGCCATAGTTGAAGACGTAGTTGATCGGCTCGCCCTTCGCGAGCTTGTCGGCGACGCGCGGGTTGAGCGTGAACGTCGACCCGTCCTTGAGCGTGCCCGTGTACGGCCAGCCCTTGGCGGCCGTCGACGCGGCGGGGGCCGTCGACGCGGCGGGGGCCGTCGATGCCGCCGGCGCCGCCGACGCCGCGGGCGATGCGGTTGCGCCCGAGCTGCACGCAGAAACGATCAAGCCGGTGATCGCCACGATGGCGGCTCCCCGGCGGAACCCGAGCCTCATGTCTCCTCCTCGGCAGTCGATGCGCCCGCGAGACCGCGGACGGCGCCCCGACTATAGCGGGCAGCCAGCGGAGTCCTCCGGGGTCTGCCGTACCCGCCACACTGTAGGACAATCTGACAATCCGTCAAGTCCTGTCGGGACCCCTTCGAGGCCGCCGGCAGGGCGATGTGCCGGGGTCGGGCTCCCGCTGGAGGGCCCAGGATCACCACGCAAACGATGGCGGGGGCGGCGGCGGGTCGGGCGAGTCGGCGGCGAGCCCAGGCGGTAACGTCGCCCTGGGCGCCCGATCCGAGGGGTGCGCCCGATCCGACGCGTGCGGCATGGCCCGAACGGAGGTCCAGACATGATCGAACGACACATCACGTTCAATGTCCACCCGGATGCGACCGGGGCGTTCGAGCGGCTCTTCGCCTCCACCTACGCGCCGACGATGGCTCTATCGGCGGGCTTCGTGCGGGTCGAGCTCCTTCGCGAGGCGTCAAGCCCGACGCGCTTCCAGATGGTGACCCGCTTCGTCGACACGGAGAGCGCAGCCGCCTGGGCAGCCTCGGAGGCCCACCAGGCGCTGCAGCCGGCGATGAAAGCCCTCTACGACGACTACGAGCTGCAGGTCTACGAGGTCATCGGCTGAGGAGGCGCCCGATCGGCGCGCCGCCGGGCGCGGGCGAGACCGACGATTCCCCGGTGCCTCGCCGTCGGCGTCTTGCCGTGACCGGCAGGCGTGCGCACCGTCGGGCGAGGCGGCTGAGCGACACATCGCCGACCCGCGCGACGCACGAACGCGGCGCCGGGGAGGAGTCCGGCGCCGCGTTCGTCTGGGTGGGCAGCAGTGATGTCAGCCGGCGCCAGGCAGCCCGGCGTTGATGACGGGCAGCTCGCGCGCATTGGTCGAATGCGAGCCAAACGCCGTGGGCTTCGCTCGCCCGACGCGGGTGTAGTACTCCTCCGGCACCTTCGTCGGATCCTTGAACATCTGCCACTGGCACTTCTGGCGGACGTCCGGGTCCGGGTTCGTGTCCGGGTAGGTGGGAGGATCGATCACCCGCACCGGGTACCCGAAGCGGTCGATGGGCATCTCCTCCATGAGGACGATGCAATGAGCGCAGTAGATGCAGACGCCCGGCGTGTAGTGGTTCCAGGAGTGCTTCTCCTGCGTGACAGCCCAGTTGTAGGGCGCCTCCATGCGCGCGGGAGTCCGTTCGATCCAGTCTCCCCTGAGAGTCCGCCCGCCGGATCCGCACGCGTCGAAGCGAAGGACGTAGCGGTCCTCGAGCTCGATCAGCTCGAAGTCGCCCGTACGCTCGGGGCCCACGAGGTGGCCGCGCATCGCCTCGCAGGCCACGAGCATCAGGGTCTCGAGCGCCTGGTCCCAGGGGTGCTTGTCGATGTCGAACTTCTCGTAGCGCCAGACGAAGAGCGGGAGCAGGACGCGCTCGTACATGTCGCGGACCGCCGGCTCGCCCAGCTCCTCCAGCACGAGGGACATCAGGGCATACGTGTGGTCCACGTCCCGATCGTGGCACTGGCGCCAGGTCTCCTTGGCGACATCAAGCAGCCGCTGCGCCTCCTCGGGCTTCTCGCGATAGGTGGCCGCGGTCGTCTGCTGCATCTCGGACAGGAAGCGGTCCCAGTGGCGGCGCGGCTCCCAGGGAGAGCCGTCCGGCAGCTTCGCGACCCGGACCGCCTGCTCGTTGCGGTCCCTGATCTTGGCGGCGTCGACGCCCTTCTCGGTCAGGTAGCCGTTGAGGTCCCCGATCCACTGGCGGTAGAGCGTGAAGCAGACGTTCGCCTCGTCGATGAAGTAGGCCTCCAGCGCCGCCGCGTTGTCCCAGCGGTGCTCGGCGAGCGCTTCCAGGACCTTGCGGTACGTGGAGATCTTCTGGTCTTCCCAGGGACCCATGCGGACGCGGCGCCCGAGCAGCTCGGTGAAGGCAATCTGCGTGTCCGCCACGGGTCATTTCCTCCCGCTGTAGGATACGGCCGCCGGGCCGGAAGCGTTTGCAGCCCGGTCGCGGGAGCCTAGCACGGCTGCCGCGGGCCTGCCACCGAGGGCACCAACCTGAGCTTCCCGGCCCTGCTCGCAGTCCTCGCGGCCGTGGCGAACGCGGGCCAGGCGATCGCCAGCAAGGGCCTCACGGCGAACCTGCCGGCCCGCCAGCTCATCGGCCCCCTCTACGTGTGCAATGCGCTGCTGCTCCTGCCGCTCGCGCCGTTCGCGGACTGGCGCTGGAGCCCGACGATCGTCGAGCTGCACCTGGTCTCGGTTGGCCTCATGGCGATCACCGCGCTCGCGGTGTGGGACCTCCTGGACGCCGGGGCCGCGTCCTCGACCACCATCGCGACGGCCCTCAGCCCGATCCCTGCCACGATCGGCGCGGCGCTCCTCCTCCCCGGCTCGTTCGACGCCGGTCCAGGCGGTCGCGGCAGTCCTCGTCACGGTCGCGGTCCTGGCCGCGCTGACGGGCGCCTTCGCCGGCCTCGATCGGCGCGGGACGTGGCTCCGGGTGCTGGCGGCCGCGTGCGGGACCGGGCTGCTGACGGTGGTCACCCGGATGCTCGGCGACGAGGGCGTCGGGGTCGTCGAGACGTATGTCGTGCGGACGTCGATCGCGGCGATCCTGTTCGTCGCCCTGCTCCCGCCGCGGGACATCCCGCTCCGGGCCGCGCCACGGCTGTTCAGGCGGGCGCTCATCGTCACCGCCTACTTCGTGCTGCTGATCCTCGCCGCCCAGCAGGGCAGCCCGGCCGTCGTCCAGACGTGCCTGGCCACGACACCGTTGCTCGTCCTCGCCTGGGAATCGTGGCGAGCGCGCCGGCGGCCGCCGGTCCGGATCCTCGCGGCTGCGGCACTCGTGCTCATTGGCGTCAGCGCGAGCCTTGCCTTCTGACGATTCGCCTGGCTGGTCGTCGGGCTGCGTGCGACGGTGGCCAGCACGAACGATGCGGTTGCGGCGGTTCGGCAGTCAGCGAAAGCCGGCGGCTCGCACGTCGTGAGCCGCCGGCTCGTGGTGCCTGGCGGGCCAGGCGCGGTCGTCGACCGGAGCTACTTCACGTAGTCCTTCACGTTGTCGATGGTGACGAGCTTCACCGGCATGTAGACCTCGCGCTGCTCGACGTTGCCGAACTCGATCGGCTGGCCGGCGAGGACCTTCTGGGCGAGATCGACGGTCAGGACACCCATGCCGTGCGGGTCCTGGGCGACGGTCGCCGACAGGCCGCCGTTCTGGATGAGGGTGATGGCCTCCGGGTCTGCGTTGAAGCCGACGGTCACGATGTCCTTCACCGGGTCCTTGCCGGCGTCCTTGATGGCGTTCGACGCGCCGCCGACCATCGGGTCGTTGCAGGAGAAGACGCCAGCGACGTCCGGATCCTTGGCGAGGGCGTCCTTCATCACCGTGTAGCCCTGCTCGGCGACGGAGTTGCCGGACAGGTCGGTGACGACGGTGTAACCCAGCTCCTTGATCCGCGCCTCGAAGGCCTCGTTGCGGCGAGCCGCGTAGACCGCGTCGGGCGGACAGCCGATGGACACGACCTTCTTGGTGGCACCCGAATGGGTCTTGATCTGGGCATCCATGAACTCCGCGGCCAGCTTGCCGCCGCCGGCATTGTCGGAGATCACGATCGCGTCGTAGGGCGTGCCGCCCCCTCCGATGTCGTCGACGATCACGGGGATGCCCTTGGCCTTGGCGGCTGTCACGATGGGCCCGAGCGCGTCCGGCTTGAAGGGGCTGATGATCAGGACGTTCACCTCGTCGAGGAGCTTGGTCGCCCCGGTGACCATCTCGTTGACGTCCGACTTCTCGTCATGAAGCACGAACGTGCAGCCCGCCTTCTCGGCAGCCTCACGAGTGCCCTTCTCCATGGCCTGGAAGAACTCGTACTGCATGTCCCAGACAGAGAACCCGACCTTGCACGGCGCGGCCGCGGCCGGCGACCCCGACGCGGCGGGGGCCTGGGACGCGGGTGCCTGGGATGCGGGGGGTGGCTGGGATGCGGGTGCAGCAGGAGACTGGGTGGCGCCTCCCGAACACGCTGCAACAATGACCGCCGTCACGCTCATTGCCGCCAGCAGAGAGCGGCTGTGTAACTTCATTGATCGTCTCTCCTACTCGTTCGCCCGGCGATCGGCCGCGCGCGCGGCCGGCGTCCGCTGCCGGGGCCGCGGTCCGACTCTTCAGGTGTTCCGCTAGGTCATGGGCACGGTCTCCGGTCGGCGTCGTCGGCGCATCAGGCGCCAGTTGGCGGGGCGCGCGTAGCCCGTCCGCAGGCCGTCGATGGCGAGCGCGGTGATGAGCACGGTGCCCAGCACGATGCGCTGATAGCTCGCCGGGACGTGCTGGCTGACCAGGAAGTCGTTCAGGCCGACCACCAGGAGGACGGCGGCGAAGGTCCCCAGGAGCGTGCCTCGGCCGCCCCTGAGACTGGTGCCGCCGAGCACGACGGCCGCGATGACCTTGAGCTCGAAGCCGTCCTCGATGCCGCCATCGGCCGTCCACACGCGCGTGACGAATGTGAGCGAGGCGATGCCCACGCAGAAGCCCACGAGGGCGAACAGGAAGAGCCGCAGCCGGGCTCCCGAGATGCCGCAGAAGCGGGCTGCCTCCGGTGACGAGCCGAAGGCGATGACCTGGCGGCCGATGATCGTCCTGCGGAGGATCACCCACGCTGCGCCGAACACGGCCAGCATGATGATGAACGGAACGGGGATGCCCGCCACGCTGGCGCTGCCGATCTGCACGAACAGCGAATTCGCCTCCACGTAGGGAAGCGTCTTGGGCCCGTCCTGGGTGAGCACGTACGTGATGCCCCGGAAGAGGAACAGGGTGCTCAGCGTCGCGACGAACGGCGTGACGAGCAGGCGCGTGATGATGAGCCCGTTGACGAGCCCGCAGCCGAGGCCCGCCATCAATGCCGCCACGATGGCAACCGCCGTGCCGCCCGCGGCGTACCCCATGAGCGCGATGGAGCTGACGAGCGCCAGCTGCCCACCGACCGAGAGGTCGAAGGTGCCGTTCATGATGACCATCGTCATGCCGGCCGCGACGATGCCGACGTAGGCACTCTCGCGCATGATCGACTGGATGTTGGAGACGCTGACGAACGACGGGTCGATGACGGCGGCGACGAGGGCGAGGGCGAGCAGCACGAGCGCGATGCCCCACTGCTCCCATAGCTTGCTCAGCCTTCGCGACCGCGACCCCGCGGGCTTCTCCGCCGGCGCGGCCGGTATGTCGATCCGGCTCATGACCGACCTCCCTGGACGTACCGCTCCCGCAGGCCGATGACGGCGAGTGCGGCCACCAGGACGATGCCCACGCTGATGCGCTGGTAGGCCACCGGGACGTTGAGCAGGTTCAGGCCGTTGCGGATGGTCTCGAGCATGATTGCGCCCAGGATCGTGCCCGCCACCGTCCCCCGACCGCCCTTGAGGCTCGTCCCGCCGAGGATGACCACGGTGATCGCGGTCAGCTCGAAGCCGATGCCCAGCAGGCCGGAGCCCTTCTGCAGCTGCGCACTGATGAACAGGCCCCACAGGGCGGCGGCAGACCCCACGAGGATGTAGACCAGGACCCGCGTGCGATCCACCGGGAGGCCGGTGACCCCAGCCGCATCACGGTTGCTGCCGATCGCGCTGACCCAGCGGCCGAAGCGCACGCGATTGAGCGTCCACCACGCGAGCACCGCCGCGATCGCGGCGAGGACGATCGGCATCGGGATGCCCAGCGGCCGGGCGCCGACGAGGAGCTTGAGGGTTGGGTCGGCCACGATGACGTCGTGACCGTTCGTGTAGACGAGCGTGAGACCCCGCACGATGACGAGCGTGGCCATCGTGGCGATGAAGGGCGTGACCTTGAGGCGCGTCACGACGAGGCCGTTGAAGAGGCCCACGCCCGCGCCCGCGGCCAGGCCCGCGCCCATCGCCAGCAGCGTCGGGACGCCGCTCAGGATGAGCGTGCAGGTGATGGCACCCGCGAACGCCACGACGGAGCCCACGGAAAGGTCGAACTCGCCCATCACCAGGCACATCATCATCGCCAGGCTGGGGATGGCCACGATGCTCGACTGGACCAGCAGGTTCTCCAGGTTGGTGGGGGTCAGGAACGCGGGCGAGGCGATGGCCAGCACGATGACGAGGACGAGCAGCGGCAGAGCGAGCGGGACCGCGCCCAGCCCCCGGCGGAGGCGCTCGGCGACCATCCGGCCCGTGGTCATGTTGATGGCCGGCCGGACATCGAGCGTGTTCACGCGGGCACGCCGATCCGCATGCCCGTCGTCGCACAGGCGATGACGTTCTCGTCGGTGAGCGCGTCGCCGGAGAGCCGGCCCACGACGCGGCCCTGGGAGAGGACGACGACCCGGTCGCTCATGCCGATCAGCTCCGGCAGGTCGCTGCTCACCATGAGGAGCGCCGCCCCATCGGCGGTGAGACGGTTCAGGAGCTGGTGGATCTCCGCGCGCGCCCCCACGTCCACGCCCCGGGTGGGCTCGTTGAGGAGCAGCAGCCGGCCGCCCGGCGCGAGGGCTCGCCCGAGCATGACCTTCTGCTGGTTGCCGCCGGACAGCTCGCTGATCGACTGGTCGGGCCCCCTCGCCTTCACCCGCAGCGACGTCATGTAGCCGTCCGCGAGCTCGCGCTCCGAGTGCATCGACAGCAGGCGGAGGAGCCCGTTCCGGACCCGCTTCAGCACGGACACGCTCAGGTTCTGCTGGACCGACAGGTCGGGCAGGATCCCGGCCCGCTTCCGATCCTCGTGGAGGAAGCCGACGCCCGCGTCGAGGGCCTCCCCCGGGGTGGCCGGCGCGAAGCGCGCGCCCCCGAGCTCCATCGATCCCGCCCGGATGGGCAGGGCGCCGAGGATGGCCTGCGTGAGCTCCGATTGCCCCGCGCCCGCCACGCCGCCGATCCCGACGATCTCGCCTCGCCGGACCTCCAGGTCCACGCCCTGCAGCATCGCGCCGGCGGAGAGGCCGGCGAGTCGCAGCACGACCTCGCCCTTCTGCGACCTGGTCGCGGTGCGCCACGGACTCGACGTCGCGGCCGACCATCAGGCGCACCAGCTCCGCCTCCGTCGTGCCCGCGATCTCCAGGGTCGCGACGTTGCGGCCATCGCGCAGCACGGTGGCCCGGTTGGCCACCTCGAAGACCTCCTCGAGGTGATGGCTCACGTAGATGACCGCCCGGCCCTCGTCACGGAGCCGCCGGACGACATCCATCAGGCGCGTGACCTCGGTGCTGTTGAGGGCCGCCGTGGGCTCGTCCATGACGATGACGCGGCCCTCCGTGGAGAGCGCCCGGGCAATCTCCACGAGCTGCTGGGCGGCCACGCCGATGTCTGCCACGCGGGCGTCCGGATCGATGTCTACCCCGAGCATCAGGAAGAGCTCGCGGCATCTCGCCCGGATCTCACCGTACCGGATGCCCCGCGACAGCCGGGAGATCGGCTCGCGGCCGATGTACACGTTCTCCGCCACGGTGAGATCGGGGAAGAGCGTGAACTCCTGGTAGATGACCGCGATGCCGGCCGCGATGGCGTCGCTGGGGCTGACGGGTACGTACTCCTGCCCGGCGAGCCGGAGGCGCCCGCGGGTGGGCGTGTAGACACCCCCGAGCACCTTGAGCAGCGTGGACTTGCCGGCCCCGTTCTCTCCCACCAGGGCGTGCACCTCGCCCCGGCGCACGTCGAAATGGACGTCGTCGAGGGCCCGGATCCCGGGGAACTCCATCGTGACGTGCTCGACCTCGAGGATCGCGACGTCGGCGCGGGAATCGGTCGTGGGATCGTTCATCCCTGGAGCACCTCAGCGGGTGACGCTCGGGCGGGCCTCGTGGAGACACCGCGCCGCGCGACGAAAGGATGACACGCGCGGAGGGGCGTCGTGGTCCGATCGCGCTCGCCGGCATGGCGAGCGGGGCGCCGGTCCGAGCATCTACGGAGCCATTGCGAGCGCGGCCGGGCCGCGTCACGCGACAGGCTGGTACCGATTGCAGCCGCGCTGGTACGATCTACCCGACCACCCCGCCGAGCGCCGCATCCGTCCATGGGAGGCTTCGATGGAACGCATCCTGATGTACATCCGCATCTTCCCCGGCACCGAGGCGGAGTACGACAAGCGGCACGCGGAGATCTGGCCGGAGCTCGTCGCCGAGATCCAGGAGTCGGGCATCCGCAACTTCACCGGGTTCCGGCGCGGGACCGACGTCTGGTACTACGGCGAGTGCCACCCCGACGTGGCCACGGCCTTCGGCGTCCACGGCCCGAAGCCGGCCAACACGCGCTGGAACCACTACTTCCGCGACGTCATCGCGGAGATCGCGGACGCCGACGGGAACATGCTGCGCTACGACGAGGTCTTCCACGCCGACGGCCCGGATCTCGACGGCCCGATGACCCGCGGTTGCTTCAGCCTCGTCATCGACCCGGAGCGGGCCGCCGACTACGACGGGCTCCACGCGAACCCCTGGCCCGAGATGATCGACGCGATCGTCGCCTCCGGCTTCCGCAACTACGGCGGGTTCCGGCGCGGCCCCCACGTGGTCTACTACGGCGAGTTCTACCCGGACATGGCGACGGTCTTCGGACGCATCGGCGCGACGGACGTCAACCGGCGCTGGGGCGAGGCGTTCACCGGGATCATCACGACGATCACCGACCCGAGCGGCAGACCTCTTCACGGCCGACGAGGTCTACCACAACGACTGACGCCGTCCCGCCTCCGTCAGGTCCCGCTCGGGGACTGTCGCCGAGCCGCGAGGCTCGACCCCGGATCGGCGTCGTCCACCCGTACTGGACGCTCTGGGAGCACACGGCCGGCCCCACGATCCGGGCCGACCGGCTCGCGCCTCGCGCGCCGCGTTGCCTCGTCGCTCGAGGATGCCTTCGAGCCCGTCGGCGTCGGCGACTTCGCCTCCGCGGTCGAGGCCGCTGCGCTGGCGCCCGCGTTCGCCGCGGCCGGATGTCGAGGTCGTGCTGGTCCTCCAGACGATGGCGGTGCCGTCGGCCTTCACCCTGGCGCTCCTCGACGCCCTGCCCGGCGTTCCGGTCGTGATCTGGGCGCTCCACGAGTCGGGCCTCGTCGAGGGCGGTTTCGACCACGGCGGGATCACCTCCCAGGGGGCGACCGTCGGGGCGCCGATGCTCTCGAA
This sequence comes from uncultured Chloroflexia bacterium, assembly GCA_963776355.1. Lineage (GTDB taxonomy): Bacteria > Chloroflexota > Limnocylindria > Limnocylindrales > CSP1-4 > CTSoil-043. Next base: position 52,674 of record CAVZLU010000001.1, on the reverse strand, counting down.
CATCCTCGGCCGGCGGGGCCGGCCGTTCGAGATGGCGCTCGGCAGGCTGACCGACTCGACCACGGTCGCCCGTGTCCGACGCGCGCTGCGCCTGGCGGCCGTGGCCCGGCGCATCTCGCGGGCCCGGCTGGGCCGCGTGGGCGTGCCCGTCGACGGGTACCTCCACGTCGACGTGGACGACGACGAGCTGCGTGCCGCCACCGGGATCGACATTGTCCGGATCGAGCCGGACGAGCTGGTCGAGCGCTACCTTGCGGTGGAGGCCGGCCGGGTGCGGGCGCTCGACGCAGACGTGCGAGCGGACTGGGTGTTCGAGGAGGACGTCGATCGCGACGAAAGCCTGGAGCGATCGCTGCGTGCGGCGCTCGCCGTCGAGGACCTCGTCGCGGACCACCGCCTCGACGCGGGAGCGTTCAACTGCCACGTGCCCCAGTTCCGCTTCGGCGAGCCGATCGGGATCGCGCCGTGCTGGGCGCTGGGGCGGTCCACGACTGCCGGCGTGCCCTGGACGTGCACGGGCGACGTGCTCACCGCCGTCGCGATGCTCGCGACGAAGCGGCTCGGCGGAGCCGCCGTCTATCACGAGATCGAGGCGATCGACTACGCGACCGGGGAGGTCGTCATCGCCAACAGCGGGGAGCACGACCTGGCATGGCTGGCCCCGGGAGAGCGGCCGCGCCTCCGGCGCAACGGGTGGTTCTGCGGCAAGGACCCGCATTGCGGCGTATGCGCCGTCCTGGAGCCGGCGGCGGGACCGGCGACCCTCGTCGCCTTCACGCCGCACCCCGCGGCGCGCGGCGGGTTCCGCTTCGTGGCCGCCCGCGGCGCATTGACCGCGCGTCGCTTCCCCGAGACCGGGACCGTCAACGGCGCGTTCCAGTTTCGCGACGGCCCGGTCGAGACGGCGTGGGTACGCTGGGCGAGCGCCGGCGTCAACCACCATTCGTCCGCGACGCCGGGCGACATCGCGGACGACGTGGCGGAGGTGGCGCGGCACCTCGGGATCGAAGCCGTGATCGTGTGACTGGCCAGATCGCCGTCGAACGCCCGCGCGCGCCCGTCTCGCTGCGCGACCTGCGGGATGTCGACCCGTACCCGGCGTACGAGCAGATGCGGGCGGCCGGAAGCATCCTCTGGGATGACGGGATGGATGCCTGGCTGGTCCTGGCCCACGAGGAATGCGCCTTCGTCCTGCGCAACGAGCAGCTCTTCGCGGAGCCGACCGGGACCCTTCCCGGGGCGGCGGAGATCGCCGGCCGGCGCGACCTGCGGTCGCTTGTCGGACCCCAGCACGACGTGCTCCATCGGGGGCTCTCGCACGCCTGGCGGCCAGCGCCGATCGCCCCGTACGGGCGGTCGCTGGTGCGCCCCCTGCTGGCCGCGCGGCTCGAGGGCCTGGCGGGGCGCCCGACGCTGGAGCTCTTCGGTGACGTCGCCTCGATCGTGCCGATCTCCGTCATCGCCGGCCTGCTCGGGCTGGAGGCCCGCGACGAAGCAACGCATGCGCGAGGCCAAGGCCTGGCTCGAGGCCGTGCTGGCATGGCGCCACACGTTCGGCGAGGATCCGGCCGTCCGCGAGGCGGCCGTCGCGGCGACGCGCGCGCTCAGGCCGGCGCTGCTGGACGTCGTCCGCGCACGGCGCGACGACCCTCGGGAGGACACCATCTCGGCCCTGTGGTCGATCGGGCGCGAGGTCGCGCCGGACTGGGGCGAGGAGGACGTCCTCGACAACGCGCGGTTCCTCTTCGAGGGTGGGTCGGAGACGACGTCGCTGCTCATCTGCACGGCGGTCCACCGGCTGTTGATGCTCGATCGCGACGAGCGGGCGGCCGTCGTGGCGGAGCCGGCCCGCCTGGACCCGTTCCTCGAGGAGGTCCTGCGCCACACCACCGTCGTCCACATCCGGGCGCGGCGCGCCACGCGCGACCTCGAGCTCGGCGGGGTCTCCATCCGGGCCGGTGAGCGCGTCCTCGCGGTCAACGGCGCGGCCAATCGCGACCCCGCGCGGTGGTCCGAGCCGGCTCGCTTCGACCCGGGTCGCCCGCGGCTGGCAAGTCACCTTGCGTTCAGCGTGGGCCCCCGGCATTGCGCGGGCGCCCATCTCGCCCGGCTCGAGGCCTCCGAGGCCATCCGCGCCCTGTTCCGGGCCTTCCCCGACCTCGACCGTGAGCCGGGAGCGCCCGAGCCGGCATACCTCGGGTTCGTCTCACGCGCGTGGCGGCCGGTCCACCTCCGCCATGCCGTCAGGTCGCCGGACGACGTGCGCGCCGTGCTGCTGCCGGAGACGAAGGCCTGACCTCCCGGCGGCCGGACGCGGGCCGTCGCGGCCGTCGCGCCGCGCCCCGTCTCAGCGGCGGACACGCTCCCAGGTCAGCACGTGCGTCGCCCAGGCGCCCGCGCACGACGAATGGGTCCGCGCTCAGCGTCAGCTCGTTCCCGTCTGCGCTCAATCTCACGTGGCGCCGCTGCACTGTTCCGACCCAGTTCGGGAAGAGGCTCATCGCGACCTCGTGCAGGACGTCGCCGCCGTCGACGCGGAACGTCCCTGAGTAGGCGAAGAACGTCGCCATCGCCTCCAGCCGCTGGCGCTCCGGACCGCCGTGCATGTCGACGCCGTCGATCGGCGGGCGGCCCGCCCGTCCGTGCGTCGTGATCATCGTCCCGTCGGCCGTGTAGACGAGGACCCCTTCCGGCCGCTCGCCCATCGGCTGGATCACGCCGTCGTCGCCCGTGGAGGTCCAGGTCCGGAGCCGCCAGGTGCCCACCAGGTCGGCGGCGGTGAGGGCGCCGCGCGCGGTGCCCTCGGACCCGCCGGGCGCGCCGTCGCCCATGGCTGGCGTGCTCGTCAACCGCTCGCGGCTCATGCGGGCACCGGGGCGTCCTCTCGGAGCAGCCCTTCGTGCTTGAGCTCCGCCCAGAGGTCGGCGGCGATGGAGTGGGAGAAGGTCGCGACGTTGCGCTCCTGCTGGGCCGGGCTCGACGCACCCGGGATGACCGAGGCCACGGCGGGGTGCCCGAGCGGGAACTGGAGGGCGGCTGCCGCCAGCGGGACGCCGTGGCGCTCGCAGACTTCCTGGATCCGCCCCACCTTTGCCTGCACGTCGGCCGGCGCCTCCCGGTAGTTGTACCTGGCGCCGGGCTTCGGCCCCGTGGCCAGGATCCCGGACTGGAACGGCGACCCGATGACGAACGCGCAGCCGCGGGCGACAGCGGCCGGGAACTCGTCGTCGAGCACCTCCTGGTGGAGGAGCGTGTACGGCATCGCAACCAGGAAGTAGTCCACGTCGACCAGGTCCAGGAACCGCGGGATGAGCCCCCGGTCGTTGATGCCCGCGCCGATGCCCCGGATCAGGCCGGCTGCCCGCAGCTCCTCGATCGCGCGCCAGCCCGAAGCGGCCAGCTGGCCGAAGTACCAGTCGAGCTTGCCACCGCGCCCGTGATAGAGGTGATCGAGGTCGTGGATGACCGCCAGGTCGAAGCGCGGGAAGCCCAGGCGGTGCTGGCTCTGCTCGTAGGACCGCATGATCCCGTCGTACGAGTAGTCGAAGACGACATTCATCTCCAGGCCGCCGGTCCAGGGGGCGCGGTCGACGGCGCCTCCCTGCGAGGCGCGCAGCCAGCGCCCGATCTTCGTCGAGAGGACAAACTCGTCCCGCGGCTTGCCGCGAAGCCCGGACCCGGTCCGCAGCTCGGACAGCCCGCGGCCGTACCACGGCGCGGTGTCGAAGTACCGGATGCCATGGGCCCACGCGGCCCGGACCGCGTCGACAGCAACGGCCTCGTCGATGACGAGGGTCAGCTCGCCGATCGAGGCGCCCCCGAAGCCCAGCTGGGTCACGTCCACGCCGGTCCGCCCGAGCGTCCGCCGCTGCGTCGGGTCCATCTGCCACTCTCCTACGTGCTACCGGGTCGTGAGCACCGTCCGGAAGCCCCGGCCGGCCTTGAGGTCCTCGAGCGCGTCGTTCGCCTCGGCGAGAGGTCGCACGTGCTCGACGAGGTGCTCCACCGAGAGCGTCCCGTCGAGATAGAGGTCGATCGCGTCACGGATGTCGTCGGGCACGAAGCCACGCGATCCAAGCACCGACAGCTCGCGCCAGAAGATGTCCACCGCGCGCGCCCGGAACTGGTCCGGGCTGCTGCCGATCAGCACCACCCGCCCGCCGGGCCCTCCCATCGCGATCGCCTGCTCGTCCACGAGGGCCGAGCCAACGCACTGGATCACGACGTCCGGCCCGAGGCCGCCGGTGAGAGCCTTGACGGCGGCCACCGGGTCGCCGTCGCCGGCGGCGACCGTCTCGCTCGCACCGAGCGCCCGGGCGAGCTCGAGCCTGGCCGCCGATCGCGTCACGGCGATGACCCTGGCACCGAATGCCCGGCCCAGCTGCACCGCGCTGGAGCCCAGCCCGCCGACCCCGAGCACCACGAGCGTCTCCCCGGGCTGGAGGTGCGCCACGCGCTTGAGCCCGTGGAGGGGGGTCGCGACCGCGTCCGTGAGCACGGCCAGGACCGGCGGCGGGACCGGCGCCGGCGGCCGGATCAGGGCCTCCACGGGCCGCAGCACGTACTCCGCGAAGGCGCCATCAACATCGACGCCCATGCGCGTCACGGAGGGGCTGATGTTGGGGCGCCCGCGGGCGGCCCACGGATCGCCCGGCGGCACCGTGATGTAGTAGAGGGCGACCTGGTCCCCGGGCGAGACGGCGGTCACGCCCGCTGCCCACGGCGTCCACGATGCCGGCGGCCTCGTGTCCCGGGACGACGGGCCACGTGACGTGGTCGCCGAAGCCGCCTTGCTGGAGGAACACGTCGGAGCCGCAGACGCCGCAGGCCTCGACGCGGACGCGCGCCTCGCCCGGCCCTGGCTCCGGGATCGGGCGGGTGACGAGGCGCAACGGCGCGCCCGGTTCGGCCAGCTCGGCCGCCCGCATCGTGCCCGGCGCCGTCATCGCGCCCCTCCGGCGTCGTGCCGGCCTGCGGGACCGATCCAGCGCGGGCTCACCACGTGACGAACCCGCCGGCGACGTTCAGCGCCTGGCCCGTCAGGTACGAGGAGCGGGGCGAAAGCAGGAAGAGGATCACCTCGGCGGCCTCTTCCGGGGTCCCGGCGCGGCGCATCGGCGTGGCTGCCAGGCGCTCGTCGTTGAGCGCCTCCGGGCTGATGCCGTGGAGCGGGGCGTTGAGCTCCAGGAAGCGGCGCTGCATCGGCGTGTCGATGATCCCCGGCACGACGCTGTTGACGCGCATCCCGCGGGCGGCGTGGGCCGTGGCGAACGAGCGGGTGAGCGAGAGCACGCCGGCCTTGGCGGCCGCGTAGGCCGCGACCTCGGGGATCGCGCCCGTCTTGGCCGCGGTCGACGAGAGCGTCACGATCGCGCCCCGATCCGGAAGCCGGGGCGCGAAGGCCTGGAGCAGGAAGAAGACGGACCGAAGGTTGGCGTCGTGGGTCCGATCCCAGTCGGCCTCGGTCACGTCGCCGACCGGCTGGCCCGCCGTCTCGCCGTGGGCGAGCACGAGGCCATCGATCCCCTCGGCGGCACCCCGGAGCCGCTGCCGGTCGCCGGGGCGCGTCACGTCGGCGCGAAACGGGGCGCCCCCGACCGCGGCGACCGCGGCGAGGCTCGCCTCCGACCGCCCGACCCCGAGCACGGCCGCGCCGCGCTCCACCAGGAGCCGCGCGGTCGCCAGGCCGATCCCGGAGCCGGCGCCGGTGACCAGGACCCGGCGCCCGGCGAACTCCGGGTCCATCAGTACATGAGGAAGCCGCCCGAGGCGTTGATCGTCGCGCCGGTGATGTAGCTCGCGTGATCCGACGCGAGGAACACGACCGGCCCGGCCATCTCGAACGGCTCGGCCACGTAGCCGAGGGGCGTCTGCTTCTTCATGCTCTCGTAGATCTCGGGCGAGAGGCCGCCCATGAGCATCGGCGTGTGCACCTGGCCGGGCGACACGCAGTTCACGGTGATCCGGTGGGGCCCGAACGTCCGGGCGAGGCCGCGGCAGGCCGACGTGATGCCGCCCTTCGTGGCGGCGTAGGCCACGGAGCCGCCGAAGCCCCCGGTCCACCAGCCCTGGGAGCTGAAGAGGATGATCCGGCCGCCCTTCCCCTGCTCGATCATCTCGTGGCCGGCGGCGCGAGCGAGGAAGAATGCCGCCTTGAGGTTGACGTCGTGCTGGAAGTCCCAGTCGTCCTCGGTGAGCTCATCGAGCGAGTTGCGCCGCCGGAGCACGGCGGCCAGGTTGGCGAGGACGTAGAGGTTGCCGAGCTCCCCGCGCGCCCGCGCCACCAGGGCCGCGTGCCCGCCGATGTCGCGGAGGTCGACGCCCACGCCGACGTGCCCGCTCCCTTCCAGGCCGGCCACGACCGTGTCCACGGCGGCCTGGTCGAGGTCGACGGCCATCACCTTCGCGCCGGTCGTGGCGAAGGCCTCGGCGATCGCCCGGCCGATGCCGCCGGCCGCGCCCGTCACGATCACGCCCTTGCCTTCCAGTCCGGCGCCCACGCTCCAGGTCATTGTTGTCCTCCTGCCTGCGCTTTCCTCGATCTCGCTCGCCGCCCGATGTCAGCTGCGGGCGAGAAGCCTGTCGCTCCGGTAGCGGTCGACGGCCAGGTCGACGACATCGATGCCGAGGCCGGGCTTCGTCGGTGGGTAGAACCAGCCGTCCCGATGCTCGATCGGCTCGGGCACCAGCTCGTGCTGCATGGGGTTTTCCAGGGGCTTGAACTCGATGAGCTTGAACGCCGGGGAGGCGAAGCTGAGGGCAAGGCTGGCGGCCGTCACGATCGCCGACGACCAGCAGTGGGCGTTCGCCTGGCGGTTGTTCGACTCGATCCGGTCCACCACGCGCATGGACCCGGTGATGCCCTCCGCCCGCCCCGGATCGATCCCGACGACGTCCACCGTCCGGGTCGAGAGGATCCGCTCGTACCCGTCGACGTTCCACTCCTTCTCGCCGTAGGCGATGAGCGATGTCGTCTTGGCGCGGAGGGTCGCGTAGCCCTCGGGATCCCAGGCGCCGAGCGGCTCCTCGATCCAGTGGAGGTCATGCTCCTCGAATGCCCGGACCCTCCTGACGGCGGTCTTGACATCCCATTTCACGTTCCAGCCGCAGTCGAGCATGATCAGGGAGCCGGGCAGGCCCTCGCGCATCCGGCGCATGTACTCCACGTCGCGATCGTGCTCGTAGCCCAGGTTGGCGTTGCCACGCTTGCCCAGACCCACCTTCAGGCCGTGGACGCCGGGCGCGACCCACTCCTGGGCCTCTTCGACCATGCGCCCGATGTCCTCGTAGTGCGCGTGGCTGGACGCCACCGCCGGCAGCCGCTCGTGGACGGCGCCACCGAGCAGCTGCACGACCGGGACGTCGAGCAGCTTGCCCTTGATGTCCCACAGGGCGAGGTCGATGGCCGCGACCGCGAACGAGGCCAGGCCACCGCTGTAGCCATACCACCACATCTGGTCGCGCAGCGAGTGCCAGATCGCGATGTTGTCCAGCGGGTCCCGCGCGACGACCCGGGCGGCCATCCCCTCGATGATCGCCTTGACCGCGAGGTTGGCCTCCGGGAACGAGGTGACGGCCTCGCCCCATCCCGTGACCCCGTCATCCGTCCTGATCTTCACGAGGCAGAGGTAGCGCAGCGCGTTGTAGTCGTTCGGCTCCGGATACGTGACCGGGATGGCCTCCACGCTGGCGACCTTCGACATCGTTCCCTCCTTCCCGTTTCTCAGACCCGGACGGCACGCAGGCCGAGCGCCGTCGAGAGCGCCGGGATCTCGACCTCGAGGCGGCCCGGAGCGAGAGCGCTGTGGTGGGTCGCCCCCGAGGCGATCCAGCGTTCGACCGCCTCGACGGCCGGCCCCGAGTCGAACCTGAACATCCCGTTGGGGCCGCGCATCGCGTCGTAACGCGACTCGACGACCTCCCCCGTCGCCCACGCCAGCACCCACCCGCCGGGCGCCGGGGAAAGGCTGAGCAGGGTGGCCGGCCCGCGCTGAAGACGGAAGGCGAGGCCCGTGCCCAGCCCGCGCGCGCCGGGGTAGTGGTCGTTGGGCACGAGGTTCACCGCCCCCGGCGGCTCAGCCCACGCCGGGTCGCCCTCGCCCCCGGCGGCGAGGAGCAGGAGGCCGGTCTCCGCCTCGGGCGTGTAGCCCTCGCAGTAGAGGGCCGACCCGGCCACGAGGCGGGCGAGATGGAGCGCGATCGCCGTGGGCTGGTCGCCCGTGCAGGAGATGCTCCGCCCCTGCTCCGCCTGGCAGGCGACCGCGAGGCAGGCCGGGATGCCGACCTGCTCCGACCCCCGGAACCAGGGCCCGTGGCAGTTCACCGTCCCCGCGACCGCGCCGGCCCCGACGAGCGCCGACTCCAGCGCCACCGCGACGCGGGCACTCCGCTCGGCCTGCGGCCCCGGATCACCCGACCAGCGCCGCCTGACGTCGTCGAGCACGGCTGGCTGCCGCAGCGGCGCTCGCGGTGACGACTGCCGCTACCCATGCGTCGAGTTCGATCGCGACTTCGCGGAGGCCGAGGGCGGCGAGGTCCGCGGGCGTCGCGTCCACGTCGAGGTAGCCGGGGATCGCGTCACCGATGCGGAGCAGCGTGCCACCGCGCAACGAGCCCGCCGCGGCCGCGGCCCGCACCGTGCGCACCAGCCGGCGGATCGCGACCTCGTCATCGTGCCCGGCGGTGACGACGGCGGTCGGGCGACCCTCCCGGACGCGGACGTTGCCGTACATCAGGGCCCCGACGGTCGTCGTGTGCTCCGTCGCCTGCGCCTGGGTCAACCCGTCCGGGAGCCGAGCGATCGATGGGGCATTCCAGATCACGAGGGGGACCGCCGTCCGCTCCAGGGCGATCGCGGCGAAGCTCGGCGGAGCCGCCATCGCCGGCGCGAAGACCACGGCATCGAGGCGCGCCCCGGCCAGCATGTCGCGGGCGCGTCGAGCGCCCGCCTCGTCCTCGATGAGATCGGGGGCCAGGACCTCGAAGTCGGAGCCCAGCACCTCTGCCGAGCGCGCGGCGTGGGCCCGCATGCGGGCCGGGAACTCCGGCGGCATCTGCGCATCGAACAGCCCGAAGCGAACGCTGACCAGCCCGATCTGCGGCCGGGCCCGGATCACCGTGGCGGCGCGGGGATGCATGACGCGCGAAGCTTGAAGGCCATCGGCAGGATCACGGTCCTCGGGTCGTCGGCTCCGCCGAGGTGCCGGAGCAACAGCTCCGCCGCCGTGCGCCCGAGCTCGACCGGGTCCCGGTCGATCACCGAGATGGGCGGGTCGTACAGCTCCGCCAGGGGCACGTCGTCGCAGGTGACGAGCGAGATGTCGCGGCCCGGGCGCATCCCGTGGCGGATCAGGGCCCGCAGGCAGCCGACCAGCGGCTGGTTGCCACCGGCGATGATCGCGGTGGGCGGGTCGGCGGACGCCAGGAGGGCCTCCGTCGCGACCTCGCCGAAGTCGGCCGAGAGCGACCCCGGCATCTCGATCGTCTCGTTCGGAATCCCCCGGGCCGCGATGGCCTCACGAAGACCGGCGATCCGCTCCCGGACGGGCAGGATCTCGACCGGTCCCGTGACCAGGGCGATCCGCCGGTGTCCCAGGTCCAGGAGCGCATCGGTTGCGTCGCGGGTCCCGTTCCGGTGGTCATTGCGCACGGCGCTCACCCGGAAGCGCGCCGGCAGCTCGCGGTCGATGAGCACGAACGGCAGGTCGATGTTCGCGAGCGCCTCGAGCGTCTCGGGGGTCCGCTCGTTCGCCAACGACAGGATCAGGCCGTCCACCCGGCGGTTCTCGAAAAACCGCACGTGGGCCGCGTCCAGCCGCGGGTCGTTCTCCGAGTTCATCACGAGCATCGAGTAGCCCGCCGCGCGGAGCTCGGATTCGGCGCCGCAGGCGATGCCGGCGATCAGCGGGTTCGAGATGTCACCGACCACGAAGCCGACGGTCAGGGTGGCACCGCGCCGGAGCGACTGGGCAAGGAAGTCGGGCTCGTAGCCGAGCTGGTCGACGGCGGCCATGACGCGCGCCCGCATCGGCGCCGAGACGTCCGGGTGGCCGGACAGCACGCGGCTCACGGACGACATTGCCACCCCGGCCCGATCAGCGACTTCGCGCATGCTGGCGCGTCCCGCGGGACGACCCACGCCGCCCTTCCTGCTCGCCGTGGCCTCCGGCCTCACCCCACGGATCCTCCAGTGCGCGTTCTGGTATCGGTTTCAGGCACCGTAGCACAACCCACGGGCGAGCTCGCCACCCTGCGCGCGTGCGTCACCGGACCAGGTGCCGCGCGAGGAACGGGTGATGACCATGCAGCAGTTCGCCCGCGACCTCGTGCGGAGGACCCCAGATGCATCCCGGACTCGTTTCCAGACCAACGATGCTACCCGCGGCGGAGGCCCCGGTCAACGCTCCCCAGGGCCGGCATCGAACGGGCCGGTCGCGGCAGCGCCGCCGGTTGACCGAAGCCGGCGACGCCGTGCACAATGCCCCGAACCGCGCTGGAAACGGTTGCATCGTCGATCCCCGCGCCCGATCGCCGTCCCGACGGGCTCATGGCGCCCGGTGCCCAGTGCGCACGAGGAGGGAGCTGAATGCCGAGTCCCCGACCCCTCGCCGACGCGGCGACCCGCGTTCGCTGGTTCCAGCAGATGGTCGAGATCCGGCGCTTCGAGGAGAAGGTCCAGCAGCTGTTCCAGACCGGCCAGATCCAGGGCACCACCCACCTCGCCCAGGGCCAGGAGGCCGTGTCCGTCGGCGCAATCGCGGCCATGGAGGCGGGCGACGTCCAGACCAACACCTATCGCGGTCACGGCGAGGCGCTCGCCCTGGGCATGGACCACGAGGTCGCCTTCGGCGAGCTGATGGGTCGCCGCGTCGGCTGCTCGCGCGGCCTCGGCGGCTCGATGCACCTCATCGACGTCACCAAGGGCAACATCGGCGCGAACGCGATCGTGGGAGCCGGCCTCCCGATCGCGGTCGGGGCAGGCATGGCCTTCAAGCTGCGCGGACAGGCCAATGTCGCCCTCACCTTCTTCGGCGACGGCGCCACGAACATCGGGGCCTTCCACGAGTCCCTGAACATGGCCGCGGTGTGGCGGGCCCCGGTCGTGTTCATCATCGCCAACAACCTGTACGGCGAGTACTCGCCCATCGCCACCACGACCCCCGTCGGCGACCTCGCTCGCCGCGCGGATCCGTACGGCATGCCCGGGATCATCGTCGACGGCCAGGATGTCGAGGCCGTGCACGCCGCGGCCTCGGAGGCCGTGGCGCGGGCGCGGGCGGGCGACGGCCCAAGCCTCCTCGAGATGAAGACGTACCGCTATCGCGGCCACTCCCGGTCCGACCCGGCCAAGTACCGACCGGCGGGCGAGCTGGAGGAGTGGAAGGCCCGCGACCCGATCGAGATCCTCGGCGGCCGCCTGGCGGCCTCCGGACTCCTCTCGCCGGACGCGCAGGCCCGCATTCACGAGAAGGTCCAGGTGGACATCGACGCCGCCGCCGAGCGCGCGGCGACGTCCCCGTACCTCGACCTGGAGGAGGCCGCCACGTATGTCTACGCTCGCTGATCCGGCGGCCGCCCCGGTCGACGGGATCGCTGTCGAGATGACCTATCGCGAGGCGATCACCGCCGCGCTCCACGACGAGATGGCCGCCGATCCCGGGGTGGTGCTCATCGGCGAGGACGTGGCTGCCAGCGGCGGCGTCTTCAAGACGAACGAGGGGCTCGCCGAGCGCTTCCCGGGCCAGGTGCTCACGACCCCGATCTGCGAGAACGGGTTCACCGGCGTCGCGCTCGGGATGTCGCTGCTGGGGATGCGCCCGGTGGTCGAGTTCATGTTCGCGGACTTCCTGCCGACCGCCGGCGACCAGATCGTGAACCAGCTGCCGAAGTACCGCTTCATGTCGGGTGGGCAGTTCGCCGTCCCGGTCACGCTCCGGGTCATCTCCGGCGCGACCGGCCGCTTCGGCACCCAGCACAGCGCGACCGGCGAGTCGTGGTACATGGGACTCCCCGGCCTGCGCGTCTGCGCAGCGTCCACGCCGGGCTCCGCCTACGAGCTCCTGCGGGCCGCGATCCACGACCCCAACCCCGTGCTCTTCCACGAGCACAAGGGGCTCTACGGACGGAAGGGCGCGGTTCGGCGCGGGGCGAGCGCCGAGCTCGGACGCGCGCAGGTCCTTCGGTCCGGCGCGGACGTCACGATCGTGGCGACCTTGATGATGGTCGAGCGGGCTCTCGACGCGGCCGCGGCGCTCGCGGGCGAGGGGATCGAGGCGGAGGTGATCGACCTGCGCTGGATCCGGCCGCTCGACATCGACACCATCGGCGCCTCGATCGGCAGGACGGGTCGCCTGGTGGTCGTGGAGGAGCAGGTCCACGCCGGCGGGTGGGGCGCCACGATCATCAGCGAGCTGACGATGGGCGGCGCAGCGTGGCGATCGGCCCCGCGGGCGGTCAGCCTGCCGGCGGACATCTGCATCCCCTACAGCCCACCCCTCGAGGACGCGGCCCTGCCCACGGCACAGTCCATCGCCGACGCCGTGCGCGCGTCGATGCGGGGATGAAGCAAGGCATGCCAGCGTCCCCGGTCGCGGGGCGCGCCTTCGATCACGACACGCTGATCATCGACCGCATCGAGACGATCGCGGTCCGGGTCGCGCTCCCGCGGCGGTTCGTGGGCAGCGCCTACTCCATGGTCAACCGCTGCACGATCGTGGTCCGCCTGCACACGGCCGACGGCGTGATCTCCGAGTCGTACAGCGGCGACACCGACGTCGAGCAGGACGTCATCGTCGGGATCATCCACGACGAGCTCGCCCCGGCGATCCTGGGGCGCAGCGCGACGGACCCGGAGGGCGCCTGGCGAGCGATGGAGCCGGCCACCAACGACATCCTCCGGGATCGCGGGCTCGCTCTCCAGGCAATCGCGGCCCTCGACACCGCGATCTGGGACGTCTTCGCCCGCGGGCTCGGCGCGCCCCTGTACCGAGCCTGGGGCGCGACGACGGACTCGCTCCCGATCTCGATCATCGGCGGCTATTACCACCTCACGGGAGATGCCCTCGTCGAGACGATCGGGTCCTACGCGGCGCGCGGCTTCGCGGGCTGCAAGTTCAAGGTCGGGGGTCGCTCGCCGGAGGTCGACGCGGAGCGCGTGCGCGTCGCCCGCTCCGCGGGAGGCCCGGGCTTTGCGCTCATGGTGGACGCGAACCAGGGCTACACGCGCGCGGAGGCGGTGGCCTTCGGGCGGCTGGTCCATGATCTCGACATTCGCTGGTTCGAAGAGCCCGTGCGCTGGACCAACGACCGGCGCTGGATGCGCGACGTGCGCTACCAGACGGGCATCCCGGTCTGCGCCGGCCAGAGCGAGACCACGCTGCACGGCATCCGCGACCTCGTGGTCGACGGGGCGATCGACGTGTCCAACTTCGACGCCTCGTGGGCGGGTGGGCCCACGATCTGGCGCAAGGCCGCGGGCCTCTGCGCAGCCTTCGGGGTCCAGATGGGCCATCACGAGGAGCCGCAGGTCTCCGCCCACCTGCTCGCCTCGGTGCCCGACCACACGTTCGTCGAGTGCTTCGACGAGGAGCGCGATCCGCTCTTCTGGAACATCTCCGACTTCCCGACCAGGATCCGCGACGGGCGCTACTCGCTCCCCGCCGGGCCCGGCCTCGGCCTGGAGCTGGACTGGGACTACATCCGCGCCCACACCGAGGCGACCCGGGTCACATCGCGGTGACCGCGAGCGACGGCGCCCCCGACGCGGAGCCGGCCACGGGGGACCGGCCCGGGCCCCTCGCCGGCCTGCGCATCGTCGCGGTCGAGCAGTACGGCGCGGCGCCGTTCGGCTCGCTCTACCTCGCCGACCTCGGCGCCGAGGTCATCAAGGTGGAGGATCCGGGCACGGGCGGCGACGTCAGCCGCTACATCCCGCCGGGCCAGGCGGGCGAGGAGAGCCTCTTCTTCGAGGCCTTCAACCGCGGCAAGCGGAGCATCACCCTGGACCTCAAGAGCAGGGCCGGGCGGGCCGTGTTCGAGCGACTCGTCGCGGATGCCGACGCGGTGCTCAGCAACCTGCGGGGCGACCAGCCGGCCCGCCTGCGGATCACGTACGAGCACCTCTCGACGGTCAATCCCCGGATCGTGTGCGTGGCCCTGACGGGCTACGGCCAGGCGGGTCCCACGGCCACCCTGCCCGGCTACGACGCCCTCATCCAGGCGGAAGCCGGCTGGGCGGCGCTCACCGGCGACCCGGACGGCCCGCCGGCGAAGAGCGGCCTCTCGCTCGCGGACTACATCGCGGGCCTGACAGCCGCCATCGGCCTGCTGGCGGGGGTCCTCGAGGCGCGCGCCACGGGCCGTGGCCGGGATCTCGACACCAACCTGTACGACAGCGCGCTGGCGATGCTGAGCTACCCCGCGACGTGGTACCTGTCGGCGGGCTTTCGCACGACGCGGCTGCCCCTTTCCGCCCACCCTTCGGTCATCCCGTTCCAGTTCTTCCGGACGGCCGATGGCTACCTGGCGGTCGCCTGCCCGAAGGAGAAGTTCTTCGTCACCCTGGTCGCCGCGATGGACCTGCCCGGGATCGCCGAGGATGAGCGATTCGCGACCTTCGGCGCCCGCGGATCGCACCGCGCCGAGCTCCTGGCCGCCCTCGACGAGCGGTTCCGCCAGCGCACCACCGCGGAGTGGCTCGACCGCCTCCGCGGTTCGGTGCCGGTCGCCCCGGTCCGCTCCATGGAGGAGGCGCTCGACACCGGGGAGCTGGAGGCGCGGGGGATGCTCGCCGACTACGAGCATCCGGCACTCGGGACCGTTCGCTCAGTGGGCCTGCCGATCAGGGTTTCCGGCTACCGACCGCGGTACCGTCGAGCGCCGCGGCTCGGCGAGGACACGGACGGGATCCTGCGAGGGCTGGGTTACTCGGGGGGACAGGTCGCGGCGCTCGCGCGCGAGGGCGCCTTCGGCCCGCGGACGGGCGCCGGTTCGGGGCTGCCCGACCGCCGACACGACGCGGCCTCCAGCCCCCCGCCCACGACGGAGATCTGAGCGCGGTCCGGCGGGCGCCGGGATCCCTGACCGCCGCTCCCGGCAGCCAGCCCGGCCCGCGTCGGGCGCGACGCGCGCCCGGGACACGGAACGGCCCCGGCCGCCGAGTCCGGCGCCGGGGCCGCGGTCGGTCCGCGGGATCAGACGCCTTCCTGCTCCAGCTCCAGGGCCTCCTCGTCGCTCTCCTCGGTGAGCTTCAGCCACACGAAGAGCCCGGCCAGCACCACGAGCGGGATGACGACGGCGGCCGCGAGGAGGATCCCCAGGACAGTCGCCAGAGTCTTGATGGCCTTCATCAGCCTGCCTCCTTCTGCGTGGCGCCTACTGCCGGAGCTGCGGCGCGCTCGTGACCAATCCTTCGATGTCCTCGCGGGTGAACTCGGCCAGCGCATGGTGGGCCCCGGCCGCGGTGACCATCTGCAGGCGGACCACGAAGGCACCGCCCTGCTCGAAGAAGAAGACATCGTGCGGGCGCTCACCGTCGATCCAGCGCCCGAGAACGCGGAACGACTTCTCATAGTAGCCCGCCTTCGACCAGTCGGTGGGCTCGGCCGCCTCCCCGCCGCGGCGCGCCAGGGCCTCGTCCATGAACCGCGCGATGTCGTCGTCCACGAACGTGAGGGTCTCCTTGACCTGGTGGCCCACCGCCTCGGACCAGGTCCCGGTGGTGCCGCCCTCCATGACCAGCCCCTGGACGATGAAGCCGTCGGGAACCTCGAGGAGGAGGACGTCCTTCATGCCCCGCTGGTCGAGGAACGCCCCGATCGAGCGCAGGACCTCCTCGAAGTCCTGCCGCGGGCTCCCCTCGTAGATCCGCATCTCGCCTCCCCGGCCCCGCCCCGCGGGACGTTGCCCGGCTTCAGCTGCCGGTCGTCTGGTCGATCAGCCCGCGTTCGCGGGCAACGCGCTCGAAGGTGCGAAAGACCGCCCAGCTCCCGAGTGTAAGCACGGCCGTGGACGCACACAAGGCGAGCACGACGAATGTGTCGCTGAAACTCGCCAGCAACTCGGGCGTCGCGACGCCGAGGAGCGCGCGGCGCACGCCCTCGAGCCACCACGTCGTCGGGAGGATGAGCGCCACGGGTTGGAGGAAGGGAGGAAGGACGTCGGGCGGGAAGATCGCCCCCGAGAGAAGGTAGAGGCCGCCGGCAATCGCCTCCGGGTAGCTCCAGGCCTCGCGCCGGATGGTCAGGCAGAGCCCGGCCACCGCCAGCCCGAGGGCCACCACGGCCGCGAGCCCAATGGCCATGCAGACCACGAAGAGGGGCCAGTTGATGGCCGCGAGCGAGATCTGCACGCCCAGGAAGAGGACGCCGACGAGCAGGGTGACGACGAACCCGGCCGCGGCGGCGATGAGCTGGGCCGAGGCACGCCCGACCAGGAACGGGAGGAGGCGCACGGCGCTCACAAAGACGTATTTGAGCATCCGGTAGCGCTCGCGGTCGTCGAGGATCGCGAAGGTGAAGCCGGACAGGCCGCCACCGACGAACGTCCAGCAGGCGCTGCCCACGACGAGGAACCCCAGGTAGTCCTGGCGCCCGCCGCCCGCCACGAGCCAGACGATCGCGACGAGCACGAGCGCCGCGCCGAGGGGCCGGGCCAGCGAGTAGATCGCGAACAGGTACGGGTCGGTCCAGTTCGACTCGATCTGCCAGCCCAGCCGCACCCCCGTGACAAAGGAACGCCGGACGCCGGACGCGGGCCGGGTGCCGGTCGTGCCGTCGGGCATCCCGGGGTGGTGGCCGTGGCGGTCGACGACGCGGGTGTTCATGGCGGCCGCCCTACTGCCAGCGGGCCACGAGCCGGCCCTCGGCGCGGGCGCGACGCTCCAGGTGCGACAGGGCGAGCCGCGCGAGCAGGAGGTACACGACGGCCATGACGACGAGGATCAGGGCCTCGGTGGTCGGCGGCAGGACGCCGATGTCGCCGGCCTGCGTGAACGTCAGCTGGCGGATGGCGTCGAGGCCGACCGCGAGGGGCAGGAGCCCCATCGCCAGGAAGGCCAGCGAGCCCAGCACCTTCACGGGGGCGTACAGGCCGCCCATGAAGTAGACCGGCTCCTGGAACAGGTTCGCCAGGTGCGTGGCCTCGCGACCCCAGAACAGGAAGAGGCTCGCCATCAGCATGCCCAGCCCGTAGAGGGCGACCATCGTCAGCATGAACACGGTGATCAGCAACGCCCACTCGGTGATCGCGTACTGGACGTCGAACAGGATCGACCCGGCCGCGATGATCACCAGCGCCCGGGACGCTGTCATGTAGAGCCCCCCGACCGCCATGCCCACGAGGATGCTCATCAGGCTGATGGGGGCCGTGAAGTAGATCTCCAGGTTGCCCTCGCCGCGGTCCCAGTAGAGCTGGGCGCCCATGGCCCACAGGATGTTGAGCCAGAACGCCGCCATCGCCCCGCCCACCACCGCGAAGCCGATGTACGCCTCGGGCGCCGCGAGAGCCCGGTAGACGAGGACGAAGGCGCATGTCGAGAGGAACGGCAGGCCGATCTCGAAGATGACCCACGACTTCTCGCGCACACTCCCCCGCACGCGCGGGTAGGCCCGGCCGCTCACCGCCCGGAGGTTCGTCGCGGCGACCCTTCGCCGGCTCCAGTCCGCGGCTTCCCGCGGTCCGGCGGCCGGGTCGTGGGCGTAGGGGCGGGGCCGGTGCCCGCCGACGCCGGCGGGGGTGCCGGCGACGCGCGGCGCGGCGTCGCGGCCGGGGCCGCTCATCCGGGCCTGCCGGACGCGCCGACCGCGTCGGCCGGCTTGTCCACCTCGTCCAGGCCACGCCCTACGAGCTCGACGAAGACGTCCTCGAGCGTCGGCTCCGACTTGGCCAGGCCCCGCAGCTGCGCCCCGATCGCCGCCAGCTCGGCCACGACGGCGGCGATCGCCCCGTCGTCGGCGAGGACCAGGCTCACCGTCTCGGTGCCCACGGTCGCGTCCCCGCCCGACCCGGCGAGAGTCGCCGAGAGGACTCCGGGCAAGCGGCCGAGAGTCGCCGCCCCACCGGGCAGGTGGTCCACCTCGATCCGGAAGATCGACTCCTGCTGCACGCGACGCTTCAGCTCCGCCGGCGTGCCGAGGGCCAGGATCCGACCCCGATCCACGATCGCCACCCGATCGCAGAGCTCGTCCGCCTCGGCCATGTAATGCGTCGTGAGCAGGGCGGTCCGCCCCGCTACGGCAGCCTTCCAGCCCCGGAAGTGGTCCCGCGCGTCCCGCGCCGCGGCCACGTCGAGCCCCAGCGTCGGCTCGTCGAGGAACAGGATCCACGGGTCGTTGACGAGGCCGCGGGCGAGGTTCAGCTTCTGCCGCTGGCCCGTGGAGAGGGCGCTCACGCGTTGCAGCCGCTGCTCCCCGAGGCCGACGAGGTCGATCAGCTCATCCGTGCGGCGCCAGCCCTCGCGCGTCCCGAGGCCATAGAACTGGCTGAACATCCAGAGCTGCTCGCGGACCGTCAGGATCCCGTAGCCGGACTGCTCCCCGCCCGAGACCATGTTCATGACCCGGCGGATCCGCGCGGTCTCCGTCACCACGTCGAAGCCGGCGACGCGGGCCGTGCCGGACGTCGGCAGGAGCAGGGTCGTCAGGATCTTGATGAGCGTCGTCTTGCCGGCGCCGTTCGGGCCGAGGAGGCCGAAGAACTCGCCGGCCGGCACCTCCAGGTCGACGCCGTCGAGCGCGGTGACGATCGCCGGCTTGGCCTTGTAGGTGCGGCGCAGGGCGTGCGCCTCGATGGCAGCGCCGGGGCTGGCGGTGGGCATGGCGCTCCGTGCTGGCCGCCGGGCTCGCGACGGGGCCGGGCGGGGAGCATCGAGGGTACTACGCGGCCCCGCGACGTCGCCGGCGAACCTGTCCCCTACTGGGCGCTGATGACGATCGCGGCATTGGTCGTCCGCAGGGTGACCGACGGCCCGCCCGACCCCACCGTTCCCTGCAGGGATGCACCGCTGGCGGCTCCGGTCGTGCGGATCGAGAACCCGTCGAGGACCACGCGGCCGTTCGAGGTCTGGGCGTCGAGCGCGAATGCCGCGTCGCCCGGCAGGCGCACCGTGATCGCGTTGTTGGACGTCTCCAGGTCCTGGTCTGCCGTCGAGAAGGTCCCCTCGAACGAGATGTCGCCGTTGGACGTCGCGGCGCGGAGGGTGGCGCCCGTGCCCCGAACGGAGATCCGGGCGTTCGACGTCTCGAGGTCGAGGGTTCCGCTGCCCTCGACCTCCACCAGCGCATTGGACGTCCGCACGGTCGCCCCCGCCGGGCTGCCCGCGAGCGTCACTGCCCCGTTCGAGGTCTCGACGGCGATCGCCCCCGTGATGCCGGCCGTGGTGACCGGGCCATTGGAGGTCTTCAGGTCCAGGGCCGCGCCCGCCGGGACGTCGACGATCGCGCTCGCGGAGCGGTTGTTCGGCGACCCCGGGTTCGGCTGGTACGTCGCCCGCAGGAGCGCGGTGCCGTCGGGGTTGACGTCGAGCGTCACCAGGATCCTGGCGGCATCCGCCCGGGCCTCGGCCTTCGAGCCGCCGGCCCCGGTGGTCTCCACGACCGCGTGGATCGTGCCGGCCGCGCCGGCGCGGACCTCGATAGGCCCGTTGAACATCTCGACGCGGATCTTGAGGTCACCGGCCGCCGGGGGCACCGGCTGCTCGAGGGTCTGGGTGGTCGTCTCCTTGACGACGAACGGCCCATCCGCCGCGCAGGCGGCAAGCGTCGGGACCAGGAGGAGGGCTGCCGCGGCGACGGCGACGAGGCGTGGCGGTGCGAGCACGTCGAGGACCTCCGCGCGTGGGCGGCCACGGGCCGAATGGTCAGGTGCGCGCCAGGGCGGCGGCAAGACGCCCGGCGACCCCGGCGTCATGGATGATGAGGGAGGTGTTGGCCCGAACGGACCTGCCGTCGGTCAGGTCCGCAACCCGCCGGAGGACCCATGGCGTGAGGGCCGGCCCGTGGATGCCCGCGGCCTCCGCCTCGGCCGTGGCCCGGGCGATCGCCGCCAGCGCCTCCGGGCGCGGCAGCTCGTCGGCCTCGGGAACCGGCACGCACACGAGGACGCCGCTCCCGACCAGCGCGAGGTGGGAGGCCACGAGCGCGGCCAGGGCGGCCTCGTCCGGGACGGCCTGTGGCGCGGCGATTCCGGACCGGCGGGAGAAGAAGCCGGGAAGCTCGTCCGAGCCGATGACGACCACCGGCACCCCCCGGGACTCGAGCACCTCGAGGGTCGCGGACACGTCGAGGATCGCCTTCGGCCCGGCGCACACAACGGCCACCGGCGTGCGGGCCAGCTCCTCGAGGTCGACCGACACGTCCAGGCTCGGCGGCCGAAGGCGGTTGTCGGGGCCCGTGGACGGCTCGAAGGCACCAGGGTGCACGCCCCCGATCCCGCCGGTCGCGAGGACTCCGATGCCCGCGGCGTGCGCTGCGATCATCGTCGCCGAGACGGTGGTCGCTCCCCACCCGCCCGCCTCGAGGGCTCCGGCCAGGGTGGGACGAGCGACCTTGCGCACGCCATCGGTCGTCGCCAGCGTGCGCAGCGCGGCCGCGTCCAGGCCGACGCGAATCCGCCCCTCGTGCACCGCCACGGTCGCAGGAACAGCGCCGGACGCGCGGACCGCGGCTTCGGAGGCGGTCGCGACCTCGATGTTCCGGGGGAAGGGGAGGCCGTGGCTGATGAGGGTCGACTCCAGGGCGACCACCGGGCGCCCCGCCGAGAGGGCAGCGGCGACCTCGGGCGCCACGTCGAGGCGGGAGCGGAGGGCGTCGCGGGGGGCGTGGTCGAGCACGTCGGTCAGCGTAGCGCGGCGGGTCGAGCGAGGGGCGGGCCGGCGCCGCCCCTATCCCAGGGCCAGCTCCGGGCGCGGCACCGCGATCTGGCGGGCCGCGGTCCGGTTGCCGGCCACGACGGCGCGTCGGAGGGTCGCGGGCGCCGTCGCCCGGTCCCGCGCGAGCCACTCGGCCAGGAACCCGGCGTCGAACGCGTCGCCGGCGCCGGTCGTGTCGGCGGCCGCGACCGGCCGGGTTGCGACCTCGAGCCGGATGGTCGGCCCCGCGGCCGACCGGGCAAGCACGGTCGCACCGCCGGCGCCGCGCTTGACGATGGCAACCGGAGCGAACCGCAGGAGCGCCGCGACGTCTCCGTCGCCCAGGAAGGCAGCCGCTTCCGCCGCGTTCGTGAACAGGATGTCGGCCGCGATGGTCGCGATCGCCTCCCGGGCGGCGCGCCGTCCCCCCGAGAGGAGCGGACCGGCCGAGGCCAGGTCGACCGAGACGGATGCGCCCCGGTCGCGGGCGAAGCCGGCCGCCCGGCCGGCGGCGGTCGCCAGCGGATCGCGAAGCAGCGAGTACGCGGGCAGGTGGAGGACGCCGGCCCCCCGGAACCAGGCGGCCCGAAGGTCGACGGCGTCGAGGAGGTCCGCCGCCCCGCGATCGGCGACGAAGCTCCGTTCGCCGCTGGCGTCGACCAGCATCCCGATACGTGCCGTTGGCGCACCCGTCGGCCGGGCCGCGCGGACGGCCACGCCATCCGCTCGAAGCGCCGCCACGAGCGCGCGGCCGGGCCCGTCCCGCCCCACCGCGCAGACCAGCGTGCTGCGGACCCCCAGGCGTGCCAGCCAGCGGGCCGTGCTCGCGGCCGAGCCGCCCTGGTGGAGGCGCACGCGGCCCGGGACGTCGGTGCCGTGCTCCAGCGGCCGCGCCGGCGCGAGCACCACGTCGAGGGCGAGATCCCCGAGCACCACGGCCCGGGTCGAGCGGCGAAGAGGACGGGGGCGCCGGGACGCGAGGGGGAGCGGCATGAAGCCGAGGATACGCCGGGCCGGCGGGAGCGCCGGACCACGACCGTTGGTCGCCTGCCGGGCCGGGTCGCCCGCCGGGCCGGGTCGCGGGCCGGCCCGCTCGCCCGCTGTCCCGCCCCATCTCCCTGCCTACAATGTCGCCACTCCTCCACAGCCCCGTACGGGAGCCCGCCGCGATGACGACCCTGTCCCCCGACCAGCTCGACCAGCTGGCGATCGACACCATCCGGACCCTGGCGATCGACGGGGTCCAGCAGGCGAACTCCGGCCACCCCGGGGCCCCCATGGGGATGGCACCGCTGGCCTATACGCTCTGGACGCGCTTCCTGCGCCACGCACCCACGCACCCCGACTGGCCGAACCGCGACCGCTTCGTCCTCTCGGCCGGCCACGCCTCGATGCTGCTGTACGCGCTCCTCCACCTGACCGGGTACGACCTTCCCCTCGACGAGCTGAAGCGCTTCCGCCAGTGGGGCTCGCGCACGCCGGGCCACCCCGAGCTCGGCCTGACCCCCGGCGTCGAGGCGACCACGGGGCCGCTCGGCCAGGGCGTCGCCAATGCCGTCGGCATGGCCATCGCGGAGCGCCGCCTGGCGGCCGAGTTCAATCGGCCGGGCCACGACGTCGTCGACCACTGGACGTACGCGATCTGCTCCGACGGCGATCTGCAGGAGGGCATCGCGTCCGAGGCCGCCAGCCTCGCCGGGCACCTGAAGCTCGCGAGGCTGCTGCTGCTGTACGACGACAACCAGGTCCAGCTCGACGGTCCCACGGCAATGTCCTTCTCCGAGGACGTCCTCGAGCGCTTCCGCGCCTATGGCTGGCAGACCCTGCGGGTCAAGGACGGCAACGACGTCGGCGCGATCGAGGCGGCGATCCGCCTGGCGCGCTCGGACGACCGGCCCTCGATCGTCGC
Source organism: uncultured Chloroflexia bacterium (assembly GCA_963776355.1). Taxonomy (GTDB): domain Bacteria; phylum Chloroflexota; class Limnocylindria; order Limnocylindrales; family CSP1-4; genus CTSoil-043. The sequence continues at coordinate 29,920 of CAVZLU010000001.1, read as the reverse complement.
CGTGCGCACGGTCATCGGCTTTGGCTCGCCGGCCAAGGCCGGCAGCCAGAAGGCCCATGGTGCCCCGCTCGGTCCGGACGAGGTCCGGCTGACGAAGCAGGCCTATGGCTGGGACCCGGACAGGTCGTTCTACGTTCCCGACGCCGTCGCGGCGCTCTTCTCGCGGGCCATCCTGTTCGGGGAGGAGCTGACAGGCCGCTGGAACACGGCGTTCGAGCGCTATCGGAGCGCCTTCCCGGCCGCTGCCCGCGAGCTGGAGCGACGCTTCGACTCCGAGCTGGCGCCCGGGTGGGACGGCGCCCTCCCCCGCTGGGAGGCCGGCGCGGAGGTCGCCACCCGCAACGCGAGCAGCGACACGATCAACGCCCTGGCGGCCGTCGTGCCGGAGCTGTTCGGGGGCTCGGCCGACCTCTCGGAGAGCAACCTCACCGACGTCAAGGGTGGGGGCGACTTCGGCCCCGAGACCGCCGGGCGCAACCTCCGCTTCGGCGTTCGCGAGCACGCCATGGGCGGCATCGCCAACGGGATCGCCTGCCACGGCGGCTTCCGGCCGTATGCGGCGACCTTCCTCACGTTCTCCGACTACATGCGCGGCAGCGTGCGGCTGGCCGCGCTGTCGAGGCTCCCCGTGACGTATGTCTGGACTCACGATTCCGTCGGCCTCGGCGAGGACGGGCCGACGCACCAGCCGGTCGAGCACTACGCGGCGCTGCGGGCGATCCCGAACCTGTGGTTCGTCAGGCCCGCCGACGCGAATGAGACCTCGGCCGCCTGGGCCCTCGCCCTCGAGCGGACGGCCGGGCCGACCGCCCTGGCCCTGACCCGCCAGAAGGTTCCCGTCCTGGCCGGTACGGCCGAGCGCGCGCGCGAAGGATTGCGCCGCGGCGGCTACGTCATCCGGGCGGCGTCGTCGGACGCTGGCGGCGCCGTGCCCGACCTCGTCTACGTCGCCACGGGCTCCGAGGTGCAGCTGGCCGTGGCCGCCGCGGAGGCCCTCGAGGCCGAGGGCATCGCGACCCGTGTCGTCAGCCTCCCCTGCTGGGAGGCCTTCGAGGACCAGGAGGCGGCCTATCGCGAGTCGGTTCTCCCGGCCGCCGCCCGGAAGCGGGTCGCGGTGGAGATGGGTGTCCCCCTCGGTTGGGAGCGCTGGGCGGGAGACGAAGGTGCGATCGTCGCCCTCGACCATTTCGGTGCCTCGGCCCCCGTGGGAGCGATCCTGACGGCGTTCGGCTTCACCGCCGACGCGGTGGCGGACGTCGGACGCCGCGTCGTCCGCGAGGGCTTCCACGGGCGGGTCGCCGCGCCTCCCGCACCGCACCCGGGAGCGACGCGCTGATGCGCGTCGCCTTCGCTGCCGACCATGGCGGAGCCGGGCTGAAGGCCGAGCTGTTCGGCCGGCTGGCCGACACGGGCCACGAGCTGATCGACCTTGGCGGCGACGGCTCCGATCCTCGCGACGACTACCCGGACTTCTCCCGTCGGATCGCGATCGCGATCCGGGATGGCGAGGCCGACCGCGGGATCCTCGTCTGCGGCTCGGGGATCGGGGCCAGCGTGGCCGCGAACAAGGTCCGTGGCGTGCGGGCGGCGATCGCCCACGACACGTACTCGGCCCACCAGGGCGTCGAGCACGACGACATGAACGTGCTCTGCCTCGGGGGGCGGGTCATCGGCACGGAGGCGGCGGTCGAGTGTGCTCGGGCGTTCCTCGCCGCGACGTTCTCGGGGGAGGAGCGCCACGCCCGGCGCGTGGCCAAGATCCTCGCGATCGAGGCCGAGGAGCGATAGGACGACGACGTGGCGCCCCACGCCACGCGGTCATCGGCGCCGTTCGGGCATGCCGGTCGCGAGTCCGCGGTCGTGGTCGCTCCGCGCACGGCGGGCCAGGCGCGGCCCAGCCGCCCCACGCGTAAACTCCACGGCGCAGGAGGACGTCCATGGCCGAGACCACGCTTCCATCGTTCGCTCCGGGCACCATCGACGCCCGGATCGACGACCCGACGCTCGCGGCCGCGGTCGCCGCCGCCCTCGCGCGCGCCGACCGGGAGCGCTGGGCCGAGCGACTCCACGAGCGCGACACGTCGCTGTGGTCCGCCGACCCGGCCGTGGAGGAGAAGATCGCCAATCGCCTCGGCTGGCTGGACCTCCCGACCGACTTCAGCGACCAGGTCGGCGCGCTGGAGGCGTTCGGCGAGACGACCCGCGACGAAGGCTTCACGGCCGCGATCGTGGCCGGCATGGGCGGAAGCAGCCTTGCCCCCGAGGTGATCGCGACGGCGTTCAGCGACATCGAGGGCTGGCTGTCCCTCCGCGTCCTCGACTCGACCGATCCGGAGGCGGTCCGGCTGGCGTGGGACGGCCTGGATCCGCTGGCGACCCTCTTCATCGTCGGGTCCAAGTCGGGAACGACCACCGAGACCCTCGCCTTCCAGGCCGATGCCTGGGCCCGCATCCACGACGCCCTCCGCGCGCACGGCGCCCGGATCGAGTCGCCCGGCGAGCTCATGGTGGCCGTGACCGACCCCGGCAAGTCGCTGGCGGCCATCCCCCACCAGGACAACATGCACGGCGTCTTCCTCAACCCGGAGTCCGTCGGCGGCCGCTACTCTGCCCTGAGCTATGTCGGCCTGCTGCCGGCCTCGCTGGTCGGGGTCGATCTCGATCCCTTCATGGCCTCGGCGGTCGCCATGCAGGCTCGCTGCCAGGCCGGCGACCCCGCGTCGAACCCCGGCGTCGCCCTCGGGGCGACGCTCGGCGCCCTCGCCGTCGCGGGCCGCGACAAGGTCACCTTCGTCGTCGACCCGGCGATCGGCCCGCTCGGGGCGTGGCTGGAGCAGCTGATCGCGGAGAGCACCGGCAAGGCCGGCACGGGAATCGTTCCCGTCGACCGCGAGCCGCTCGGACCGCCGGCCGCCTACGGCAGGGACCGCGTCTTCGTGCGGATCGCCCTCGATGGAAGTCAGCCGCCGGCCGCGGCCCCCGATGGCACCTCCGCCGACGCGCTCCTCGACGTGCTGGCTGCCGCCGGCCACCCGGTCCTGCGCTTCGGGCTCACGGATCCGATCGACCTTGGTGCGGAGTTCCTGCGCTGGGAGGTCGCCACGGCGATCGCGGCCATCCTGCTGGCGGTGAACCCGTTCGACGAGCCGAACGTCACGGAGTCGAAGGAGAACACGAAGCGCGTGCTGGAGGAGCTCGAGCACCGGGGCGCCTTTCCGGCCGACCAGCCGCTCGCTGCCGGGGATGGGCTCGCCCTCTACGGTGACACGCCTCTCCGCCTCACCGACGGCGACGGCTCGGTCAGCGGCGAGATTCGCCGCCACCTCGAGCGGGTCCCGGCCAACGGCTACCTGGCGATCGGAGCCTTCGTGGCCCCGACGCCGGCCCGCGCCGAGGCGATCGACCGGATGCGCGCCCGACTTCGCGACGCGACCCGGCTGGCCACCACCGGCGGCTTCGGCCCGCGCTACCTCCACTCGACGGGGCAGCTCCACAAGGGCGGGGCTCCCGTGGGCTGGTTCCTCCAGCTCACGGCGGACCACCCCGCCGACCGCCCGGTCCCCGGCAGGCCGTACACCTTCGGGCAGCTCATCGACGCCCAGGCCCGCGGCGACATGGAGGCCCTCGAGGCGCACGACCTCCCGGTCCTGCGCGTCCACCTCGGCGCCGACGTGGACGCCGGGCTGGCTGCGCTCGATGCGGCCATCGCGTCCAGCATTCGTCAGTAGCTCCGAACCGTTCGCCCGCGCCGATGCTCGGGCGCGCTCCAGAGGGAGGGACCCGATGCGCATCGGCTTCGTCGGCCTCGGCCGGATGGGGGCCAACATGGTTCGCCGCCTCGTCCGCGACGGCCACGAGGTGGTCGCCTTCAACCGGACGCCCGAGCGAACCCGCGAGATCATGGCCGAGGGCGCGGAGGGCGCCTTCTCGCTCGCCGAGCTCATCGCGGGCCTGCAGGCGCCCCGTGCCGTCTGGGTCATGCTCCCGGCGGGCGACGCCACCGAGGCCATGGTCGATGAGCTGATGGGACTGCTCTCGCCGGGCGACACGATCGTCGACGGCGGCAACGCGAACTTCCACGACGATGTCCGTCGCCATGCCCTGGTCGCCGGGCGGGGAATCAGGTACGTGGATGCCGGCACGTCCGGCGGAGTCTGGGGCCTCGAAGTCGGCTACTGCCTGATGGTCGGCGGCGACCGCGACGCCGTCGAGCCGCTCGAGCCGGTGTTCCGCGACCCTTGCCCCCGCCGATGGCTACGCCCACGTCGGTGGGCCCGGCGCCGGGCACTACGTCAAGATGGTGCACAACGGCATCGAGTACGGGCTCATGCAGGCCTATGCCGAGGGCTTCGAGATCATGCACGCCAGCGACTACGACCTCGACCTCGGGCAGGTTGCGGGCATCTGGCGCTACGGCTCGGTCGTCCGGAGCTGGCTGCTCGACCTGCTGCACGATGCCCTCGTCAAGAACCCCGAGTTCCGCGGCATCAAGGACTGGGTGGCCGATTCGGGCGAGGGCCGCTGGACCGTCCAGGAGGCCATCGACCGGGACGTCCCGGCCCCGGTCATCACCCTGTCGCTGCAGGCCCGCTTCCGCTCGCGCCAGGATGAGAGCTATGGGGCCAAGGTGCTGGCCGCGCTCCGCAACGAGTTCGGCGGCCACGCCGTGAAGACGGAGTAGGACCGACGTGACCGGGCGTGCCAGGCCCGCGGCGCGAACGACGCCGGCCCGGGCAGCCGATGATCCGCCGATGACGGCGCGGGCGCTGCGACTCGCCCGCACGGGCCGCCGGCGACCAACGCCGAAGGCGGCTGGCAATCCCCTCCGTGACGGCCTCCGCCTCGAGCGGATGCCCGACCCGGCGGCCCTCGTCATCTTTGGCGCCACGGGCGACCTGGCCCACCGCAAGGTCGTGCCGGCGCTCTTCCAGCTCTGGCGGACCAACCTCCTGCCGCACGAGCTCGCGATCGTCGCCGTCGGCCGCCGGCCGTACGAGGATGATGCCTTTCGGGCCGAGCTGCGGGCCTCTCTCGACGAGTTCAGCCGGATCCTGCCCATCGAGACCGACGTCTGGAGCTCGTTTGCCGAGCGCATCACGTATCACCGCGGCGACTTCGCCGACCAGGGGCTGTACGAGGGGCTGGCCGCGAGCCTCGACGACCTCGACGCGACCCGCGGCACCGGCGGGAACCGCCTCTACTACCTGGCGACGCAGCCGTCGGCGTTCGCCGAGATCATCGCCGGGCTCGGTCGGGCCGGCCTCGATCACGAGCAGCACGGCGCCGGTTGGCGGCGGATCGTCGTGGAGAAGCCGTTCGGGCGCGATCTCACCAGCGCGATCCGCCTCAACCGCGAGGTCGGCAAGGTCTTCCGCGAGTCGCAGGTCTACCGCATCGACCACTACCTCGGCAAGGAGACCGTCCGCAACATCCTGGTCTTCCGCTTCGGGAACGGGATCTTCGAGCCGATCTGGCACCGGCGCTACGTCGACCATGTCCAGATCACGGTGGCCGAGTCGATCGGCGTCGAGAAGCGGGGAGCGTTCTACGAGGAGGCGGGCGCATCGCGCGACTTCCTCCAGAACCACCTCATGCAGCTGCTGGCCCTCGTGGCGATGGAGCCGCCGGCCACGTTCGACGCCGACGCCCTGCGGGACGAGAAGGTCAAGGTGCTGCGGGCGATGGAGCCGATGGCGCCCGCGGACGTCGAGACGAACGTGGTCCGCGGCCAGTACGGGCCGGGCTGGGTGGCCGCCGAGCCCGTGGCCGGCTATCGTGCCGAGGCCGAGGTCGACCCGGAGTCGGAGACCGAGACGTATGTCGCCGCCCGCCTCCTCATCGATGACTGGCGCTGGGCCGGCGTTCCGTTCTACCTGCGGGCCGGCAAGCGGCTGCCCAAGCGGGCGACCGAGATCGCGATCCAGTTCAAGGGCGTGCCCCACGCGCTCTTCAAGGATTCGAGCGCGGGCCCGGAGGCGAACCTGCTGGCCCTCCGGATCCAGCCGGACGAGGGCATCCTCCTGCGGTTCGCGGCCAAGGTCCCGGGTCTCGGGGTGGACGTCCGCAGCGTCAACATGGACTTCACCTACGGCTCGGCGTTCAGCGTCGACAGCCCCGATGCCTACGAGACCCTGATCCTCGACGCGCTCCTGGGCGACGCTTCCCTGTTCACCCGCGCGGACGAGGTGGAGAAGGCCTGGGGGATCGTGACGCCGATCATCGAGGCCTGGGCCGACACCGGTCCGCCGGACTTCCCGAACTACGCCGCCGGGACGTGGGGCCCGGAGGCCTCGGACGCGCTGCTCGAGGGGGACGGACGACGGTGGCGGCGGATCTGACCGGCTCGGCCGGCACGCCCGCCAGGCCCGGCCGGGTCGTCGTCCCGTTCGGGATCACGGCGACGCCCGGCGAGCCGACCCTGCGCTGGGCAGGGCGCGCGTCGTCGGTGGCCGACATCGAGCTCGAGCTCGCCCGGATCTGGTCACAGCCGCAGGCGATGGCGGCTCGAGAACGGACGCCGGAGCGCCCGGGCGCGGCTCGCACGAGCGTCCAGAACCTGGTCGTGGTGGCCCGCAGCCCGGAGCTCGGCGAACGAGCCGCCGCGACGATCGCGATGGGAACGGGCCGCCACCCCTCACGGACGCTCATCGTCGTCCCCACGGATCCCGACGGTCCGAGCTGGCTGCGGGCGGACGTCAAGGCCTATTGCATGACCCCCCGGGCCGATGCGCCCGAGACGTGCGCCGAGCAGGCGTACATCACCGCGGGCGGGGCGGCCGGCCATCACCTCGATGCGATCGTCGCGCCCCTCCTTGTCCACGACCTGCCGGTGACCGTGTGGTGGCTCGGCGACCCGTCGTTCGGGACCGCGCTGTCGGCGGCGCTCGTGGGCACGGCGGACCGCCTCGTGGTGGACGGATCGCACTGGACCGGCGACGGGCTCGACCGGCTCCGGGCCCTGGCCGCGCTCGCCCGGCCGTCCCTGCCGATCTCGGATTTCGCGCTCATGCGCCAGGCCCGCTGGCGCGAGGCGGTGGCCTCGATCTTCGACCGCCCGGAGTTCCAGCCCTACCTGCGCTCGATCCGTCGGGCAGCGGTTACGTATGCGACCCGCGGCGGCCCCGGCGCGGAGGTGGCCACGAACCTGGTCAAGCCGATCTACCACGTCGCCTGGCTCGCTTCGCGCCTCGACCTGCGAGTGGTGAAGCCACTCGAGCGGGTCGCGAAGACGACGTCGCAGAAGGTTCGCCCGCCCGTGCCCGGCAGCCCGCCGGAGCCCGGGCGGGGCCTGAGGTCGCGGCTGGCCTGGGAGCGGGGCCTCGACGTCGAGATCGTCATGCGGCCCGTCATCTCGACGATGGCCGGTGGCACGACCCTGCGCCTGGAGCTGCTGGCCGAGCGGCGCGGCTCCGAGCTCCGGGCCGAGGTCACGGCCGAGGCGGAGAGTGTCCACGCCCGGGTCTGGGAGGACGGTGTCGAGGCCCTCGACCGGACATTCCACGCCCCGCGGCGCACCGACGCGGATCTTCTGGCCGAGGCGATCGAGGCCGGCGGACGGGATGTCGTGGCCGAGGGCACCCTGGCCATGGCCGCCCGGCTCGTCGGACCGGGACCCGCCGGGTGAGCGCGGCCGGGCCGGCGCCGGGCCGCGGCCTGCTGGCGGAGCGGGTGTCGGGCGAACCGGCGATCCTCGTCCGGCCGGACGCGAGGGCTGCCGCCGCGGCCGTGGCCGACGTGCTCGCGGCGGCGCTCGCCCTCGGGGCCCGAAGGCGGGGCAGGGCAGATTTCGCATCCACCGGCGGGTCGACGCCGGCCGCCGTCTACCGCGCCCTGCTCGCCGAGCCGCTGCGCTCGCGCGTCCCCTGGGACGTCCTCCACCTCTGGGTCGGCGACGACCGCTTCGTGCCCCGCGGCGATCCGGACTGCAACCTCGGCGCGATCGACCGCGTGCTCCTCCCCGGCGACGCGCGGCGCGGGCTGGCCCCGGCGCCGCTGGATCCCGACCACGTCCATCCGTGGCCGATCGACGCCGCCCTCGCCGCGGGCGAGAGCCCGGCGACCTGCGCCGCGAGGTTCGAGGCGCTCCTTCGGGCCGAGCTGCCGACGGATGTCGCCGATCGCCCGGCGTTCGATGCGATCCTCGTCGGGATCGGGTCCGACGGCCACGTGCTCTCCGTCTTCCCGGGCAGCGCCGCCTTCGACGCCCCCGGCTGGACGACGTGGGCCCCGGCGCCCGCGCACCTCACCCCGCACCTCGACCGGGTCACCCTCACCCCCCGTGTGCTCGACGGCGCAGGCTCCCTCGTGGTGGCGGCGTTCGGCCCGGGGAAGGCCCGGATCACGGCCGAGCTGCTCGGCCCGGCGGACGCGGCCGCCAACGAGCGACGCCTTCCGGCCCTGCGGGCGCGCCGTGGCGGGGCGACCTGGGTCCTCGACGCCACGGCAGCGAGCGGGCTCGCGATCGACGATCCGCGGCGGGCCGCCTAGGCTCGCCGACGCCTCCCCGCATCGCCTGGCGCGGCGCCCCCGAGTCGTCCGCGCCGCCCCTTCCGGCCTGCGCCGCGGAGTACCATGGGCTCCGGTTGCGGCCCCTCACCGGCCATTCCCCCGCCGCCTCCCGAGGATTCGCCCGATGACCGAGAAGCCTGTCAAGCCGACCATCGTGCCGGCCGTCCCGGTGGCCGATCCCACGACCCCGGTCGCCGCGCACACCGTCGATGGCCGACCGTATTCGCCGGGGCTCGAGGGCGTCCTCGCCGCCGAGACCGCGCTCGGCCTCGTGGACGGAGCCAATGGCCGCCTGATGTACCGCGGCTACCGGATCGGGGACCTGGTCGCCCACGGGACGTACGCCGCGGTCGCCAATCTCCTGTGGACCGGCACGTGGGACCCGAAGGCCCGGATGACCGCCGCCCGGGTGCCGTCGGCCGTGATGTCCGCGCTGCGAGGCCTGCCCCGCACGGCCAAGCCGATGGACGCCCTGCGGACCGCGGTCTCGGTGTGGGGCGCCACCCAGCTTCTCGACTGGCCGCCGAACGAGGTCCAGGCGCGGGCGCTCACGGAGTTCTCGCCGTCGGCGCTGGCCGCGTTCACCCGCCTCCGCCAGGACCTCGAGCCGATCGATCCGGACCCCAAGCTCGACCTCGTGTCGGGCTTCCTCTACCAGCTCACCGGGGAGCGGCCGGACCGGTCGACGGCGCGCGCGCTCGATGCGTATTTCATCGTCGGCGCCGAGCACGGCCTGAACGCCTCGACGTTCACGGCGCGCGTGATCACGTCGACCCGCTCCGACATGGCCTCGGCGGTCACCGGGGCGATCGGGGCGATGAAGGGACCGTTGCACGGGGGTGCCCCCTCCGAGGTGGTGGAGCAGATCCACAAGGTCGGTTCGCCCGAGCATGCCGAGCAGTGGGTCCGCGACGCCCTCGCCCGCGGCGAGCGCCTGATGGGCTTCGGCCATCGCGTCTACCGGGCCTACGACCCGCGCGCGGCGGCGCTGCGCAAGGTGGTCGAGGCGATGCCGACCAAGCCCGACTGGCTGGAGCTCGCGATCAAGGTCGAGGACGTCGCCCTCAAGGTCCTCGAGGAGAAGTACCCGGACCGGCCGCTCAAGACGAACGTCGAGTTCTACGCCGCGGCCGTCCTCCAGGGAGTCGGCCTGACGCCGGATCTCTTCCCCGCCACCTTCGCGCTCGCCCGCCACGCAGGCTGGACGGCGCACGTGATCGAGCAGGCGTCGGCGAACCGGCTGATCCGGCCGGATGCGCGATACACCGGTGTCGAGGAGCGAGACCTGCCGCCGCGTTAGCGGGCGGCACCGGCCCGCCACGAGGCCGAGCTCGGCAGACCTTCTTCAGCTCTCCGACGCCTCCCGGTCGGGAGGCCTCGACACCGCGCGGCGCGCGCGCCACAGCGAGGCGGCGACGACGGCCCCGCCGGCCAGGAAGACGACCCCTGCGACGATGAACGGGGCCGCGATGCCGGCGACGCTCGCGGCCACGGCTCCGATCGTGGGTCCGATGATGCCGGCGACGTAGAGCGGCAGCAGGACGAGGTTCAGCGTCGCCGAGCGCCGCTCTGGGGCCACCTCGACCGCGACCAGCCCGAAGACCATCGCCTGGGTCGAGGCCTGGAGTGCCGCATAGACCATCGCCACGCCGGCGAGGACCGCGACCGCCGGCGCGAGCGGCATCAGGAGCAGCGTCACCCCGGCCCCCAGGAGCGCCCCGGCCAGGACGCGGCGGAACCCGACCCGGTCGCCGAGCGGCCCGGCGAGGGGCGAGATCAGGGCCCCGACGAGCGCCGCCGTGCCGGTGACGAGCCCGATCGCGGAGGCCAGGTTGGCGGCCCCCCCGTTCACGTCCTCGACGAGGAGGGGCAGGTAGGGGCGGCTCATCTGGTTGGCCAGGACGGAGACTCCGAAGATCGCGAAGATTCGGCGCACCGCCGGGTCGGCCATCACCCCGCGAATTGCGCGCCGGGCCAGGCTGACCGCGCTCCCCTCGGGGATGACCGGGGGGCGGATCTCCCGGGAGCCGGCAAGCAGCAGCAGGATCGACCCCAGGGAGAGGATCGCCCCGAGCCAGAAGACGTCCACCAGGGGCAGGCCGAGGCCGTCGATGATGATCGCGCCCAGCACCGGCCCGATGGCGAACCCGAGCGGCCCCGTCGCTCCGAAGAGGGCGGTGACCGTTCCCACCCGGTGCAGCGGCGTGACATCCCGCAGGGCGGCCAGCATCACCCCGGTGTTGCCGAGCTGCAGGCCCACGAGGAGCAGGCTGACGGCGAGCTGCCAGGGCTCCTCGGCGAGGGCGACGCCGGCGAACACCACCGCCTCCACGACCGCGCTGCGGACGATCACGGCGCGGCGGCTGTACTTGTCGGCCCAGACGCCCCAGAAGGGGACCAGGATGATCCCGAAGACGAAGATCAGGCTGGTGAAGAGGCCCGTGAACGCGGGGATCTGGGCCACGGGCAGGCCCACCTCCCGCAGGCGGAGGGGCAGGAAGGCAAACACCTGGGCAATGCCGAGCGCCTCGATCGTGGAGACGATCCCGTAGACGAGCAGCAGTGAGTGCCAGTCCTGCGCCGGCCCGGGCGGGGATGCGGGCATGCCATCGCCCGGCGCGGGCTGCTCGGGAGTCACCGGCGGAGTCTAGCGGCGGCTGGCGGCGCGGCGTGGCACGATCCCCACGTGAGCGAGACCCGCCACTCCTACCACGTCCGGCGCGCCAGCCGGGCCGACCTCCCCGTGATCCTCGACCTGCGCCTCGCCTTCGACCGCGAGCTGCTCGGCGGCGACCTCCCCCCCGACCGCGTGGGGCCGCACCGCTCCCAGGTTGCCGACTACCTGGCGACGCACGTCGACGGCGACGTCTATCGGTCGTGGGTCGTCGAGGACGGCGGCCGGATCGTGGGGATGGGCGGGCTCGTCGTCGTCGACCGTCCGCCGCATCCGCGATCGCGGCGGACCGGCGAGGGGTTCATCGTCAACGTCTACACGCTCCCTCGCTGGCGCGGCCGCGGTGTCGGGAGGGCGGTCATGGATGCGCTGGTGGCCGATGCCCGCGCCCTGCGCCTGCGCCGCGTCTACCTGCGCACGTCGGACGACGGACGCTCGCTCTATGAGCGCATGGGCTTCCGGGATCCCGGCAACTACCTCTCGCTCGACCTCGACTGAGGGCCTGTGAGCCGAATCTTCCCGCTTCGGATCCGCGAGGTCTGTTCGATCTGACGAGAGCCGCTCGTCAGAACCGCGTCAGCTGACGGCGCGCGGTGTCCTCTCCGGCAGCGGATCGGCGTGCCGATGGACGATCTTCCACTGGCCGTCCTCGCGTCGGAAGACGGTCGTGACGCGCAGGTCATAGGCCGCGGGCTCCGCTCCGCCCACGGAAGCCATCGTGTGCTCGTATCCGACGATGTAGGCGAGGTCTCCTCTCGCCCCCGCCCCGATGACCTCGTACTCGTATGCCGTGCCGTTGGAGAACCTGGACGCCAGGAATTCGAACGCCGGCGCGAGCTCACTCCAGCCACGTTTCGTCAGCAGGGCGCCGAACACGGTTACCGGATCGTTATGCGACCAGGTTGCAAGGCGCGGACCGACGTCGCCGTTGTGGAACGCGATCTCCATCTCGTGCAAGGTCGGCAGCACCGCGCCCAGGAATTCGTCTACCTCGCCCATCTCGCCTCCCTGAGGCTCCTGACCACGACCGCGACTCGGCCACAGGCCCTGAGGCGCCGGGTCAGAGCTTGATCTGGAACGACGTGGCGATGTCGGCGACGCAGACCGGCGAACTGTTGCGGGAACACCTGCCTCAGGTGCGTGGCAAACATCGGATCAAGGACGAGGACCGCCCCAAACACACACCGCCGGGGATACAACACCTACTGCTGCGCGCCGACCGTGCCGGTCAGCAGATGGGAGTCGTGTGCCGCAGGATGTACGAGGAGGAGGGGCAAGTCGCCGTACGCCGCATTCAGGGCGTGCTGGGGCTGGCCAAGAAGCATGGCCCGGCGATGGTGGAAGATGCCTGCGCCGTGGCCCTGGAGACCGGCGCTTCCAACTACTACCGTTTTGTGCGCCGCTATCTGGAACGGGGTCCGCAATTGCCTCTGAGCCTGCGGCAAGTCGATCCCCTGATCCGCGACCTCACCGAATACCGCGATTTCATTCAAAGCAAAACCCAGGAGAGCGAACCATGAACCTCATTGAATTACAACGGGCTTTACGACAACTCCGGCTCGGCGGCACAGCCGCCGTGCTGGAAACCAGACTGCGCCAAGCGCAGGCCGAAGCCATGGCGCCGATCGATCTGATCTCGTGTCTGGTGAGTGACGAGCTTACCCGCCGCAGCGAGAGACTCTTGGATCGCCGGCGCAAACAGGCCGCCTTCCGCGACCCGCACAAGACTTTGGACAACTTCGACTTCACTTTTAACCCGAAGATGAATCGCAGCCTGGTGTTTGACCTGGCCACCTGTGCTTTCATCGGCAAGCGGGAAGATGCACTTTTCCTGGGTCCCGGCGGCACCGTGACATTCTGCTACTCCTCGTTAAGACATTGAAAACATTAACTGCTTGTCATCCACATCTCGTGGCCGCGGGGCATGACTGCGCATCTGCATTTTCTTTACGGCATCGATAACGGTCTGCGATTTGACGGCCTCTTCCGAGATCTGCCAAGGTGCGTAGGGGATGACTTGCGTGGCTGGCAGAGTCTTATCCCGGATCAATCGCCTGACCGATGTGCGGCAGGTGCCGAGCTGAGTTGCAGCCTGGTCCAGGCTCAGCATGACCGGCCCTGGCCGCGCTGGATCGAATGCTGGAAGGTCCAGCTTTGCACGTAGAGCATGAACCCGCGCCGCGTCCCAGCTATTCCCCGCGCCTGTCCGTAGTCCAAGCCGGTTCAGCGTCCCGGCGATCTGTTCGTCGCGATATTGGCCCGCCATTTGAGTGATCAGATCAAATACCTCGACGTTAGTGCACCTGCCGTGGTGACCAGTCTTGTTTCGAGCCACGCGCAACTCCGAGTGGCGTCCACCCTGCCAGTGGATGATCAGGACGATCTCATTGGCCTTTTCGTCCAGATCTGCCACAATCTCTTGGATCAGAATTCGGGCAATCCGCTGCTTCAGTCGCATGTCGGTCTCCGGCGCGTTCCAGATCCCAGGCAGATCTTCGGCTAACGCCAGCAAAGCTTCCTTACTCGGAACAGGTTTGGCCTGCGCAGTGGATTCCGCCTCTTGCATTCGGTTCTCTAGTTCCCGCACTTTTTCCAGCGCGGCATTCCATCTCCCTTCCAGTTCACTGGCTACCAAGCGGTTGTCGCAATCCACGGCCTCGTACCGACGCGCCGCTAAACGGGCTTCATAACGGGCCTGTTCTAACTCCAGGTCTAACGCACGGCGCCATTCCGCGTCTTGTTGCGTCATCCGCCCGGCCGCTTCCAGAGCCGCTTCCACGGCGCTACCTTCGATCACGCGCAGAATCTCGCAGGACACCGCTCGGTCGGGCCTCCAGCCACTGAATCTGATACAACTCTTCAGTCCGTGGTTGACCATGGCCCGGCAATCGAAACATGGCCGGTTGCCGCCTCGGCCTTTGTACGAGACATTCAACATTCGACCGCAGCGGCCGCAACGCAGCAGCCCAGCTAGCAGGCTCTTACCGCCCCGGCCTGACCTACGACCCATACGCGACTGCATGTAAGCATTCTCGCTCAATAGTACCTGATTCCGTTCGAACTGCTCCCAAGAGATGTAACCGGCATGGTGGCCCTTGATCAAGACTGCCCAACTTTCTCTCGGCTTCTGATGGCCCTCGGTTTTCCGCGCTCGGCCATCGACAACGCTCGTGCGCACCTCTGTCTTACCAAACGCGTAGGCACCCGCGTACACGGGATTGCTTACGATCTTCAGAATGGTGCCGTACCGGCCAGGCTTCCAACTGACTTTCGGGCCCAACGGATCATCGTTCAGATTTAGCGTTGGCAGGAGAATCCCTTCGCGACGGAAAGCCAGAAACACCTGACGCACGCTGCCCAGTTCGCCGAGTTTTTCAAAGATCAGGCGGATGACCTGTTGCACGCGTTGATCCGGATCAATCTCGATCTTGCCAGCCAGGGTCCAACAATAACCAATGGGCAGACGAAATTGCAGCTCGCCGCGTTGCGCTTTCTGACGAATGGCTTCCAGGGAGCGCTGCCGGAGCAGGTTCACCTCGTACTCGTTCATTGTGCCCCGAAGCCCCAAGAGCAGGCGATCGTTGATGAGACGGGGATCGTACATCCCCTCCGGGTCGATCACCAAGGCGTTGACCAAACCGCACAGTTCAATTAGGTGATGCCAATCTCGACCGTTTCGGGCCAAGCGCGAAGCCTCGATACAGAACACGGCTCCCACTTGCCCGGCGCAGATTTCGGCCACCAGATGTTCAAAGCCTGGGCGTTCCACCAACCCACAACCGGAACGGCCCAGATCGTCGTCTATGGTCTCCACCTCCTCGAAGCCCAACGACCGCGCATAGTCGGCGAGCCCGTACTGCCGTCGCTGGCTTTCCCTGTTGTACAGTACCTGGCTGGGTGTAGATTGGCGGATGTAGATAATGGCTTTGCGGCGTAGATGGTCAGGCGTGAGCTTGGGGTTCGTCATCAGTTCCTCCACTGTCGATGAGATCGTCACCCGTGAGGGCATTCAACAGAAGGTCCGCTACTGCTGTTTGGAGTTCTCGTTGTTTGTCGCTGGGCAGCTCTAGTGGTCGCTGGGCTGCCTGAAAAAAGAGCAGCTGCTGGTGGGCCGCTGGCGCTTTAGGATTCCGAGTCATGCTGCTGCGTATCTCCTTCGGTCTTCGTTCTTGGCTACGAGGCACCGACAGACCGCCGGCACCTTTCCGTAATCATAGGAGGTCGCCAGCGCCAAGCATAGATCCGAGACGAAACTCGGCCAAGGGACCTCAGCTGGATTCGTTGGCGGTGTTGATTCGGACAAGAGAGTGCCCGACACTGAGACTACGCCGGACGGGTAATCGAGCCGATTGGAGAGAGGAGGCATCCTTACAGAGAAGAATCGGCATCGCGAGTTATTCCGGTGGCACTCCTGTTTTAGGTGGTGACGATCACCAACACTATAGACCCACTGAGAGAGAGTTGTCGGATTATGAAGCCAACAGCCGGGGTAAATCCGGCAGACACATAGCACGCTTCGGGCCCGACTATAGTTGAGCCTGATCAGCCGCATCGTTGGTGCGCTGTATCTTCGCACCACTTCGAAAACGGCTGCGACCAGCCTGTGTGGAGAAACTCTCCGGAAGCTGTGTCGTACGTTTCCCGTCGCGCAGTGCATGACATCCGGTTTCAGCACTTTCCCTCACCCCCGGGACTCCTTAAAGTTCGCAGTATGATTGGCCCCGAAACTTCCCGCGTCATCTCTTGGGGCGCTGAGACCCTTGGCCCCTTATGGCTCTCCTCTCCGCTTCCTTCGGTGCCTGCCCTGGTCGAATGCCTGGATCGCACCGAGTCCAGCAGCGCGCGGAGATTGCTGAGCGCTTCGACTGAAACCAAGGGTTCACCGAAAGAGAAGCCGGCACAGGTCACAGGATCTGTCATCCAAAGTGGAATCGCACCCATCGCTCCATCCGGCAACTCACAGTGGAGGTGCTCACCATCAGGAAGAGAAACCCTCCGGTGACAGTCAAGGGTAACTTCGTGGAGAGCGAGCCAACGGTAATGTACCGTTACGCGCTCGGAAACATAGGCATCATGTGACTGGCTCTGGTGGGACGGGAAAGAGTCACTTGGGCCAAGCCATCGGCCAAGCCGCTATCCAACAGAACTATCGTGTGCTGTACCGGGAGACGCATGTCCTGCTGGACAATCTGGCGGAGGCGGTAGTGGAGGGTACGCGCAAGCAGTTCATGGAGTCGGTGGCCAGCGTGCCGCTCCTCATCATCGACGATTTCGGCATGCGCAAACTGCCGCATACCGCGGCCGAGGACCTGCTGGAAATCATCATGCGGCGATACGAACGGGCGAGCACGCTGCTGACCTCGAACAGACCCGTGGAAGACTGGGGAAAACTGCTGGGCGATGCGGCCGCGGTCACCGCCATGCTGGACCGGCTGCTGCACCACGGGCATGTGCTCAAGTGCGGCCCGCGGAGTTGGCGCACCAAGCTGGCAGCAGCTACAGCGGCGGAAAGCCAGTGATCACCCACGAAGAAAAACGGGCAATAGGGAAGGAAAAGGTTTTTTCTGATGAGGAACCAGGATAGCGAACTCGATGCCTTCAAACGGCAGATCGATCTACGCCAATTTGCCGTGAGCCTTGGCTATGAGATCGACCGGCGCGAGAGCTGGCGCGGAAGCACGGTGCTGCGGCGCGGCGCCGACAAGATCGTCGTCAAGCGCAATGGCAATGGCCATTATGTCTTCTTTTCCGTGAGAGATGACCGGGACAACGGCACCGTCATCGATCTTCTGCAAAGGCGCCAGAATCTGAGTCTCGGTGCGGTGCGTCAGATCCTGCGGCCATGGATCGGCCGGCCTGCGATCTCCTCGCAGTTCCCCAAACTGGAGCCGGCCGGGCCGGACCGGATGCGTGTCGAAGGCGCGTACCGGCGCATGGTAGACGCACAGCGGTTTCCGTATCTCGAACACGAGCGCTGTGTGCCCGCAGCAGCGCTGTTATCGCCGCGGTTGGCGGGCCGCATGCGGATCGACTCCCTCGGCAACACGGTATTTCCACATTTCGATGCCGCGGGGTTGTGCGGATACGAGATCAAGAATAGTGGATTCACCGGCTTTGCCGCCGGGGGCCAAAAGGGTTTGTGGATGTCGCATACCCAGCCGGCCGACCGGCGTCTGATCTTGACCGAGAGCGCCGTGGACGCGCTCTCCCATGCCGCGCTGTTTCCGGATGCGGAGGACCAGACCCGCTATGCCAGCTTGGGTGGCAAACCAAGCTCACGGCAAAGCGAACTGGTCCAAGCGACTATCGCGAAGCTACCGGCCGGGGCCGAAATCGTAGCGGCATTCGACGCCGATAATGCAGGACGCCAGCTGGTGGAGGTAATTCGTGAGGCGGTAGCGAGTATCGCCCGCAGAACGGGAAGAAGTGACTTGATTTTCAAAGCTCACCTTCCGACGCAGGAAGGGGAGGACTGGAATATGGTCCTGCAGAACGTCGGGCTGGATGACAGCCGGCATCTCAGGGCTGACGATGAGGGACCGGACTGGGTCAAACTGGACTTGCCAGACCGCCAGCCGGTAAGGTAAAACAAGTTCGTCCAGGTGATGGTCCGTTGGCCGGTTTTGAAGTGATCGTGTGTCGAGAAGACGCGAAAGCGTCATGCTGTGCGAAAGATGGAGGTAGGCCCTTCGAAGCCGTCTGGTAGGAGGAGGCTTCAAACAGCCGTGAGCTGCTTCGGGCAAAAGCCGCGGTGGTGAACGTCACGGTTAAAAGGCGAGACATTAGATTTCGTCATGTATGGATTTGAGAGACGAGCGTAAGCGAACCTTTGATGAAGCATCGAAACAAAACTTCGGATGGCATCAGAACCAGGGCGTGGTCACTGCTCTGGGATCAGCATGGCAGGAGACCTACTTTCGGGCCATGTGGTGTCCGGTGTAGAAGAGGCGTGACTCAAATTCGGGCTTTTGTACGGAACTCGAGAACCTGGTTGGCGATGGCAAGGGAAAAGGCACAAGCGGAAGACCCGCGAGGCGGAAAGTACCGATGCGACAATCAGGGGCGGACTGCCTCGTAGTACCGATGAAGCGGAGTAATGTCCGTGGAGGGAAGGGGGCGGGCCATCCGCGTTGGAGCCGTTTCGGTCAACTGACAACAGGAGGAACCGGCTGGTTTCGACGGAAGGCGGTAGCCTTCAGGGGGTGGCACGAGCCGTGTGAGTCGAGAGGCTCAAGCACGGTTCCGTGAGGGGCTCGGGGTGAGATTCCCTGGGCCTACTCGACCCCGAGGGGCACCGCGAGGATCTTCTGGTCCGGCTCCTCCTGGTCCAGCATATCCAGCAACCCCAGCGGTCGCACCCCGATCAGACATCCGGAAAAGCTGGGCTCTTCCACCAGCGCCAGCACGTCCATGGGATCCCCGTCTTCGGCCAGCGTCCCCGGGATGAAGCCATAGTCGCCCGGATAATGCATCGGCGAATACAGCGCCCGGTCCAGCCGGAACACACCCAGTTCCCCGTCGTACTCGTATTTATTCGCCGAGTTCTTGGGGATCTCGACGATCATGCGCACAATCTCCGGGCAGTCGGATCCCGGATCCAGGTCGTATAGTTTCATCATTCCGTTCAGCCGATCAGCCACTGCGCCAGCAGCACAATCGCGAATCCGGTCACGGACGCGATCATTTTCAGCATGGTCCAGGATTTGAGTGTTTGCGGCACGGTCATGCCCAGGTACTGATTCACCATCCAGAACCCGGCGTCGTTCACGTGCGAAAGGAACGTACCGCCGCAGCACAAGCCAGCACGATCATCTCCGGCCGATACCCGGGAATGCCCTTCACCATGGGCGCCGCGATCCCGGCCGCGGTGATGATCGCCACCGTGGCCGAACCTTGCACGACGCGCATCACGGCGGCCATCAGGTACACCACCAACAGCGGCGAGATGCTGGATGCCGCCAGCATCTTGGCCGCGTAGGGGCCCACGCCCGAATCCACGATGACCTGCTTGAAGGCGCCGCCGCCGCCCATGATCACGAGCAACGTGCCGATCGGCTCCAAAGCATCCGTTGCCATTTTGGAAATGCCCTTGCGGTCGAGCCCGCGCGCGAAGCCGAAGCAGAGCATCGCCGCCAGCGCGGCGATTGTGAGCGCGGTAAACGGATGACCCACGAAAGCTGAAGACCGGACCTCCCCAAATCGTAGTGCCCGAAGATCAGGATAACCGGCAACAGCAGAATGAGCACGACCAGGGGCACGGGCGGCGGGTTCTTGCCTCGCCCGGCGCGTCCGGCTGCCGATCGATCGCCATGGCGGGCAGCGGCACAAAATCCGCCGCGCTATCCAGCCGCCATACAGAATGCCGCTCGACGATCGCCATCGGCAGTGAAAGCGCCGCGCCGTAAAGAATCACGCGCCCCAGGTCTGCCGCCCAACAGTTGGCAGGCAGCCGACGGCGCCGGATGCGGCGGCACCAGCGCGTGCGTGACGGTCAGCGGCGCCATCAGCGCCATCCCGTAGTACAGCAGCGACCGTTTCGACTCGCGCGCCAGGTTCCATACCAGCGGCACCAGGATAATGAATCCGACTTCGAAGAAAATCGGCAGGCCCACCAGAAAGGCCGCGAACAGCACGGCCCAGACTGCGCGCTCACGTCCGAATTTCGAGAGCAACCAGTCGGCCAGCGCGCGCCCGCCGCCGGCGTGTTCCAGAAACCGTCCGATCATCGCACCCAGACCCACCACGATGGCAATGAATCCCAGGGCCTCGCCGAATCCGGCCTGCACGGACGCCAGCACCTTGACCGGCGCCATGCCCGCGCCCAAGCCGAGCGCCATGGCCGACAGCAGCAGCGCCAGAAAGGCGTGCAGCCGAACTACCAGAATCAACACCAGCAACAGTGCTACCGACCCAAGCGTCAGCAGCAGGAGATAAGGCCCATGAGAAGGAGGCATCAATGGGGTTATTCTACCTTGCGGGGCAACAAGAAACTGAAACTGGTTGATACGGGCCGTTGGGACGCGGCTGCGGCTCCCCTGCAGCCCGGCGTACAGGTCAGTCAAGGCCCTCCGCGATTCTGCGATCAGTATGGGGACGTTATGAATCCGCCGGTTGCGGGCTATGCTACAGCGTCGGCTGGTGCGGCTGTACCAGAGCCTTCATCAGGTCTTCCATGGGCACCGCCGTATAGCCTTCGGGAACCTGAAATGTCGAATCCTCCACAGACGCCGTGGACAACTCCGCGGCCTCCTGCTTCACCTGCACGATGGGAGCGTCCGGATCGTAACTGGGCGGCAGCGGCTTGCCTTGTTTCTGCATGTTCTGCGCCATCTGCGCGAAGAAAGAGGAGTAGAGGCTTATTTGAGACCGCAGCATCACGGACTTATTCTTCGCCATCTCCTCCAACATCGAGTTCATGCCTTTACCGAAGCCGGGCATCGCGCCGAACATTTTTCCTAGCGACTCGCCGGGATTCATGAAGTAACCGGTCCACAGGTTGTACCCGGTTAATTCGCGGATGGCCTGAACGCGGAGCGCCTCCTCGGGCTTGGCCGTCCAGATCTGCATAACCATTTTCATCATGGGGATGACCTGATCTCCGCCGGGTACGGGCATTTCGATCGAGAGCACCACCTCGCGCTCCTCCGCCTGGACGCCCTGAATCAATTCGGTGCGTCCTGTCTTGTGCGAATCGAAGGAGACTTTCGTCGAGTCGAACACCTTGCGCGCCTCCTCCGGGATCTTGGGCATCGAGGCCAGCATCTTCTCGGAGTACTGGCCGGCGGGCACGGTCGCCACGTGCTTGTTCTCGCCATCCACCATCGTCAATTCCTGCTTGTCGAAATCCACGATGAAGAGGAACTTGCCGGCAGTCGTATATCCCTTGTTGCCCTTCATGCGAATCGTCTGCGATGCTCCCACAGCCCCTTTCAGGCCCTTTTGAAACTGATCGAGCATCTCAGGAGGCAGGAAGGAGGCCAACTGCACATCGGATGTATAGCGGAGCGTGACATCGGCGCGCAGTATTGGCGCAAGGCACATAAGCAGCGAAAGCGGAACCAGTGCGCTGTGGGGCATTGCGAAGCGAATGAGATTATTCCTCATAATCGACGTGTACTCCATTTCGGCACCGGGCACAAGGGCTGGCGTAGGGCTGAGTGCGTCCAGGCCTCATCCCGGGTATGCCGCTGGGTGCTTGGACGCGCGCGTGCGCTCCACCGTTACACCCTGTTTGAGAGTTAGCACTGTCAAAAATAGAACTTCAATGCAAGCTGGATCTGCCTGGAAGTCCGCGTAAAATTTGCCGGATCTCCCGCGCTCGAGATCGTGCCCACAGTCGGCGACCCGATCGAAATGTTGGGGTTATTGAACTGAGGCGTATTGAACAGGTTGAACATTTCCATGCGGAACTGCACATACCGGCTCCGCTCTCCGGAAAGATATGTCGTCTTCTCGAAATTCACATCCACCTGGTGCGTTCCGGGACCATTGAAAGTGTTTCGGCCGCAGTTTCCGAAAGTGTAGAGGGCCGGCGTCCCGAAGGCCGAGGGATCGAACCATCTGTTGGCGTTGGATTGCTGAGTATCGGATTCGCGATACAGTTCGCCCGGCTCGATGTGCCTGTGTTAGCGAGCGGAGTCGCCAGGGTGGGTGTTAACGGAAGCCCGGTCGAACCTGGACGATGCCGTTAATATTCCAGCCTTCCACCAGCTTCGAACCAAGCTTTCCAAGCCCTCCTGCCATACTCTTACCCCGGCAAACGGCAACTCGTACGTCGAGCTGAATACGAAACGGTGGGTCACGTCCCAATCCGAGCGCCCCCGGTCTCCTTTCCGGTAATAAGCATCCTGCACAACGCTGCCTTCACCCTTGCCGTCGTCCATGGCTTTTGCAAACGTATAGCCCGCCAGGAACCTGAAGCCGCGCGCCAGGCGTTGCTGCGCCTTCATCTGCAGACTGTTGTAGCTGGACTGGCCATCGTTGAACATCGCGGTCACGCCCGGCCACCCTGAAACGGACGTCGTAACTGCACGTCGCCAGGACCTGGAACGGCCCGGTTTACATCCGACCTAAACATATTTCGCGTTCCCTTGTTGCCCACGCATGATGCCGACAATACCAAATCTTTCGTCAGTAGCTGTTCGACAGTGAGGTTTCGCTGTTGGACGTAGGAGTTCTTGCCGTACGGGTTTTGGTAGGTGGAGGTGTATAAGACGCCTCTGACGGGACACCTTACCGTTCGTTATGGGTATAGTAATCACAGGCGGAATGCCATCCTCCAGCCGGTTGGTGGGACTGGTGATTGGAGTGGTTATGGAAGAACTCCAGGCGAATGGCGGCTGATACATCAGTCCGGAAGTTCCCCCGAACCCATGCACGGCGTAGTCGTCGTAGAAAAAGCCGTAACCACCGCGCAACGACGAACTTCGAGTTCAACTGGTAAGCAAAGCCGAAACGTGGCGCGAAGTCTCCGAAATCGATGCATCGAAGGGCGCGCCCGCATGGCGCACCGGAACCGGCCAGCACCACTGCGCCGCCGGGTACGGTCGGGGCAAAATTCGCTTGCCGGTCGGCTACTTCCACCCGCGGCGTATACAATTCGTACCGCAGACCGAAAGTAAGTGAAACTAGCCAGTTGCCTTCCAACTATCCTGCACATACCCCGCCGGCTTCAATCTGGCGCTCGCCCCACTTCGCCGAGGAGCACAGTCAAGGCACTGCTCCGATGGCAATCCAAGCAGGAAATCACCCATGCCGCTACCCGTATTGCCGATTCCAATCTGGCTGGTGAATTGTCCATTGAACGAGAAGCTCCCACGCTGGCTGCTGGATTGAAAGAAATTGTACTGGCGCCGGATTAAGTCACCTCCTAACTTGATACTGTGTCGACCCTTCAGCCAGGTCACGTGGTTGGTCACCTCATAGTTGTTGTCAGTTACTATGAACGGCTGAATGCCGGATTCGCCGAGTCCCGTAAACCCGGTCACCGAAAAGCTTGGCATCCCACTCGAATACGCTATAGCCGGATTGTTCACGAACGGGATGCCTACCTTGTCAGCCACGTTATCGCCCTGTAACGGATTGGCGAAGTAAACATGCTCACGAGTGTAGCCGAGACGCAGTTCATCGACCCAGCGGGGCGTAAACACGTGCGTGTGCCCGATCGCGAGCCCGCGCGCGTTCAGCGTCTCAGGAGCGGCCTGGATCGACTGGGTGTTCTTAGTGTACGGACTGGGCAGAATCGGAAGGCTTAGGATGCTTGTATTATCCAGTTTGAAGTTTTGCAGGATGAATCGACCGAACAAATTATCCTTTTCCCGGAACTGATGATCGATCCGCGTCCCGAAGCCGTTGCTGTCCGAGTTGCGTCTGGGATTATACAGGAAGTTGTTGCCCACGCCTGAAGCGTTAGGCAGCGGCTCGTTGAGCGTTATCAGGCGCTGGGCCGCTACATCCAGCCGGCTGGCCGGAATTGTATCGTTCGGGAATCGCTGCTTCAGATTCGTCTGTGGGTCGTAAGTAAGCGGATCGTAGATGGGCTTGCCTAACTCCGACAGGTTCCCGGTGCGCATTGGCGGTGTGGGCACGGAATCCAGGTAGGTCTGCGCCTGACGGATCTTGTACCCTTCGTAGTATCCGAAAACGAAGGTTTTGTTCCGCACAATCGGGCTGCCCAGCGTGCCGCCAAACTGGTTCATCCTGAACGCGGGAATGCGCAAGTCGCTCCGATCGAAGAAATTCTTGGCGTCCAGGGCGTCGTTCCGCAAAAATTCATACACGTTTCCGTGTAACTATCGGTTCCGCTCTCGGATTACCACGTTCACGGTGCCACCCGGATTTTTGCCGAATTCCGATTCCTGATTACTGGTTTGCACCTTGAACTCCTGGATGGCATCCACGGGCGGATAGAGAATGATGCTGCTGACCGTGCTTTTGGCGTCGTCCATCTCGTCCACCGTATAGTTGTTGCTTCCGGGCCGCTGGCCGTTAACCTCTACTCCCGGCTGACCCGCCCTGGCTCCCAGATACTGATTGTTATTCGGATTACCCACGGCCGCGGCCGGAGTCACCCCAACGGTCAGATTCACCAGGTTCACGAAGAAACGCCCGTTGAGGGGCAGCTCGACTACACGGCGCTGTTCCACTACGTCGCCCAGTTCGGCGGATTCGGAATGCATTAGAGGAGCAGCCGCCGTCACCTCCACCACCTCGCTGACCTGTCCTACCTGCAATGTGAAGTCCACCGCAGCCACCTGGTTGACTTCCAGGTTGACGCCTCGCCGCATCTCTTTCTTGAAGCCCGGCGTTTCAGCAGTGAGGACATAATCGCTCAGTTCAGCGCTGGCACCGTGTATCTGCCAGTGCCGTCGGTTAACGCGGTAAAGACGTCGGCATTCGTGCGCGCATCCGTAACGGTGATTTTCACCCGGGGAACTGCAGCGGAGCTCGTATCCCTGACAATACCGGTGATCGTTCCAGTATCTGATTGTCCCCAACAAGACGCTGCTGAGATCAGGACAACGGAGCAAAAAAAGATCCAGCGGGAAGTTGTAGAACTCATAGGTCTGGAGGTTATACTACTTTGAGTTCCAGTGTCAAGGATCGGAATTGGATTGAATTACATGTTAAAGCAAATTAGAAATATCTCCTCTCATCCCGGCATAACGCCGAGCTGTGAGTCTCGTCGCGGTCCTGATTGCCGCCGTTACCCCACCCGAGATCCCCTGGGCGCCCGGCGACCATGACCGGCCCTTGCCGCCGCAGATCACAGCCGATCCCGGCGCCCCGCCGTCCGACGCCATCGTGCTGTTCGACGGCCAGACTCTCGCCGCCTGGCAGCACGGCGACGGCAAACCGCCGGCATGGAAGGTGAGGGACGGGCGATTCCAAGTCGCGCCCGGCTCGGGAGACCTGGTCTCGGTGCAGGCGTTCGGCGATTGCCAGCTCCATGTCGAATTGGCCACCTCATCTCCGACACAGGGCACTGATCAGGAGCCAGGCAACAGTGGCGTCTATCTGATGTCGCTCTATGAAATCCAGGTGCTCGATTCGTTCCGGAACCACACCTACGCGGATGGGCAGGCCGCGGTGTACGGTCAATATCCGCCGCTGGTCAACGCCAGCCGCGCGCCCGGCGAATGGCAGAGTTATGACATCGTCTTCCATGGCCTCGCTATTCGGCGCAGCTAGTGAACTGCTGCGCCTGGCCACGCTGACTCTACTGCACAACGGCGCGCTGGTACAAGACCACGTCCGCCTCACGGGCCCCACGGACTTCATGAAACGTCCGCCTTACCGGCCGCACCCGGAGAAGATGCCGCTGCTGCTGCAGGATCATGGGCAGCCCGTACGATTTCGCAATATCTGGATCCGCGAGCTGTCAGGCACCGGCACGGCGTGACGCATCCGACAAAGGACCAGCGGTTGCAACGCATACCCTCCGTAGATCGAACGTGGAGGGACCTATATGAAAAAATTCGCAGTTGTAGCTGTAATTCCGCTCTTCGCCGGTTTCCTATGGGCGCAGGCGGAACAGACCACTACTCGAACGGAAACCACAACGACAAGAAGTACGATAGCCTAACCCTGGTAGACGCATCGTGCCGTTCCACACATACGGAGCATAAAGAAAGCAGCACCAGCAGTCCCGATGGGACAACAACCAGGACTGAGACGACAAGAACCACCAATGATTCGATGGATTGTCCCGTGACAGAAACCACCACTTCGTTCGGGCTGGTGACTCCTGAAGGTAAATCATGTCCGCCTCGACGACACCGGCAATACACGTGTTGTCGAGCTGGTGAAGAACAAGAAGGAATGGCATAAACTCATGAAGGATCGAAAGCCCGTCAAGGTGCGAGTGGTAGGCGCACCCAATGGCGATACGATCGTGGTCGAATCAGTAAAGTAAGAATGCGGTGTGAGGCAGGCTTCAGTTTACGCGGGCCTGCCTCATCTGCGCTGCCTTAACCGCGCGAGCAGCGCGGCCGGTTCCTCGATCCGAAGCGCGGCGGCAAGCGCGAAGTACACTCCGCCATACAACCCAAGCACGGCCACAGCTTCGATGATCGGATCCCGCCGTCCCAAGCCCAACTTCACGCCCAACCCGCGGCCGCCGCGACGCCCGCGGCGATCCACAGCTTCGCCAGGAACCTCCGCGCGATCCCGGTCGATCCGATCCGCTGGTTGAGCGTGCGGCGCAACAGCGCGAACTCCACCCACCCGGCCACCCCCGCCGACGCCGTCAGCCCCGCTACGCCCCAGCGCGGTTCGATCCCGAGCCAGCGCGGGAGCGAGACGGAGCAACGTAGCCGAGCGCCGTCGTCAGCGACACGCGCACGATGGCGTAGCGGAGCGGCGTGCGCGTGTCGCGCAGCGCATAGTACGTCGACGAGTAGAGCCGCCCAGCGTCGACGCGAGCAGCCGACGGTCGAGCCGGCGAGAATGCCCCAGACGTAGACCGAATCGTCGCGGCTGAACCGCCCCGTTTGCGAGCACCGCCGCCGCGATCACGTCGCCCGAGCGCCAGGAACGCCATGGCCGAGGGCACGATGAAGAATGCGATCTGGCGCAGGCCGCCGGTCGAGCCGCCGCCGCAGGTACGCCGCCACCTCGTGCGCCGTTGCCGACCGCGCTCGACATGGCCGGCAGTTCCGCGGCCGAGACCGACATGCCGAACAGGCTCACCGGCAGCGTGTAGAGCAGCTGTGCGTTGGCGAGGCCGGCCACCGCGCCTGGTCGGCAGCAGGCTCGCGAGCATCGCGTCGATGTACGCGCTGATCTGCACGACGCCGCGGCTGACGAACACCGGCCCGAATTCGCGGATGACGGTCGCGGACGTTCGGCCGAGCCGGTCGAGGCGAACGCGCAGCGCTTCACCAGCGCAGCACCGACGGGCAGCTGCACGCCGAAACGCAGCGCGCTGCCCGACCACCGAGCCCCACGCCAGCAGCACCGCGAGGCGGTCCAGATCGCGCTGCCGCGCCGCCGAACCACGACCAGCGTCGCAATCATGGCGACGTTCCAGATCACCGGCGCCGTGTAGGAGAGGAAGAACCGGCGATGGCTGTTGAGAATGCCGAGGCACCAGGCCGACAGCACCAGCAGGCCGACGCCGGGAAACAGGATCGCGCACCAGCCGGATGGTGAGTTCGCGCTTCGGCCCCTGGAACCCGGGCGCAATGACGTCGATCAGGAGCGGCGTCAGCGAACACGCCGACCAGCACGAGCAGGACGTGACCAGCGCCAGGATGGCGCCGATGGCGCCCGCCACGCGCCCGGCCTCCTCGTCGTCGTCGCGCCAGCAGCGAGCGAATACACCGGGATGAACGACGCCGAGAGGACGCCCTCGCCGAACAGGTTCTGCAGGAAATTGGGGATTCGCAAGGCCGCGCGTGAAGGCGTCGGCCGCGTCGGATTGCCCGAAGTAGTGCGCGAATACCCGCTGCCGGACCAGCCCCATGATCCGGCTGAGCAGAATGCCGGCTGCGACGAGGAATGAATCCTTCACTTCTTCAGCGGCAACGGAACGGCGCGGCCTGTCTTGACGGATTCCTTGGCCGCTTCGATGATCTCCACCACGCCGACGTTGATTTCGAGCGCGGTGAGCCCTTCGATCGTCCTTCTTGTTGCGGAATGCAGTTCACCATGTAGGCCACGGGCTCGGACGCGCTCCGGCGGCAGCGGCATCGAGCGGTCACGCTTCTGCGCTTCCCCGCCCTTGCGCACGTTCCACCTTGCCGTTTTGCATGGTAGACGCTGCCGCTCGAGACCGAATACCTCCAGATCCTGGATAGCTGCGCGGCAGATCCCAACTGCCTTCGAAGACGCCGACGGCGTTCTTATAGTGCAGCATCATGTCGACGTTGTCCTCCACCTTGGGGAACGTCTCGGGCCGGAGCTGGTTGGTCTGGGCGAAGACGCTCTCCGGGCGTCCCAGGTACCAGAGCGACCAGAGCGCGTTGTAGCAGCCGAAATCCATCAGCGCGCCGGCGCCGTTCTTCACCGGGTCGGTGAGCCACTCGAAGAAGTACTTGTTGCGCGCGCCCGTGGAGCCCGGTCCGCCGTGCCCGACGATGCCGTGCAGCCGCCAGACCTGTCCCACGCTGCCCGCGTCCGCCTGCGCTTTGGCGGCGTAGTTGGCCGGCCACCACGCCATCTGGTAATTGGTCATCACCTTGATATGGTGCTCGCGGCGCCAGCTTCTGCACTCCCAGCGCTTCCTTGTACGTAGCGGCCAGCGGCTTCTCGAAGATCACGTGGATCCTGCGCGGGGCGCACGCCTTCACGATCTCCAGGTGCCGGTTGTTGGGCACGAACGACCAGATCAGGTCGGGCTTCTGCTCGTCCAGCATCTTCTTGAATTCGCTGTAGATGGCGCACATCGGCGCCGGCGATCTTCTTCGCTTCGGCCACCAGTTCGGGAATGGTCTCGGCGATGCCTACCAGCTTCACGTCTTCCGCTTTTGGCATGGTAGGCAAGTGCCCCCAGACGTGGGAATGCACCAGGCCGATCGACGGCCATCTTATATTCCTGCGCGGCGAGCGGGAGCGCCAGTGCAAGAACGAGCGGAACGAAGTGTTTCATAGTGACCCAACACGTCAACATCCCTCGCGTCGTAACCGAGCCTCGACCGTGAGGGCGACGGCCGCAAGTGTCCACTCCCTCACGGTCGCGGCTCGGTAACGTTGCGCCGTTGCCGGAACTCGCGCCGCACTTTTTCACCGGGCATTAGCCAATTGGTCGGCGTGCAGCAGTTTTCTCATCTCCTCCAGCCTGGCGGACGTTTTGGCGTCGCGCGTCCGCGACGCCCAGGCGAGATTAGTCCACTCGTTCGGATCGGTCTCGTGATCGTAGAACTCAACGCCTTCCTTGCCGCCGTCCCACTCGGTGTAACGATAGCGTTCGGTAACCACGCTGTGGCCGAACTTGTCTTTCTGCCGCAGGACCATCGTGTAGGCAGCCTTCTTCCACTGCATCTGCGGATTCTTCAGCAGCGGCGCGAAACTCAGCCCCCGATGCCCGGCGCCTGCGGCAAGCCGCAAAGGTCGGTGAGCGTCGGATACAAATCCACAAATTCCACCAGCCGCGGGCAGGCCGTACCCGTTTTGCCGCCCGGCGTGTGGACTATCAAAGGCGCGTGCGCCGAATGGCTCGAACACTGTCATCTTGCGCCACAACTGCAAGTGATCGTAGAGATGCCACCCGTGATCGCCGAACAGCACCACCACCGTGCTGTCCCAAAGCTTGTTCCTGTCCAGTGAGTCCAGCACCAGGCCCAGTTGCGCGTCCATAAACGTGGTTGTCGCATGATAGGCCAGGATCATTTGCCGGCGCTGGTCGTCCGTCAGTTTATCGTCGGAAGCCTGGTGGGTAAGAGCTATGGGCGGGATATCGTCACGGTCGTCGGGCGGCGTATGGGGCAGCTTGATCTGGTCGAGCGAGTACATGTCGAAGTACTTCCTCGGCGCCACCCAAGGCAGATGGGGCTTATGAAAGCCGCAGCCCATAAAGAAAGGTTTGCTCTTGTTCTGTTCGATAAGCTGGACGATGCGCCGTGCGGTGGCGCCATCCTGTCTTTTCTCCGTCGGGGTTGTTGGTCATCCTGAATGACAGCGGGAACGCCGCCCCCGCCGCCCCTCGGGGTTATCTTCGTCCGACGGGGCCTCGCGCCCCTCTCCCCGCGGCGCCAAAGGAACTCCCGCGCTGCTTTCGGAAATATCCCATTTCACGGC